>CAVQLA010000016.1:0-183773 GCA_963713285.1 uncultured Chloroflexia bacterium | reverse complement strand
ACCCGGGCGAGGTGCTCGGCGTCCTTGCGGATTCCGGCGGCGATCTTGTGCAGGTAGTTCGCGCGCTCGATCGGGGCCAGCTTCGCCCACTGGCGCTGGGCCCGGTCGGCGAGCTCGATCGCCTCCCGCGCGTCCTCGACGGTCGAGTCGGGGACGTCCGACACCGCGGCGCCGGTGGCCGGGTTCTCGACGGTCAGCGTCTTGCTCTCCTGGGCGTCGACGAACCGACCGTTCACGTAGTTCTGGTAGCGGCGAGTAGCGACAGCCATCGTGATCCTCCGGGTTGAGCGGCCGCGCCCCCGGCGCGGCCAGACCTTGGGTGGCAGCGGCGCGAAGCCGCCGGTCAGCCGCCGACCAGCTCCGCGTCCGCCACTGTCTTCATTGGCACCGGCACCTAGCCGAGAACGAGCGCAGAGAGGCTCAGGTCGGCATGGGTGGGAATGCCTGCCACCGAGACGCCCTGCTCCCCGAACGCGAGGTAGCCGATCAAGGGCATGTGGCCGACGGCGTGCTCTACCTCGCCGGGGATCTCGCTGATCCGGTCGGCGAGGGCGATGGCGCGGCCGCCGCAATGGGCGAGCACGATGGCCTTCGGGTGACCAACGTCCTGCACCGCCTTGTACACCACGTTGCCCGCCTCGGCGATCAGCCCGTTCACGGAGGCCTCGCCCAGCTCCAGGAGCATGCCGGGGCTCATGGCCGCCCCGAAGTCCATCGAACCGTCGGGGTTGCTGTTGACCGGGTGGGCGGAGTACGTGATGCCATCCTTGTGGAAGAGCAGCGGGTACTGCACGCTGAACGACACGAGAGCGCCGCCGCCGATCTCGGACTCGGGTCGGGCGACCCACTCCGAGTAGACATCCATGGCCCGGCGGCCGCCGAGCTCGAACACCGTGCGCCCCGACGCCTTGCTGACGGTGGCCTTCTTGCCGGTCGGTCGGTAGCCGTTCGTGAACGCGTAGCCGATCGGCCCACCGAGGGCCGCGATGGCGAAGTGGCCCTTGTAGGCGTGGCCGTTCGCGAACTGCTGGAACTTGCCGTCGGGAGAGTGGTCCGACGACGTCCCGCCGACCACCGGCACGCCCGGGGCCACCTCGGCGATCCCGCGCAGGATCTCCTCTTCGGGTCCCATGAAGGCGATGGTCAGCAGGGCGCCGGCCTGACCGCCGAGCTGCTCGAGAGCCGCCAGGGCCGCCTCCTTGCCGGCCGCGAAACCGTCGCCCTCGCCGACAGCCGCCACCCCCACTCCGGCCGGCCGGTCCGCGATCAGCATCAGGCTGGCCGCGCCGCCTTCGCTGGTGACCCAGCCGTCATCCTGGAAGACGCCGGTGGAGGAGGATCCGCCCCACAGGGGCACTCCGCCCAGCAGCTCCGACACACCGGACACGAGGGCCTCGGTGTCGTACTGCGTCGTCGCGAACAGGATGGCCAGCGTCGGCGTGCCTACGAGTCCTGCCTTCGCCCTTTCGACCAGCTCGGCGGCCGCCGCCTTCGCATCGGTGGACGTCGTGCTGGCAGTGCCAATTGCGCTCATGAGATTGCCTCCTGGGTGACTCTCGCGGGGACCTGTCCGGTACCGGGCAGCCGTCCCGACTGACTGATCTGGCCGAGGATCGCCGCGCCGAGCAACGAGGACTGGTCCTGGAACACGTACTCGAAGTCGCCGGTCCAGCGGCGCCTGGCTTCGAGCATTCCGCGGATCCTTGCCCCGCCGCCTGAGATCCCCACCCGGCGCCCGATGGGCACGAGCGCGGCGACTTCGCGGAGGTGCCCGCCGAGGTACGTCGCGTTGCCGCGGACGAGGCTGAGCAGCAGGTCGTCACGCGTGGTCTCGAGCGTCAGGCCGCCCAAGCCGGCCGTGAGCCTCTCGAGTGAGTATCGGCTGCCGCCGAGGTACGGCACGTACTCCGGGAGCTCGGCTTCGCGTGAATCCGGATCCGGATCCTGGAAGAACTCGTCGAGCACGCGTGGGACGTACTCGCCATAGAACTCGTCGTCGCCCAGCTCGCTGCAGGCGATCCGACGGAACCAGTCCAGCGCCTCGCCGCCAGCATTGAGGACGAAGAAGGTGAGCCAGCGACCGGGGACGACGTGGCACCGGACGTTGAAGGTGGGCGAGGCGATCGGACGGTCGGTGCAGACGTTGGCGATGTCGCACGTCCCACTGATGATGTTGATGTCGCCGGGCTCGGTCAGTCCTCCGGACAGCGCCGCGAGCACGGCGTCGTTGCCACCGCACAGCACCGAGCAGTCGGGAGGCAGGCCGAGCTCATCGGCGACCGGGGACAGCAGCCTGCCGGCGGGCTCGTGGGAGGGCATGAGCGGTGGCAGCCTGTCCTCCGGGATGCCGGCCAGGTCGAGGATCTCGCGGTTCCACGTGAGGTCGTTACGGGCCGTGTTGTAGAGGCCGGTGATCGACGTCGTCGAGGGATCGATCGCCCAGCGGCCCGTCATCCGCTTGACGAGATAGGTGTTGCAGTGGCCGAACTTCGCGGCCGCCGCCCAGACCTCCGGCTGCTCCTCCTGGAACCAGAGGATGGACGACAGCGACGAGCCGCCCGATACGGGCAGGTTGCACGTCTCGGCGAGGAACCTCCTCTCTCCAACGATCCGGCGAATGCCGGCCGACTGCGCACGGGAACGTCCGTCGAGGAACAGCACGGCAGGCGCGAGCGCCGTGCCGTCGGCGGCCATGGGCGTCAGCCCTGGTGTGGTGACGGACAGGGAGACGACGCCGACCCCGGCCAGGCTGGCCGCTACCTCCACGCAGCATTCGCGCAGCGCCTCCCACCAGGCTTCGGGCTCGATGTCCGCCTTGCCCCGGTCGTAGATGTGCGGCGCGTAGGTACGCTGCGCCTCGCTTCGCTGCTCGAGGCCGGGGCCGAAGACCCCGACCTTGAGCCCGCTCGTCCCGACGTCGATGGCGAGGATGTCGGGGCTCACGGGAGGAGACCCTCCGCAACGAGGAGCGCCTGCAGCGCCTGGACCTGCCCAGGCTCCAGGGGGAGCAGGGGGCGCCGTGGGATGCCGCCCCGGTACCCGGCGAGGGTCATGGCGGCCTTGACGCCCGCCACCCCGTGGGTTCCGGAGATCGCCGCGTTGATGCGGCTGACCCGTGCCTGCAGCGGGACGCCGTCGACCTCGTCGCGAGCGCTCCCGTAGCCGAACAGCTCGAGCGCCAGCCTTGGGAATGAGTTGGCGAGCGACACAGTGCCGCCCGGCGAGCCACCGGTCATGGCCCGGAAGAGGAAGTTAGCCGAGCCCGCCAGGACCTGGAACGAGGGGCCCTGGAAGGGGAGAAAGTCCTCGATCCCGCTCGATGCGCTGTCCTTCAGGCCCACGATGTTCGGATGAGCCGCCAGGCGCCCTACGAGATCCGGGCTCAGGGTGATGCCGCAGAAGCCCGGGGCGTTGTAGAGGAGGAGCGGGATCCGCGCCCCGTCGGCCAGCGAGGAGAAGTAGCGGTACAGGACCTCGTCCGTCATCTGCGCCCGGAAGTAGCCCGGCGACAGGACGAGCCCGAAGTCGGCCCCAAGGTCCGCCGCGGCCGCGAGGAAGCGCCCGGCCTCGCGCTGCCCGTCGTACGCAGCACCAGCGAGGACCACCTGCCCTGGCCCTTTGAGGCGCACGACATCGTCGAGGACGCGCAGCTTCTCGTCTTCCGCCAGACTCCGGTTCTCGCCGTTGGACCCCAGCGCGAGGTAGCCGAGGATCCCGCTGTCCGCGTAGCGCGCGAGGTTGAACTGCAGGGCGCCGTGGTCGACGTCCTCGTTCGCGGCGAAGGGCGTGCAGATCGGCGCGAAGACGCCCGCCAGCTTCGCCTCGACCTCCAGCGGGAGCATCAGGTCGCCTCCCCGGTGGCGTGGCCGCGATCGTCGGTCGGCACGCCCGCGTCGGCCCCCAGCTCCCGGGCGATCGCTGCGGCAACGGCGCGCGCCCGTTCGCCGAAGTACGGGAGGCGATCGCGGATGCGGAAGTGCGGGCCGGAGACGCTGATCGCGCCGACCGGCCGGCCGTCAGCTCCAACGATCGCGGCCCCGACGCACGCCCCGAACGGCTCGTTCTCGCGGTCGTCGGTGGAATAGCCGCGGAGCTGCGTGCGACGGATCTCCTCCCGCAACGTGGGCAGATCCCGGATCGTCCTGTCGGTCCGCGGCGAGAGGTCCATCCGTGCGTACGTCCCCTCGC
This sequence comes from uncultured Chloroflexia bacterium, assembly GCA_963713285.1. Lineage (GTDB taxonomy): Bacteria > Chloroflexota > Limnocylindria > Limnocylindrales > CSP1-4 > CTSoil-043. The sequence continues at coordinate 179,585 of CAVQLA010000016.1, read as the reverse complement.
GCTCCTCGTCCGGCAGGGCGGCCAGCATGGCCTTTCCCAGCGAGGTCGAGTGGAGCGGCATCGCCTGGCCGATGGCCGAGACGAGCTGGATGCTGTTGGCGGCTTCCAGCTTGTCGACGTAGATGACGCGGAGGTCATCCATGATGCCCAGGTGGACGGTCTCCCCGAGCTCGTCGCGCAGCGCCGTCAGGTGCGGTCGAGCGACGCTCCGAAGGTCGAGGCGGACGGTGGCTCGGTGGGCCAGCCACAGGATCTTGCCGGTGAGTCGATAGCGACGCGTCGTCTCGTCCTGGGTCACGTACCCGGCCTCGACGAGGGTCCGCAGGAGGCGCGTCACGGTCGCCTTGTCGAGGTCCACCCGCTGGCCGAGCGCCGACGGCCCGAGCCCGTCCTCGTCCGCGCACGCCAGGGCCTCCAGGACGTCGAGACCTCGGGTCAGGGTGCGGGTCACTGGCGTTTCACTCAATGAACTCATGGTGCGCTGAACGCAACCCATTATAGCGTGCTGCCGGACGGAGATGTCGGGACGCAGGTGTCGCGGGGCCGCCTGGACGTGGCGCAACAGCGCATCGCCTCGCGCCGGATCGCTCAGCTCGCGAGCAGGATCGGCTGGCCCACCGTCACGTCGTCCGCCACCGACGCCCCGACAGGTCGTCGCCCGTCGTCGCCAGGCGGTCTGCCCACATCGCTCGCTCACCCGCGTCCAGCGCCTCAGCGAGGCGTTCCGCCAGTTGGAGCGGCCACAGCAAGGCCAGGGCCACGGGCGCCCGGACGTCAACGCGGCCAGCCTCGGCGTACGCGCTCCAGGTCGCCTCCACGACGTCTCCGTGATGGAACGCCACGACCCACGCGAACCAGGCCGCGTCGTAGAGTGGGTGGGCCAGGCGCGCGCGATCGAGATCTAGAACGGCTGCCACCCGGCCGTCCCGTACGAGGAGGTTGACCGGGGCAAGGTCGCCGTGCGCGAAGTGCGGCGGAACCGTCTCCACCTCCACAAGACGGCGTCCATCGACGAGATCGTCACCGCGGTCGTGACCGTCGCCAACGGCGGCCTCGCGTTCTCGGCGGAGCAGCTCCGCTGCAGCCGCAGCGCGAAGTGGGCGCCCCTGACCCGGGTCCAGCAGGCGATCATCCCGGGCGCGGTTCGCGAGGACGACAGGCGCCTCAGGTGATCCCCGGCATCAGCTGTCCCGGGATCCGCGCCCGGCCGTCCCCCGGACGCTCATCTCGCTTCTCCTTCGGGACGCTCTCGCCGGCCGGCCAGGAGGGTCACTCGAAGCTATGGCGTGGGCTGCGCTTCGCTCGGTTCGAGCAGGACGGTCCACGCCCGGGTCACCAGGTCGAAGGCGACAACCCTACCCCCGTCCTCTATGTTGACGAGCCGGCGGTTCACCGCGTCGTACACCATCGGGCTGCTGCGCTCCTCGCCACTGCGCTCTCCCAGGAACTCCCAGCTGTCGGCGGCCGCGTCGTAGGCCGCCCATCGGACGCTGCCGACGAACACCGTCCGCTCGGCGGTCTCGTCGTAGGCGACGGCGGGCACCGACCAGAACCCCTCGATGAAGACCAGCGCCTCGACGCCGGACCTCGACCAGGTGCCCGTGCGGATGTCGAGGAGCCACGGCTCGTGCCCGTCAAACGCGTCCACGACTACCCGGTCGACGGATGCGTCGTAGGCAAACACGCGCCATGCCCCACCCGAACCGGCCCAGCCCACCCCACCCGATCGCGGCCCGTTCGCGTGGTAGATCGGAGTCCAGGTGTCGGTCTCGACGTCGTAGCTCCACAGCGCCGTGGACTCGAAGCTCCCGGCGACGACGAGGCCGGACACCGGGTCGTAGAACAGTGGCGCCCCCTTCGCGGGGCCCTTCTCCGTCCAGGTGTTCGCCTGGAGGTCGTAGGCCCACACCTTCCCGGCGGATTCCACGATCGTCACGTCGGAGTCGACGTCGTAGACGAGATCGCTGTGTTGAAGGCCTGTCGGCTCCCGGGTCGGGCGCATCTCCGTCCAGGTATTCGTGCACACGTCGAACGTCCAGGTCTCGGGGATGATGCCCGGGAGGGCGATCAGCCTGCCCGCGCGACGGTCGAATGCCATCTGCGGGTAGCCCGAAACGAGGGGCCGCGCCTGGCCGACCGGGCCCGGCTCGTCGGGCGTCGACCCGGGTGGGCACGTGGCCACCGGTCCGAGATTCGGCACTACGGCCGGGAGCTTCCGCTGCATCTGCGCGCCGACGAGGAGCGCCCCGCCGACGAGCGCGGCGAGCAGCGGCCCGGCCAGGAGCAGGAGCCAGGCGAGGCGCGGGATCGCGAGCCCCCGCCAGCTGAGCGCCGTCGCGAACCCGTGGCGGCGGGGCTCCTTCGCGGCCACCGTCCGGGCGAAGCCGAGGGCGTCGAAGTCGGTCGGCCCCTCCGCCACGTGACGGAGGAGGGCGGCGCGGAGGCGGCTCTCGAAGGCGTCGCGCTCAGTCATCGCCGAGCTCCTTCCGGAGGTGGTCGAGCACGCGTGAGAGGCGGGTGCGGACGCCGGAGGCGGATCTGCCGGTCAGGCTGCCGATCTCAGCCGAATCGAGGTCGGCGAGATAGCGCAGGGCGATGAGTGCGCGATCGTCGGGGCCTAGGTGATGGAGCGCGTTCGTCAGGTCGACCTGCCCGATCTCGTCGCCGGGATCGCCGGTGCCGGTCCCCTCGGTTGCGATCGTCAGCTCGACGACCGGATGGCGGCGCTGGCGACGGAGGACGGCCCGAGCCTCGTTGGCGACGACCGACATGAGCCACGGCCGGAGGCGCGCCGGGTCACGCAGGGAAGGGAGCTTGCGCCAGGCGATCCAGAGAGCCGCCTGGGCCGCGTCCTGGGCGATGTCCCAATCCCCGCACACCACGTAGGCGACCCGCACCATCTCCGCGCGGTGCGCCGCGACGATCCGGGCGAACGCGATCTCGTCGCCCGCCGCTGCGAGCTGCACCGTCGAGGCGATCGCGACATCCGGTACGAGGCTGCTCATGTCTATGAGATGTCGCCGGACGGCCTGCGTGTCCCAACGGTCTGCGCCGTGGCCGCCCGCGTGTCCCATCGTCGGCGGGGCTGGTTCGGGGCGCCAGTGCCGTTGGGCCGGCATCCGACCCGGCGGAAGCCTCGCCCTCGGGCGAGCAAGCATCGTGCGCCGAGAGCGCTGTAGGCTAGTCTTCTGGACGTCGCTCGAGGAGCCTTCGGCGTTTCGCGAGCACGAACGGGCCGGGGTGTGGCGCAGTGGTAGCGCACGTGCTTTGGGAGCCGGCGGGGCCGAACGGTGGAGGGTTCCGCACCCCAGGCACGGGCTTCGTCAACGAAACCCGCCCGGTTATTGTGCGGTTCGCGAGCACGAACCTCCCGCCAACTCGTCACCGCAGGAGCGCGTCGGGCATCTGGCGAGAGGCGAACGGCCCACCGCTTCGGACGCTCCCGACATCGCCGGGATATCGCCTCAGCACCCGCGCAAGCTCTTCGCCGGTCAGCCCCCGCCCGAGCCTCCGCCGCGAGTCCTCCTCGGCTCCCTCGATGAACGCCGGACGGAGGCGCTTGTTCAGGCGTTCGCGGCGCTCCCGGTCGGCGTATCCCGATTGCGCAGCCGCTGCTGCTCCCACTCCGCGAAGTCCCTCGGCGGGTGGACGATCTCGACCTCCGGCTTGCGCTCCAGCCGGGCGACGTCGTTCGGGCAGCCGGTGACGCACAGCCCGCAGCCGATGCAGCGGCTGCGGTCCACGACCGAGAACCCGTCCCCTTCGGAGATGGCAGCCACGTGGCAGCGCTCGATGCAGCTGCCGCAGCCGGAGCAGAGCTCAGGCTCGATGACGGCGTAGTAGTTGGCATAGGCCACCGAGTCGGAGATCCCCCAATCGGTGATCCCGCGCAGGATGCCGCAGCAGCACCCGCAGCAGTTGCAGACGTAGCCGACCCCCTCGGTCACATTGCTGACGGTGTGCACGAGCCCGACTTGCTCGGTCATGTCCAGGAGCGCCAGCGCTTCGGCCTGGGTGAGGTCGCCCGGCTGGTGGGCGCGTTCGCGTCCGGAGAAGCTCAGGCAGACCCCGGTCGGATACGGGCACTTCTCGCCGAGCTGCTCCTGCTGGAGCCGGCAGATGCACTCGTTGACCGTGAAGGTCTTCTCCTCGAGGAGGAGGGCCCGCACGTCGTCATAGGGCAGGATCGCCTCGGACTTGACGGTGCCCCCCGCCGGGACCACCCGGTGCAGGGCCGGCTGCGGCTTCATGATCCCCTGGGCACCGCCACCGGCAAGGTAGTCCTCCACCAGGTGGGCCAGCTCGTGGTCCATCAACTCGACCTGCGCCTCGTAGATGCCGACCACGAAGGGCGCCAGCCGGAAGCGAACCTCCCCGTCGTGCTTGTCCAGCCAGACCACGCCCCGGCGGACCAGCTTGAACAGCGCCCGGCTGACCTCGCGGGAAGGTGTCCCGGTCCGGGCGGCGATCGCCTCCACGGGTTCGGGCGTCCCGCTCAGGAGTCCGGCCAGGGCGGCCTCCTGGGGCGAGCAGATCTTCTGCAGGATCTGGATCTCCAGCCCGGAGTCCGTCCTGGGGAAGCCGTTGGGGAGCCGGTCGAGGGCTTCCGCCATCAGGTCGTAGGAGGCGTCATGCATGTCTTCGGACTCATGGCTCCGTACTGCGTTCCGATGGAGGGTCACGGTGACCGCGCCGAGGAAGCCTGGCGAGAGGCAAACGGCCCCCGGACGCCGGGTGCGCGTCGCATCCCGCCAGCGGAGCGGAGCGCCCGATGCGGAGCCGGGCGTCAGTCCTTCGCCACCGCTTTCGAGAAGGCAGCCAGGAGGACCTTCCAGCCCTCGGCGTGCCCAGGGAGATGTGATTGGAGCCCGGCAGGACGTCGAGCGAGACGGGGTTCGCCTGCGCCTCGAGGACCGAGAAGAGCAGTCCCTGCGCCTCGGCGAGGTCGATCTTGCCGTCGGCGAGCGCCCCGTTCGCCTCGAGCTGCCGGCGCAGGATCGCCCGTCGGGTCACGCGGGGCGAAGAACGCGTCGGTGGTCGCCGGGTCGGGCAGCGGGCGGTCGGCGTGGAGGTCCTCGCTGCGGCTCTCCGACACGAGCATCACGACCTTGAGGTCCCTGTGCTCGGGGAGGTGCTTCAACGGCGTGAGGGCGTCCAGGAGCTTCGGGTCGGCGGCGAGGCGCTCGTCCCAGTTGACGTCGGAGGCCTGCAACAGCCAGTCGCCGTCCCAGGTGACCAGGGCGTCGATCTCGCCGGGCGTCGTGCTCACGAGACAGCCCGCCGACGCATCGGGGCGGGCGAAGGCGATCATCGCCGCCATGAAGTTCGCGCCGAACGAGTGGCCGAAGAGGATCATCGTCGCCGGGTCGCCGCCGTACTCCGCCGCGTGCGCCCGGGCGAACGCGACCGCGCAGGCGGCCTGGGACGTGTACGGCAGGGCTTGTTCGTACGTCTCCGGGATCGGGGCTCCGGCGCCCCAGGTCGCGTTGAAGACGACGAACCCGAGGTCCGCCACCCTGCGGGCGTGCGTGTCCAGGCGCTCCTTGTGAGGCGGCGGGCCGGCGTGGAACATCACGACCACGGGCCACGGCCCACCCTTGGCCGGCGCGTAGACGTCGAGCACGCCCGTCGTCAACACTGGGTTGGACGACTCAAAGGCGACGTTGCTGGTCTTGGCGACGGTCTGCGGGTTGCAGGCGCAGCCGGCCAGCAGGGCCACGACGATCAGGCCGACGAAGAGCCGGCCGGCCGTGCCGCTTGCGTTCATCTCGGATCTCCTTCGGGACGCTCTCGCCGGCGGCGTGGCGTTGGAGTCGGCTACGGGGTTGATGTCGGAGATGCGGTCGGGACGGTGACACTCGCGCCGCTCAGGGCGCCGGCACGCCGAAGACGGCGATCTCGGAGACCGAGTACTGGGCGCCGCAGGGAGCCGAGGTCGGCTCTGGCGGAGACAGATTCCCGCTGGCGGCGTTCTCGCAGGAGGAGTTCGCTTCGAACCGGAGCGCGTCCGTGACGACCGGCCGCGCGAGCGGCCAGCGCGCCGACGCATCCCCCTGGTGTGGCCGCGTGGCCTCGCCGGCCTCCCCGGGCTGGATGTCCCACAACGGGAGCCACGCCGCCGTCTCGGGGTCCCGATACGAGAGCAGATAGATGTCATCGACGTCCGCTTGGACCACCGCCCCGTCGAGCTCGAAGGTGCCGCCGAGGTCGATCTCGATCCACGCCCTGGATGCCGGGTCCGTGGTCGTCTCCTCCCACCACACGGTGCCATCGCTCCACAGCTGGCACTCGGGCAGGAAGAGCCCGTCGATGACGGTCGCCGGGGCTGCGGGAGGCGTGCTGGACCAGGGCTCGTCGGCCACGCCGACGACGCGGGTGAAGAACGGTCCACCGTGGAGCGTCACACTCGCGGCCCGGATCCAGGGCGACCCGTCCGGGTCGGTCGACGCCGGCGCCCGATCCAGGGCCCAGCCCGGCCGGGCGGAGACGCACGGATCCGACTCGGACAGGTCCGGCTCGAGCAGGACGGTCCACTCGCGGGTCGCGAGATCGAAGGCGACGATGTCGCCGATCACGATGGTGTCGGGGCCGCCGCCGTACCCGAACACCAGGAGCCGCCGGTTGACCGGGTCGTACACCATGGGCATCGGCAGCGGTTCCAAGTCGTCGCGTTCGTAGAGGATCTCCCAGCGGTCCGCCGTCGCGTCGTAGGCGCACATGTTGAACGTGCCTGTGACGACGGTCCGTCGCGCCGCCTCGTCGTACACAATGGCGGGGTACACCCCCCACGAGTGCATCGAGCAGTCCGGGGTCTCGGCGTCGGGTGTTGACCAGACGCCGGTGCGGATGTCGAGGAGCGATGTGGCAGGGACTCCCTCCCCGTGGTACTTGATGGCCCGGTCGACGGAGGCGTCGTAGCCACGCACGCATGGCAGTCGCCTCCCCGTGGGTTCGGGGTCCACGAGTCCGTCTCGACGTCGTAGTGTCCATTCGCTCGGCGAACACGAGGCCGGACACCGGGTCGTAGAACCTCAGGCCACTCGTGGGGGCCGCCCCGCCCTCGGTCCATGTGTTGGCCTGGAGGTCGTAGGCCCACACCTTCCCGATCACCTCGGGGTACTCCCAGTTCCTGGAGGGGACCCCGATCGTGACGTCGGAGTCGGCGTCGTAGACGAGGTATTCGCACTCCGAGCGCTGGCTCCCGGTTCGGATGCATCCGGGTCCAGGTGTTCGTGCACACGTCGAACGTCCACGTCTCGACCGTCCACGTCTCCGATCGCCCTCGGTGTTGAAGGCGAGGTAGACCAGCTTGCCGGCGCGGCGGTCGAATGCCTCGCCCCGGGGCTCTGGGGCCGCGCTTGGTCGACCGGCCCCGGCTTGTCGGGCGTCGACCCGGGCGGACAGTTGGGCAGCTGCGCCGAAGGAAACGGCCACACGCGGCCGGGAGCCTCCGTTGCGTCTGCGAGCCGACGAGGAGCGTGCCGCCGATGAGCGCGAGCAGCAGCCCGGCGAGCAGCAGGACCCACGCGACGCGCGGGATCGCGACGAGGCGCCAGGGCAGGAGGCCCGCCGCAGCTCGCCGAGGGTGGGCGAGGGCGGCCCGGCGGGCGACCGATGCGGCGTCCAGGGTCGGCGCGGCCTCGTCGGCTGTAGCCGAGCAGGGTGTCGGCGACGCGGCGCTCGAAGGCGTCCATCTCAGCCATCGCGGAGCTCCTTCCGGAGGCGCTCGAGGAGGCGCGAGAGGTGGCCCCGCACGCCCGAGGGCGACATCCCGAGAACCGCGCCGATCTCGGCCGCGTCGAGCCCCGCGACGTAGCGCATCGCGAGCAGGCTGCGGTCCTCGGGCCGGAGGTGCCGGAAGGCGGCGAGGAGGTCGAGCCGCTCGGCGACGGCCGCGGGGTCGCCCGGGGGATCGTCGGGCGGCCGGACCCGGATCTCGGCGACCTGGCGGCGGTGCCGGCTGCGGATCAGCTGGCGGGCCTCGTTGGCGGCGACCGAGACGAGCCACGGCCGCAGACGCTCGGGATCCCGCAGGGAGGGGAGCTTGCGCCAGGCGATCGACCAGGCCGCCTGCGCGGCGTCCTCGGCGAGCGCCTCGTCCCCGGCGACCACGTAGGCCACCCGGAACAGGTCGCGCCCGTACGCCTCGACGATCCGGGCGAAGGCCGCCTCGTCGCCCGCGACCGCCGAGCGGACCGCGGCGGCCACCCAGGGGGCCGGGGTCGTGGCGGCGGGGGAGGCGATGCCTGTCATATCCCAGAGATGCCGCTCGGGCAGTGAACGATTCGTCGCCCACCGTAGGCCACGGCTCCGCGGATGGCGAGAGGCGAACGGCTCGCCGGCCGCGCCTCCTGGTTACGCCCCGCCCCGGGCGTGGTCGACGGATATGCGCTCGCGGTTCGGGGCGGGTCGACGCATCGTGCGCTTGGAGCGCTGTAGGCTAGTCTTCAGGGCGTCGCTCGGGAAGCATGTGCGCTTCCTGAGCACGAAACTCGCCGGGGTGTAGCGCAGTGGTAGCGCACGCGCTTTGGGAGCCGCTGGGGCGTTTGCGGCGAAGGGTCGGGGGTCCTGAGCGCGAGAGGCCGAGCGGCGAAGGCGCCGTATTGTGCGGTTCGCGAGCACGTGCTACGGCACAACGAGCGTGGTCGTGTAGATCGTGTCGCCGTGCGAATCGAGCGCCAAGACGGTCCCTGAGTAGAGTGGCTGCTTCGGGCCGCACTCGGTGCGCCCGGTGCCAGCGGGCTCGATCGCGAGCCCGTAGGCGGTGCCCTTGGCCCCGACTTCCCCGGTGGCGAACCACGCCCCGGCCTCGACGAGCGTGACAGGCCAGCCCGACTTGACTTTGCCGGTTGTCCCAATCGCCATGACTCTATTGGGGCCGGCTGGGTCGCTTCCCGCCGTGTTCTGTGCGAGGTGGAGGCTCCCGTCCGGGCCGGCGAAGGGCGGCAGGTAGAAAGAGGGGTAGCCGCACGTGCTGACGCCACCCACGTTGATGACCAGGTCGTCCTGGGAGCTGTACGGCCAGCCTGCTCGCAGCTGGCCTGACGGACCCAGGGCGTACGCGACAGTCTCCGCCCCAGGGCCCGCGACGATGAACACCGAGCCGTCTGGCGCTACGACGGGCGGGAGTGGCGGAGACGCCACGTCGGGCGCGGGCAGGGTCGTTCGGATCAGAAGCTGGACCGGCCAGCCCGTGGCGAGGCGGCCGTCGCGGGCAAACGCGTAGATCTGGGAGGACGAGCGACGGGCGATGGCCCCCTCGTCGTCAAGTGGCCAGCGGCCGGCCGTGACGTAGATGCGGCCGTCCCTGCCGAATGATGGGACCGACGCCCACCCGGCGACGCTGATCGGCCAGCCGGTCGCGAGGCCGTCAAGAGTGAGGGCCGAGATCAGGGTCTCTTCGGTGTCGCCGCCCGCGACATACGCCGTCCCGTCGGGACCGATCGACGCCTGGAGACCGACGAGCTCCGGGTCCCGCAGGCTCACGCCAATCCGAGTGGAGCCGTCCCTGGCCACGCGGATCAGCCTCGCAGAAGCCTTGTCGGCCTTCCGCTCGAGCAGGACGATGCAGAGGTCGCCCTCCACGAGCCCCGTCGGGTCGCTCAGGTACCAGCCGAGGCCGCCTCTCGGGAGGTCGACCGGCCAGCCCGGCATCTGTCGGCCCGAGGCGTCGAGCGCGAAGGCGCGCGTTCCAGACTCCGCGATCGTGCACGCTGCGCGCACCGAGCCATCGGTGGGATCCGCGTCGATCGTGCAACCGGAGGCTCCGATGAGCCGCACCGGCCACCCGTTCCGGACGCGGCCTTTCGCGTCCAGAGAGGCCAGGATCGTGCCGTCCGTGGTCGGAACGGCCACGAACAGGCCGCCGTCGGGTCGCGCCGCCATCCGGAAACCCACGACGTAGTTCGCACCGGCCGAGACGGGGAGCGATGCCGGCACAACGGCAACGGCGCTGTTGCCCGGGCTCGAAGTTGGCGCCGCACTCGGGGTCGGGGTCGGGGTCGAGGTCGGTGAGGTCGTCGCCGAGGGCGTCGGCGCAGCGGTTGCCGAGGGCGTCGGCGCAGCGGTCGAGGTCGGACCGGGCGTGGGAACAGGCGTCTGCCCGCAGGCTCCGACGATGAGCAGGGTTGTCCCGAGGAGGCTCGCGACCTTCGCCCGCATCACACTATCTCCTGGGACGTCATGCGCTCTGGGTGCTGGATCTGCCCGGAGGTCGCGACGGCGCCCCCTGCAGTCCAGTTCGCCGCCCGTGAGACGTGCCGGACCGCGTTTCTGTTGCGAGCCGCCGCCACGCCGCGACCCACGCGCCCGAGGACGGTCTAGCCGGCGCCGAGCCTGCCTCGGTCGTCGGCATCGTGCGGTTCGAGCGCTGTAGGCTAGGCTTCAGGTCGTCGCTCGGGAAGCACATGCGTTTCGCGAGCACGAACCCTGCCGGGGTGTAGCGCAGTGGTAGCGCACGTGCTTTGGGAGCACGAGGTCGTGGGTTCGAATCCCACCACCCCGACCACCTTCCGGGGCGCCGGGGGATCGACGCCGACGAGGCGGGCGTGCCACGTGCCGAGTGGGCCGGGCCGCCACGGGTCACCGGGATCGTGGGAGGACGCGTGACGGGATCCCGGCTGGACCTCACGAGGGCCCAGGTCCTGGCGCATCGACGGGCCGTCGGCGGTCTCGACAAGCGCCTCCCGCCCGGTCCGCCGTCCCTGCGACGGGCTGCCTGGGCCGGGCTGCAGGACAGCATGCCGCGGGCAGCGCTCCTGTCGATCCACGCCCGCGTCGAGGGCGCGCACCCCACCACGTGGGAGGACCCTGGGCTGGTCCAGCTGTGGGGGCCGCGCTTCAGCGCCTACGTCGTCGCGGCCCGCGACCTGGCCGTCTTCTCCCTCGGGAGGCTGCCTGCCGACGGCAAGGGCCGGCAGTTCGCGGAGGAGACGGCGGATGCCCTCGACGCCTTCCTGGCTGGCCGCCGGATGGCCTACGGTGACGCCGGCCGGGGGCTCGGGGTCAACCCCAACCGGCTTCGATACGCGGCGCCGACTGGCAGGGTCCTGATCCGCTGGGACGGCGCCCGCCAGCCGACCGTCTGGACGGTGCCACTACCCGCGGTCGACCCGGTCGAGGCCCGCCTCGAGCTCGCGCGTCGCCATCTCCACGTCTTCGGGCCCTCCACGCCGGCGTCGTTCGCCTGGTGGGCCGGGATCCCGCCGATGCTCGGTCGATCCGTCTTCGACGCGCTCGGCGGATCGCTGGCCCCGGTGCGAACGCCCGCCGGCGACGCGTGGATCCTCGCCTCCGACGAATCGACATTCCGAGACCCGGCTGCGCCCGGCGGCGACGCACGCCTCCTCCCGAGCGGCGACGCGTACCTCCTCCTCCAGGGAGCGGACCGTGACCTCCTCGTGCCGGATGCGGATCGCCGTCGGGAGCTCTGGCCTCCGCGCGTCTGGCCGGGCGGCGTGCTCGTGGGTGGTGAGGTCGTCGGGACGTGGCGACGGGCGGACGCCGACGTCTCGATCCAGGCGTGGCGTCGTCTGTCACCGGAGGAGCGCGACGCCGTCCGGGCCGAGGCGGAAACCCTCCCGCTGCCCGGCAGCGGCGGGCGGATCCGGGTTCGCTGGGCCGACTGACGCCGAGCGCGGCCGGCGCCTTGGGCCGGCGTCAGCCCCGGGCCCGCTCGTTGCGGGCGGCCGCCTCCGCGATCTTCGCGATCCGCGCGGCACGCGTCTCCGGGCGCCGCGCGACCGCGATCCAGCCCAGCAGCATCTTCCGAGCCGACGGCGGGAACGCGGCGAAGCGCGACGCGGCGGGTGGGCGAGCCTCGAGAGCCGCGGCCAGGTCCTCCGGGACCTCCAGCCGCTCGGCGGCATCCAGGATCTCCCACGATCCGTTCGCCCTCGCGCGCTCGACGGCGGCGAGGCCCGCGGGAGCCATCCGCCCCTCACGGATCAACCGCTCGACGCGCGCCTTGTTGGATGCGGCCCAGACGCTGCGCGGCTTGCGTGGCGCGAAGTAGAGCTTGCCGCGCTCGTCATCGACGTGGCCGCCGGTGCTGTCCACCCAGCCGAAGCACAGGGCCTCCTCGATGGCCGCCTCGTAGTCCAGGCCGACCCTGCCGGAGCGCGTTCGCCAGGTCACCAGCCACGCGCCGCGGGCGGTCGCGTGGTTCGCCTCCAGCCAGGCGCGCCACGTTGCGCGATCGTCGGCGTGAACATGCGGCGCATCGTCGAGGACAGACACGACGTGCCCTACGGCCCGGAGGGCACGTCGGTCGGCGGGCCGGCGCTCGCCCGGGCATCGAAGCCGCCCATCGCTCGTCGCTCGCTCGTGGCGCTTCGGGATCAGCGACCCGGACCGTCGGCGGCCAGCGGCCAGACCAGCTCCGTGCGCCAGGCCGCCTCGTCGACCCCGCTCCCGGGGCCGATGAAGTAGACCTCCCAGGGATCGTCGCCCCGGGTCCGGCCGAGCTCGGCGATCCGCCGCCGCAGGGTCGCCCACGCCGCCTCGAGGCCGTCGTACGGGCCGACGAACGTGGCCACGGCCGCCGGTCCGGCGGGGAGCTCGCCGGGGTGCACCACGCCGGCGCCCAGGAACGGCTCGGCGACCGGGAAGCCGGCGGCGACGTCGAGGCCCTCGGGGCTCATGGAGTGGTAGCGGGCGAACGGTGGGCCGGCCGGCGCCAGCCCGGCCTCCCCGAGCGCCCCGGCCACCAGCTCGAGCGCGTCGGACATGAACTCGGGCACGTCCTCGGTCGCGACGATCGAGCGGATCACCGCGACCCTCACGACCTCCAGCTCGACGATGGTCACCTCGAGGGCTTCGGGCTGGCCTGGCACGGGCTTCCTCCGGATGGGCGCGTCGTCCGCCGACGTCATCGCGTCAGGATGCGCCGGAACTGCCACGTCCCGACGGCCATCAGCGCGACGCCGTACAGGGCCAGGGCCCCCAGCTCCGTGACCACGTCGACGACCGTCCCGCCGCGGAGGGCCACCTCGCGGAGCCCCTGGATCGCCCACGCCTGGGGCGTGAGGTAGGCGAGCGTGTGCATCGGCTCCGGGAAGATCTCCAGCGGGACCATCGCCCCGCCGAGAGCGCCCAGCAGCATCCCGACCATGATCCCCAGCGCGCCGGCCTGGTCGGGGTTGTTCGAGAAGACGCCGACCACCATCGCCGCCCCCGTGCCGACCATGGCGAAGAGGACGACGATCGTCCCGGCCGCCAGCGGGTCGCCCCAGCCGACGCCAAAGGCCACGGCCGAGAGGAGCACGATGAAGAGGCCCTGGAGCATGGCCACCCCGAAGCGACCCAGGGTCTCGCCGACGAGGATCGTGCTCACCCGGACAGGCGAGGCGACCATCCGCCGCGAAACCCCCAGCTGGCGGGTCAGGATCAGCTGCGTCGCCGCGGTCATGGACGTCAGGAACATGAAGAGCACGAGCTGGCTCTGGGCCCCGGGCTGGAAGGCCCCGGTCGAGGCGGGGAAGAGCCCCTCGCCGATCTGCTCGACGGCCACGGTGACGCCCGCGGTCTCGTCCTGGACCGCGCGGGCGGTGGCCAGGGCCTCGTCGAACGGGACCCCCTCCCGGGCGACCGCGAGGCGCGCGGCCCCGACGGCCGAGGCCTGGGCGGCGATCGCGGTGTCGACGGCCTCGCGCAGCGCGGAGACGGCGCTCTGGGGCTGGCCCAGGATGACGATCTCTGCGACGCCGCCGGCACGCAGCGTCTCGTCGTAGCCGGGCGGGACGATCACCCCGATCTCGAGGGTGCCGCTCTCGACGCCTGCCCGCAGGTCGTCGGCGGTGGCGGGCTCCTTGAGCTCCAGCTTCACGCTGCCGTCGCGGATCGCGGCCACGAGCTCGGTTCCGAGCTCGCCGCTGCCGGTCGCCACGATGCCCATCCGCGGCGCGACACGGCCGCCGAACGCCGTACCCAGCACCACGATGAGGACGATCGGCAGGACGAAGATGAAGAAGAGGCTGGTCCGGTCGCGCAGGAGCCGCAGGACGTTGACTCTCGCGATCACGAACGCGTTCATGGGACGACCACCTGCCGCGCCCGCAGCAGCCCGAGCCCGCCGGTGACCAGGCCCACGGCCGCCAGCACCAGCAGCGACGGCGCGACGACGGCAATGCCGCCGCCGCCGGCCAGGTCGTCGATCCCCCGGAGGAACCAGGCGTGGGGGGTGAAGATGCTCAGCACCGCCAGGCCTTCGGGAGCCTGGGACATCCGGAAGAACGAGCCGCCGAAGACGGCCAGGGTCATGGCCACCACGGCGATGAAGCTTCCGGCCTGCTCCTCGTTCTTCGCGAACCCGACGATGAGGGTGGCGATCCCGGTGGCCGCCAGGGCGACGGCGAGAACGAGCGCCGCGACCGCCAGCGGGTCGCCCCAGTCGGCGCCCATCAGGAGCGTCGTGGCCGCCACGATCACGGTCATCGAGATCGAGGCGACGACGAGGCTGACGAGCACCTTGCCGAGGAGGATCGTCGCCGGGGCGATGGGGGCCGCGAGCATCCGCGCCAGCGTGCCGTTGCGACGCTCGGCGAGCAGGCCGAGGACGCCGAACTGGGCCGCGAAGAAGACGAACAGCACGGCCATCGACGCGCCGTAGAACGTCTTCGACGAGGCGCTCCGGTCCGTGGTCTCGCCGGCGGTGACCTCGATGGCGGCCGGGGCGGCCATGGCTGCCTGCGCGAGCTCGGCCGCCAGCGCCGGATCCGGCGACGCCTGCGCGGCCCGGAGGGTCGTGCCGACCGCGACCTGGACGGCGGTGACCTGGGTGCCGAACCGCACGAGGACGCTCCGGGCGACCTCGGACGACAGGCTCGACGGCCCGCCGATGACCAGCAGCTCGGCCGGCTGCCCGGCCTGGACGGCCGCGCCGAAGCCGGCCGGGATGACGATCGCCGCGGCGACGTCGCCGGCGTCCACGGCGGCCCGCGCCTCGGCCTCGGTGGCGGTCGGCACGAGCGTCGCCACGTCCGCGTCCGCGAGCCCGGCGAGCGGGCCGTCCACGAGTCCCCTGGCGATCTCGCCCCGGTCGAGGTCGACCACGGCGTACGTGGTGTGGAAGCTGTCCTGGTCTGGGATCATCGTCGAGAAGAGGAAGGCGAGCCCCAGGGGCGCGGCGACCGCCATGAGGAGCACGGAGCGGTCGCGGAGCTTCTGGCGCAGGTCCTTCGCGGCGATGTCGAGGGCGGCACGCATGGCTCAGTCCCGCAGGGCCTTGCCGGTGAGATGGAGGAAGACCGCCTCGAGGTCGGGCTCCACCACCTCCACGCTGCGGATGACGGCCCCGGCTGCTGCCGCCGTCTCCAGGATCCGCGGCAGCAGGTGGCGCGCCTCCTCGACCACCAGCACGATGCGCCCGTCGGAGGCCGTCGCCTCCTCGACTCCTTCGAGCGCCCGCAGGGCCGTGGTGGCCGGGCCGACCGTGGTCCCGCCGGCCGTCAGCTCGACGCGATCCTTGCCGCCGACGAGGGCCACCAGCTCGCGCCGCGTCCCCTCGGCCCGGATCTTCCCCTCGTCGATGATCCCGATCCGGTCGCAGAGCCGCTCGGCCTCCTCCATGTAGTGGGTCGTGTAGAGAATGGCCATCCCTTCCTGCTCGAGGGCGGCGACGCTGGAGAGGATCGCGTTCCGGCTCTGCGGGTCGACGCCGACGGTCGGCTCGTCGAGCACGAGGAGCCGCGGGTGGTGCAGCAGGCCGATGCCGATGTTCAGGCGCCGCTTCATCCCGCCCGAGAAGCCCTCCGTGCGCTCCCCGGCACGGTCGGCCAGGTCGATGATCGCCAGGACTTCGTCGACGCGGCGCGCGAGCTCCTTCCCGCGGAGCCGCTGGAGGCGCCCGAAGAAGCGCAGGTTCTCGCGGGCCGTCAGGTCCGGGTAGATGGCCAGGTCCTGGGGGACGTAGCCGATGGCGGCCTTCGCGTCGGTCGCCCCGATGTCGACGGGGCGCCCGGCGACGAGCACCTCGCCGCCGTCGCGGCGCAGGAGGCCGCAGATCATCGAGATCGACGTGGTCTTGCCGGCCCCGTTGGGCCCGAGGAGGCCGTAGGTCTCGCCGGCGGCGATCTCGAAGCCGACGCCGTCGACGGCCTGGCGCTCGCCGTAGCGCTTGCGGAGGTCGCGGCAGACGAGGACGGGGCCGGTGGCCGCGGCCCCGGCCTTCTCGCCCGCGACGGCGGGTGCGGCGGGTGCGGCGGAGGGCGTCGACGCGCCCTCGGTTGCGCTCAGCGTCATGACGATCCCCCGCTGCGGGCTGGCCGGGCGGTTCGATGGGCGGGTGCGATCCGAAGCCCGCCGGGCCCGACGGCACGCGAATCATGGCCGCGGCAGCGCAGCCGGGGAACGGCCGGACGGCCTGTTGCGGGCGGTTCGGCCCCCGGCCGGATGGCCTACGATCCCCGAGGAGGTGTCACATGCCGGGTCGCCCGCTCAAGGTCGGCGTCCAGCTCCCCGAGGTCGAGTGGGAGGCCCGCTGGGCGGACCTGCGCGCGCTGGCCGTCCGAGCCGAGGACCTCGGCTTCGACTCCGCCTGGTACGGCGACCACCTGCTCTACCGGCGCCCCGGCGACGACCGCGCCCGCGGTCCGTGGGAAGCCTGGACCGTGCTGGCCGGCCTGGCCGCGGTGACCTCCCGGATCACGCTCGGCCCGCTCGTGGCGGCGACGGCGTTCCACGCCCCGGCGATGCTCGCCAAGCAGGCGGCGACCGTCGACGAGATCAGCGGCGGCCGCCTGGTCCTGGGCCTCGGCGCGGGCTGGAACGAGACCGAGTTCGCGGCCTTCGGCTTCCCGTTCGATCGCCGGATCAGCCGCTTCGCGGAGGCGTTCACGATCATCCGGACGCTGCTGCGCGAGGGGGCGATCGACTTCGCCGGCGAGTTCTACGCAGCGCGCGACTGCGAGCTGGTGCCGCGCCCGCGGCCGGGCGGTCCCCCGCTGATGATCGGCTCGACCGGCCCGCGGATGCTGGAGATCACGGCGCCCCACGTGGACGCCTGGAACGCGTGGTTCGACGCATTCGGCAACCGGCCGGCGGGGATCGCGCCGCTCCGCGAGCGCGTGGACGCGGCGGCGATCGCGGCCGGCCGCGACGCGGGGGCGATCGAGCGGACCGTGGCCGTGCAGGTTCGCCTGCCGGGCGGGCGCGGCCGCGTCCAGGGCGACACGGCCCACGACGCCATCCCTCCGGTGGAGGGCGCGCCCGCGGAGATCGCCGCGCTGCTGCGCGCGTTCGCCGCCGAGGGGATCGCGCACGTGCAGCTCGTCGTCGACCCGATCACGCTCGCCTCGCTCGACGTGCTGGCACCGGTGCTGGAGGACCTGGACCGGGGGTAGGCGCACCGGCCGGGCGCCTCCCGGGCGCCGCCCCACCGCCCCGGCAGGCCCCACCGCCCCGGGCTCGCGCCGCCCACGCGCCCACGCGCCCGGCCTCACGCGGCGGCGTGCCCGCGCGGCGGCCTGCCCGGCCGCTGCCCACGGCGGCTCGCCACGCCGCCGGCCCGGGTGACGAATCCAGCACCGCCCGGCATCATGGCGGCATGCGTCCCCGGTCCCGTGCTCCGCTCGCCGCCAGCCTCGCGGTCGTCGTCGCGCTCCTCGCGGCGCTGGTGGCGCCGGTGGCGCCTGCCGCGGCCGCCGAGCGCGATTACCGCCTGGACCTCCTCGAGCGCGGGGACTTCGTGTCGCAGGTCACCGACGCCGCGTGTGTCGGGGCAAGCATCCAGATCATGCTGAACATGATCCGCGACGGAGCCGATCGGACGGCCGCGACCCAGGCCCGGGCCCTGAAGATCGCCCAGCGGATGACCAACCCGGTCTTCGTTCGCCGATCGGGCGGCGCCTCGGCCCGTGGCTGGGCCTACTCCCTCGAGCGCCTCGGCGGCGGGCCGTACCGGGTCCGCGCCTACGCCACCCGAACGGCCGCCCTGCGCGCCGTGGCGGCCGCGATCCGGACCACCGGCCGGCCCGCCGGCCTGCTCGTCTGGCAGGGCGCCCATGCCTGGGTCGTCAGCGGCTTCCGCGCCGATGCGGATCCGGCGGTCTCGTCGCGGGCCGCGGTCGAGTCCGTCGTCGTCAGCGACCCGTGGTGGCCCCGGCCCACGAACAGCCGCGGCCGGACGGTGCCACCCGGCTCGGAGCTGAGCCCGGCGGCGCTGGGCCGCCACTTCGTCCCGTTCCAGCGGGGACCACGGCGGGGCGGCAGCATCCTGAACGGGGCCTTCGTCGTGGTCCTGCCGGTCGACCCGGCCGCTGTCATGGAGCGTTCAGCCCGGATGCAGTGAGCGATCGCGCCGCGGCCGGCATGGCTCGCCTGAACCGCCCGCGCCGCGCTGGCGTATCACCCGGCGGGCGCGCCGGGGTTCGTCACGCGCGCCGAGCATTGACCGGGCCGCACGACCCTGCCTAGAGTGGCAGCGGGCAGCGGGCGAGGACCGGCCCCATGGAACGCCCCGACGCGCCCCGGGGACGTCGATCGAGAGGAGCACCGATGCGCGCACCCGTCAGCCATCGCTTGATCCGCCTGCTCGCCGGGCTGGGCCTGGCGGGGGCGCTTCTCCTGCCCGCCCTGGCCGTCCCCGCGCGAGCGGCCGACGAGAAGCTCGTCCTCCGCGTCGGCACGTCCCAGGACCTCGACGCCATGAACCCGTTCAACACGGCGCTCGTCGTCGGGTTCGAGGTCTTCACCCTCAACTACGACCTGCTCGTCAACTGGGGCGGCGACCTCGAGCCTGTTCCGGGCTTCGCCCAATCGTGGACGCAGTCCGCCGACGGCCTGACCTGGACCTTCAAGATCAAGCCGGGCATGAAGTGGTCCGACGGCACGCCGGCCACGGCCGAGGACGCGCGCTGGACCCTCCAGTTCGCCCTCGACGGGGTGAACTCGGAGGCGGGCTACATCGGGCTCGGCTACATCGACTACTACATCGGCGACGCCGGCGTGACGGAGATCACGGCGCCGGACGAGACCACGCTGGTGCTCAAGACGGACCGGCCCAACACCCAGGTCCTCCAGATGTACATCCCGATCCTGCCCAAGCACATCTGGCAGGACCAGACGCTCGACACCGTCGCCGACTTCACGAACGACGTGCCGATCGTCGGGAGCGGCCCGTACCAGGCGGTCGAGTGGCAGAAGGGCCAGTACGTCCGCTTCGTCAGGAACCCCAACTGGACGGGCCCGGAGCTTGCCGCCGACGAGGTCTTCATCCAGATCTTCAAGAACGCCGACACGCAGTTCCAGGCGTTCCGCTCCGGCGAGCTCGACTACGCGGGGGTCAACGGCGACCAGTTCGACGCGCTCCAGGGTGAGCCCAATGTCGTAACGGTCGCCGGCACAGGCAACGGCTTCACCGAGCTCGGGTTCAACGGCTACAGCAAGCCGATCGAGGGCGGCGGGCCATCCACGAAGGCGCTCCAGGATCCCGGCGTTCCGCGACGCCATCGGCTATGCCATCGACAAGGAGCTCCTCGTCGAGCGCGCGATCAAGGGCTTCGGCGAAGTCGGGACGACCTTCATCCCGACGTTCCAGACGAAGTGGCACGTGGAGCCGACCACGCTGCGCACGTTCGACATCGAGACCGCCAAGCAGAAGCTCGAGGCCGCCGGCTACGTCCTCGACGGCCAGGGACGGCGCCTCGACAAGGAGGGCAAGGCTCTCAACCTCCGGCTCTACATGCCCGATTCCGAGGAGTTCTACGCCACGTCCGCCCAGTTCGTCCAGGACTGGCTGTCGCAGCTCGGCATCAAGGTCACGACCCAAGTCTTCGATTCGGGCACGTTGACCCAGCTGATGCTGCCCCCGGAGGCCGGCGACCCCGCCAACAAGGCCGACTACGACCTGTTCATCTGGGGCTGGGGCGGCGACGTCGACCCGAACTCGCTGCTCAAGATCTTCCTGTGTAGCAGCATCGGATCGACGTCGGACAGCAACTACTGCAACCCGCGCTACGACGAGCTGTTCGAGCTCCAGAACACGGCGACCTCGGACGAGGAGCGCAAGGGCTACATCGCCGAGATGCAGCAGATCATCTACGACGACGCGCCGTATCACGTCCTGTTCTACGACGCCACGACGATCGCCTACCGCACCGACCGTTTCACCGGCTGGAAGAACCAGCCGGCATCCAACGGCGTGCCGCTCTTCGGCTACGGGTCGTACGGCTACTGGCAGATCAAGGCCGCCGCGGCCGAGACGCCGGCTCCCACCGCGTCGGCGGCCCCGGGGGCATCCGGCGAGCCGACCCCGGCCCCGTCGGGCGACGGCGGCACGGGCGACGGCGAGGCGGACAACACGCCCGCTCCTCGCCGCCGGGGCCGTCGCCATCGGTGCTGTCGTCCTGATCGCCATCGTGTACTTCGCGCGGCGGCGATCCGGCGGCCCGACCGAGGAGGAGTAGACCGGAGAGGACCAGGCCTGAGTCGGGTCGTCGTCCGATGATCCAGCGGGGCGGGGGCCGACCGGCCCCCGCCGAGGCCGCCGCGTGAGCCTGCGCTACCTGTCGCGCCAGTCGCTGCAGGCGCTCTTCACGATCGTGATGATCGTGCTGCTCAACTTCGTCCTGTTCCGGATGATGCCCGGCTCGCCGGAGCGGATCCTGTTCCGGAACCCGAACCTCACGACCGAGGCGCTCGCGGCGATCCGGGAGCGCTGGGGCCTGGACCAGCCGCTCTTCCCGGATCAGTTCATCGCCTACATCGTGGCGACCCTTCAAGGGGATCTCGGCGAGTCCTACAAGTTCATCGGCCAGCCGGTCATCGAGGTGATCAGCGAGCGGTTCTGGCCGACGATGATCCTGCTGGGGCTCGGCGAGGTGGTCGCCGTTGTCCTCGGGCTTTCGCTGGGGTCCTACACGGGGTGGCGCCGCGGCGGTCTCGTCGACCGGATCGGCAACGGGTTCAGCCTGGTCTTCTACTCGATGCCCTACTTCGTCATCGGCATGCCGCTCATCATCATCTTCGCCACCGGCCTCGGCTGGTTCCCGACCTCCGGCATGTTCACCCTCGGGGCGACGTACGACTCGTTCCTCGACCAGCTGATGGATTTCCTTCACCACCTGGTCCTGCCGCTCATCACGGTGAGCATCGGGCTGATCGGCGGGTACTCCATCCTCATGCGCTCGTCGATCGTCGAGACGCGCAGCGAGGACTACATCGGGACGGCCCGGGCCAAGGGCCTCACGGACGGGCGGATCCTGCGCCAGCACGCCTTCCCGAACGCGCTCCTGCCTACGGTGACCCTCGTCGCGATCAATCTCGGCTACGTGGTCGCCGGCGCGATCACGGCCGAGGTGGTGTTCAACTGGCCCGGCCTCGGCACCCTGACCGTTGATGCGCTCAACGCCCGCGACTACCCCGTCCTGCAGGGCGTCTTCCTGTTCCTGGGCGTCTCCGTCGTCCTGGCCAACTTCGCGGCCGACGTCGTCTACGGCTTCCTCGACCCGCGAGTCCGTCGATGACGGCGCCAGTCCTCACCCAGCGAGAGCTCCGGGGAGCGCGCACCCGCCTGCGGATTCGCAACGCCCGGGACTTCGGCCGGCGTTTCGCCCGGCGCGGCGACGGCGTCTTCGGGGCGCTCGTGCTCCTCGTCTTCACCGTGCTGGCCATCGCGCCGGCCCTCTTCGTGGGGCCGCTGGAGACCGTCACCACCGCCACCGGCGAGTCCTTCGAGCCGCCCTCCGCGGTGCACATCTTCGGCACCGACCACCTGGGCCGCGACATGCTGAACCTGACGGTCCACGGCGCCCGGATCTCGATGTTCATCGGCCTGCTGGCGACCGTCATCACGATCCTCCTCGGCGCCGTGATCGGGATCGTCTCGGGCTTCGTCGGCGGCCGGTGGGACACCGTCCTGATGCGGATCACGGACTTCTTCCTGGTGATCCCGACCTTCGTCCTCGCGATCATCCTGGCCCCGATCATCCTGGACCTCGTCGGCACGGACGCGGAGATCTTCGGGATCCGCGCCACGCTCCTCGTGATCGTGGTGGTCATCGGCCTGACGAGCTGGGCCTCGACGGCACGCATCATCCGCAGCCAGACCCTCTCCGTCCGGGAACGGATGTACGTGGACCGAGCCCGCGTCATCGGGGGTGGCGGGCCGCACATCATGCGCCGCCACATCCTCCCCAACGTCGTCAACCTCATCGTCGCCAACACCGTCCTGACCTTCGCCGGCGCCATCTTCACCGAGACGACCCTCTCGTTCATCGGCCTCGGTGACCCGTTCCAGCCCTCGTGGGGCCAGCTTCTCAACGCCGCCCAGTCGTCGGGGGCTCCCGGGCTCGGCGCCTGGTGGACGATCGTCCCGCCGGCCACCTGCGTCGTCCTCGTGATCCTCGCGTTCACCCTCGTGGGCAACGCCCTCGATGACGTGCTGAACCCGAAGCAGGCAGGCCGCCGATGACGCTCCTGCCTGATCCCCGCCACCTCCGCACTGCCGCGACCGAGGCGACGTCGGAGGTGCTGGCCGAGGTGGCGGCCGCGGACGCCGCCGCGGCGGATGCCGCCGGGGCGGGCGGGCCGGCTCGCGTTGAGGAGCCGCTCGCCGGCGCCGGCCTGGAGCTGCCGGCCGCGGGCCTTGCCCGCGCCGCCGGCCGCGGCCGGCGGCAGTGGCCGCTCCCGAAGCAGGCCGATCCCGATGCGCCGCTCCTCGTCGTCGAAGGGCTCACCACGCGCTTCCACCTCGGGAAGGCGGTCGTCCACGCCGTCGACGACGTCAGCTTCACCCTCGACGACGGCGAGGCCCTCGGGATCGCCGGGGAGTCCGGCTGCGGAAAGACGACGACGGCGCTGTCCCTGCTCAAGCTCCTGCCGGCGAACGCCGAGGTCGTCGCGGGGTCGGTGAAGCTGTTCGGGATCGATCTCCGGCCGAAGGGCGAGAACGCGATGCGGCGGTACCGCTGGCGCGAGATCTCGGTGATCTTCCAGGGCGCCATGAACGCGCTCAACCCGGTTCGGAGAGTGGGCGACCAGATCGCCGAGCCGATGGTCGAGCGCCTCGGCATGTCGAGCGCGGCGGCCGCGATGCGGGCGCGCGAGCTCCTCGAGCTGGTGGGAATCCCGAAGGCGCGGGCGCGTGCGTACCCCCACGAGCTCTCGGGCGGGATGCGCCAGCGCGCGATGATCGCGATGGCCCTCGCCTGCGACCCGGCGATCGTCATCGGCGACGAGCCGACGACGGCGCTCGACGTGATGGTCCAGGCCCAGATCCTCGAGCTCCTCGAGGATCTCCGGGAGAAGCTGGGCCTGTCCCTCATCCTCATCACCCACGACCTCTCCGTGCTGGCGGAGACCTGCGACCGGGTGATGATCATGTACGCGGGCAAGGTCGCCGAGGAGGGCCCGGTGGGTCGGATCTACTCGGCCCCCCGCCACCCGTACACGCAGATGCTCCTGGCCGCGTTCCCCGACGTGAACGCCGGACGGCGCGACCTCGGGACGATCCCGGGTTCGCCCCCCGACCTGCGGACGCCGCCGCCCGGCTGCCGCTTCCATCCACGCTGCCCGGCCGCGATGGACGTCTGCCGGACCGAGGTCCCGCCGGAGGTGCGCTTCGACGACCGGGTCCGCGTCGCCTGCCATCTCTACCCGCCGGGGAGCGACGGAACGCCCCGCCCGCTCCCCGCCCCGGAGGAGGCGCACCCGTGACGGACCGACCGGCCGCCCCCGAGGAGCTGATCCGGCTCGCGGGGCTGCAGGTGCACTTCCCCGTCCGGGCCGGGGCCGGCGACCTCTTCCGACGCGCCCCGGTGGGGGTCGTGCGCGCGGTCGACGGCATCGACCTCGCGGTCCGTCGAGGCGAGGTCCTCGGCCTCGTCGGCGAGTCGGGGAGCGGCAAGACGACGACCGGCCGCGTCATCGTCAAGCTCACCCGCCCGACCGGGGGCCGGCTGTTCCTCGACGGCGAGGACGTCACCCGGGTATGGGGCGGGGCGGCCCTCCGGGCCTATCGCCGCCGCGTCCAGGTCATCTTCCAGGATCCCTACGAGACCCTGAACCCGAAGCAGACCATCCACGACTTCGTGGCCGAGCCGCTGGAGGTTCAGGGGATCGGCGACAGCGTCGCGGCTCGCGAGGAGCGGGTCCTCGCCTCGATCGAGGCCGCCGGCCTGCGTCCCGCGACGGACTTCGCGTTCCGCTACCCGCACGAGCTGTCGGGGGGGCAGCGGCAGCGCGTCGTCATCGCGGGCGCGCTCGTCCTGGACCCGCAGGTCGTGGTCGCCGACGAGCCGGTCAGCATGCTCGACGTGTCGATCCGGACCGAGATCCTCAACCTGATGCTCGACCTGCGGCGAGAGCGCGACCTCACCTACCTCTTCATCACCCACGACCTCTCGGTCGCCTGGGTGATCGCCGACCGGATCGCCGTCATGTACCTGGGCAAGGTGATGGAGCTCGGGGCGGCCGAGGATGTGATCCGGGATCCCCGCCACCCGTACACGCGCGCGCTCGTCTCGGTGATGCCGACCCCCGAGCCGCCACAGCCCGGCCAGCGCGCCCGGCGGGTGATCCTCGCCGGCGAGACGCCGGACGCGGCGCACATCCCGCCGGGTTGCCGCTTCCACCCGCGCTGCCCGCTCGCCGAGCAGGCCGGGATCATGGAGCGCTGCCGGAAGGAGGAGCCGCCGCTCATCGACCTCGGTGGTGGGCGCTCCTCGGCGTGCTGGCTGGCGGAGTCGGGGAAGCCGCTGCCGGCCGTGGAGCGGCGGCTCTCCGCGGCGCAGTTGGTCCTGGCGCCGGCCGCCCCCGTGTCCGCGCCTGCCGGTTCGTAGGCCGCCGCCGACGCCCCCGGGGCCCCGGCCGGGGCACGCTCGCACTCACGACGGAACGGCTGCGGACCCGGGCCAGGCCGCGGACGGGACCCGATTCGGGCCGGCTTCGGACGGGCAGGCCTCAGGCGGCCGCCGCGACGGGCGGTGCCGCGGCCTCGAGGGCCTCCTCGGACACCGACTGGAACCGGTCCGCCAGGTGCCGGTTGACGATGATCGTGCCGACCCGCCGGCTCGTGGTCGCGCCGCCCGAGCGGTAGGCGATCCAGGCTTCCGTGAGGGGGATCATCGGCTCCCGCCCGCGCACCCGGGCCAGGGGATCGATCCCCGGGGGCGCGTGGAGGTGACCCCCGATCAGGTACGGTCCCGCCTCGACGAGCGTCGGGCTGGACACCGTGTCCTCGCGGCGTGCCGCGTTGCCCCGGGGGCCGCTGGCCCGGACCGCGACGAGCTCGTCCCGGTGGACGATCGCCTCGTCGGCGGCGACCGTCAGGCCGCTGGCGAGGTCCTCCACCAGGACGTTGCCCAGGTGCAGCTCGGCGTGGTCGTTGAGCATGTCCGTCAGGCGGTCGGCGTCGAGGTGTACCCAGCCGAAGACGCGGACGCCGGCGGCGAACGCGTCGAAGCAGATGAGCGGCTGGGTGGCGACCAGCTCCGGCTCGTGGACCTCCTCGGGCACGCGCTCCAGGACGAGGCGAAGGCGACTCGGCTCGGTCATCGTGCCCGGAGACTACGGCTCCGGGCACCGGATCGCCTATGGCCCGTTCGTACCCGGCTAGCGGGTGCCCCAGGCGTAGACCTGCTTGACCATTCGCAGGTAGACGAACGTCTCGGTCTCGCGCACGCCCTCGACGCGCCGGAGACGTTCCGTCAGGAATTGCAGGAGGGCGTCGTTGTCCTCGCAGACGACCTCGATGAGGAGGTCGTACGAGCCGGCCGTCACGACGAGGTAGGCGACCTCCGGGAACGCGGCGACCTCGGTGGCGACTTCCAGCAGGCGGTCGGCCTGGCAGCGCACGCCGATCATCGCCTGCTGGTGGAAGCCGAGCTTGAGGGGATCGGTGACGCCGACGATCTGGAGGATGCCCCGCTCGATCAGGCGGTTCGTCCGCGCCCGGACGGCCGCCTCCGAGACGCCGAGATCGGCGGCGATCTGGGTGAAGGGCCGCCGCCCGTCCTGCTGGAGGTGCTCGATGATCCGCTTGTCGAACTCGGAGACGTCGGCGCCGGCCCCCGCGCCGTTCGCTCGTGCTCGAAGCTGCTGCGTCACCCGGCCCCTGCCTTCCCCTGGCCGCGCATCGAGGCGGCGCCACGTCCGGGGACCGTACCAGACACCGCGCCGGATGCGGGCGAATCCCGCGGGCCGCAACGCCGCGGGGCGCGCCGTCGGGCCGCCGGCCGCGCGACGCGGGCGGGTCATGCGTGGGCGGTGCGCCCGCGCACCGGTCTCCGCGCCGCGTGCTCCCGCACGGGGGCGCCGCCGGCGCATGGGGTATCGCCGGGCGCGTCGCGGCGTGCAAGAATTGCGGCGACGCCGGTCTCAGCGTGCCCGGGGGACGTGAGCCGGAGAAGGAGAACGTTGACCAACGCCTGGCTCGCGGCAGGGCTCGGCGCTGTCGTCGTGCTCGACCTCGTGCTTCTCTGGATCGTGGCGGGGCCGGCGCTGGCGCGCCGTCTCGACGACTGGGACGCCGGGCGGCGCAACGGCGGCAGCGACGGCGCCGCGCTGGACATCCGCGCCATCGCGGCGCTCGACCCGTCCTCGGTCCTCGCGGACGGCGTGCCGGCCGCGGCCTACGACCGCGTGGTGCGCGTGGCCAGCTGGGCCTACCTGCTCTCCACCGCGGCGGTGGTCTACGCGACGGGCCTCTGGCCGGAGGCCGAGGATCCCCTCCTGCTCGTCAGCGCGATCGGCGGCGTCTTCATCCTGGTCGCCCACGACCTCCTGCCGGCCACCGGCCTGCGCGCCGGCCGCTTCATCGTGGAAGCCGGCGTCGCGCTCACGCTGGTCGGCATCATCGTCGTCCTGACCGGCGGCGCGGCCAGCCCGTTCTTCTACGCCTACCCGCTCGTCGTCGCCGGCGCCGCGCTCGTGGTCCGGCCGCTCGTCACCCTCGTCCTCGCCGCGTTCGCGATCACGGGCTACCTCGTGGCGGTCGTCATCGCCGCGGGCGGCGCGCTGCTGGACACCGGGGAGATGGCGATGGTGGCCGTCAACCTGACGGCGCTGGTGCTCCTGGCGTACGTCGCGATGGTCGTCGCCCGGGAGCAGCGCCGGACGCGGGACGCCGCCGTCCGCCTCTCCACGATCGACGCGCTCACGGGGCTGGCCAACCGCGGCTACATCCTGGCCGCGGTGGAGCGCGAGATCGACCGGGCGACCCGCTACCGGCGGGCGTTCTGCCTGCTGATGGCCGATCTCGACGGGCTCAAGGAGCTCAACGACCACTACGGGCATCGAGCTGGAGACCGGGCCCTGGCGGCCATCGCCGCCGTGATCCGCGACAACGTGCGCCGCATCGACACGCCGGCGCGCCTCGGTGGCGACGAGTTCGTCGTCCTCCTCCCGGAGACCGACCGCGAGGGCGCGCGCGTCGTTGCCGACAAGATCCGGCAGGGCGTGGCGGCGGTGCGGATCGGCGAGAGCGGCGAGATGGTCGCGATCGGCGTCTCCATCGGCCTCGGCGAGTGGGCGCCCGGCCGCTCCGTCGACGACATCATGGCTGCCGCCGACGAGGCGATGTACGACGTCAAGCGCCAGGTGCGCCGCCGCGGGAACGGGCGGACCGGCCTGGCTGCCCTGGGCCCCGGGCGGCCCGAGGCCCGCCCCGCGAGCGCCCCTCCGCCGGACGCCGACCCGGCCGATGCCCGGCGCGAGCCGGTGTCGTCCGAGGCACGCTGAGGCCCGGTCGAGCCCGGACGGCCCCCGATCGAGCCCGGACGGCCCCCATCGAGCACTGCTGGCCCCCGGGGGTGTCCGGTGTAGGATCGCCGGCGATGGACGGCTTCACGACGCGGGCGATCCGCGCCGCCTCGCGCGCCCCCCGCGTCGACCAGCGGCCCACGTCCGTGCCGATCTACCAGTCTGCGACGTTCTCCTCGGCCGACGCCGAAGAGCTCGGCGCGGTCACGACCGGGGCCACCGAGGGCTACGTCTACGCGCGCCTGGGCAACCCGACGGTCGACGCCCTGGGCGCCGCGGCCGCGGAGCTCCACGGCGCCGAGGCCGGCTTCGCGGCGGCGACCGGGATGGCGGCGATTCACCTGGTGGTCGGCTCCCTCGTGGCGGCCGGTGACCGGATCGTGGCAACCCGGAACCTCTACGGGACGACGCGCTCGCTCTTCACGCGCGTCCTGTCCCGGCACGGCGTGGAGGTCGTCTTCGTCGATTCGGCGGACCTCGTCGCCGTGGAGGGCGCGCTGGCCGCCTCCCCGACGCGCCTCCTCTACCTCGAGACGATCTCCAACCCGACGATCGCCGTGGCCGACCTGCCGGCGCTCGCCGAGATCGGGCACCGGCACGGCGCGACGGTCGTCGTCGACAACACCTTCGCCTCGCCCGTCCTCTGCCGACCGCTCGAGCTCGGCGCCGACCTCGTCGTCGAGTCGGCCACCAAGTACCTCTCGGGCCACTCGGATGTCCTTGCCGGGATCGTCGTCGGGAGCGCCGAGCGGATCGCGGCGGTGCGGGCGCTCCACGTGGACACCGGGGCGACCCTGGCGCCGTTCTCGGCCTTCCTGGTCCTGCGCGGGATCCCCACGCTGGCCCTGCGCCTGGAGCGCCACGCGGCGACCGCCGCCCGCCTGGCGGCGTTCCTGGAAACCGCACCGGGGGTCGCGCGCGTCCTGTACCCGATGCTCTTGTCGCACCCGGACCACGCCGTCGCCGCGCGCCTCCTGCCCTCGGGCGGAGGGATGCTCGCCGTGGAGCTCGCCGGCGGCGCGCCGGCCGCCGAGGCGTTCGTCGACGCGCTGCGGATCCCGGAGCGGACCGCCTCGCTCGGCAGCATCCACACGATCGTCGTCCACCCGCCATCGACGACCCACCGCCAGCTCTCCGCGGCCGAGCTCGTCGCGGCCGGCATCGCGCCGGGCCTGCTCCGCGTCTCGGTGGGCCTCGAGGATGCCGACGACCTGCTCGCCGATGTCGCGCAGGCGCTCCAGGTGGCCGGGGCGGCGCGGGCCGTGCCCCCGGCCGAGCCACGGGCAGCGACCCGGCCAGTGGCCCGGCCGGCCCGAGCCGCGCGACCACCGCCGGATGACCGCTCCGCGCGTCGCGCTGTCCGCCGGGGCCCGGGCGCTGCCCGCCCGCGGCCCGCTCAACGCCCCCGCCCGCCTGGGCCGGGCGATCTACGGACTCCTGACCTCCGTTCGGTTCGCCGTCGTCCAGATCGTCGCGATCGCGGTGGCCGGGGTCGTCGGGATCCTGGTCCCGCAGCTCCCCGGGGCCGCCTTCCGCTCGCCGGCCGACTACGCGGAGCAGATGGAGATCCTGCGCGCCCGCGTCGAGCCGTCGCTCGGTCCCGTGCTCACCGACGTCTTCGAGGCGCTCGGCTTCTTCCGCGTCTTCAGCGCCTGGTGGTTCACGGGGCTCCTGGCACTCCTCGCCGTCTCGATCGTCGTCTGCACCCTCGATCGGACGCCGCGCCTGTGGCGCTCGGCGCGCGAGGTGCGCGTCGCCCAACCCGACGCGTTCTACGACCCGGCGCTTCCCGACCGCGCCGTGATCGCCGGCGGGCTCGCGGCTGACGACGTCCGGGCCGCCCTTCGCCGGTCGCGCTTCCGGGTGCGGGAGGCGGAGGGCGCGGACGGCAGCCGCTACCTCTACGGCGACCGCAACCAGAACGCGAAGCTGTTCACGCTCATCTCCCACGCCGGCCTGGTCGGCTTCATCCTCGCCGCGGCCATCACGAGCCGGGTGGGGTTCGAGACGGGGATCCTCCTCCCCGAGGGGCAGGCGATCCCCGTGCAGAGCATCGGGACGGCCGGCCTGGTCTCGATCAAGAGCCTGGGCTTCAGCGCCCCGCGCGACGAGACGGGCCGCTTCACCGACTTCACGACCGACCTGGCCGTCTACCAGGGCGGGCAGGAGATCGCCCGCAAGGTGATCCGGGTCAACGACCCGCTGGAGGCCGCGGGCTACACGTTCCACCAGAACTTCTTCGGCCCCGCCGCCGACCTGACCGTGCGCGACGGCGCCGGGCGCCTCCTGTGGGCCGGGCCGGTCCCGCTCGACGAGGTGAACGCCGGGCGCCCGTACGGCCGCTTCACGATTCCCGGCCGCGACGAGGGGATCGAGCTCCTGCTCGACGCTGCCGAGGGCAAGGCGCCCCTTCTCGTGATGCTCGGGTTCCGGCCGATCGGGGACGCGCCGGACGGCGAGCTGCAGGTCGAGACGACGTTCGTGGGTGGCGCGGAGCCGGGCCGGACCTACGCCGCGCCGTCCGGTGACCTCTCGATCGCCTTCGAGGAGGTCACGGCCTACTCGGGGGTCATCGTCAAGCGCGACCCGGGGGCGTCCATCGTCTGGGTCAGCTTCGCGCTGCTGATCGTCGGGTTGTCGCTGACCTTCTACTTCCCGCGGCGGCGGGTCTGGGCGCACCTGGCGCCCTCCGGCGAGCTGCGCCTCGTCGCCCGGGCCGACCGGTACGTCGACCTCCGCCGTGAGTTCGGCCGGCTCCTGGAGGACCTCGTCGCGCGCCGGCGCCCCGCCTGACGCCCGGGGCGCCGCCCGACGCCCGGGGCGCCGCCCCGCCCGGCGGCCCGGGGCCGGGTGCTCCGACGTCCCGGGAGATCGGCACATGTCGTGTCGCGCGACCTTATGCCGCCCTCGCGCCCTGGGAGATCGGCACAGGTTCAGCCTGGCTGACGCAAGGCACAGTTACCGCCTGACGCCCGAGGTCAGCACGGTCGACCTCGCGGGCGGCGCGGCCGCGGCGACCCACCGAATGCGGCATACGGTCGCCGTGGGCGACATCTGCCGATCTCGGCAGGTACGCGTATGCGCCGGTTGCGCGCCCCCCTGCGCCGGGACCAGTCGAGACGTCGGTCGTCGTGTCGCCCCGGTCCGCCGCCCCGATCAGCCGCGATCGGGCAGGCTCGCCGCCCCGGGACGGTCTGCCCCTGCTCGCCGCCCGATCAGCCGAGAGCCGGCAGGCTCGCCGCCCCGGTCCGCCGCCCCGATCAGCCGCGAGCGGGCAGGGACGCCGCCCCGGTTCAGCCGAGCGCGGGCAGACTCGCCGCCGCGACGGCCTGGCCGTGGCGCTTGGCGTGCTCCGAGACGACGTGGATCGTGATCCCCTCGGCGGCCGCGGGGTCCTCGGCGCGCAGCACGGCCCGGGCGCGCTCGATGACCACGTCGCCGCCCGGACCCGTCATCACCCGGCCCAGCAGCAGCAGATGCTCGACCTCGTACAGCTCCCGGTAGTCGAGGAGCGCGTACCCGAGGCAGGTGCCGATCGTGGCGTAGACGGGAGTCGCCCGCGGGTCGCCGGCGGCCATGAGGTCCTGCAGATGGACGAGCCGCTGGGGGAGCGGGGCGTCGGGATCGACCTCGATCCCGGCCGGGCCCAGCAGCCGCCCCACCGCCTGCTGCGAGAAGTACTGGACGCCGCAGCCGCGGTCGCCCGACCATTCGTCGAGCGGCGCGTCGGGATCGTCGTCGACGGGCACGAAGGCGAGCTCGTCGAGCCACGTCGTGAGGGTCCGCTCGCGGGTCACGTAGCCCGCGGCCTGGCTGGAGCCGAGCGCGATCCCGAGGAAGGCACCGGCGTTCGCCATCAGCGAGCCGGCCAGGGCGGTGACCTCGCCGTCGTTCACGACGACGAACGGGACCCCTCCCCACGCCGACCGGAGCTCGTCGAAGAGGCCGCGGACGCGAGCGGCGAAGAGGTCCCGGGGCACGGCGCGGAAGAGCGAGGCGACGCGCACCTGGTTGTCGACGTAGACGCCGGCCGAGCTGCCGCCGATCGCGTCGACGCGGGGGAGGTGCGCGGCAGCCCGCCGGAGCGAGTCGTCGATCCCGTCGTAGTGCCACTGCGGGTCGGGGTGGCTTGCCGGGTCCCAGGGAGTCTCCTCGCTGAAGACCACCTCGCCGTCGATCACGGCGGCGACCTTGCGGTCGCTCGCCCCGAGATCGAAGCCGATCCGGCACCCGTCGAGGTGCCCGCCGAGCGCCGCCGTCGTGCCGCGCGACTCCGGGATCTCACGTGCCGGGGTGCGAAACAGCTCCAGCGGGCGGACGTAGATCTCCTCGGTGATCCGGGCGTCGAACACCCCCGTGGGGACCCGCGCGTAGTGGTGCCGCAGGTGGGCGACGAGCCCGGCCGGGCCGTCGACGTGGACCCGGTTGCCGCCCCGCGCCCACAGGAGAGTCTTGAGGAGGCGCTCGACGTGGTGGTGGCCCAGCGCCGCCTCGGGGTGCCCGTCGGGCCAGGCCAGCGCCGCCTGGCGGCTGACCGTCCCTCCCGGCTGCTCGACGGCGAGCGTCACCGGGATCGCCAGGCCGGAGGCCCGGGCCCGGGCCTCGAAGGCGCGCCCGGCGCGCCCGAGCGGGCGGAACCCCGGATCGAGCGGCGGCGGGAGACGGAGGGCAGCGCCGGTGGCGGCGGGATCGCGAGGATCGGGCTCGGTCATGGCCGCGATTCTGGCACCCAGGCTGGTCCCGGGTCGGGCGTCGCTGCCCGGTGCGTGCCGCAGCGCCGCGCGCAACGCCCGGAATGTCACCAAACGGCAACCTTGCCGTGGGGTTGGCAGGCCGCGAGGTGCCGTACCGTCGGGGCTGCCGGGGCCGCTGTCGGCCGTCCTGCCGTGCGCCGCGCCGAACCCGCGGCGCCAGCGGACGGTGAGTTCGCGAGCGGCGTCGGCCACGCGCAGGCCGCCCCAGGGACACCGCACGAGGAGCCACATGACCGCTCGTCACCGCGCCATCGAGGCGATCGCCAACCACCGGGTCGTCTCCACGCAGAAGTACCTGGAGCACGCCGGCGAGGAGATCTACGGCCAGTACGTGTTCCACGAGGGTGCCCAGCGGCAGTACCTGGCCAAGCCGATCTTCCGGCGCCTGCGGCGCACGATCGATGGCCTGGAGGCCTTCGACCCGGTGATCGCCGACGCGGTGGCTCACGGCGTCAAGGAGTGGGCCCTCTCGCACGGGGCCACCCACTTCACGCACTGGTTCGTGCCCATGACCGGCTCCACGGCCGAGAAGCACGATTCGTTCCTGAGCCCCACCGGCGACGGCCAGACCATCGCGGAGTTCTCGGGGAAGAACCTCCTGCAGGGCGAGCCAGATGCCAGCTCCTTCCCGTCCGGCGGCATCCGCGCCACCTTCGAGGCTCGCGGCTACACGGCCTGGGACGTCACCAGCCCGATCTTCCTGCAGGTCGAGCCGAACGGGGTGACGCTGACGATCCCGACGGCCTACGTCTCGTTCACCGGCGAGGCTCTCGACCACAAGATCCCGATGTTGCGGTCCCAGGAAGCCCTGGGCACGCAGGCCCTCCGGGTCCTGCGCTGGTTCGACAACACGACCACCAGCCGCGTGTTCACCAACATCGGGCCCGAGCAGGAGTACTTCCTCGTCGACCGGCGCCTCGCCGAGCAGCGCCCCGACCTCGTCCTCACCGGCCGCACGTTGTTCGGCGCGCCGTCGCCCAAGGGCCAGGAGCTGGAGGACCAGTACTTCGGCCCCATCCGCGAGCGGATCCTCGCCTACATGATGGACCTCGACCGCGAGCTGTGGCGCCTCGGGATCCCCGCGCGGACCCGCCACAACGAGGTGGCCCCCGGCCAGTTCGAGATGGCCCCGGTCTACGAGGCAACCTCGGTCGGCTCCGACCACAACATGGTCGTCCTGAGCACGATGCGGCGCCTGGCGCCGCAGCACGGCCTGATGTTCCTGGTCCACGAGAAGCCGTTTGCCGGCATCAACGGCTCGGGCAAGCACAACAACTGGTCGATGGCCACCGACGACGGCGAGAACCTCCTCGACCCCGGCCACGATCCGCACGCGAACGCCCAGTTCCTGGCCTTCCTCGTGGCCGTGATCCGGGGCGTCAACGTCCACGCGGACCTGATCCGCGCCAGCATCGCGGACGCCGGCAACGACCATCGCCTGGGGGCCAACGAGGCCCCGCCGGCCATCGTCTCGATCTTCCTCGGCAGCCAGCTCGAGGACGTCATCGACCAGCTGGCCAGGGGCGCCGCCTCCGCCTCCAAGAAGGGCGGCCACGTGGAGCTGGGCGTCACGTCCCTGCCGGTCCTCCCCAAGGACGCGACCGACCGCAACCGGACCTCGCCGTTCGCCTTCACCGGCAACAAGTTCGAGTTCCGGGCCGTCGGCTCGTCCGCCCCGATCTACTGGCCGCAGACGGTCCTCAACACGGCCGTCGCAGAGTCGCTCGCCCAGCTCGCCGACGAGCTCGAGAAGGTCGAGCACGGCGACTTCGAGGGGCTCACCAGGATCCTGTCCGGGATCGTCAGGAAGAACCGCAAGGTCCTGTTCGAGGGCAACAACTACTCGGAGGAGTGGCACGCCGAGGCCGCGAAGCGTGGCCTGCCCAACAACAGGACCACCGTGGATGCGCTGCCGGCGCTCACGACCCCGAAGGCCAGGGCGCTCTTCCCGGCGTTCGGCGTTCTCTCCGAGCGCGAGCTCGCCGCCCGCGTCGAGATCAACTGGGAGCGCTACGTAAAGGTCCAGAACATCGAGGCCAGCTGCGCCCTGGACATCGCGAAGACCATGATCCTGCCCGCCGCGGCCCGGTATCTGGGCGAGCTCGCGGGGGCGTCCGGCTCGAAGGGGATCAGCGCCGTGGCCGGGAAGGTGGCCACGCTGGCCGATGGGCTCGTGGACGCCATCGAGGCCCTCGAGCAGGCGCAGCACGCGGCTCACGAGGCGGGCTCGGTCGAAGCCGAGGCGCGGGCGTTCGCCGACCAGGTCGTGCCGGCCCAGGATGCCCTCCGCACGGTTGCCGACGAGCTCGAGACCCTGGTGGCCGACGAGCTGTGGCCGCTGCCGAAGTACCGCGAGCTGCTGTTCCAGTACTAGGCGCGGGCTGCCGCTCCGCGCGGGGCCTGCCGCTCCCCGCGGGCTGCCACTCCGCGCGGGGCCTGCCGCTCCCCGCGGGCTGCCACTCCGCGCGGGGCCTGCCGCTCCCCGCGGGGCCTGCCGCTCCCCGCGGGCTGCCACTCCGCGCGGACCCGGGTTGGCCGCGGCGGTCCTGGCGGTCTGAACAGATAGTCTGGTCAG
Organism: uncultured Chloroflexia bacterium; assembly: GCA_963713285.1. GTDB lineage: Bacteria > Chloroflexota > Limnocylindria > Limnocylindrales > CSP1-4 > CTSoil-043. The sequence goes on along the minus strand of CAVQLA010000016.1, from coordinate 144,560 downwards.
GAATGGCGGACCTGAGCGTGCGCCTCACCGTTCACCGCAACTTCGGCGTGACTTCCGTGCTCGACGAGCGCGCCCGTGAGTAGATAGTCTGGTCAGAGCGAGGCGCGGCCGGCGTGGGGCCGGCGCGCGGTGACGCATGGCCGGTGTGGGACCGGCGCGCGACCGGTGCACGGCCGAGGCATGGCCGGCCCATGGTGACGCTGGACCGGTGTGGGACCGGCGCGCGGTGACGCATGACCGGCGTGCGACTGGTGTGGGACCGGCGCGCGGCTGGAGTGAGGCGAGGGGGGCTGACGCGCGACCGACGTGGAATGCGTCCGTCCGTGCACCCCGTGCCAGCGTGATCGTCGCCCTTGGCGCAGGAGCCCGACACCTTCCGCGAGCCGCCGGCGCCGCTAGGCTCACGCGGCAGGGACGGGTAGGGCCGGCCGTTCGGGCCGCTCGCGCCGGCCGTTCGGGCCGCTCGCGCCGGCCGTTCGGGCCGCTCGCGCCGCGTCGCCGCTGCGATCCTCGGGCGGTCCGCGCTCGGACGTCCCGGCTGCTCGCGCCGGCGGCCGCTCGTGCCGCGTCGCCGCTGCTATCCTCGGGCGGTCCGCGCTCGGACGTTCGCACGGTCGCCCGGGCAACGCGTCACAGGAGCGTGACCGGCGCCCGCTGCCGGCCCGTGCTCGAGGAGGGATTCCAGTGGTCGAGGCAGGCGCGATCGAGCGGATCGAGAAGGCGAAGGCGGGCGGGATCCGCTTCGTCCAGCTCCAGTTCACGGACATCCTCGGGATCGTCAAGGCCGTGACGATCCCGATCCACCAGATGGAGAGCTCCGTCAAGCACGGGACCTGGTTCGACGGGTCGTCGATCGAGGGGTTCACCCGGATCGCGGAGTCCGACCAGTACCTCATGCCGGACATGGACACCTTCGCCGAGATCCCATGGCAGAAGGGCGCGGGTCCGCGCGGCACCGCCCGCGTGATCTGCGACGTCTTCACGCCGCGCGGCGAGCCGTTCGTCGGCGACCCGCGCTACGTCCTGCGTCGCCAGGTCGAGCGCGCGAAGAAGCTCGGCTACGTCGTCAACATGGGCCCGGAGCTGGAGTTCTTCCTGTTCAACCGGGACGCCCACGGCAAGATCGCGCCGCTCCCCCACGACCTGGCGGGCTACTTCGACTTCTCGACCGACCTCGCGCAGGAGATCCGCCAGGACATGGTGGATGCGCTCGAGGCGTTCGGGATCCGGGTGGAGGCGGCTCATCACGAGGTGGCCGTCGGCCAGCACGAGATCGACTTCGAGTACAGCGACGCGCTGCGCACCGCCGACAACGCGCTCACCTTCAAGTTCACGCTCAAGGCGGTCGCCCAGCTCCACGGCCTGTACGCGACCTTCATGCCGAAGCCGATCTTCGGGATCAACGGCTCGGGCATGCACACGCACCAGAGCCTCTTCTCGATCGAGAAGCAGCGCAACGCGTTCGCCGACCCGGACAGCACGTACGGCCTCTCCGACGTCGCCCGGTCCTACATGGCCGGCATCCTCGCCCACGCGAAGGGGATGGCGGCGGTCCTCGCGCCGACGGTCAACTCCTACAAGCGGCTGGTGCCCGGCTACGAGGCGCCGACGTACATCACCTGGGGCCGCACCAACCGCTCCGCGCTCATCCGGGTGCCGATGATCTCACCGGGCAAGTCCGTCGAGGGCACCCGCGCCGAGGTCCGCTGCCCGGATCCGTCGTCGAACACGTACCTCGCCTTCGCGGTCATGATCGCCGCCGGCCTCGACGGCGTGGAGCGCGGCCTTGCGCTCTCCGAGCCGGTCGAGGAGAGCCTCTTCGAGATGGACGCCTCCCGGGTTGCCGAGCGCGGCATCGCGGAGCTGCCGGGCACGCTCGGCGAGGCGATCGAGGAGCTCAAGGCGGACGCGGTGGTCTGCGAGGCTCTCGGCGACCACGTCCTCGAGCACTACGTCGAGGCGAAGTCGGCCGAGTGGAACGAGTACCGCAGCCAGGTCACGCAGTGGGAGCTGGACCGCTACCTCGAGGCGCTCTGAGGTCGTCCTGACGACGGTCGCGGCCGGGGGGCGGTCCCCCGGCCCGCCTCCAGTCGCCGGAGCGGGCCTCGTCGTGCCCGACAAGCCAGAGTGTCGGGAGACTGCCGGCCCGCTACACTCCGCAACCATGGATACCCCAACGCTCATCGGGACCGGGCTCGTCGCCACCGGTCTTGTCGTCTGGATCGTCTGCGTGGTGCTCGCGTACCAGATCGCGGCCAAGCGCGGGCGCCGGCCCGTGGTCTGGGCGATCCTCACCGTGTTCTTCGGCCCCTTCGCGCTGTTCGCGCTCTACCTGATGAAGCCCAAGGGCGGCCACGGTCAGGGCAGCGCGACCCGGGATCCCCGCGCCGATCTCTACGAGGTCCCGAAGAAGCGCTGACGCGGGGGCGCCAGGCCCCGGACACCAGCCGCGCCCTGCTGGCCCAGGATCACCAGCCGCGCCCCGCTGGCCCGGGACACCAGCCGGGCCGCGCTCGCACCGTCCGAGGCCGCCTCAGGCGCCGAAGGCGACCGCCAGGTAGCCGACCGTCCGCCGGGGGTCGCCGCCTGCGTCCGCCGAGGTCGCCGCGGCGACGGCCACGCCCGGCCGGGAGCCCATCGCGCGCAGGGTCGCCAAGCCCAGGACGGTCGGCTCGATGCCGCACATCCCGCACGAGACGCCGGGCCGGTGCCGGGCGATCTCCGCCTCGGCCACGGCGAGCGCCTCTGCGTCCAGCCGCACGATCGGCGGTCGGAGGGCGTCGGTGACGGCCTCGGCGATCGCCGCCGACGGGTAGTGGGCCATGTCACTGCTGATCGCCAGCACGATCGGCGCGCCGGCCGCCCGGCGCTCGGCGAGCAGCCGACCGAGCCGCTTCCCGGCGGCGATGGCGTGACCGCCGGTGCCGGTCCCAACCGAGAGGGCAACGATCCGCGCGTCCCCCGCCACCCGGCGCACGAACGGCAGCTGAACCTCGAGCGAGTGCTCCCCGAGATGACACGCGGCGTCGGCGACGAAGGGGGGCCCGAGCTCCAGGATCGACCGGGTCAGCTCCTCGTCGATGGGGACCTCGCCGATCGGCGTCCACCACGGGCCGCCGTCCCAGGCGCCGACGCCGTCGAGCCACGCGGCACCGTGGTTCGTGCCCAGCAGCACGATCGTCGGGACGTCCGAGCCGCCCGCCGCGGGTCCCGCCGCGCCCACCGTGCCCGCTGCGGATCCCGCCGCGCCCGCCGCGGCGCCTGCTGCGGATCCCGCCGCGACCGTCGGCGCCACGAGCCGCCAGGCGGCCGCCGCGACCGCACCCGAGTAGACGAGCCCCGCGTGGGGGACCAGGATCCCGGCGAGGCGAGCGGCGTCCAGGCCGGCCGGCACCGGGAACGCGGCCGCCGCGCGGGCCTCGAGCTCGTCCAGCATCGCCAGGAGCGCCTCGGCCCCGGCGGGGTAGAACGTACCGGCGACGGCCGGCGGCCGAGCCGGACGCGCGATCCCGGCGTGGTCGTCCGTCTTCATCCGCAGGGAACCCGGCCGTCGTGGTCGAGCGCTCGGCCCGCCAGCGCCCGGCCGCAGCGAGGGCAGGTGGCGCCCGGCCCCATCCTGTCCATCACGCGGTAGCCGTGGCGCTCGAGGAGCACGTGCCCGCACCCGGCGCAGCGCGTGTCCTCCATCTCGAGCTGCGGGGCGTTGCCGACGTAGACGTGGGCCAGGCCGGCTTCGCCCCCGATGTCGGCGGCGAGGCGGAGGGTCTCGAGCGGTGTCGGCGGCACGTCGAGCATCTTGTGGGCCGGGAAGAAGCGGCTCACGTGCCAGGGCGTCTCCGGCCCCAGCTCCGCCGCGATCCAGCCGGCCAGCGCCCGCAGCTCCCCGGGGTCGTCGTTGTGGCCGGGGATCACGAGCGTCGTGACCTCCACCCAGACGCCCGCCGCCTTGTAGGCCCGCAGCGCGTCGAGCACCGGGGCCAGGCGCGCCCCGCAGAGCTTCCGGTAGAAGGCCTCGTCGAACGACTTGAGGTCGACGTTGGCGGCGTCGAGGACGGGCCGCAGGAGGTCGATCGCCTCGGGCGTGGCGTAGCCGTCGGTGACGAAGACGTTGAGCAGCCCGGCCGCGTGGGCCTGCCGCGACGTGTCGAGCGCGTACTCCAGGAAGACCGTCGGCTCGACGTACGTGTACGCGATCGCGCGCGCGCCGGCGGTCAGCGCCTCGTCGACCACCCGCGACGGGGGCAGGGCGCGGGTGGGGAGGTCCAGGCCGAGGCGCGGCGCCTGGGCGATCTCCCAGTTCTGGCAGAAGCTGCAGTGGAACGGGCAGCCGACGGTGGCGATGGAGTACGCCAGGGCGCCGGGGGCGACGTGGAAGAGCGGCTTCTTCTCGATCGGATCGATCCCGACCGCGACGGCCCGTCCGTAGACGGTGGAGTAGAGGGTGCCGTCGCGGTTCTCGCGCACGCCGCAGATCCCGGTCCGGCCCGGCCGGACGAAGCAGCGCATCGCGCAGGCATTGCAGCGGACGCTGCCGTCCTCCTGGGGCTCGGCGAGGAGCGCGGGGACGACGCCGATGGCCCGGGGGGACGGGTCGGCGCGACGGCGGCCGGCGACGGGCAGGGCAGACATGGACGATTGGCCTCGCCGTCGAGTGTCGGCCCCGGGGCGCGCGGCGGCCAGTGCCCTCCGGCCCGTGTTCGCGGCCCCGTTCGGAACTGGCCGGGTGGCCCGGGTCGGCGCACGCTGCGACCCGGGTCGGCGCACGCGGCGCCGTGGGCCGGCGCCGCGCAGGTTGCCGCCCTGGAGCGCGAGATGGACGCCACGGAGCCCGGTTCGCACCCGCTGGACCACGTGCTCGACCTCGCGCGGGCGGCCGTGCGCGCCGCCGTCGAGGGCCGTTCCGCGCCACGGCCGGACCCTGCGGCCCACCCGGAGCTGGCGCCTCCGGGTGACGCGTTCGTCACCCTGACCGAGCACGGCGAGCTGCGCGGCTGCATGGGCACGCTCGGGGCGGACCTTGCGGTGGGCGAGGCGGTCGTGCGGGCCGCGGGGATGGCCGCCACGCGCGACCCCCGCTTCTGGCCGGTGACCGCGGAAGAGCTCGAGCGCCTGCGCCTCGAGGTGAGCGTGCTGGGCTCGCCGCATCCGCTCGCCGACGCAGCCGAGTTCGTCCCAGGCCGCGACGGGATCGTGGTCGAGGCGCGCGGGCGGCGCGCGCTCCTGCTGCCCCAGGTGGCCACGGAGATGGGGTGGGGGACCACGCAGATGCTCGATGCCGTCTGCGAGAAGGCCGGTCTGCGCCGCGACGCGTGGCAGGAACCCGCGACGCGCCTGGAGGTCTTCGAGGTCGCGCGGGCGGACGGCCCGGTGGTCGCGGCGGCGTCCCCGATCCGCTGACCGGGCGCTGCCACCCGGCGCGCCCCGATCGCGCATCATCTCGGCGTGGAGGACCTCGCCCCGACCGCGCCCGTTTCCCCGGAGCCGACCGCCCGGCCGCGCCGCGAGGAAGCGGGTGCGCAGGTCGTCGCGGCGCCCCGGCCCGGGGAGGGTGTCGGCTCCGATCTGCGGCCGCGGGCAACGCTCGCCCTGCTCTCGGCGCAGCACGGCTTCATCCACGCCCAGACGGCCCTCCTGCCCCTCGTCTTCATCGCGATCACCCCGGTGTTCGGGATCGGGGTGGGGGAGATCGGGCTGCTCATCGCGGCCGGCAACGTGCTGGCCGGCGGAGTCCAGCTGGCGTACGCGCCGCTCCAGCGGATCGTGACCCGGCGGACCATCCTCGGCGTGGGCGGGATCGCGTTCGGCGCGGCCATGACCGTCACCGGGCTGGCGACGTCGTGGGCCGCCTTCTCGGCGGCGACGATCGCAGCCCGCGTCGCCGGTTCGCCGCAGCACCCGGTGGGCAACGCCCTCATCGCCGAGCAGCGCCCCGAGCGGGCCCGGCCTGCCGCGATCGCCGTCCACATCGCCGGCGGCAACCTGGGCACGGTCGCGGTGCCGCTCGTCGGGGCCTGGGTGATCGCATCGTTCGGGTGGCCGATCGCCGTCGCGGCGGTGGGGATCCCCGCGCTCGTCGTCGGGGCGCTGATCCTCGTCGTGGTGCGCGAGTCGGGCGTGGACCGAGCCGCCGCCCTGGCGCACGGGAGCGTCCGGGCGGCCTTTCGGGACGTTCTACGCGAGCCCGACCTGCGGCGTCTCTTCGCGGCGTCCTCGATTGCGGCCGCCGGGCGGGGGATCGGCGTGGTCGCGACGTTCGTGCCCCTCTACCTCTCCCGCTCGCTCGGCCTCGATGCCGGCACGGTGGCCCTGATGTACACGCTGCTGCTCGCGGGGAGCGTGCCCGGGCCGCTCATCGCCGGGCGCCTGGCCGGGCGCTACGGGCACCGCCCCGTGCTCGCCTGGTCGTACGTCGCCGGGGCGGCGGCCCTCGTCCTGCTCATCCTCGCCGGTGGCTCGCCCGTCCTCCTCTGGCTCGCCGTTGCGCTCGTGGGCGCGTTCGTCTTCGAGGAGGCGAGCCTCCTGCAGGGCCTGCTGGTGGAGGCGGCTCCGGCGCAGATCCGCGACGCTGCCAACTCGGCCTACTTCACCCTGATGTTCGTGGTCGGCGCCGCCTGGGCCGCGCTGCTCGGGGTGCTCGTCGCGACGCTCGGCGACGACGTGGGGTTCCCCGTCGCCTTCCTGCTGATGGCGGCCAGCTACCTCGTGGCGATCGGCTTCGTGCTCCGCATGCACGCCGGCGGCCGGCCGGTCGCGGCGCCGATCGGCAAGGTTGGGTAGCATTCCGGCGTTCCCACTCCCCACGCTGCATGCTCGATCCGCGTTCGCCCTCCGGAGGTCCCGCACCCGATGCGCCTCGCCCGCTCCCGCGCCCGTTCCCTCGCCGTCCTCGCCGTCCTCGCCGTCCTCGCCCTGACCGTCGCCGCCTGTGCCGCCGAGTCGACGCCCGGCTGGACGTTCTCGCCGACCCCCACGCCGACGGTGGCGCCGTCGGTGGCGCCGACCGCCGCTCCCTCGGGCGAGGCGCCGGCTCCCTCCGACGGCGCCAGCGCCGCGCCGTCCGACGGGGGATCCGGCGGCGAGGCCGTCGTGATCAAGATCAGCGCCCAGGGGATCGCCTTCGACACGGACACCCTGGAGGTGCCGGCGAACACGCCCTTCAAGATCGAGTTCGCCAACAACGACGCCGGGATCCCCCACAACGTCGCGATCCACGAGGGGACCCCCACCGGTCCCGTGGTCTGGACCGGCGAGCTCTTCAGCGGCGTCGAGACCCGGACCTACGACGTGCCGGCGCTCCCCGCGGGGACCTACGGCTTCGTCTGCACGGTCCACCCGAACATGACCGGCACCCTCACGGCGAAGTAGGCCCGGCCGTGGAGCTTCCTGGCCGCCGGCGAAGAGCCCGGGTCGTCGTCCTCGCCTTCGCCATCGGGCTCGCTGCGTGCGGTGGCGGAACGCCGTCCACGGCGCCCGGCCCACCGACGCCCACGGCCGTTCCCGGCGCCGCAGGGTCCGGAGAGGCGCTCGCGCCGGACTTCGCGGTCACTGCCGAGAACCTCGCCTTCTCCCCGGTCGCGCTGGTCGGGCCCGCCGGCGTGCCCCTGACGATCACGATGCGGAACCGCGACGCGGGGATCCCGCACGGGATCTCGATCCGTGCCGGCGCGCCGGTCGCCGACGCGGCCCCGAACGGCCCCGACCTCTTCGACGGCGAGATCGCCGCCGGCCCGACGACGATCGTGTCCACGGTGCCGGCGCTGCCGCCGGGCATCTACACGATCTACTGCCCGGTGCACCCGAACATGGTGGTGACGCTCACGCTGCGCTGAGCCTGCCCTTCGTCGGGTCCCTGCCCCTCCCTGCCAGAGGTGCGGGTCATGCACCTTGCGTCGGCTCGCGGGCCATGGGACCGGTCGAAATGGCGCGTCCATGCCCGGCGTCTCTGCCAGCCATGCCATCTGACGCACATCTGGCGGGGTCGGTCCGCGCCGTTGCCATCGCCGAGGCCCCCGCGGCTCTCCCACCGAACCTACGGTGCAGCGCGCGCACCTCTGTCAGGACCTGGAGGCGGGCGAGGATCCCGATAGCCTTCAGGCGCACCCGCGCGCGAGCCTCCCCGCACCCGGCTCGGGACACCCGGCTCGGGACACCCGGCTCGGGCCGGTGCGGCCCCGGCGGTACGATCCGCGCCATGAGCGACAACGTCTGCTACGTCGATGCCTACGCCCGGAAGGTCGAGGCGGCCATCCGCGCGGTCGAGCCGCCACCCGCGGAGGGGAGGGGCGCCCTCGTCCTGCTCGACCGGACCGTCTTCTACCCCGGAGGCGGCGGCCAGCCGGCGGACCGGGGCGAGATCCGGGCGCTGGACGGGCGGAGCTGGCTGGTCGTGGCCGCCAGGAAGGCCGGCGACGAGATCTGGCACGAGATCGAGCCCGGCGCCGAGCCGCCGGCACCCGGCCCGACGATCTTCACCGCCGATCTCGACTGGGACCGGCGCCTGCGTCTCATGCGCACGCACACGGCGCTCCACGCGCTGTGCGGCGTCGTCTGGCGCGACTACGGGGCGCTGGTGACCGGCGGCAACATGGAGCCCGGCGGGGGCCGGATGGACTTCGAGTTCGAGCGGATGTCGGGCGAGCTGGTCGGGGCGATCGAGACGGCCGTCAACGACGAGCTGACCCGTGGGCGCGACGTCCGCGTTGCGGTTCTCCCTCGCGACGAGGCATTCGCAATCCCCGACCTGATCCGGACCAGGGTCAACCTCCTGCCCGAGGGCATCGAGCAGATCCGGACCATCGAGATCGTCGGCCTCGACCTGCAGGCCGACGGCGGGACGCACGTCGCCAACACGCGCGAGGTCGGCACGATCCGCGTGACGGGCTACGAGAGCAAGGGTCGAATCAACAAGCGGATCCGCCTGGAGATCGTCGACCCGGAGGGCTGACAGGCGGGGATCAGGTCCGGCGACGCAGCCCCCCGGCCCCGGGAGGGGCTGGACGGCCGTAGCCGCGCGCGCCGGCGCCGCCTAGCATCGGTTCGCGGTGGCGTCGCCGCCGGGGTGATTCCGGCCAGCAGGTGCGCCGGATGGAGATCCGGGTCCTGGGCCCCCTCGAGGTCCACGAGGAGGGCAGGAGCATCTCGATCGCGTCCGAGCGCCAGCGCGCCCTGCTCGCGCTGCTGCTCGTCCACGCGGGCCGGCCCGTCTCGACAGACCGAATCCTCGACGCCCTGTGGGGCGATTCCCCGCCCGAGAGCGGCGCCGGCAGCGTGGCATTCCACGTCTCGCGATTGCGCGCGGCGCTCGAGCCCGGGCGGCGCGGCGGCGACGCGGGCGACCCCGGCGTGGTCACGACCGAACCAGGCGGCTACTGCGTGCGCCTCGCGCCCGACGCGATCGATGCTGTGCGGTGCGAGCGCCTGGCCCGCGAAGGCCATGTCCTTCTCGCGGACGATCCCGTCACCGCGGCGGCCCGCCTTCGCGAGGCCCTGGCCCCCTGGCGTGGCGAGCCCTTCGCGGACCTGGCGGACCTGGCCGTTCCTTCAGCCCGAGATCGCGCGGCTCCGGGAGCTTCGCCTCCGTGCCCTCGAGGATCGCTTCGATGCCGATCTCGCGCTCGGCCGCGGCCGCGAGATCGTTCCCGAGCTGGAGACGCTGGTCGCCGAGGAGCCGCTGCGCGAGCATCCGCGCGCCCAGCTCATGCGGGCGCTGTACGGCGCCGGCCGCCAGGCGGACGCGCTGCGCGTCTACCAGGAGGGTCGCCGGCAGCTCGCGGAGGAGCTCGGGATCGACCCTTCGCGCTCATCGTGACCGGCGTCACCGAGGACGTTCCGGCCGACGTGCTCGATCGTCCATTCCCGACCACCCCGGAGCCGGCCTGGGTCCTGGGAACGCACCAGGCAATCCTGATGGGACCCGGCGACCTGCTCTACACGATGACCTACCGGGATCCCAGCGAGGTTGCGTTCTTCGTGGGTTGCAGTGCCAACCCGGAGACGGACAACACGATGTACCCGGCCGCCCTGCTCTGGGCAATCAGCGAGTAGCCGCTCCCGGCGTCGGTCGTTCGGTGTCCGGCGTCGCCGGCGCGCGCCGGCCGGGCCCCGCGCGGGGTCGCCGATCCGGTGCGTCCCCGGCCGATCGGCGGGGCGTTCCCGTGGTCGGAGATGACCCGGGCGGCTCCGCACATCGAGGAAGATGGGGCTCCACCTGCCCCGGACCCGGCCACCACCGTCATCACCGCCCCCGATCGCCGTCACCGTCACCCGCGACCCGGCGGCTCGTCGGAACGTTTCCTCACACGCAACGGAGCAACGCCTGTTTGCGCCTCATGCACACAGGCGACCGGCCGACCGGGGAGTGGGCGGGGAGCCGGCCGAAGTCGGTCGCGGCGTATCCCCCCGCGCAACCGGACGACGAGCGGGAGGCCTCCCAGCCGGCGGCATCGCCGTCGCGCCTCCCCTGGTGCAACGCGATGACGACCCGACTGGCGACGGCACCAGGCCTGGTCGCTTCTGTGCACCAGAGGCAAACGGAGGCTGTGAGCGGACCCGGTGCTCAGCCCGGGCCGGCGAACCAGCGGCCGCCGCGCATCACGCGGCGCACGTGCAGGTTGTCGTCGAGCTCCACGAGGTCGGCCCGGAGGCCCGGCTCCAGGCGGCCGCGGTCGGTGACCCCGAGGAGGGCCAGCGGCTCGCGCGTGGCGGCCGCCACGGCGCGCGGCAGGCCCAGCCCGGAATGCGCGAGGTTGCGGACCGCCGTGTCGAGCGCGATCACGGACCCGGCCAGGTTTCCCCCGTCGACGAGCACGCAGCGGTCGCCGTCGATGACGACCTCCAGCCCGCCGAGGAGGCCGGCCCGGGCCGTCGTGCCGCCGAAGGAGACGCCGTCGCTCACCAGGATCAGCCGGTCGGCCGGCTTGGCCCGCACGATCAGCGGCCAGACCGACTCCCGGACGTGGTGGCCGTCCGCGATGAGCTCCACGTAGGCGTCGTCCTCCAGGAGCGCCGCCACGGCCAGCCCCGGCGACCGGTGATCGACCCCCGTCATCGCGTTGAAGAGGTGGGTCGTCGTCCGCGCCCCGGCCGCATACCCGGCCCGGCCCTCCTCCACGGTCGCGGAGGAGTGGCCCAGGGACGCCGCCACCCCGCGGGCCCGGAGCCAGCGGATGAGGTCGAGGGCGCCGGGGATCTCCGGCGCGATCGTCGTGATCCGCAGGCCGTTGACGAGCGGCTCCAGCTCCGCAGTGGGAACGTCCGCGGGGACGCGGATGTGGTCGGGGTTCTGGGCGCCCTTCCGCGCCGGGTTGATGAACGGGCCCTCGAGGTTGAAGCCGAGGGGCGCGGCGCCGTCGTCGGGCGCCGTTGGCATCCAGCGCCGGACCCGCTCGGCGAACGCGACGAGCTCGGTCAGCGGCGCGGTCACCGAGGTGGGGAGGAACGACGTCACCCCGTGGCGGAGGAGGGCGCGCGCCATGCCGTCGAGCGCCCCGTCCGGGCCCATCGCGTCGTGGCCGCCGCGGCCGTGGACGTGGACGTCGACGAACCCGGGGGCGATGAACGGCCCCTCGACGTCGGGGGCGGCGAAGTCCACCTCGGCGATCCGGCCGTCCCGGACGATGACCCGCCCCGGGTGGACACGCTCCTCGAGGACGAGCCGGCCGCTGACGACGACCTCGCCGGCCGACCCGGTTTCCGGCCCGGCGCCCGACCCGGCTCCCGGCCCGACTCCCGACCCGGCCGCCCCGGCTCCCGACGGGATGCTCATGGGACTCCCTCCGGGGCGACGGTGGGCGCCGGGAGCGGGTAGCCCCCGTGCCGCTCGACCGCCTCCCACATCGCCGCGGCGTTCTCCGGCGGCACGTTGGCCTGGATGTTGTGGACGGACGCGAAGACGAAGCCGCCCCCGGGCGCGAGGTCGCCGATCCGGCGCCGCACCTCGTCCCGGACCTGCACCGGCGTGCCGGATCCCAGGACCCCCTGGGTGTCCACGCCGCCGCCCCAGAAGACGAGATCCCGGCCGAAGTCGCGCTTGAGCGCCCCCGTCTCCATGCCGGCCGCCGAGACCTGGACCGGGTTGAGCACGTCGACCCCGATCTCGACCAGGTCGGGGAGCAGCTCCCGGATGGCCCCGCACGAGTGGAACAGGACCTTCGCCCGGGTCCGCGCGCGGATGAACGCGAAGAGCTCGGCGTGGAGCGGCTTCACCAGCTCCCGGTAGGTGCGCGGCGAGAAGAGCGGCGTCGCCTGGCCGCCGAGGTCGTCGGCCTCTCCGACGACGTCGACCGCGTCGCCGAGCTGGGGCAGGATGGCGCCCCACCATGCGAGCTTGACCTCGAGGACGCGCTCCATGAGGTCTCGGGCGAGCGACGGATCGGCCGCGAGGTCCATGTAGCCGTCCTCGAAGCCGCGCAGGCGGAACAGCATCTCGGTGAGACCGGCGCAGACCGAGCCCACGTAGACCGCGCGGCGCTCCTCGGCGGCGACTCGCCGCGCCTCGTCGGCGACCCCGGCACGCCGGGCGGGGTCGCCGCCGTCGGGCCAGGCGAAGCGCGCCAGGTGAGACGCGTCGATCTCGCCGGCGAGCGGCGCCGTCGAGGGATCGAAGAAGTAGCCGTCCTTCGGCATGCGCCGCCGGACGCCCCACTCGTCCGCGTAGGCCACCTCCTCGCCGTCGTCCACGAGCTCGCGCTGGTAGCCGGAGGGACCGCGCGGCTCCACGCCGCGCACGTCGATCCCGAGGCGCTCGAGGACGTCCTCGTCCACCACGGCGAGCTGCTGGGAGAGGTCGCCGACGCGCACCTCGAGCTCCGGCAGGCCCAGCACGCGCCGCAGGCCCGCATACGCGCGCACGTGGATGCCGGTCATGCGCACGGCGCCCAGGTCCCGCGGGACGCGGTCCGCCTCCCGGTGCGCCAGGGCCAGGTGGACGCGGGTCCGCGAATCCATCGGAGCTCAGCCGGCCGCGCGGTCGCGTGATGCCCGGTCGCGGGCCGCCTCGACCTCGAAGTCCACGTCCAGCGCGTACCGGTCCCCGGAGTAGCGCGTCTCGGTCGATTCGAGGGGCCGGCCGCGCAGGTCGACGATCACGCGGCGCTCCACGAGCAGGGGCGCCCCCGGCGAGATGCCGAGGAGGCGGGCATCCTCCTCGGTCGCGAGCTCGGCGTCGATGGTCGCCCGGCCGCGGGCCGGGACGAATCCGCCGGTGCGCAGGACCTCGTGCAGCGACCCGCCCTCGAGGTCGGCCTGCATGACCACTCCGGCGCAGCGCCCGTGGAGCGCGACGAGCTCGACCGCGAGCGCCTTGTCGTCCGCCAACCGGATCCGCACTAAAGCCACGACCGGCTCGCCGTCGCGGAGGCGAAGGTCGCGCGCCTCGTCCGGCTTCGCGGGACGCATCTCGCGCCGCAGGAGCCGCGACGTCGGGACCCGCCCCCGGCGACGCATCTCGTCGGAGAAGCTCAGCAGGCTGTTCGCGCGGCGGTGGGACGGTGGGATGGCCACGAAGCTGCCGCGACCCGGCTCCCGGGTGATGAGCCCCTCCTCGGCCAGGCGCTGGACGGCGTTGCGGGCCGTCATGCGGCTCACCCCGAACTCGCGGCACAGCGCCGCGTCGGAGGGGAGCGGGTCGCCGGGCCGCAGGGAGGCGATCCGCGCCCGGAGCGCCTGCTCGATCTCGCGGTAGCGGGGGAGGTACGGGTCGGCGATCACGGGCGGACCTCCCCGCGGGGTGCCGGCGGGCCTCCGGGACCGGCCGCCGCCGAGCCGCGGGCGCCTGGGCCCTCCGCCGAGCCGCGGGCGCCTGGGCCCTCCGCCGAGCCGCGGGCGCCTGCCGCGCCCAATGCCCCGGCCGCTTCGGCGCCGCGCTCGGCGCCGTGGACGGCCGCCCCGATCGCCCCCGCCAGCGTCCCCAGCTCGGCCGCCACGACCTCGACCTCGTCGAGCGACGTGATCGTGACCCGCTTCGCGAGCTCCGCCCGGATCGGGGCGAAGAGCAGCTCGCCGGCCGCCGCGACCCCGCCGCCGATCACGACGCGGTCCGGGTTGACCACGACGACGGCGTTGCTGATCCCGATCCCGAGGTAGCGGCCCACCTCGGCGAGGCCGGCGAGGGCGCGCGCGTCGCCCGCCTTGGCCGCCCTGACGGCCTCCTCGGCGGTGGCAGTCCCGCAGGTTGCCGCGATCTGGTCGGCCCGCGCGTACGCCTCCACGCAGCCGCGGTTCCCGCAGCCGCACCACGGCCCGTCCGGGTCGATCGTCTGGTGGCCCAGCTCGCCGCCGGTGCCGTCGTGGCCCTGGTGCACGCGGCCGCCGACCGCGATCACGCCGCCGACGCCGGTGCCGAGCGTGAGGCCGATCATCGACGACGCCCCCCGGCCCGCCCCCAGGCGCAGCTCGGCAAGCCCGAATGCCCGGGCGTCGTTGACGAGGAAGGCGGGGACGCCGAGCGCTGCGCCGACCGGGCCCCCGACGGGGTGGCCGGCCCATGGCCCCGGCACGTTCGGCAGGAAGCGGACGGTCCCCGCGGCCGGGTCGTAGAGGCCGGGCACGCCGATCCCGGCGCTGGCCACCGGCCCGTGGGCCGCGACGGCCGCCCGGCCGACCTCCGCGAGCTGGGCGACGACGGCGTCCGGCACCTCGTCGGGTGGGAGTCCCAGCCGCGCCGGCACCTGGCCGTCGGCGACGAGGTGCCACGCCCCGCCCGCGTGCGCCACGACGGCCCACTTGAGGTTTGTGGCGCCCAGGTCGAGGCCCAGGTGGCGCGTCGCCGGCCCGGCGCTCATGCTCGTTCCCTCCCCGGCCCCGGTCCCGGGCCTCAGGATTCCGCCGTGATGCGGGTGTACGCAGCCGCGACGGCGACGATGATCGACCCGAACAGGATCTGGCGCACCGCCTCGGGGTAGCCGAGGGCGGACAGGAGCGACGAGAGGACGGTCAGGATGAGGGCTCCGACGATCGTCCCGCCGAAGCCGCCGCGCCCGCCCATGATCGAGGTCCCGCCGATGACCGCCGCGGCGACCGACGGCAGGACGTAGGAGTCGGCGAGCGTGACGGCCGCGATGTTGGTGAGGCCGGCGAGCAGGAACCCGGCCACCGCTGCCATGAGCGCCGAGATGACGTACAGGACGACCAGCACCTGCCAGGCGCGGGCACCCGAGAGGCGCGCCGCGATCGGGTTGTCGCCGATCGCGTACAGCAGCCGGCCGTACCCGGAGCGCCGCAGGCCCAGCAGGACGACGGCGGCCAGCGGGACGAAGACGAGGAGGCTGTTGGGCACGATGCCGAACGTCAGGCCCGATCCGAGCCAGCGGAACGCGTCGGGGACGCCCGCGCCGGTCTGGACCATGCGGAGCTGCCACACGTTGGCGAAGCCCAGCACGACCAGGCTCATGCCCAGGGTCATGATCAGCGGGTGGACCCTGAACACACCGACCCCGATGCCGGTGAGGAACCCCGCCAGGGCTGCGACGGCAAGAGCCACGACGATCGCGGCCGGCAGGCCCGAGCCGGAGGCGAGCGTCGCCACGACGAACCCGGACATCGAGGCCACCGCGCCGACCGAGAGGTCGATCCCGCCGGTCAGCATCGTCAGTGTCTGGCAGCCGGCCAGGATCGCCAGGACCACCGCCCCGCGCAGGATGACGCCGGCCCATTCGGGGCCGACCATGCCCGGCCGCGCCAGCTGGATGACGACGACGAGAATCCCGAGCAGGCCGAGCAGCGGGATGATCGGCCGGTCGCGGAGAAGGCTCCGCCAGGCCCTCCAGGTGAGCCACTGGGTCCCGGCGCCGTCCGGGTGCGTCATCTCGCTCATGCGCGGCTCCGTCGTAGCTGGACGAGGCTGCCGACCATGACCACCCCGATCAGGATGACCCCCTGGCTGACGACCGCAAGGTTCGGGTCGAAGTTGAGGAACGTCATGTCGGTCCGGATCAGCTGGAGGATGACGACGCCCACGAGCGGCCCGAACACGCCGCCTCGGCCACCGGCGAGACTGACGCCGCCGAGGACGACGGCGGCGACGCTCATCAGCGTGTAGGGACCCGGCACGGGCGTCCCGATCCCCGTGCTCGCCGTGAGGGCCAGGCCGCCGAGCGCCGCGAACAGGCCCATGCACATGTAGGCGGCGATCCTCGTGCGTCCGACGGAGACACCGCTCCGGAACGCCGCCAGCCGGTTGCTGCCGATCGCGTAGATGGAGAGCCCGAGCCGGGAGCGTCGGAGGGGAATCCAGATGACGCCCACGATGACGACCAGGACGACGGCCGCCTTCGGGATGAAGTCGACAACCAGCGATCCGAGGATGAGCTGGCGCAGCCAGTCGACGGAATCGCCACCGGGCGTCTTGAGGACGAGGAGCGCGCAGCCGGCCCAGACGAAGGACATGGCGAGCGTCACGACGATGTCCGGCACGCGGGTGACAACGACGAGGATGCCGTTGACCCCGCCCAGCGCAAGGCCGAGCAGGAGTACGCCGGCGATCACGACGAGGCCGAACTCCTCGCTCTGGCCCTCCATGAGGGTGGCGGTGACGACGCTCGTGAGGGCCATGAGCGAGCCGATCGAGAGGTCGATCCCGCCCGAGATGACGACGATCGCCTGGCCGACGGCGGCGAGCGCCAGCGGGAGCACGGAGATCGCGAGGCCCTGGATGCCGGGCACCCCGTAGCTCGGCTGGATGATCTTCGTGAAGGCGAGGAGGGCGGCCAGGAATCCCAGGAGCCCGAGCGTCCACGCGTTGCGCCGCGCCCACGCGGCGAGCGCTCCGGTCGGACGACCGCGGACGGCGGTGTCGGTCGCGGCGCTCATGCGTCGCCCCCCGACCGGTCGGGCCCTTCGTTCGTGCCGGGCGCGGCATCGGCGGTGAGGTCGGCGTGGGCCGCGACGACCCCGGCCGCGACGTCCTCCGGCATCGCCGCGTCGGACTGGAGGTTGTACGCCGCGCGCAGCAGGGCGGCCTCGTCCGCGTCGGCCGCGTCGATTCCGGCGACCACGCGGCCGCCGAAGATGACGATCGCCCGGTCGCAGGCGAGCTGGATCTCCTTCAGCTCGGAGGTGTACAGCAGGACCGCGGCGCCGGCCTCGGCGAGGTCGCGGAGCAGGATGTAGATCTGCTGCTTCGTGCGGATGTCGATGCCCCGGGTGGGGTCGAAGCACAGCATCGTCCGGACACCCCCGGCGACCCAGCGCGCGATCGTCACCTTCTGCTGGTTGCCGCCGGAGAGCCGGCGCACCTCACCCTTCGCCCGCGTGTCGATCTGCAGCGTGGCAATGGCCCCATCGACCTTTTTCTTCTCGTCACCCAGGTCGATGAGGCCCCAGCGACGGAGGCGCGTCGTGAAGGGGAGGGCGATGTTCTCGCGGACCGAGCGCTGCATCAGCAGCGCCTCGGCGCGGTCCGCCGCGACGTACACGAGCCCGGCCCGGATCGCGTCCGCGGGATGGTGGAACGAGACGGGCGAGCCGTCGACGAGCAACTCGCCGCTGCTCGGGCGCTCCGAGCCCGCCAGGATGTCGAACAGCTCGTCCTGGCCCTGACCCTCGAGAGCCACGACCCCGAGGACCTCGCCGGGATACAGCTCGAACGAGGCGTCGTGGAGCTTGGTACCGAACGCGAGCCCGCGCGCCGCAAGGCGAGGCTGCGCGCCGGGGGCCCGCGCACGCATCGCGGTGGTGGTCGTCGCCCGTGCCGGCACGCCCGACACGATCTCGCCGAGCATGAGCTCGACGATCCGGTCCTCCGAGCCCTCGGTCACGTCCACCACGCCGACCGTCTCGCCTTCGCGCAGGACGGTCGCCCGGTCGCAGACGGCGGCGATCTCGATCATCCGGTGGGAGATGAAGATGACGGAGCGGTCGCCGCCCCGCTGGCGGGCGACGACCTCGAGGACCCGCTCGGTCAGGTTCGCCGGCAGGGCGGCGGTCATCTCGTCGAGCATGAGGATGTCGGGCTCGATCGCGAGCGCCCGGGCGAGGTCGACGATCCGGAGCGAGGCCAGCGGCACCTGCCGCGCCAGGCTCGACAGGTCGAGATCCTCGAGGCCGAGCTCGCTGATCCAGTGCCGGAACGGCTCCAGCGGCGTCTCGGTCAGGCGCAGGTTGGAGCGCAGGTCCAGGTCCGGGATGACCGACGGCTCCTGGTAGACGGAGATGATGCCGCCGCGGCGGGCCTCGGCCGGGTTGTGGACCGTGCGCTCCCGGCCCCGGACGGCGATCGTGCCCGCGTCCGGGTGCACGGCGCCGGTCAGGATCTTGACGAGCGTGCTCTTGCCGGCGCCGTTGGCGCCCATGAGCGCGTGGACCTCGCCCGGGCGCACGGCGAGCGACGCCGACCTCAGCGCGACGACCGCGCCGTAGGTCTTCGTGACGTCCGTCGCCTCGAGCAGCAGGCCGGTGGCGGTCAGGGTCATGGGTCCCGGTGGGGTGGGGAAGATTCGGCGGGGGGCGCCGGCGGACCGGCGCCCCCCGCGTGGGTCGACTGGAGCGGGCGGCTACTTGTCGCCGGGGCCCTTGCAGGCGATGGCCTGCTCGGGGGTGTAGGTCGTCCAGCCCTCGATCGTGAGGCCCAACGGCCACAACGGATCGAGGCCCTCGACGAGCCAGCCCTCGAGGGTCTCGCGGCCCGCGTCGTTGTCATCCGAAGCGACGACCGGCACGAGGAGGACGGTGTTCGGCTGCGGCGCCGAGGCATCGGTCTCGACCTTCTCGCCGGCCAGGAGCTTGAGCGCCAGGGTGATGCCCGCGCCGCCGACGGCGGCGGTGTTGGTGACGGCCGCGCCCTCGAGGCCCTTGTAGCCCTCCTCGTCGAGGAGCGCCGTGACGAAGCCGCCGCGGTCGGCGCCGACCACCGGCACGAACTCCTTGCCGGCGTCCTTGATGACGTCGACGATCTCGATGTCGATGCCCGACGTCCAGATGCCGTCGGTCTCGTCGTACTGGCCGCTGGCGATCCAGTTGGTCATGAGCTCGGCTCCCTTGGCCGAGTCCCATGCCGTGTGCTCGCCCTCGATGGACGGCAGGACCTTGATGTCCGGGTACTCGGCCAGGGCCTTCTGGAAGCCGGTGTGGCGGTCGGTGTCGGCCGGGTGGCCGGCGATGCCGCGCATGTAGTAGACGTTGCCCTTGCCGCCGAGCTTCTCGAACAGCCACTTGGCGCCGAGGTACGCGTAGTCGACCTGGTTGTTGTAGAGGTTGTAGGTGTCGGGGTTGGTCACGAAGGCATCGACCGAGACGGTCTTGATGCCGGCAGCCTTGGCCTCCTCGAGGGCCGGGTTCAGGGCCGCGGGGTCGTTCGGGTTGAAGACGATCGCCTTCACGCCCTTCGCGATCAGGTCACGGATGTCCTGGAGCTGACCCGCGGCGTCCGTGTTGCGGTGGATCGTCGTGAGCGTCTCGACCTTGCCGGACGAGAGTGCCTCGGCCTTGGCGGTGCAGACCTGCTCTTCGCGGAACCCGTTCCCGACGCCGCCGCCGTTCGAGTACCCGATCGAGTACTTGTCGCTGCCACCGCCGCCGCAGGCGGCGACGACGACGGCCAGGCTCGCGAGGCCGACGACGAGCCGGGCCGCGCGAGATCGCTTGTCCAACATTCACTCCTCCTCGTGCGCCGGCGCCCGGTGCAGGGCTGCCGGTCAGCAGCTGGTACCACGCTGACGGGAGCTGCCGCAGGTTGGTCCGTCACACCTCCTGTTGTGCGGGGTCTGCGTTCCCCGGATGGATGATGGCACGCGCGAGGCGTCGTGCGTGCTCCCGATAGGCCTGCTCGAACAGGGCCATTGAGCGCTCTGTTCCCACCACCGAGGTGCGGGTGACGGCCGCGACCGGGCGCATCAGTACGCGCCCGCCTCGCCGGCCGCGGGGGTGGGCGGAGCCCCGCCGGCCCTGCGCGCCCGGAAGTCGTCGATGATCGTCGCCGTGGCGGTGGCCCCGATCCGGGTGACGCCGAGCGCCATGACGGCGAGCAGCGCGTCGAGCGTCCGGACGCCGCCGGCGGCCTTCACCTGTACGTGCGGCGAGGTGTTCGCCCGCATGAGGGCGAGGTCGTCGTGGGTCGCGCCCGATGGCGCGAAACCCGTCGAGGTCTTGACGAAGTCGGCGCCCGCCGCCTCGGTGAGCCGGCAGGCCCGGATCTTCTCGTCGTCGGACAGGTAGGCGTTCTCGAAGATGACCTTGACGATCGCGCCGGCCGCGTGGGCGACCCCGACGACCGCCGCGATGTCCGCGAGGACCTCGGCGTCGCGGGCCGACCTGAGCGCTCCGATCGGGAGGACCATGTCGAGCTCGGTCGCGCCGTCGGCGAGCGCCTGGCGGGCCTCGAAGACCTTCGTCTCGGTCCGGTGGTTGCCGTGCGGGAAGCCGATCGTCGTGCCGACGGCGACGTCCGTCCCGGCGAGGATGGCCGCCGCCCGCCGGACGTCGGTCGGCCGGACGCAGACCGAGGCGACGCCGTAGCGGGCCGCGAGATGGCAGCCGGCGTCCACCTGGCTGTCGTCGAGCTCGGGCCGGAGGAGCGAGTGGTCGATCGTCTTCGCCACGTCGCGCTCGATGAGCCGGCCGAGGAGGTCCTCGAGCAGCTCGGGCGTGAGCTCCTCGGGCGAGCGCGGGGCCGTGACCTCGGCCCAGGAGGCGGTGGCGGTCGTCACGTCCGTGGCGCTCATCTGCAGTACGGGCGCAGGACGTCCCGCGCGATGAGGAAGCCCTGCTTGACCTTCTCGTCGGTGCCCTCGAAGCGCCGGTCCTCGTGCTCGATGATGCAATCGCCCTCGTAGCCCTGCCGGTAGAGCTCGGAGAAGACGACGCTCCAGTCGACCTCGCCGAGGCCGGGGATCCGCGGGACCTGCCAGCCCATCCCGAGCGAGAAGACGCCGCGCTCGTACAGGCCGTCGCGGTCGATCATCAGGTCCTTGGCCTGGTAGTGGAGGACGTGCGGCCCGAACTCCTTGAGGAACCGTCGCATGTCGATCATCTGGAGCACGAGGTGGCTCGGGTCGAAGTTCAGCCCGATCGTGTCGCCCCACTGCTCGAGGATCCGGCGCCACATCCGCGGGGTCGTCGCGATGTTGTGGCCGCCGGGCCACTCGTCGTAGCTGAAGATCATCGGGCAGTTCTCGAGCGTGATCTTCACGCCCTGGTCCTTCGCGAAGGCGACGATGTCCGGCCAGACCCGGAGCGCCTCCTCCCAGTTCTGGTCCTGGTTCTTCGCCGCGTCGCCGCCCATGAAGGTGTTGACGAGCGGGATCCCCATCTTCCGGGCCGCGACCATGACGGCCTTGAGGTGGCCGATCACCTGCTTGCGGTGGGCCGGGTCGGGGTGCAGCGGGTTGGGGTAGAAGCCGAGGCCGGAGATCGCGAGGCCCTTCGCGGCGATCTCGTCGACGATCTCGGTCGCCTGGCCGTCGGACAGGCTGGCGACGTCGATGTGGGACGTGCCGGCGTAGCGGCGCGTCGGCCCTGACGTGCGCGGCCAGCAGGCGATCTCGAGGACCTCGAAGCCGGAGGCGGCCGCCCAGTCGGCGACCTCCATGAGCGGTGTCTCGGGGAAGGGGGCGGTGAGGAACCCGAGCTTCATCGCGGTGCTCCCTGCGGGTGGTCGATTCGGTGGCGGTGAGCGGATCGTCGCGTCATGTACGGTCCACGGAGACCCAGCGCCCCTCGCGGGCGCTCGTGGCGACGGCGTCGTTGACGAGCATCTCGTCGTGGCCGTCGGCGAAGGTGGGGTACGCGGGCTCGCCGGCGGGCCCGCCCGCCGCCACGTCGGTGTAGACCGCGCGATAGAGCGCCCTGAACGTGTCGGCGAAGCCCTCGACGTGGCCGCCGGGAAGGAACGCCGCGCCGGTGCCGGCGGCGTTCATGAGGGCGGGGTTGCGGAACAGGAGCTCGTTCGGTCGCTCGCGGCGGCCGAGCCACAGCTCGTCCGGCCGCTCGGAGTCCCACCAGGCCGCGGCCGCCGACCCGTCGATCTCCCACTGCACGGAGTTCTTGCGGCCGGCGCTCACCTGCGAGACGGAGACCGCGCCGCGGGCGCCGCCCTCGAAGCGGAGGAGGATGGTCGCCGCGTCGTCGGTGACCATCTCGCGGGGGATCGTGTTCGCCGCCCGCTCCGTGGAGAACGTCTCGACGGGCCCGGCCGGCTGGTGGCGCACCTTCACGAACGTCGCGAGGTCGGCCATGACCTCCACGACCCGCCGCCCGGTCACGGTCGCCACCAGGTCGAGCCAGTGCGATCCGATGTCGCCGACGGCGCGGAGGAGGCCGCCCTCGGCCGGGTCGAGGCGCCAGTTCCAGTCCGTGTCGAAGAGGAGCCAGTCCTGGTGGTAGTGGCCGGTGACCAGGCGGACGTCGCCCAGCTCGCCGTCGCGCACCATCTGCGCCGCGTGGCGGTTCAGCGGGTAGAAGCGGATGTTGAAGTTGACCGCGTTCACGACGCCCGCGTCGGCGGCCAGCCGGACCAGCTCGGCGGACTCCGCCGACGTCGTCGCCAGCGGCTTCTCGCACACGACGTGCTTCCCGGCGGCCAGGATCTGGCGCACCTGCGGGAAGTGCAGGGCATTCGGCGAGGTGACGTGGACCACCTCGACTCGCTCGTCGGCCAGCATCTCTCCCATGGAGCCGTAGGCGCGGGGCAGGCCCAGCTCCGCGATCCGCTTCGCGCCGTGCACCGGGGAGACCTCGAGGAGGCCGTGGATCGGGACGCCGAGACGCCGCAGCGTCTCGATGTGCACGGTGCCGATGAACCCACTGCCGATGACGGCGGCGCCGATGTCGCTGATGCGTCTCATGCGGGCATCCCTCGGGGCGTCGACCAGCGGCCGTCCCAACGGTCTAGACGGCCAGACGATTGCCATAATCGATGATCGATCTCACTTCTGCAAGGGGCAATCGGAGGTCGCACGCCATCTGCGATCATGGCGCGGTGCTGACGTCGGACGCTCTCCAAATCGTCGACGACACGTTCGACGCTCTCGCCGCGGGTGCCGCGGGTGCCGCGGGTGCCGCGGGAGCCGCGGGGCCGGCGCGCTCGGCGGAGAGGCAGCGGTCCGCGCACGCGGGGGGTGGCGCCCGGGGCCGGTGGTGCCCGGCCCCCAGCGGGGCTTCCTGCCGAACGTGCGGGTGCTGCACCTTGCGCTCGGTCCCGCGGCGCCAGACGGGGCCACGCCGCGCTCGCCCGCGTCACGACCCTGCCAACCGTGGCACCTCGTGCACATCCGGCAGGCTGGATGCGCCCCGAGGCCACCGTCGAGGATCTGTGACGCCGACCCATCGGACGTAACGGGCGCCTCGTGCACCTCTGTCAGGATCGAGCGCCACCGGGGCACGTCCTCGCGGCGCGGACGAAGCGGCGCCCGCCCGCCCGTTGCAGCTTGGCGCCGGACGCGCGGCCCGCCCGTTGCAGCTCGGCGCCGGACGCGCGGTCCCGTCCGGGCCGAGGACCTCGACCGCTCGCTCGAGGCGATCCTGCGGGGTCGCGCGCACCTGACGCGCGGGCGCTGACATCACACGCCGGGGCGCACCCACGCAGGCGGTCGCGCGCCCGGGCCGGAAACGGGGCGGTAGCCCGCGAAGCGCTCGATCGTGAACAGCTTGGGGTACGCGCCGCCGCCGGTCACCAGCCCAGCCGCCGGCTCACCGGGGAGCTCGTAGATGTTGAGCATCACCTGCATCGGGTAGGCCGGCGACTCGTGAACCACCTTCAGCAGGACGTCGTCCACGTAGAACGCCACGCGATCAGGCGTCCACTCCGCCGAGTAGGTATGCGGGTCCAGGGCATCGACCGCGACGGACACCTGCTCGAAATCGTCGTTCAAGGACGGGTCGCCGAACGGGTGGACGCCCATGCCGACGCGCACCAGCCTCGCGTCCACGTCCCGCCCGAAGACCTCCATGACGCAGATCTCCCCGGATCGCCGCGGATCGTCCTCGAAGCCGATCATCCACAGTGCGACGAGGCAGGCCGGGTCGGCTGTGGCCCGCGCGGTCAACTCGATCAGCCCGTACCTGGGTGTGTACAGCGAGCGCGTCTCCTGCGCCTCCCGGACGACGAGGTCGGGCCGGAAGTGGTGCTGCCCGATCCGGCTGCCGACCGGCCCCGAGAACACCCCGGTCTGCAGGTTCGACACCCGGATTCCCTCGTTCCACTCCTGGCTCCAGGGCGCCTGGTCAGCGTCGATCCGCAGCCGCAGCTGGCCGCCGCCAACGTCGAACCGCGCCAGGGTTCGTTCCCGGGATGCCCACTGGGGCAGGTAGTGAGGGATCCAGAGGGACGCATCGAGCCGGTCGGCGAGGAAGATGTCCTCCACCTCCAGCTCGTAGCGGCTGCGGTCAAGCCGTTCGATGGTCACGCCGCCGAGTCCTCCAGGATCTCCCAGCCTTGGGCGCCGGCCTCGTTGCGGAGGGCGGCGTCGGGAGCCACCGCGGCGGCCCGCGCCGCCATCCGGAGCAGCGGGTTGTCCGCGACCGTGTCCCCGAACACGGCCAGCACCGCGCGCCTTGATCGTCGCGTCGCTGCCGTCGTCGACCGCTGTCGGCGCGCCGGGCAGGCCGAGCGTTGACGTCGTCACGGGGTGGTGCGGCGCTCCGCGCACCTCCGCACCCGGTCACGGCCGCTCAGGCATGCCCGGACCCGACTCCGTGGCACCGCTCCCGCGCGCGCCCGCGCACGATGCGCAGCGGCCGCGGAAGATCACCTGGGCCTCGTCGACCGCGACGCCCTGGAGATCGGGCTCGAGGCACGGCCGCGTCCCGCGCACGCACGGGACGTCGACGATCGCGCCGCATGCCCGGCAGACCAGGTGGTGGTGCCAGGCGGCGGCGACCTCGTAGCGGGTGGTGCCGGGGCCGGCGTCGGCCACCAGCACGAGCCCCGCCTCGGCGAGCGCACCCAGCACGTGGTACAGGCTGGCCCGGGGGACTCCCGTGCCCGCCACGCCGAGCGAGGCGCGGATCTCGTCGGCCGTGCGGTGGCCTCCGAGGGTCTCGAGCGCCCCGAGAACGGCCACGCGCGCCGGGGTGGTCCGGAGGCCGGCGGCGCGCAGGCGCGCCGCCGGGTCCGGTATCACCGGATCTGGGCGCGCAGCATCCAGGCCTGCTTCTCCAGCCCGGCGCCGATCTCGATCAGGATCCCCTGGCTCACCAGGTCCGTGTCGCCGATCGCGGCCGCTCGCCCGCGGAGGCTGGTGGCCACGGTGGACAGGCGATCCGCCATCGCCTCGACCGTTGCCGCGTCGCGCTGCCAGCCGGCGCCGGCCTCGGGGAGCGGCGTCGTCGCGGCGACGGTCGAGGTCCGACCGTCGGGCGAGCCGTTCAGCGCGGTCATCCGCTCGGCGACGTCGTCGTACCAGAGCCGGACGGCGTCGGTGATCTCGTCGAGCTGGAGGTGGACGGCGCGGAAGTGCGGCCCGACCACGTTCCAGTGGTACTGCTTGGCCTGGAGCGCCAGGTCGATCAGCTCGACGAGGCTGTCCTGGAGGGCGCTCGTCGTGAGGTCGTTGGCCGCGGGCGTGGCGGTGGGCGTCGTCATGGGTTCTCCTCGGGTCGGGTCGTTGGCCGGGACGGGCAGGTGATCATACTCCCCAGATTGGACGGTATCCAATGTAGACCGGCCCGCCGGCCGGGGCTGGATCAGATGCGCAGCGCCACGTCGGCGGCGCTGTGGGTGGCGTTCGCGACGTACCCCAGCTCGTCGTTCATGGCGTCGCCGATGACGTGGATCTCGGGGACCTTCCCCTCGAGCGCCTTCGCCAGCCCGTCGTTCTTCCGGTGGCGGTTCACGACGAGGACGCTGTCGCAGGGGATCGTCTCCGTGGCGCCATCAGGCATCGCGATCGTGACCCCGTCGCCCGAGATCTCCGTGATCGTGATGCCCGGCTGGACCCGGATCCCCTTGCGCTCGAGGTAGCCGCCGGGGAAGGCCAGCTTGAGGAGCCACTGGATGTCGACGCCGACGAAGGGAGCCGGCGCCTCGTCGATGACGACGACGTCCTTGCCCCGCCTCGCCAGGAAGACCGCCGCCTCGACGCCCGGGAGGTCGGACCCGACGACGATGACCCTCTTCCCGCCCGGCAGGAAGACCTTCGTGACCGCCGACGTGAGCTTGGTCCCGAACCAGCTGAGGGCGGCCGCGGCCTGCTTGCGCTGGTCCTCGGTGGTCTGGACGTGGGCGCCCTTCGCGATCGGCAGCGTCGGCTCGATCGCCTCGGCGCCCGGGGCGAGGATCACGACGTCCGGGTGCTCGGCCTCCACGACGGCGGGCGTGACCTCCTTCCCGAGGTGGCGCTCGACCCCCTGCTTCTTGAGGGTGCGGTCGTACCAGGCGATGAACTCCGTGAGGTGGTCGTTCTCCTCGCCCTTGACGAAAGCCGCCATCCGGGTGGCGCCGCCGAGCTCCTTGTCGGCGTCCCAGATCGAGACGCGGTGACCCCGCAGCGAGGCGACCCGTGCCGCCTCGAGGCCGGCCGGCCCGGCGCCGACGACCATCACCTTCTTCGGCGTCGCCGCCGGCTCGATCACGCGGGTGAGCTCGTTCCCTGCGAACGGGTTGCAGCGGCAGGTGACGGGCTGGTACGTGAACATGACGTGGAGGCAGTGCAGGCAGCGCGTGCAGAGGCGGATCTCGTCCTCGCGCCCCGTCGCGAGCTTCTCCGGGAACTCGGGGTCGGCCATGAACTGGCGGCCGAATGCCACGAAGTCGCAGTTCCCGTCGCGGATCGCCCGGTCGGCCTCCGCGAACGAGAGCCTCCCGACGGCGCTGACGGGGACGCCGACCGCGCGCTTCACCACGCCGGTCTCCGGCACGAGCGCGCCGCCATGGTCGATCCGGGCGGCGAACTCCTTCGCCTCGGGAACGGGCTCGGGGTAGATGACGAGGTCGGGGAACGCGCAGAGGGCGAACGGGCCGTAGCCGTAGCTCGACGACTGGATGTAGTCGATCCCCTCGGCCTCGAAGCGGCGGGCGATCTCGCAGGCCTCCTCGCTCGACGTCCCGTCCGGGTCGCCCCACTCCTTGTTGCTGAGGCGGACGCCGACGACGAAGCCCGGCCCGCACAGCTCGCGGACGCGCCGGATGATGCTCGACCCGAAGCGGGTGCGATCCTCCATCGTGGCCGTGCCGAAGTCGTCCGCCCGCTTGTTCTGGCGCTTCGAGAGGAAGGCGTTGCCGAGCGCGTAGTGGGCCATGTGCAGCTCGACGCCGTCGAAGCCGGCCCGCTTGCAGCGGTACGCTGCCTGGGCCCACAGCTCGATGGCCTCGAGGACCTCGTCGCGCGTCATCTCCCGGGCGACCTCGAAGAGGCCGGGCTCCGACGGCGGGTTGATCGAGGAAGGGGCCTTTGGCTGGCCGCCGCCGACCTTGCTGCTGTAGGCCGGCCCGGCGTGGGTGATCTGGACGACGACCGGCACGTCGTGGGCGTGGACGGCGGCCGCGAGCCGGGTCAGGCCGGGCAGGAAGCGGTCGTCGTCGAGGCGCACGTGCGGCACCTGCGAGGCGCCCCACGGGTACTCGATGATGCTCTCCTCGATCGTGATCATCCCCGGGCCGTGCTTCGCCAGGCCCTCGTACCAGGCGACGATCCGGTCCCCGCAGGAGCCGTCGGGCTCGGCGTACAGGAACCACTGCCCGGACTTGACGATCCGGTTCTTCAGGTGCAGGGGACCCAGCTCCATGGGCTGGAGGAGGGCCTCGTAGCGGGTCGCCATCGCATCACCTCGTCGTCGCCGCGGCCCGACCCGGAGCCCGGCGTCGTGGCGGGGGGGACGGACCGCGGCGGCGCGGGCGACGGCGAGGCCGACGCTGCTGTGCCTGGGCCCATGGAACGGGATCGTGGCCGGCGGCCACCAGAGCCTCCCCTCCCGAACCCCGGACCGAACGGCACGGGGTGGGCGGGCCACCGGGCAGGCCGCCGGCGGCGAGGTGGTGACGGCCGATCGCGACGCGGCCCGCACCCACCCGACACGCGTTCCCGCGCGCGTGGCAGACTCCCCGGAGGCGGGCGGTCGTGCCGGGAGCGGCACGCGAGCTCCGCGGACGCCCCCCTCGACCCCGGAGGCCAGGATGCAGCTCGCCCGGACGCCCGACGAGGTTCGCCGGATCACCGACGCCGCCCTCGCGGAGGCGGACGCGCTCGTGGAGGCCGCGTGCGCCACGGGCGGCCGCGGCACCTTCGCCGACGTGCTGCAGCCGATCGACGACGCGTTCGACCGGCTGGCCATCGCCTCCGGCCGCGCCGCCTTCCTGGCCCACGTCGCCGTCGAGGCGAAGGTCCGCGACGCGGGACAGGAGGCCGACGAGCGACTCTCCACGTGGCGGGTCGACCTGCCGTTCCGCGAGGACCTCGCGGCCGCCGTCGCCGTCTTCGCCGGGTCTCCCGGGGCGGCGGCGCTGGAGGGTGAGCAGCGCCGCTTCCTGGAGCACCTCGTGCGCGACCTGCGGCGCGCCGGCCACGGCCTGGCCCCTGAGGTCCGTGCCGAGGTCCAGGGCCTGCTGGGGCGCCTCGTCGCGGTGGAGAGCGCCTTCTCGCGCAACCTGGCCGAGGCCGGGGGCGGCCTCGACCTCACCCAGGCGGAGCTCGGCGGGCTGCCGGATGCGTACGTGGAGCGGCTGGGCCCGGGCGACGCGCCCGGCACGTTCCGGGTCACGCTCGCCACGCCGGACCTGATGCCGTTCCTGGAGCAGGCGACCCGCCGCGACCTTCGCGAGCGGCTGGAGGCGGCGTGGTTCGACAAGGCGCACGCCGAGAACGCCCCGCTCCTCGCCGAGGCGCTCGAGATCCGGCGCCGCGCCGCGTCGCTGCTCGGCTACGCGACCTGGGCGCACTACCGGCTCGAGGAGAAGATGGCCGGCGCCCCGGCCGCGGTGGAGGCCCTCTACGCGTCGCTGATCCCGCCGCTGCGCCGGAAGGCCGGCCTCGAGTGGTCGGCCATGGCCGACGAGCTCCGCCGTGCCGGCGAGGAGCCGCCGGTCCGGGGCTGGGACTGGCGCTGGTGCGACACCCGGCAGCGGGCGGGCACGTTCGCCGTCGATCCGGACGAGCTGCGCGCCCATCTCGCCCTCGACGACGTGCTGGCGGGCCTCCTCGACCTGACCGCGACCGTCTTCGGCCTGCGCTACGAGGCCGTCGCCGACGCCGGCGCCTGGCACCCGGACGTCCGCCGGCTGCGCGCGCTGGACGCCGCCGACGGCGAGGTCCTCGGCGACATCCTGATGGACCTCCACCCGCGCGACGGCAAGTTCGGGCACGCGGCGGCGTTCGCGCTCGTGCCCTCCCGCCGCGAGCCCGACGGCACCCGCCGGCTGCCCGTCACGGCGATCGTGGCCAACCTCCCGGCCCCGGCGCCCGGCGCCCCCGCGCTCCTGCGCCACGGCGACGTGGTGATGCTCTTCCACGAGTTCGGCCACGTCCTCCACGCGACGCTGGGCCGGGCCGCGTCGACCCGCTTCAACAGCGACATCGAGTGGGACTTCGTCGAGGCGCCCAGCCAGATCCTGGAGCACTGGGCGTGGCAGCCCGTGGTTCTCGGCCGGTTCGCGCGGCACCACGCGACCGGCGCGCCGATCCCGGGCGAGCTCGTCGAGCGCCTGGTCGCCAGCCGCGACCTCAACGTCGCCGTGAAGACGCTCCGGCAGTGCGCGCTCGGCCTCATGGACCTCGGGATCCACGGCGCTGCGGCCGTCGATCCCGACGAGGCGGACCGCGCGGCGCACGAGCGGACCGGCTTCCCGTACCACGCGGGCACCCACCAGCCCACGTCCTTCGGGCACCTGGCGGGCGGCTACGACGCCGGCTACTACGGCTACCTGTGGGCGCAGGTGTACGGCGACGACATGTTCGGGCGCTTCGAGGCCGAGGGCGTCACCTCTCCCGAGGTCGGGCTCGCCTACCGCCGCGAGATCCTCGAGCCGGGCGGCAGCCGCGACGCGATCGACCTGCTGCGCGCCTTCCTGGGCCGCGAGCCGTCGTCGGCGACGTTCCTGCGCCTGCTCGGCATCGAGGCCGAGCCACTGCCCGGCGCCCCCTGACGGGAACGGCCCCGGCGTCGCCGCCGGGGCCGTGGCACGGAGCGCAGGGAGGCGGGCGCCTGCCCGCCCGGGATCAGACCGCCTTGACTGCGCCGATCAGGTGGGCGAGGCCCTCCTTCGCGTCGGCGAAGAGCATCCCCGTCTTGGGGTTCACGTAGAGCTCGTTGTCGATGCCGGCGTAGCCGCGGCCCATGGACCGCTTGATCACGATGATCGACTTGGCGTGGTCGACGTTGAGGATCGGCATGCCGGAGACCGGGTTGCCCGGCCGGCGCGCCGCCGGGTTCGTCACGTCGTTGGCGCCGATCACCAGCGCCACGTCGCAGCGGTCGAACTCCGGGTTGATCTCGTCCATCTCCTTGAGCTGGGGGTAGGGCACGTTCGCCTCCGCGAGGAGGACGTTCATGTGCCCCGGCATCCGCCCGGCAACGGGATGGATGGCGTACGAGACGTTGACGCCCCGCTCCTCGAGGAGCTCGGCCAGCTCGCGCACGGCGTGCTGAGCCTGGGCCACGGCGAGGCCGTAGCCCGGGACGACGATGACGTTGGCCGCGTAGGCCAGCTGGATCGCGACGTCGTCGGCGCCCACCGAGCGCACGGAGCCGCCCGGCCCGCCGGCGCCGCCGGCGACCGTGCCCTCGCCGCCGCCGAAGCCGCCGATCATGATGTTGAGGATCGAGCGGTTCATGGCGTCGGCCATGAGCTTGGTGAGGATGCCGCCCGACGCCCCGACGAGGGCACCCGAGACGATCAGGACCGGGCTGTTCAGCACGAAGCCGGCCATCGCGACGGCCGTGCCCGTGAACGCGTTGAGGAGCGAGATCACGACCGGCATGTCGGCGCCGCCGATCGGCAGGACCATCGTCACGCCGAAGACGAGGGCGGACGCGAGGATCACGCCGAGGACGACGATCGAGACCGTCGCGTCGAGCGTCACCCCGCCGGCGGCGCCAAGGATCAGCAGGCCGGTGCCGGCGACCGTCACGACGGCGAGCGCGATCGTCAGGATCCGGGTCCCGGGGAAGATGATCGGCTTGCCGCTGATCAGGCCCATCAGCTTGCCGGAGGCGATGAGCGAGCCGGTGAAGGTGACCGCGCCGATGACGACGTCGAGGACGACGAAGATCGTCGTGGAGACCGGGGCGCCGTCGGCGCCGGTCAGCCGCAGGAAGTCCTCGATCGCAACGAGCGCCGCCGCGCCGCCGCCGACCGCGTTGAAGAGCGAGACGAGCTGCGGCATCTCCGTCATCTGGACGTTGCGGGCCGTGTAGAGGCCCGCCCCGCCGCCGATCAGGAAGCCGACGACGATGATCACCCAGGCGATGGCGTCCATCCCGCCGTCCCGGGCGACCAGGCTGACGAGCGTCGCCAGCACCGCGACGACCATGCCGCCGGCGGAGAGGAGGTTGCCGTTCCGGGCGGTGGCCGGCGAGTTCATGAGATGGAGGCCCAGGACGAAGCAGACGGCGCCGCCGAGCTGGGCGAGGTAGACGAGGGTCTGGATGTCCACTCCGGCCCCCGTCAGGACTTGCTCTCGGCCTTGGGGGCCGCGGGCTTCTTCTTGAACATCTGGAGCATCCGGTCGGTGACGACGTAGCCGCCAACCACGTTCATGGCCCCGAAGGCCATGGCGACGAACGCCAGGACATAGCCCAGGGGGTCCTTCGCCTCGGCCGCGATGATCATGCCGCCGACGAGCACGATCCCGTGGATCGAGTTCGCCCCGGACATGAGCGGCGTGTGGAGGGTCGCGGGGACCTTGGCGATCACCTCGAACCCGACGAGGATCGCCAGCACGAAGATCGTCAGGGGGAAGAGCAGGTCGTTCATGCGGGCGCGCCTCCGGCGGCGGGGGCGGGCTCGAGGAGCTTCGCGGTCGCCTCCTGGACGACCTTCCCGCCGTGCGTGATGAGGACGCCCGCGGTGATCTCCTCCTCGGGGTCGAGGGTGAGCTGCCCGTCCTTCACGAGGTGCACGAGCAGGGCCTGCAGGTTGCGGGCGTAGAACTGGCTGGCGCTGATCGGCACGCTGGCCGGGAGGTTCTCCGGGGCCAGGATGCGGACGCCATTGTCGGTGACGATCGTCTCGCCGGGCTTCGACAGCGCGCAGTTGCCGCCGAGATCGCTGGCGGCCATGTCAAGGATCACCGAGCCCGGCTTCATCGCCTGGACGGCGTCGGCCGTCACGAGGACCGGCGGCTTGCGACCGGGGACCTGGGCAGTCGTGATGACGACGTCCATGCCGGCGATGACGCCGTTCAGCTCCGCCTGCTGGGCGGCCCGCTCCTCGGCCGTCAGCTCGCGGGCGTAGCCGCCCGACCCGGTCGCGTCGATGGCGGTCTTGAGGGTGACGAACTGAGCGCCGAGGGACTCGGCCTGCTCCTTCGTCTCGGGGCGGACGTCGTAGGCTTTCACGACGGCGCCGAGCCGGCGGGCCGTGCCGATGGCCTGGAGGCCGGCGACGCCGATCCCGAGGATCAGCACGTTGGCCGGCTTGGCGGTGCCCGCGGCAGTGGTGAGGAGCGGGAAGTAGCGCCCGAACGCCTCGGCGGCGACGAGCACGGCCTTGTAGCCGCCGATGTTCGCCTGCGAAGAAAGGACGTCCATCGTCTGGGCCCGCGAGAGCGTCCGCGGGATCGCGTCGAGGCTGATCGCGGTCACGCCGTGGTCGGCGAGCGCCTTCATCAGGCCCGGGTCGATGAGCGGCGACAGCAGCCCCACCAGTGCCTGGCCGGCGCGCAGCTTGCCGACCTCGCCGGGGGTGGGCTTCTGGATCTTGACGACGCAGTCGGCCTGCGACCAGGCCTCGTCGCCGGCGACGAGCGTCGCGCCCGCCTCCTCGTACATCGCGTCGGTATACGACGCGGCTGCCCCGGCACCGCGCTCCACGAGGACGTCGATCCCGGCCGCCTTCAACTTCGGAAGGGACTCCGGGACCAGGGCAACGCGGTGCTCGCCGGGCAGCGTCTCTTTCGGAACGCCGACCTTCATCTGGGCTCCCTGGGGTGGTGCAAAGCAGCGGTAAGGATAGCGCGTGATCGGTCGCCGCCTGGGTTGCCCCTTGGTTTCGTTTGGCGGGGATCCGGCGGATGGCCTGCCGCGAACGTAGGATGAGCGGGCGTCCCCAGGGGTGTCGGCCGCACGTCGTGCGCCCGCTCCCCGTTCGCCACGCTCCCCGTCCCGCCACGTTGCCCGCTGCTCCCTGGAGGTCCGCACCCGTGTCCGATCCCGACGCCCCGACGACCGTCACCATCACCGTCCGCGACGACGGCAACCTGCGCGTCGCCGGGCCGATCACGCTCCTCGACGGCGCGGGGAACGCCCTCGAGGTGGAGGCCGGCAAGGCGGTCTTCCTGTGCCGCTGCGGGAGCTCGGCGACGAAGCCGTTCTGCGACGCGTCGCACCGGGCGATCGGCTTCAGGAGCGCCGTGCGCGTCGCGCCCGGCGCGGGCGACCCCGCCGCCGGCTGACACGGGACGGCGCCCCGCCCCCGATCGCCGCCCGTCGGTCACAATCGGCAGGTGGCCGACGACGCGCTGCGGCAGATCTCCGCCGACCTCCTCCTGACGCTGGTCATCGGGGCGGTCTTCCTCGCGCTGTTCGGGATGCATCGCCTGGACATGCGCCGCCGCCGGCTGCGCGTCGCTGCGCTCCGCGCCGCCGGTGCCTTCGGCCCCAACAGCGCGGCCGTCGCGGCCGTCGTGACTGCCGCCGGGGGGCTCGATGGCGCGGTCGCCCGCGACCTGGCGGCCGAGCGACGCCGGTCGTTCGACTGGGATCCGCGGCTGGACAAGCCGCCGAAGGCCGCCCGCATGGCCCGCGACCGGGCCTTCGCCACCGAGCGTGACGACGTCGCGCGCGCCGCGGCGGAAGCGGCCCGCGACACGGCCAGGAGCGCCCTTGCCGGCGCGGCCGTCGACGAGCGCATGCGGCTCGAGGCGGCCGAGTGCGCAGCCGAGACCGCGGGCGCGCTCGTGGCCGTGGAGCGGATCCCGGCGGCCGAGTTCCGGATGCTGACGCGGGCCTGGCGGACCGTCGTCGGGCCGGTCGGGGTCGCTCCGCGCCGGGAGTCGTGACGGCCGCGCCCCGGGAGCCATGCCGGGTCGCTCCGCGGGGCATCGACCGGTTCCCACCGGGTCTACCATGTGCGCACCGCGACGCCCGTCCGACGGCCACCCGGGAGGCCCCGACGATGACCCAGCAGCCCCTTCCCACCCCCGCGCTCGAGGCGGCCGCCCGCGTCCGTCGCGAGCTCCGCGAGGCCCTCATCGCGTTCGAGGGCGCGCTCGCCTCGCCGATCGGCGACCGCGAGCCGTGGCGGGCCGACGTGGCCGACGCCCTCGACGCCCTCCAGCGCGCCTTCGAGGACCACGTGACCGAGACGGAAGGTCCCGCCGGCCTGTACGCCGAGATGGCAGAGGTCGCCCCGCACGTGTCCGCGAAGGCGCGCCGCCTGCGCGAGGAGCATCCGCCGATCACCGCCGCGCTCGTCGACGCCGAGTCCCACCTGGGCGGATCGCTCGTCGGCGAGGCCGAGGTGGAAGCGGTGCGCGATGAGCTCCAGCGGGTCATGGGGCGGATCGTCCGCCACCGCCAGCACGGCGCCGACCTGGTCTGGGAGGCGTACTCCGTCGACATCGGCGGGGCCGGCTGACCCTCGTGGCGCCGGACGAGCCGTCGCGCAGCCCGGACGAGCCGTCGCGCAGCCCGGACGCGCCGCGGCGCGGCCCCGACCCCCTGGGGGACCTGCTGGCCGGGCGCCGCGTCGCAGTCGTCGACGGCGGTCTCGCGACCGAGCTGGAGGCGGCGGGGCACCGCCTGGCCGACCGCCTGTGGTCTGCCCGGCTCCTGGCCGACGAGCCCGAGTCGATCGTCGCGGCCCACCTGGCCTACTTCCGGGCCGGGGCCAGGGTCGCGATCACCGCCAGCTACCAGGCCACGTTCGAGGGGTTCGCCGCCCGCGGCCTGGATCGCGACGCGGCAGCGCGCCTCCTGCAGCGCAGCGTCGATCTTGCGAAAGAGGCGCGCGCCCTGTTCCGGGCCGAGGTCGCCCCGGCCGACCCGGGGCCGCTCCTCGTCGCGGCGTCGATCGGGCCGTACGGGGCGTTCCTCGCGGACGGCTCCGAGTACCGCGGCCGCTACGGGATGGACCGCGCCGCCCTGCGCGCCTTCCACCGCGAGCGCCTCCGCGTGCTCTGGGCCGCCGGCCCCGACCTCCTCGCCTGCGAGACCATCCCCGACATCGTCGAGGTGGACGCGCTCGCCGGCCTCCTCGGGGAGAGCGGAGCGTCCGGCTGGCTCGCGCTCTCGTGCGCCGACGGCGGTCACCTGCGCGACGGGACCCCGGTGGAGGACGCCGCCCGGATCGCCGACGCGACGCCGGGATTCGTTGCCGTCGGGGTCAACTGCACCGCGCCCGACCACGTCGAGGAGCTGGTCCGGCGGATCGCGACCGTGACGAACAAGCCGATCGTGGTCTACCCGAACTCGGGCGAGGGGTGGGATGCCGTCGAGGGGCGGTGGCTGCCCGCGACGGGCGTCGACGTCGGCGTGCCCGCGGCGCGGACGTGGATCGCCGCGGGCGCGCGCCTCGTGGGCGGCTGCTGCCGCGTGGGACCGGGCCGGATCGCCGAGCTGGCGGGCGCCTTCGCCGCCTGAGCCCCGCGGTCGGGGTGGCGACAGGGCCGGAATCGGGCCGAAGGTCCCTGTCGCGCCGCCGGGCGCGCCGTCCACCCTCGCAGCATGGGGTGGCATGCCCACCGCACGGGCGAGGTGGAGGAGGCGTGATGACCGACGCGCGCGAGACCCCGCGCTGGGACCGGCTGGGACCGGTGACCGCCGCCCGGCTCGAATCGGCCGCCCTCGAGATCCTCGAGCGGACCGGGGTCGAGATCCCCGTCCCGGAGGCGCTCGATCTCCTGCGCAAGGCGGGTGCCCGCGTCGACGGCTCGCGCGTCCGGGTCCCCGAGCGCCTCGTCACGTGGGCGCTCGAGAAGGCGCCGAAGGAAGTCACGCTCCACGACCGCGCCGGCGCGCCGGCCGTCCACCTCGCCGGGCGCCACCACTACTTCGGGACCGGCTCCGACTGCCTCAACATCCTCGACCACCGGACCGGTGAGCGCCGCCGCGCCACCTGCAGCGACCTCGCGGAGGGTCTCACCCTCGCCGACGCCCTCCCGAACATCGACTTCGTCATGTCGATGTTCCTCCCCGAGGACGTCGACCAGACCCTCGCCGACCGGCACCAGGCCGCGGCGATGCTCGAGCTGACCCGCAAGCCGATCGTCCTCGTCACCTACGACCTCGCGGGCATGCTCGACGGCCTGGAGATGGCGGAGGCCGCCGCGGGCGGCCGGCGCGAGCATGCCGAGCGCCCCCAGGTGGCGGTCTACATCAACGTCACGCGCGGCCTGCTCTTCAACGAGGACTCGGTGCGCAAGCTCCTCGCCTGCGCGGAGCGCGGCGTGCCGGCCCTCTGGATCCCGGTCACCTCGGGCGGGACGACCGGGCCCGTCACCCTCGCCGGGACCATCGCGATCAACACCGCGGGCGTCCTCGCCGGCGTGGTCCTCGCCCAGCTGGCGCGCGAGGGGACTCCCGTCGTCGTCCCGGGGTTCGGCGGCGACTCGCTGGACCTGCGGACGATGGTCGACCCGTACGCCGGACCCGAGCCGAAGGGCGTTGCCGCGTCGATGGCCCATCGCTGGGGCCTGCCCATGTTCAGCCTCGGCGCCGGCAGCGACTCGAAGGTCGTCGACGAGCAGGCAGCTGCCGAGGCCGGCATGACGATGCTCGCCGACGCCCTCGCCGGCGGCCACCTCATCCACGATTGCGGCTACCTGGAGTCCGGCCTCACGGGCTCGCTCGTGCAGCTCGTCATCTGCGACGAGCTGGCCGGCTGGATCAACGCCCTGGTCCGCCCGGTCGACACCTCGGACGAGGCACTGGCCCTGGACCTCGTCGAGGCCCACGGCGTCGACGGCTCGTACCTCGAGCTCGACCATACGTTCGCGCACTACCGCGAGCGGTGGTACCCGACCCTCATCGACCGCCGCGGCTACGAGCCGTGGCGGTGCCGCCGGGGCGACGACGCTCGCCCAGCGCGCGGCGGCTCGCGTCGACGAGATCCTGGGCACCCACCTTCCCACGCCCCTCGAGCCGGACGTGGAGAGGGCCGTGCGCGCCGTGGTCGAGCGCGCCGAGGCGACGGCCGGCCTCTGACGGCCCGTCACGCACGGCCGGTTCGCCGGCCCAGGTCCGTCCACCCACCGTCACTACTCACTGACCGTCCACCATGACGCACCGAGGAGCACCTCCGATGACCGAGACCGAGTTCCAAGCGATGCGCCAGGCCGTCGTCGACGGCGATGCCGATGCTGCCGAGGTCGCCGCGAAGGCCGCCATCGCGGCCGGGATCCCGCCCCTCGCTGCGATCGACGAGGGCTTCATGCCCGGCATGAAGGAGGTCGGGGCGGGCTTCGCCGCCGGAGACCTCTTCCTCCCCGACATGATGCTGGCGGCTCGCGCGATGCAGCGGGCCCTCGCCGTGCTGGAGCCCGAGCTGAAGGCTGCCGCCGTCGAACGGACCGTGGCGGGCCGCGTGGTCATCGGCACCGTCGCCGGCGACATCCACGAGATCGGCAAGAATCTCGTGGGGATGCTCCTCTCGACCTCCGGGTTCGAGGTCCACGACCTCGGCGTCAACGTGGCGCCGGAGCGCTTCGTCGAGGCCGCCCGCGAGCACCGCGCCGACATCGTCGGCCTGTCGGCCCTCCTGACGACGACGATGACCGGCCAGCGGGCCGTCATCGCCGCCCTCACCGACGCCGGCCTGCGGCCGCCCGTGAAGGTCATGGTCGGCGGCGCGCCGGTGACCGGCCAGTGGGCCGAGGAGATCGGCGCCGACGGCTACTCCGAGGACGCCATGGGCGCGGTCGAGCTCGCGAAGCGCCTGATGGGCGCGGCGCCGGCCGAGGCGACCCGGTGAGCGCGCCGCTCAACCCGATCGGGCCGCGCGGCCTGCGCGTCGAGGTGCTCGACGCCGATGCGATCGCCCGGATCCACGAGGCCACCCTGCACGTCATCGAGCACGTGGGCGTCCGCTTCCCGTCGGAGCGCGCCCTCGACCTCTGGGCCGCCGCTGGCGCCGAGGTCGATCGGGCGACCCAGGTCGCGAGGGTGCCGAAGGCGACGATCGAGGCCGCCCTCAAGACGGCGCCGCCGGTCTACCCGCTGGCCGCCCGGGACCCGGCCCTCGACCTCCCGCTCGACGGCGAGCACGTCTACGCCGCCACCGACGGCTGCGGGATCGAGGTCGCCGATCTCGAGACCGGCGAGCGCCGACCCTCGCGCCTCGCCGACGTCGCCGAGATCGCCCGCCTTGCGGACGCGCTCGACGAGGTCGCCTTCCACTGGATCCCGGTCTCGGCGCAGGATCGCCCGGCGGCCTCGCGGTCGCTCCACGAGCTGCTGGCGTGCTGGGCCAACAGCACCAAGCACGTCCAGACCGAATCGATCGTCACCGAGCCCGAGGCGCGCGCCGCCGTCGAGATGGCGGCCGCGATCGCCGGGGGCCGCGAGGCGCTCCGGGCCCGCCCGGTCCTCTCGATGATGCAGTGCACCACCAGCCCGCTCGGCCACGACGGCGGCAGCCTCGATGCCGGGCTCGTCGCCGCCGAGGCCGGGATCCCGGTGGGCTACATGACGATGGCGTCGGCGGCCTTCACCGGGCCGGCCACCGTGGCCGGCTCGCTCGTCGTCGGCAACGCCGAGGTGATCTCGGCCCTCGCGCTCATGCAGATCGCATACCCGGGCTCGCCCGTCTACTACGCGGCGGCGCAGACCGCGATCGACCTGCGCTCGGGCGCCTATACCGGCGGCGGGCCCGAGGACTTCCTGTTCGGGGCAGCGACGAACGCGCTGGCCGACTTCTACCGGGTGCCGCTCTCGATGGGCGCGTTCGCCACCGGCGCCAAGGCGCCCGACTGGCAGGCCGGCGTCGAGAACGCCCTCTCGTCCTTCCTCGCCTCGGCGTCGGGCTCCGACATGCTGCTGGGCCTGGGCCTCCTCAACGGCAGCCGGATCTGGTCGCACGAGCAGCTCCTGCTCGACGCCGAGATCTACTCGGTGGTCCGGGCGACCCTGAAGGGGATCCCGGTCGACGACGAATCGCTCGCGCTCGAGACGATCGCCGAGGTGGGGCCGGCCGGTGACTACCTGACCGCGCCCCATACCCGGCGGCACATGCGCTCGATGTGGCGCCCGCGGTTCATGGACCGGCGCCCGATGGGCGTCGTGGAGGCCGAGGGCGGCGGGCCGC
This sequence comes from uncultured Chloroflexia bacterium, assembly GCA_963713285.1. GTDB lineage: Bacteria > Chloroflexota > Limnocylindria > Limnocylindrales > CSP1-4 > CTSoil-043. Next base: position 105,235 of record CAVQLA010000016.1, on the reverse strand, counting down.
GCGCCTGGGCGAACGCGAAGGCCCGCGAGCTCCTGGCGACCCATGTCCCCGAGCCGCTCCAGCCGGCGCTGGCGGCCGAGCTCGCCCGCGTCGTCCGTGCGGTCGAGCGCGAGGCGGGCGAGGAGCCCACCCCGACCGTGGTCGACGCCCTGGCCGCGGCCGGGGCCGCTCGATGAGCCGGGGTGCCGGGGAGGCGCCGCTGCGCCCCGTCCTCCGGCTCCTCGGCCCCGACCTCGTCGGCCGGATCCTGGAGGAGGCCTTCGAGCTGCTGCGCGACCCCGGGGTCCGGGTCCAGGACGCCGAGGCCGTGGCACTCCTCCGGGACGCGGGCGCCCGGGTCGAGGGCGAGGTTGTCCGGATCCCCACCGCCCTCGTCGAGGGGGCGCTGGCGACGGTGCCCGCCTCGTTCGACCTCTTCGACCGGTCCGGCGCGCCCGCCGTGCGCTACGGGGCGGGCGTCGTCCAGTTCGACCCCGGCTCGTCCGGCGTCAACATGCTGGACCCGGTCACCGGTGACCACCGGCCCTCGACGGCTGCGGACCTCGTCCGCCTCGGCTCGTGTCGCCGAGATGCTGCCGGCGTACGCCGCCCAGTCGACGGCGATCGTCTGCAACGACGTCCCGGCCGAGGTCGGCGACCTGTATCGCCTCTTCCTCGTCCTCCTGGCGTCGGCGAAGCCGGTCGTCACCGGGGCGTTCAGCCCGCTCGGGACGGCGGCGATGATCGACCTCCTGGCCCTCGACGCCGGGGGCCGCGAGGCGCTCGCCGCGAAGCCCCGCGCGGTCTTCGACGTCTGCCCTTCGCCGCCGCTCACCTGGACGGCGTTCGGCGCCCGGAACCTCGTGGACCTGGCCCGGGCGCGGGTCCCGGCCGAGATGGTCTCCATGCCGCTCGCCGGCGGCGCGGCGCCGGTCACGCTCGTCGGGTCGGTGGTGCAGCACGCCGCGGAGAGCCTGGCCGGGATCGCGATCCACCAGCTGGCCCGGCCCGGCGCCCCGATCGTGTGGGGCGGCGCCCCGGCGATCGTCGACATGCGGACCGGCGTCACGCCGATGGGCGCGATCGAGACCGCGATGCTCGACGCCGCCTACGCGCAGGTCGGGAAGGACCTCAACCTGCCGACGCACGGCTACCTCTCCGCGACCGACGGCAAGGTGATCGACCACCAGGCCGGGCTCGAGAGCGGGATGTCCGCGCTCGTCGGCGCGCTCGCGGGGATCGACATGATCTCGGGCGCCGGGATGCTCGACTCGCTGCGCTGCCACAGCGCGGAGAAGCTCGTCCTCGACGCCGAGGGGATCGCGATGGCCCAGCGGCTGCTGCGGGGCGTCGCCACGCCGACGGAGACGCTGGCCACGGCGGCCATCCGCGCCGCCGGCTGGGAGGCGCGCTTCCTGGAGCTGCCGGAGACGCGGCGGCTGTTCCGCTCGGAGCAGGCGCTGCCGTCGGCGGTGATCGACCGGGCCTCGCTGCGGACCTGGGAAGATGCCGGACGGCCGGATTCGGCGGCCCGGGCGCGGGCCCGGGTGGAGGAGCTGCTGGCGGCCTACGTCCGTCCGGCGCTCGACCCCTCGATCGAGGCGGCGATGGTCGACATGGTCCGGGCGGCGGGCGCGCCGTTCGGCCTGGCCGGGGAGCTGCCGGGGGTGGCTGCCGCCCTGGCCTGACGCTCTGCGGCCGTAGGCGCGCCTACGGCCGGCGCGCCCGCCTGACCAGCGGCGAGTGGCGAGCGGTGCCGGGTCGCCCGCCGCAGGGCCGCGCCCCCGGACGGCCACCGGCCCCCGGACGGCCACCGGCCCGCGTTGGTGCTGGATGCCACCCCGGGCGGCGTTACGCACGACATTCGCCGCGTCGGACGCGAGCACGAGCCCCGAGCTGTCCCATGTGAGCATGAGTCGAGGCTGCTGGCGGGCCGCGGTGGCCGGCGCGGGCCCGCCACCGCGCCCGAACGACGCCCCGGGCGGCATCCCGGACGGGCATCGTCGCGGCGCCCGAACGACGCCCCGGGCGGCATCCCGGACGGGCATCGTCGCGGCGCCCTGGGCGGCCGTCAGAAGCCGCTCCGGTACGAGCGGTCGGTGAGGGAGCCGTCGACCGGGGCGAGCATGCACTCGACGGACCTGATGCCATCGTTCCACTCTGCCGCCGACGGTGACCACCAGAGCCACGTGAGCTCCCGCTGCTCGTCGGGCGACCTGCCCGTGTACTCGGCGAAGGCCCGGGGGCAGACGTCCTCGCTGAACGACACGAAGGAGGACTCGCCGGGGAACGCCGCGCCGGGGTGGCTCGCGATCTCGAACAGCTCGTAGCCGTGCGGCTGGTCGCAGGCGAGTCGGCGGATGGTCCCGCCGTCCTCCTCGGAGTGGGTGAAGCAGTCGCCGATGGCGAGGTCGGTCCAGCCAACCCGGGTGCCCGCCGGTTCGGTTGCGCCCTCAGTGGGCTCCGGCGTCGCTTCGCTGCCGGTCTCGATGAAGCCGCCGACGAACCCGACTGCCCACAACAGGAAGACGGCGAGACCGACGGCCTTGGCGGCCCAGCCTCCGCAGCCGCCGCGCGCCTCCCTCGCCTCCGCCGGCGGGGGCCAGGCCGGCTCCGATGATGGCGCCGACGGCGGTGACTCCGGCCGTGTCCGCGTCCAGTCGGATCCCTCCGGCTGGGAGCCGCCCGCGGCGCCCGAAGCGCGCTCCGGGACGGCGCGCAGCCGCCCGGGCTCGACGTTCGCTCGCAGGTAGAGGAACCCCTCGACGTCGATGACCTCGTCGCCGAGGCGCGCCAGCTCCTCGTCGAGCTGCGCGTCGGTCATCGTGGTGTCGATCCGAAGGCGCGCCCACGCGAGGAGGCCGGGCTTCGAGATGCCCGAGTGATGGGCGGCAAGGATGCCTCGGACGGTCTCCATGGTGCACCCCGTGCAGGCCGGACGCGCCGAGTATTCGACCGCCGCGAGGTCCGGTCGAGAGACCTTCGGCCCGATCAGCCCTGCCCGGCGGCGGCTGTCAGGGGTTGGCGTCGCGGAACGACTGGCTCGTCTGCCCGGCGAGCGGCGTCAGGTAGCACGCGACCTCGCGGTCGCCGTTCTCCCACGAGCCCGGCGTCGGCGCGAACCAGCCGATGTCGAGGAGCTCCTGGCCTTCGAAGTCGCTCCCGGTGTAGGCCTGGAACGCCGGGAGGCACTCGGAGTCCACGTACGAGCTGAAGTCGTCGGCCGCCGGGTACTCGGCGTCTGGGTAGTCCTGCACGAAGAAGACCTCCCCGTCGTGCGGCTCGGTGCAGGCGAGCCGGCGGACCTCGTCGAACTCGTCCTCGGACGGGAGGACGAGGCAGTCGCCGACCACGATGTCGAAGGCATCCACGACCGAGCCGGACGTCGGGGTCGGCAGGGCCGGCGTCGCGTCGGCCGGCCCCGTGTCGGTGTCGGCGTTCCGCAGGAGGAACGCGCCGACGCCGGCCGCGATGACGAAGCCGAGGACGCCGATGGTCGCGACGACCATCGTGCGGCGCCCGCCGGCGGACGGCGCCGGCGCCCAGCCGCCCTCGGGTGCGGTCGTGCCGCCGTCGGGACCCACCCAGCCCCCGGCGCCCGGCTGGGGTGTCGGGGGCGGGGCGGCCCCGGCGTCCCCCTGCGGCCACGTGGGAGGCGGGGCGCCGGCCGCCGCCGGCGGCCAGGCGGGCGGAGCCGTGGGCGGTGGCGTGACGGCGGGCGGGGCGTCGGCCAGGGCGGAGGCCGGCGCGTGCTGGCGCAGGTAGAGGAAGCCCTGGACGTCGACGACCTGGTCGCCGAGCGCGGCCAGGGCCGCGTCCAGCTGGTCGTCCGTCATGTGGGGATCGCCGCGCAGACGCGCCCACGCGAGCAGCCCATCCCGCGAGATGCCCGACTCGTGCGATGCCAGGATCTCCCGGATCAGGTCCACGTGCGTCCTCCGTCGCTGGTCTCGTCGAAGTATGGGCGGCGACTCATCCCTCGGGGAGCTCCCGGCGCGAAGCCTTCGGAGCGACGGGCGGCCGACGCCTGTGTGCCCGGCGGACCCTCCCCGCGGCCGACGATCGGCACGCCCGCGGACCTGCCGCCCCGGGGACCTTCGGCACTCGCGGCGGCGCAGGCGAGGGCGGCAGGATCCACGGCGTGAACCTGCCGTGGCGCCCCATCCCGGCGCGTGACCGAGCCGCCTGTCGGGTGGAGCCGTTCCCTCGGGCGCAGCACCAGATGGTCGACTGGCTGGGCCTGATGCACCGCCAGCACACGGTGCACGCGCTGCTCGAAGTCGACGTCACCGATGCGAGGCGGGCGATCCGGGAGCACCGGACCCGCACCGGCGAAGGGCTCTCGTTCACGGCGTTCGTCGTTGCCAACCTGGCGCGGGCCGTCGACGAGGATCGCCGGATGCATGCCTACCGCCGTGGGCGGGGCCAGCTCGTCCTGTTCGACGACGTGGACGTCACCGTCCTCGTCGAGACGGACGTGGAGGGAGCGAAGATCCCGTTCCCGCACATCGTCCGGGCGGCGAACCGCAAGACGCTCGACCAGGTCCACGCGGAGATCCGGGCCGCGCAGGCGGCCGGCCCCCCGTACGTCGCGGGACGTCGCTGGCTCCCGCTGTGGCTCCTGGTCCCCGGGTTCCTGCGCCAGCGAATCTGGGCGATGGTCCTGGCCGATCCGCGGCGCCGGAAGCGGCTCACCGGGACCGTGGCGGTCACCTCGGTCGGGATGTTCGGCCGGGGGACGGCCTGGGCGATCCCGCTGACGGGCTACTCGCTGTGCCTCACGGTCGGGAGCATCGCGCGGAAGCCCGGGGTGGTCGCCGGCGCGGCGGAGGAGGCGCGCGGCGGCCGGAGGGCGGAGCGGATCGAGGTCCGCGAGATGCTGGCCCTGACCGTCAGCGTGGACCACGACGTGATCGACGGCGCGCCGGCGGCCCGGTTCGGCGCCCGCCTCGCCAGGCTCCTCGAGGACGGCGCGGGACTCGACTGACCCCGGGGTCGCCTCTCGGTCGCGGGTGTCAGTGGTCTGCGATCCGCTCGGCCAGGGAGCGGCCGCTCGGCGGTGTCCCGGTCGCCTCGGACCGGCGGTCGAGACGTGCCATCGCGCCCTGGGTGTAGCGGATGCCGAGCCAGCGGAGCGGCTCGACCTCCCAGTTCGGGCTGCGATGGTTGGCGAGCGGCAGCTCGGTGAGCGGCGTCTCCTCACCGGTGATCAGGTCCGCCAGCGTCCGCCCCGCGAGGTTCGCCGTGGACACCCCGTGGCCGACGAAGCCGCGGGCGCTCGCGATCCCGGTCCGCGGGTCGAACGAGAACGCCGGGTGCCAGTCGCGGGGCATGCCCAGCGGACCGCCCCACGCGTGCGTGAAGCGGACGTCGCGGAGCATCGGGAACCAGGTCCGGACGAAGCCGCGGAGCATCTCGTGGGTCGGGTCGTGGCGGTCGTAGGCGTCCTTGATGGGCGAGCCCAGGCGGTACGGCGCGCCGCGGCCGCCGAAGAGGATCCGCCCGTCGGCCGTCCGGGACAGGTAGTCGATCGAGAGGCGGGCGGAGGCCACGACCTCGCGGCCGGCCCAGCCGATCTCCGCCCACGTCGCGTCGTCGATCGGCTCCGTGAGGACGATGAGCGAGTACATCGGGACGAGCTGACGGTGGAGCTTCGCGAGGCGCACGAGGTACGCCTCGCCGGCGAGGACCACGACCGGCGCCCGGATTTCGCCCTTCGCGGTGATCAGGGCGGCGGGCGCCCCGCCGGCCGGCCCGCTCACCGCCGCCCGGAAGTCGGAGACCGGCGTCCGCTCGACGATGCGGGCCCCCATCTGCTCGACGAGCGACGCGAGCCCGCGCACGAGGCGCCCCGGGTGGACGACCGCCGCCGTGCCCGACCAGAGGCCGGCGATCGCCCCCGCGATCCGGACCTTCTCGGCCACGCCAGCCGCGTCGAGGAGCCGGTAGTGCTCGCCGAAGCCGAAGCGCTCGTACTCGCGGAAGGCGGCCTCGATCGCGGGGACGTGGTGTGGGCCGCGCGCGACCAGCAGCTCGCCGCCCTTGTGGAAGCCTGCGTCGATCCCCTCGGCGGCGGCGACCCGCCCGACCTCGTCGACGGCGTCGTACGTCGCCTGCTGGATGCGCCGCGCCGCGTCCTCGCCGTGGAGGCGGGCGAGCCGGTCCATCGAGATGTTGAGGTCGGGCGCGCACCAGGCCCCGTTGCGGCCGGAGGCGCCGAAGCCGGCGATCTCGCCCTCGGCGATGACGATCCGCAGGCCCGGCTGCCGCTTGAGCAGGTAGTACGCGGTCCAGAGCCCGGTGTACCCGGCGCCCATGATGGCGACGTCGCACTCCGTGGTCCCGTCGAGCGGCGGGCGGGGCGCGAGGTCCCCCGCGGTCTCCATCCAGTACGAGACGTCGGCGTAGCGGTCCATGGTCGAAGCGTACGGGAGGCCCGGTGAGATCGTGGCGGCGTCGCGCCCGGCGCGCCGACCGGTCCCTATCCTTGCGGGCATGACCTCCGATCCCGCGCCTCGTCGCGGCCGCTTCCGCGGGGTCCTCGTCGACGTCGAGCCGTTGCGGCGCGACCGCGACTTCCGCATGCTCTGGATCGGCCAGGTCATCAGCGGCGTCGGCCGCCAGGTGACGGTGGTCGCGCTCCCCTTCCAGCTCTACGTGCTCACGGGTTCGACGCTCGCGGTCGGCCTCCTGGCCCTCGTCCAGCTGGTCCCGATCCTGATCTTCGCGCTGGGCGGCGGCGCCGTGGCCGACGCGGTCGACCGCCGGCGCCTGCTGCTGCTGACGCAGCTCGGCCTGGCCGGGGCGAGCGCCGCGCTGTTCGGGCTGGCGATCACGCCCGGGGCGCCCATCTGGGGCTACTACGTGGTCGCCTTCGTCGCGGCGGGCGTGGGGGCCATCGACCAGCCGGCGCGCTCCTCCGCGGTTCCGCGGCTCGTCCCGGTGGAACGGCTGCCGGCCGCGATCGCCCTCAACCAGCTGGGATTCCAGGTGATGGCGATCGCCGGACCGGCCCTCGGCGGGATCCTGCTGGTGTGGGTCGGCGTGGCGGCCGCGTTCTTCTTCGACGCGGTGACCTTCCTCGCGGCGATCGTGGCGCTCCTGCTGATCTCCCCGATCCCGCCCCACCCGGGCGCCGCGCGGCCCAGCCTGACCACCGTGAAGGAGGGGCTCCGGTTCGTGCGTCGCCGGCGGATCGTCCTCTCGACGTTCGTGATCGACCTGGTCGCGATGGTCTTCGGGATGCCCTCCTCGCTGTTCCCGGCGCTGGCGCTCGACGTCTTCGGGGTCGGCCCGGCGGGGGTCGGCTTCCTGGCCGCCGCGCCGGCTGCCGGCGCGCTGGTCGGTGCCGCGCTGTCCGGCTGGGTCGGCCGGATCGTCCACCCGGGGCGGGCGGTGATCGTCGCCGTGGCCGCCTGGGGCGCGGCCATCACCGGGTTCGGCGTGACCACGTTCATGCTGGGCGGGTCCGTGGCGTTGAGCTTCGCCCTCGCCCTCCTGTTCCTGGCCTGCGCCGGGGCCGCGGACGTCTTCAGCGCGGTCCTGCGATCGGCGATCGTGCAGCTCGACACGCCGGACGAGCTGCGCGGCCGTGTCGCCTCGATCCACATCCTCGTGGTGACGAGCGGGCCACGGCTCGGCGACGCGGAGGCGGCGGCGGTCGCCGCGATCGCCGGCCCGGAGGTCTCGGTGCTCTCGGGCGGCATCCTGTGCCTCGTGGGCCTCGCGGAGGTCGTGCGGCGGTTCCCGGAGCTTCGCCGGTACGTCTTCCCGGCGGCCCGGCCCCCCGAGCCGGTGCCCTAGGAAGCTGCCGGCGTCGCGTTGCCTTCGGGCGCCGGGGCGCCGGCGCGCGCCGCGGCCCGCCCGCCCCGCTCCTCCCGCTCCGCGACGAGCGCGTCGAGCTGGCGCAGGTAGGCGCCCGCGCCCTCGCGCTCCAGGATCGAGCGCGACTCCCGAGCGGCGATCTCGGCGAGCGGGTCCCCGGGCGGCGCGACGGCGAGGCAGTCGAGCTGGCTGACCGCGAGGCCGACGTCCATCCGCAGGTCCCGGAAGCGCCGCCAGGCGTCGGCGAAGCCGGCGGCCGCCTCCGGCCAGCGCCCCTCGAGGGCGGCCACGCACGCAGCGAGCGCGTCGCGCTGCACCTCGTGGGCCGCACCGCGCGAGCTGATCGCGCCGAGGCGATCGAGGGCGTCGCGGGCCCCGGCCCGGTCGAGGAGGCGGGTGGCCGCGCGGCCGCGGATGGTGAGCGCGCCGACGGCGTTGAGGTCGTCGGCCTCCGCCGGCGCAGCCTCCCGGATCGCGTCGGCGAAGCGGCCCTGGGCGAGGGCCACGAGGCCGAGCCCGACGCCCCGGGCGGCGATCGACTGCGGATCGTGGATGTCGCCCGCCGTACGCATTGCGGCGAGCGTGGCCCCGACGTCGCGACCGCGGATCGCCGCCAGCTCGGCCTGGGCCAGGTCCAGGGAGGCGCGGTCCGTGGACTCGAGATCGTCCGGTTCGATCGTGGCCAGCTCGGCCTCGATCCAGCCCCAGTCGCCGACCGCGACCGACACTTCCGCCGTGTTCATCAGCGCGACCAGCCGAAGCGATGCGAGGCCGAAGCGACGGGTCAGCTCCACCGCCCGCCGGCCGATCTCGACCGCCGCCCGCGGATCCTCGTCGAACAGGGCGAGCGACAGCATGAACGCGGAACGCGCCGTCGCCGGGCCGGCGCCGGCTCGCTCGGAGAGCGCGAGCGCGGCCTCGATGAGCGCGCGGCCCTCGATCGGCCGTCCGAGGAGCACGAACACCTGGCCCTTGGTGCGCATCCCGTCGACGACGAGGTCGGCCAGCCGGAGGCCCTCGGCGTCCGCGAGAGCCCGCTCGACGAGGTCGAGGGCGTGCTCCTGGTCACCGAGCTGGGTCTTGGCGTTCGCCAGCCAGACCCACGCCTCGACGAGCACCCGGTCGGGGGCGAGGTCGGAGATCTCGGCCGCCGCCGCCTCGACGAGGGGGACTGCCTCGCCCATGCGCTCGGCGAAGCCCAGCGCCTTCCCGAGTCCCAGCGTCGCCCGCACGGTCCCGACCCGGTCGGCGAGCGCGTGATAGCGATCGATCGCCCCCCGGAAGGCCGCCTCCGCGGCCTGGTGGTGGCCCAGGTTGCGCTCGGCGTCGCCGATCTTCTCGAGGAGGTCGGCTTCGTCGGCGGGATCGGCCGTCACCGCCCGGGCCCGCTCCCAGTGGGTGACGGCGCTCTCGTGGGCGCCGAGCGCCGTGGCGCGGTCGGCCGCCGCCCGGAGCGCGATCCGGGCCTGACCCGCGACGGCCGCGCCCTCCGCGCCGTCGGGGCTGGCCTCGTACGCGTCGATGTAGTGGGTGGCGAGGACTCCGGCGACCTCCTCGTCGCCGAGCGACTCGTAGTAGCGTGCCGCGGCGAGGTGCTTGGCCCTCCGGTCCCGCTTCGCCAGGGTCGAGTAGGCGACCTCGCGGACCAGCGCCTGGGTGAAGCCGAACTGGCCCCGTTCGGGCGACTGGGGATCCGTGTCCAGGTGGAGGATCTCGCGGTGGACCAGCGAGCGGAGCCGCGCCTCCAGCGCGTCCTCCGGCTCGCCCGTCAGCGCTGCCAGCGCGGCCACGGTGAACGACTGGCCGAGGACGGAGCCGTCCTGCAGGAGGGATCGGTCGGCCGGGTTGACCGCGTCGAGCCGGGCGGCGATCAGGGCGTGGAGCGTATCGGGGACCTGCAGGGTCCCGAGATCGCCGACCGGGCGGTAGACACCGTCGGCGTCCTCGAGCTTGCCGTCCTCCAGCAGCATCCGGATCGTCTCGACCGCGTACAGCGGGATGCCGTCCGCGCGCTGGAGGATCGCTCGCACGGTGGGCGCCGGGAGGCCCGGCACGAGACCGGCCAGGAGCTCCCGCATCGCCTCGTCGGACAGCGGTCCGAGGGCCAGGGCCGCGAAGTTGCGGCGCCCGGCGCCCCAGTCGGGCCGGCGCTCCAGGAGGTCAGGTCGGGCGAGCGTGATCACCAGGATCGGGTAGCCGATCGACCACTCCAGGAGGTGGTCGATGAACTCCATGAGCCCCGTGTCGGCCCACTGGAGGTCTTCGAAGACGAGGACGGTCGTGCCCTGCAGCGAGATCCGCTCGAAGAACGTCCGCCACGCGGTGAAGAGCTCACCGCGGCCGCCGGTCGTGGCGTCGCCCACCCCGAGCAGCGACAGCAGCGCGGGTTCGATCAGCCGCCGCTCGGCCTCGTCGCCCACGAACTCGGCGACGGTCGCGGCGATGCGCTCGCGGGTCGTGGCGGCGTCGTCGTCCTCGCGCAGGCCGGCGCGGCGCCGGACCATCTCGCCGAGGGCCCAGAACGTCACGCCCTCCCCGAACGACGGGGAACGGCCCTGGTGCCAGTAGATGTCCTGGCTGACCCCGTCGATGTACTTGAGGAACTCCCACGCCAGCCGGCTCTTGCCGATCCCGCCCTGGCCGGTGACGGAGAGGAGCCGGACGCGGCGCTCGCGCGACGTGGCGTGCAGGAAGTCCTTGAGAAGGCGGAGCTCGTCGTCGCGACCGACGAACGGCGCTTCCACGCCCTCGGCCCGGCCCAGCCCGCCACGTTCGGCGACGACCCGAAGCGCCCGCCACGCCGGGACGGGCGCGGCCTTGCCCTTGAGCAGCTGGTCGCCGACCGCCTCGAACGCGATCGCCCCGGATGCCGCCCGCTTCGTGGCCTCGCCCACGAGGACCATCCCGGGAGGGGCCGCCGCCTGGAGGCGAGAGGCGGTGTTCACCAGGTCGCCCGCCACCATCCCCTGCCCGACGGCACCGACGGCCACCGCGGCCTCGCCCGTCAGGACGCCCGCCCGGAGCTCCAGCGCCTCGTCGCCGGACTGCCGCCCCAGGTGGCGGATCGCGTCGACGAGCTCGAGCGCGGTCCGCACGGCACGCTCGGCGTCGTCCTCCTGGGCGACGGGTGTGCCCCAGACCGCCATCACCGCGTCGCCGATGAACTTCTCGACGGTGCCGCCGTACCGCTCCACGATCTCCCGGCAGAGGTAGAAGTAGCGGGCGAGGAACTCGCGGACCTGCTCGGGGTCCGCGCCGTCGGAGCGGGTCGTGAAGCCGACGAGGTCCGCGAAGAGGATGCTCACCAGCCGCCGCTCGGTGATCCCCTCGGGGGCCGCGGGTGCTTCCGCCCGCGTGGCCGCCACCACGCCCCCGCCGGACCGCTGCGCCTCGGCTGCGTCGCCCGCCACCGATCCGGCGAGCAGCGTGCCGCACTCGCCGCAGAACTTCATGCCCGGTGGGTTCTGGAAGCCGCACGCCGGGCAGCCGCTGGCGAGGCGAGCACCGCACTCGCCGCAGAACTTCATGCCGGGCGGGTTCTCGTGACCGCAGGCGGGACAGGTCAAAGGCGCATCCTCGAAGTCCGTGGAGCGGGGAGCGTAGCCGATCTGCGCGTGCGAGCGAAAGAGGTCACGCGCCTGGCGGGCGTTCGGCCGCCGTCACGTCCGAAACCTCGCCGACCCGCCCTCGAGAGCCGGCCTGTCGGCGGGCCCGAGCTAGAGGGCGGGGTTGCTCAGCGGAGCGCGTCGTGGAGGACGCGGACGAACCGCTCGCGCGACGCCTCGAGCACGACGTGGACGTTCGGCGGGCGCTTCGCGATCCCGAGGTGGTCGACGACGGTCTGGCCGGTCGTGAACTCGCCCGCCGTCTCCACGACGACGTTCAGGAACCGGACGTCGGTCGCCACGGCCGGGTCGAGGGCGACCGCCACGGCGATCGGGTCGGGCAGGTCGAAGCCCTCGATCCCGGTCTCGGTGGCAGCGAACTCCTCGAGCGTCGCCTGGATGTCGACAGCGAAGGCCCCGAGCGGTCCGAGCGCCCGAAGGGCCGCCGCGTCGCCCGCGCCGAACGTCGCGTGCTTCCGCGAGATGTCCCAGCCGACCATCGTGATGCGAGCGCCACACGCAAAGACGCGCGCGGCCGCCTCGGGATCGACCCACACGTTGAACTCGGCGACGGCCGACATGTTCCCGACCGCGTCGCCGGTCCCGCCCATGACCACGATGCCGCCGAGCCGCGCCGCGAGCGACGGGTCGCGCTCGAGGGCCGTCGCGACGTTCGTCAGGGGGCCCAGCGTCACGAGCGTGATCTCGCCGGGGTCGTGGGCGCGGACGGTCTCGACGATGACATCCACGGCATGGCCCGGAGCCGGCGTCCGGCCGTGGAGCGGGAGCCCGATGTCGCCCATCCCGTCCTCGCCGTGGACGAACTGCGCCGTCCGCAGCGGCCGGGTCAGCGGCGCCGCGCATCCCGCGTGCACCGGCGTGGCCGCCCCGGCCAGCTCCACGACGTAGAGGGCGTTCTGCACGGCCTGCTCGAGGGGCACGTTGCCGGCGACGACCGTGATCGCGAGGATCTCCACGCCGGGGTGCCGGAGCGCCACCAGGAGCGCGACGGCGTCGTCGGAGGCGGTGTCGGTGTCGACGAGGAGGCGTCGCCGGGGGTCGGCCATGGTCGGCAGGGTAGCAGCGGCTGCAGCCCCCCGCGGCCGGTCGGGCCCGGTCGGGCGCCGGCCCCGAGCCGGGCCTCTCCCGCGCCCGGCCCCCAGGCGCCGGACCCGAGCCGGGCCTCTCCCGCGCCCGGCGGACGGGGAGAGGCGACCTCGCTTCAGCGCACGACGACCTCGGGCGGCTCGATCGCGTACGGCTCCGTCGCGCCGGAGACGGAATCCATCTTGAACGCGAGCGACGGGGCCGTGTCGACGCCGCGTCGGCGGAGGTGGACCTCCGTCCAGTCGTACGGGGCGATCATGTTGTGCCACGCCACCGTCATCTCCCAGTCCTCCGACCAGTACGAGTAGTGCGAGACGACGAGGAGCGTGGAGACGAAGACCGGGTCCCAGGTCGTGTCGGCGGTGATGCCGAGCTCCGGATGCTCCGCCGCCAGCCAGGCGGTCCACAGGTCGAAGTACGGGCGGGCGTCGGCGGCGCGCTCGTCGGCCATCGGGAAGACCGGCAGGGAGCGCGTGACCGTCGTCTCCGCGCCGTCGCGCGTCGCCACGATCGTGACCGACCCGGTCGTCTCCACCTCGGTCGCGTCGGCGACGACGCAGACCTCGCCGACCGTGCCCGGCGTCAGCTCGACCGGCTGGATCTCCTCGACCGTCGCCATCTCCGCCGATGCCGTGATGGTGGCGGGAGTCGATGCGTCGCCGGCGTCGTCGATCACGACGAGGAAGCAGTACCGGGAGCCCGGGATCGCCAGCCGGATCTCGGGCGGCTCCTCGGGCGGATAGACCTGGATGGAGAGGTCGGCGGCCGGCGACGCCGACGGGGCCGCGGACGGTGGCGCCGACGGCGCGGGAGTGGGTGCCGGGGTGGGCGAAGGGGTCGGGCTCGGGGAGGAGCCCGCGGAGCAGCCCGCCAGGAGGACGGCGCCGAGAAGGGTGAGAAGGCGGGTGGTGCGCATCGCTCGTGGCTCCCCGTGCAAACGGTCCGGGACGCCAGACAGGCAACCGACGTCGCAGGCCCGCCTGCGGTTCCCGCGGCACCTGCGCCGCCACGGCGTGGCATGCTCGCGACAACGGGCGCGCCGAACGCCCGGAGCGGCGAGGCGACATGGGCAGGAAGCACCGCCCCGAAACCGGGTTGACGGTGGCCCGGACCGAGGACATCCCGCTGCGAGAGGTGTCCGGCATCTGCCTGCGCCGTGGTCCGTCGGGCGCGATGCAGGTCGTGGCGATCGGCGACCGGGCCGCGATCGGGGCGTGGGCGACGGTTGCCGACGAGCCCGGAAGCCCGCTCGCGTGGCACACGACTCCCCTGGCGGGCCTCGCGGGGACCCGCCTGCCGCCAGACGATCCGCAGATCGAGGCCGTCTGTGCGGACGGCGCCGGGCGCGTCCTTCTTCTCCAGGAGTCCCCCGCCCGCGTCGAGCTGGTCGATCCGCCGGCCGGTCGCGTGATCGCCGGCATCGACCTCGAGATCCCGGCCGGCCACCCGCTCGCTGCCTCCTGGGACGACCCGGACGGGTCGCGCGGCGAGGGCGCGATCTTCCTCGCGAACGGCCACCTCCTGATCGCGAAGGAGAAGGATCCCCCGGCGCTCCTCGAGTTCGGGCCGGCCGGCGCCGAGGCGGCGGGGTTCCGGGCCGGGGCCGTGACGGGCGGGGCCGCGCTGCCCGCCGGCGACGCGTGGCCCGTGGAGCCCGGCGAGCAGGCCTTCGTGCTGCTGGCCTCCTGGGCCCCCGACGCAGCCCTCGCCCGGGCGTGCCGCGACCTGAGCGACCTGGAGGTCGGTCCGGACGGCAGGCTGTACGTCCTCAGCGACAAGTCCCAGGGGGTGGCCCGCCTCCGTGACCTCGATCCGGACGCGGGGATCGCGACGGCCGAGGCCACCTGGGAGCTGCCCAGGCTGGACGGGAAGCCGGAGGGGCTCGCCTTCACGCCGGGCGGCCGCGCGATCGTGGCGCTCGACACGAAGAAGCCGCGCCGGAACCTCGTGCTCCTGGACCCCGCGATCGCGCCGCGGCGTGACGCGGGCGGAGCGTCCACCCCCGGGAGCCCCCGATGACGGCCATCGATCCGAAGGCGATCCTCGGTGACCTCTCGGGCGGCCGCGTCCTCGACGTCGCGACGGGGACCGGGGACTTCGTCCGGTTCCTCTTCGACGGGCTGCGTGACTGGACGGAGATCGTGGGGATCGACACGAACCCCGCCCGCGCGGCCGCCTTCGCGGAGGCGTTCGGCGATCGCCCCGGCGTCCGCTTCGTGGAGATGGATGCCCACCGGCTCGCGTACGCCGACGGCGAGTTCGACACGGTCTGCGTCTCCAACTCGCTCCACCACTTCGCGGAGCCGGCACCCGTCCTCGCCGAGATGCTGCGCGTGGTCCGGCCCGGCGGGCTGGTGATCGTCAACGAGATGTACCGCGACGGCCAGTCCGCGACGCAGGAGACGCACGTCCTGCTGCATCACTGGTGGGCGGCCGTCGGGACCGTGCAGGGCGAGGTCCACCGGGAGACATACCGTCGCGCCGAGATCGTCGAGATCGTGGAGGGCATGCGCCTCGCCGACCTGCGGCTCGTCGACCTCGCCGACGAGGACGAGGACCCGCACGACCCGGAGACGATCGCGGACCTCGAGGCGGCCATCGATCGCTATGTCGGCCTCGCGGAGGGACACCCGGACCTCCAGGCGCGGGGCGAGGAGCTGCGGGCCCGTCTCCGCGACGTGGGCGTGCGGGGCGCCACGCAGCTGGTGGCCCGCGGCCGGCGCTGACCCGGGGGACGGCGCCGACCCAACGACACCTCGCGTCGGGCATCGCCGGGGGCTTGCGCGGATTCCCGTCGCCGCGCACGATGCGGCTCCCTGGGGGTGGGTTCCATGCTCGAGACGATCGTGGTCGGGGCCGGTCAGGCCGGTCTCGCCGCCAGCTGGCACCTCGCGCGGCGTGGCATCGAGCACGTCGTGCTGGAGCGCGCCCGGATCGGCGATACGTGGCGGACCCAGCGCTGGGACTCCTTCACGCTCAACACGCCGGCCTGGATGAACCGCCTGCCCGGGATCGAGGCCGACGTCGGGCCCCGAGACGGCTTCCCGCCCGGGACGGCGTGGGTCGGGCACCTGGAGGAGTACGCGGGCCGCTTCGGCCTCCCGGTCCGCACCGGGATCGAGGTGATCGCGCTGAAGCACATCCCGGACGGCACGTTCGCCTTGCGGACCCGCGGGGAGGACGAGCCGATCCTGGCGCGCGCCGTCATCGTCGCCTCCGGCGTCCAGCGCGAGCCACGCATCCCCGGGCTCGCGGCCGATCTCCCGCGCGAGGTCCTGCAGCTCCACACCGCGGAATACCGGAGCCCCGGCATGCTCCCCCCGGGCGCCGTGCTGGTCGTCGGCGCCGCGCAGTCGGGCGGCCAGATCGTCGAGGACCTTCTCGACGCCGGACGAGTCGTCCACCTCGCCACGAGCCGGGTCCCGCGGGTCCGGCGGCGCACGATGGGGCGCGACACGCTGGAGTGGCTGGTGCCGGCAGGCTTCATGGACCTGCCCACCGAGCGCGTGACCGATCCCGCCGAGCGTCACGCGCCGCAGCCGCTGACGTCCGGCGTGGGCCGGCGCGGCCACACCCTCAGCCTGCAGTGGCTGGAGGCACGCGGCGCGCGACTGCTGGGCCGGCTTCGGGCGGTCGATGGGGGCCGGCTGCTGTTCGACGACGACCTGGGCGCGAACATCCGCTTCGGAGACGAGGCCTCGGCGCAGGCCACCCGGAACATCGTGGAGGGCCTGGCCGCCGCCGGTCTCGAAGGCGGGCTGCCGCCCCTCGAGGATGACCCCGCCGACGTCCCGCACCCGGATCCGGACGCGGTCCACGGCCCGACCCACCTGGACCTCGCCGACGCGGGCATCTCCACGGTGATCTGGGCGACCGGCTTCCGGCCGTCCATGGCGTGGCTCCCCGCCGGCCTCCTCGATGAGCGGGGCGCCCTCCGCCACGCGGGCGGCGTCACCGCGGTGCCCGGGCTCTGTGCGCTCGGGTTCCCGTGGCTCCGAACCCGCGGCTCCGGGATCGTCTACGGCCTGGGGCGCGACGCCGACGCCGTCGTGACTCGGCTCACGGAGCATCTCGCCGGGTGACGGAGCCGCGGCGTGCCCGTGGTCGCCGGTTGCCGCCGCGGCTCAGCGCGCGGGACGCCCGTGCGGGCGGAGCGGCCGGCGGAGGGCGGCGGAGAGCCCTGCCGAGAGCCCGGCGAGCAGTCGAGCAGCCCGCATCTTCTCGTGCGTCCGGCCCGAGGAATGTACGTCCACTCCCGCCGAGGACGCACGTGCGCGGGCCCGGCCCGCCGCGTCCCGGTCGCCGGCGCGCAGGTCGTCGGCAAGGAGTCTCACCTGGTGCGAGGCCCCGTACAGCATCTCGGTCTCCCCCTTCCACGGTGTGCCTGATGGGGAGACGGTAGTCGCGCCTCCTCCGCGCGCCATCGGGCGTTCACTCAATCCGGGCGTCGGCGGGACCTCATTTCCGCGCCGGGCACAGCCTCGACGTCCTCGCGCCGGCACGACGGACCGCGTTCCCGGCGAACGCAGCCAGGCTGGGACGGGCCGTCCGGACCTTCCCCGCGGCCGATCCCCGGGCTACGGTGCCCCGATGGGCGCCCGTCGCTCCAGCCTGGTCCTGGTCGGCCGCGAGGCGGAGCTGCGCGCCCTCGAGGAGGCGGTCGCCGCCCGGGCCGAGCGCCCGGTCATCCTCCTCGGCGGCGAGGCGGGGGTCGGCAAGACCCGGCTCGCGGGTGAGCTGACGACGCGCGCGGCGGCCGGCGGGGCGACGGTGGCCGTCGGCTCGTGCGTGGAGCTCGGCGCCGACCTCCTGCCGTACGCGCCGTTTGTCGAGTCGCTCGGCCGTCTCGTCGAAGGGATGGGAGACGGCGCGGACGAGCTCATCGGCCCGGCTCGGGAGGAGCTGGTCCCGCTCCTGTCGAACCTCGCTCCGCCTGCCGGAGCGCCGGGGGCTGGCTCCTGGAGCCGCGGCCGGATGTACGAGGCCGTCCGGGGCCTTCTCGATCGGGTGACCGACCCGCTCGTCCTCGTCCTCGAGGACATCCACTGGGCCGACCGGTCCACGCTCGAGCTCCTCACGTACCTCGCACGGCGCCTGCGCCACGGACGGACCGCACTCGTCGTGACGTATCGAACCGACGAGCTCCACCGGCGGCACCCGCTCCTCCCCGTCCTCGCGGAGCTCGAACGGAGCGGGCGCGCGACGCGCATCGGGCTGGGCAGGCTCAGTCGAGGCGAGGTGGCGCACCTGGTGCGCGAGATCCGGGCGAGCCGCTCGCGGCCGCGCTCGTCGAGGCGATCGCCGGTCGCTCCGAGGGCAACCCGTTCCTCGTCGAGGAGCTGCTCGCCGCCGATGGCGGCTCCGCCACCCCGCTTCCGGAGACCCTGCGAGACCTCCTGCTCGCCCGCGTGGGGGCGATCGAGGCCCCGACCCGCCGGGCGCTCGGGATCGTCGCGGCCGCCGGGCGGCCGGTCGACGCGGCGCTCGTCGAGGCGGCCTGGGATGGGTCGGCGAACGACCTCGACGCGGCCTTGCGGGACGCGATCGACCGGGCGCTCCTCGTGGTCGAGCCTGCCGGACGGAAGCTCGCCTTTCGGCACGCGCTGCTGGCCGAGGCGATCGACGACGACCTCCTGCCCGGCGAGCGGGTGCGCCTCCACGCGACGCTGGCACGGATCCTGCGCGAGCGGCCGGATCTCGCGAGCGGCACGTCGGCCGGTGCGGCCGCCGAGCTGGCCCACCACCTGCTCGCGGCGCGCGATCTCCCCGCGGCACTCCGGGCAACCGTCCGAGCTGCCGACGCCGCCGCGGCAGCCCGGGCGTATCCGGAGGCCCACGACCTGTACGAGCGGGCGCTCGAGCTCTTCGAGCAGGTGCCGGGGGCCGAGGCCCGGGTCGGGATCGAACGCGCCGGCCTGCTCGACCGGGCGGCCGAGGCGAGCTTCCACGCCGGCGACGCGGGCCGCGCGGTCGCGCTCGGGCGTCTCGCGGTCGGCGAGGCGGAAGGAGCCGGCGACCCGACCCGGGTGGGGTACTTCCTCGTGCGCCTCATCGAGTGGACGGAGGAGCAGGGCGACTGGCGCGCGATCCCTGCCCTCGCCGAGCGGGCACTGACGCTCGTGCCGGAGGAACCGCCGTCGCGCGAGCGCGCCTTCGCCTTGATCGGCCGGGCTTCCGCTCTCCTGCACCAGAGCCGCAACCGCGACCATGCGCAGGCGGCGGCCGAAGCGGCACGCGTCGCGGCCGCGTGCGGCGCCACCGGGTGCGAGGCAATCGCGCGATCCATGGTCGGCACTGGGCTCGTCGGCCTGGCCCGTGACGAGGAGGCGATCGAAGAGGTGGAGCGCGCTGCGGCGCTCGCGGCGGCATCCGGCGGCACCGAGGAGACCGTGATCGTGATGGCCAACCGCCTGGCCGTCTACGGGTTCCCTGGGCACCTTGATCGAATCAGCGGCGTGCTTGCCGAGGCCCGTCGGGCCGTCGACCGCGAGGGGTCACTGGTCCTCACCGAGCCGTACCTCGACTTCTGGGAGGCCTGCATCCAGGAGTGGCAGGGCCGCTGGACGGAGGCCGAGACGCTCCTCTCAGCGCACATCGGCAGCAGCGCGGCGGGGCCGACGACGCGCAGTGAGCTCCTCTCCTTCCGGGGCGTCATGCGCGTCCGGCGCGGCCTGCTGGAAGAGGGAGAGGGCGACGCCCGCGCGGCTCTCCGGTTCGGCTCCGCGGTCTTCGCGGAGACATCCGCGGAGGTCTTCCGGACCCGCGCCGAGGCAGCCCTCAGGCGCGGCGATCCGGCAGCGGCCCTGGGCTTCGTCGAAGAAGGGCTGGCCGCCCTCGAGCCGACCGACGACGTCTCGCGGCGGGCGCACCTGTATGCCCTCGGGCTGCGCGTCGCCGCCGACCTGGCCGAGCGATCGCGGGCGCGGCGCGAGGTCGAGCCTGCCTCCGTGGCCGCGGCGGCCGCCAGCCGCCATCGGGAGCGCCTCCAGGCGGCGCTCGACGGTCGCCTCGTCGAGGAGGGCGGCGTCAACGACCTCGTGCGGGCGATGGGAGCGTGGGGGTTGGCCGAGGGGAGCCGGTACGCCGGCGAGCCGGCCCCTGACCTCTGGGACGCCGCCGCCGCCGCCCTCCCCGCGGTCGGCGAGTCGCACCTCGGGGCGTACTGCCGCTACCGCGAGGCGGAGGCCGCCCTCGCCGCGACGGGCGATCGGGGGCGGGCCGAGGAGGCACTCCGCGAGGCGCGAGCCTGGGCCGTGAGGGTGGGCGCGGTGCCGCTTCTCGACGACGTCGACGGCCTGGCGCGGCGGGCCCGGCTGGACCTGGCACCCGCCGAGCCGCCCGGCGGTGCCCCTTCACCGACGGGCCTCGCCGCACCGGCGGCCGGCGACCCGTACGGCCTGAGCCCGCGCGAGCGCGAGGTCCTCGCGCTCCTGGTCGACGGGCGCACGAACCGCGAGATCGGCGCGGAGCTCTACATCAGCGAGAAGACCGCCAGCGTCCACGTCAGCCACATCCTCGACAAGCTCGGCGTGACGAGTCGCGGTGCGGCCGCGGCGCTGGCGGCGCGCGGCGATCTCCTGGGCGAAGGGCGCAACCGGCACTGAGCGCCCGGTCAGCCTGTGCGCACGAATAAGCCGTTAGTCTGCGCGAACGGAAACGGCGTCGGGCTCGTCCGGCCGGTCCCGCGGCCCCTCCCACGCCGGTGGCGCGGGCTCCTCGATCGGCGGCAGGAGCGGCGACCCGGTGATGAGCCGGGTCCCGCGGCCGCTCGTGAAGAAGCTCCACGCCCAGCGGACCACGACGACGATCCGGTTGGCGAAGCCGATCAGGTAGAAGATGTGGATGACGAGCCACATGAGCCACGCGGTGAAACCGCCCTGGCTTCCCGAACGGCCCGAGCCAGCCGATGTTCGTCACCCCCGCAAGGCGGCCGATCACCGCGACGTCACCCTTGTCGCGGTAGCGGAACGGCGCGACCGGGCTCCCCGGCGAGGCGCCGGCGGATCGCCTTCCCGACGTGCTGGCCCGGCTGGATCGCGCCCTGGGCGACGCCCGGCACGGGGCGGTCCTTCTTCCACGGCTGGACGGCGTCGTCGCCGATGGCGTAGATCTCCGGGTGGCCCGGGATCGCCAGGTCCCGCCCGACGACGATGCGCCCGGCACGGTCCGTCTCCGCCCCGGTCGCCGTCGCGACCGCGCGGGCGAAGCTCGAGGCCTGCACGCCGGCCGCCCAGAGCACGGTCCGCGCCGGGATCTCCTCCTCCCTGTCGCCGACCTGGACCCGGACGCTGCGCTCGTCGAGATCGACGACGCGCGTCCCCGTGCGGACCTCGACGCCGAGCCGCTCCAGCTGGCGCTTCGCCGATGTCGAGCGGTCGGGAGGGTAGGGCGGGAGGACGCGGTCGAGTGCCTCGACGAGGATGATCCGGGCGTCGGGCGGGTGGATCGAGCGGAAGTCGCGCCGCAGCGTGTCGTTCGAGATCTCGCCGAGCGCGCCGGCGAGCTCCACGCCGGTCGGCCCGCCGCCGACGACGACGAACGTCATCCACTCGTGGCGCCGCTCCGGGTTCTGCTCGCGCTCGGCGGCCTCGAAGGCGATGAGGATGCGACGCCGGATCTCGAGGGCATCGTCGATCGACTTGAGCCCCGGCGCGTGGGCCGCCCAGTCGTCGCGGCCGAAGTACGAGTGGCGGGCGCCGGTGGCCACGACGAGGGTGTCGTAGGGGATCGGCCCCCCGTCCGACATCAGCACCTCGCGGCGCTCGAGGTCGATCCCGACCGCCTCGCCGAGCAGCACCGTCGTGTTCTGGTTGCGCCGCAGGACGGAGCGCAGCGGCTGGGCGATGTCGCCGGGCGAGAGGGCGCCGGTCGCGACCTGGTAGAGGAGGGGCTGGAAGAGGTGGAAGTTGCGGCGGTCGACGAGGGTCACGGCGACCCGCGGGTCCCGGCCGAGCTCGCGCGCCGCGTTGAGCCCGCCGAACCCGCCGCCGACGATCACGACGCGATGGCTGGCCATGGGCCGGCTTTGTCGCGCATGTGGCCCGGCCTGTCAACCGCCGGGGCGGCCCGGCCGCGGCGCCCGGATGCGCCGGGCTGTGACCGGGGCGTCCCGCCGGCGCGCCATACTCGACGGGATGACCGGCCTCGGGGCGCGCCTCTCCCCCGCGCGACGCCTGCGGGCGCTTCGGGAGGAGTTCGACCGGGCGATCTTCGTCCTCGCCCTCGGCGACCTCGTCGCCAGCTTCGGGTTCAGCCTCGTCTTCCCGTTCCTGACGATCTACCTGACCGCCGAGCTCGGCGCGAGCGCGGCCGAGGCCGGCCTCGTCCTCGGCCTCTACTCGATCGTCTCGATCGTCTCGACGGCCCTCGGGGGCGTGCTCGCGGACCGCGTCGGGCGGAAGCCGGTGATGGTCGTGTCGATCCTCTGCACCGCGGTCGTGATCGCGGCGATGGGCCTCGTGCGCGACCTGGCCTGGGTCGCCGCCCTGACGATGCTCCTCGGCCTCGTCGACCCGCCCTTCGTCCCCGCGGCCCGTGCCGCCGTCGCCGACGTCGTGGCTCCCGAGCGGCGCCCGCGCGCCTACGGCCTGCTCGGGATGGCGGCCAGCATCGGCTGGATCGTGGGGCCATCGGTCGGGGCGGGGCTCTCGAGCCTGGGCTTCGGGGTCCTGTTCGTCGCCGCGGGCGTGATCGTCGCCGGCTACGCCGTCATCCTCATCGTCGGGCTGCGGGAGACGCGGCCGGCCGCGGGGGCGGCAGCGGGACCCGCGGGGGCGGCGGCGGAACCCGCGGCGGCGGGGGTCGCGCTCGTCGATGCGGCCGCTGCCAACATGGCCGCCGAAGCCGCCGCGCGCCCGGGGCCGGTCGATGCGCCGGCCGTGCCGGGCGCGGAGACGACCGGGCGCCCGTTCGGCGTTCGGCGCGTCTTCGCCACGTTCCTCGTCCTGGCGGCGGCCTTCCACGGCGTGCAGTTCCTGTGGGTCGCCATCCTGCCGATCTTCGCCTACGACCTCGGCGTGTCCACCGCCACGCTGGGGCCTGCTCTTCGCCCTCAACGGGGTCCTCATTCTCCTGTTCCAGCTCCGGATCAGCTCGCTGTCGGAGCGTCGCTCGCGGCCGCGCTTCATGGCGGCGGGCGCCCTCTGCTCCGGGCTCGCCTACCTCGTCGTGGCGGGGATGCCCGGCGCGGCCCTCGTGCTGCCGTTCCTCGCCGGGGCGATCGTCCTCGTCACCTTCGGGGAGATGGCGTTCTTCCCCGTCGCGCCGTCGTTCGTCTCCGACCTCTCGCCGGTCGCGATCCGGGGCCGCTACCAGGGGTATCTCGGCGCCGCCACCGGGCTCGGGTCGGCGATGGCGCCGGCGCTGGCGGGCGCCGTGCTCGACGTGGCTCCGGGCCCCGCGGTCTGGCTGGGCGCGGCGGCGGCGCTGGGCCTGGTCGCCGGTCGGCCTGTGGTGGCTCGGTGGCCGCGTGCCGGCCGGGCTGCGCGCCGCCTGACGCGATCCATCGCGGGAGGTCGACCCGCGCCCACCAACCTACCGCCTCGGCCGCGCATCCATTCCCGCGTCGGCGATCGCCTTCCCGAACGCGCCGGACTGCCCCGGCGGTCGCTCCTGCCCGACGCCTCTGCCGGTGGCGCCTCGGCGGCACGCCCGGGCGTGTGACTTCCGGCACGCGACCAACCTTTGCGCCCCCTCCACCATCGATACCAGTGGAGGTGCCACGCAGGCGATGCGCAGCCCGATCGGCGACCCGGCGGCAACGGCCCCAACCGCGGCAGCGGCGGTGACGCGCCTCGAGCCCGGGCGGTCCGGCCAGGCGACCGCGGCCGCGGGCCGCCCTGTCGCGTTGCCGGTCGACCACCCGGCTCCCACTGGCCGTCCGGAGCTCGCCGAGCGCGCGCGGGCCGGCGACCGGATCGCCTTCGAGCGGCTCGTCGACCCCTGGATCGAGCCCGCCTACCGGACCGGGCTCGCGATCCTCGGCCGCGACGCCGATGCGCGTGACGCCGTGCAGGACGCACTCCTCGAGGCGTGGCGGAACATCCGTCGCCTCCGCGACCCTGACCGCTTCGACGCCTGGCTGGGCCGGATCCACGTCAACGCCTGTCGGGCGATCGGCCGGCGGCGCGGCCGCTCGTCCGTGCGCGAGATCGCGATCGACGCGCTCCCCGATCCCGGGGGGCTCCCCGGCCGGAGCGTTCCCATCGACGAGGAGTGGGCCTCCGTCGACGAGCTCGAGCGGGCGTTCGGCCGCCTGTCGATCGCCGACCGCACCACCCTGGTCCTGCACTACCTGGAGCATCGATCGGTCGTCGAGGTGGCCGCCCGCCTCGGCGTCGCCGAGGGCACGGTCAAGTGGCGGCTGCACGAGGCCCGCAACGCGCTCGCGCGAGCCCTCGAGGAGGAACGGCGATGAGCGGCCGGGTCAGCTTCTCCGACGCCTCCCTCGAGGCGATGCTCCGCCGCCGATCCAGCAGGTCGGACCCGTCCGGGCTGCGGGAGGCCGCGTTCGCCGCGCTCGAAGCGACGAGCCCGCGGCGCGGCCCGTCGCTCGGGTGGCCGGCCGTGACGTTCCCGTGGGCCCCGTCGCGCCGAGCCGAATGGGTGCTGGTGGCGGCGACGCTGCTCCTGGCGCTTCTCGGCAGTGCGCTCGTCGGCGCGTCGCTGTTCCGCGACCGCTCCGGCGCCCGTGCGGGTCATCACGGGGATCGAGACGCTCAACGCCGAGGTGACGTACGACAAGGTGGTGGTCGACGGGCTCGGAACCTTCTGGGCCGTTGGTCCCGGGACCGTCACCCGGTTCGATCCGGCCGGCGGCGAACGGCGGACCTGGACGATCACCGACGACCTCGGCCTTGCCGAGACGATGTCCACCGCCCCGGCGCGCGATGGGGGCGTGTGGCTCTGGTCGCGCGACGGGATCCGCCGCTTCGACGGCGAGCCGTTCCAGGAGATGACCCCGGGTCCGCCCGGCTGGGACCGCTACTCGCCGGCGGAGCTTGCGGAGGCGCCCGACGGCTCGCTGTGGGCTGCGACCCCCGAAGGCGGCCTGGTGCGGTGGGACGGAGCGGCATGGAAGACGGCGCCGGCGGGCCGGCCGACGGAGGGGGCGATGGGGCTCCTCGTCACCCCGACCGGCGACGTCTGGGTCGTCGACGCCACGCCAGGCGAGAGTGGCCCGGTGTCGCACGGGGTCTCGCGCCTGCGGGACGGCCGGTGGACCTCGTTCGACGCCCTGGTCCTGACGGTCACCCCGCACACCCTCGCCGGGTCGGGTGACGGCGCCATCTGGGCAACCTCGAACAGCGGCCTCGCCCGGTTCGACGGCGACCACTGGACGTACGTCGAGGGCCCCCGGGGGACGCTCTCCGCCTTGTCCGTGGGCTCCGACGGCAGCGCATGGGTTACGGGCAACCAGAACACCGATCCGTTCGTGGCGCGGCTCCAGGATGGCACCTGGACACGCTATGGCCTGGACCAGGGACTCGCCGGCTGGCCGCGCGGGGCGGTCATCGCCGCGCCGGAGGGCGCCTTCGTCGGCACTGCGGCCGGGCTGTACCGGCTGGAACGTGATGGATGGCGTTCCGCGTGGCCGGACGCCTCCGGGCCGGGAGGGCTTCGGACTCCC
Organism: uncultured Chloroflexia bacterium; assembly: GCA_963713285.1. GTDB lineage: Bacteria > Chloroflexota > Limnocylindria > Limnocylindrales > CSP1-4 > CTSoil-043. The sequence continues at coordinate 80,092 of CAVQLA010000016.1, read as the reverse complement.
GCGATCGTCGGGCCTGCGCTCGTCCCGGTCGGCGCGGACGAGGCCTGGGCGCTCGACGAGCGGGGAGTGTGGCACTACCTTGACGGAGGCTGGACCGGCCCGCTCGCTCCGCACGCGCCCACCGGGCCCGGCGGGGCGACGCCGCTGGCCGTCGCCCCGGACGGTGCCGTCTGGCTGCGGCACGGGCCGGGGCGGCTCAGCGTCCTCCGCAACGGGGCGTGGACGGATTGCCTGGGTCGCGAACATCGTGGCGGATGACGATCGCGGATGACGGGGCCGTGTGGACCGCGCGGCGAATCAGCGACGGTTGCGCAGCACGACCCACGCACGGGCCAGGAGACAACCGTCACGTGGCTGCCTGAGCCGTGCAGATCCTCGAGACCACCGCCGGACGGGCGGTCTACCTCGCCGGCTTTCGGTATGGTGCCCCCAGGCCTCTCCGTGATCCGGGCGAACGTGCCAGCGCCTGGACCCGCTCGGTGACGGGCGCAGCTACCAGGTATTCGCCATCGACTCGGACCAGGACGGGCGGGTGCTCGCCGTGCTCGGTGACGCCGGCGACGGCCAGTCGTGGTCGACCCACGTCGCCCTGATGACTGCCGGCGCATGGTCGGTCATCGACACGCGACGCACGACGCAGCTCGGGCGACCCCTTCCCCATCGGCGACGTGGCATTCGGGCCGGACGGCGCGATCTGGCGGTCGAGGCACTGGGCTGACGGGGGCGGAATCCAGCGCTTCGACGGGACCCGATGGCAGTCGATCGTTCCCGACATCCAGGCCACCGGGCTCTCCTTCGGCCCCGACGGCTCCCTCTGGTTCGAAGGACCGTCCGGCATCCATCGGATCCGCGCGCAGGTCCTGGCGGGACTCGTGGCGGCGAGCCCTCAGCCATCGCCGGCCCCGTAGAGCGGCGCACCAGCAGAAGGCGTCCCGCAAGCGAACCCGGAGGAGCACGATGCACGCACGAACCACGGCCCAGGCGGCGATGATGCTGCTCCTGGCGGCCCTGCTGCCCGCGGCCTGCACCGGCGGGACGGCCCCAACGGCCGGATCCAGCGCGCCACCGGCGAGCGTGGCCCCGACCGAGGCGCCCACGGCGAGCCCGACGCCGCCGGCTGCCGCCGCGACTCCCACCGCGAGCCCGGCTTGGGTTGCCGCGGCGACGGACGTCGTCTACGAGTCCGCCGACCTGCGCCTGCCCGATGCCATGCTCGACGTGTACGCTCCCACGGGTACGGGCCCGTGGCCGGTCGCCGTCATGCTCCACGGCGGCCCCGGTGTCCTCGACAAGGGGTTCATGGGCATCTGGGCCCAGAAGGCGGCTGCCGAGGGCTTCGTGGTCTTCGTGCCGACCTGGGGGGTCGGCGGCGCCGGCACGGTCGGCCTGTCGCGATCCGAGCAGCTCGACGCGTTCCAGCGCCAGGCGGCCTGCGCCGTGGCGTTCGCCCACGCCCGCGCCGCCGACTACGGCGGGGACCCGTCCACCATGGTGATGGTCGGCCACTCCGCCGGGGCCAACGTCTCGTCGGTGATCGCCTTCAACCGGCCGGCGCCGACCGAGGGCTGTCCCGGCGGCACGGGCCCCGTGCCCGTCACGTCGATCGTCACCTTCGAAGGCGACTGGCTCCTGATGGACGCCATGTGGGGCGAGAACGAGGCCGCTGCGCTCGCCGTGGCGACGCCGTGGGCCGGCCTCGACGCGCATCCGGACGTGCCGGTGGTGATGCTCGTCACGTCTGGCGCCGGCGGCGTGGTCGCGCCGCCCAAGGTCGACCCGCCCATGGACTGGCGTACGGCGCGCGACCCGGTGGCGATCCGATCCCGGATGCTCACCGCCGGCCCCGACGGGGGCCGCATCGACGCGGCCCAGGAGCAGGCGATGTTCCACGCGGCCCTCGCCGCGAAGGGGAACCGCACCTCGCTCACCGAGGTCCCGGGCTCGGGCCACATGTCGATCGGGCCCGACGGCTGGCCGGTCTTCCTGGCCGCGCTCCGGGAGGCGGCCGGCGGCTGACCGGACGGGGCAGCGGCCCGGACGGGAGCGGCCCGCCCGGACGTAGGCGGCCCGCCCGGACGAGGCGGGGCGCGCGAGCCCGACTCAGGCCGGCAACGGCGGGTCGTACTCGACCTCGGTGAGCTCCAGCTCGATGTACGGCAGCTCGCTCCCGTCGGGAAGCGTCCACACGGCGGCGCCGCGGACCGGCAGGCGCAGCCCCTCGAACTCGCCGTACGCGCAGGTCGGCGCCGTCCACGGGCGGAGCTCGAAGGCCTTGCCCACCATCGCGTGGCGCTCGGACCGGAAGGCCACGAGGGCACCCTCCGCGTCGACCTCCAGGATGCCGGTGGCCCGCAGGTCGCCGTCCGTGATCGAGACGCGGACGTGCGTGTCGTCGATCGACCCCCACGTCACCCGCTCGCGCAGGAATGCGCTGGGGAACCACGGCATCTCGGAGAGGTGGCGCAGGAGCGACGCCTGGTCCATCTCCGGCCCGGCGGCGTCGACGAACGGGATGAGCGCGCCGGCTTTGATCGTCATCAGGCCGCGCCCTTCCAGGTAGCCGTCCCGGCCCCGGATCACCGGCAGGCAGGCCGGTCCGACGGTGGCGTCCCAGACGAACCCTGGCGGCTCGACTCTGTACCACTGCTCGGCCGCAAGGGGGAACGTCATCCCGCCCGGGGCGGGTCGCATGCGGCAGGCCTGGCGGATGCGCACGGTGTCGACCATCGGGCGCCCGACGACGCCGGCGTGGCGCAGGTAGCGCTGGGCGGGCTCGGGCAGGCCGACGAGCATCTCCTCGGTCACGAGTGGCGGATGCGGCGGCCGGGGCGCGTCGAGCAGGCGGTCCCGATCGGCGGCGACCTGGCGATCGAAGCGCCGGGCGCCCGCGACGACCACGGCGGCCAGGCCCGCGAGGACCACCAGCTTGACGAGGAAGAGTCGGACGAACACGCGGAGCATCGGGGCACCTCCGCCCCAGATCCTGGGTGCCGCTCCCGCGCCGCGTCAGAGCCGGAGGTCGCCTCCGCCGACGCCGGACGGCATTCGCGCAGTGCTGGGGCCGCAGTCCGGGCAGCCCGACGGGCTCTACAGGTCCGCGACGTCGATGAGGCCGCGGCGGATCGCGTACTTGAGGAGCTCGACGCGGTCGTGGAAGCCGAGCTTCTCCATCACGTTGGCCCGGTAGTTGTGGATCGTCTGCTCCGAGAGGTGGAGAGTCGCGGCGATCTCCCGGTTCGTGTGGCCCACCGCGGCGAGCATCATCACCTCGCGCTCGCGCTCGCTGAGGGACTGGTACGGGTCCTCGAGCGCCCCGTCCGGCGTCTTGAGCACGTACGTGTTCACCATCTTGGTGACGATCGACGGGCTGACGTACGTCTGGCCCTTGCTGATCGAACGGAGGGCCGTCACGAAGTCGGAGGCCTGGGCCTCGCGGGTGAGGAAGCCGTCGGCCCCGGCCTTGATCGCCAGCGAGAACTGCTCGCTCGTGCAGCGGCACTCGACCGCGAGGATCTTCATCGCGGGCTTCGCGGCGCGGATGGACTCGATCATCTGGAACGAGCTGCAGCCCGACCGGTCGTACGGCAGGCACTCGGTGATGACCGCGTCGGCGGGCGAGCGCAGGACCTCCTCGCGCATCGTGGCGCGGTCCTGGAGCTCGCCGATCACCTCCATGTCGGGCTCGGCGTCGATCACCTCGCGCAGCCCGACGTTCAGCATCGGGAAGTCGAAGATCGCCAGGAGCACGCCGAGGGTCCCGGTGCGGGGGGCGGCGTCGCTCGTTGCCACGCGGGGCACCTCCAGGTGCGCGCCCCACGCAGGGACCCTCCCCGGGGGACGCAGGTGGCACTATCAGGCAACGGCGGGGGGTGGCGCACAGGGCCATCGGTCGCAGAGGCGGGGGGCGTCCGGCCCGCCGGCAGCCGACGGGCGACGGCGGACGCCTCGGCGCGTCGACAGCGACGCTGTCGATGGCCCGCGCGGACCCGGTGTCGCAGGCGCCGTGGCGGGGCCCGGGTGCCTCCGCCGACCAGGTTCAGTCCTGGTTCGAGCCGGTCCCCTCGCCGTGGCAGAACGAGCACATCCCCTCGACCGTCTGCAGGTCGTGCGGCGTCTGCGGTGCCTTCTCGGGGGCAGCCGAGTGGCACGAGGAGCACATGGCGTTCGTTCGCGTCCGGTGATCGGCCGGCAGCGCGCCGACCTCCCCGGCGACGTGGCAGGCCAGGCAGTTCCCGTCCGGCGGCTCCGGGTGGGGGAAGCCCGGGATCTGGGCGGTCGTGCCACGGTGGCAGAGGAAGCACGTGGTCTCGTCGCGACCCTCGTGGTCGGCCGGCGGTGCCGGGGCCAGCGAGCCGTGGCAGGACAGGCACTGCGCGTTCGACTCGAGCGAGTGCGGACGGTCCTGGGCGGCCGGCGTCTCGCCCGTATGACAGACGAAGCACTCGTCGGCGTGGATGCCGCTGTGGCCGGGCGCGGTCGCGACCAGGCTGCCGGTCGCATGGCAGGCGGTGCAGTTCTCCCAGCCCTCCCGGGGATGGGCGAGCGGGGGCGCCTCCGCCGTCACCGGGATCCCGTCCTGCGTCCGGTGGCAGGCGGTGCAGTCGCCGTTCGTCGGCATGCCACCAGGGCCAAGCCCCGGCGTGGGGGTGACGAGGGGACGCGCCGTGGGCGAGGGCGTCGGCGTCGGCCTGACGGCGACGGAGCCTGGCTCGACCAGGTTGACGACGGCGAGGCCGACGCCGACGCCGACGGCGACGACGACGGCGATCGCGACGAGCCAGCCTACGGCGCGCAGGAACCTGCGCGATCTCACGAGGCCCCTCCCGCGGGCTCGTCGCGGCGGTCCGGCTCGGCGGGCGCTTCGGCCGCGTCGGCGACCTCGGGCAATTCGGCTGCCGCGTCGGCGACCTCGGGCAATTCGGCCGAGGCGTCGACGGGCGGCTCCTCCCCGACGCTGGTCGGCTCGAGTGCCATCGCGTCCGGGTGGACGACCGCGATCGCCTCCTCGTCCGCCACCCAGGCGACGCCGACCTCGACCATCGGCTGCCCCGTCACCCCGACCGCCAGGATGCCGCCGGCGCCGTGGCCGAAGTGCTCATCCATCGGCAGCCAGCGCTCGGCCAGCGTGTACATCAGGCCGAAGAAGCCGAAGGCGCCGACGACGATCGCGATCTCGACGAGCGACGGGAAGTACTCCGCGTAGGGGGTGGAGACGACGCCGCCCACCGCCGTCCCCGGCACGATCTGGCCGGCGCTCACGAAGATGCAGCGGTCGGCGAAGATCCCGATGAAGACGAGCACGCTGGTCCAGAGCAGGCCCTTCGGCGTCCGCGTCCTGGGGTACGCGAGAAGCGCCAGTGGCGCGACGAGACCGAGCCCTACCCGGACGACCCAGAACTGGAGCGCGAGTGGCCCTGCGAAGACCGCCCGGCTCGCGTCCGAGAGCCCCGGGATGACGCCGTACATCCCCCACAGGATCTGCCACACGACGACGAGCGCCGAGACGACCAGGCCGATCGTGAGGATCAGGCGGATCGCCGGGATGGCCAGCGAGCCCGCCCGCTCCCAGCCGGCGAGCCGGTAGCGGACGACGGCCCAGAACACGATGCCCAGCAGCGCCGTCCCGGAGAGGACGGCCATCGTCACCATCGCCGGCGGGGTGAACGCTCCGTGCCAGTACGGGCGCGCGGCCAGGACGGCGAAGACCGCGCCGAGCGTGGTGGGCGCGGCCACGGCGATGATCGAGGAGAACGTGCAGGCGTAGCGGTGGACGTCCCAGCGGCCGGCGAAGATGCTCCACACCTCGACCGAGAGCGAGACGAGGTAGACGCCGTAGAAGACGCCCATCCACCACATCGGCGAGAAGGGCGACGGGCTCAGCACGGCCCCGAAGACCATGCTGATGGGGTAGTGCAGGTCGAGGGCGATGATCCCGAAGGCGGTGACGAGCGACAGCCAGGCGAGCAGCGCGTGCCGCTTCTCGAGCGGCAGGAACATCTCGATCCCGAAGACTGTGCCGAGCGACGAGGCGAGGCACAGGCCGCTCGTGGTGATCGCGAAGAAGACGTAGGCCGTGATGAGGATGCCCCACTCGAAGCTGGGGCTCGTGCCCAGGACCTCCCAGCCGGGCGGCAGGGCCAGCACGGCACCGACCGCGCCGATCGCGCAGAGCAGCAGCAGGAGGCCGACCCAGGCCCGGAGGGCGCGCGGCCATGACCCGATGTCGCTCCGGGCGAAGCGGAAGGCGGCCCGCGGGTCGGGGGTGAGGATGCTGCTCGCGACCTGGGCGGTCATCAGATCACCTCTTCCTCGAGGCCGATGTACCAGACCCGTGGCCGGGTTCCCAGGGCCGGCTTGATCACCCGGACCCGGTTCTCGCGAAGGGCGACGCTCGCCGGGCTCTCCTGGTCGCGGAGGTCGCCGAAGATCCGCGCGTTCGCCGGGCAGACCTCGGAGCACGCCGGCAGAAGGCCGCGAGTGATCCGCTGGTAGCAGAACGTGCACTTGTCGACGACGCCGGCGACGCCCTTCGGCGTGTGCTCGCTGGCCGGGACGATGTACCGCGCGCCGTACGGGCAGGCGACCATGCAGTAGCCGCAGCCGATGCAGCGGTTCTCGTCGACGAAGACGACGCCGTCCTCCATCCGGAACGTCGCGCTCACCGGGCAGACCCACGTGCAGGGCGGGTTCTCGCACTGCATGCAGGTCCGCGGCACGAAGTAGGCGTCGCGGACGTTGTCGACCTGGGGCGCCTTGTCGGCGGGGAACCCCTCGCGGCCGCCGTCCGGCGAGGTGATCGTCACGTTGCCGTCCTGGTCGACCACGTGGAGCTCGACCCAGGTCCGGTTGATCTCGGGCTCCTCGGGCACGTGGTTCTCGAGCTTGCAGGCCTCGACGCAGCGGCCGCAGCCGATGCACGTCGTCGTGTCGATGACGAAGCCCCAGTCGTGGGCCGACGGGTCGTACGGCGGGATGCTGCCGGCCGCGGTGGTCGCGTCGTCGGCCGCGCGCGCTCCGTCGGGCGGCACCCCCGCGACGGCCGACAGCAGGCGGGCGCCGCAGAGCGCCGCACCGGCGGCGACCCCGGCCTGCAGGACGTGGCGGCGGGAGACGGTCATCGGCCCGGTCTCGCTCATGGGGTCGACTCCTGGGGGCTGGAAGACGGGAGCGGCGGCGGATCCTCGGCCGGGAGGAGGTGACACTGCCGGCAGACCGCGTCCGCGGCCGGCTCGTGGCCGACCGGCACCGGCTTGAGGGCATCCGGGGCATGGCAGCTGATGCACTCCGGCAGCCCCTCGATCCGGTGCGAGATGTGCGGCGGTCGCAGGGCGACAACGGCGTGGGGCTCGTGGCAGCCGAGGCACGAGGCGCCACCGTAGTGGGCCTCGAGGTCGACGACCGCGAAGCCGTCCGGGCGGCCGGGCGCCTGCTCGTGGCAGAGGACGCACAGGTCGGCGTGGGGCGGCTCGACCTGGCTCGAGAGCGCGGCGGTGGCGCCCTCGGGCGCGGTGGCCGCGTGCTCCGCGAGCGGGCCGTGGCAGCTCTCGCAGGAGACGACGCTATGCTCGGCGGCCTGCCACGGCTCGTACTCCTCCCCGTGGCAGCGCTGGCAGGCAGGCGACTGGGCGTACTGCGGCGTCAGCGCAGCCCACGACCGGGCGCTCTCCTCGGGGTGGAAGCCGTACATCCCGTACGCCCACGGCAGGACGACCACGAGCCCGACGACGGCAACGACGACGAGCGCCACGCCGCCGAGGAACAGCCCGACGGCGCCCTTCCTGCTCCGGGGACGCAGGCGGCCGGCAGCGCTACCCAGGCGGCTCACAGCTCGGCAACCTCGACCAGGCCGCGGCGGAGGGCGTACTTCACCAGCTCCACCCGATCGTGCAGGCCGAGCCGCTCCATGATCGTGGCCCGGTGGTTGTGCACGGTCTGCTCCGAGAGGTGGAGCGCGTGGGCGATCTCGCGGTTGGTGTGCCCGAAGGCGGCCAGCCGGAAGATCTCGCGCGACCGCTCGCTCAGCGACTCGAGCACGTCATCGGCCGGGGCCCCGGTCGACCCGAGCACGTACGTGTTGACCATCCGGGTGACGATCGCCGGGCTCACGTACGTCTCGCCCCGCAGGATCCGGTGCAGGGCATCCAGGACGTCTGCAGGCTGGGCCTCGCGGGTCAGGAAGCCGTCGGCACCGGCCTTGATGGCGAGCGAGAACTGCTCGCTGCCGCAGCGACACTCGATCGCGAGGATCTTCGCGGCCGGCTTCGCCGCGCGGATTGTCTCGATCGCCTGGGACGACACGCAGCCACTGCTGGTGTAGGGAAGGCACTCGGTGATGACGACGTCGGCCGGCGAGCCGGCGACCTCGTCGTGCAGCGCGGCCGGATCGTCGAGGACGCCCACGACCTCCAGGTCGGGCTGGGAATCGATGACGGCGCGGTAGCCGGCGACGAGCGCCGGGAAGGCGGCGATGCCGAGGAAGACGCCCTGGCGCTGGCCGTCGAGCGGAACGGGTCCGCGGGCTCCCATCGCGTCGTGCGCCCCGCCTCAGCCCTGGGTCGCGGCGCCGTGCGCCCGCCTGCGGAGCACGACGGCCCACACGACCGGCGTGGCCGCGAGGATGATCGCGCTCAGGATCACGCTCACCGTCGCAGCCTCCTTCCCGACGAAGAAGAGGAGGCCGTAGGTGGCAATGAACAGGACGATGAAGAGGACGGCCATGCTGAGGGCCGTGAGCGCGATCCACGGCACGATCAGCGCGCGCCCACCGCCGCCGGGGACGCGCATCAGGGCGACGCCGACGACCAGCAGCCAGATCAGGATCGCCGCCACGATCTCGACTGTGTCCATGCCCGTGTCCTCGTCACCCATGCGCGTCCGGCCGGATCCGCCTGACGTGTGTCGAATTTGGCGATCCGGAGCGCGGCGGGCTACGACATGCCGGGGCCCAACTGGTCGACTCGGGTCATGAACCAGGGCAACGGACGGTCCAGATCGAGGCAACGGCCGTCGCTTCCCGCCGACGCCCGTTGCCCGGCCGTCGACGGCGGTGGGGTGCTCGAGATCAGCCCTCCGGGCGGGAGCGGGTGACCAGCCGGGCAACGCCGCGGGCGATCCCGTAGCCGAGCACCACGGGCGGCATGAAGAAGAACAGCGCCAGGAGCCCGCTGAACGGGTCGACGGGAACCGGGTTGCCGACGGCGGCGGTGAGGAGCGGGATGGCCACCAGCCCCGCCACGACTCCGAAGATCACGAAGCCCAATCCTGGCCACCCACGCGTCAGGATGCCGGCCACCGCCCCGGCCGCCACGAGGAGGATCGGCGACACGAGGATGCCGTTGAGGGCGCACTCCGTGGTGAGGCCCTGCGCGGCGCAGCTGACGAGCGCGCCACCGAACAGCGCGACGGGGCACGTCACGGCCACGAGCACGAGTGCCGCGAGGTCACGGAGGACGGTCCGGGTGCCTGGGCTCACGTGCGCCTCCTCTCCTGTCCATCATGCGCGTTCCGTGGCGCCCGGTGCGCGCCGCGCCGGTGGGCCGGTGCCTCCGGCGCAGCCGCGCGGCGCTCCCGCGCTCCCGGGCGCATGACCGCACGCGAGCGGCCCTCAGGTCAGGCTGCCCTGAGCGGGGAACGCCGCCGCCGCCACGTCATCCCGAGGCGGCCCTCGCCGGCGGCCGGCGGCCGCGCCGTCCCGCCGACGCGCCCGCTCGCCAGCGCAACCGCCGCGAGGAGCATGGAGGCGCCGCCGAACCAGAGGGCAGGGAGAGCCAGCATCGCGGCGACCGGGACGGTCCACGCGCGGTCGGTCCGGGCGCCCCAGATCACGACCGCCGCCGCGAACGGGAGCCGCAGCCAGACCGGGATCGGGATCGCGGCCCAGGTGCCGGGCGTCCTCGTCGCGCTGGTCGCCAGCACGTCGATCCAGTCGGCCCACGCCGCGGGGGCAACAACCCACGACACCGCCGCCAGCGCCGCCGTGGCCCCCAGCGCGATCCCGAGGCTCTGCCACTCCCGTCGCACGGCGAACCAGAGGAGGCCCACCCCGGGAGTCACCTTCGTCAGGAGGACGAATGCCCAGGCGGCCGGCCAGCGGAACCCGGCGACGATCGCCACGGCCAGCAGCAGGTGGATGTTCCCTCCGAGCACCTCGAGGACCGCGAAGACGATGGCGACCGCCCAGAAGCGGGCTCCCGCGAGGTACCGGATGGCGAGGAGCAGGATGACGGTCCACGCCGCGAGGAACGCCTCCCACGGCAGCATCTTCAGGATCGCGATCCCCTGGAGGAACGCGGGCGAGTAGACGTAGGCGATCGGGTCGGTCCAGGTCGAGCGGGCGTACGGGTCCGCGAGCCCGGGGAACCAGTAGCAGTAGGCCTCCTGGCCCGTCGGCCACGCCTCGTGCGACGGCACGCGGTACGCGACGACGATGACAAGGACGACGACTGCCGCCGCCAGCCCGGCGGCCTCGCGCCGCAGGAGCGCCCCCGCTCGCTGCAGGAACGTCCCCGCGCGCAGAGCCGAGACCTTCGTGATGACCATCGTCACTCCGGGAGGCTCGGCCGGCATCGCCACCGAGCAGTCGCCACCGCCACCGGCCAGGCCGCGCCCTCGAGGGCCGACCGCGCCTCCACCGACAGTCGGCCGTCCACCGAGTGGGGCCGCCCGCCGGCTCGCCATCAGCATGGCACCCCGGCGGCGCCCGCCCCAGATCCAAACGGACCGGACCGATGCGCCTGCGGCTTGGTGACGGACGGCAGGGTCGAGCGCCGTCGGAATCGCCCTTGCCGGAGGCCCCGGGCAGGTTCACGGTGTCGACGCTGCCCGCAGGGCGGCGTGGCCGCGGCCGCGGAGCCGACGAGGAATGGCATGGCCCACGTCACGACCAGGGGCGCCTACGCGCACCTCGCGGACCGGCTGAACCGGTTCCCGCAGGGCGCTCCACCCTCCGACCTTCTCTACCGGATCCTGGCGCTCCTCTTCAGCGAGCGCGAGGCAGGCCTCGTTGCCCAGCTCCCGATCAAGCCGTTCACCGCGGCCGCCGCCGCCCGGACCTGGAAGACGAGCGAGGCCGAGGCGCGTCGCGTCCTCGACGGGCTGGCCTCGCGCGCGGTGCTGCTCGACATGGAGGGTCGCGACGGGACCGTCTACATCCTCCCGCCGCCGATGGCCGGCTTCTTCGAGTTCTCGATGATGCGGGTCCGCGACGACGTCGACCAGAAGCTCCTGAGCGAGCTCTTCTACCAGTACCTCACCGTCGAGGACGACTTCATCCTCAACCTGTTCACCCACGGCCAGACGCAGCTCGGGCGCGTGTTCGTCAACGAACCGGCGCTCGCGGAGAGCGCCAGCCGGGCAGAGCGGTCCGATCGCCGCAATGGCGGCCTCCACGTCCTCGACTACGAGCGCGCGAGCGAGGTGATCGGCACCGCCGAGCACATGGGCGTCGGCACCTGCTACTGCCGCCACAAGATGGAGCACCTCGGGCGAGCCTGCGCCGCTCCGCTGGGGATCTGCATGACGTTCGGGGGCACGGCCGACACGCTCATCCGCCACGGGTACGCCCGGCGCATCGAGCGCACCGAGGGGATGGACCTGCTCCAGGAGGCGTACGGCCATAACCTGGTCCAGTTCGGCGAGAACGTGCAGCGCGAGCCGGCCTTCATCTGCAACTGCTGCGGCTGCTGCTGCGAGGCGATGATCGCGGCCCGCCGCTTCGGGCTGCTCGATCCCGTGCACACGACGAACTTCCTGCCGCACGTCGCCGACGAGCGCTGCAACGGCTGCGGCAAGTGCGTCGACGCCTGCCCGGTCGAGGCGATGACGCTCGTCTCGGCCAACGATCCGGCCAAGCCGCGGAAGCGCCGGGCGGCGCTCGACGCCGAGATCTGCCTGGGCTGCGGCGTCTGCACCCGCGTCTGCCCGACGAACGGGCTCTGGCTGGAGGCGCGCCCCGGGCGCGTGGTCACGCCGGTCGACACGCTCCACCGCACCGTGCTCATGGCGATCGAGCGCGGCCGGCTCCAGGACTGCATCTTCGACAACCGGGCCCTGTTCAGCCACCGCGCGATGGCGGCGATCCTGGGCGTGATCCTGCGCCTGCCGCCGACGAAGCAGATCCTCGCCACCGAGCAGATGCGCTCGCGCTACCTGGTGAAGATCCTGGAGCGGGTCAGCTTCTAGCCGGCTCCTGGAGATTCGCGGTGGCTGCACCCACGACGGGCGCAACATCGCGGCCCCTCATTCGTTTCATCGGCATGAGCAGCGCATCGGCGCCGACCGCCCCGGACGACCCGGCTCCCGCCCTCGAGCGGGCGCGGGTCGCCGGCCGCGCCGACGAGGTCGAGCTGGCGGGGATCTACGAGGAGCGCCGGGGCGAGCTCCTGGCCTTCCTCGTCGGGATGACCCGCGACCCCGTCCTCGCCGAGGACCTCCTGCAGGACACCTTCGTCCGGCTGGTCCGCGAGGCGCGCGCGGGACGGATGCCCGAGCAGGTCCGGCCCTGGCTGTACCGGACGGCGGCCAACGCGGCGATCGACCGGGGCCGCCGGGGCGCGACCCTGGCCCGCCTGCTGCCGCGCCTCTTCGAGCGCTCCGAGCCCGATCCCCCCGAGGGGCATGCCCTGCGCGCCGAGCGCGACGCCGAGCTCCATGCCGCCCTCGCCCATCTCGCCCCCGACCGGCGCGCCGCCCTCCTGCTCGCCGCCCGCGGCTTCACCGGCACCGAGGTCGCCGCCCTCCTGGGGCGCACCGACGGGGCCACGCGCACGCTCCTGTGCCGCGCCCGCCTGGAGCTGCGCGGCATCCTCGAGGCGACGGAGGTCCGGCCATGAGCAACTCCGAGCGCCGCCTCCACGCGCGCGTCCTGGCCCTGGCCGCGACCGCGCTCGACTTCGGCCTCGCCGCTCCCGAGACGGCCGAGCTCGAGGGCCACCTCGCCGGCTGCCCGGCCTGCGCCCGGGCCGCCGCCGGCCTGCGCGTCGACGCCGCCGCGCTGCGCCGCCCCGCCGAGCTCGTGCCCTCCTACCGCGTCGACGCCGCGGTCGCCGCCGCCATCGCCGGGCACCCGGCGCGGCGCCCGGCCGCGAGCCGGACCCTGGTCCTCGTCGCCGCCACCGCGCTGCTGCTCATGGCGCTGCTCGGGATGGCCGCGGTGGGCGCCTTCCTGCTGCAGGACCGGCTGCCAACCGTCGTCGTGGATCCCAGCGCCTCGCCCCTGCCGAGCGCCTCGCCGGCCCCGAGCGCCTCTCCCGTGCCGACCTGGCAAATCGGCGCCGTCGCGCCGATGTTCGAGGGGGGTCATGCGCTTCCGGTCGCGGTCGCGGCCGGCGGATCCGGCCTGGTCGCCGTGGGCGACCGGACGTTCCGCGACCTCGTCGAACCCTCGGGCGGCACCGGCGGTGCCTGGCACAGCGCCGACGGCATGACCTGGGCGCCGTCCACGTCCCTGGACGAGCTCGCCGTTGGCAACGGCATCAACGTCGGCGTTCCCGAAGTCGGGCTCGACGACGTTGCCTGGGGACCTCCGGGCTACGTCGCCGTGGGGCTCACCGACCCACCGGGTGAGGCGGGCGCCGTCCTCGCGGGGGCGGCGTGGCATTCGCCCGACGGCCTCGCCTGGGAACGCGTCGAGATGCCGGAGGCAGATGTCGCCCGGCCGGTCGCCGTGACGTGGAACGGGTCCCGCTTCGTCGCCGTCGGGGTTGTCGAGGATGCCGACGCCCCGCGGGCCGCCGCCTGGCTCTCGCCGGATGGGCTGACCTGGAGTCGGGTGCCCGATGCGCCGGCCTTCGACATCGGCGGCTACATGGACACGGGCGAGTACCACGCGTGGGGCGGTCCGGCCGACGTGACGGCCTCGACGGACGGGGTCGTCTACGCCGTCGGGCGGACGTGCACGAAATCGACGTACATGGGCACGCCGCCCGTGTGCCGGCCGCTCGTGTGGCGATCACCGGACGGAGAATCCTGGACGCGGATCGAGCCGGGCGACGCAGCCGCGTCGGCCCTGCTCGCCTCGGTCGCGGCTTCGAATGGCCTCGTGGTCGCCGTCGGCGGGCCCGCGGTGTCGGGCGGGTCGCTCCCCGGCGAGCCGGCGAACGTCCTCGTCGGTGACGAGACGAGCCTGGAGCTCGTCGAGGTGGAGGGGGTGCCGCGGTTGACGCGGGTCGTCGCCTATCGCGACGGGTTCCTCGCGCTGGCCACCGCCGGCGACGTCGCCTCCCTCTGGACCGTCATCTCCCTCTGGACCTCACCAGACGGCCGGACGTGGACGGCGGTTCCGGATGTCCCCCAGCCCGCTGACGTGACCGTCCTGCGGGATGCCGACCTCGCGGTCGCGGGCAGCCAGGTCGTCATCGTGGGGTGGGCGGAGCTCGGCTCGGAACCCGGCCTGGCCGGGTACACGATCCTGTGGTCGCCGCCCGACGGCACGGTCCCTTCACCGACCGCGTCGCCGGAGGCCGGGGCCTGGGCGCCGGTTCCGTCCCAGGCGGCGGTGAGCGGCGTGCAGTTCCACGACGTGGCCTGGACGGGGAGCCGCTTCGTGGCGGTCGGCGCCGTCGTGAACACCGATGTCCACACGTTCCTGGACTCGCTCGATGGCGTCACGTGGCGCCGCCAGGAGGACCGTGCCCCGGGGGGCTACCCGATGAACCTGGCCGCCGGCCCGGGCGGGCTCGTCGCGGTCGGCTCGATCGACGATCGCCCGGCCAGCTGGACGTCGCCCGACGGGCTGACGTGGACCGAGCACGCCGGTGCGCTCCCGGTGCCCGCGCTCGGGACGGACGAGGTCGAGGTGACCGACGTGATCGCCACGGACGACGGCTGGCTCGCGGTTGGGCGGCGCGATCCCCAGTGCTTCGTGAACTGCGGGCTCGATCCGATCCGGGCCTACGTCTGGACGTCGAACGACGGCATCCGCTGGACGAGGCTCGCCGACCAGTCGTCGCTCGCCGGTGGCGGGATGAGCGGCGTGGCGCGGAGCGACGGCGGCTACGTCGCCGCCGGGACGGCCGCGGGCCACGCGGCGATCTGGACGTCGCCCGACGGGTCGACCTGGACGCGCGTCCCGGAGGACCCGATGTTCGGCGACGAGACGGCACTGAGGACGTCGGCAACCGGCGTGGCGGCCGGCGACGGCGTCGTGGCGGTGGTGGGCATCTCCGCCGGGGAGGGTGGCCGCGGTGCTCGGGCCTGGTGGTCGGAGAACGGGACGACGTGGTCCGACGCCTCCATCGAGACGGCCGCCGGCGGACAGCTCTTCAGCGTGACGGCAACGCCCAGGGGCTTCCTCGCGATGGGGCCGTCCGGAGGCGCGAGCTGCCTCGGCGGCATCTGGGACTCGACGGACGCCCGGGCCTGGCGGTGCGTGGCATCGGACCCGGCGTTCGCCGGCTTCGGCCCGTACGCGGCCGCCGTCTCGGACGCCGTCGAGGTCGCCGCCGGCCTCGGGGTCGCGGGGTGGGACGACAGCTCGGGCGAGGGCATCCCGGGCGCCGTCTGGGTGCGGTCGCTGCCCTGAGGGCGCCGGGGCTGCGTCGCCGCCGGCCAGTCTCTCGCTGCACTCAGCCCTCAGGTGGCAGTTGACTGAATCATCATTCAGGAACAGACTCATGACTGAATGAAGATTCAGTCGCCTCGAACCCCCAGTGGGGCACCCGAACACAGGACCCGCGACGGCGGCAAGGCTGCCGGTCGCGCCCGGGTCCTCGCGGCCGCATGCTCCCTCTTCGCCGAGCGCGGGTTCGCGGCCTGCCGCGTGGTCGACGTTGCGCGCCGGGCGGCGATGAGCCCCGGCAACGTCTACTGGCACTTCGAGTCGAAGGAGGCGGTCCTCCAGGCGATCCTCTCCGATGGGTTCGCCGCGCGGGAGGCGATGACCGCCGGGGTGGCCGACGAGTACGGCCCCGCGCGTCGCAAGATCGAGATCCTGGTCGATCGGACGGTCACCTTCTATGACCAGCAGGCCGACTTCCTCATGATCCTCGCCGGCCTGGCCGGCCCCGGTGGCCGCGAGCTCGTCGGCTCGCTCGGCTTCGACCAACCCGCGATCGACCGGCGCACCCGGGCGAGCATGCGCCGGGTTCTCGCCGAGGCGAAGTCGGAGGGCGCGATCGCCCCGGCAGACCCAGACCAGCTCGTCGGGCTCTTCCTCGCGCTCTTCGACGGGCTCTTGATCGGCTCGAGCGCGCGCGGGCCGGCCATGCCGCGCGAGGCCGTGCGCGACGCTGCCCTGCGCCTGCTGGGGTATCGCCCCGCGAGGTGACCGGCGGTCGCGCCCCGGGCGAGGGAGCGCGAGGCGCCGCGTCGGGGGCGTTTGACCGTTCGGGCGGTTCGCCGTCAGGCTTCCCGGATGCCCCGACGACCGCACGCCGTGATCGGATTCGTCGTCGCGATCGTGGTCGCGATGGTGGCGGCCTGCGCGCCGGGTCCCGACGCGACGCCCGACCCGTCGCCGACCGGCGCAGGGCCGGCGTCCTCCGCCACCCCTCTGCCGACCCCGCGCCCCACCCCCGGCCACGAGGTCTACGGCTACGTGCCGTACTGGGAGATGGACGAGGCGATCGCCGCGCACGTTCGCGCGACCGACCTCACGACGCTCGCCCTCTTCAGCGTCACGAACACGCGCAGCGGGGCACTCGACGCGAGGCAGAACGGCTACCGGCGGATCGTCGGAGACGTCGGCCGGCAGCTGATCCGCGAGGCGCGCGAGCGCGGCGTGCGGGTCGAGCTCGTCTTCACGAGCTTCGGGCGCGAGCGGAACGACGGCTTCTTCGCGGACCGGGAGCTCCAGGACGCGACGATCGCGTCGCTTGTCACCCTCGTCGGCGACCTCGGCCTCGACGGCGTCAACGTCGACGTGGAAGGCCTCGACACGCTGCAGGTGTCGGCGTACGGCGCGTTCGTCGGGCGCCTGCGCGACGCGCTGGCGGCCGCCGATCCCGCAGACCGGGTATCCGCGGCCACGCAGGCGAGCCTGGGCGGCGCGGCGATGGCGGCCGCCGCCGCGCAGGCCGGCGCCGACCGGGTCTTCCTGATGGGCTACGACTACCGGGTGAACGGGTCGGAGCCGGGCGCCATCGCGCCCCTCGAGCGACGCGATGGCGAGGAGAAGGACCTGGTCTGGTCGCTCGACCTGTACGAGGCCCTCGGCGTCCCCGTCGAGCGGACGCTCCTGGGCCTGCCGCTGTACGGCCGGGTCTGGCCGGTGACGGATCCCCTGCTCGGGGCGCCGGCAACGGGCCGCGGCGAGACGTGGGTCCCGCGCCGGAACCTGGAGATCCTGCGCGACCCGTCGATCGTCCCCACCCGCGACGAGATCGAGGTGGTCGAGCTCTACGCGCTCGCCTCCGACGGCTCGTCGTATCCCCCGCCGTCGATGCCCGCCGCATCGCCGTCGCCCGGAGGCACGCCGGCCGGCCCGGGATCGACGCCGTCGGCCTCCGCGGGATCGCCCGGCCCGGCGACGCCGTCCGTTTCGCCGGACGACCGCACCTGGCGCGCCGTCTACATCGACTCACCGGCCACGCTGGCGCCCAAGCTGGCCCTCGCCAACGAGCGGGGGCTGGCCGGCGCCGGCTTCTGGGCCATCGGCTACGAGCGTGGTCTGCCGGGCTACACGGAGCTGATCGCACGCTTCGCCGCCGGCGACCCGATGGATTAGGGCAAGCGCGATTCGCCCGCGGCCCGGCGCATCGTGCGCGATGCGCCCGGGAGACGCGCGGGCGCATCGTGCCGCGACAGGTTCGTCAGCCGCGGTCGAGAACCTTGAGCAGGATTGCCGGATAGGGTTTCTGGCCCTCGTCCGGGTGGGTGTCGCACTCGACGACGTACTGGTCGCGGGTCATGACGATCGTGCCCGTCAGGTCCACGCGGTCTCATCGGGGACCACCGACAGGGCCTCGCCCAGGCCATCTTCGCCGGCCCCGAGCGCTCAAGCCGTCCCGGGGATCCGATCCACTCCGGGAGCGGGAAGACGTGCTGCGTCTCGGCCCAGGCGAGGGCCTGCTGCCCACGTCGTGCCGTCCCGCACGGGCGCGACGAGGAGGGCCGCCCCGCGCGATCCCTTCGCCCACGCCGGCGTGTTGACCAGGGTGAAGGTGACGGCCGCACCGCGCGGGATGACGGCCGGGCCGGCGTAGGTGCACGTCTGCCCGTCGAAGGTGACGGTGGCGGAGATCGCCGCGGGGTCGCCGTCGCCGTCGGCGCGGGCGTGGCGGGGGCTCGTCCTCAACCTTGAGCAGGATCGCCGGATAGGGCCTGTGGCCCTTCGTCCGGGTGGGTGTTGCACACGACGACGTACTGGTTGCGGGTCATGACGATCGTGCCCGTCTCGTCCTCCGCGTCTCGTCGGGGACCACCGCCAGGGCCTCGCCCAGCCCATCCTCGCCGGCTCCATAGGGCAGCCGGTCCCGGGATCCTCATCCAATCCGGGAGCGGGAAGACGTGGCGCGTCTCGGCCTAGGCCAGGACCTGCGCCCACGTCGTGCCGTCCAGCACCGGCGCGACGAGGAGGCCCGCCCCGAGCGATCCCTTCTCCCACGCCGGCGTGTTGACCAGGGTGAAGGTGACGGCCGTGCCGCGCGGGATGACGGGCGGGCCGTCGTACGTGCACGCCTGCCCGTCGAAGGTGACCGTGGCGGAGATCGCCGCGGGGGTCGCCGTCGCGGCACCAGGGGTGGCTGCCGCCGGCGTTGCGGTCGCGGGCCCCAGAGTCGCAGCCGGCGAGGCACTCCCGCTGCAGGCCGCGACCACCAGCACGAGCGCCCCGATGAGTGTCGTGAAGCGTCTCATGACGCACCGCCTTCTTCTGCCTGCCGCCCTGGTCTCCGTTCGACCGGGCTTCGTCGTCGATCCTGCCGACGGCCGGCTAGCGTCGGGCTAGGTGGCGGCTAGCCTGGACCGCCCGGGAGCCCGCCTCTACTTGGTTCCCCGCCGGACCTCCTCGATGTCGCCGAGAACCCCGCCCAGGCTGATCTCCCCCCACGTCAGGTAGGTCAGCGTCGCCTGCGCGAACGCCGCTGCGAGCCGGGTCGGCATGAGATCGGAGGCCGCGACGCGGAAGGTCTCCTCGCGCAGGGCTGCCCGCAGCAGCTCGCCTTCCCGGCTCGAAACCTCGTCCAGATGTGCGGCCGGGTCCGGCGGGCCTGTCGGCCAGATCCCGGCCGTCGCGAGGGACGTCGTCGCCGCGGCGGCGAACTGGTCGTCGAGCAGGAGATCGACGACCCGGCGCACCTCGGGGCGGTCGTGGAAGACCACCACCGTGAAGGCCCGCCCCCGGACCTCGTCGGCGTACACCGGGTCGGCTGCCGGGAACGGGAATGCTGCGAGCGTGGCGGACTCTCCCGCGGGCCACGCCACCCGATCCGTCCCGCCCGCGAGGTGAAGCCAGCACCCGGGCGGGTCGACGAACATGGGCCAGGCGGCGATCGCCTCCGGGGTGCGGAGAGCGGAGGCCACGCCGCCCAGCACGTAGCCGTCCCGGAAGGCCAGGCAGCCGAGCTCCTGGAACGCGCTCCGCACCGGGTCGCCTGTGAAGGACTCCCTGCCCGCGGCCAACGCTTCGAAGGTGCCAGGGCCCGGCCCATGAAGCACCATCTCCTCGACGAACGCGACGCCCCCACCTCCGCCCGCGGACCCGGCCTCGATGCCGAGGCACCAGGGCGTTCGACCGTCGGCGAC
This sequence comes from uncultured Chloroflexia bacterium, assembly GCA_963713285.1. Taxonomy (GTDB): domain Bacteria; phylum Chloroflexota; class Limnocylindria; order Limnocylindrales; family CSP1-4; genus CTSoil-043. The sequence goes on along the minus strand of CAVQLA010000016.1, from coordinate 60,412 downwards.
CATGCTTTCGGCCAGCTTCGCCAGGTCGTCCGAGGACCGGGGGACCGCGTAGCCGGCACGCTCGAATGCCGCTCTCGGGTACCAGACCAGGCTCTCCGCCTCGGTTGCGAACGGCGCGCCGTACAGGCGTCCCTCCGCCGCCGGCCAGCTCCCGTCGGCGCCGACGGTCCCGAGCCGCACGAGGTAGTCGCCCGCGCTCGAGCGGAGCCGCGCGACGTCGACGAAGCCGGACATGTCCACCAGCAGGCCGGCCCGCGCCAGCTCCGCCACGAGGGCCGGCCGCGAGACGATCGCGACGTCGGGCAGATCTCCCGCCGCGACGCGCGCCTCGAGATCGCCGTCTGCGGCGGTCGCCCCGGTCACGTCGATACCCGTCTCCCTCTTCGAACGCGGAGACGATGCGGAGCCAGGTCCACCGGCAGCTGGGAAACCGCCTCCACCCGTGACCCGGCGAGCGATCCGCTCGCGAGCCGCTCGACCGGGACGACGCCCGATGCCGTGTACACGTCCTCCACGGCCGAGCCGGAGGCCGACGGTCCGCCGGGCATGCCGTCGCGATGGAGGTACGTGCGGCACTCCCCGGGGAGGAGACCGCGGCCGGCCGCCGTCGCCGCGAGGGTCATCAAGAGGTTCGGCGCCAGGAGCATGACGCCTCGGCGGTCGTCCGGGCCGGTTCGGACGGCAGCGGGGGCCGCGCTCGCCGGGTACGCGACGTGGGAGGCCTGGAGCGCCCAGTGCAGGGCGTCCATGGCCTCCTCGACGACGTAGCCCCGGCCGGCGGTGGCGTCCGCAGCGTGCCACGCCAGCAGCAGGCTGAGCTGCGGATCCGTGCCCAGGTTCCCGATCGAGGCGGCCGCCAGCTCGCGGGCGGAGGCGATCGCCCCCTGCTCCCTGGCGGCCTCGCCCTGCCCGTACACGACGACCGACAGCGACGTCGCCACGAGGGCCGCGACGGCCAGCACCGCCACGAGCGCCCGCAGCCGGGTCGCCGCCCGGCGCTCGAGCGCGCGCTCGTGGGCGACCTGGGCCGCGGCCGCCTCGTCGAGCCGGCGCCCCTCGGCGTCGCTCGCGTCGAGGAGCTCGCGCTCCGGGACGTCCAGGCGCAGGTCGGTCGATGCGGCCCAGGACGCGAACAGGTCGAGTCGGCTCCCCGCGAGCAGGAACCCCGGGTCGCGTCCGGCACGGATCCAGTCGGTTGCCGCGTCCGCCAGGCGGCGGCGCGTCCAGAGATCCTCGCGTGCCTCCTCGATCCACCCGCCCAGGCGTGGCCAGCGGGTCAGGAGCGCCTCGTGGGCGACCTGGATGAACGGCTCTCCGGTGACGGCGTCGCGGTCGAACGCCAGGAGGCGCCCGCGGCCGAACGCGTCGAGTGCCTCGTCGATGGGCCGTTGATCGTCGGCGAGGGTGCGGAGCTCCGATCGTGCGACGCGCCGGGCGGTCGGCTCGCCGGACTCGCCCGGCACCACGAGGCGAAGGAAGGCCTGGCGGGAGACTTCGCGGCCCTCGGCGTCCAGGCCGGAGTAGACGTCATCGGCCCGACGGCCGAGCGCCCCCAGCACGCCGCCGACTGCCGCGTACGCCTCGCGCGTCAGGCGCTGGCCGTCGCTCCGCTCGAAGAGCTCGGTGAGGGCGTACTGGAGGAGCGGGAGCTCGCCCGGCTGACGGGCGACGTCGGCGATCACCTCCGTCGCGAGGCCCGGTTCCAGCCTCACCCCGACCGACGCCGCCGGCCGCACGATGGCGCGCTCCAGCTCGTCGCGCGTGAGGGGCGTGACCAGCTCCGTGCCGGCGCGGACCAGCTCGCCGAGCCCGGGGGAGCGGAGCGGACGATCGAGGAAGTCCGCGCGCAACGTCGCGACGACGAGGAGCCGGCCATCGCGGGCCGAGAGTGCCTCCACGAGCGCCGCGACGAAGCTCGTCCGCTCGGCGTCGTCGACGAGCGACCAGAGCTCCTCGAACTGGTCGACCACGAGCACCAGGTGCGCAACGTCATCAGGAAGGACCAGTGCGACGGCGCCGGCAATGCCGCCGTCGTGACCCAGCCGCTCGGGATCCCCGAGCGTGCCGCCCGATCCCACCGTGCGGAGCGCCACCGCCAGCTCCCGGAGCGGGCGAGTGCCGGGCTGCATCACGGCGATCGGCCAGCCCGCGGAGCCCGGGAGCGCTCCCGCCCGCAGGGCCGGGACCAGGCCTGCCCGGACGGCGCTGGATTTGCCGCTGCCGCTCGGGCCGACGACGACGAGGAGCCGGCCGGCCCGGGCCACGTCTCCCAGGCGTTCGACCAGGCGGGCGACGAGCGCCTCCCGGCCGAAGAAGTCGGGGCTGTCCGCCTCCGCGAACGGCCGCAGGCCCTTGTACGGGTTGCGGACTCTCCGCTGCCGCCCCGGCACCTCGAGTCGTGGGTCCTGGCGCAGGATCCATCCCTCGAGCTGCTGGAGCTCGGGGCCCGGGTCGATGCCGAGCTCGTCGCCCAGCACCCGGCGACCTTCGCCGTAGGTCCGGAGCGCCTCGGCCTGCCGCCCGGCGCGGTAGAGCGCGACCATGAGCTGGCCGCGCAGGCGTTCGCGCAGGGGCTCCTGCGCGACGAGCGCCTGGAGCTCGTCGATCACCTCGGCGTGCCGTCCCAGCGCCAGGTCGGCCTCCAGCCGGTCCTCGAGCGCCCGGAGATGGATCTCGTCCAGGCGGCGGATCTCCGGCTGTGTGAAGGACTCGTCGGCCAGGCCCGCGTACGGCTCGCCGTGCCAGAGTGCCAGTGCCTCGTCGAGGCGCGCGCGCGCCGTCTCGGGGTCGCTGGAGAGGATGGCTCGTCCCTGCGACGCCAGGTGTTCGAACCGGACGGCGTCGATCCGGTCTGGGTCCACCCGCAGGACGTAGCCGCCGGTCTCGGTCGCCACGACCCCGTTCAGCGAGCCCCGTTGGCGCCCCGGCTCGAGCGCGTCGCGGAGACGCGACATGTGGAAGGCGACGGTCTTGGCCCCGCTCCCGGGAGGCTCGTCCCCCCACAGCTCCTCGATGATCCGTTCCACCGAGACGGTGTGGTTGGCGTGCACGAGGAGGAACGCGAGCAACGCCAGCTGGCGGCCGGAGGCGACCGTCAGCCGCCGACCGTCCTCGATGACCTCGACCGAGCCCAGGACGCGGAATTCCATGGGCGTCTGCCCCCTCGGCGTGCCGCGATCCTAGGCCGTCACCGGCGTGGGGGCGACGGCCGTTCGGACCGATTCGATCCGTCGAGCGCGATCTTGAGGGCTCGTCGCGTCGCATCCCGCCGTCAGCGGGTGAGCGGAACCCCAGCCATCCGCGCGGCGACGGCGCTGCGGCGCACCTTGCGGGTGTGGGTGCGTGGGAAGTCCGGCTCGGGGAACGCCGCCCGACCCGTGATCCGCTGGTGGATGGCCAGCCGGCGGTTGGCCGCGCTCACCGCGGCCACGAGGGCCGTCTCCTCGTCGGCCGGCTCTTCGCTGAACGCGGCACCCGGGCGGTAGGCAAGCGCGATGCGGCCCGGCTCGGCCTCGTAGACGACGGGCTCCACCAGGCCCTCCTCGATCAGCGCCGCCTCCACGTCCTCCGGGTGGACGTTCATGCCGTTCGGCAGCGCGATCAGCGAGCGCGTCCGCCCGATCAGGCGCAGGGAGCCCGACGCGTCGAGCTCGCCGATGTCGCCCGTCCGGTACCAGCCGTCGGGCGTGAACGCCGCGGCGGTGGCGACCGGGTCCTCCCAGTACCCGGAGAAGACCGATGGACCCCGGACCACCACCTCGCCGTCGGGCTCGACGCGGATCTCCAGGGGCGGGAGAGTCCAGCCCACCCGGCCGGGCGGCGTGCGCCCACGGAAGTTCGTCGTGGCAAGCCCCGCTTCGGTGGAGCCATAGCCCTGGACGACCTCGACGCCCAGGGCCTCCCAGCTGCGCTGGAGGGTCGGCGACAGGTGCGCGGCCGAGCACAGCACGAGGCGCAGCTCCCCGCCCAGCGCCGCGTGCACCTTCTTGAACAGGCGCCGCCGCAGCTCCATCGGCAGGTACGGGGCGAACCGGAGCGCCCGGCGAAAGGTCGCGCCGCTGCCCGACCGGTCCGCCTCGCGGCGGATGGCGCCGAAGAGGAGCTCCAGGACCTGGGGCACGACCACGAGCGCCGTCGCGCGGTGGCCCTTGATCGCCGCCGCGATCACGTCCGGGCGGAGCGTGGTGATGTATTCGGTCTCGGCACCGGCCGCGGCCGCGTACACCAGGCCGGCGACCTGCTCCATGATGTGGGAGAGGGGCAGGATCGAGACGAAGCGGTTGGGCCCGGCCGGGATGGTGGCGAGACACCGCTCCGTCGACGCCAGGAGCATCGCCTGGGTGATCGTCACGCCCTTCGGGTTGCCGGTCGAGCCCGACGTGCAGAGGATCTCGATCGGCTCGTCCGGCGCCGCGGTCGAGCGCGCCGCGAGGGCTGCCACGGCCGCCGGCCCCGGCGGGTCGACGAGGTCGTCGAGGTCCATGACCGGCAGGTGCGCGAGCGAAGGGATCGTCACGGGCTCCAGCGTCGCCCCGGTGCCCAGCAGGATCGCCGTCGGCTTCGTCAGGTCCGAGATTCGTTCGACGGTGTCGGGCGTCATCCGCGCGTCGAGCGGCACGAGGACCACGTTCGCCCTCGCCGCCGCGAAGAGCGCGGCCGCGAACCCGGGCCCGGGAGCCCCCTGGACCAGCACGCGGTCGCCCGGCTGGAGGGCCGCGGCGAGCCGCGCCGCTGCGTGCTCGACGGCAGCGCCGAACTCCGCGAACGTCAGCGACTGCTCACGCGTGGTCGACGTGCGCACGCCGAGGAACGGGGCGGCCCCCTGGGTGGCGATCGCACGCTCCAGCATCAGCGGGAGCGTGGGCGGCAGGGAGATCACGGGTGCGGCTGCGGGCGTGGGTGTGGACACGGACGGCGGGCCTCGCGTGGGGCGACCGCCGGGGGTGGCCGAGCGGCAGGGTGGGGAAGGGCCGGAGGGATCTGGCCTCCGGGAGGCGTTGATGATAGTCGCTGGACGCCTGGGACGCCGGCGGCGTGCCGCGATGCGGCGCGTCGGCTCGAGCGACACAACCCGCTTCGCGCTAGGCTCGGTGCATCCGGAGGTCACGGAGCGGGGCCCACGGGGCCGGGAGCCGGGCGGCTGGGTGAGCCGGGGAGGAGGGTGGCATGGGGCGGGCGAACGACGGGCCCGGTGACGGGCTTCGCATGTACGACGAGCTGGCGGGCTGGTTCCACCTGCTCACGGCACCCCAGGAGTACGTCGAGGAGGCAGCCGACATCCTCGAGCTGCTCCGCGAGCACGTGGACGGCCCGCTCGAGACGCTCCTGGAGCTTGGGTCCGGCGGCGGCAACACCGCGTCGCACCTGCGGGCGCACCTTCGCCTCACGCTCGCCGATGTCGCGCCGGCGATGCTCGACCTGAGCCGCGGCCTCAACCCGGAATGCGAGCACGTCCTCGGCGACATGCGGTCGGTTCGCCTGGGCCGCACGTTCGACGCCGTCCTCGTCCACGACGCGATCATGTACATGACGACGGAGGCCGACCTGCGGGCGGCGATGACGACCGCCTTCGTCCACCTGCGACCGGGCGGGAGCGCGGTGTTCGTGCCCGATTGCGTCCGCGAGACGTTCGTGCCGACCACGGACCACGGCGGCCACGATGGACCCGGCCGCGCGCTCCGCTACCTCGAGTGGTCGTACGACCCTGATCCCGCCGACACGACGTTCGTGACGGACTTCGCGATCCTCCTCCGGGAGGGCGGCGACGACGTGCGCGTGCGTTACGACCGCCACGTCGAGGGCGTCTTCCCGCGGGCCAGCTGGCTCGACCTCCTCCGCGAGGTCGGATTCGAGGCGACCATCTCGGGCTTCAGCTGGCAACGCGACGTCTTCGTGGCCCGGCGACCCGGATCAGCGACGCCGAAGCCGGAAGATCCTCCCGGCGGGAGAGGGCTTCGCCGAGGATCTCGGGTAGCGCCCGTCAGGCAGTGGCGCCCGGCCCGGAGATCTCGACGACAGGGAGCTCGACGATCGTCCTGATCTGCTCGGGCGGCGTCTCCGGCTCGCTCAGGTAGACCTCGCGGGGCGGACCGGCAACGGCCAGGCCGTGCTCTCCAGGCCACGCCATGAGCTCAGCGTACGCGGCCCCGATCGTGTCGTACGGGCCGACGTGGAGCAGCGTCGCGAACAGGCCGGCCGGGAGCTCCTGCGCCTGCCAGCCGGCCGGGGGCTCGACCGGCACCGGCACCGGCGCGCAGATCTCGATCTCGAACGGCTCGACGGATGCCGGCGCCCCGTGGTAGATGACGAAGGGGGGACCCTCCGGCACGGCACCGCGCACGCCAAGGTAGCCATAGACTTCGCCGAACGCCCCGCCGATCGCACTCCCGATGCCGGCGAGTGTGACCGGGAGCCGCTTCGACACAACGAAGGCGGCCTCGCGCCGCCCCACCTTCACCTCGTCTCCCATCCGACGCCTCCTCGTTGACGAGCGCTCACGACCGCAGGTCCGCACGTGCATGGTGGGCCGGCTCGCGCCGCGCCGCCAGAGCCCTCCGGCTCGAAGTCGCCCGCGCCGCGCGCGGCGCCGAGAGCCGGCACCGTCGCGGGTTGCCGCGCGACCCGGCGTCGGGTTGCGGTCAGGCGCGCTCCGGGCGAAGAAACCGCAACGTCAAGGAACCTTCATCCGATGGGCCTGCGGGCGTTCACCTGCGCCGTGCAACGTCGCTGCCAACGCCCCGGGCTTCGAGCGCATGCCCCCCGAATGCCGCCCGGGAAGAAGGAACCTGATGACCGACATGCAGCCATCCCCCGCCGCCCCCGATCCGACCCCGCCCGCCGGCGACTCCCCGGCGCCCGACGCCGGCGCCGCGGTCACGCAGCCCGTGACGTGGACGCCGGCCGCTTCCGTGCCCGAGGCCGACGGGCCGGCCCCGCAGCCGGCCGCACCCGCGCCGGCCGCGCCGGTCCCGCAGCCGGCCCCGGCTGCGTCCCCGCGTCGCCGTGGCACCGGCCCGGCCCTGCTGATCACCGCCATCCTCGCCACGGCCGCCCTCTCCTCCGGCGGGACGTACCTGGCGGTCAGCGCCGCGAATGACACCGCGGCGGCCCCGCCCGCGTCCAGCGCCGCCTTCCCCGGCACGGCGGCCACCCCGCCGGGCGGCCAGGCGGCCCCCGCGACGCCCGCCCCGGCCACGCCGCCGGCCGGCCAGGCGGCCCCCGCCACGCCTGCCCCTGCCACCGGCGAGCGCTCGATCGTCGACATCGTCAAGGCCGTCGGCCCGGCGGTCGTCACGATCGTCGCCGACGGCGCGACCCAGGAGGGCTCGATCTTCGGGCAGGGCGGCCAGGGCACCGCGACCGGCTCCGGCGTCATCTTCGACGCGAGCGGGCTCGTCCTGACGAACCGCCACGTGGTCTCCGGCAACCCCGCGAAGATCACCGTCAACCTCAAGGACGGGCGCTCCCTCGACGGGTCGATCTACGGGATCGACACGCTCACGGACCTCGCCATCGTGAAGGTGGAAGGCACCGGCCTCCCGACCGCCCCGATCGGCGACTCGTCCTCGATCGAGGTGGGCCAGGAGGCGATCGCGATCGGCAGCCCCCTCGGCGAGTTCACCGACTCGGTGACGAGCGGGATCGTGTCGGCGCTCGGCCGGAGCATCCAGGTCCAGGACGGCACGCTGCTCAGCAACCTCATCCAGACCGACACCGCGATCAACCCCGGCAACAGCGGCGGCCCGCTCCTCGACCGGTCCGGGAACGTCATCGGGATCAACACGGCGGTCGCCGGCGGCGCCCAGGGGATCGGCTTCGCGATCCCGGTCAACATCGCGCGGCCGCTTCTCGCCCAGGCGTCGTCCGGGCAGGAGCTGGCCCGGGCGTGGTTCGGGATCCGGTTCCAGACCATCGATCCCGAGCTGAAGGCCTCGGCCAACCTGCCGGTCGACAACGGCGCGTGGATCCCCACGCAGACCGGGACGACCGACGGTGGCACCCAGGTGCCGGCACCGAGCCAGGACCCGAACCAGGGCCAGGACCCGAACCAGGTCCCCGACGAGCTGAAGGACCTGTTCGAGCAGTTCGGGATCAACCCGTTCGGCGACGGCCAGGACCCGTTCGGCCAGGGCCAGGGGCAGGACGCCCAGCCGGCCGCCCCGCAGGGGCCGTCGATCGTCGCCGGGAGCCCGGCCGCGGCCGCGGGCCTCGCCGAGGGCGACATCATCACGGCGATCGACGGGGCCGCCCTCACCGCCACGACCCCGCTCGACCTCGTCGTCGGCCAGCTCGCACCCGGCCAGACGGTCACCCTCGACGTCCTCCGCGACGGCCGGGCGCTGACGATCTCGATCACGCTCGGGACGCGCCCCGCAACCCTGTAGCGAGTCCCCGCGTGCCAGAAGGCACGCGGAGTGGCCCACGTCAACGCGCCCAGGGGTACCCCCCGCCCCTGCGGCGGTGCGCCCGTGCGGTGCACCGCGCTTCGATCCCCCGTCGAGGCGCGGATCCTCGAGGCCCCCGGCACCGAGCGGTGCCGGGGGCCTCGCTTGTCCCGGCGTCGAGCGGTCCGGTCGGCACTTGAATTCCCGGCCGGACCCGTCGACGATCGGCCCGAGGCATCCAGGTGCGCCGTTTCGTCAACGCCGCGATCGGGGCCGGGTCCATGGTGGCCGCCTGGCTCGTGTTCGACGCGGCACTCTCCGATCGGGGCTTCCCCGGGAACCTGCTGGGCGACTCGGCCGTTGTCCTCATGCCTGGCGTCGTCATCGCCGGCGGCGTCCTGGCGGGGGCGCTCGACCGCCGCCCGGGTGGCTACGCCGCGGTCGTCGGAGGCGCGCTCGCGACCGTCTTCGCCTTCGCCGCCTGGAACGCCCTGTTCGGACCCGCAACGGAGATCCTGACGTTCACCGCGATCGCGACGGGCCTCGCGGTCTCGATGCTCACGGTCGGCTTCGTGCCGACCGCCCTGGTCGGCTCGCTCGTCGATCGCGCCGAACACGCCGACACGTAGCGCGTTCTCGGTGGCCGGGGTCGGATGCGGCGGACCGTCAGTACCCGATCGACGGGAGGTAGGCGCCGCGGGGCTCCTGGAAGAGCCCGATCGTCATCAGGTTGACGACGAAGAAGACCCGCAGGCCGTGGGCCAGGCACCAGCGGAAGAGCTCGCCGTTCTCGAGGGGGACGATGATCCCCGGCGTCCCGAACCCGTCCGCGGCGCCGATGAGCGCCTGGAGATCGTCGTTCGTCTCGGCGACCGAGTGGCCGAAGTAGTGGACGCCCGTCGTGTAGGCGGTGACGCGGCCGAGGCGTTCGACCACCGTCACCTTGCCGTCGGCGATCGACCCACGCAGCTCGCCCGCCCGCGTGTGGCCGTGGACGCGCAGGCAGAGGGCGTTGCAGGCCGCCTCGTCGGCCTCGGTAGCCTTCCGCACCTCGTGGCCCGGAAACGTGAGGTGGATCGGATCGCCGAACATCGCGGCGAAGGTCCCTCGCACGTCCATCCCGAGCTTCGCATACAGGCTCAGCGACCGGTTGTGGTACGAGATCTGCACGAGGCGCACGCCCGGCGTGCCCGTCTCCTTCGCCCGCTCCAGCATCGCGACCATGAGGGCGTGCCCGACGTGGTGATCCTGGGCCGTCGGATCGACGCTGACCGGCCCGATCGCGTGGATCGTCGAACGCTCGTCGAGGAACGAGCTGCCGACGATGCGCCCGTCGGCCTCGGCGACGACGCCGTAGAACCCCGGGTTGCTGACCAGGGCGCGCATGCTCCTCGTCGCCGCCTCGATCGAGGGGAAGTCGTGCGGGAAGCCGTGCTGGTCCGCGACCGTGGCGAACGCATCGTGGAGGATGCGTCCGCACTCCGGGATGTCGGCCGGCACCGCGCGGCGGAGCGTGACGTCGACGAGATCGGGGGCGCGCGGCTCGGTCACCATGGTCCGAACATCGCACGATCGATCGACCTGCCGAACCTGCCGCACGTCACGGGATTCGGCAGTCATCCGGACGATTCGCCGGTGTTGTGACCTCGGCGCCTGCGCGCGGGCGGTCTACGCCTCCGGGTGGGTGCCGTCGCGGCCGCGGCCGAGCTCGCCCCGGACCGCGGCACTGCCGTGGACCGCCGACCAGGCTTCGACCGCGTGCGCGAGTGCCGCGGAGTCCGGGCGGACCGCCAGGCGGTCGTCGATGCCGCGGATGCCCGTGCCGAGCTCGGCCAGGCCGCCGCGATATGCGGGCCTGTCGCCGTTCGACCGATCGGTCGGCGGGTAGACGTCGAAGTAGCCGTCGCTGCTGACGACGATGCTCGCGGCAGGCGAGGCGAAGGGCGTTCGAGCCATGGCGGGGAATCCGATCCGTCGCGCGCTTCGGACCGGCGAATGAGAGCCCGGCGCAATGGCGACTGCTGGGCCCACCATCGGGCCGCGGCGCGATTCCGTCAAACGCCCCCCTCGACGGATCGCGGCCGGCGCCGCGGCAGGCGAGGCTCGCGTCGCACGGAAGGTGCCGTTACCGGCCCAGGTAGCTGCGAACTCCCGCCACGATCCCGGCCGCGTAGCGGTCGCGACCGGTGGTGCTCTTCATGCGCCGGGCGTCGCCGGCGTTCTTCATGTTGCCGAGCTCCACCATGACGACCGGGATGTCCGACAGGTTGAAGGTGGCGAAGTCGGTCCGGGCCCGGATCCCGGTGCTCGCGTAGTAGTTGGCGATCGGCAGCCCGGCCTCCACGAGGCCCGCCCGCAGCGCCCGGGCGAGCGTCGCCGAGCGCCCGACGATGTCGTCGGTGTAGCCGCGGACGAGGCCGGGCCGCATCACGTAGAAGCCGCGGTGCGACGATGCCGAGCCGTCGGCATGGATGGCCACGGTCAGGTCCGCGCCCGCCTTCGTGCCGAACCTGCCGCGCACGTCGACGCAGGGGCCGACGCCCGTGTCGCTGGGCCGGGTCAGGCGAACCGTCGCCCCCAGCGCCTCGAGGCGCGCCTTGACCCGCAGCGCGACGGCGAAGTTGAACCGGTGCTCCGGGTAGCCGGAGACCGTCGTCGTCCCGACGGTGGCGCATGGCCGCCAGCCGGTCCCGGTCCAGACCCGGCGCGAGATCTGCGCGACGTGGGTGGCATTGCCGCCGTTGTGGCCCGGGTCGACCGCGATGGTGATCCCCGCCAGGGGCCGCGCGGCCGCGGCGACGCCAGGGCCGGGGCCGGTGAAACTCGGCGACCCGGCCCCGAGCGCGCCCGCGAGGAGGATCGCGACGAGAGGCCGGGCGAGCCGGTGGGCGTTCACGCTCGAATCCTACGGGTGACGTCCACCCGGTAGCCCACGGGAGGTTGCCGTGGAGCTCGATGAGCCCCCTGGTTCAGCTCCGCGGTGGGCACGGAGGTCGGCGACTGCTGCCCGGAGGGGATCCCGCGCGCCTCGAGAGACCTAGACTGGGACCGCGGTGTTCCGCCGTCGGGCGGCCGCTCTTCACCCGTCCGCCGCGGGCGGGAGTACCGAACTGGGTCTGCATGGACGCGCCGTTCCAGCCACCGGAGAGGACCGCCGGCTCCCCTCCCGCCATCCGGATCACGGGCCTGGTCAAGGACTACGGACACGTCCGGGCCGTCGCGGGGATCGACCTCGAGGTCCGCCGCGGCGAGGTGTTCGGGTTCCTCGGCCCGAACGGCGCCGGCAAGACGACGACGATCCGCTGCCTCCTCGACCTCCTGCGACCGACGGCCGGGAGGATCGAGGTCCTGGGTCTCGATCCGCGCCGCGACGGCCCGGCGCTCCGAGCGCGCCTCGCCTACGTTCCGGGCGAGCTTCGACTGCCCGAGCGCGGAACGGTCGGCGAGCTCGTGGCCTCGATCGGGCGAGTCCGCGACGGGCTCGACGGCCGTCGCCGGGACGAGCTCGCCGAGCGACTCGACCTCGACCTCGGCCGGCGGATGCGCGAGCTCTCGTCAGGCAATCGCCGGAAGGTGGCGCTCCTCCTCGCCTTCCTCGCGGATGCGGAGCTGCTCGTGCTCGACGAGCCGACGAACGGGCTCGACCCGCTGATGCAGCACGAGTTCCTCGGCCTCGTGCGCGAGGCGCGGGAGCGCGGCGCCACGGTGTTCCTCTCGTCGCACGTGCTGAGCGAGGTCCAGCGGGCCGCGGACCGGGTCGCGGTGCTGCGAGCGGGGCAGATCGTCGCACTCGGGGCGGTCGACGAGCTGCAGGGTCGCGCGCGCCAGCGGGTCGAGGCCTGGTTCGCGGGCGACCCCCCGGCCGCGGAGCTCGCCGGTCTGCCGGGCCTGGACGCGCCCATGACGGACGGCCGCCGGTTCACTGCCGTCCTGTCGGGCCCGGTCCAGCCGCTCCTCGAGGTTCTTGGCCGGCATCCGGTCGAGAGCCTCGTCGTCGAGGAGCCCGACCTGGAGGAGACGTTCCTGGATCTCTACACCGGGGCACCGTGATCGCCATGAGCCGACGCCTCGAGCTCGTCATGGGTCCGTTCCGGGCCTCGTGGAGGGCCGGCGTCGGCTGGTCGGTCGCCTTCGTTCTCATGATCGTCGGCACCGTCGCCTTCTGGCCCGCCTTCCAGGGCTCCGCCGGCCTCCAGGACGCGCTGGGTCAGCTGCCGCCTGAGCTCCTCGAAGCCCTCGGCCTCGAGGATTTCGCGAGTCCTGCCGGGTACCTGAAGGGCGGCCTGTACGACGTCGTCATCCCGCTGATGCTCGCAGCCGCCGGGGTGTTGCTGGCCAACGGCGCGACCGCGGGCGAGGAGGACGCCGGCCGCCTCGAGCTCTGGCTCGCCCAGCCGGTCACGCGGCACGCGGTGCTCTCGGGCCGCATCGCCGCCGTCCTCGGCTGGCTTGCCGTCCTCGCCCTCGTCACCCTGGTCTCGCAGCTCGCGTCCGATGCCGCGTTCGGGCTCGAGATCGGCGACGCCCGGATCGTCGCCACCGTGGTCCTGTGCACGCTGCTCGGCGCGGTGTACGCCGGCCTCGCGATCGCCGTCGCCGGCGTCGCGGGGCGACCGGGACTGGTCCTGTCCGTGGGCCTCGGCCTCGCCCTCGTCGGCTACCTGGTCGCCGCGCTCTTCCCGCTGAGCGATGTCCTGGATGCGTGGGCGTGGCTCTCGCCGTGGGACTGGGCGCTCGGCGGCGACCCGCTCTCGAACCCCACCGAGTGGGCGCGCTACGCGGCCCTCGCGGCGTCGACCGTCGTCCTGCTCCTCCTCGGCCTGATCGCCTTCGCGCGCCGCGACGTCCGGTCGGCCTGAGCGGGCCTACGAGGGCGTCGGGCGCGGGCGCGGGCGCGCCGCCTGGGAGCGCCCGCCGCAGCTGGCGTAGCCGAAGGCCCGGCGATCGATGACCGATTCGCCGGGCCTTCGGAGCGTCGATGGATCCTCGCGGATCCTCCGCTGCTACTTCACGACGACAAACGCGTCGAGGTCGACTCGCGGGCGCCCGGAGGTGCCGACGACCACGAGCTTGACGGTGCGGGTGGCTGACGTCGACCAGGTCGACTGCCAGGCTACTGCGCGGTACTGGGTCGAGGAGCCACGGAGGTCGACGGTGGTGACGAACTTGCCGTTGACGTAGACCTTGACCTTGCCCCGGGACGGCGACTTGGCCGTGACGAGGGCGATCGAACGGCCGGTGAACTTGAGCGACGCGGAGCGCCCGGCAGCCTTCGCGTACTTGGCCGACCCGCCCGAGAACGAGCTCGACGACGCGCTGGTCCAGGTGCCCGAGTACTTGACCGACGAGCTCGTCTGCTGGGTGAGGCGCGGGCTCAGGGTGATGCCGTTCACCCAGGCACCGGCGTTGCCGGCCGCGTCGACCGACCGGACCCGGTAGCGCACCGTGCCCGAGGAGGCCGCCATGACGCCCGCGGACTTCGACGTGAGAGAGGTGGAGACCGTCGTCCACGCCGCGCCATTCCTGCTCTGGGCGAGCTCATAGCGGGCGACCCCGGAGCCTCCGGCGTTGTCGCTGGCGGACCAGGTCACGGCGAGTGGGACCGAGCTTCCCGACATGGCGGCACCGACGCGGGGCTTGACGGCGAGCGAGCTGGCCGTCGGCGCGACGCGGTCGATGGTCACGGTCGCCGTCGTGAAGAAGGCCGCCGGGCCGGTGTTGCCCACCGCGTCGGAGACGCTGTTGGCATTGAGGGCCAGGGTGACGGTGCCGTCGGAGCAGCCGGTGACCGCGACGGCGTAGGAGCTGCCCGAGCCGGTCGGCGCGCCGACCACGCAGCCGGTCGCGGTGCCGGCGCGGGTGAAGTCGGACGCCGCGAGGCCGCTGACGGCCTCGCTGAAGGTGACGGTGTAGGACAGGGTCGCCGCGTTGGTCGGCGACACGGGCGGGGTGAGGGTGGCCGTCGGCGCGGCGCGGTCGATGGTCACGGTCGCTGCCGTGACGTTGGCCGCCGGGCCGAGGTTGCCATCGCCGTCGGTGACGCTGCTGGCCTTGAGGGCCAGGGTGACCGTGCCGTCGGTGCAGCCGGTGAGTGCGACGGTGTACGAGCTGCCAGAGCCCGCAGGAGTGACAACGCAGCCGGTCGCGGTGCCGGTGATCGCGAAGTCACCCGCCGCGAGGCCGGTGACGGCCTCGCTGAAGGTGAGGGTGTACGTGAGGGTCGCGGCATTGGTCGGCGAGGCAGGCACGGCGGTGAAGGCTGGCGGTTGGTGCCGTGCGGTCGATCGTAACGGTCGCCGCCGCGACGACGGCCGCCGGGCCGAGGTTGCCGACCGCGTCGGAGACGCTGTTGGCCGCCAGGGCCAGGATGACGGTGCCGTCGGAGCAGCCGGTGACGGCGACGGTGTACGGGCCCGAGCCGGATGGGGCCCCGACGGTGCAGCCGGTCGCGGTGCCGGTGCGGGTGAAGTCACCCGCCGCAAGGCCGGTGACGGGCTCGCTGAAGGTGACGGTGTACGACAGGGTGGCCGCGTTCGTCGGCGACGCGGGCACCGCGGTGAAGGCGGCCGTGGGCGCCGTGCGGTCGACGGTGACGGTCGCCGCCGTGACGACGGCCGCCGGGCCGGGGTTGCCATCCGCGTCGGTGACGCTGTTGGCCGCCAGGGCCAGGATGACGGTGCCGCTGGAGCAGCCGGTGACGGCGACGGTGTACGGGCCCGAGCCGGATGGCGCCCCGACGGTGCAGCCCGTCGCGGTGCCGGTGCGGGTGAAGTCACCCGCCGCAAGGCCGGTGACGGGCTCGCTGAAGGTGACGGTGTACGAGAGGGTGGCCGCGTTCGTCGGCGAGGCGGGCACCGCGGTGAAGGCGGCCGTGGGCGGCGTGCGGTCGATGGATGTTGCTGCCCCCGCAGTCGTCGCCCAGGTGAAGGTCCGCTCCAGGGGAGCCTGTCCATCGACCGCCGTGCCGGACATCGCGCCCGTCGGATCGATGGTGCCCGTCATGATCCTCGGGTTGTAGCCCGTCAGACCGGAGGCAACAGACCAGACGAACGTGAGATCCACGGCGGAGCCGCTGACCGTGCCCGTAACGTCCCAGGTCAGGTCCGGATCCACCGGTACATCCACGTTGAAGCCAGAGCCCACCACCGCCCCGGTGATGGTGTTGCTGCTCGTGATCGTCATCGAGTGGACATACGTGTCGCCGGCGCAGTCCCCCGTCACGCAGACGAACTCGAGCGTGTACGTGCCCGTCAGGTTCCATGACGGCAGGGCGGCCGCGACACTCGCGGGCCAGATGAGTGCGATTGCCATGACAGCCGCGGCAAATGCTCTCTTCATGTGAGCGGATCCTCCTTCGCGTGAGCCATGACGCACGGGCGACACCGGCCGAATCGCCCCGGTCACGCGTCGTCGGGCCATCTGCCCTGAAGGGCGATCCCGCGACCAGACCGCGGCACCGGTGCCGCCATGGTCTTCGCGCCCCGCGACGTCCGCGGTGCCGATGTCGGACGCTAGTGCAACCGGCTCCACGTGCCTAGTACCAAAGTGCTCCCTTGCCGGGTTCGTGCATGCTTCCATTGGTGCACGGGAGCACCGGACATCGGCGTCGAGGGGCGGGGGAGGGGGCGCCGCCCGGGTGAGCTGCTGGCGCGCCCGGAGGATGCGGGGGCAGCCGCGTGCCGGCGTCGGACCGCCCCGGCGGTCTCAGCCCTCCCGCGGGAGCCAGGTCCGGGCTGCCGTGACGAGGGCCGAGACACCCATCGAGAGCGTCGGCTCGATGACCGGCGCGTAGAGCGGCGAGTGGTTCGACGGGACCTCGCCCGCGATCCGAGCCATCTCCTCGATGCCCGCCGCCCCGGCGAACAGCGCCGGGTCGGCTCCGCCCAGCAGCCAGAAGACGAGTGGGGCGCCGGCGGCCGTCGCGAGCATGCCGACGTCCTCGCTGCCGGTAACGGGACCCGGGTCCACGACGCTGCCCGGGCCGAGCGCGGCGTCGAAGCGATCGCGGGTCCGGGCACACGCAGCGGGGTCGTTCACCACCGCCGGGAACGCGTCGACCGCGACGATCTCGGGGTCGCGGGGCGCCCCGGACGCCGCGGCCTCCGCCCGCACGATGCGCTCGATGGCGCCGAGCACCCGGGAGCGGACGCGTTCGTCGAAGCTGCGCACGTTGACGAGCAGCTCGGCCTGGGCAGGGATGATGTTCGCCCGCGTCCCCGCGTGCAGCGCGCCGACGGTGACCACCGCCGTGTCGGTGGCGCCCACCTCGCGGGACACGATGGTCTGCAGCCGCAGGACGGTCGCGGCCGCCATCACGACGGGATCCACCGTCGCCTCCGGCCGCGAGCCGTGCCCGCCGCTGCCGTGCAGCGTCACGCGCAGCGTGTCGGAGCCCGCGAAGGCGGGCCCGGGCCGGATGGCCAGCATGCCGGCCGGGAGCGGCGCCACGTGCTGGCCGAGCACGACGTCGGGGCGCCCGAAGCGCTCGATCAGGCCATCGTCGAGCATCGCCTGCGCACCCCCGCCGACCTCTTCGGCCGGCTGGAAGACCAGCATGAGCGTGCCCGACCAGGTCCCCGGCACGCCCGCGAGCTGCGCCGCGGCGCCCAGCAGGCACGCGACGTGCATGTCGTGGCCGCAGGCATGCATGAGCGGCACGTCGCGCCCGTCGCCGTCGGTGCCACGTTGCGTGCTCGCGTACGAGAGGCCGGTCTCCTCCCGCACGGGGAGCCCGTCCATGTCGGCGCGCAGCAGGGCGGTCGGCCCGTCGCCGTTGCGGAGGACGCCGACGACGCCGGTGGTGCCGACGCCGGTGGTGGTCTCGAAGCCGAGGGCACGCAGCCGCCCCGCCACGATGCCGGCGGTGCGGGCCTCCTGGAAGGCGAGCTCGGGGTGCGCATGGAGGTCGCGGTACACCGCTGCCAGCTCGTCCGTCGTCGACGCCCCGTCGCTCATCGCGCCCTCCATTTCACGCCGTCAGCATAGAGTGATGCTCAACCTGGACCGCGAAGGAAGACGAATGAAGGCGATCACCCAGGATCGATACGGCGCGCCGGACGAGGTCCTCCGGCTGACGGAGCTCGACCCTCCGGCGGTGGGGGATGGCGACGTGCTGGTGCGCGTCCGCGCGGCATCCGTCAACGCGGCGGACTGGCACATCGTGCGGGGCAGCCCGTTCCTCGTGCGCTTCAGCACCGGGCTGCGCCGGCCGAAGCACCCGGTTCCGGGCACCGACGTCGCCGGCGTGGTCGAGGCGGTCGGCGGGAGCGTGACGCGGTTCCGGCCGGGCGACGAGGTCTTCGGCTGGTGCAACGGGGCGTTCGCCGAGTACGGCTGCGCGGGCGAGGACCACTTCGTGGCGAAGCCGGCGGGCCTCACGTTCGAGCAGGCCGCGGCGGTCCCTCTCGCGGCGATGACCGCCCTCCAGGGCCTGCGCGACCGCGGCCGGGTCCAGGCGGGCCAGAGGGTGCTGGTCATCGGTGCGTCCGGCGGCGTGGGGACGTTCGCGGTGCAGATCGCGAAGGCCTTCGGCGCGGAGGTGGCCGGCGTCTGCAGCACGCGCAACGTGGAGATGGTCCGGTCGATCGGCGCGGACATTGTCATCGACTACACGCGCGAGGACGTCATCCCGGGCGGGCAGCCCTACGACGTCATCTTCCAGCTTGCCGGCACCCACTCGCCCGCGCACCTGCGACGCGGGCTGACCCCCAAGGGCGTGCTGGTGCTCAGCAGCGGCCAAGGCCGCCTGGCAGGCCTCGATCGGATCGCCACGGCGAGCCTCACGTCGCCCTTCGTGGGCCAGCGCCTGGTCCCCTTCCTGGCGACGTGGGTGCACGCGGACCTGGTGGCCCTGGAGGAGCTCCTTCGCCCGGGGAAGGTCACGCCCGTCATCGACCGGGCCTATCCGCTGGGCGAGACGCCCGAGGCGGTCCGCTACGTCGAGGCGGGGCACACGCAGGGCAAGGTCGTCATCACGACCTGAGGCTCGGTCCAGCGGGCCGCCCCGGCCCGCGGCCTCCTTCGCGAAGACGCCCGTCAGCCGAACCGCAGCCGCCGGGCCGCCAGCAGGAAGAACACCACCGAGCAGAGCAGCAGCACGACGGTCTGAGCCAACACCGTCTGCAGGGGACGGGAACGCCTGGCGCGCCGGAGGACGTCGGACGCGGGATTGCAGGCCGGCGTGACGCCGGTCGCTGGTGCTGGATGCGAGGTCGATCCCCGCCGAGCATGCCTACGTCGGGCGTGCCTCGGGGTCGGGCGCGGCCTCGGGCGCGGCCCCGGCGTCGGGCGCGGCCTCGGCCTCGGGCGCGGCCTCGGCGTCGGGCGCTGCCTCGGCCTCGGCCTCGGGCGGGGCAGGCGGCGGCGACACCTCCACCGTGGACGGGCCCCCGTGGCCGGCCAGGCGCTTGAGGAAGCTCACGGGAGGTTCGACCAGGTCGCCGGGCACGGAACGGAGCTTCCGGCCGGCGGTCCGTCGCGGGGGCGGGGCCTCGCCGGTCGCCGGTGCCACCGCCACGAACCCGGCGTCGAGATCGACCTCCGGCACGATGCCGAGGGCGTCCATCGCCGCGATGTAGCCGTCCGTCGGCAGGACGGCGAGGAGCTCCGCTGGCGGGGTCGTCGACCGTCCGGAACCGGCGGTCCTCCGGGCGGTAGGTGATGACCTCGCCGGTTCGCCGAAGGTAGACGGCCGTGCCCGACGTCGCGTTCTCGCCGATGAGGGTCGCCTCCATCCGCCCGCGGTAGGCCCGGCCCTCGTCCGTCCTGAGCTCCAGGGTGACGGTCCTGGCTTCCTCGAGCGTCGCGCTCACGGTGTCCTCCTCGGCGAACTGGGTGGTCAGCGCGTCTCGAAGGACCCGCGACAGGTTGACGTTCTGCGCCTTCGCCCGCTGGGCGACCTCGTCGGGCAGGTAGACGGTGATATCCACGGGTGCTCCTGCAATGACGGAAGGAATACACGGGTAGTACTACACCTACCGGTGGTCACCTGTCAAGCACCCGTGGATCGACTCCACTGACTGCGGCCATGGCGGCGCCCGAAGACGTCGCGCCGGGCCGACGGGGCCGGTTCCGCCGTGTCCTCCGGTCCCGGGCGAGCCTGGGGACCGTGACGAGCCCGGAGGGTCCCGGGCGCGCCGGAGCGCGGTGCCTAGCTCGACGGCGCGCGAGCCAGCACCCGGACCTCGGCGCCCGGCAGCTCGTCCCACCAGTGGGCGTAGCGCCGGTAGACGGCGGGATCACGGCCCGCCAGGAACGCGACCAGGGCGCGGGCCTCGGCCTCCAGCTCGTCCCACGTCTCCCCGGGCAGCGGGTGGAAGGCGGTCGCCTCGATGCCGTCCTCGACCGGGCGCCAGGCCCCGGCGACGTAGCCGTCGACGAGCAGGGTCGGCAGGACGTCACCGTTGTTCCGCGTGACCAGCCGTCGGTAGTCCGGCGGGATGACGCGGCTGCGGTCGGCGTAGGCGAGCAGGGTGCTGTCCCACATCGCCATCAGTCTCGGCGGCGCGGGCGTGTCCTCGGGCGGGAGCAGGCCGCCCGGCACGTCGAACAGCTCGGAGCCGTCCGGGCCCTCGAGCCGCTCGAGGATCCCGGCCATCGACTGCAGCGCGTCGCGTGCCCTCGACCGCTGGACGAGGGCGAACTGGGCCACGTCCGCGACGGTGGCCGGCCCGAACCCCTCCAGGTAGCGGCGGACGAGCCACTCCAGCGACGCGTTCTCGTCGCCCGCTCGTCGCTGCTCGCGCGCGGCGACGTACGACGGCCGCGGACCGAACGACCAGGCTGCGCCGGTCGGGGCGTGGACGAACGGGCCGTAGGTGCGCAGCGCCCACCACGCGCGCTCGTGGACCGGGCCGCCGGGCCGGCCGGCCAGCCAGGCCTCGACGTCGGCGTTCGTGCGGGGTTGTGCCGCGAACGCGAGGAGCGGCTCGACGAGGGCGTCGGCGTCGGCCGCGGTCAGCCCGGTCCCGGTGAAGCGGCGGTCGAACAGGCGCGACGCCCGCAGGCTCGGCTGCATCGCCTCGTGGAAGGCCGGGTAGTCCGCGGCGTCCACGGCGTGCAGCGCGATCCGCATGAGCGTGGCCTTGACGACGGCATGGTCGGCAAAGGCACGGTCGAGGTCGGCGGGGTCGAACGCGACGAGCCGGTTCCAGAGGGCCACGTAGGGCGAGGCGGGCTCCTGCGCCTGCAGTGCGACGACGCGGTGCACGGCCTCGACCACGCTCAGCGACTCGCGGCGCAGCAGCAGCTGCCGGGCCAGCGTTGCCCGGTTGAGCTGGCGTGCGGTCAGCGCCATGGCAATCCTGTGGGCACGGCGACCTCTTCTGCTTCGCGGCGGGAACCTGCGCCGGCGGCAGGCGCCCGGCCAGCAGGGTAGTCGAGCGGTGCCCCTGCCGGCCGGCCGATCCGGCCGATCCGGCCGCGGCAGGATCGGCGAAGATCCTCCCCATGGCGCACGACAGCGGTCCATGCGCGGATGGTGCGGATGACGCGGACGGCGCGGAGCTGGCCATGCGCGCCGCGCTGCTGGCCGAGCTCGACTCGGCTGTCGAGCGGTTGGTCGCGGCCGCCGCCGCGAACGCTTCCGCCGATGTGCTCGTCGACGACTCGTGGGCGGTCCGGGACGTCGTGGGCCACGTCACGTTCTGGCACGAGAGCTTCGCCCGCAACGTGCACGACCTGGTTCGTGGACGCCGGCCGACGCCCCTTCGAGGCCGCCTCTCGGACCTCAACGAACGGGGCGTGGCAGAGGCGAGAGCCGTGCCGCTGGACACGATCGTCGACCGTTTCCGAGCCGCTCACGCGACGATCCGAGCCTCGATCCTGTCACCCGCGCTCGGACTGATCCCGTACCGAGTCGGCTCGCGACCGTACACGCCGGGCGAGCACCTGGCGGTGGTGCGTGACCACATCCAGGCCCATGCCCGCAGCCTCGAGCGTGCGTCGGATCCAGGCCGCAGGCGGGCCACACGCCCGGCCCCTTCGACGGTCCCGGAAGCGTCGGAGGCATGACGGCCGGTGGGCCGCAGGGCGGCGCGCGACGGGCCGTTCGCCTCTGCTGGCGGGGCGGGGGAGTGGGGACACTCCTCCCGTGAAGCGGATGGGGGTCCTCGCGGCGGCCGGGTCGCTGGCCGCGGTCGGGGTCCTGGCAGGACCTCGCCTGTGGCGACGCATGCTGGACTGGGGCGCCACCGGCGAGGAGACCCGCCGCCCACTCCCGGGTGACGAGCTGCTCCCCGACGCGGACCTGGTCGCCACCCGGGCCATCTCCATCGCCGCTCCGCCCGCCGAGGTGTGGCCGTGGCTCGTGCAGATCGGGGTGGGTCGGGCCGGGGCCTACGCCTACGACTGGCTGGACCGGCTGTTCGGCCTCGACATGCGGAGCAGCCGCCGGATCGTGCCGGAGCTGCAGGGTCTGGCCGTCGGCGACGTGGTCCCGGTGGCCAACGACGGGACCGGGCTGCGGGTCCGGGCTGTCGAGCGGGAGCGCGTGCTGGCGACCAGCACCGACGACGGGACGTGGGCCTGGACGTGGATCCTGGAGCCCGCCGGGGACGCCACGCGGCTCCTCAGCCGCACCCGGATGGCGACGGTCCACCAGGCGAGGCCCGTCCGCGTGGCGACCCGGCTCCTGCTCGTGCCGGCCTCGTGGATCATGGAACGCCGGATGCTGCTCGGCCTCCGCGATCGCGCAGAGGGGCGGGTCGACGCGGCAACACGCGCGAACCCGGGATCCACCGGTGCTGCCGCCACGGAGATTGCGCCGGACGTCTACCTCCTCGGGCCATGGGGTCGCACGCAGACCAACGCCTACCTGGTCCGCGACGGGTCGTCGTGGATCCTGGTCGACGCCGGCTGGACGAACGACGGACCGCGCATCCAGGCGGCCGTGCGCTCGTTGCTGGGACCCGGGGAGTCCCCGTCGGCCATCCTCCTGACGCACGCCCACCCCGATCACGAGGGGTCGGCCCGCGAGCTGGCCCGGGCCTGGGGATGCCCGGTCTTCGCGCACCCCGCCGAGATCCCGATCGCCACCGGGGACTTCGCCGCCATGGTGCGGTACGCCGGGCCGCTGGACCGCTGGCTGATCCTGCCCCTCATGCGCGCCATCGGCGGGCGCCGACGCGAGGCGATCCTCGCCGCCGGGAGCCTGGCCGGGATCGTCCAGCCGCTCCCGCCCGGGGGCGCGATCCCGGGCCTGGAGAGCTGGCAGTGGATCCCCACGCCGGGCCACACCCCGGGTCACGTGGCGTACGTCCGGGGCGCCGACCGGGTCGTCATCAGCGGTGACGCCCTCGTGACCCTGGAGGTCAACTCCTGGGGAGGCATGCTGCGGCAGCAGCAGGGCCTCTCCGGACCGCCCTGGTACACGACCTGGGATCGGGAGGCGGCGGCCTCCTCCATCGTTGAGATCGCCGACCTCGAGCCCGCGGTCCTCGCCGGCGGTCACGGCCTCCCGCTGGCAGGTCCCGGCACGGCCGGGGCGGTCCGGGCGTTCGCCGCACGGACGACGCGAGACCCGGCACAGCCCGGGATCCCCGAGTAGGTTCGCGCCCGTCGCCGCGGGTGCGTGCGCTGTACCGTGGGCCGCATGAGCACCCTGACGATTCGACCGGCCTACAGCAGCTGGCCCCACCACAACCGGCGTCTCCGCGACGTCGTCGCGGCGATGACCGACGAGCAGCTGGCGATCCGCCCATCGCCCGAGCGATGGCCGATCTGGGCGACCGTGGGCCACATTGCCTGCCAGCGGGTGTTCTGGCTCTGCGACTTCGCCGGCGAGCCCGGCGCCGAGACCACGCCGTTCACCGACGCCGCGCACAACTGCCCGGGGGACGACGACCTCGAGCATGTGCTCAGCGCGCACGACCTCGTCGAGGCGCTCGACTCGTCCTTCCGCATCGTCGAGGCCTGCCTGGACCGATGGACGCTGGACATGCTCGGCGACGAGCTGCGTCGCCCCGAGTGGGACGAGACGTGGGCGCATGCCCGCGGCTGGGTCATCCAGCGAGTCTTCGCCCACGACGTCTGGCACTGCGCCGAGCTGAACGAGACGCTCGGGATCGCCGGGCTGCCGCAGATCGACCCCTGGGACTGAGGACGTCACCGCGCACCACCCTCCGATGCGCGGGCGTGCCGTCAGGCTGCAGTCGCGGCACGATGCTCTCGCGCGCCACGTCCACGACCCCCTCGAGCCCCAGCGGGAGGCGTTCCGGCGAGTGACACCCGGGCAGCGAGTGGCCATGGCCGCCGAGATGAGCGACAAGATCCGCGCCGTCACCGAGGCCGGGATCAGACACCGTCACCCGGCCTATGCGACGACGAGGTCGTCGCGAGCCCGCATCACGGAGAGTCGCGGGCCACACGGGACTTCGACATCGTGATCGACCCGGATCCAGGGGATCGACCGGCTCACAGGAGAGAGGAGTTCGCGCGCCGCTCGCACCCGGTTCGTCTGTTCGCACGCGTGGTGATCCTCGACGGTCGTGGTGCGTCCAGCCACCACCACCGGCCCCGCACCATCTGGGCGACAGGTGCGCTGCAAGGTTAGTGTGTAGTACTTCCGGCCCAGTCGACTCGTGACCATCGGCAGAGGAGCCGATCCACCCCACCGATCCAGCCAGGAGACCACGAGGGATATCGAAGATGCCCACTCCCACTGGTCCGACAGCCAGGTCCAGGCGACGGCGGCGCTCGCGCGGCCAGTCGCTCGTCGAGTTCGCCCTCGTCGTCCCCATCCTCTTCCTGATCCTCTGCGGAATCCTGGACTTCGGGTTCCTGCTCTACTCGCGCATGACCGTCATCAACGCGGCGCGCGAGGGGGCCAGGGTGGCGACGGCGATGACCGAGGATCCGGGAGCGATCCCTTCTGCGGTCTCGAGCCAGGTGAGCGCGGCCGCCGGCGGGCTCGCCGTCAGCACAACGACGTGCCGGGTCCCGAAGGGCAGCACCAGCTGCGTCGGGTTCGGCGCGAGTACCGCGGCTGGTGACTCCGCCAGGGTGACCGTCAGCTACAACCACCAAGCCTTCTTCCCGTTGCTCTTCGGCGCGACCATCCCCATGAGCTCGACCGTCCAGATGGTGCTCGAATGAATCTCCGCCGGTTGCCGATCCACCCGCGACGCCACAGCCGCGGGGCCGAGGGCGAGCGCGGCCAGGTCCTCGTCCTGTTCTCGATCGTCCTGGTGGTGATCCTGGCCTTCACCGCGCTGGTCGTGGACATCGGCCTGCTGCGCAACGACCGTCAGAGCCTCGTGAACGCGGTGGACGCCGGCGCCCTTGCCGGCGGCACCCTGATGCCCGTCGACGGATCGGTGAGCGGCGCGGCGGACGAGGTCACGGCTCTCATCGACCAGACCGTCGCGGCGACCTATCCGGGGCTGTCGCGACCAGGCAACTACGTCATCAGCTATCGGTGCCTGGTCGGCACCGGAGCCGGCAACGTGGGCGCGTTCGACAGCGCGGACATCGATGCGTTCATCCCGCAGGACTGCGACCCGAGTCCCTCCCTTGGGCGCAGTGCGGTCGTCGGCGACTTCACCGGCGCCGGCAAGACGCGCACCTCCGCCTGCTCTCCCGCTCTCGGCGACAAGTGCAACGTCGTCGTCGTGGACGGGAATGTCACGACCGGGTACCGGTTCGCTCGCGTCGTGGGCGTGGAGAGCGGGAACACCGGGGTCGTCCAGTCGGCCGCCTGTCGGGGCCTCTGCGGAATCCTGCCCGACACCCCCTTCGATGTCGTGCTGGTCATGGACACCTCCGGCAGCATGCAGACCAACCGCGCCGCTGGCCAGCCGCGGATCTACTGGGCCAAGGGTGCGGCCAACGAGCTGCTCAATTCCCTGCAGGCCGCCAACGGGGTCCAGCGGGTGGGGGTCGTCAGGTTCTCCGGCGACTGGAACGTGGACCCCCCGGCGTCCTCGGTCCTGTCCGACCTGACGACCGACTTCCCGGCCATCAGGGCCGCCATCGCCCCACTCAGCGGCGCTGGCAACACGCCCTTGAAGCAGGGCCTGGCCCGGGGCGTGACGGTCATGACCGCCGGCGCTCGAAGCGGCGTCGAACAGGTCTTCATCCTCCTGTCCGACGGTCGCCCCTGGCGCAATGGGGATGGTGTCCTCGGGAAGCTCGTCCCAGGGCCGCTGACATCGCCGCGTTCCGCGGCGCCGCCGACCAGGTCTACAGCGTTCTCGTCGGCGCGCAGGGTACCTGCAGTCCTCTGACCTCGGGCTGCCTGGACATCCCGCTGATGAGGTCCCTCGCGAAGGCGCCGAACGGGGACGACGGAAACCAGGATCCAAGCCACTTCTTCCACGTCGTCGACGCCAGCGATCTGCCGGACGTCTTCAAGTCGATCGCCACTGAGCTGCTCAATCCGAAGTCCCATCTCATCCAGCTGTATCCCGCGCCGATCGTGACCGGCGTCGGTGGCGGCACCGAGGTGACGATCAGCGGCAAGTACTTCACCGGAGCGACCCGGGTGACGTTCGGCGGGACCAACGCCGCGTTCACCGTCAACAGCGATACGTCGATCACGGCCACGGCGCCGAGCGGAACCTCGGGTCAGACCGTGCACGTCCGCGTCACGACGTCGGGCGGCTCGTCGCCGGCCACCGCCGCCGATGAGTACACGTATCCCTGAGCTCGGCGAGGCTCGGGCGTCGCGCCCGAGCCGACCCTCCGCCTGACCTGGCGACGAGAACGGCGACCCCCCCGGGGGCCGCCGTTCTCCCTTGTTCCCCCGGCCCGAAGTTCCTGGAGCGCGTCGGACGGATCGGGCGAGCGGCCGGGCCCGCTACTTGAACCCCAGCGTGCCCAGGTCCTGGAGGTTGATCGTCATCTCCGACCGGAAGAAGGTGTAGGCGGTGGCCAGGCCCAGCTTCTCGACGAACACGTCGGACAGCGAGTCGGGGCCGCAGGCGACGAGCGTGGACGGGCCGAGGGTGATCTTGAGGGCCTGGGACGCCGACGTGGTGTCGGTCCCCCCTTCGCCGATTGGCCGGCCATCATGTGGCGCAGCCTCCCGCGGAGCGCCGACGTCCGCTGGCGCGCGAGCCCGGCGCGCCCGGAGGGTGTCGGGCGCGCGCGAACAACAGCGACGGGACCCGGCGCTTGCCCGGCCGCCTCAGGCGCTGAAGCGTTTGGGGCAGCTCCGGCAGGGCAGATCCGGGTCGCCGGCGGCGAGGTGCTCGCGGAAGTGCCGGAAGCCGGCGCCCTCCCAGATGACCGTGGGATCCACGTCGCGCACGTTGCCGAACACCCTGCGCATGGGATCCCTGTCGCCCGTCGGGACATTGACGGACACGCACGGCGACACCCAGCCATCCGCGGAGATGAACAGGGACCGCCCGATGCTCTCGCGGCAGCTGGTGCCGGATGCAGCCGGGCCGGGGAGCTCCCAGTGGAGCTCCAGGCCACGGCGCCGTGCCTCGGTCTCGACCGAGGCGAGGAGATCCGCGGCCCTGGCGAGCTTGGCCGGCTCGTCCGGGGTGAATGCCTCGGGTACAGGGCGGGCTCGGTGACGAAGTCCAGCGTCGAGACGATCGCCGCGTCCACGCCCAGGCGCTGCATCAGCGCCGGGAGGCCGGCGACGGCCTCCATCCCGGAGGCGAGCATGAGGTAAGCCAGGTGGATCCTCGGGTACGCGCCCCTCCGGCCCCGGCGCGCCACCTGCAGGGTGATCACGGCCTCGCAGACCCGGTCGAAGTCCACGCCCCGGCGCGAGACGTTCGATGCCGCATCGGTTCCCGCCAGCGAGAACGCGACGACGTCGATCCCGCTCGCCACGATCCTTCGTGCCAGCTCCGGGTCCATGGGCACGCCACAGGTGGTCGTGGAGACCTGGCAGCCGGCTCTCCGGGCAGCCAGGGCCATGTCGAAGAAGGCCGGGTTGAGCAGGGGCTCGCCCCAGCCCTGCAGGTGCACCCGGCTGGAACGCCGCATGAGTGGCCCGATCCGGCGGAAGGTCGCCATGTCCATGTCATGCGAGAGCCATTGCTCGCGGCCGGTGGTGTGGGGGCAGTAGCTGCACCGGCCCGGGCAGCGCGTCGTGACCTCCACCTGGACACAGTCGAGCGGCCGGCGCGCGCCGAAGATGGCTTCGCCGATCAGCTCCCAGGAGCTGGGCGTGCGGAAGCCGGCAGCGCCGGTCCCCTCGGTTCTCCCCTTCATCTCGTCACGACGACTCTTCTCGGGGACGACCGCGTCGTCCGCCGTCTCGGGCCTCGGTGCATCGACCGCATCCCTCGACGTCCGTCACAGCCGGGCGCGTGCCGCCGTTGCGACCGCGGCGAGCTGCTCCACCGGCAACGGGTTCCGGCCGACCATGTTCGCCCGCAGCACCACCGCTCTCCCTCCCATCGAAACACGGGAAGCGTAGGCACGTCCGACATCGCTGCCCAGTGCCGCCCGGCACCGCGCGTACTTGGTGGTCTACCTCGGCTACCGGCCGGCCTAGCAGCACATCGTGCCCTCGCCGGACCGCGCGTCCGCGCTGGTCTCGACGGCACGAGGTCAGGCTACAGTAGCGGCACGATGCCCTCGCCCGACACGTCCACGGCCGCCCTCGAACGCCAGCGGGAGGCGTTCCGGCGGATGACGCCCGGGCAGCGAGTGGCCATGGCCGCCGAGATGAGCGACGAGATCCGCGCCGTCACCGAGGCCGGGATCAGACACCGGCACCCGGCCTATGGCGACGACGAGGTTCGGGCAGCGCTGGCGGCGATCGTCCTGGGCCGCGAGGAAGCCGCCCGCCGCCGTGCCCGGCGGGTCGCCCCCGGCCCGTGAGCCTCGTCGCGCTCCTCGCCGGCACGATCGCCCGCTTGGAGCGTGCCGGCGTGCCCTACATGATCACCGGATCCGTCGCGAGCTCGTATCACGGAGAGCCGCGGGCCACGCGGGACCTCGACATCGTGATCGACCCGGATCCAGGGGGGATCGACCGGCTCGTGGGGGAGCTCGAGGCAGCCGGACTCTACGTCGACGCGGACGCGGCTCTTCGCGCTCTCGGCGACCGGACGCAGTTCAATGCCATCGACGGGGCGACCGGCTGGAAGGTCGACTTCCTGGTCCGGAAGGACCGAGCCTTCTCGCGCGAGGAGTTCGCCCGCAGAATCCGTGCCGACCTGCTCGGCACGACTGCCTGGCTCGCCAGCCCCGAGGACACCGTCATCGCCAAGCTCGAGTGGGCCATGGCGAGTGGATCCGATCTGCAGCTCGGCGATGTCGCGGGGATGCTCGACATCGGAGGCGACTCCCTCGACCTCGCCTACGTCGAACGCTGGGTCGCCGACCTCGGCCTGCAGGCGCCATGGCACCGAGCGCAGCTGCTTCGGGCGGTCGGCTGACCGGGCGCGCGCGGATCACGACGAGTCGGTGACCGTGGCGCCGACGGCTCGGAAGGTCGTGGGCCACGATCGGCGCCATCATCGCGAGCGCGGGATGCGACGGGCTGCTCAACGACTGATCGTTCGTACGTGGAGGCTCCCATGGCCGAGGTCCTGCTGTTCCACCACGCACAGGGGCTGACCCCCGGCGTCCGGGCGTTCGCCGACGCACTGCGGGCCGCCGGGCACACGGTGCACACGCCGGACCTGTTCGACGGGCGCACGTTCGGGACGCTGGACGACGGTCTCGCCTACGCGCGCGAGATCGGGTTCGAGAGCATTCTGGAGCGCGGCGTTCGAGCGGCCGACGACCTGCCTCACGCGCTCGTGTACGCCGGGTTCTCGCTCGGCGAGATGGCAGCGCAGAAGCTGGCCCAGACGCGACCCGGCGCCCGGGGAGCCCTGCTGTTCTACTCCTGCATCCCGATCGGCGGCGAGTGGGCCTTCGGACCGTGGCCGGAAGGCGTCCCCGTCCAGATCCACGGCATGGACGCCGACCCGATCTTCGTCGGCGAGGGTGACGTCGAGGCCGCCCGCGAGATCGTCGAGAAGGTTGAGGACGCGAAGCTCTTCCTCTACCCGGGCGACCAGCACTACTTCGCCGACAGCTCGCTGCCGTCGTACGACGCCGACGCGACCGCGCTGCTCACCCGCCGCGTGCTGGAGTTCCTGGATCGCGTCTGACGGATGGGGCGAGCGGGCGCTGCCACGGGCCTTCGGCCGGGGTCCGCTACTTGAACGTCATCGTTCCGAGGTCCTGGAGGTTGATCGTCATCTCCGACCGGAAGAACGTGTAGGCGGTGGCCAGGCCCAGCTTCTCGACGAACATCGTCCGACAGCGAGTCGGGGCCGCAGGCGGCGAGCGAGGACGGGCCGAGGGTGATCTTGAGGGCCTGGGAGGCCGACGTGATGTAGGTCCCCGAGATGGTGTTGCAGTCGGCCTTCGCCTGGAACGTCCCGTCCGACTTGAGCTCGATCGTGTAGCTCGACGGGTCCGGCACGTCTGCCTGGGTCTGGGGGGTCAGGGTCGTCCACGAGTTCCACTGCCACGTCTTCCCAGTCAGGCTGCTGCCGGACGCGCACGCCGCGAGGACGAGGGCGACGACGACGACTCCTGCGACACCGACCCAACGGCGGCTGCTGATCAACTCGCGCACCGGCATCTCCTTCGTCGATTGGCCGAGCCATCATGCGGCGCAGCCTCCCGCGGAGCGACGGCCGATTCGCTCGCGCTGCCCAGGCACGGCCTGCAGCGCCGGCATCCTGGACGCCGGACGCGGTGAGCAGGAGCTAGTCAAAGATACTTGACACGGTGTCACTCTGGCTTTACATTGCCGATGTCAACGATCCTTGACATGGGAGCCATGAATGACGTTCAAGGAGAAGAGCCACTGGGTCGTGCTCGTCGTCGCCGTGCCGACGCTTCTCGTCTACGCGGTCCTGGTCGTGCCGCAAGTGCTCGGCCAGCCGATCGCCGAGGTCGACTGGGTCGAGCCGATGATCGTCACGATCGTCGTCTTCGTCGTGGCGAACGTCCTGGGCAACGTCGTGGCCGCGGCCTCGAACCCCGGCGAGGCGGACAAGAACGACGAGCGCGACCGGGAGATCGACCGCGTCGGCGAGCGGGTCGGCAACTGGCTGATCATCGCCGGCTCGATCGCCGCGCTCGTCCTGGCGATGGCCAGGGCCGATCACTTCTGGATCGCCAACGCGATCTTCCTCGGGGGCCTGGCCGGAGCCCTCCTGAGCTCCGTCAC
This sequence comes from uncultured Chloroflexia bacterium, assembly GCA_963713285.1. Taxonomy (GTDB): domain Bacteria; phylum Chloroflexota; class Limnocylindria; order Limnocylindrales; family CSP1-4; genus CTSoil-043. The sequence goes on along the minus strand of CAVQLA010000016.1, from coordinate 29,887 downwards.
CAAGATCGCGGCCTACCACGGGCCGTTCCAGCGATGGTGAAGCCGACGCACGTCACCAACTCGATCCGGGCGCTCAGGTTCACCAACGGCGAGATGACCCAGGCGGACCTGGCCGAGCGCGTCGGGGTGACCCGCCAGACGATCATCGCCATCGAGCAGGGCAAGTACTCGCCGACACTCGAGATGGCCTTCCGGATCGCCAGGGTGTTCCGCGTGCCGCTCGACGATGTCTTCCAATACCCAGACGAACAGGGATCACAGAAATGACCGAGATGACCGAGATCACCAGTCCAGCGTCGCCCCCGGCCTCCGCCGGACACCACCACGCCACCAACGCCGACCAGGAGCCCACGATGTCCGAGCCGTCGAAGAAGTCGCCATCGCTGCAGCCGCGCTGGTTCATCCGCTCGTTCTGGGTGGGCCAGAGGGCCGTCTACGCCGTCACCGGCGGCCGGCTCGGCCTCCGCAGGGCGACCGCCACGCAGTGGGGCATGATGCGCCTCCGGACGGTCGGACGCCGCAGCGGCGTCGAGCGCGTGGCCATCCTCGGCTACTTCGAGGACGGCCCGGACCTGGTCACCATGGCGATGAACGGCTGGGCCGATCCCGACCCCGCCTGGTGGCTCAACCTGCAGGCCAATCCGGACGCCACCGTCGACCTCCCCGACGGCCCGCGGGCGGTCCGCGCCCGCGCCGCCGGTCCCGACGAGCGGCCCCGCCTGTGGGCGCGCTGGAAGGAGTACGACGGTGCGGACCTCGACGCCTTCGCGGCCCGCAGGTCGCGGGAGACCGCCGTCGTGATCCTGTCGCCGCGGCCGGAGTAGCGCCTCCGGCCGCCGGTGACGAGCCCGGGCTCAGTAGACCCAGGGGATGAGGCGAGGCGTCCGGGCCCGGTAGTCGGCGTAGCCCCGGAACGCCTCGCCGAGCCAGGCCTCCTCGCGCCGGGACTTGAGGTCGAAGAACAGCGCAAGCGCGAGCGCGCACACGAGGGTCGGCACGGACGCCGCCAGGAGTCCCCAGCCGATGGCGAAGATCACGCCGCCGCCGTACATCGGGTGCCGCACGAGGCCGAAGGCGCCGCCCTCGATGAGCCGGCCGTCGTCCACCGGGCGAGGGAAGGCCGTCAGCTGGCGGCGCAGCCCGACGATCCCGCCGGCGATCAGGCCGATCCCGGAGGCGATGAGCGCCAGGCCGGCGGCGGCGCCGACGGCACGGGCAGGACCGCTCCACAGAGGACCGGCGAAGGCGGTGGCGATGACCGCGAGCAAGAGGACGGCCTGAAGGGCGACCCAGCCCTCGCCGCGACGACCGAGGTCGGGGACGCGGATGCGTGTCGCGCGCTGCGTGATCGTGGTCATCGCTCGGCCCGCCCGTTCCGGAGCACGCCCGCGATCAGGGCCAGGCCGCAGGCGACCAGGAAGAGCGCGAACACCGGGATGTCGACGCCGGCGAGCGTGCCGAATCCTGCCAGGAGGGCGCTGGCACCGAGGATGACGCCGAACCACTCGAGCGCCAGTCCGAGCGCCACGCGCACTGCGGCGAGGCCGAGGAGCAGGACGCCGAGGCCGACGAGCCAGGCGCCCTCGGGAAGGCCGGGAACCAGCATCAGGATGCCCGTCCCCAGGAAGAAGATGCCCCAGCCGAGGACGTCGAGGCGCCGGGCCAGGTTAGTGGTGTCTGCCATGCCAGTCACGTGTGTCTCCCCGGGGGCCAGGCCACCCGTCCCGTCGGGTCGTGATGCCTTCACCAGCACCTGTTCACCGACGACGCGACAATAACGAGCGAGCGCTCGCTTTTCATGGGCCATTCGGCCCTATTCTGACGGTGCCATGCGGGTATGATGCGAGTGTGAGCGCTCGCTCTCTAGTCGATGTGGAGGATGCGATGCCCCGGATCTCGGCCCAGCGTGAGGAGGCGACCCGCCGCCGGATCCTCAAGGCGGCTCGCCAGGTCTTCGTCGAGAAGGGCTTCCACCGGGCAAGCATCGACGACGTGGTGGCCGCCTGCGGGCTCTCGGTCGGGGCGATCTACACCTACTTCCCGAACAAGGACGAGCTGATCCGGGCCAGCATCCTCGACGCGAACCGCGAGGAGTCCGACGCAGTCCTCGCGGACACGCGGACGGCCGGGTCGGTCGCGGAGCGGCTCGACCGGGGGATCCGCGGCTGGTGGCGGTACACGATCGAGGCGCCCGGCGCCCCGGCGTTCCTGGCGGAGGCGTGGGGAGAGGCCTCCCGGCGGCCCCTGATCCGCGACCTCATGGCCAGGCGCCACGAGCGGGGGATCACGATGACGTCGATCATGCTGAGCGAGTGTGTCGAGCGCGGCGATCTCCCCGCGCGCGTCGACGTGGACGCGCTCGCCCGCACGATCGGGGCGCTGACCGACGGCATGGTGCTCGAGCATGTCGTCTCCGGCGGCTCGCTGCGGTTCGAGGACGCCCAGAACCGCATCCGCCTCGTCCTCCAGGCTGCCATCGAGGAGGCCGCCGCGCAGAGGTAGCGGAGATGTCGGACGCTGGAGCGCAGCGTGGCCTTCGCGAGCTCGTCCGGATCCGTCGGGCCGGGTGACCTGCGCTGAGACCGACGCCCCCGGCGCCGCGCCGTGCCGGCGGCTCTCCCGCGCACGATGACGCTCGCCGGTCGGGACGAGCTCCGTCCGAACCCTGCGGGCCGGCCCGATCAGGCCCCCTGCAGGGCCCGCTCGATGCCGTCGAGGATGAGGTCGAGGCCGAACTCGAACTCGTCGGCGTAGTCGAATCCGGACGCGAGGAGCTCCGCCCCAACGCGCACGAAGCTCGGGTATTCGTCGGCCTGCACCTGGGCGAGCAGCTCCTCTCCCACCGCCGCCAGCTCCTCGGCGTTGCTGAACGGGAAGCTCGTCTCTTGGAGGGCGAACCCCAGGACGTAGCTGTCGACGAGGTTGGAGGCGTGCGTCGCCATGGCCGCGGAGAACCCGGCGTCGAGCAGGACGGCGAGCATCTCATCGTGGCTGCGGAGGTTCGACGGGCCGGGTGCCATGCGCGACTCCATGAGGGTGATCGCCCAGGGATGGCGCCGCAGGGCGGCGCGGGTCGAGATCGATCGCGCGCGAAGCACCGCCCGCCAGCTGGAGCGATCGGCCGGCAGCTCGATCTCGGCGAAGACGAGGTCGACCATCCCGTCGAGGATGTCGTCCTTGTTGCGGACGTGGCGATAGAGCGACATCGCCTCCACGCCCAGCCGGCGCCCGATCTGCTGCATCGTCAGCGCCCCGATGCCGCCCTCGTCGGCCAGCTCCAGGGCGGCGCGCAGCACGCGGTCGCGGCTGAGCGGCGAGCGCTTCCCCTTCGCACGGCGTGTCATCAGCGTTCTCCTCGGCAGCCCTTGACAGCATCATAGCTTATGCCATATGCTTATGCCATAAGCAACAGTTGCGAGACCAACACGAGGAGCGACCGGTGCAGGCAATCGTCCAGGAGCAGTACGGCGGGCCGGAGGTGCTCGTCAGTCGGGAGATCGACAGACCGGCGATCGGCGACCGGCAGGTGCTCGTGCGCGTGCACGCCGCGGGGCTTCACATCGGTGACATGTTCGGCGTCCGCGGCTCGCCGTTCCCGGTCCGATTCACGAGCGGCCTGCGCGGGCCGAGGCTCGGCGTGCCGGGGTACGACATCGCCGGGACGGTGGAGGCGGCCGGCAGCGCCGTGACCCGGTTCGCGCCCGGCGACGAGGTCTTCGGCATCTGCACCTGGCCGTCGTCGGGCGCCTGCGCCGAGTACGCGAGGGCCGACGAGGACGCGCTCATCCTCAAGCCGGCCGACATGACCTTCGAGCAGGCCGCGGCCCTCCCGACGTCGGCGTCCGCGGCGCTCCACGGCCTCCGCGACGCGGGCCGGTTGGAGGCCGGTCAGCGGGTCCTCATCAACGGCGCGTCAGGCGGCGTGGGCACGTACGCCGTGCAGATCGCCCGGGCGTCTCGGCGCCGAGGTCACCGGCGTGTGCGGCCCGACCAACGTGGAGCTGGTCCGCTCGCTCGGCGCGCACCACGTCATCGACTACACGCGGGAGGACTTCACCCGCGGCGCCGCGCGCTACGACCTGATCCTCGACAACATGGAGAACCACTCCCTCGCGGACACTCGACGAGCCCTGGCGCCCGACGGCACCCTCGTCCTCATGAGCGGCACGGGCGCGAGCGGCCTGGCGCTGCTGGTCCGGCTGATCCGACCGGTCGTCATGTCTCCCGTTCGTGAAGCACAGCCTGCGCCGACCCTACTCCAACCCGAACCGCGAGGATCTCGAGGTCCTCGCAGCCATGGTCGAGGAGGGGACGGTCCGGCCGGTCATCGACTCGACCTACCCGCTGTCGGAGGCGGCGGCGGCCCTCCGCCACATCGAGGCGGGGCACGCACGAGGGAAGGTCGTCGTCGTCATCCGAGCTGCCTGAGAGCCGGGCTTCCCTCAGGGCACGCCCGAGAGAGAGTCACGATCACCATCAAGCAGGGCAAGGCCCAGGAACGAGGCGACTGACATGGCGGATGTGCGGGTCGTCCTGGCGGGGATGTGGGTGGCCGTGATGCTCACCTACCTCCTGGGCGACGTCCTGCGCCTGATGGCCGGGGACCAGACGCCCGGCGAGATCGGCGGCCGCGCCGTGGGCCAGGGCACGTGGCTCGGGATTGCAGTGATCATGCTGATTCCGATCGTCATGGTCGTCCTGTCCCTGACGCTGCCGTTCCCCCTCGTCGCCTGGCTCAACATCGTCCTGGCGGTGCTCGTCGTCGTCTTCAATCTCGTCGGCCTGCCCTACCCCGGCCTGTACGACAACTTCCTGATCCTCGTGAGCTTCGTCTTCAACGCCCTGACCGCCTGGTACGCCTGGACGTGGGTGTCCGCGGCTGCCTAGCTCGTCGCTCGAGGGACGTGGCCCGAACGTCCCGTGGCGACGCCGTCCACCTGGCCACTGCCCTCGCCATCGGTGACGACATCGACGTGGTCGTGACCTACGACGAGCGGATGGTGGCGGCCGCGGGCCTGGTGGGCCTGAGGACGGCGAGTCCTCGCTGATTGCCCCGGACCGGGATCCACGGACGGCCGCCGCGGCCACGCCAGGGCGCCCGGGGCCGGGTCCCGCTGGATGGGACGGTAGGTCGCTCTTCGGGCGGGTTGCGGTGGAGCGCCCGGACGGCGTTGGGCGCGCGGGGAACACGACCGATGCCTCTGTTCGGGACTGGTCCCGGAGATGATCATGTCCGCGTTCGAGGCGGGCGATCCGGGTTCGCCGGGTCCAGACCAGGCCGTGCGCGCACGGCCGAGCTGCCCTCGGGGGTGGCTTCGGATCGCGGCGCCGGCGGCCACCGCCAGCCTGGTGGCTTCGTCCTCGATCGAGGAGGGATCGCCATGCCGTCGACTGCACCGGAGAGGGACATCACGGGAGGGGATTCATCGACGATGGTGCCGCGGAGCGAACCGGTCAGCGCTGGCGGGGAGCGTCCAGCCACGGGGCCCGGTGACCGCATCGCCGTCGCACGACTCGACCCATCGAGCTACCGCGAGGCCCTCGACGTCCTCGCCCTGAGCTGGACGGACGAGCCGGCCTTCAGCCACGTGCTGGGAGGCACACCGCGTCGCCGGCTGCGGGTGCTCAAACCGTTCCTCTGGTCCGGGTTCCGGAGCTATCCGGGCGCCATCGAGGTCCACGGGGCGCGGCTTGATGGCCGGCTGGTCGGGGTCGGCGTTCGGTATCCACCGGGGCGCTGGCCGGTCACCCGGCGGGAGGAGCTTCGGGGCTGGGCATGGGGAATCCTCGGGATGCTCCCCATGCTCGTCGCATTCCCGCAGGCGCGTCGCCTCTTCGGCCCGATGGGCGACCTCCAGGGTCGCCACCCGCGCGACACGCCCCACTGGTACCTGTGGTGCATGGGGGTGCACCCGTCGTTCCGCCGCCGGGGTGTCGCGTCGGCGCTCGCGCGGTTCGTCACGGAGCAGGCCGACGCCGCCGGCGTGGGCTGCTACACGGAGACGCTGGGCGACGGGACGGAGGCCCTCTACCGCGGCTTCGGCTTCGAGGTCCGGGAGCGCTGGGAGATCGTCCCCGGCGCGCCGATGGCCCGGACGATGTGGCGCGACCCCCGGCCGAGCGAGCCCGTGAAGGACGGAGCTTGACGGCGTCGCAGGCCGACCTCGTTCAACCCGGGGTCCAGAGCGGACACTGACGAGTCCCCGGCGCGCTGTGCCTCGGACCCGGTGCGGACACAGGTGCCCTGGCGCCCGGAGGGAGTTGGGCGCGCAGGAACATCTGTGCGTGGTCGTCGTAGACCCGCGTCGGGCCGATGCGCGCCTCTGGATCGTCCCCGGAGCGAGACTCGCGCTCCCCGGAGTCACCCGGAGGTCCCATGCGATCCCTCGAGATTGGTCTCGTGCTCCCGATGGGGGAGTCCTTCGTCGATGGCTCGACCGCCCGCTGGGCCGACGTGCGGGCGCTTGCCGTCCGGGCCGAGGCCGCGACCGGGGGCCGGCTCCTTGTCGGCTTCCAGGCTTGTACACGGAACTGGGCAGGGCGATCGGGCGCCAGCCCGTCGAGGTCCAGGGAATCCTGCGCGGCGTCCGGATCCTGCTGGTGGCGAGCTGGGGCTTCTACCCCGTCGCGTATCTCGTGCCCAGCTTCCTGCCGAACGATCCTGCGCTCGGCGAGGTCATCCGCCAGGTCGGCTACTCGTTGGCCGACATCATCGCCAAGCCCGTCTTCGGCCTCGTGATCCTGGCGATTGCCACGATCACGTCCCGGCTCGACGAAGCCGCCGGGGATCGTCCCGCCGACGTCTCCGCCGAGCGGGCGGCCGCCTGACCCACACCGTTCCGCCGGCCCGCTCGCCCAGTCCGCGGGCAACCGGGCCGGCGGGCCCACGCTCCACTTGGTGAGGCGTCGGCCCGCCTGCGGACGGCGCTGGCAATCGTGCTGGACCGCAACATCGGGAGACCGGGGCGCGGGATCAGCAGTGCGAGGTGGATCACCTGGGGATCAGGTCTCTCCACGCGTGAGGGTCGTGCTAACGTCGCCTCGTGAGTGGCACCTCGGCGCCCCGCCCGTCGCCGCTCCCACGGACCATCGCACGGGTGGTCCTGGGGCTGTTCCTGCTGGTCGCCGGGATCGGCCATCTCACGTTCGGCCGCGAGGAGTTCATCGCGCAGGTCCCGGACTGGCTGCCGGTGGCAGACGACCTCGTCGTCGTCGCGTCGGGCATCGTGGAGCTGGCGCTCGGCGCGGCGCTCATCGGACTGCCGCGCCACCGGGTCGCCGTGGGGTGGATCGTCGCAGCCTTCTTCGTCGCGATCTTCCCGGGCAACATCTCCCAGTTCGTGAACCAGGTCGACGGCTTCGGGCTCACGAGCGACCGCGCGCGAGCCGTCCGCCTGGTCTTCCAGCCGCTCCTTGTGCTGTGGGCCCTCTGGTCGACGGGCGCCTGGCGTGACCGGGGAACGCTCCGGAGCATGGTTGGCGGCCGGCGATAGGCAGAGGCGCCAGGCAGACGGCAGGATGAGGAGCGTCTCCCGCACCGGGTGAGAGCTGGTCCGTGCGTGGAAGGCTGGCGCGCCCGAGGGGCGTCGGGCGTGCGGCGACAACACCGCTGCCCCCGTCCTCAGCGGTCCGCGGCGCCTCCGGCGATGGACTCCAGGATGGCCCGGGCGTGGCGTGCGAGCAGCGAGAAGTGGCCTTCGCCAGGCACGTAGTGCTCGGTGACGACCGGGAGCGCCCCGGCAAGGAGCCTGGCCTGATCGGGCGCGACGACGCCGTCATCCTCGCCGTGCCAGAGCTCGACCGGCACCTCGATCCGCTCGAGGGGCACCCCCCAGGGTCGGGCCTCGAGGCTGAGATCGTGAGCCGGACCTCGCCCTCCCTGCCTGAACGCCTCGCCCGTGTTCCGGGCCAGGGCGTCGCGAAACGCCTGCGTGGCGACGACCTCGTTGTCGGCGGCGCCCACGCTGCGCTGGACGGCGGAGAACAGGGCGTCAGGACTTCGCCCGACGTCACGCGCGACCTTGGCGAGGAAGAGGCGAACCAGCCACGGCGCCCGGTCGGCGACCCCGTACAAGCGGCGGTCGGCCGCACTCCACGTCGCGCGGGCACCCGGCAGGTCGAACGAACAGGTCGACGACACGAGCGCGACGCGCGTCACCCGTTCGGGCAGCGCCCAGGCGCAGGCGCAGGCGTACTTGCCGCCTCCGGACACCCCGATGACGGCAAATCGACCGATACCCAGGGCATCCGCAAGCGCCCGGGCCAACCGTGGGTAGTCGGCGATCGAGTAGTGCTGGAACGGCGTGACGCCCATGCCCGGGCGGTCAGGCGCGACCACGTGCAGACCGAGGTGTTCGGCGGCCTCCCGGACGCCCGGGAGACCGACCTCCAGGCGCGAGCTGGGACTCCCGTGGAGGTAGATCACCGGCGGGCCCGACGGATCGCCCACTTCTGCGTACCCGACCGTGGTCCGATCGGGCAGTGTGATTCGATGGTCAGGCCGCATGTCGTCCATCACCACGCGCCCATGATGCCTGTGCGCCCGCGTCGGCGAGCCTCAGCTCGCGACCGACCGGATCCGCTCGGTCGTCGTGGGGACCGAGCGCTCCACGAGCCTCCAGGCGCCGTCGCCCCAGACCTCGTAGGCGCGGAACACGCACGGCACCCCCCTGGCCGTCACCACGTCGGGCCCGTCCATCAGCTGGAAGTGGAGGTGCGGGGCGGTCGAGTTGCCGGTGTGACCCACCCGCCCGATCACGTCGCCCTCGCGCACGACCTGGCCGGGCGTGACGGCCACCGACCCGGTCGCCAGGTGGGCGAACCCGGCATGGGCTCCGTCGCAGCGGAGGATGACGTGGTTGCCGAGAACCCGGTGCAGCCCCTCCGGTGTCGGCCGGAAGGTGACGCCCGTCTTCAGGACGAGGGCCAGCTCCCGTAGGGGGTGGATCCTGGCGCGCTCGGGCAGCCCGTCCCGGGCCGCGACCACCTCTCCGTCGAGGGGTGCGTGGACGGGTTCCCCCCAGCCGTGGCACTCGCGGGTCGGTACGCCGACCAGCAGGGTCCGCAGGCCGCCGGCGGGGTGGTAGCGGCCGTTCCGATCGGGATCGAAGCGGATGAGGTCGAACGCGTAGCGCTGCCCCAGCATGTCGGTCCCGTGGCTCGGGATCTTGCTCCCGGGCGAGTGCACCGCCATCCACTCGCCGCGCAGGGGAAGAGCGACAACGATCGCCCCCTCGAGCTCGGACGGAGACCCGGGAACACCCACGGTTGGGATCATAGGCTTGTCCCCCGTGGTCGGGCGGCTCGTCGCCGGGGCCGAGGCGCGTCCGGAGGGCTCCGGGCGCGCAGGAGCGACAGGTCCGCGGCGCATACTCCAGCGATGGCGGAGATGCCCGGCTTCACACCGAGCGTGAACCGCTCGATCATCGCGGGCATCCCGGACCTGCCGGACCTGCCGGCAGGGCTCCGTGGGGCGCGCGCCTTCGACTGGCTGTCGAGCGTCGGCATCGCCCGCCGGGTCCGCGAGCGGCTCCCGGGCATCGATCTCGCCCCCGTGCCCGACGGGCTTGGGCCGGGCGTCATCATCGCCGCGGCGCCGTACCCGAGGGCTCTCGACGCGTTGGTCACGGCGGGTGACGCCACGGCCCTGGCGGTTGCCGACGATCTCGGGGTGGCGCTCGCGGGGCTCGTCGTGACGCTCGTTCTCGGGCCCCCGGATGCGCGCGCGGCACGCCCCGAATGGCCTGCCGAGCACTGGGAGCGCTGGGCGGCCGTGCGCCGGATCGGGCTGGGGGGCGGGATCGTCTCGGGCGCGCTCGGCAGGCGACTGGTCGCGTCCGCGACCGCCTGGCTGCCCCGCCTGGGTGCGGGCGAGGTTCAGCTCCAGCTGGCCGACGATCCCGGATCGCTGGCCCTGCGCGGCCTCGCGACGGGGCTGTCTGACGGGCGGGCGGTGCTCGTCGATGCCGGTCTCACGTGGATCAAGCGTGGGCTTGCCACGGTGCACGACGGGCGATGCGTCACCCTCACCACCATGGCAGCCGTGGCCCCACCGCTCGGCCGACGGGCTGGCGCGTTCGCCGACTTCCTCGCGGACGCGGCCGCCGGCGTCGTCCAGGGCTCGAGCGTGTCGTCGGCCGGGTTCGCGGTCGCCGCAGACGTGGATACGACCGGCCAGCCGCTGGCCGGCCAGCCGGGACTCTACGGGTCGCTTGGGAGGGTCCCGCTCGCACGACGGCTTGCCGACCGTCTCGGAGATCGCCTCGGCTACCCGGTCACCGTGCAGATCGTCAACGACGGCGATGCCGCGGCCGCGGCGATGACCGGGGCGGCAGACGCGGTGATCATGCTGGGAACCGCGATCGGCGTCGGGCTCAACGTCTGAGGGCCGGAGACCGCAACGTGCGTGCACGGCGTCTCTGCCACGGCGCCTGCGGGCTGACCGGGCCGCCACGCCTCTCCGCCCCGGACGGATGGGCCATTCGGCGGGCGAAGTCGGCCCACTCCGGCCTATCGCACCAGCAGGCCGAACCGGCACCGTACAGCGATCGGGGACCCCGCAGAGACGTGGTCGGAGGGTCGCACCTTGGACGTCGAACTGCTGTCGCGCGTCCAGTTCGCGCTGACGGCCAGCTTCCACTTCATCTATCCGCCCCTGTCGATGGGGCTGGGCCTGATGCTCGTCGTCATCGGGCTCATCTACCTGCGGACCAAGGACCCCAAGTGGCGACGCCTGTCGTTCTTCTGGGTCAAGGTCTACGCGCTCATCTTCGCGATCGGCGTCGCCACCGGCGTCGTCCAGGAGTTCGAGTTCGGCACGAACTGGGCCGAGTACTCGCGCTTCGTGGGCAACGTGTTCGGCAGCCTGCTCGCCGCGGAGGGCGTCTTCGCCTTCTTCCTCGAGGGCGGCTTCCTCGGCCTCATGATCTTCGGCGGCAACCGCCTCGGACCCCGGATGTGGCTGCTGGCGACGTTCCTGGTCGTCTTCGGCGCGCACTTCAGCGCGCTGTGGATCGTCATGGCCAACTCGTGGATGCAGTCCCCCGCCGGCTACGAGATCGCGACCGACCCGCTGCCGGTCCGGGCGGTCATGACGGACTTCTGGCAGACGGTCTTCACCCCGACATTCATCCCGCGCCTGCTGCACGTGTGGGTCGCGTCGTGGACCGTCGGCTCCGCCCTGCTTCTCAGCGTGGGCGCCTGGTACCTGCTCCGGAAGCGCCACGTCGACCTCGCGAAATCGATGATGGTCGTGGCCCTCCCGTTCTTCGTCGTCTTCGCGTTCCTCAACGTCACGCTTTCGGGAGCCGAGCAGGCCCGGGCGGTGGTGGAGAACCAGCCGATCAAGCTCGCGGCGATGGAGGGCCTGTGGGAGACCCAGTCGTGCGCTCCCGCCTTCGTCGTTGGCTGGGTGGACGAGGCGACGCAGACGACGACCGGTCTCGCGATCCCGTGCCTGCTGTCGATCCTCGCGTACTGGGACCCGAACGCGACCATCGAGGGCCTTCAGTCGTTCGCGCCCGAGCCGATCCCGCCGGTGAACCTGGTGTTCCAGGCCTACCACGCCATGGTGGGCATGGGGTTCCTGTTCATCCCGATCGCGGTCCTCGCGGCTGCGCTGTTCTTCTGGAAGAGACGGCTGTACGAGACCCGCTGGATGCTGTGGGTCCTCGTCGTGACGGTCTTCATGGCGACAGCGGCGATCACCGCGGGGTGGTGGACGGCCGAGATCGGCCGGCAACCGTGGATCGTCTACAACGTCCTGGAGACCGCGAAGGCAGGCTCCCCCGTCCTCGGCGGCACGGACGTCCTTCTCTCGCTGATCATGTTCATCGTCCTGTACGCGATCCTCTTCGCGCTCTTCCTCTACCTGCTCAACGCGAAGATCCAGGCGGGGCCCGAGGAGCTCGAGGACCTGGAGACCCAGAGGGTCTCGTCGCTGCCGGACACCTTCCGCGACATCTTCCGCCGCCAGCCGCGCGCCGGGTGAGGGACCGACGATGACAGTCACGCTCAGCGACATCTGGTTCGTTCTCTTCGTCGTCATCATCGGCGGCTACCTGATCCTCGACGGCTTTGACATGGGCGTGGGGATCCTCCACCTGCCGTTCGCGCACACCGACCACGAGCGCCGCGTCCTGCTCAACAGCATCGGGCCGGTGTGGGACGGCAACGAGGTCTGGCTCATTCTCGGCGGCGGCGTCCTCTTTGCCGCCTTCCCGCTGGTCTACGCCTCGCTGTTCTCGGGCTTCTACCTTGCGATGATGGCCGTCCTGCTCGTGCTCATCCTCCGGACGGTCGCCATCGAGTTCCGAAGCAAGCGCCCTTCGCCACGATGGCGGACGGGCTGGGATGTCGTCTTCGCGCTGTCGTCGGCAGGGCTCGCGCTGCTGCTCGGCGTGGCGTTCGGCAACGTCATCGTCGGCGTCCCGCTCGGCGCCGACGGCAACATCCGCATGTCGCTCCTCGACCTCCTCGGCCCGATCCCGCTGCTCATCGGCGTCACGACGGTCGCGATGTTTGCGATGCACGGGTCGATCTACCTGTCGATGAAGACAGACGAGGCCCTTCAGGCGCGGATCAAGGCCTGGATGCCCCGCCTCATGGCGGTCTTTTTCGTGCTGAACACGCTCCTCATCGTGGCCATGGTCGTCATCCACCCAGCCGCGACGGACCGCTACATTCAGCAGCCGTGGCTCGTGGTGTTCCCCGCCGCGGCGCTGGTCGCCATTGTCGCGGCGTATTGGCTCCTCCGGACCGGCCACGAGTTCTGGGCGTTCGTGGCCTCGTCAGCCATGATCCTGTTCCTGCTCGTCTCCGGGGGCGTTGGGCTCTTCCCGAACCTCCTGGTCTCATCGATCGACCCGGCGAACAACCTCACCATCTACAACGCCGCCTCGGCGGACAACACGCTGACGGTGATGCTCATCATCGCCCTGATCGGCATGCCGTTCGTGCTCCTGTACACGGCCGGCGTCTACTACTTCTTCCGCGGCAAGACCCTTGTCGAGCCGACGGGGTACTGACGTCCCGGCCTTCAGGGCGTTCCATCCGACGACGGCGGGTCTTGCGACCGCCGTCGCGCGCGTCCGGGCCACGTGATCGCGAGCCCGCGACGGGCGCCGTCGGCGGCCGCGCGGCTGCTTGCGCTCGATGCGTCCGCGCGAAGCCTCCTCCGCGTCGCGATCGCGTGCGGGTTCGTCGCGGCCGTCCTGGTCGTGGCTTCGGCGTTCCTGCTGGCGGCCACGGTGGCGCGGGTCTTCCTCGGCGGCGCCGACCTTGCGGCGGTCGCGCCGCTCCTCGCGGCCATCGCGCTCCTGGCGGTCGCCCGCGCGGGCGCCGTCTGGGCTGCCGAGGTCCTCGGGCAGCGCGCGTCAAGCTCCATGCGGGGGACGCTGCGCGACGCGCTGACCGACCGGCTGCAGCAGCTCGGACCGGCGTTCGCGAGCGGCGAGAGGACCGGCGAGCTGGTGAGCGTCCTCACGGCCGGCCTCGACGCGATCGATACGTGGGTCGTGGCCTTCCAGCCGGCGCGCGCCCTTGCGTTCCTCGTGCCCGTCCTCGTCCTGGCGATCGTCGCCATCGTCGACCCGCTCTCTGCCCTTGTCCTGGTCGTCACGGGCCCCGTGCTCGTGCTGCTGCTGGTGCTGATCGGGGGCCGGGCGAAGGCGATCACCGAGCGGCGGTTCCTCGAGCTGCGGTGGATGAGCGCGTTCTTCGCCGACATGCTCCGGGGGATCGCGACGCTGAAGATGTTCGGCCGCAGCAGGGAGCAGGTCGAGAACGTCGGCGCGATCGGCCGGGCGTACGGCGACACGACGATGGACGTGCTGCGGACCGCCTTCCAGACTGCCCTCGTCCTCGAGTGGGGCGGCGCCGTGGCAACGGCGCTCGTCGCGGTCGAGGTGAGCCTCCGCCTCATGGCCGGGGAGATGGCGTTCGAACGGGCGCTCGCGGTCCTCGTCGTGACACCCGAGTTCTTCCTGCCGCTGCGACAGCTGGCGATCCGGTTCCACGCCGGGGCGGCAGGGGACGCGGCCGCGACACGGATGCTTGCGATCCTCGACGCGCGGGCCGCCGGTGAGAGCGCGTGGATCGGGATAGAGGCCGGTCCAACTTCGCTCCCGGCGCGCCCGGCGTCGACGGTCATTGCCACCGCGCCGCCGCACGCGCCCATGTCGCCGCCCGCCATCCGTCTCCGGGACGTCCACGTCGCGTACGAGGGCGGTCGGCGCCCCGCTCTTCGCGGGCTGGACATGGACGTGCCCTCCGGCCGCACCGTCGCGCTCGTCGGGGAGACGGGTGCCGGGAAGTCCACGGTCGCGAGCCTCCTGCTCCGCTTCATCGAGGCGGACACGGGCGACGTCATCGTGGACGGCGTTCCGCTCGCCTCCCTTGACGTCGCTGCCTGGCGCCGCACCGTCGCCTGGGTCCCGCAGGCCCCGCACCTGTTCGCCGGCACCCTCACCGACAACATCCGGCTCGCGCGCCAGAGCGCGACGGAGGCGGAAGTCGAGGCAGCCGCGCATGACGCCGGCGCCGACGAGTTCGTTCGGGCCCTGCCCCAGGGCTATGCGACGCTGCTCGGCGAGGATGGCGCGCGGCTCTCCGGCGGCGAACAGCAGCGGATCTCGATCGCGCGCGCGTTCCTGCGCGACGCCCCCTTCGTGATCCTTGACGAAGCGACATCCCACCTCGACGAAGTGAGTGAGCGAGTGATCGCGCGCGCCGTCGCCCAGCTCGCGCGGCGGCGCACGGTCCTCGTCATCTCCCACCGACTCCGCTTCGCCGCCATCGCGGACACGGTGGTCGTCCTCGCGGGCGGGCGCGCGATCGAGGCCGGACCTCCCGCCGAGCTTCTCGCGCGCGAGGGCCCGTATCGACGGCTCGTGGCGATCGCGCAGGAGGGCGAGGGCGGGTCGTGAGCACCTTCCGGCGCGAGCTCGGCCTGATGGCGCGGTACCGGTGGTGGATCGCGATCGGCGCGCTTCTCGGCGCCGCCGCGATCGTCTCGAACGTCGGGCTCATGGCCGTCTCCGCCTACCTCATCTCGAAGGCGGCGATCGTCACGAACGTCGCCGCGGTCGCGCTCACGATCACGGCCGTCCGGGTCCTTGCGATCTTGCGGGCAGTGCTCCGCTACCTCGAGCGGTACGCGACGCACCGGGCGACGCTCCGAATCCTCGCCGGACTGCGGGCCTGGTTCTACGGCGCGATCGAGCCGCTCGCGCCCGCCCGTCTGTCGGCGTATCACAGCGGCGACCTGCTCGCGCGCATCGTCGCCGACATCGACACGCTCGAGGACCTGTACGTGCGCGTGCTCGTGCCGCCCGTGGTCGCAGCGCTGGTGACGCTCGCGGCGTCGCTCCTCCTCGGCATGTTCGATCCCGTGCTCGGCCTTGTGCTCGTCGCCTTTCTCGCGACCACCGGCGTCGTCCTGCCGCTCACCTCGCGACGGCTGACCCGCGGGCCGGCAGGCGAGGTGGTGGCCGCACGCGCGGAGGCGCACCGGCTGCTCGTGGACCAGATCCGCGGCGTCGCCGACCTGCTCGTCCTCGGCGAGGGCGACCGGCACCGGGCGCGGACCCTCGCGGCGGGCCGTGACCTCGATCGCGCCGCCGAACGCCTCGCGGAGGTGCGGGGACTCAACGCCGCCCTCGTCGCCCTGTGCACGGGCCTGGCGGGGGTGGTGGTGCTCGCCCTCGCGATCCCGCTCGTCACCGGTGGCCGGCTCGACGGCGTCGTCCTCGCCACGATCCCGCTCGCCGCCGTGGCGAGCTTCGAGGCCGTGATGCCATTGTCGCAGTCAGCCCAGCTCCTGGATACCACCGAGCGGGCCGCCGCGCGCCTCTTCGAGCTGGTAGACGCGGAGCCGGAGGTCGTGGACCCGCCGGACCCGGCGCCGCTCCCCGCGACCCATGACCTCGAGATCCGCGGCCTCCGCTTCCGCTACGGGCCGAACGAGCCGTGGGTCCTCGACGGCCTCGACCTCGCGATCCCGGCCGGGAGCAGTCTCGCCCTCGTGGGTCCGAGCGGCGCCGGCAAGTCGACCCTTGTGGACCTGCTCCTGCGGTTCCGGGAGTACCGGGAGGGCGCGGTCCGGATCGGCGGCCGCGACATCCGCGAGTACCGCGCTGACGACGTCCGCGCGATGCTCGGCGTCGTCTCGCAGCAGGTGCACCTCTTCAACGCCACCGTCCGCGACAACCTCGCCGTCGCGGACGCTGACGCGACGGACGACCAGATCGAAGCTGCCTGCCGAATTGCACAGCTGCATGAGACGATCGTCGCCTTGCCCGAGGGCTACGAGACGCGGATTGGGGAGGATGGGGTGCGTCTCTCGGGCGGCGAGCGTCAGCGCCTTGCGATCGCGCGGGCCATCCTCAAGAATGCCCCGCTCCTCGTCCTCGACGAGGCGACGGCGAACCTCGACGTGGCGACGGAGAGCCGGCTGTTCGACGCGCTCGGACCGTTCATGGCCGGCCGCACGACGCTGGTCATCTCCCACCGCCGGACGGTCGCCGGCCGCGTGGACCGGATGGTGGTCCTCGACGGCGGCGCGGCGGCCACGGCCGCGGCTCCCTGGACCCGATGGATTCCCGCGCCTCCGGGAACACCCACCTCGTGACTGCGGCCGCGCCGGCAGCCCCGCGGGGACTTCGGCCACCGGCATCGACAGACAACCGTCAGCGTCGGGTGCAGCCGGACCAGGCGAGGCGCGCCAGCCTCGGGGCCTCCGTGGTTCCGGATCGTGCCCACCGGGCCGGATGACAGAGGCAGGCAATGACCAACGACGGCCGACTCACGATCGGCTTCCCGCGGATGGCGTCGCATCGGGCGTCGGCCGATCTGGCACGGTGGACGACGGGAAGACCTGGCGCGCCCGGAGGGCGTCGGGCGCGCAGGAACAACAACACGACCCGGCTGCCTGGGCTCGGTGAAGCCGCGAACGCGCTGCGCCTAGACCAGGGTGACCACGACGTTGCCGCGCTTGTGGTCCGCTTCCACGTACCGGTGGGCCTCCGCGATCCACTCCAACGGGTAGACGCGATCCACGACCGGGTCGATCGCCCCGTCGTCGGCCAGCTGCGCGAGACGGACGAGGTCGACAGCCGGGAAGTCGGGGGTGCCATCGTCGACCGACACGAACCTTCCACCTGGGGCCAGCGCCCGCCGGCAGGCCGCCTTCAGAGCCGAGCCCCTGCGCTTCCCGACCGCGTCCAGCACGAGATCGAAGGCCATGCCGGGCGGCACCGAGTCGGTGCTCGTGTAGTCGAGCACCAGCGTTGCCCCGAGGGACGCCACGAGGTCGGCGTTCGCGGGACCGCAGACCCCGACCACGTCGGCACCCGCGTGCGTCGCCAGCTGCACCGCCGCTGTCCCGACGGCCCCGGAAGCTCCGTAGACCAGCACGCGCTGCCCGGGGCCGAGCCGGCCCCGCCGCAGGTAGTGCATGGCCATCATGCCGCCGTAGAGCATCGCCGCCGCGTCCTCGTCCGAGGCATTCGCCGGAGCCAGGGCGACGGTGCTGTGCTCCTTCACGCACGCGTATTCCGCGTAGGCACCGAACCGGAGCTTGGTGAACGCCCACACGCGGTCGCCCGCCTGGAACGCCGTGACGGCGCTGCCCGTGTCCACGACTTCGCCGGCCAGGACCAGGCCGAGGATCGGCTGCCTCGGGCGACGGATGCCGACGAGGAGCCGGAACGGGACCTGGACGGCCAGGGGTGACCGGCGGACGCCGCTCCGCACGTACCAGTCACTGGAGTTGACGCTCGCAGCCCGCACCCGCACCAGGATCTCGCCGGCGGCAGGGGTGGGACGGGGCACGTCTGCGATCCGGAGGACCTCTGGGGGCCCGTAGCGCCGGCACACGGCTGCCTTCATGGTGATCATGCCGCCGTCGCCTGCGCCTTGGAAGCGAGACCTCCCTCGACTGCGGCCCCGGACGTGACCGCATCCGCAGGGCGGAAGCCCTTGGCGATGAGCCAGCCGGCGAGGACCATCTCCTGCACGCCGATCGGGGCCGCGAGGAGGACCTGGGGCTGCGACATCGGCTCGGCGACGCCGGAGACGACGAGGACCACGGAGACCACGAGCGACGCGATCGCGACGAGCCCCCAGGCCGACAGCCAGCGCGGGACCAGTCGCGACCGGTAGAACAACCAGTAGTACATGGTGGCCCCGAGGGCGAACGCGAGGACCCCGACCTGGCCCAGGGCCTCGCGTGCCGCGAGCACGAGCGTCACCGGGACCGCGAACGCAACGGGACTACCGCTGCTCACGGCCTTCTCGCCCATGGCCACCAGGATCAGCAGGCACACGGCGATCCCGAGGTAGAGGGTGCCTTCGATGAGCCTGAACCCCACCGACCCGAGCGCCAGGGCCTCGCCGTGCCCGCGCATCACCGGGTACATCGCGATGGCGATCCCGGCCGCCGCGGCGGCTCCGACGAAGAGCAGCGCCGCGCCCAGCACGACGCTGGTCTCGTTCGCCGAGACCGCCGCGAGCGGGTCGGGGAGTCCCAGCACGGGGGCCAGGAACGCCACCCTCGAGATCACGTCGGCGACCGTCGCAACGATCAACAGCACGCCCGCGGCGACCGCGGCCTTCCGGTTCGATTCCATGCCTTCTCCTTGCTCGAGGGCATTCCTGCCCGTACGCTCCCGACCCTAGGGAGATGGGCGCGCTCCGCCATCGAGGGAATTCGTGATCCGGTCGTGAGCGAGGGGTGATGGATGGCCCGACACCGCCCATCGCGGCCCGTGTACCGTGCTGTCAACCATGGCCAGGCCCATTCGTCGCCCCGGCAACCTCCCGGCCGAGGCGACCAGCTTCATCGGCCGTCGCCGGGAGCTCGCGGAGCTTCGGACGAAGCTCGCCGCGGCCCGCCTGGTCACCCTCGTCGGTCCGGGTGGTGTCGGGAAGACGCGCCTGGCGATCCGGGGCGCCGCCGAGCTTGCGCGCGCGTTCCCGAGTGGCGCGTGGCTCGTGGAGCTGGCCGACGTCCGGGACCCGAGTCTCGTCCAGAACGCCATCCTCGCCGCGCTGGACCTGCGCGATCAGGCGGCGACCGGTCCGCGACCCGTCCTGCTCTCCTACCTGAAGGACAGGGAGCTGCTCCTTCTGATCGACAACTGCGAGCACCTGCTCGATGCGGCCGCCGTGCTGGTGGCGGACATCATCAGGATCGCGCCGGGCGTGCGGGTGATCGCCACCAGCCGCGAGCCGCTCGCGGTGCCTGGCGAGCACCTCCTGCCAGTCCCGCCGTTGGAGCTGCCGCGCTCCGAGCCCGGGGAGCCGCTCGAGCTGCTGCGCCTCAACGAGTCGATTGAGCTGTTCGTCGAGCGGGCGTCGGCGGCATCGGGCGGGTTCGCACTGACCGACGCCAACCGGGCGGCAGTCATCCAGGTGTGCCGCCGCCTCGACGGCCTGCCTCTCGCCATCGAGCTCGCCGCGGTGCGGACGCGGGTCCTCGCGGTCGAGCAGATCCGAGATCGCCTGGCCGACCGCTTCGGCCTCCTCGCGGGCGCGGGCCGCGCGACGCTGCCGCGCCACCAGACGCTGCGCATGGCAATCGAATGGAGCCACGACCTGCTCACGCCCGACGAGCGCACGCTCCTGCGGCGCCTGTCCGTGTTTGCCGGGCGGTTCACGCTCGAGGATGTCGAGGCCGTGTGTGCGGCGGACAACGTGCCGCAGGGGGATGCGCTCGACCTCGTCGCGTCGCTCGTGGACAAGTCGCTGGTGACAGCCGACGTGGCGCGGGGTGTTGCCTGCTACCGCCTGCACGAGACGATGCGCGAGTTCGCGCGGCTTCAGCTGCGGGAGGCTGACGAAGAGGACGCCGTCGAGGAGCGATGCGTGTCGTACTTCGTCTCGAGGTGTCACAGCGGCTGGGAGGACCAGCGGTACGACCTCGGCGCGTGGCTCGACTGGCTGGACCTCGAGATCGACACCATCCGGTGGATCCTGCGGCGCTGCGTCAACCGTCGGGACGGGGCGCTCGGCCTGGCCCTCGCCTCGTCCTTGCGCGGGTTCTGGGCCACGCGCGCCACAACGGAAGGCGTGCGCTGGCTGGACCAGCTCCTCGAGCTGGGAGTCGCGCATGACGAAGCGCGGGCCCGTGGCGAGTACCTGCGCGGGTTCCTCCTCGTGCTGCTGGTGGATCCGGTCGCGGCGATGCCGTGCCTCGAGCGGGCGGTGGCGGCGGACCGCGCGGCCGGTCTGGGCGGTCCGCTGGTGACGTCGCTGTCGATGGCCTCGATCGCGGCAAACATGGCCGGCGACCGGTCCGCCGCCAGACGTTTCATCGACGAGGCTCAGGGCGTTCCAGACGCCCTCGACGACGTCGGCGCCGCCCAGGCACTGCTCCAGGCCCGGGCGCTCGACGGGTTCTTCGCGGGCGACGTGGAGGCGGCGACGTCAGCGTCGCTCGATGGCATCCGGCTCAGCAGGGAGGCCGGGGACCTCTACACGCTCAAGGTGTGGCTGCTCAACCTCGGGACGGCCGCACTCGTCGCCGGCGATCTGGACGCAGCGGCGCCGCTGCTGGCCGAGGCGCTCGGGCTCGCCCACCGGCTGGACGACCGGGTGCAGCTTGCGTACCTGCTCGACGCCGCGGGCTGCCTCAAGGCGGCATCGGGCAATGCGGAAGTCGCGGCACGGCTGCTGGGCGCTGGTGGTGCGATGCGCATCGCGGCCGGCGCGCAGGTCATGCCGTTCATCGCGCCATTGGTGGAGCGGGCG
The DNA here is from genome assembly GCA_963713285.1 of uncultured Chloroflexia bacterium. Taxonomy (GTDB): domain Bacteria; phylum Chloroflexota; class Limnocylindria; order Limnocylindrales; family CSP1-4; genus CTSoil-043. The sequence goes on along the minus strand of CAVQLA010000016.1, from coordinate 9,139 downwards.
ACGGCGTCGGCGCGGACGGTGTTGGGCGGCTCCCGGTACCAGGCCGCCCACGACGCGGGTGCTCGTCTGGACCGCGACGCAGCAGTGCGGCTCGCTCTCGGTCGGCCGGAGGGCGTCGTCGCGGCGCGGCCCGGGAGCGCCGGCCGAGGGCCGCTCTCGCAGCGCGAGCAGGAGGTCGCCCGGCTCGTTGCCGACGGCCTGACCAACAAGGAGATCGGCACGCGCCTGTTCATCTCAGAGCACACCGTGGACTCTCACGTCCGCGGCATCCTGAACAAGCTCGGGTTCGACTCGCGGGCACGGATCGCGGCCTGGATCGCATCGACGAGCGAGTAGGGACGCTGAGCTCGGGCGGCCGCCTCGGCTGGCGCATGCCGCCCGAGCCGATGGCCGGGATCTCGAGCGACCGGCTGATACTGGCGCTGACGATGTCGCCACTCAACGCAGTGGCGCGCCCGGAGGGCGTCGGGCGCGGAGGAACAACACGCGGCGCGCGAGTCCCGGGGACCTCCGCCTCTCGCCGCGAGCGCAGCTCCCGTCAGCGTTGACGGGCTGACGAGAGGTCTGGGTAGACCCATGAACGAGCTGCCGGGACAGCCCCGACCGCGCGACCGCGATCCTCGCGGGCTATCGCACCCGCTCTCCCAGCTCCTCGGACACGAGCTGGTCCAGGCCCAGGCCGGCGGCGACCTCGCGCGCCGCCGCGAGCTCGTCGGCGTCGAGCTTCGCCTCGAGCTCGTCGAGGGTCGGTTGCGCGACCCCGCGATTCAGGGCCGGCATCGCCGCGTGCCCCAGGGAGAAGAGCAGCAGCTCGGCCGCGCGACGATCCGCCCCCTCGCGAGCGAGCAGCATCCCGACACCGCTCAGCGCATGCAGGAGGAGCGAGGTCGCCTGCATCTCGCGGGCAAGCTTCAACGCGCGGCGCAGATAGTCGCGAGACTGGTCGAGGCGCCCCAGCGCCCCGGAAGCGAAGCCGAGCCGGCAGAGCGCAGCGGTCATCCCCCAGCGGTGATTTGCCTGCTCGAAGCCCTCGTACCCCGCAAGCGCGTGGCGCATCGCCTGCTCGTAGTCGCCGAGGCAGAACGCGCTCATGCTGGCGCGACTGCGGGTGAAACCGGCGCCGGCCTGATCGCCGGCGCCGGCGAAGAGCTCGCTCGCCTCCAGGTGCTGATCGATGGCCTTCGCGTAGTCACGCTCCGCATCCGCCAGCAGCCCGAGCTTGCTCAGGGCGAAGCCGCGCATCAGGGGGCCGCCGAGCTCCGTCGAGACCGCGTGGCCCTCCTCGAACGCCGCGCGCGCGCCCCCGAGGTCGTCGAGGAGTAGACGCGCCCAACCGAGCCAGGAGAGCGAAGCCGCGACGTCGACGTGGTCGCCTGCCGATCGGAGGACGCCGATGGCCTCTTCGAGGCTCGCGATCGACTGCGCGTTCAGGTCCCGCTGGCAGTCGTAGATGCCGACCGTGAGCAGGCAGACCCCGAGCTCCCTGGTCAGCCGTCGCTCGCGCAGCTCCGGCAGGCACGCGCGCGCCAGCCCGTCCAGCGCCTCGTCATACCCGAGAGTGCTCCCCCAGAACGTCTGGTACGCGCGAGCGCTGAGCAGGACGTTGCTCGCCGTTCCGGCCCCGATCGGGCCGGCCGATGAGGGCTGGAGCAGGTCGGCCAGCTGCGTGAACGCCTGCAATCCCTCGTGCCAGCCGTGCGCGTCGTAGAACACGTGCAGGGACCGCAAGACCGCTCTCGCGTCGTCCTCGCTCCAGTGCGTGACCGCCCACTCTGCGGCGACCCGGACGTTGTCGAGCTCCACGCGAAGCTCGTCGCGAGCCTCCATCATGTGCGGGCCGACCAGCGCGTCTGCCCGCGCCAGGAGCATCCCGAGATAGAAGCGCGCGTGGCGCTCCCGGGCATCCGCGAGCTGGGCAGGCTGAGCGATCAGCCGTTCCTCTGCGTACTGCCGCAGGAGCTCGTGCAGCTCGAAGCGGCCGAGGCCGGCTCGACGGACGAGCGACTTGTTGACCAGGCCCTGGAGCTCTGCCAGACCCGCTCCTGCCACCGCCGCAGCAGCATCTCTCGTGAAGCTGCCACGGAAGGCGGCGAGCCGGGAGAACGCGCGCTGCTCGTCGTCGGAGAGGAGGCGCCACGACTGGTCGAATGCGGCGCGGAGGCTCCGATGACGCTCGGGAACGTCGCTCATCGACGTCTGGAGGAACCCGATGTTGCGCTCGATCTCGTCGGCGATCTCCGAGCACCGGAGCATGGACACCCACGCAGCCGCGAGCTCGATGCCGAGCGGCATCCCGTTCACCAGGCGGCAGACACGCTCGACGTGCGGGCGCTCGTCGTCGGATAGCGCGTACCCGCGGTCGACCTGCCGCGCACGATCCACGAACAGACGCACCGCCGCACCGTCTCCCGGGCTCCCATGACCGTTCCCGTTTCCCGTGCCGTTCCCGAGCCCCTCCAGGTCGAGCACCCACTCGCTCTGCACCTGCAGGCGCTCGCGCGAGGTCGTCAGCAGCTCGACCTGCGGGGCCTGCTCGATGACCTCCGTGACGAGATCTCGCGCATCGAGCAGGTGCTCGAAGTTGTCGAGCACGAGCAGCGCCGCCCGCTCGCGCAGGTAGTCGACCAGCTGGTCGCGAGCGGAGAGCGCGCTGTGGGCGTTGTCGACCTGGAACTGCAGGCTCTCGGCGACTGCGGGTGCCAGCAGGTCGGGCGCCGGGACACCCGCGAGCTGGACGAAGTGGACGCCGTGCTGGTACCGATCGATGCGGCGCGCAGCCGCCTCGAGCGCCAGCCTCGTCTTGCCGACGCCGCCCGGTCCGACCAACGTCACCAGGCGACAGTCCGGGTCGTTCAGCATGCCGTCGATCGACTCGAGCTCATGGGTCCGGCCCACGAACGACGTGCGCGGCGCCGGGAGATTGCGCATGCCGGCCTCGAGCGTCTTCAGCGGTGGGAACGTGGATGGGAGCCCGTCGATCTCGAGCTGGAAGATCCGCTCGGGCGTGCTCAGGTCCTTGAGCCGGTGAGGGCCGAGGTCGCGCACGTCTGCCTCGACGAGCGCGCGCGTCGCCTGGGAGAGCAGCACCTGGCCCCCGTAGCCGACGGCAGCGATCCGCGCTCCCTTGTGGACGTCGAGGCCGACGTATCCTTCCTCGGTCACGCGCGGCTCACCCGTGTGCAGGCCCATGCGGACGCGGATCGGGCCGCTCTCGAGCGCTCGCTGAGCGTCGGCAGCCGCTGCGACCGCGTCCGAGGCGCGGCCGAACGCGACGAAGAACGCGTCTCCCTGCGTGTCGACCTCGACGCCGTCGTGCGCCGTGAACGCCTGCCTGAGGAGCCGGCGATGCTCGTGGAGCGCGTCCGCGTACGCGTCTCCGAGCTCGTGCAGCAGCTTCGTCGAGCCTTCGACGTCCGTGAAGAGGAAGGTCACGACCCCGTTCGGGAGAGTGGGCACCACGGGGCCATCATCACCGGCCGAAAAGCCGTTGTCCACTCCAGGTGCTCGAGCGGGACGCGTCCGGCCTTCCCGCGCGTGACGGCGCCGGCCTCGAGCGACACGTAGGCGCAGCGTGGTCGCGAGGTCGTCAGCCCCACCTCGATACCGACCGGCCCCTCGCGCCGACCGGGTCGGCGCGATCCCCCGCATTCACCCACCCGTTCTCGCAGAGGAGAAGCCGCCTACTCCGCCTCCAGCAGCACCCGCAGGGCATCGAGTGCTTTGTCGCGGTCCTTCTGCAGCTGTCTGCCGAGCAACCCCTCGGCCACCTTGAAGAAGCCGCTCAGCTCAGTCTGAGGCGTCTCGGTGACCCGTGTTCCGTTCCCATCTGCCTCGCACTTGGTGGTGGCTTCAACTGGAAACGGCCCGCTGCGTGATGCGACGCCCCATGACGCGGGTGGATCCCAGATCGTGATCTCGACTGCGATTTGGATCTTGCGCCCCAGGAAGCCCGTCACAACCTCATAGGTCGAGCCAGCACGAACGGGGCCCTCGGACGTCCACTCCGCCGAGATGACCTCCCGATCCCACCGAGGCCGGTTGGAGAGGTCGGACACGAAGTCGAACCCCTCCTGCGGAGGGCGTGCGATGTGCGTGCTGCTCCTGGTCGTGATCATGCTGTCCCCCGGTATCGTGGCAGGACTCTACATGCGCCGGGCCGCGATCATCCGCCGGCTGCCCTGAACCCTGCGTCAACGTGGCGGCCGCTCTGGCGTGGCGAGAGGGCGTCGGGCGCGCACGAACCCACACGCCGCCGTTGCCCTCGAGAGCGACGGGAGCGGCTTCGTGACGTATGACCCTTGGAGCCCTGTCTGCACGCATTGCTCAGCCGGACACAGAGAACGGCCGAACACGCCGAGATGTCACAGAGCCCGTGAACGAACTCGCGGCTGCGCAGGTGAGCTCCTCTTGACAACGCCGGCGCGCGGAGTCACTATCGCCGTACCGGTGTTGTTTACGGTGTTTGGAGCGTTTACGGTGACTGATTTGCTCTCGACGGGCGAGGTCGCGCGCCTGATCGGCGCGTCCCGTCAGCACGTCGTTGACCTCTGTAACACCGGCCGGATGGCGTCCTTCCGCCTCGGCAAGCACCGCCGCGTCCGGCGCGAGACGGTGGACGCCTACCTCGAGGAGCGCGAGCAGGCGCGCGTCGTGGACGGTTCCCACCTCCTTCAGCTCTGGTCGGGCCGCGTCCAGGCCGCCCATGTTGCCCTCGACTGGGAACGCGCCCGGAACCTGGCGAAGCGCAGGCTCGCCGAGATGCGCGGCGACAGCCACCTCGCCTGGTTCGCCGACCAGTGGGCCCGGGTGCTCGCGCAGGGGGCGGAAGCCGTCATGGAGACCCTCACCCGCCGCGACGAGGAGGCGGCAGTCCTCCAGAACAGCTCTCCCTTCGTCGACCTCCTCTCGGACGACGAGCGCGAGCGGATCACCGACGCGTTCATCGCCTGGTGGCGATCGCAGAGGGCTGTCACTTGAACCGCGACGAGTTCAACAACCTGGTCTGGCTGATCGGGCAGATAGCCGAGATCCCGGAGTTCGAGATCATCGGCAGCAACGCGATCCATGCCCACCTGCCCCCGGAGAAGATTGCCGGGCCGCTCGCGGTGTCGGCGGACCTCGACGCTCTCCTCGACCGGATCCCCAAGTAACAGCGCCCCGTCGACGAGCCCTCTGCTCCTACGGACGGCGGGGCCAATCCGGGGCCGGCTGGCTGACCGGGCTGCTCGCTCAGGCAGGCTCGACCCGGAGCCGCGCGAACAGGTAGCCGAGCGAGGCGACCTCGGGCCGCCAGAGGATCGTGTCCCCCGTCACGTCCCGGGCCGGAGCCGTTGCTGCTCTGGCGCGCCCGGAGGTGTCGGAGTTCACGACATAGGTGACGCGACTCATGTGTCGCATATGTCGCGACTCATGACATTGACGCGCCCGGAGGGTGTCGGGCGCGCAGGAACACCACGCGCTGCCATGAGGTGGCCTCTACGACGAGCGCCCTGCTCCGGGTCTCTCGAAGTCCCTGTTGAGAACGTCGCCAAGGGTTGCCCGGTCGCGCCACGCCCGGCGACCGAGCCAAAGGAACAGGGCGCCGAGCGCCAGGAGGAGGACCCCAGGGATGGCGTGCCCGTTGGCCAGGACGATGGTGCCGAACAGCGCGCTTGCTGCGGCAGCCAGGAACGCGACAACGGCCCAGAACCTCAGGATGAGTCGCCCCAGGATCCGGTCGGCGCTTCGAATCGGCTTCTCGGTCGTCTTCATGTCTCCTGATCGAGAGGATAGCCGGTCGGGCAACCCGGACCGGCTGCGCCACCGGCATCCAATCAGCACCCGATCAGCTGACGCGCCCGGAGGGCGTTGGGCGCGCAGGAACAACACGACTGATGCCCCTCGTCGGGAACCCCCCGGCGCCCCAGGATGAGGTCGCCGGCGCTCGGACCCACGGAATCGATCGAACACGGAGCGAACCGGGGCCAACCCCGCCGAGTCTAAATCATTAGAGGCATCGCACAGGGAGATGCCGAGGGCCGAGAGGCCAAGTAGCACGGGCGGCCACATGGGCCTGGTACAGGGTTCGGGATCGATGTCGACGGTGCGGTCGGCCGACGCGGCGCCGGACACGGCGGCCGCGCCGACGGCTCGTCCGATCCTCGTCGAGCGAGCCCAGGCCGGCGACCGGGACGCCTTCGAAGCGCTCGTCGAGCGCTGGCTGGAGCCGTCGTTGCGGACCGCCTACGCGATCGTCGGCACCGAGGCCGACGCGCGCGACGCCACCCAGGACGCGTTCCTTCAGGCTTGGCGCGAACTCCCGCGCCTCCGCGACCCCGCGAGCTTCGACGCCTGGTTCAACCGCATCCTCGTCAACCGCTGCCGCACGCTCCGCCATCGGGGACGGCGGACCACGGTCCGCGAGATCCAGCTGAGCGTGCTGGCGGAGACGAGCGAACCGGCGACCGCCGACCCGCCCGGGGACGATGGCGCCGTCTCGCTCGACGCCTTCGAGCACGCGTTCCGGCGGCTCTCGATGCCCGACCGGACGATCCTTGTGCTCCACCACCTCCAGCACCGGCCGCTGGTCGAGGTCGCGGCCGGACTGGGCATCCCCGTGGGCACGGCGAAGTCACGCCTCTTCGCCGCCCGCAAGGCCCTCGAGCGGGCCCTGGAGGCCGAGCTCCGATGACCACGAACAGGCAGCTCACCGATGCCGCCCTCGAGGCCTCCCTTGCCCGCTACGCCGGGCGCGTCTCCGCCAATGGCCTGCAGGCCGGGATCATGGCCGACGTCGCGGCGACGGAGCAGGCGCACCGCCCGCTCTTCGTCCTGCCCAGCTGGCTCGACCGGCCGGTGGCTCCGGGACGCCTGGCAGCGATCCCGACGGTCGCCTGGGTCCTGTTGCTGACGGGTCTCCTCCTGGGGCTCGTCGTCGGGGGCCTGGCGGCGGGCGCCTTCCGTCGGGACCTGGCAGTCGTGACCCCGATCGCGACGCCCACGCTGGCGCGAGCCGAGATCGAGGTGCTTCCCCCGGGTCCGGTCGAATACACCCGCATGGTGGCGACCTCCGGTGACGAGCTCTGGGCAATCAGCGGCGGTGTTGTCTGGCACTTCCGGGATGGCGGCTGGACTTCGGTGGAGAGGGACGCGGGTCGCGTAGTCGGCCCGCACGACCGCATGACGCTCGCCCCCGACGGCACGGTCTGGGCGGCTGGCGACGGCGGCGTCGCCTATTGGAGCAGTGGTCGGTGGGTCATCGTCGATGCCCACGCCGCAAGTGCGGTCGAGGTCGACCGGGAGGGGACGGTCTGGGTTGCCGGCACGGAATCATCATGCGACATCTGGTCGTTGCGGCCCAGCGGCAGCGGCTGGACGCGCACGTCGGCCGAGTGTCCGTTCAGCTTCGGCGGCGGCGTCGTGCACGCCATGGCCGTCGACGGGCGCGGGGCGCTGTGGGTCGGTGCCGGGGGCTTTGTCGTGAATGCACTGGCGCGATACGCGGATGGCCGCTGGGAGGCGACCGAAGCCCGCGCCGGGTTGCCGGACGACCTCACTGTCACGGTCCGCGGGGTCACGGCGAACGGCGATGTGTGGATCGGCTTCCAGAGAGCGTCTGGGGGGCATGCCACGGCCCGTTTCGACGGGATGGTATGGACGGTGATCTCGCAGACCGAAACAGCGGACAGGACTGTGGCCGTGGCGCATGACGGGGCGATGTGGGCCTCCGCAATCGGGCGCTACGACTGGAAGGGGTTGGAGGGCGCCAATCCGTCGGTGGTGCCGCCGCTCACCCCGCTCGTCGTCGCCCCGGACGGCACCGTCTTCGCCGTCGACGGTGACCAGAACCTCGTCCGCCTGGCGGCGGCGAGCCCCTGAGTCGTCCACGGCGCTCGCGGCCGATCGAGGACCGCCAGGGCGCGCTGGCAATCGACTTGCGCCCCAGGAGGAAGAACGATGCAACCATCGACTCCGCGGGCTGGAGGGCTCGCGCGACTCCTGTCGCTGGTCATGGCGGGTTCGCTGGTCTTGACGGCGTGCGGCAGCAGCGCCGGGGCGGCCTCGCCGGCCAACGCGTCCGCGACGCCTGAGGCGAATGGCCGCACCCTCGTCAGCGGGGAGATGGCCTGCGAAGACAACGAGCTCGACCCCGCGGGGTCCCCCGATCCGACCCCAGAGGTGTTGCCGAGCGGGGTTGAGCGGCAGTGGTTCGACTTGACCTGCACGTTCACGATGTCCGACCCTCGGGTGAGCGGCACACAGCCGTACGTCTACCTCGGGACGGTGGTGGATCTACCCGACGTGCCTGGCGGCACCATCCTCTGGGACAGCGTGTCGCTGGTCCTCACCACCGCGGGCGGCACGTGGAAGGGCGTCGGGATGGGCCTGGACTACTTCCACGAGCCGAGGCTCTACACGGTCGGCTACACGGTCTACGAGGGCGAGGGCGCCTATGCCGGGCTCACCTACACCCAGATGTGGGCCCGCCAGGTGCGCTCCTCACTCGCCGAGCCCTATCTCGTGTCGGGTTGGATCGAGCCGACCAGGTGAGGTAGCCCCCGCACCGCACCAGGCGCTCTGCTCTCCTCGCGTGGTGAGACGCGCACCGGGCGTCCGGAGGCCCTTGTGGGTCGGCGTTGGTACGGGCCCGACCAAGGCTGGCACCCCCGGCAGTGGCGCGCCCGGAGGGATTCGAACCCCCGACCGTCTGATCCGAAGTCAGATGCTCTGTCCGCTGAGCTACGGGCGCGCAGAGATGCATCGTAGCGCAGGCGACCGCGAGGGCCGCGGGTCCGGTCGCCCTCGGTCCGCCGCGGGCGGGTGCGGCCGCCGCCGGCCACGCCAGGCGCCCCTGGCCATCGTGATGACCGCTGCACGAGCATCCCCAGCGCAAGCCGGCCAGGTTGTCGTCATGCGTGGGATGGACCCGGGCAGGCGCTGCAGGTTGTCGGGCCAGATGCTCATGGCGTGGCCAGCGTGCCGATCAAGGGGCCACCCGGCGCCCGCGGGAGCGCGGGCGTGGCCGCCTGGCCGCGTGGCCGCTCGGCCAGGGGCATCCGAAGACCCGGTTCTGCTCTTGGAGCGGTCACGCACGATCCTCCAATCCCTGCCTCGCCGCCGCCGGCACTCCCCGTTGGCGGGTCGCGGGCGTAGGATCGCT
>CAVQLA010000015.1:0-715809 GCA_963713285.1 uncultured Chloroflexia bacterium | reverse complement strand
TCGAGCGCGGTGTGCGCAGCGCCCAACGGAGCGCACCCAGGTGTGATCCGAGAGGTCTGCCATGCTCGCCACCCCTGCGCCCGACCCGCGCCCCAGCGCGTCCGTTGCGCCCGCGCTCGATGTACCGCCGGCGCCAGCCGCAGTGCCCGTCATCGCCCTCGAGGACATCGCCCGGCGCTACGCCGTCGGGCACGGCGTCGTCGAGGCGCTCGTCGACGTCGACCTCCGCGTCGGTCCCGGCGAGTTCGTCGTCGTCCTCGGCCCGTCGGGCAGCGGCAAGACGACGCTTCTCAACCTCATCGGCGCGCTCGACACGCCGACGGAGGGCCGGATCACGATCGCCGGGCGCCCGCTCCACGGGATGTCCCGGGGCCAGCTCGCCGAGATCCGGCGGCACACGGTCGCCTTCATCTTCCAGGCCTTCAACCTGTTCCCCGGCCTCACGGCGCTGGAGAACGTGCGCTTCGGGGCCGACGTCGCGGGCCGCCCGGACGCCGACGCCCTCGCCAGGGCCACGCTCGTGGACGTGGGGCTGGGCGACCGGCTCGAGCACTTCCCCGCCGCGCTCTCGGGCGGCGAGCAGCAGCGCGTCGCGGTGGCCCGGGCGCTGGCCACGGGCAACCCGATCCTCCTCGCCGACGAGCCGACCGGCGAGCTCGACTTCCGGACCGGCGTGGCGATCCTGGAGCTCCTCCACCGCCAGTCGCACGACGGGCGGGCCGTCCTCGTGGTGACCCACAACCGCGAGATCAGCCGCGTCGCCGACCGGGTCGTCGAGCTCTCCAGCGGGCGGATCGTCGGCGACGGCCCGCCGCGCGGCGGCCAGGCCGACGTCGCCGACCTCCACTGGTGAGGGCGGTCCGATGTCGCGCCTTCGGTTCTGGCTCCGCTGGTCGCTGCGCGACCTGCGCGAGCGCTGGCTCCTCGTCGTCGCCATCGCCCTGACGATCGCGATCGGCACCGGCGGCTTCGCCGGCATGATCTCCACGACCCAGTGGCGGCAGGACGCCATCGACGCGAGTGTCGAGAAGCTCGCGATGCACGACCTGCGCCTCGAGCTGGCGGAGGGAGCCGCGGTCCCGGCCGGCTCGCTCCGCGCGCTCGTCGACGCGCTCGACGACCCGACGGCCGTCGCGGCGGCGTCCGAGCGCCTGGTCGTCCCGATCGCCGTGGATGCCTCGGCCGCCGGGAAGACGATCCTCGTCCCCGGGTCGCTGGTCGGCGTCGAGCTCGCCGACGGCGGTCCGCCCGTCGATCGCGTCGCCCCGGACGTCGGGCGCGCCCTGGTCGCGGCGGACGACGTCATCGGCGAGGACGGCGTCGCCACCGTCGCCCTGGAGTACCGCTTCGGCCGCTACCACGGGCTGGCCCCGGAAGGCAGCCTCGTGGTGGCCGGGCGGCCCGCCCGCTACGTCGGCCAGGCTTCGACGCCGGAGATGTTCGTCGTCATGACCGAGGGCGGCGGCATGATGGCGGAGGCCGGCTTCGCCGGCGTCTTCGCCGGCCTGGCCACCGCCCAGGACCTGGCCGGGATGCCCGGCCTCGTCAACGACCTGGTCATCCGCCTCGGTCCCGGCGTCGATCGGGAAGCCGTGGCCGCCAACCTGGCGCGCACCGCGGCCGGGCTCCCGGGCGTCGGCAGCCGGGTGCTGACCCGCGACGACGACCCCGCCTACAAGGTCATCGTGGGCGACATCGAGACCGACGGCCAGTTCTTCGCGATCTTCGCCGTGCTCATCCTGCTCGGCGCGGCCTTCGCCACCTTCAACCTGGCCAGCCGGATCGTGGAGGCCCAGCGCCGCCAGATCGGGATCGGGATGGCCCTCGGCATGCCCGGGCGCTGGCTTGCCCTCCGGCCGCTCCTGATGGGGGCCGAGATCGCGACCCTCGGCGTCCTCCTGGGCATCCCGGTCGGCCTCGCCTTCGACGCCGCGATGCTCGACATGCTCGTGCGGCTCATGCCGCTGCCGGTGTTCGAGGCGCCGCTCCTGCCCGGCCCGTTCCTCGTCGCTGCGGCGGTCGGCTTCCTCGTCCCGTTCGTCGCCACCCTGCTCCCGGTGCGCCGGGCGATCCGGATGGTGCCGGTGGAGGCGATCCACGCCGGCCCCCGGGCGGTCCGGGGGTCCGGCCTCGCCGGCCTCGCGAACCGTCTCCCGCTGCCCGGGGGGACGCTCGGGCGGGCCCCCGTCCGCAACGTCCTGCGGGCGCCGCGCCGGAGCCTCCTCACCGCGCTTGGCGTCGCCGGCGCGATCAGCGTGCTCGTCGGGATGTCGGCCATGATGGACACGTTCGAGGCGGCGATCCGGACCGGCGAGCGCGAGACGCTCGGCGGGCACCCGGACCGCATGACGGTCGAGCTGGCGGGCTTCCTGCCGGCCCCGCTCGTGACCGAAGCGCTGGCCGACGAGCCGACCGTCGGGTACGTCTCGCCGGGCCTTCGGGTCGGGGCGATCGCGGTCGCGAACGGTGGCGAGGTGGAACTGCTCCTCGACCTGGTCGACACCGGCGCCGGCGGGTGGCGGCCGTCGGTCGTCGCCGGCGCGCTGCCCGACGGGCGGGGCGGCGGCTCGGGCGGGATCCTCCTGGCGGAAGGGGCCGCCCGCGACCTCGGCGTCGACGTGGGCGACACGATCACCCTGCGCCATCCGCGGCGCACCGGGGCCACCGCCGTCGACACGGAGGAATCGCCGGTTCGGGTGGCCGGCTTGCACCCCAGCCCGATCCGGGCCCGGGCTTACCTCGACCTCGCCGACGCCGACCTCCTCGGCCTCGCCGGGATCGTCAACATGGTGGACGTCGAGCCGGCGGCCGGCGCGAGCCAGGACGACGTGGTCCGCGCCGTCTTCGGTCAGCCCGGCGTCGCCGCGGTGGTGCCGGTGGCCGCGCTGCTCCGCCTCTATCGCGACCTGATGGAGGAGTTCCTCGGCGTCCTCTTCGTCGCCGAAGTCCTCGCGCTCCTGCTGGCCTTCCTCGTCGCCTTCAACTCGGCGAGCCTGGCCGCCGACGAGCGGGCGCGCGAGCACGCGACGATGGCCGCCTTCGGCGTGCCGCTCCGACGGCTCCTGGGGATCGAGGTGGCCGAGAGCGTCATCCTGGGCCTGGTCGGCACGACCATCGGCCTGGTTGCCGGGATCGCCCTGGTCGTCTGGATCGTTGACGCGAAGATGTCGGAGATGATGCCGGACCTGGCGATCCCGCTGGCGGTGGCCCCGGGCACGCTCCTCGCGGCGCTCGCGATCGGCGTGGTCGTGGTGGGGCTGGCGCCGCTCCTGATGGCCCGCCGGCTGCGGCGGATGGACCTGCCGGGGACCCTGCGGCTGGTGGAGTAGGGCGGCCGGCTTCGCCCGCGGGGCGGAGCGGCGCCCGACCTACGGGGTCTTCGGCGGCTTCGGCTTCTTGGGCTTCGGTGGTCGCTTCGGGGTCTTGTCGCCCATGGGTGCACCTCCTGGAAGGCGAGTATGCCGCCCACCGGCCGCGCGTGCCAGTCCCGGGCGCCTTCGCCCATCAGCCCCGGGGCGCCGGGCGTCAGCCGAGACCGGGCCAGGCGGCCGATCGGCCCTTCCGCTAGGCGACGAGCAGCCGGTCCCGGCCCGACGCCTTGGCCTCGTAGAGCGCGGCGTCCGCCTGGGCAACCAGCTGCTCGGGCGAGCTCGAGCCGCTGTCGCGATAGGTCGTGCCGCCCAGGCTCACGGTCACCGCGATCCGCTGGTCGCCCTCTGCGACGGAGGTCTCCGCGACTGCCCGCCGGACGCGCTCGCCGATCTGCGCCACGTCCTCGGTGCCCGCACCCGGGAGCAGGACGAGGAACTCCTCGCCCCCGAAGCGGACGAGGACGTCGCCCTCGCGGATCACGCGGCGACAGGCACGCGCCACGGCTCGCAGCACGCGGTCGCCGACGAGGTGGCCGTAGACGTCGTTGACCTCCTTGAAGTGGTCGAGATCGAGCATGAGGACGCCGAGCGGCGCCTCCGAGCGGACCGCACGGGAATACTCCTCCTGCAGGCGGGCCAGGCCGAAGCGCCGGTTGTAGGCGTCCGTCAGGGGGTCCACCGCCGCGAGCCGCTCGAGCCGGTCGTGGGCGAGCGCGTTGTTCACGGCGAGCCCGAGGTCGGCCCGGAACTGCTCGATGAGGGGCATGGCGTCCGGGTCGAAGGCCGAGGCGGTCGCGAGGACGATGGCGCCCAGGGCGACGCTCTTGAACGCGAGCGGCGCGACGAGGATCTCCCGGGCCGGCTGCCCGACGAGGAGCGAGTCGATGATCGCCTCCGGCGAGCCCACGGTGATCCGCTCCACGTGCCCGGTGCGGAGGGCCCGCCGGACGTGGTCGTTGGTGCCCATCTCGCCGCTCGTGCGCAGGCCGTGGGCGGCAAGCGGCTCGATCCCGTCGTCCCGGACGATGAGGATCGCGCCGGCGTCGGCGCCCGTGTGGCGCAGGAGGCCGTCGAGCGCGGCGTTGCCGAGCCCCTCCAGCTCGAACTCGCTCGAGAGCACACCGCTGAAGTCGCGCATCGCCTGCTCGACGCCGTGGGTGCGGGCGAGGGTGCGGATGAGGCGGTTGAAGGACCCGGCCGCGGCCCCGACCTCGTCGGAGGAATCGACCGGCAGCGCGCAGGCCTCGGGGTCGCAGGTGGTCCAGTCCTGGGTGTAGACGGCGCGTCCCAGGCGCTCCTCCACGGTGCCCATGCGCTCGGCGAGCAGGCGCAGGCGCCGGCCCACGACGAGCCGGGCGAGGCCGAAGTTGACCGCTCCGACGACGAGGCCGGCCGACAGGGTGGAGGCGAAGAAGAGCGGCGTGAGGATGCGATCCGGCGGCAGCCCCAGGAGGAGGCAGAAGGGCGGGAAGACGAGCCCGATCAGGAGCCCGAACCCGGTCATCCAGATCGCGAGGTCGGTGAAGATCTTGGAGGTGAGACGCGGCATCGATGGCGCTCCGGGACGGTGTTGGGCGGGACGCGCAGCCGCACCATGCGCCGTTCGCCGCCGGGGGCACAGGACGCGATGGTCCGGGTGGGTCCGGTACCGTCGGCACCGAGCGGCCCGTGCGGTCGGGCCGAACGGGACGCGACGGCCGGGACGCACGGGCGCATCATCTCCGCATGCGACGCTGGAACGGCTGGGGCGACGAGTCCATCCACGACGAGCTGCCGCCTGGCGGCACGGCGGCCATCGATCGCGTCGTCGGCCCGGCGACGCCGCCGCGCGACGCGACCCTGGCGGAGGTGGTGGCGGCGGTCCCCGCCACGCTGCTTCCACACCACCGGCTGGTGGTCGACGACGCGGAGGTCCGCGTCCGGCACGCCCGCGGCCAGAGCCTCCCGGACTGGCTCGCGCTACGGACCGGCCGCCTGGATGCCGTCCCGGACGGGGTCGCCTTCCCGGGTGACGCGGCGGAGGTCCGCGAGCTGCTGGCGTGGGCCACCGCGGTGGGCGCGCGGGTCATCCCGTACGGCGGCGGGACCAGCGTGGTTGGCGGTGTGACGCCGACGGCTGACGGTGCGCCATGGCTTACGCTGTCGCTCGCGCACCTGGCCGGGCTGCGCACGCTCGACGACGCGAGCCTTCTCGCCACGTTCGGGGCCGGCACGGCCGGGCCGGACGTCGAGGCGGCGCTCCGGGCCCGGAGCCTGACGCTCGGGCACTACCCGCAGAGCTGGGAGCTCTCGACGGTCGGCGGCTGGGTGGCGGCGCGAAGCTCCGGCCAGCAGTCGGCGGGGTACGGCCGGATCGAGGCGCTGTTCGCCGGCGGGGCGGTCGAGGCGCCGGCCGGGTCGCTGGAGCTGCCGCCGCACCCTGCGTCCGCGGCCGGGCCGGACCTGCGCCAGGCGATCCTCGGGAGCGAAGGCCGGCTGGGAATCCTGACGGAGGCGACGCTGCGGGTCGCGCCGCTCCCGGAGGTGGAGACCTTCCCGACGATGTTCTTCCCGGACTGGGAGCGCGCGCTGGGGTTCACCCGGGCCGTCGCGCGCGCCCGCCTCCCGCTGGCGCTCGTGCGCACGTCGACGCCGGCCGAGACGTGGACGAACCTGGCGCTGGCAGGCCACGAGCGGACGCTGGCCGCGCTGCGGCGGTACCTGTCGGCGCGGGGTGCCGGGCCCGGCCGCTGCATGGTCCTGCTGGGCCTCGTCGGCCGCCGCCGGGTGATGGCGGCCGCGTTCGCCGAGGTGCTGGCGATCGGGCGGCGATACGGAGCGGTGCGGGCGCCGGCGACCTTCGGGCGGCAGTGGCACCGCAACCGGTTCCGGACGCCGTACCTGCGCAACACGCTGTGGGACGCCGGCTACGCCGTCGACACGCTCGAGACGGCGGTCGCCTGGGACCGGGTGCCGGCAATGGCGGCCGCGCTGGCCCCGGCGATCCGCCGCGGGCTCGCCGACGAGGGCGAGCGGGTCCACGCCTTCACGCACCTGTCGCACGTCTACCCCACCGGCAGCAGCCTCTACACGACGTTCGTGTTCCGCCTCGCCCACGACCCGGACGTCACCCTGGAGCGCTGGCGCCGGCTCAAGGGGCTGGCGTCCGAGGCGATCGTCCGCCTCGGCGGCACGATCAGCCACCAGCACGGCGTCGGCAGCGACCACGCCCCGTACCTCGCCGCGGAGAAGGGTGAGCTCGGGATGGCGGCCCTGGGCGACCTGGCCCGGCGCTTCGACCCCGCCGGGATGATGCACCCGGGGGTCCTGCTGGCCGGGCCCGGCGAGGGCGACGGGCGATGAGATCGGCGGCGGTGCCTCCGGGCCGGCAGGTGCCGGCGCCATTGGGCCGCGGCTGGCGCGACCGCGCGTGGGAGCGCCTCTCCGCATCGCCGTTCGACATCGTCGTCATCGGGGGCGGCATCACCGGCGCCGGGATCGCCCGACGCGCGGCCCTGGCCGGCCTCCGGACCGCGCTCGTCGAGAAGGGCGACCTGGCGGGCGGCACGAGCGCGTGGTCGAGCAAGCTCGTCCACGGTGGGCTGCGCTACCTCGCCCACCTCCAGGTCGGGGTCGTGCGGGAGAGCGTCCGCGGCCGCGAGGCGCTCCTGCGCGCCGCGCCGGGCCTGGTCGAGGAGCTCGGGTTCCTCATGCCGGTCGCCCGGGGCAGCTCCCCCGGCCGCGTGGTGATGGAGGGCGGTCTCACTGCCTACGACCTGCTCGCCCGACGGCGGACGCACCGCCGACTCCACGGCGGGGAGCTGGAGCTGCTCGCGCCGCGGGTCCGGGACACCGACCTGGCCGCCGCGTTCCGCTACGGCGACGCGTGGACCGACGACGCGCGCCTCGTCCTGCGGGTCGCCCAGGACGCGATCGGGGCCGGCGCCGTGGTCCTGTCGTACGCGGAGGTGGAGGAGCTGCTCCTCGACCGGGCGGGTGAGGTGCGCGGCGTGCGGGTGACCGATCGCGCCCCCGGCGGGGGCGGAAGGACGGCCGAAGTGCCGGCGACGGCCGTCGTCAACGCCACGGGTGCGTGGGCGGACCGCCTGCGCGCGCCTGTCGGCGGGGCGACACGCCTGCGACCGCTCCGCGGCAGCCACCTGCTCTTCCCGGCGTGGCGGCTGCCCGTCGCGCAGGCGGTCAGCTACGCGCACCCGCTCGACGGCCGTCCCGTCTTCGCCTATCCGTGGGAATTGGTCACGCTCGTCGGGACGACCGACGTCGACCACCCCGACGACCTCGACGCCGGGACGCGGATCTCGCCGGCGGAGGCGGACTACCTGCTGGCGTGGGCCCGCCACGTCTTCCCCGCGCTCGACCTCCGAATGGGCGATGCCCACGCGACCTTTGCCGGAGTCCGCCCGGTCATCGGCTCCGGGAAGGCCGACCCATCGGCGGAGTCGCGCGACCACGCCTGCTGGGAGGAGGGCGGCCTCCTCACGGTGACCGGCGGCAAGCTGACGACCTTCGACGGGATCGCGCGAGATGCGCTCGCCGGGCTCCGTCCGCGTTTCGGGGGCCGCAGCCTCGAGGGCGCCGGCTTCGACGCCGCCACGCCGCCGCTCGACCCGCTCCCCGCAGGCGACGGCGTTCCGGAGGCCTTCACGCTCCTCGCGCCCGCGCTCCGGCGCCGCCTGGCCGGCCGTCACGGGGTCGACGCGACCTCGCTCGTCGAGGCCGCCGCCGACCGCTACGAGCTGGCGACGATCCCCGGCACGCCGGAGCCGTGGGCGGCGTTGCGCTGGGCCGCCCGGGCCGAGGGCGTGGTCCACCTCGACGACCTGCTCCTCCGGCGCGTACGCCTCGGGCTGCTGCTCCCGGGCGGAGGGGCCGGCCACCTCCCGCGGATTCGCTCCCTGGTCGCGCCCGAGCTCGGCTGGGACGACGCCCGGTGGGAGGCCGAGGAAGCCGCCTATCGCGCCCGCTGGGCCCGCGACCACGCGCCGGTCCCCGGCTCAGCCGACGGCGCGCCGGGCCCCGTCGCGGCAGCCGGGATCGCGGGATGAGCGGCGACCAGCTCCTTGCCGTCGACGTCGGGACGCAGAGCATCCGTGCGCTCCTCTTCGACCCCGCGGGGACGCTCCTGGCCCGCGTCAAGGTCCCGATCGAGCCGTACGTCGCGCCGCACCCGGGATGGGCCGAGAACGACCCCGAGATCTACTGGGGCGCCGTCGGCGAGGCCTGCCGCGCGCTCGTTGCCGACCCCGGCGTCCGCGTCGACGCGATCGCGGGGCTGGCCCTGACGACGCAGCGGTCCACCGTGATCGTCGTGGACGCCGACGGCCGCCCCCTGCGTCCCGCGATCGTCTGGCTGGACCAGCGTCGCACGGAGGGGCTGCCGCGACTCGGCGGCCTCGACGGCCTGGCGTTCCGCGCCGTCGGCGTGGCGGACACCGTCGCCGCCTTCCAGGCCGACTGCGAGGCCAACTGGCTGATGGCGCACGAGCCGGCGACCTGGGCCCAGACCGACAAGTACCTCCTCCTTTCGGGCTTCCTCGTCCACCGTCTCGTCGACCGGTTCGTCGATGCCGACGCCGCGCAGGTCGGCTACATCCCGTTCGACTACAAGCGCCGTCGCTGGGCCGCCACCGGCGACTGGAAGTGGAAGGCGATGCCGGTCGAGCGCGACATGCTCCCGGAGCTCGTGCCCACCGCTGGGCGCCTCGGCGACCTGACGGCCCACGCTGCCGCCCACCTCGGCCTGCCTGCCGGCCTGCCGGTGATCGCCGCGGGAGCCGACAAGGCCTGCGAGGTGCTCGGCTCGGGCTGCCTGGCGCCGGACATCGGGGCGCTGTCGTTCGGGACGACCGCCACGATCAACACGACGCACCGACGCTACGTGGAGGCGATCCCGCTGGTCCCGCCCTACCCCGCCGCCGTCCCGGACCTCTACAGCCTCGAGATCCAGGTCTACCGCGGCTTCTGGCTGGTCGAGTGGTTCCGGCGGGAGTTCGGTGCCGCGGAGGAGGCCGCCGCGCGCGCCCGCGGCGTCGATCCGATCGACGTGCTCGACGAGCTCCTCGGGCGGACACCGCCCGGGGCGATGGGCCTGATGCTCCAGCCGACCTTCTCGCCGGGCGTCCGGATCCCGGGACCGGAGGCGAAGGGTGCCGCGATCGGGTTCGGCGACGTGCACACCCGGGCGCATCTCTACCGGGCCGTCGTCGAGGGGCTCGCGTTTGCGCTGCGGGAAGGTCGCGAGCGGACGGAGCGCCGCACGAAGGTGCCCATCACGGCGCTGCGGGTCTCGGGCGGCGGCGCCCGGTCCGACCGGGTCGTGCAGATCGCCGCCGACGTCTTCGGGTTGCCGGTCGGGCGGCCGCACACCTTCGAGACGTCGGGCCTGGGGGCCGCCATCGACGCGGCGGTCGGCCTCGGAATCCACCCGTCCTTCGAGGCCGCCGTGGCAGCGATGACGCGCGTCGTCGAGACGCGGGACCCTGAGCCGGCGGCGGCGCGGCTGTACGACGAGCTGTACCGGCGGGTCTACCGGCGGATGTACGAGCGCCTGCAGCCGCTCTACGAGGAGATCCGGGCGATCACCGGCTACCCGGCGTAGGGCCTACCCGGCTCAGGGCTCGCTAGGGTGTCGTCACGGCCCGGATGGCGTCGGCGAGCTCCTGCACCCCGACGACGGCTTCGAAGGAGCTGGTGATCGTGCCATCGGCGTCAACCACGAACATCCAGGGCTCGGTCGGGATCCCGTAGACGCTGGCTGCCTCGACCGGCACGAAGCTGCCGTCCCGGTAGACGGGCTTGAGGCGGCCGTCCTCGTAGAGGAGCTCGTAGGGCTCGACGGCGACGACCCGGATCGCCGCCTCCGCCACCGCCCCCTTGACGACGTCGATCGTGGGGCCGCACTGCGCGCTCGTGCAGAACGCCGGCGTGATGAAGGCCAGGAGGAACGGCTCGCCCGCGGCCAGGGCGGCGTCGAGGGACATCTCGTAGAAGGCACGGTCCGGCTCCGGATCGGTCGAGACCTGGCGCACGTCTCCGCCGACGTCCGCGAGCGTGCGTGTCCGCACGGCAGGCGCCGGATCGCCGATGCGTGGCCCGAAGCCGCCCTCGGAGACCGAGAACTGGAGCTTGGCGCCGATGGTGGTGCCGGTGGCGGGGTCCCGGATCGCGACCGCCGCGCCCCACGGCCCGGGCTGGGTCAGCGCCGGCGTCACGACGTAGAACGCGCGCTGGCCGACAACGCCCCACTCGAAGGACGGGGCCAGGATCTCCGTCGTCACCGCGGGATCGGTGCAGAGGTCGAAGAAGCCGATCTCGACCTGGAGCGTCTCGTCGGCGATCGGGCGGTTCTCCTGGTCGACGAGGGCGAACAGGAGGCGGCTCTCGCCGACGAGCTTCTCCGAGCTCGCGAGGACCGGGATGATCCCGCTGGTCGTGACCTGGCCCGGAGTCGGCCAGCCCGGGAAGACCCCGGCTTCGCAGGCCGTCGCGGCCGTCCCCTGCGGGGCCCCGGGGGTCGAGCATGCCGCGAGCACGACCGCCAGGGCCATGGCCGGAAGGCCGGCGCGTGACCGCCCGGCCCGGGACGGCCGGCGGGTCTTGAGGGGGCGGCGCAGCAATCGCGCGAGGGCGGGCACGGTGGGATGCTAGCCGGAAGCCCCCGAACATGCCGCCGCGGCGTCGGTGAGCCCGGACCGGCGCACCTGCCACACGGCGGGGCACGGTACAATCCGGCCCGCTTGTCCCGAGCGTGTCCCGGCCGGCGCACCCGAGCGCCCCGCGTCGGTCCGGCCGCCACGGACGCCCCTTCCCGGAGGTTCGGTGACCCGCTTCCAGAGGCTCGTCGCGGCGACGCTGGCGCTGACGCTCGCCCTCGTGATCGTCGGCGTCATCGTCCGCGCCACCGGCTCCGGCCTCGGGTGCCCGGACTGGCCGTTCTGCTACGGGAAGGTCATCCCGCCGCTCGAGTTCAAGGCCTGGGCGGAATGGATCCACCGCCTCATCGCGGCGGTCGTCGGCGTGATGGTCCTCGGCGTGGCGATCCTCGCGCTGGTCGACCACCGGGATCGTCCCAGCCTGGTCGCCGCGTCCGTGGGCGCGGTCGCGCTCGTCGTCTTCCAGGCCTGGCTCGGCCGCGAGACGGTCCGCCTCGGGAACTCCGGCGAGTCCGTCACGGCGCACCTGGCGGCGGCGATGGCCGTGGCGGGGCTCCTCGCGTTCCTCCTGGTGCGGGCCGGGTACCCGGCCCGGCTCCCGGGTCGCGGCGGCAGCCAGCGCTTCACGATCCTCGCCGCGTTCACGGCCGTCGCCACCTTCGCGATGCTCGTCTTCGGCGCCAACGTCACGGCGGCCGACGCGGCGCTCGTCTTCCCCGACTGGCCGCTGATGGGGGGCGCGATCGTCCCGCCGTTCGGCGAGATGGCCGGCGAGACTGCCGCCCTCGCCTTCACCCATGCCCTCCACCGGTACGTCGGCGTGGTGGTGGGGGTCGTGCTGGCCGGAACGTGGATCGCCGCGTGGCGGGCATGGCGCGCGGGGCGGATGCACCGCACGCTCTTCGTGCTCGTCACGATCGCCGCCGTGCTCTACCCGCTCCAGGCGCTGGTCGGCGCGCTGCAGGTGTGGACGCAGCTGGCGCCGTGGACCCAGACGCTGCACGTGGCGCTGGCCGCCTTCATCTGGGTGGCGGCGATCGGCGCCGCGTTCGTCAGCTACTACGGCGCTCGCGCCACGGCCACGAGCTCCGGCGCGGTGGCCTGGGCAGCGGGGGACGCATCGACGGGCGCCGGAACCCCGGGCCGGGAGCCCGGCCCCGTCCAGCCCGCGAGCCCCGTCCAGCCCGCGAGCCCCGCCCAGCCCGCGAGCCCCGCCCAGCCCGACGGCAGCGGACGCCCGCTCTCCGCCACGATCCGGGCCTACATCGCGCTCACGAAGCCGCGGATCATCGAGCTCCTGCTCATCACGACCGTCCCGGCGATGGTCCTGGCCACCCGCGACCTGCCCGGCGTGGACTGGCTCGACTGGGGCTGGCTGGTGGTCTGGACGCTGGTCGGGGGGACGCTGGCGGCCGGCAGCGCCAACGCGATCAACCAGTATCTCGACCGCGACATCGACCTCCTGATGACCCGCACCCGCCGGCGGCCGCTGCCAGCGCAATCGGTCGAGCCCGAGCAGGCGGTCGTCTTCGGGATCATCCTCGGGGTGATCTCGATCGCCATGCTGGCCTACTTCGTCAACGTCGTCGCGGCCTTCCTGACGCTGCTGGCGATCGCCTTCTACGTGTTCGTCTACACGATCCTGCTCAAGCGCACGACGACCCAGAACATCGTGATCGGGGGCGCCGCGGGTGCCCTGCCGCCGGTCATCGGCTGGGCGGCGGTGACGGGTCGCGTGGAGATCCCCGCGCTCTTCCTGTTCGCCATCGTCTTCTACTGGACGCCGCCGCACTTCTGGGCGCTCTCGATGCGCATCGCCAAGGACTACGCCGCGGCCGGCGTGCCGATGCTCCCCGTCGTGCGGGGCACGGCCGAGACGACGCGCCAGATCCTCCTCTACACGATCCTGCTGGTCGCGATCAGCCTCATCTTCTTCGCGGTCGCGAAGATGGGCGTCATCTACCTCGCCGCCGCCGTGGTGATGGGCGCGATCTTCCTGTGGCAGGCGGCGAAGCTGAACCGGACGGTGACGGTGGAGGGCACCACCGCCGGCGCGATCCGCCTCTACAAGTTCTCGATCAGCTATCTGACGGTGCTGTTCGTGGCGGTGGCGGTCGACGCCCTCGTCGTGATCCGGATCGCGTAGCGAGCCGGGCGAGCTCGTGCGCAGGGGAGGGGAGGGATCGGTGTGAGCCCGATCCACCGCGAGGGCGACGGCGAGAAGATCGCGGCCCCGACTTGGGAATCGCTGGCCGACCGCCTGATCCGCGAGGCGCAGGAGCGCGGCGAGTGGGAGACCGGCGGCTGGGCCGGCAGGCGGCTCCCGGCCCAGGACGGTGCCTACGAGAGTGAGCTCGCCGCGGCGAATGCGGTGCTCCGCAACTCCGGCGTGGCACCCTCGTGGATCGAGACCGACAAGGAGGCGCGGCGCCTGCTGGCCGAGCGCGACCGGCTGCTGGACGTGGCCGGGCGGACGTCCGCTGCGGGGGCGTCCTCGCTGCGCGCGCGCTTCGCGGCCGTTCTCGAGCAGCTCGACCGCGTCCTCCTGCGCCTGGAGATGGAGGCGCCGACGCCCGCCCAGCAACGGCCGAGGCTCGACCGGGCGGCCGAGCTGGCAGCGTTCGATCGGGCGCTCGGGGGCGTTCGCGACGCCGGCTCGTCGGTGGGCGGCGGGCAGTCGTCCGGCCGCGGCCCCAGCGGCTAGGTGCGCCTCGTGGAGGGCGGCAACGTCGTCGGGCTGGTCGTGAGCGTCGTCCTGGTCGCCGTCTGCGTGATCGGGCTGGTCGCGACAGCCCTCCTCTGGCGCAACCGTCCGCGGCGCTAGGCGCGGGCCCGCCGGCGAGGCTACTCGCCGACCGTGCCGGGCGTCTCCAGCTCCTCGATGAGGTCGGGCCGCCGTCGGCGTGTCACGCGACCCTCGCGGTCGAAGATCCGCAGGAACGCCTGTACCACCGGCCCGATGCCGAAGGCGAAGAGGATCGTCCCGAGGCCGACCGTGCCGCCGAGCAGGAACCCGGCCACGAGCACGATCAGCTCGATGCCCGTCCTCGCGCGCCGGATCGACCAGCCGAAGCGGTGATGGAGGCCCGTCATCAGGCCGTCGCGCGGGCCCGGCCCCAGGTCGGCGGCAAGGTAGAGCCCCGAGCCCAGGCCGATGACGAGGACGCCGCCGACGCTCATCGCCAGCTGGGGGAGGGCGTCGGTCGGACGCGGGAGGAGCGGCAGGGTTAGGTTCGTCGCGATCCCGATGAGGGCGATGTTGAGGATCGTGCCGATTCCCGGCCGCTCCCCGAGGGGCCACCACAGGGCCAGGACGGGGATTCCCACCAGGATGCTCACCGTGCCGAGGGCCAGCCCGGTCCGGTTCGCGATCCCCTGGTGGAGCACCTCCCACGGCCCGAGGCCGAGGCCGGAGGCCGCCATGAGCGCGATCCCCACGCCGAACAGGACGAGTCCGGCCAGGAGCCCCGGGAGGCGTCGCAGCACCGAGCGTCCGAACCAGCGTTCGCGCATCGCGCGATGGTACCGGCCCGCGTGGCATGCTGGCCGGGGCTGCCGGATGGATCGTCCGGGCCGCACGGGACGGAGGGTGCCGGGTGCTGGAGGCGGCGTTCTGGGGCCTGGCCGCCGCGTCGACGCTGCTCCTCGGCGCCGCCCTCGCGATGGCCGTCCCGTGGTCTCGCCGGGCGATCGGCCTGATCGCCGGCTTCGGGGCCGGCGCCCTGATCGCGGCCGTCACGCTCGACCTGACGGCGTCGGCCTTCGCCGCCGCGGGGATCCCGGCCGTGACCGTCGGCCTCGCGCTCGGCGCGGCCGCCTTCTCCCTCGGCAACCTGCTGATCCACCGCGGCGGTCCCGCGAGACACCGCAAGCGCTCGCACGGCCGCCAGAAGGAGGACCCGCTCGGCATCCTCCTCGGCACGATCCTCGACGGCATCCCCGAGTCCATCGTCATCGGGATCTCGTTGCTGGAAGGGGAGGGGATCGGCGTGGCGTTCCTGGCCGCCGTGGCGATCTCGAACCTGCCCGAGGCGATCGCGGCGACGACGGGGCTCCGGGCGCCCCATGATCCGTCGCGACCGGCAGGGCCCGGCAACGCACCGGCGTGGTCCGTCCGGCGGGTCCTCGTCCTGTGGCTCACGGTGATGCTCCTGAGCGCGGTTGCCGCCGGTCTCGGCTACGCCCTGCTGGCCGGCGCCCCGCCCGTCGTGGCCGCGACGATCCAGGCGTTCGCCGCCGGCGCCGTCCTGGCGATGCTGGCCGACACGATGATGCCGGAGGCGTTCGAGGACGCCGGCCAGGCGGTCGGCCTGGTCACGGTCCTCGGTTACGCGATCGCGACGCTGCTCACGCTGGCGTAGTGCGCTCCGTCGGAGCGCTGCAGGCCGCCGGTCGGGCCTGCCGCCTCCCGGAACGGTGACGCCGCCGACCGCCCGGCGCGCGCCCGGCGTGGCACCATGGCCCCATGGACCTGACCTTCCTCGGCGCGGCCACGACGGTGACCGGCAGCCAGTTCCTGCTGGAGACCCGGCAGGCGCGCATCCTCGTCGACTGCGGGATGTTCCAGGGCGGCCCGAGCGAGGCGATCCGTAACCGCGTGCCCCTCGGCTGCGAGCCGGTTGACCTCGACGCGATCGTGCTGACCCACGCCCACCTCGACCACTGCGGGCTGATCCCCGTCGTGGTGCGCGAGGGCTTTCGCGGGCCGATCCGGGCGACGGCCGGCACGATCGAGCTCGCCCGGCTCGTGCTGACGGATTCCGGGCGGCTCCAGGAGGAGTTCGCCAGGCGCGGGGCGCGCTGGGAGCGCCGCAATCCCGAGAAGGCCGCCTCGGAGGATGCCCGCGACCTGCGCCGCCTCGAGGCGGCGATCGACGAGGCCGAGGTGGGCGACGCGATCGACGAGGCGGTCGCCGAGACGAGCGCCGCCGAGCGCGATCCCGCGGAGGCCGGCGATGGCACGTGGGACCGGCGCGCCCTGCCGCGCACCCCGCGCGAGCTTCCGGGCGAGCGCCTGGCCGGCGCCCATCCCGCCGCGCTCAACATCGACCTTGACGAGCCGCTCTACACGGAGGACGACGCAGTCGCCGCGCTGCGGCGCTTCCACCCGATCCGCTACGAGGTCGAGGAGGAGGTGGCGCCCGGCATCCATGCCACGTTCCTCGACGCCGGCCACATCCTGGGCTCCGCGATCATCCGCCTGCGGGTGATCGACGAGCCGGGCGGCCCCGAGCGCGTGATCGTCTTCTCGGGCGACCTCGGCCAGCGGAACACGCCGATCATCCGCGACCCCACCCGCCTGTCCGACGCCGACTACGTCCTGTGCGAGTCGACGTACGGCGGCCGCGAGCACGAGCCGCAGGCCGAGGCGCGCCGCGTGCTGACGGAGGTCGTGCGGCTCGTCGCCGAGCACGGCGGCGTCCTCCTCGTCCCTTCCTTCGCCATCGGCCGGACCCAGGAGCTCATCTGGGAGCTGGACCGGATGGCGTCGGCCGGGCTGATCCCGTCCCTGCCGCTCTACCTCGACTCGCCGATGGCGCGCGAGGCGACCTCCATCTACCGCTCCCACACGGAGTACTACGACGACGCCACGCGCAGGCTCTTCGAGGCGGGCGACACGCCGCTGGACTACTCGCTCCAGCGGATCGTGAAGACGGCCGACGAGTCGCGGGCCATCGCGCGGGCGCCGCGGCCGTACATGATCATCGCCTCGAACGGCATGCTGACCGGTGGACGCGTCCTCGGCCACCTGCGCGAGCTGATCGACGACCCGCGCGCCGTCATCCTCTTCGTCGGCTACCAGGGCGAGGGGACGCTGGGACGGCGCCTCCAGGAGGGGGCGAAGACCGTGCGCCTGGACGGCGCGGTTCGCGAGGTCCGCTGCCAGGTGCGGTCGGTGAGCGGCTTCTCCGCCCACGCCGACGAGCCGGAGCTGCTCGACTGGCTGGCCGGCTTCGCGGCCGGCAAGGCGCCCGGCGCACCCGGCTACCCGCGGCGGGTCTTCCTGGTCCACGGCGACCCGGGACCGCAGGCCGAGCTGGCCCCGAAGGTGACGGCGCTGGGCTTCGACGTCCACGTCCCGCGGTGGCACGAGACCGTCGCCCTGGACTGATCGCTCGCCCGGCGACGACCCGCCCGCCGACAGCCCCCGCCGACCGCCCCGCCCGGCGACGCCGGACGTGAGTACGGCGGGATGCCGTGACTTTCGGCCGGTGCCATCCCGCGCCCGCACGGCGCACCCTACGCGCATGCATACGAAGCTCGTTGCCGCCGGTCTTGCCCTCGTCATCGGAATCGGCGGCTCCGTTGCCGTCGCCTCGACCGCCCCCGCGCTCGCGGCCGCGGCCCCGACCGTGGCCAGCATGGCGCGCCTTGCCACCAACCCGGGGGCGCTGGTCGACACGACCGGGAGGCTCGTGGATGCCGCGGCGGCGTTCGCCGGGGCGTCGATCGCCGGCCAGCTCGACCCGACGGCGATGGACGCCGCGGCCTCGCGACGCATCCTCGGCAAGGACGGCCGCTTCACCGTGCTCCTGCTCGGTGCCGACGCGCGCGGCACGGGCCTCGGGGGCCGAACGGACGCGATCATGGTCGCGTCCGTGGACCCGCTGACCCGCAAGGCGGCGATCGTCAGCATCCCGCGCGACATCGCCCAGTTTCCGCTCTCCGCGACCCGGCGCTACGCCGGCAAGATCAACGCGATCTACCAGACCCTGTCTCGCACGACGCGTACGCCCGGCACGACGCTGCGGGGGATCGTGGGACGGGCCCTCGGCATCGAGATCGACGCCTACGTCATCGTCGGCTTCACGGCCTTCAAGAAGCTCGTCGCCAAGGTCAACGGCCTCAGCGTCACGCTCGCCAAGACCTACTACGACCCGTACTACTGGGTCACCCCGCGCAAGCGCGGTTGGCGCTGGCCCGCGGGAACCCACCGCCTGAGCGCCTCCAACGCGCTGATCTTCGCGCGGTCCCGCAAGGGCGACAACGACTACGGGCGCGCCCGGCGCCAGCAGCAGCTCGTGATCTCCGCGGTGGGCAAGGTCCGCACGCTGGGCCCCGGCGTCATGGCCGCCCTCCTCGCCGCCGGGCGGGGCTACTACAAGACCGACCTGCCCATGGCCGACCGGGCGCTCATCTTCGCGATGGTCGCGCGGGCGAACCTCTCGACCGCCAAGCGGACCGTCTTCGGGCCGACCGTCTACGCCTCCTGGCGCTACGGCGCCGGCTACGTCCTGAACCTCACCCGCTGCAAAGCGTGGATCAAGGCCTACTTCCCGAAGGCGCGCCCGTACGGGATCTGGCTGCCGCCGGCCCCGTCGACGATCCAGTAGCCCCCGCCCGCTCCGCGACCTCCGGCGGCGTCCGACCGGGGTGGTCCGGTACGATCACGGCTCCAGAGGAGGAGCACCCGTGGCCGTCACCCGCCTGCCCGCGCGCCCGCCGCTCACGCCCGACGAGATCGCCGCGATCCGGGCGCCGTTCCGCACGGCCACCCTGCTGCCGGCGCGGGCGTATCACGACGCGTCGATCCATGCGTGGGAGACCGAGCACATCTTCTTCCGCGACTGGATCGCCGTCGCGCGGGCAGAGGAAGTCCCGGAGCCGGGGAGCTTCGTCCTGCGCGACGTCCTCGGCGAGAACGTCATCCTCGTTCGCGGCCGCGACGACGTGGTGCGCGCCTTCTACAACGTCTGCCGCCACCGGGGCACCGCGGTGGAGGAGCGAGAGTGCGGCAAGGCCGTCCGATTCCAGTGCCCGTATCACGCCTGGATCTACGACCTCGACGGGCGGCTCATCCGGGCGAAGCACACGGACGACCTCGGCGATTTCTCCCTCGAAGCCTACGGCCTGGCACCGATCCGGACCGAGACGTGGCAGGGCTTCGTCTTCCTGTGCTTCGCCGACGAGGCGACGACGCCCGACCTGCGGACCTTCATGGGAGACTGGTACGAGCACCACACGAGCTTCGGGCGCGAGATGAGCAGCCTGCGGCGGGCGGCGCGGCTGACCTACGACGTCGCCGCGAACTGGAAGATCGTGGCCGAGAACTACAGCGAGTGCTACCACTGCCCGCCGGTTCACCCGCTCCTGAACAAGCTGACGCCCTACGACCTGGGCGAGGACTTCCTGGCCGACGGCCCGTGGAAGGGCGGCTGGATGGTGTTCGCCGACGGCTGCGAGACCATGTCGATGGACGGGACGCGGGGCGGCCGGCGGCTGCTCTACGCCCGCGACGACGTCGAGGCGCGGCGGATCTTCTACTACATCCTCTGGCCGAACCTGATCGTCTCGGTCCACCCGGACTACGTCCTGACCCACCAGGCCTGGCCCGACGGGCCGAACCGCAGCACCGTCCACTGCGACCTGTACGTGGACGCCGCGGACCTGGGGACGGTGGACGTCTCGGGCGCCGTCGAGTTCTGGGACATCACGAACCGCGAGGACTACCACGTCGTCGAGATGCAGCAGCAGGGCACGCGCTCGCGCAGCTGGACGGCCGGGCGGTACTCGAACCAGGAGGCCTCGGTCCATGCCTTCGACCTGATGGTTGCCGACCGCTACGCCATGGACGGCGTCCGGACGGGCCGCGGCTGGCGCACGGAGGTGGAGGGGGCGGAGGAGAAGCGCCTCCGGGCCCGGGCCCGGGCCGCCGACGGGCACGGCGCCGCCGTCGCCACGGTCCCCGTGCCGCCCTCGCCGGCCGACGCAGAGGAGTAGGGTTCGCGCATGAAGCTCCTGATGGCGATCGTCCAGGCCACCGACGCGGACCGGGCGGCCGAGCGGCTGCGCGAGGAGGGTCACCGCTTCACGCGGATCGGGTCCACGGGCGGGTTCCTCGAGACGCCGAACGTGACGCTGATCCTGGCCGTGGAGGACGCGGTCGTGCAGGCCGTGGTGGAGATCCTCCACGAGACGTGCCGGAGCCGCGAGGTGGAGGTGCCGCTCGTGCTGACCGAGCGGCTCCAGGACTGGCAGGCGAACCTCGTCCCCTACGCCGGGGCCACGATCCTGGTCCTCGACGTCGCGGAGATGATCCGGATCTAGGCCGGGCCTCCAACCGCCGACGGGCAGATCGGGCTCGTGATCTCGGCCAGGTTGCACTCGTCGAACAGCCCCAGCTGGAGGTTGCCGGCGTCGACGAGACGGCGGATCGCGGGCGCGTGCGGGCAGCTCACCCAGCCGATCCCGCCGAGCTGCCCGGGCGGTGGACGTCGATGCTTTCGACGCGCTGTCGCGTGAGGCGATGGCCTCACAGGTCGAGGCGCATCGCCTGCCGGCGCCCGGCGAGGTGCGGCCAGCGGCGGTCCTCGTCGGCACGGATGGCGGCGAGCTCGGGGCCGAGCTGGTCGGCATCCAGGGTCCGGTAGCCCCACCGTTCGTAGAGCGGGCCGTTGAAGGCCACGTCGACGAAGGTGGTCAGCGTGATCGACGCGTGACCCTGGTCGGTCGCCCAGCGGTGGACGCGTTCGGCGAGCAGTCGACCGAGACCGAGCCCAGCCGCCTCTGGCGCCACCGACACCTGGGCGAGGTGGGCCTCGCCGTCGACCACCACCGTCATGGCCCAACCCTCGATCCGGCCGCGGCGCTCGACCACCCAGACCCGACCGTCGGCGATGGCGCGGCCGATCTCATCGGTGTCGACGGGGTCGTCGGCGATCTCCGCGAGCCCGATGCCGGCGAAGAGCGTCCCGGCCGCCATCTCGACCTCGGCGATCCGGTCGAGGTCGCCCGTGAGTGCCGGCCGCAGCTTCGGGTGCGGCGTGAACAGCGCGACCGGGACCCCGAGCCCGTGCAGCGACAAGATGCGCCGCCCCGGCTGCACGGCCCGCTTCGGTGGGGTCGCAGCGTCGCCGGCGAGGGCGGCCGCCACGTCGAGATCGATGGCGGTGCAGGCGAGACCCCAGGCGACGGCCGGGCCGGGTCCGTGCGCGAGGTCGTCGCCGACGAGTTCGAGGATGGTGGCGCCGAGCCAGAAGAACGACTGGCGGGCCGTACCGGCACCCATGGGGAAACGGCGCTCGCGGCGCAGCACCAGGCCGGCGTCGACGAGCGCCGCGGTGGTGCGGTCGACATCGGGCGAGCGCACCACCAGGTGGTCGAGGGCGATCACCCCGTTGGGATGCGCCAGGGGATCGGTCGGCGGCGCCGGCGGTGGGGCGGCCACGAGGGTCATGCCGTCGAGATCGCCGGGGCCGAGCCCCGCGATCGCCACCGCCACGATGCCGGCGAGTGGGTCCTCGCCGCTGTCGTCGGCGCTGCGCTCGCTGGTGCTGCTACCAGCGGCGCGTCGGTCGTCCCGGTCCTCGGCGGCCAGGTCGACGCCGAAGACGATCGTGGTCTGTCCGATCGTGCAGGTCGGGGCGCTGCCGGCGTCGGCGGGTGGCACGGCGAACCCGGCCGCCGCCCACACCGCAGGATCGGCATCGACGATGACCTGCAAGAGCTCGTGCACGCGCCCATGATCCCATGCCGCTCGACGAGCGTTCCCGCCTGGCCCCTTCCGCCTGGCTGGTCGATCACGATCTCGACCACGAGGTGCGGCCCACCGCTCCGGCGCGCACCGAGTCGATGATGCGGGGGCGCCAGGCGGTGCGTCGCTCGATCGTCGGCCGGGCCGCCGAAACGTCGGGGCGGGCTGCCGCTATGGCGCTGCGGTCGGCGTGGCGGTCGGGGCGAGCGACGGCGGCACGATGACCTGGCCGCCGCCGACGTCGGTGAAGCGGATCTGGGTCGTCCCGAACACGGTCGTGGCGATGGCGCCGTCCGTGCTGCCGGCGGTGAACGACAGCTCGATTCGCACCGGCGTGCCGTCCGCCTCGACGTACGCGTCGAGGTCGTCGATCGTGCCCATCTCGTCGCCGGTCCCGGGCAGGCCGCCGGGCGAGTAGGGGAGCGGGCGCACGGCGGCGAGGTGGTAGAGCGTGTGGCCGTCGACCACCTGGGTGCCCGCGTACTCGAGGTCGTCGGGGTCGCTCACGACGACGAGGGCGTCGGTCAGCTCGGTCGTGTCCACCGACCCGGGCGGAGCCTCGAGCCAGCCCTCCCCGAGGTCGACGAAGCTCCGGTCGCCGACGACGACCAGGGCGAACCTCGTGGACTCGCCCTCGGTCTCGATCGCGATCTCGAGCGCGACGTCGGGGAGGGCGAGCTCGCCGGCCATCGTGACCCGCAGGTCGAGCAGGTCATCGCCGGTCTCCGAGGTGGCCGTCGCCTGCTGGACGATGCCGGCCTGCAGCGCGGGATCGGCCAGGATCGCGACGAACGCGGCAGCGATGGCGTCCGTGTCGACCGACGGTGCCGGCGTCGCCCCCGACGGCGACGCTCCGTCGCCGCATGCCCCCACGAGGATCGCGGCGGCGGCGGCAAGGGCGAGAACGCGACGGGACACCCCGCGGCGGCTCACGCCGGCGAGGCGTCGCTGGCGGCGGCTCATCCCCGGTGCGCCGCGCGCCTGGCCGCGAAGCGCTCCTCCGACCCGCCCCACCCAGCGTCGAAGGTCTTTCCCGGCGTGTCGAGGTCGAGGACCAGGGGCGCATGGTCTGAGGGTGTCGGCGTTCCCTTGCGGGCCTCGCGATCGACCTCAACGGCGACGACGCGGGTGGCCACCGGCGGGCTGGCGAGCAAGTGGTCGATCCGCATCCCCTCGTTGCGCTGGAAGTTGCCCGCCCGGTAGTCCCACCAGGTGAACCGGCGCAGACCGGGATTCGCCGTCCGCCATACGTCCGTAAGTCCCCACGCAAGGAGCGCCCGGAAGGCGTCGCGCTCCGGCCCGGACACGTGCGTCCCCCCGTGGGCCGCCGCCGCGTTCCAGACATCGTCGTCGGCCGGGGCCACGTTGTAGTCGCCGCCGATCACGAGTGGCGTTGCCGGGTCCTGGGTCTCCGCGAGCCAGCGCCCGAGTCGCTCGAACCAGCGCAGCTTGCCCGCGTACCACGGGGAGTCGACGACGCGCCCGTTCGGTGCGTAGATGCTTACGACCCGGATGCCGCCGCAGACGGCACTCACCATGCGCGCCTCGACGAGCGGATCGAAGTCCTCCTCGCCCTGGGGCGCCGCGCCGGGCCCGCCGGCGCGCACCGGCCCGTCGCCGAAGTTGGTCACGACGTCGTCGATCCCCACGCGGCTTGCGATCGCCACCCCGTTCCAGCGCCCCTCGCCGTGGTGGAGCAGGTCGTAGCCGAGCATGCGGAAGGGAAGAACGGGCGCATCGTCGTCGCCGAGCTTCGTCTCCTGCATGAGCAGCACGTCGGGCGCGGCCCGCTCCAGCCACCACTCGACCTTCTCGAGCCGCGCCTTCAGCGAGTTGACGTTCCAGGTCGCGATGCGCATCGGGGTGCTCCGGGATGGCGGTCCGTCAGTAGCGCCGGCCGCGCTGGCGGGCAAGGTCGAAGGCGGCCGTGTCGGCGACGGCCATGACGGCCATCGTCCCGGCCTGGACCGGATCGCTCACGACGAGGTCGACGTGGTCGGTGATCGACCCCACCATGTTGAGAGCGATCACCGGGATGCCGACCGCCCGCAGCTCATCGGCCGCGGCGCTGATCTCGCCGCCCATGATCGAACCGGCGAGGACGAGCAGGCGGGCCCGGGGGAGGTCGGCGACGGCGCGGACGGCGCCGGCGATGTTCGCCTCGCCGACCAGCGGGATCGTGTCCACGGAGATCCGCTCGCCGCGCAGGTTGTGGCGGTCGGCCTCGCTGACCGCGCCCAGCGCGACCTGGGCGACCTGGGCGCCGCCGCCGACGACGATGACCCGCTTGCCAAAGATCCGGTCGAGGGCCCGCGTGGCGTGGCGCTCGCGGACGCCCGGCGCGTCGGCGATCGTGGCGTCCACGGCGTCCTCGGGCAGCCCTTCGATCTCGATCTCGGTCTCGACGGAGGACACGCCGCCGTCCCGGTCGGCCTCGAGGCGGCGGACGGTGCTCATCGTCCGCACAGTGCCTCCCGCGGCGGCGACGACGGCCAGGATCGCCGGGAGCGCCCCGGGCCGGTCGTCGTGGATGACGCGGATCGCGACGGTCGGCGGCTGGCTCGCGGCGCGGCGGGGGCTCATGGCCAGGGTTCGGCGTGCGTCAGCGGTCGGCGAGCGTGCGCGCCATGTCCGCGAGCGACCCGGGCTCGGCGAGGCCGTGCGGGTCGGTGGGATCGTGCTCGTCGAAGGCGACGCCGAGGGCCGCGAGGGCCTCCCGTGTCGCGATCGCGTCACTGGTCGTGAGCATCAGCTCGCCGTCGGTGTCCTCGGCGACGCCGACGATCCCGGTGATGTTGACGCCGCGATCGGCGAGTGCCTGCGCGGCGCGGGCGAGCGAGCCCGGGCGGTCGTCGAGCCGGACGGTGAACCAGGCGGACATGGGGCCTCCCTTCGCTCCTGGCATCCTACCCCGCCGGCGCGGCCCACAATGTGGATCGCACGCTCCACCGAGGTTGCCAGGTGCTCGCCCGTCGGTTGCCGACTGCCATGGCCGGCGCGCTCCTCCTCGTCGCTCTCGTCTTCGGCGTCCTCGCCGATCCCGGTCCGGCGGCGGCGGCGTGCGACGGCTTCGGGCCGTCGGTCGCCGCAGTCCGCGACACCGCCACGGTGATCGTCGACGGCACCGTCAGCTGGGTGAAGCCGAGCGCGGGCAACGTGCCCACCTCGTGGTTCGACGTCACGGTCGAGCGGGCCATCCACGGTCGGCCTGGGCCCGTCGTCCGGATCCGCGGCCTGAACGGGTCGTCGTGCGGCGGCCAGCCCATCCTCATGTCGCCCGGGCAGCGCGTGGTCCTCGCGATCGGAGCCCGCGAGTTCGGCCGGACGATGGGCGCCTTCTACATCTACGACGACGCGGGGCGGATCGTCGACTCGACCTTTGGCGCCTCGGGTCCGTACCCGGGGACGAAGGAGGCGCTGCTGCGGATCCTGGCGGGCTCGCCCGACACGTCGACGGCGGGCACGGCCGTGACGTCGGATCGCGTGGCGGGCGACGTGCCATGGCTGCCGATCCTCTTGGCGGGGATCGGCGGCGCGATCGCGACGGGCATTCGGCTCGGGCGCCGCGCGCCGGGGCCCCGTCGCGCCTGACGTAAGCCCGAGGGCTCCCAGCGGCTGCCTCAGCGGGAGCGCCGACGGACCCGCACGCGGACCCGGGCGCCCCCGCGACGTCAGCCCGCAGTACGATCCCGCCACCGCCGCTCCATGCCACGGAGATCCCGCCGATGCCCGACACCAGCGCCCCGCCGCCCGACCGCCCGTCCCGCTCCGACGAGTCGCGCAGCACCGCGCGATCGGAGGGCGGCGAGCCCATCTCCCCCGGCCGCGATCGCCTGCGGGCCGGCCGCCTCGTCGTGCGGCGAGATGCGGTCGAGCGGCAGGTGCCCGAGTCCGCCCTGACTGCCGACGAGCAGTTCCTGCGCCCGGTGCGGGCGCAGTTCACCGACACGGACCCGTGGCGCGTGCTGCGCATCACCTCCGAGTTCGTGGAGGGCTTCGACGCCCTTGCCGACGTGGGCCCGGCCGTGTCGGTCTTCGGGTCGGCACGGGTGGAGGAGGGGAGCCCGCTCTACGAGACTGCGCGGCTGCTGGGCGAGCAGCTTGCAAAGGAGGGCTTCGCGGTCATCACCGGCGGCGGGCCCGGCCTGATGGCGGCGGCGAACCGGGGCTGCCACGAGGCCGGCGGCTTCTCCATCGGCTGCAACATCGAGCTCCCCCACGAGCAGTGGCTCAACCCGTGGGTGGACCTTGGCGTCGAGTTTCGCTACTTCTTCGCCCGCAAGACGATGTTCGTGAAGTACGCCGACGGCTTCGTCATCCTGCCCGGCGGCTTCGGGACGCTCGACGAGTTCTTCGAGGCGGTGACGCTCATCCAGACCGGCAAGATCCGCCACTTCCCGGTCTTCTTGGTGGGGACGGCGTACTGGGCCGGCCTCTTCGACTGGCTTCGTGCGACCGCGCTGCCGATGGGGATGATCCACGAGGCCGACCTGGCGCTCGTGCGCATCACGGACGACGTGACCGAGATCGCCCGGGCGATGCGGGCGTTCGTGGACGGCGGCAACGGGCGCGGCGGCAGGGCGACGTCGACGAACGGCACCTGAGGCGACCGGGCCTGCAGGCCGGGCCCCTGGGCCGGCCCGGCGTCAGTGGGCGGTGTACGTCGCCGGGGCCAGCGTGGCGTCGCTGAGCCAGAGCCCGCCCGCGTAGGCACTCCCGTTCGAGGTGAGGCGCCAGAGGTCGGTGCCGAGCGGGGCACCGCTCTCGTCGATGCCGCGATCGACGAACGCGAGCAGGTCGGCGCGCGCGTCACGGTTCAGGTCGCTGGCGGTGAAGCGCGTGC
The DNA here is from genome assembly GCA_963713285.1 of uncultured Chloroflexia bacterium. Classification (GTDB taxonomy): domain Bacteria; phylum Chloroflexota; class Limnocylindria; order Limnocylindrales; family CSP1-4; genus CTSoil-043. Next base: position 689,469 of record CAVQLA010000015.1, on the reverse strand, counting down.
CGGCGAAGGGCACGGGCAGCGGGCCGCCGAACCACGTCCGGGCGAAGGAGGTTCCCGTGGAGCGTTCGACGAGCACCCGGATGGCGTCCCCGTACCGGCGCACCAGCAGCAGGTCGTCCCTCCCGTCGCGGTTCGCGTCGCCCGCGACGGCGGTGATGTCGACCAGCGGCGCGCCTTCGGTGGCCCAGGTCGTGGGCTCGCTCATCCGCAGGTTCGTCGGGGACGTCACGGCGACGGTGGCGGTGGTCGTGGTCTCGGTGCCCGCCAGGATCGCGAGGTCGGCCCGGCCGTCGCCGCTGAAGTCGCCGGCCAGGAACTGGGCGGCCGTGAAGTCGCCGGCGCCAAGCCAGCGCCGCCGGACGGGACCGAACGAGCTGCCGGTCGACGAGGCGACCCACAGGGCGGCCTCCGGCGGGCTCTCGGCCGGGGACGTGCGGACGATCCCGGCATCGGCCTTCCCGTCGGCGCCGAAGTCGCCCACGACGAGCCGCAGGGCGCCGGGAAGCAGCGCCGCGGGGTCGTTGGCGCTGGACCACCACGTGGCAGCCGGGTCGAAGCCGCCCGCCGTCCCGCGCAGGACCTGCAGCTCGGCGACCGCGCCGGCCACGGAGATCAGCTGGACGATGTCGTGGCGGCCGTCTCCGGTCACGTCGGCCGCGACGCGTCCCAGCAGGGTGCCGGCCACCACGAGGCCCAGCACGGGGCTGCCGGCCACCTTCATGGCCGCCGCGTACGCGGCGTCGGCGGTGAAGACCCGGGCGGTGAGCTCGCCGGTCACGGGGTCGGTGACGGCGACCGCAGCGTCGCCCCGGAGGTCGCCGGTGAAGTCGTTGAGGCCGGGCTCGACCCACGAGACGGAGCCGAAGAAGCGCCGCACGAGGCGCTCGGCGCTGTCGCCGTAGCGCCGCACGCAGCTGACGGCGTCGCTCTGGTAGAGCTTCCAGCCGTCGATGTGGGCGGTGCACGAGCCCGTCCCGGGCCGGTAGCCGGTCAGGAAGAGGCGATCGCCCTTGCGGAGGCTGACCCACCAGGTCTCCGCGACCGCCGCGCGGTGGCTCGCGACGGTGGCGCGCGACGGTCGGTAGAGCTGGTCCCGGGAGCTGTCCACGACGTCGTAGCAGCGCCCGGCCGCATCGCGCCCGCCACGCCAGTGCATCGCGTAGTACCAGGCGAACTGCTTCGCGACGATGGCGCCCGCCTGCAGGGCGGCGGCCGGCGCGGTGGTGCCCCACTCGGAGGCCATCACCTTCTCGACGTATGTTCGGAAGGGCACCGTCACGGTGCGCTTCGTCGCGGTTCGATAGACCCGGATCGCCGTGGGCGGCACCAGCGTGCTGGTCCATCCCGTGCAGGTCGAGCGGGCCTGGGCGGGCTCTGCGCTGGGGAACGCAAGGGCCCCGAGGGCGATCGCCAGGGCGGCGATACCCCCGATCAGGCGGGTACGCATGTAGGTCGAGACGATAGAAGGGTTTCGCGGCCGGGTCAAACGTCCCGCCGGCGACCAGGACCCCCGGGTGGTGCGTTCCCGCACCGGAGATTCCTGGACCCGCGCCGCCGCGACCGGGCGGCACGCGGCCCCGCCGTCAGGGCCGGGGGAAGGCCACCTCGATCATCCCGTCGACGACCCGCACCGGGTAGTAGCGGAGGCGCCGGATCCGCGTCAGCCGGCGCGCCTCGGCCTTTGGACCGGAGGGCTCCGGCTTGGGCACCGACCCGGCCGGCGACCACGTCGGATGCGGCGTGCCGTCGGCGTCGAGGCCGCCGGTCGTCGGGAGCTGGACCGTCCCGCCGGTGGCCAGGTCGAAGCGCCCGTTGTGGAGCGGGCAGTCGATGACGCAGCCGTGGAGCGCGCCGATGGAGAGGGGCGCGGCCATGTGGGGGCACCGGTCGTCGGTGGCCACGATTCCCTCGGGGACATGGGCCAGCAGGATGTCGAGGTCGCCGCGGGTCACGCGCGCCAGCGCGCCGGGTGGCAGGTCGCCGGCCCGCAGGACGGGCTCGAACGGGGCGCCGGCCGCGCCGGGCGCCGCCAGCGCCTGCGGCGTCGGCGCGATCGCGGTCATGTGCCCACCGGCGCCACCGGCCCCGGGACCGGCTCACCGCCCGCCTCGGGAGCCGCGGCCACGGGGGCGACGGATCCGCGCAGCGGCAGCTCGCGGATGGCGAGGACCGCGACGAACCCGATGACCGCCGCGATGACGCCGAGCCAGAACACCGAGGCGATGGCGAAGGAGATCGCCTCGTAGATCGAGGTCACGATCTTCGGGATGAGCGGCTCGACGATCGGCCGCAGCTCCTCCGGGAGGCCGGCCAGGATGGCAGCTCCCACGTCCGAGCCGACGCCGACGAGGTTGTTCAGGTCGAAGCCCGCGCCCCCCTGGCTCTGCAGGCCGTCGACGAGCTCCGAGGGGAGCCCGTTCGCCACGAGCCGCTCGGGCAGCAGATTCGTGAGCTGGGTCCCGAAGAGCGATCCCGCGAGCGCCAGCCCGACGGTGCCGCCGATCTGGCGGAAGAACGTCAGGTTCGACGTGGCAACGCCCAGCTTGCGGAACGGCACGACGTTCTGCACCACGATCGTGAAGACGGCCAGCGTCGGACCGATCCCCACGCCGAGCGCCAGCTGCCACAGCCAGATCGTGGTCGTCGGGGTGGTCTCGGCGAGGTTCGTGAAGAGGAACGAGCCGATGCCCAGGAGCGTGAGTCGCCACCAGGAGCAGGACCTTGTACCTCCCGGTGCGGGCGACGATCTGCCCGCTGACGATGCTCGAGGCGATCACGCCGACGAGCAGGGGCACGAGGGCGTAGCCGCTGGCCGTCGCGCTCTCGCCGAGCACGACCTGGTAGTACCGCGGCAGGAAGATGATCGCCGCGAAGAACCCGAACGAGGCGAAGAACGTGGCCACGATCGAGCCCGCGTAGGTCCGGTCGCGCCACAGGTCGAGCGGGACGATGGGCTCCCTCACGCGGCTCTCGACCCCGAGGAAGACCACCAGCAGCGCCAGGCCCAGCGCGATGAGGCCGCCGACCTGGGGCTCGGTCCACTCGGCCGACTGCTTGTTCGTGAGGCCGATCAGGAGCGGGATCATTCCCGCGACGAACAGGGCGCCGCCCGGCCAGTCGAGGTTGAGCCCGCCGTGCGGGCGGCGAATCGAGGGCAGGACCCGGGCCACGACCACCAGGGAGACGATCCCGATGGGGACGTTCACGAAGAAGATCCAGTGCCAGCCGACGGTGTCCGTGATGACGCCGCCGAGCGCGGGTCCGACGAGGGCGGAGAACCCGAAGACGGCACCGAAGAGGCCCTGGTACTTGCCGCGCTCGGCCGGTGAGAAGAGGTCGCCGATCACGGCCAGGGAGATCGGGAAGAGCGCCCCGGCGCCGATGCCCTGGATCCCCCGGAAGAGGATCAGCTGCTCCATCGTCTGGCTCAGGCCCGACAGGGCCGATCCGACCAGGAACATCGTGATGCCGAACAGGAGCAGGGGCTTGCGCCCGTAGTAGTCGGAGAGCTTGCCGTAGAAGGGGACGGCGATCGTGGAGGTCAGCAGGTAGATCGTGACAACCCAGGTGTAGAGGTCGTTGCCCCGGAGGTCGGTGACGATCGTGGGCAGGGCCGTGCCCACGATGGTCTGGTCGAGGGCGCCGAGCAGGAGCGCCAGGAGGATCGCCCCCAGCACCTCGAAGCGGGCGCGCCGCGAGAGCTCGATCGCCGGGTGCGGCGCGGCGCCGTGAGCCTCCGCGCTCGTGCCGGTCCCCGGGCTCGCGACCGCCTCGGGCGCCAGGTCCGGCGCCGCGACTGGGCTGTCGTCCATCATCGCTGCGGGACTCCTCCCGCGGGGAGGCCGCCGCCGGGAGAGGCGGGATCGGGCGCGGCATGCGTGACCGCGTGGCCGTCGGCCGGGCCAGCGGCCGGGCGATCGGCCGGGCCCTCGGCCGCCAGCGCTCGGTCGGCCTCGCGGCAGGTTCGGCGGATGCCCGCCGCCACCGCGACGAGCTGCTCCATCGGCAGCGGGGCCAGCAGCTGTTCGATCAGCTCGGCCTTCCAGCCGTCGTGCTCGGCGACGGCGGCCCGGCCGGCGTCGGTCATGCGCGTGAGGACGACCCGGCGGTCGTCGGCGTCGCGCTCGCGCACGACGAGGCCGCGCTGCTCCATCCGGTCGAGGAGCCCCGTGGCGTTCGGGGCCCCGATCCCCAGCCAGTCCGCGAGCCGGCTCACCGGCAGCGGCCCGTGTTCCTGCAGGATCCAGAGGATCTGGAGGTGGCCCAGGCTGATCCCGCTGCGATGGACCTGGCGGGCGACGGCGCAGCGCCGCCGACCGGCCAGCGCGGCGATCCCGTCGACGATGTCGCGGAGGACCTCCTCGCGGGACGACGTCGGCCCGGAGGCATCAGTTAAGATCACCTGAACAATGTAGGCTGTCTCAAGCATTCCGTCAACGCGCCCCGCCACCGCGCCCAGGCGCCGCCCACCACCGCGCCCTTGCGCCGCACCGACGCCCGCACCGCGGACGGCCGACCACCCTGCGAGGAGCCCCATGCGCTACGCCCTGATGATCGAACCCCAGCAAGGCTGCTCCTACGCGGACCAGCTCGCCGTCGCCCGGCGTGCCGAGGCGGCCGGCTTCGAGGCGCTGTTCCGCTCCGACCACTACGACAGCTTTCCCGGCGAAGGCGGCCGGCCGACCACCGATGCGTGGACCGTCGTGGCCGGCCTGGCGCGCGAGACCGAGCGGATCCGCCTTGGCGTCCTGGTGTCGCCCGTGACGTTTCGCCATCCGGGAACGCTCGCCAAGATCGTCGCGACGGCCGACGAGATGTCGGGCGGGCGCGTGACCGTCGGTCTCGGCGCGGGCTGGAACGAGGAGGAGCACGACCACCACGGCCTGCCGTTCCCGTCGATCGAGGTGCGGGCCGAGATGCTCGAGGAGCAGCTCGCGATCCTGCGCGGCCTCTGGCAGGAGCCCGACGGCTGGTCGTTCGCGGGCCGCCACTACGCGGTCCCCGCCTCGCTGTTCCGGCCCCGCCCCGTCCAGCGGCCCGCGCCGCCGTTGATCGTGGGCGGGGAGGGGAGCCCGCGGTCGATGCGGATCGCCGTTCGCTACGCCGACGAGTTCAACGTCACGAGCTCCTCGCCGGAACGGGTCGCCGAGCGCTACGCGAAGCTCGACGCCATCGCGCGGGCGGCCGGCCGCGATCCATCCACGCTCGTGCACTCGGCGATGGTCGGGACGCTCGTCGGGCGCGACGCGGCGGAGGTCGAGCAACGCAGCAGGGCCGTCCTCGAGCAGTTCGGGCTGGCCGAGCAGGGGACGGCATGGTTCGAGACGCGCCGCCCTCGCTGGGTGCTCGGGACGCCGGACGAGGCACGCGCGACCGTGGAGCGGTTCGCGGCGGCGGGCGTCGAGCGGCTCATGCTGCAGGACTTCCTGCCCTGGGACCTCGAGATGATCGACCTGCTCGGCGAGGAGCTCGTGCGAGCCTGACCCCTGCGCCCCGGCGATGCCAGTGCCCCGGGCGGCGACCTCGCACCGGCGAGGGTCGCCGCCCAACCCGGCTCCGAGGGCTACTCGGCGAGGGTCGCCGCCTCCCGGTAGGCGAGCTGGTCCCGGCGGATCGGGTCCGGGTCCGTGCCTCGGGCACGGGCCAGGCGCTCCGTGACCAGCTGGAGCGGCGTCGCGGTGCCGACGAGGGCAGCCACCGCCGCCGGCAGCGACTCCGCCTCGGGAACCACGATCCGGCCCGCCGGCAGGAGGAAGGCCGGCCAGTCCGCGTCGAGGCCGGCCGCCAGGATCCCGGCGCCGCTCACGCCCACCCGGCCGGCCGCCGCCATCGCCTGCTGGGCTCGCGCCGACCGCACGAGGCGCTCGCTGCGGTCGGCAAGGACCAGGACGAGACCGGTCTGCTCATCCATCGACGGCAGGTGGCCGTGGAGGAACGTCTCCAGGTCGCGCATCGTCGTCGGCAGCCAGGTCGCCTCCTCGATCTTGAGGGCCAGCTCGCGCCCGGCGGGCCGGTCGGCGCCCGACGCGACGACGACGAGCTGGCGCTTCCCGGCCAGCTCGGCCGCGATCCCTTCCGCCGCCGCGGCCTGGGCGAGGCCCGACTCCAGGAGGCTGCGGACCGGGCCCGGGTCGGCATCGCCGGCCTCGCCGGTGAGGGCGGCTCCCACCGCGACCGCCGCGAGGATGGGCGAGAGATACCCGATTGTGTGGCACCAGCTGCGGTCGATCTCCCCGGTCGCCAGCACGATCCCGACGCGCCCGATCGGCGACGCCGGGGACACCGTGACCGCCGCCGTGCGCGCCCCGGCGGCCGCGGCCGCCTCCAGGGCCTCGATGGTCGCCGCCGTGCCGCCCTCGTGGCTGATCCCGATGGCCAGGCCCCCCGGCTGCGGCGCCAGCGCCGCCTCGAGCGCCTGCACGGCGACGATGCTCCCGGGCCTGCCGGCACCGCGGATGCCGCCCCGGGCGGCGGCCTCGCCGACGATGGCCGCGAACGCCTGCGCCCCGTGCTCGCTCGTGCCGCAGCCGGTCACGACGAGCGGCTCGCCCTTCTCCAGGGCGCCCCGGATCGCGAGCGCCAGGCGCCCGGCGGCCGTGTCGCGTCCCGGGACCTCGAGGCGGGCGGCGACTCCCGGTACCCCGGAGCTGCGTCGTACGACCCCCAGGCGCCGGAGGACCCGCCCGGCGAGGGCTGGCTCGGCGGCGATCATCTCGGTCATCCACCAGGGTGGCCCGTCACGGCGGGACGGCTGGGGGAGGTGGCCCCAGGGCTCCGGCGGCCCGGACAGGATCGCCTCGGGGTCCGGATGGCCGGTCACGGAGGGGTCGAACGGCGGCGGCGTCTCCATGGCGCCGATGATAGGCTCCGTCGCCGGATGCACCGACGCGCGACGCACGTCGCGCCCCTCCCAGCACATCGCGAGGACTGGACACGCATGGACGTCGGGGTGATGGTCCCCCAGGGATGGAAGGGCGAGTACGACCGCTGGAACGCGGTCGACGCCTGGGCGAACGCGGTGGGGCGGGCGCGCCAGGCGGAGGCCCTGGGCTTCGAGTCGCTCTGGGTCTTCGACCATTTCACGACGGTGCCCAAGCCGACCGACGAGATCACGTTCGAGTCGTTCACCATGCTCGGCGCCGTCGCCCAGGCGACCTCGCGGGCACGGATCGGCCACATGGTGGTCTGCACCGGGTTCCGCAACCCCGCCCTCACCGCGAAGATGTCGTCGACGCTCGACGTGATCTCGAACGGCCGCTTCGAGCTGGGCATCGGCGCCGGCTGGAAGGAGGACGAGTGGATCGCCTACGGGTACGGCTTCCCGTCGCTCCGCGAGCGGCTGGCGGTGCTCGGCGACCACCTCGAGATCATCCGCCGGATGCTGGAGCCGGGGCACGCCAGCTACGAGGGCCGGTACGCGCGCGTCGACGGCGCGATCAACGTCCCCAAGGGCGTCCAGCAGCCGAGGCTCCCCCTTATCGTCGGCGGGAACGGCAAGAACGTAACCTTCCGGCTGGCCGCCCGGTACGCGGACGAGCTCAACCTCGTCTTCCTGGATCCCGCGGACGTGGACGAGCACATGGCCGTCGCCCGGCAGCGATGCGAGGAGGAGGGCCGCGACCCGGCGACGCTCCGGATCTCGCTCTACTGCCGCGACGGTGACGTCCAGCCCGTCGGCCAGGAGCGCGTCGACCGCCTGGGCGCCTTCGCCGCCCTCGGCCTGGACCGGCTCGTCGCGTTCCCCTCGCGCTGGGACACGTCGGAGGACGCGCTCGCCCGGTTCGCGGAAGACGTCCGCGAGGCCGGCCTCCCGCTCGCCGCCGGCTGAGCCGGGACACCGCGGGCGCCGGCGCCGGGCGGTCTTGCATCAGGCGCACAGTAGCGACGACCTGGATCGAGAGCCGGCTGCGCCGTTGCCCGTGGCGCAACCGAGCGACTAGGAACCCGGCGACCCGGTCGAGACCGTGCGTCCAGCGAAACGGGACGACGTGGTGCCCGGCGCCCGGCGTTGTTTGCTCGTCGCTTGTGTGCAGCAGGCGCAAACGCCTCGGACGTCCCCGCCGCCGCGGAGCACGCGCGCGAGCCGGTGATCGGCCGCGTCAGCCGAGGCGGCCGATCCTGGTGCCGCGGGCCGTAGCGGAACCAGGCCCGGGCGACCAGGTCGTCGGCATCCAGCGGGCCGTAGCGCCGCGAGTCGATCGAGCCCTCGGCCGCGTCGCCGACGAGCCACGCCTCGCGCGGGCCGAGGCCCCCGCGCGCCCCCCGCCGCGCGACCCGCTTGATCGCGAGGATGCCGGTCGCCGGCTCGCGGACGACCACGATCGAGCCCACGCGCGGCCAGCGCCGGCAGGTCGGATCGAGGAGCAGCCAGTCACCCGGCTGGAGGGCGGGGACCATGCTCTCCTCCGCGACCTCCGCCCGCCAGGGGCCGCGGCGGGCGCGCCGGAGGACGCCGGCGACGTCGAAGATGCGGGCCAGCACGGCCAGCACGGCCAGGTAGACCGTGATGCGGCGGGGCCCGCGGAGACGGCGCCGACGGTGCTCCGGGAACGTCGAACGCCGGGCGTCGAGCCCGGCGTCCGCGTCGTGCTGCATCGTTCGGGGTCCGGCGGGCCGCGGCCGCCGGCACGCCCCGGGTGGGGCAGTCCCGGCGGCCGGGCGGTCGCGACGGACGCTACTTCTTCGTCGACCAGAAGAGGTCGCTGAACTCCTGCGTCGCGGCGACCAGCTGGGCGGCCGCGTCCGCATCGACGTTCTGCTTGTTCTTCCCGGCGAGCTTGAGGAGGTTCCAGACCTTGGTGTGCAGGTCGGGGATCACCTCGAGGTGCTCCGGCTTGAAGTAGTCGGACCAGATGACCTGGACCTCCTTCTTCACCTTCTCGGCGTGCTGCTCCTTGACGGTCACGCAGCGGATGAACTTGTTGCGGGCCGCGGTGTCGCTGCCCTCGAGGTTGTTGATGATCTCGACCATGCGGGCCACGGTCTTGGCGGCGAGGACGGCCTCGGCCGGGTCGTAGATCCCGCACGGGACGTCGCAGTGGGCCCGGACGAGCGTCGTCGGGCGGAGCAGGCGGGTCAGGCGCATCTGGCACTCCTTCGGTCGGCGTGGGCGGGCGAACCCCGGGAGACACGGGAACGGCAGGGACATCATCCGTTCGACCCGCCAAGTGTCGGAGCGCCCCGCCGAGGTGTCAAACGCCGCGGGGAGGGGAGCGCGGGAGGCTAGGCCCGGATGATGCGTCGCTGCTTGATGCGCGTGGCATCCGCCCCGAACGGCCCGCCGCCGAGGCCGTAGGTGGTGACGATCGGCTGCATCGCCGCCGGGAACTCGGCGATGGAGGACCGGTAGTCGATGTTGAGGCTGCGGAGCCCGTCGCGGAGACGATCCGACATCCGCGCTCGCCAGGCGTCGTCGACGCCGGTCTCGTCGCTCAGCTCGAGGGCGACCGCCGGGCGCGGCGTCCCGGTCTCGTCGTCGACCACTGTCAGCAGGAAGGAGTGGAGCCGCGGGACGAGCTCGTCGTCGCGGTAGACGACCGTCTCGATGTCCTCCGGGTAGATGTTCGCCCCCATGACGCTGATCGTCGCGTCGCGGCGGCCGTTGATCCACAGGAACGGCAGGGGAATCGGCCGCACCCACGGCAGCGGACCGCGCGGCCCCGCCGTCTCGGGCGCCGAGCCGAGGCTCGCGATGTCGTAGCCGAACCGGCGCAGCGTTGCCGCCGCCGCCTGGTAGTCGAGGAGCCCTCCCTCGTCGTGGACGTTGTAGCGGATGCGTGGCTGGAGCAGATCGAGGCGGCTCACCGTGCAGATCACCTCCCCGATGTCGTTGACCTCGAGGAAGTGGATCAGGGGGTTGTACTGGAAGACCATGGGGAGGCGCGAGTCGCGCCCGAAGAGCTCCTCGCGCACGTCCGGACGAGCGCGGGCGAGGCGCCGGAGCGCGATGCTGACCGGCGATTCCCCGGCCATGCCGATCTCGATGTCGGTCGCGCCGTAGCCCGAGAAGACGGAGCGGAAGCGAGCCAGGAGCAGGTCGCGCAGCTCCTCGGTCATCCCCTCGCCGCCGACGAGGGCGTGGAGCTCGTACGAGGCCCACGGGAACCCGCGACGATCACCCTCGTCGAGGAGATGCTTGAGGAACGGTGGATACCCGGAGATCAGGAACCGGTAGCGGGGGCCCAGGTAGTCGAGCGTCGAGAGGATCTTGTCGAGGTCGGGGCCGATCGACTTGACGATCCCGTGGCGCATCATCCCGAGGCTCATGTTGAAGCCGGCGGCCCACGCCCCCATCGAGAAGGCGTTGATCGTCACGAGCGGCGTGCTGCCGAAGGCGTAGCGGGCGAAGAAGCCGATGTTCCGGTGGGCGACCTCGCGCTCGTGGCGCCCGCGGATCCAGTTGTAGGGGGTCCCCGTCGACCCGCTCGACTCGTCGATCGTGGTGCCCGGGTACGGGATGGAGCGGTCGACGCAGCGCTGGAGGAACCCGAACCGGTCGATGTACGAGCGCTTGTCCGTCTCGGGCAGCCGCCCGAGGATGCCGAGCGGGAACAGCGACCGGCCGCTCACGCCCTCGTCCCGGAGGAAGCGCCGGTAGGCCGGCACGTTGCGCACCGCGCGCCACGCCGCGCGCTCGGCGCGGAGCTGGCCGAGGCCGGCCAGGACCGGGGCAGGGGTCCGCTCGAAGAGCAGCTTCAGCCAGCCGTACCGCAGCCCGACGGTCTTGAAGGTGACGTCGAGCGGGAGGAGCCAGAGGCCCCGGCCCACGCCGACGGCGGATGCCGCCCAATCGCGCGTGAGGCGCCGGCTCGGGTGGGGAACGGTCGCGCGAACCTGGAGCACGTCGGCCTCCTTCCGTCCCCTGGAGCGTGTGACCTCGGCCACCTGCTGGCCAGTGCCGTCTGTCCCGCCGTGGTGGTCACGGCCCTGGCCCGCCGGCCGGACCGCCGACCGGGGCTACTCGGTCTGCACCTGGATGACCACCCGGCCCGTGCCGTCGGGCGGGAGGACCCGGACGCAGGGCGGGCCGTCGAGCCCGACGATGAACGTGGAGACCGCCTCGAAGTCGCCGGCGCGCTTCATCTCGACGATCGGCCCGCCCTCGAGCGCGACGTCGAAGGGACCCTCGAAGGTCGGCTGCAAGTCCGCGTCCAGGGCGGTGCCGCCCTGGAGGACGACCTGGAGGAAGTGGCTCCCCTCCACCGCCAGCGGCAGGCCGCTCGGATCGCGCGTGAAGGGCGGGCTCACCGGGCGAACCGTGACGTCCGGGGTGGCCGCCACGTTGCCGCTCGGCTGGAACGTGAAGACGATGAGGCCGGCGACGTCACCGTTCGCCGCCTCGAGCCCGCGCAGGTAGGCGATCGGCACGGAGCCCGGCTGCACGACCTCCCTGCCGCAGGCGAACGCCGGCAGCGACCCCGCGGGCGTGGGCACGAGCGTCGGCTGGACGGGCAGCTCGCTCCCCGACGGCGTCGGGCTCCCGGCCGGCGGGCTCGCCGTCGCCGGCAGCGACGACGGGTTGGCCGCCCCGCACCCGCTCGTCACCAGCGCGAGGGCCAGCGCCATGCCGCCGAGAGTCCGCGAAGCTCGCTGCATCGTGGTCCAGTTAAGCGCCGCCGCCCGCACGGCGTCAAGAGTCGGCAGGCACGGGTGAGCACCCCGGCGCACCGGGTATCATCCCGCCGTGAGCGAGCGCACCGCCGATCCGCAGATCGTTTGCCCGTTCGTCGCCTTCGACGACGATCGCGACTTCCGGTCGCCGGTCCCCGACCATCGCCACCGCTGCTTCGCGGAGAGCCCAGCTGCGCCGCGGGCGCTGGCGCACCAGGCCGCGTACTGCCTGTCCTCGTCGTTCCCGGGCTGCCCGACCTTCGTCGACTGGGCCCGGCGGGAGGCGGCTCCGCCGAAGGCCGAGTCCCCGGTCCGCTCGCTCCGGGGACCCGCCGCCGCGCCGCGCGGAGCACCGGGCGCCTCGACCGCCGCGAGTGCTCCTGCCGGGCTCGATCCATCGGCGGGCCGCGCCGTCGAGCCGCCTGCGCGCCGGCCGGAGGGTGACTGGGCAGCCCCCCCGCCGTGGGCGGGGGCCGCCGGGCTGGCTGCCGGTGCGGCCGCCAGCCCGGCGACTGCGGGCCAGCTGCCGGACGAGGACGCCGGCGCCGCGATCGACGCGGCGTCCCACGAGGACCTCGCGCCGGGCCCGGCGGGTCCCGCCGCGGCAACGCAGCTCCCACCCGCCGCCGCCCCGGCCTTTCTCACCGGCCGGCGAGGTGGCCGCTCCGCCCAACCGCCGTCGGGGAGCGACGACGAGCCCTGGGACGCCGGCGAGACGATCGACGAGCCTTACGGCGAGCCGTACGCCGAGCCCTCGTACCGCCGGCCGGTCCGCGAGGGGCGCCGCGTTCCGGTCGGCTATGCCCCCGTCGCACCGGGCAGCGAGCGCGTCGCGGGCGGCTCGCGCGGGCAGCGGACCGACCCCGCCGCCCCCTCCTGGGAGCAGCCGCGCCGGTCCGAGGCCTATCCGACACTCAAATCGCGCGGCGGCGGAGGTCTTCCGCGGCCGGCGCTCTACGCGCTGATCGTCCTGCTCGTGGGTGTCGGCCTCTTCGCGGCGCCCGCCCTCCTGCGGGGGCTCGGCGGGGGCGGCGGCGGGGCCAGCCCGACGCCGGCCGCGTCCGCCTCGGTCGTCCCGACGTCGGAGCCCAGCCCCACGCCGGTGCCGACCCCGGAGCAGGTCGTTCACACGGTCGCGGCCGGCGACACGCTGTCGAAGATCGCCGCCCAGTACGGCGTGACCGTCGAGCAGGTCCTCGAGGCGAACCCGACCATCACGAACCCGAACAAGATCGCGATCGGCGACCAGATCGTGATCCCGCAGCCGCTGCCGTCGGAGATCGTCGACACCGAGATCACGCCGGCGCCGTAGGACGGAGGGAACCCGGGCGGGCGGCCTCCCGGACCGCGCCGACCGGGCGGGCGACAACGCGCGGGGAAGCCGCCCGGGCTACCTGCGCGGCGTGAGGTTGATCGAGGTGATCTTGCCGGCCTCGACCCGGAAGGCGGCGTCGAGGTGCTGCGAGGGGGCACCCGGCCGCAGGACGAGCACGTCGGCCTGCCAGGTGTTGCCCATGTCCTTCACCTCGCCGGGCACCATCTTCAGCCCGGCGTCGGCACGCAGGAACCAGCCGCTCACCTGGTCGAAGCCGCGCAGCGTCCGCGCGCTGTCGCCGACGTGGACGCGCATCTCGACGCGCTCGTCCATCAGCGCCACGGCACGGTCGCGCGCGCCGGTGTTCAGCTCCTCGAAGAAGACTTCCATCGTGTCCACGGCACCCATGGCCCGAGTCTAGCGGAAGCGGGCCGGGCGCACGAAGCCGCCCGACCGCACAGGGTCAGGGCCCGCCTCCGGGGGTCAGAACCCGCCGCCGGCGCCGCCACCGCCACCGCCCGAGGATCCGCCCGAGAACCCGCCGCCGCTGCCGGACGACGACGGCGTGTTCCCGATCGTGCCCAGGGCCGCGAACATCCCGCCGAGGTTCGGGATCGCGGATCCCGCCATCAGCCCCGGGGCGACGCCACCCCAGGCCCCCGACCCACCCGGACCGCCGGAGCTCGTCGAGCCGTACCAGGCCGGCAGGTAGGCGGAGCTCGTCCGTCCGGCCCGCAGGTCCTCCAGGCTTCGCTTCAGCACCTCCTCCGCCTCGTGCTGCAGGCCGAGGGCCACGGACCAGACGACCGCTCGATCGGGGGTCTCGAGCCACGCCAGGCGCGGCTCCATGACCACCTGGTCCATGGACCGGGCCCCGGCGAGGGTCGCCTCCAAGGTGCGCCGGTAGGCCGCCAGCATCGCCTTCAGCGTGGCGCCGGACATCGTGCGCGCGGGCATCGCGGTCGCGATCAGCAGCGTGAAGGCGCCGGCGGCGCCGAGCCCCACCGCCAGGAGCGTGAAGCCGCCCGATGGCAGCATCGAGCCGACGATGAAGGCGACGACGGCCGCGACGATCTCCGCACCGCCGACCAGCAGCCAGCGGCCCGTCGCCTTGCCGGGCGCCTCCGTGAACCAGCCCCGGAGCACGAGCTCACCCTCGAGTCGCTCGTCGAACCCCGCCACCGACTTCCCGAACTCCAGGAGGGCGGCGCGGTCCAGCACGGGGACGCCGCCATCCGCGAGGTCGGCGTGGGAGGAGAGCTCCCGGAGGGCGTAGGTCTCGGCGGGCGAGATCGCGTGGCGCCGGTTCAGCCGGACCCGTGGGTCGTCCTCGTCGGGCTGGCGCACCTCCACCGTCACCTCGTCGGGGCCGATCAGCTGGTCGCTCGAGCGGAAGGCGAGCTCGTCGCGCGAGGCCAGGTCGAGGAGCGCGGTGGTCAGCGTCCGGCGCGACGAGCGCCCGTCGTACAGCAGCGTTCCCCCGGCGGCCGTCAGCTCGGGGGGCGGCGCCGGGAGATAGATCGACGGGCTGTCGACGACGTACGGGTCGCGCCCGTAGCGGCGCCAGTGGAAGAAGGCCCAGCCGGCGAGCAGCAGGAAGCCGCCGAGGCCGCCGATGATGCCGATCACCGCATCGGCCTGGCGCGCGAACGTCAGCTGGGCCGCCTTCTCGGCGGTGGCGACGCCGTCGATCCGCTCGAGGGCCACCAGTAGCGCCCCGTCGAAGTCCTGGGCCTGGAGCCGCGGCAGCATCTCCTGGTCGAAGATCTGCTGGCGTTCCTCGTTCGTCAGGTAGAGCGCCGCGAAGCCGGGCGCGGCGTAGAGCTGGACCTGGCCACGGATCCGCCCGCCCGCCTCCGTGTAGACGTTCATGAAGATCGCCACGCCGTCGTCGAAGCCCGCGCGGCCGACGCCCCACTGGTCGATGAGCGCCATGGCGTCGTCCTGCGTCGACTCCGTCGTCGCGCCGGGCTTCACCTGGGTGTACACCACGACCTCGGCGCCCGATCGCTCCTCGATCCGGTCGATGGTCGCCTCGGCCTGCGCGACGGCGGCCTCCGTGAAGAGCCCCGCCGTGTCGTAGACGGCCTGCCCGACGACGGGGTCCGGGAAGGGCGGGCCGGGCGGCGTGTCCGCCCGGGCAGGAGACACCGGCGCGAGCCAGGCCGCCACGACGAGCAGGACCCCGAGCGCGGGAACGAGCCGTCTCATGCCAGCGACGCCAGGGAGCCGCGGCGCCGGACGAGCGCCAGCGAGCCATCCGGCTCGACGAGCACCTCGGCGGGGCGCGGCCGGCCGTTGTACGGGGAGCGCATCGACGAAGCGTACGCACCCGCGTCGGCGATCGCCACCAGGTCTCCGCGGCGGAGCGGCGGCAGGAGATGCTCGCCGAGCGTGTCCGTCGACTCGCAGATGGGCCCGTCCACACGGGTCGGCCGGACGGCCGCCTCCGGGCGGGCGACGTGGCCGAGGGAGGTCAGGGCGACGATCGCATGCTCGACGCCGTAGAGCGCGGGCCGCAGCAGCTCGGTCATGCCCGCGTCGATGACGACCAGCCGCCGGGTCCGGTCGTCGGTCGTCGACCCGGGTGGGAGGACGGCGAGGCCGTGGGCACCGGAGCGATCCACGGGCGCCGGGGCGGGCGGCAGGGTCCGCTCGCGGACGTGGAGGACACGGGCAACGAGCCAGCCGGATCTCGCCACGAGGAGCCGGCCGGGCTCCACGGCGAGGCGCCGGGGGCGGCGGTCGGGCGGGAGGGCGTCCAGGAGGGCGGGGATCTCCGCGGCGAAGCGCTCCGGACCCGGGATGGCCGCGGCCGGCGACGTCTTCTCGAGGTTCGTGCCCGGGCGGGAGCCGGCACCGGACCCGCCCGTCCGGCGGCGGAGTGCGGGCATCCCGCCACCGACGCACAGCGTGTCGAAATCCGCCAGGCCACCCTGCAGCAGCGCCAGGAGGGCGAGGGCGCGCCGGACGGCATCGCGCCACGCGTCGACGGCGCCCAGCTGCGACCCGACGTGGAGGTGGATGCCGCGCCAGCGGACGGGGCCGTCCGCGCCGCCGCCGGCCTCCATCACCGCCCCCACCTCGTCCGGGCTGACGCCGAACTTGGAGCTCCGCGCGCCGGTGGCCAGCCCTGCGTGCGTCTCCGGCTCCACGCCGGGGTTGAGCCGCACCAGCGCATCGACGCGCAGGTCGGCGCGGCCGGCCGCCCGGACGATCCGCGCCAGCGCCGCCGCCTCGTCGGCCGACTCCACGGCGATCCAGCGCAGCGGCTCGCCGACGGCCGCCGCCCGGACGGCGGCGCGCAGATCGGTGTCGGTCTTGCCGATCCCCTCGAGCGTGATCGCGCCGTTCGGCAGGCCCGCCCGACGGGCCAGCGCCCACTCGCCCCGCGAGACGACGTTCGCCCCGAACCCGTGGCCCGCGATGCGCGCCACGAGCGCCGGCAGGTCGTTCGCCTTCAGCGAGTACGTGCGGAGCCAGGGGTCGGGGAAGGCGGCGCGCACCGCCTCGGCGGCTGCGTCGAGCGCGGCGCCGTCCGTGACGTACAGCGGCGTCCCGTGGCGGCGGGCGGCCGCCCGCAGCGCGGGGGCCAGCGCAGGCAGCCGGTCGCTCGCGGGCAGCCGGTCGCCCGCGGACGGACGGTCGCCCCCGGCGTTCACCGTCAGTTCGGGATGACGAGCCGGGCGACCGCCGAGACGAGGCCCACGACGAGCGACCCCAGCGCCGCGGCAACGATCGTCGCCTGGGTCAGGATCTCCGGCGGGAAGTCGCCAACCATGATGGAGCCGCCGATCTCGTTCGACACGTAGGCCGCGACGAGGAAGAGGCCGACGTTCACGACGAACCCGGCCAGGCCCATCGTCAGGAGGTTGAACGGCAGGGCCAGCTTCTTCACGACCGAGCCGATCAGCCCGTTGGCCACGCCGAAGACGACCGCCACCGTCCCGAACGCGACGAGGTCCTCCGGGATGGTGTCGAACGCCGAGGACGGGATCTCGAGCCCGGGGACGAAGCGGGCGGCCACCCACAGCGCCACCCCGGTGGCGACGAACGTCGCGATGAAGCCCTTCATGCCGAGTCCTCCCGTCGACGATCCACCCGCCGGCGTCGATCATCCCACGCCGTGTCCCGGCGTGGAATGGGGAAGCGGCGCGAAGGGGAGGAGGCCGGCAGGCCTCCTCCCCGGGGAGCGGCGAAGGGATGCCGGGAGGGCTACGGCCCGACCGGCGCCACCGGGACCGTGAAGCCGAAGCCGGAGCCGTCCGAGCAGGCGGCGTCCGCCGCTCGGAAGTCGGGCGTCGTCGGGTCGACGTCGAGCGTCAGCTCGAACGTGCCGGCGCCCTCGTCCACGACCGGGTCCGGGACGTCCACGCCGTGCTCGCGCATGCATGCCGCGTACGTCCGGACCGGCGCGACCATCGCCTCGAGGTCGCCGGCCCCGGCGACCGCGCCGAGAACCGCCGCGCCGCCGATGACGCCCGCGCCCGCCGTGCCGAGCTGCAGCGGGCCATCGGGCGAGCCGGCGATCGCGCCGGATGCCGGCGTGAGGCCGGCCGCCTCGAGGATCGGGGAGCAGGCCGTGTCGGCCGCCTCGAAGACGCCCGCGTCGAGCGCAGGCAGCTCCGCCGCGCCACTCGCGCCGCCGATGCCGGCGCCGCCGCTGATCCCGACCATCGTCCCGCTCGTTGCCTGGTCGCCGAGCTCGACGACCACGGGCGCCGGCAGGTCGACGCCGTGCTCCCGCATACAGTCGCGGTACTCGGCGAACGCCGCGTCGAGCTTCTCGGCATCCGCCGCCGAGATGCCCGCGGCCGACATGCCCGCCGCCGATCCCGTGGCGACGGTGGCCGGCGTCGTGGCGGTCGTCACCGGCGACGGCGACTCCGCCGCTGCCGCGGACACGCCGATCGTCAGCGCGATCATCAACGTGACGCCGAGCGCGCCGGCGAGTCGCCGTCGCCTCGGGCGGGCCTGGGGCGGCGAGACGTCGAGGCGCTCGTCCTGCTGCATCTCCATCGGGATCTCCTGGCTGTGGTGGCGCGGCGGCTGCCGCGGCGCCCGGCCGGGTGGCGAGCGCAGGTCCGTTATCGCGACCGGCTATGAAGAGTTCGTGAAACGCGCGGTCCCCGGCAGCGTGACAAAGAAGCGCGCTCCGCCGAGTGGGCTTTCCCCGACCTCGATCCGCCCGCCGTGGCGGTCGACGATCCAGCCGGCGATGGCGAGGCCGAGGCCGCTGCCGCCGGGCGCCGCTCCCGTGCCGCGCCAGAAGCGCTCGAAGACGCGGGCGCGCTCGGCCGGCGGGATGCCCGGGCCGTCGTCCTCCACCGCGAGGGATGCCGTCCGCACCGTCACCAGCACGCGGCCCGCCTCCCGTCCGTGCCGGATCGCGTTGTCCGCGAGGACGGTCACCAGGCGCCGAAGCCGATCCTCGTCGCCCCGGATGGGCGCCGGCTCCACGTCCAGCTCGAGGCGCACGCCGCGCCGGGCCGCGACCGGCTCGAGGGAGGCCAGGGCGCCCGCGGCCACGTCCGCCAGATCCAGGTCACGGACGTCGAGGTCGGCGGGGCCCGCGTCGGTGCGGGCGAGCGCGAGCAGGTCGTCCACGAGCGCGCCGAGCCGCACGGCCTCCTCGTCGACGGCCTCGAGCACGGGGGCGACGTCGGCGACCCGGGCGTCGGGCTGCTGGCGCACCCGGGCCACCCCGGCGCGGATGACGGCGAGCGGCGTCCGGAGCTCGTGGCTGGTGTCGGCGGCGAACTCCCGCTGCCGCTGCAGGGATGCCCGGATCGGGACGAGCGCCCTCGTGGCGTAGAGCGAGCCCAGCAGGGCCGCGAACGCGAGCGCGGCGAGCCCGCCGACCAGGAGGACGGTCGCCAGGACGCCAAGCGTCCGCAGCTCGGCGGTCCGGTCGCCGACCACCTGGACGACGCCCGGGAGCCCGCCCGGGGGTGCCCCGGGCATCGTCATCGACAGCACCCGCACCGGCGCGCCGGCGTACGTGATCTCCCGCACCGCGGTGCCGCCGCCGACGGCGATTGCGAATCCCTCCGGGTCGAGGGCCTCGCCGGTGGACGCACCCACCAGGGTCGCCGGGTCGGCCGGCACCACGACGGCGAGCGTCCCCGAGTACGGACCGCCCACCGCGAACCCGGGCAGGGCCGCGTCCGTGCCGACCACCATGGCGGTCCCCGACCCGCCGACGAGCCCGGAGGGGCCCCCGCCGATCGGCCCGCCGCCGGCGACCGGCGTGGCCATCGCGACGCCCGTGGCGCCGGCGAGGAGCGCCGCCCGATCACGGAGCAGGCGCTCCGAGGAGGACGCCAGGGTCGAGGCGACGGCCGCGTAGAGAGCGGTGCCGAGCACCAGGAGCACCACGAGGGTCGACCCGGCGCTCCACGCGGTCAGCTGCCACCGGACGCGCCGAACGAGTCGCGCGTCGGCATCCTGGGCGGGCGCCGTCGACGCGCCGTCAGTCATCGGTCGCCTCCCGCCGAAGCCGGAACCCGACCCCCCGCACCGTCTCGATCCGGGCAGCCGCGGGGCCGAGCTTCCGGCGCAGGAAGGCGACGTACGCGTCGACCGAGTTCGGCGTGACCGCGACGGCGAGGGGCCAGGCGTGGTCAAGGAGCTGGTCGCGGGTGAGGACCTGGCCCGGGTGCCGCATCAGCGCTTCGAGCAGCGCGAACTCGCGAGGGCTCAGGTCCACGGGGCGCCCGTCGACCTGGACCGTTCGCCGGACCTCGTCGAGCGCGATCGGGCCGCAGGCCAGGAGGTTGGTCGGTGCCGCCGTCGGGCGCCGGGTGATCGACCGCAGCCGCGCCGCCAGCTCCTCGAAGGCGAAGGGCTTGACGAGGTAGTCGTCGGCGCCGGCGTCGAGACCGGCCACCCGGTCCGAGACGGCGTCGCGGGCCGTGAGGAAGAGGATCGGGACCGCGTTGCCCTTCCGGCGGATGCGGCGCGCGACGTCGAGGCCCGAGATGTCGGGCAGCCCGACGTCGAGGACGATCGCGTCGACCGCGCTCCCGACGACTCCGCTCTCGGCGAGATCCAGGCCGTCGCGCCCGGAGGTCGCCACCTCGACGACGTGCCGTTCGCCGGTCAGGAGCGCGGCGAGGAGCTCCGCGAGACGCGGATCGTCCTCGATGACGAGGATGTGCATCGTGGCCACTATGGCGCCACGGGATCGTGAAAACGGTATGAAAGCGGCGCAGTTTCGTTCACCAACCGGGCGGGCCGGCCCACGACTGCGGGTCGTCCCGGCGGCGTCGGTCCCCGCCGGCGCGTCAGCGCAGCAGGAAGCCCGTTCCCAGCGGGTCCGCCGGGTCGAGCGTGAAGTGGCTGCGGCCGGCCAGGTGGGCGCTCCCCTCGACCTCGGTGACGACGGCAGGGCTGCCGCCAAGGGCGGTCTCGGCGATGACTCGGCCGGCAAACACGGAGTCGACGATGCTCCGGTGGCGGAGCGTCTCCCCGGTCCGGACGCGGCCGGCGGCATGCAGCAGGGCCAGGCGGGCGGAGGTTCCCGACCCGCACGGCGAGCGATCCACCTCGCCGTCGGCGAACACGGTGACGTTGCGCTGCGTGAGCGCCGCGTCGTCGCCGGATGCAGTCGGCTCGTCCTGCCACCAGATGATGCCGTAGATGCCGTGCAGCTCGGGCTCGTCCGGGTGGACGACCTGCAGGGCGGCGTCGAGCGCCGGCCGCAGCTCCCGCTGCAGGCTGATCAGGACGGGCAGGCTTGCGGTGGCGACCGCCAGGCCCAGCGGCCGGACGTCGGCCGAGCCGTAGAAGGCCCCGCCGTAGCCCACGTCGAGGGTCACCGGGCCGCGCGACGTGGAGATCGTCACCCCGGTGGCCAGGACGAACGAGGGCACGTTCGTGAAGCGGACGCTCGTCACCCGCCGGGCCGCGAGGTCGCAGCGGGCCACGCAGGCGAGCCGGCCCGACGGGACGTCGACGGTCACGGGCGTCTCGGCTCCCGACATCGGCAGGCGCCCGCTCTCCAGCGCCCAGGTCACCAGCGCGATCGTCCCGTGCCCGCAGGCCGTGGAGTAGCCCTCGTTGTGGAAGAAGACGACCCCGAGGTCGGCACCGGCGTCGTTCGGCGGCACGACGTGGCAGCCGTACATGTCGGCATGGCCGCGTGGCTCGTACACGAGGAAGCGCCGGATGTGGTCGAGATGCTCGAGGGCGAAGCGGCGACGCTGCAGGACGGTGGAGCCGGCAAGCGGCGGGACGCCGCCGACGACGATCCGGAACGGCTCGCCGCCGGTGTGGTAGTCGATCGTCTGGATCGCCAGGGGTTCGGCGGTCACCGGGGCCCCTCCGCCGGCGGCTCCGGCAGCCTGGGCGGCTCTGGCGGGGGGCCGGCCTGCGTCGACGACGGCGTGCTCATCGGGGCGATCGTACCCCGCGGAGGCGCCCCGGTGGGCCCGGGCAAGGGCTATCCTCCACGGACCATCCCGCCGTCGCGGGCGCCGGGCCGGCGCGCCCGGTGCACCGCACCTCGGAGTCATCCGTGACCACCTTCGACGAGCTCGTCCACGGCCTCTTCGCCGATCTCTTCCGGGCCAGCCCGGTCTTCGCCACGGGGGTCGGCAACCACGATCACGACGGGGCGTGGCCCGACCAGTCCGAGGCGGGCACGCACGCGCTGGTCGCTCTCCTGGACCGCTGGACCGACGCGTTCGCCGTGCTCCCCGCCGGCTCGCTGACCCCGGACGAGGCCGTCGACCGGGACATCGTCCTGGGCGAGCTCGCGGCGTTCCGGTTCGGCGCCGCCGAGCTGCGGGCGGAGGCGTGGGATCCGCTCGAGTGGATCTACCTGCTCGGCGACGGCATCCACCCGCTCCTCTCGCGCGAGTTCGCCCCCCTCGGGGTCCGCCTGGCCTCGGCTGCCGAGCGGATCGAGGGGATCCCGGCCGTCCTCGCGACGGCCCGTGAGCGGCTGGTCGGCGTCGAGGGCCGGCCTGTGAGCCGCCTGCACACGGATGTCGCCCTCACCCAGCTCGCCGGGATCCGCGACCTCTGCCGGGACGCGCTCGCGGCCGCCGCCGACGCCGACGAGGAGGGCGAGCTGGCGCCCGTCCGGGCCCGCCTCGAGCCCGCAGTGGCCGCCGCCGAGGCGGCCCTCGACGCCTTCGCGACCCACCTTCGCGACGTCGTCCTCCCGTCCGCGGGGGGCGAGGGCCGGCTGGGGGAGGCCCTCTTCGCCGCGAAGCTCCACCACACGCTCCGGATCGCCATGACGCCCGACGAGCTGGAGGCGCGGGCTCGCCGCGAGTTCGCTGCCGTCAGCGGGGAGATGGTCCGCCTCGCGCGCGAGCTCTGGCCGTCGCTCCGGCCGGGCGAGCCCGCGCCGGCCGACGATGGAGCCGCCGTCCGCGCGGCCCTCGACACGATCGCCGAGCGCCATCGCACCCCGGACGGGCTGCTCGACTTCTGCCGCGCCGAGCTGGCCCGCGTCGAGACGTTCTGCCGCGAGCGTGACGTCGTCGGCCTGCCCGAGGAGCCGCTCACGATCGACTGGACGCCCGTCTTCCTGCGCTCGTTCGGCGGGGCCATGCTCGTCTCGCCGGGCCCGCTCGACCGCGGCCTGCGCAGCTACTTCTACGTGACTCCGCCGCCGGAGGACTGGACGCCCGCCCAGGTCGAATCCGCCCTCCGTGAGGACAACGACCGGATGCTCGTGACCCTCGTCATCCACGAGGCGGTGCCGGGCCACTACCTCCAGCTGGCGTACGCCAACCGGTCCCCGTCGCTCGTCCGGGCGGCACTCGCTTCCGGGGTGTTCGCCGAGGGGTGGGCCGTCTACGTCACGCAGGTGATGATGGACCTGGGCTACGCCGCCGACGATCCGGCGCTCCTCCTCGTCCACTGGAAGCTCTACCTCCGCGCCGTGACGAACGCGCTGATCGACGTCGGGATCCACGTCCGCGGGATGTCCGAGGAGGAGGCCGTCGGCCTCATGGTCGAGGGCGGCTTCCAGGAGCGCAGCGAGGCCGTCAGGAAGTACGAGCGGGCGCGGCTGACGGCGACGCAGCTCAGCACCTACTTCGTCGGCTCGATCTCCATGTGGGACCTGGAGGAGGAGCGCCGCCGGCGCCTCGCCGCCGCCTCCGGCGATCCACGGCGCGAGGCGGCCGTGCCTCCGGCGCGCGTGGTCGGCGGCTTCGGGGAGACGCCCGGCTTCACGTACCGCGAGCACCTCGAGGCGGTGCTCGCCCACGGCACGCCGCCGACGCCCGCGCTGCGCCGGATCCTCCTGGGCGACTGATCCGGGCCGGCGTCGTCCCTGCCGAGGACCGATCCGCCCGGGCCGCTACGCCTCGGCCGCCCGGGTCGCCCGCACGCGCTCGATGGCCAGCCGCAGGAGCTCCATGCCGGCCGGGTCCAGGTCGTAGGTCCACTCGCGGATCCGCTCGGGCCGGTGGAAGCGCGGCGCCAGGCCGATCTCGAGCGCCTCGCGGGTCAGGAGCAGGATGTCGGCCTCGCGGTCGACCCGGTCGAGGGCCGGGTCGTCGCCCGCGACGGCCTCGATGAGGCGGGTGCCGCGGCCCGACCGGGCGAGCCAGTCCTCCATGTTCGCGGTGCTGCGGGTCGAGGAGCAGACCATGCCGACCGTGCTCCCGGGGCGCAGCGCGCCGATCTCGTCGAGCAGCGCCGCGTAGGACGGAGCCGCCATCAGCGCGATCACGGGGGCGCGGCCCGCCACGAGCGCCATCGTCTCGTCGGCGTGGAAGGTGGAGGTGGCGACCAGGTCGTAGTGGTGGCGCTCCAGGCGCTCCACGACCCGGTCGATGAGCGCGCCGTCCGCTTCTGCGATCCCCTCGAACGCCTCGCCGATCCGCTCGGCCGCGCGCCGCGCGTCGGCGGCCGTGCACTCCACGAACAGGACGTGGACCCGCGGCCCGGGGCGGCGTCGCTCGGTGGCGGCGGCGTAGACGGCGGACGCCACCTCGTCGGCCGAGTAGCCGGCCCGCGCGGCCTTGCGGAGGAGGTCGGCCACCAGCCCGTCGAGGGCGCCCGTCGTGCGGCGGACCGGTGGCCGGGCCGCCACGCGCGTGCCGGCGCCCTGGCGGCTGACGACGTAGCCCGCCTCCGCGAGGCGGCGGTAGACCGACCGGACGGTGTTGGGGTTGACGCGCAGCACCGCGCCCAGCTCGCGGACCGTCGGGAGGCGAGCCCCGGCAAGGAGGCGCCCGCTGTCGACCTGGTAGGCGAGCTGCCAGTACAGCTGGGTGGAGATCGGGACGTCCGAGTCGCGAGTGATGTCGAGCGTGCCGGCGGCCGCCGCGCCGCCCGGCGTCGTCGCGGCGGCCGTGCCCTCCACGGACGCGCGCTGCGATGCAGCGGTCCCCGTCATCGGCTCGGCGATCGTCCGCTCGGCTCCCGACCCCTGTGATGTGGCCCGTCGATCTCGGGACTTCTCGCCCATTGACATAGTCCGATAGTCCAACTACGATTGCTCTTGTACTACTCGACTATATCAATGCATCCAGCCCACAACCAACCGAGGCGCTCGATCCGATGGAACTGCTGCTCATCATGCTGGTCGCCCTGATCGGGCTCGCCGCGTTCGACTTCCTGGCCGTGGAGTTCGGCGTCGACTCCCGCAACGGCTCCGACGATCCGCACGCGCCGCTCTACGGCGCCCACTGACCTCCGGCCCGGCCCGCGGGCCAACCATACACGCTCGGCGAGGCACCCTCCCCCTCCTCCTCCCTCCCGCCGACCCGAGCCTCGACGAACCGCCGGCCTGCCGGCGGTTCGTCCGTTTCCGGGCCCTCCTGGGCGGCGTCGACCGGGCCAGGCGGCGACAGGTCCTGGCGGTCCGCCGCCGGGGTCGTCGAGTCGGCCGTCAGGGGCGCTGCCCGACCTCGAGGAGCGCCTCGCGGTAGATCGCGGCCCCGTCGATCCGGTGGGCCGGCGACACGAGCAGGGCCAGGTCCTCCAGCAGGACGGCCTCCAGGCGGGTGCCCGCGAGCCCGTCGACCAGGCGGGCTGCCCGGGCCGCCGAACGGAGCACCTGCTTCGTCTCGGGCCGCGAAGGCTCCTCCCAGAACCAGCCGTCGCTGGCGAACATCGCGAGGCGCCAGCGCTGGGCCTCCAGGAGCGTCTCCAGCTCGCGCCGGGCGTGCACCGGGGCGGCGTCTCCGAGGAGGTGGGCCGAGAAGGCCTGCGGCGTCGTGAGCCCGATGACGACGTCGACATAGGCATCCCGGGCGACCCAGGGATCGATGCCGGTGGTGGCCGCCGGGCTCCCGGGCGCGCCCGCAAGGGCCTCGCTGCGCCGCTCGGTCAGGAGGTCGATCGCGCCGGCCAGTCGCTCCAGCGCGGCCCGCAGGGGCTGCTTCCAGCGCCCGTCGGTGGCGCAGGCGCATTCGGCCGACCAGCGCAGGATCCCGTGGTGGCAGCTCCACGAGGTCCGGTCGGCCACGCGGACGCGCGGCAGCCGATCCCGATCCTCGGCGGCGAGGATGCGGGCGAGGGGCACCACGTCGAAGCCACGGTCGACGGCGGGGTCCACGAGGCGCTGGAGGAACAGGTCCCGGAACGGCTGGTGGTGCCCGTAGAGCTCGCCGTCGGTCGCGACCAGCACCAACGGCGGTCCTGCCTGCCAGCTCGAGGAGCCGTCGTGGTGGAGCGGGCTCGAGGTCCGCGGGAGGATCCAGTCGCGCGCGAAGCGGTCGGCATCGGCCGTCACGTCCGGCTGGAACGAGACGGCTCCCGAGAGGCCGCCGTCGTAGAACGCGACGACGAGCGAGTGGCCGCCGCCGAGGTCGGCCCGGTGGGGCCTCCGCGTCTCGATCCCGGCGGTCGCCGCCTGCCAGGGCGCGAGCACGGTCCACCGGACTCCCTCCTGCGCCAGCATCCGCAGGGTGCCCTCGTCGGCGGCCGTCTCCGGGAGCCAGAAGCCGGCGGCCGGGTGCCCGAAGCGGACCTCGTAGTCGCGGAGGCCCCAACGGATCTCCGTCCGCCGATCGCGGGCCGACGCGAGGGGCAGGATCGCGTGGTGGAAGCCCTGCGCGACCGCGTTCGTCCCGTTGGCGGCGGCCGTGACGGCGGCGAGGGTGCCCGGATCCTGCGCTGCGAGCGAGGCCGTCAGGGTGGGGCCGAAGTTGTACGAGATCCGCTCGAGGTTGCCGCGCTCGGCGTTCGGGCGGTAGCACTCGGCGATGATCCGCTCGTTCCACGACGCGTAGGGCGCCGCGGCCGGGTCCGGCCGCGGCGGCCCGCCGAAGGGGTCGCGGCGTTCCGGCTGGTAGAAGTGGGCGTGGATCGCGAGGCGGCCGCGCGTCATTGCGGGCCTACACCCCCTCCTCGACGGCGCGGTCGCGCGAGGTCGTCACCGTGTGCTCGACGCGCACGGTCGTGGCCGCGCCGGGCGCGAGGACGAGCGGCCAGCTGAAGACGAGGGCCGACCCCTGGTAGACGCGCTCGAAGCCGGCCTCGGAGTTCGAGACCGTGTCGATCGAGGAGATCCACGTCTCGGCCGCGGGCTCGACCCGGGTCGCCACGTCGAGGCCGACGTACTCGTTGCCGGACCGGATCGTCGCGACGGACACGCGGCTGCCGGCCGCGTCGTGCGGGACGCGCTCCCCGTCGACCAGGTAGTAGGCGGCCGGGTTGCCGCCCCCGCCGAGCATGGTCAGGGCCCACTCGACGGCGAGCAGGGCCTCCAGCGGGCCGGCACCCCGGTTCTCGACGCGGACATCGAGCGAGAGCGTCGAGGTGCGCCGGTTCCCGCCCGCGGCGATCGTCTTGACGACCCGCACCGGCAGGTCGCCGGCGGGCGTGCGGACGGCGCCGTCGCGCGCGAGCCGGACCCAGCCGGCGCCATCCTCGGCGCGCGTGGCCTCGATGGCGAAGGGATGGGCCACGAAGTCGCCGAGCTCGGTGACGTCGGCCCGGGCGAACGCGCCCGGTGTGGTCCCGGGTGCCAGGAGGTGGACGAGGCCCGAGCGCCGCTCGTAGGCGTCGTAGTGGAGGCGCTCGGCGAGCCCGGGCTCCTTGGTGCTGACCAGGTCGTGGATCGACCCGACGCCCGCGCCGGCGGCGGCGGCCGTGCCGCCCGCGGCGGCGAGCGTGCGCTCGTGGGCGACCAGGGTCTCGTGCGAGGCTTCCGGCCGGCGCCGGAGGACGGCCGCCAGGGCATGGCGCACCGGGCGGATGTCCCAGCTCCCGATGCCGGCGCCCTCCGACGGCTTCACCGTGACGACCTGGCCTTCGGTGGCGAGGACCACCTCGGGCAGGCCGTCGAGGTCGATGTCCTCGACCCGGATCCCGTCGACCGCCGTGCCGGCCGCGCGCGCCGCCCGATCGGCCGCATCCTCGGCGGCGACCAGGTGCTCGTAGGTCGCCAGCCGCATGTGGCTGATGTAGATGCCGCCGAACAGCCCGTGCCAGTAGCAGTCGTTGGACTGCCCCTGGTAGAGGTGGTCGAGGGCGGCGGCCCTCGCGCGCCCCCTTGGCATTGCCGCGACCTTGGCGGACGTCCGCAGCATCTGCTTGTGGAGGTCGTTGATCTCGCGGTACTTGACCTGGAAGTTGCGCCAGAAGCCGCCGCGCAGGTAGCGGTACTCGGGCGCAGCGGCGGCCTCTGCGCGGTGGAGGAGGCCGGCGAAGACGCGGCTCTCGTCGGGCGGCAGGGCCCACTCGCCCATCTCGGCGTAGGACGCGGTGGGGAGGTAGACGCGGCCGATCGGCGGGTTGCCGTCCAGCCAGTCGGACGGGGTGATCGTCGTCAGCCAGCTCGCGTTTGCCTCGAGCGCCTCGAAGAAGCGGTCGACCCACCGGGTGACCCCCCAGCAGTGGTCCCACGTCGTCGGCCACGAGCCGAACTTCTCGCCGTCGTCGCCCATCATCCCGACGCGGTCACCCTCCTCGGTGGCATGGGTGCGCAGGTAGGCGATCACGTCGTCCACGTCGCCGAACGGGATCCGGTAGCGCAGCCCCTTCTCGGTGCCGAAGACGGTCAGGAGGTGGCCCTGGTCGTCGGTCGTGTAGGGACCCCAGAGCCGCTCCTCGGCGATCGAGGCCGCGCGGAAGTGGTTGTCGTCGAGGATCGTCCAGCCGTAGCCCGCGGTCACCAGCGACGTCGGCAGGTCCGGCTCCCAGACGCGCTCCGCGAGCCAGGCCCCGCGCGGTCGCCGGCCCGAGATCGCCTCGATCTCGTCCGCCATCTTCGTCAGCTGGCCCAGCCGGTCGCGCTCCGGGAGGGAGGCCAGCACCGGCTCGTAGTAGCCGCCCCCGAGCAGCTCGACCTGGCCCCGGTCCACCAGGGCCCGGAGACGCTCGAGGAACTCCGGCCGCTCGGTGCGCATCCAGTCGAGGAGCGGCCCCGTGTAGTGCAGGCCGAGCCGGACCCCCGGGTGACGGTCGAGGGCATCCAGCATCGGCTTGTACGCCTGGTCGTACACGTCGCCGAAGACCCAGCCGAAGTTGCCCACCGGCTGGTGGTTGTGCAGCGCGAGGGCGAGCGAGATGCGCGGCGCCACGGGTCCTCCCTGGGAACGGCTGTCGATGGATGTCCTTGGGCTGGCGGGGGTCACGCGAACGGTCAGCCGGCCTCGGTCACGACGCGCCGCCTGGCCTCGGCGACGGCCGGCTCGATCCCCGCGGCCGGGAGGTACAGCTGCTCGGCGTACTCGTGGAGCATCCGGGTCGTGGAGAAACGCCAGATCGTGGTCGACATGGCGCGCTTCATGAGCTCGAGCCAGGCCCGCGGCAGGCCGTCGGCGCCGCGCGTGTAGTAGCGGGGCACGACCTCGTCCTCGAGGATCCGGTACAGGTCCAGGGCGTCGGCCCAGTCCTGGGCTCCCTCGTCCTGGGTGGTCACGCGTCCCCCGATGGCCCATCCGTTGTCGCCGGTCCAGCCCTCGTCCCACCAGCCGTCGAGGACGGAGAGGTTGACGATGCCGTTGGCCGCCGCCTTCATGCCGGACGTCCCGGACGCCTCGAGCGGGCGGCGCGGGTTGTTGAGCCAGACGTCGACTCCGCGGACCATCAGCTTGGCGACCCGCATGTCGTAGTCCTCGAGCACGAAGACGCGGCCGCGCAGCTCGGGCGATCGGCTCCGGGCGAAGATCGACTGGATCACCTGCTGGCCCGGCCGGTCGGCCGGGTGGGCCTTGCCGGCGAAGACGAGCTGGACCGGCCGCTTCGTGTCGTGCACGAGGCGGGCGAGCCGATCGATGTCGGTGAAGATGAGCGTGGCTCGCTTGTAGGTCGCGAACCGGCGCGCGAAGCCGATGGTCAGGATCTCGGGATCCAGCGCCTGCTCCAGCTCGGTGAGCGTCGCCGGGGCTTCGCCGTGCCGGGCCAGCTGCGCCACGAGCCGCCCGCGCGCGAACGCGGCGAGCTCGCGCTTCTGGTGCAGGTGGGCCTCCCACAGCTCGGGGTCCGGGACGCGCCCGACCCGCTCCCAGAAGCGCTCCGCGTCCGACTGCCCGTCGAGGTCGTCGAGATCGGCGTCGAGGAGGCGCTCGAACAGCTCGCGCATCGGCCGCCCGACCCAGGTCGGCGTGTGGACGCCGTTGGTGACGCCCAGGATGGCGCGCCCGCCGAGCACTCCCTGCCAGGTGTCGTTGGCGGTCTCGGCGTGGAGCTTCGAGACCGCGTTGGCGCCGTTCGCCAGGCGGAGGCTGAAGGCCGTCATGTCGAACTGGTCCGGGTTGCCGTCGCTGCCGCGGCCGAGGGCGAGGACCTCCTCGACCGGCACGCTCCCCGAGCCCGGGCTCCCGTCGCCCGCGAAGAGCGGCCCTGCCATCCGCCGAATGAGGTCGGTGTCGAACCGCTCGTTCCCCGCCGAGACCGGGGTGTGGATCGTGAACGCGCTCGACTGCCTGACGCCGGCCCACGCGTCGGCGAGGGACGTTCCGGAGCCGACCATCTCCCGGGCGCGCTCGACGAGGCTGAAGGCGGAGTGGCCCTCGTTGAGGTGCCAGACGGCGGGACTGATGCCGAGGGCACGCAGGGCGCGGACGCCACCGACGCCGAGGACCAGCTCCTGGTGGAGCCGCATCTCCCGGCCGCGGACGTAGAGGATGTGGGTGATGGGGCGGTCGGCCTCGTCGTTGCGCGGGTTGTCGGTGTCGAGGAAGAGGACCGGGACGCGGCCGACCTGGAGCAGCCAGACCGCGACGTGGATGGTCCGTCCCGGCAGCTCGATCGGCACGTAGAGCGGGTCGCCCATCCGGTCCAGCGCCCGCAGCACGGGGAGCCGGTTCAGGTCGAAGTCGGGATAGGCGTGCTCCTGGTGCCCGTCGGCGTCGATCGACTGGCGGAAGTAGCCCTTGCGGTAGAGGAGCCCGACGCCGACGAACGGCATCGCCATGTCGCTGGCGCTCTTCATGTGGTCGCCGGCGAGGATGCCCAGGCCGCCGGAATAGATCCCCAGCGACTCGTGGAACCCGTACTCGGCGCAGAGGTAGGCGATCGGGCCGCCCAGCTGCTGCGCGTGGGCGCGATGGAACCAGTGGTCGGCGCCGTTCGCCATGTAGTGGTCGAAGGCCGCGAGGACGTCCTCGTACTCGGCGATGAACCCCGGGTCGTCCAGCAGCGGCTGCCAGTTGATGGCGCTCTCGAAGACCGCGATCGGGTTGCGGTAGCGCGACCAGGTCGTGGCGTCGATGCGCTGGAAGAGCAGCGCGGCACGCGGATGCCACATCCACCAGAGGTTGTAGGCGAGGCGACGAAGTCCCTCGAAGCGCGGCGGCAGGCGGAAGGGCGCGCCGGGCAGGGAGGCGACGCGGACGAGGGGTTCCATGAGGCGCGATGATAGCGCGCGCCGAGTTCCGTGTGAACCGGTTTAGTGCCATGCGGCCATCCGCGGCACGCCGCCGCGGTGCCACGCGGCCCTCCGGCTCGCCGGGCGCGCGCGGGGCGACGTACCATTCGGCCCCATGCGCGTGATCTTCATCGCCGCCGAGTGCGAGCCGTGGGCCAAGATGGGCGGCCTGGGCGACGTGGTCGACGCCCTCGCCCGGGCACTCGGGCACGTCCCCGGCCTGCTCGACGAGCCCGTCGAGGTCTTCCTGCCGCGCTACCGCTCGGTGCCCGTGCCCGAGCGTCCCGCGCCCGCCGAGCTGCGGCTGACCGTCCCGGACCCCGTCGCGCCGGGGGGATCGGCGGCCGTCACGGTGCGCTCCCTGGAGGCCTCCGGATATCGCCTGCGCCTGGTCGACCATCCGCCGGCGTTCGACCGCGACGGGGTGTACGGCGACGGCGCCGACGAGTTCGCCGACAACGCCCGGCGCTTCGCGCTGTTGGCGCGGACGGCGCTCGAGACGCGGCGCGCCGAGGGGCGTCCGATCGACGTGATCGCCCTGCACGACTGGCACGCCTGCTCGGCGGCGATCCTGCGCGACCTCGTCTACGCCGACGACCCGGTTGTCGGCGGGGCGGCGGTCGCCCTGACGATCCACAACCTCGCCTACCAGGGCTGGACGCCGCGGGACCGGGTCGGCCAGCTCGGCCTGGGCGACGACCCGCCCATCGGCGACGCCTGGGGCGTCGACCTGCTTCGCGAGGGGATCCGGCGCGCGGAGGCGCTCAACACGGTCAGCCCCGGCTACGCGTCCGAGGCCCTGCGGCCGGAGGGCGGCATGGGACTCGACGGCGACCTGCGGGCGCGCGGCGAGGCCTTCACGGGGATCCTCAACGGCCTCGACCAGGAGCTGTGGGACCCCGCGACCGACGCCACGATCGCGGCGCCGTTCGACGCCGGGCACCTGGCCGGCAAGGCCGCCTGCCGCGCGGACCTCTGCGCGCGGCTCGGTCTCGATCCGTCCGACCCCGCGCCGATCCTGGGCGTGATCGGCCGTCTCGACCCGCAGAAGGGGTTCGACCTCGTCGCCGGCGCGGCCCCCGCGCTGGCGAGCGATGGCGCGCGGGTCGTCGCGCTGGGCAGCGGCGACGCGGGCCTGGTCGCCGGGATGCGGGCTGCCGCCGCGGCCAACCCCGGCCGGATCGCGATGATCGAGCGCTTCGACCGCGACCTGGCGCGCCGGATCTACGCCGGGGCCGACCTGTTCCTCATGCCGTCCCGCTTCGAGCCGTGCGGCCAGGGCCAGATGATCGCGATGCGCTACGGGACGCCACCCGTGGGGCGCCGCACCGGGGGCCTCGCGGACACGATCGTCGACCTTCACGAGGACCCCGCCAACGGGACGGGCTTCCTGTTCGACGAGGCGACCCCGGATGCCCTCCGGTTCGCCTGCGAGCGGGCCATCGCGGTGCTCCGCGACGCCGACCGCGCCCGCTGGGACGGCCTCGTGGGCCGGGCGATGGCCGTCGACTGGGCCTGGGAGCGGGCCTCGGCGCCGGCCTACGCGGCGATGTTCGGGCGAGCGGTCGAGGCCCGGCGTGCCGCGGGGAGCGCGCCGTGCCGCGCGGACGGCGCTCGATGAGCGACGCCGGGAGGATCCCCGCGGTCGCCGGCGCGCCCAGGGTCGTCGAGTTCCTTGCCGCCGGGCTCGGGGACCGCAGCTACCTCGTCGCGGGCGGCGGCGAGGCCCTCGTGGTGGATCCCCAGCGCGACGTCGCGGCCTATCTCGAGGCGGCGGAGGCCGACGGGGTGCAGATCCGCCACGTCCTCGAGACGCACGTCCACAACGACTACGCGTCGGGGGCCACCGAGCTCGCGCGGCGCGCCGGGGCCACCGTCGTCCTTCCCGCCGGCAGCGACGTGCGGTTCGGGCACCGGGCCGTGGCGGACGACGACGGCCTGGACGTCGGCCCGCTCCGCGTGCGGGCGCTCCACACGCCCGGCCACACGCCCGAGCACACGAGCTACCTCGTGACCTCCGTCGAGGCGCCCGCGGCGCCCGGGCTCCTCTTCTCCGGCGGGTCGCTGCTCGCGGGATCGGCCGGTCGCAGCGACCTGCTCGGCCCGGCCTGGACCGACCGCCTGGTCGCCGACCAGTTCGCGAGCCTGCGCCGGCTGGCCTCTCTCCCCGGCGCGACGCGCCTCCACCCCACCCACGGGGCCGGGTCGTTCTGCACCGCCTCTGCGGCGGGGGACGGCGGCGTGACCACGATCGACCAGGAGCGGGCCTCGAACCCGGCGCTGGCCGACCCCGACGCGGCGGCGTTCCGCGCCCGCGCGCTCGCGGGGCTGCTGCGCTACCCGGCCTACTACGCCCACATGGCACCGCTCAACCGCGCGGGACCGCCCCCGCTGGGGGCCGTGGTGGATCCGCCCGCGGTCACCGTGGACCACGTCGCCGCGATGCAGGCCGCCGGGGTCGTCATCGTGGACGGGCGGCCGCGCGAGCGCTTCGCGGCCGGCCACGTCCCGGGCTCGCTCAACGTGGAGCTCGACGAGACGTTCGCGACCTACGTGGGCTGGCTCGTCCCGTGGGGGCGGCCGCTCGTGCTCGTCCTGGACGACGACCAGGACGGCCGCGAGGCCGCGCTCCAGCTGGCCCGGATCGGGTGGGACGCCGTCCGCGGGCGGCTGCGCGGCGTGGAGGGCTGGGAGGCCGCGGGGCGGCCGCTGGGCCGCTTCGGCCGGGCATCCCTGGCCGACCTGCGCGGGATCCTCGACGGGCCGGTCGAGGCGCGCCCGCTCGTCCTCGACGTGCGCCAGCCCGACGAGTGGGCGACCGGCACGATCCCGGGCTCAACGCTCCGGTTCGTCGCCGACCTTGCGAACCCACGAACGTGGCTGCCCGCCGGCCGGGAGGTCTGGACGATCTGCGCCGGCGGGTACCGCGCCGCGATGGCCGCGAGCCTCCTCGCGGCGGACGGCTACCGGGTGGTCGCCGTGGACCGCGGCGTGGAGGATTTCCTGGCGGGACGCTGACGTTACGCGCCCGCCCCCGAGGTGCCGGCGAGGGTCGCGGCCACGATCACGGCCCCCACCGTGAACCCCGAGGCATCGAGGGCGATCTCGAAGGCCGCCCGGACCGGCTCCGGGGCCTCGCGGAGCATCTGCCGCACGGCATCCGCGCGCCACGGCGCCGGGGCGGTTCGCCCCAGCCAGTCGTCGGTGGCGTGGCGGAAGCGCCACTCCCGGACGATGTCGCCGGCCAGCCCCGCTGCCGCGATGACGGCCCGCCAGTCCGACGCGCGCGGCGTGCGGCCGTGCGTCGGGTCGCGCAGCAGCTCCACGGCGTTCAGGAACGTGTCGAGCCCCGCCTCCTCCGGTGCGACGAGGTCCACCAGGACGACCCGGCCGCCCGGCTGGAGGACCCGCGCGACCTCGCGCAGCGCTCCGGCGGGGTCGGGCCAGTGGTGGATCGAGAAGCGGCTGACGGCGAGGTCGAAGGTGCCGTCCGGGAACGGGAGCGCATCGGCCCGCGCCTCGCTGAATGCGACGTTGGCGATGCCGCGCTCCGCCGCCAGACGCGTCGCCACGGCCAGCATCTCGGGCGTCGGGTCGATGGCGTCCACGCGCGCCACGTGCGGCGCGAGCGCGAGCGCCGCGTGCCCGGCGCCGGCGCCCAGGTCGATCGCGCGGTCGGTCGTGCGGGGGGCGGCGGCATCCACCATCCAGCCCAGGTCGGGCCCGGCGGCGTGCGACCAGCCCATCCCGTAGTGCTCGGCCACGGCGGCCCACTGGGCCCGGAGTGGATCGCCGGTCATCTGTCGCTCTCGACCAGGGCCGGTGCCGACGGACGCGCCCGGCGTGCCGGCCGTGCCGGCCACTGGGCGGAGGGCGTCGGCGGCCCGGCCACCGCGGGGGCGCCCAGCGCCGCGAGGAGCCGGCTCGTCGCGGCGGCAATCTCCTCGATCGCGGCATCGAAGGCGGCGGCATCCGGGGCCGCCGGCGCGCGCGTGGCGGCGACCTTCCGGACGTACTGGCGGGCGGCGTCGCTCACGTCGCCCGTGGTGGCGGGGGGCGCGGCGCGACCGCGCAGGGGGCGGATGCTGCGGCACATGCCGGGCAGGGTACCCGGTCCGCCCCTGCCGTCGTGCCCTCCGGCACTCGCCGCGGCGGTACCGCGCGGTGCACCATGCGGGGCCGGAGGTGCAACGCATGCGTGCTCGATCCCTGTTCTTCCTCGGCGCGGCTGCGGCGGCGGCCGGCGGCGCCGCGGCCTACGCCTTCGCGATCCGGCCCTGGTGGCGGTCATGGGGCGTGGACCCCGCGGATGCCGACCTCGCCTTCGCCGGCGACGACCTCGTCCCCGACGCGACGGTGGTCGAGACCCGCGGCGTCGAGATCGGCGCGCCTCCCGACGCCGTCTGGCCGTGGCTCGTCCAGATGGGCTACAACCGCGCCGGCTGGTACAGCTACGACCTCGTCGACATGAAGGGCGCCAGCGTCGATCGGATCGTCCCGGAGCTGCAGGAGCTCGCCGTCGGCGACCTCGTGCCCAACTCGCCCGACACCGCCTTCGCGGTTCGCGTGCTCGACCCGGGGCGGTCCCTCGTGCTCTACGCGGACGAGAAGCTCGTCGAGGAGCAGGTCGCGGCCGCGCGGGAGCGGAAGGCCGCCGGCGAGGCCGTGGAGGAGACGCCCATCAACCTCCGGGCTGCCGGAAAGGCGATGCCCGCCATGCCGGGCTTCGCCGCGAGCTGGGCTTTCGTCCTGCGCCCGCTCGACGACGGCCGGCGGACGCGCCTCGTGGAACGCTTCCGGGTCCGGATGCCCGTGCCCGACAGGCCCGCGTCCGGCGTCATGGCCAACGCGTTCGGGCTCGGCGTCTTCGCCATGACTCGCAAGCAGATGCTGGGCATCCGGGACCGCGCCGAGGCGGCGCTGATCGCGGCCGGCATCTCGGCCGAGTTCGCCCAGCGCACGGGCGGCGCCGCGGCTCCCGGCCCGGACCTCGAGCCCGCGGGAGGCGCGCCCCCCGAGCCGGCTCCCTGATGCCGGGGTTTGACCAAACCGCCGCGGAGTGTCACCCTCGGGCCAGATGAAGACGCGCGCCTCCCGGATGCTCCTCGCCGGCTCCGCGCTGCTGGCGCTCGTCGTCGCCCTCGCCCCGGTCGTCGAGTCGCCCGTCCGCGCCGTCGATCCGGCCCCCGCTGCCGAGTCACCGTCGGCCGAGCCGACCCCGACGCCGACTCCGACTCCGGCCCCCACGCCGGAGCCCACGCCGGTCCCGACTCCGGCCCCCACGCCGGTCCCGACTCCGGTTCCCACTCCGACGCCGACGCCGGCCCCGCCGATCGGCAGCCCCGACTCTCCCATGAGCCGGCACCTCTCCGGCGACGTGTACGGCTACCTGCCGTACTGGGAGATGAACAGCGCCACCCTGGACTACCTCGACTTCAACGCGCTCTCGGTGCTCAGCCTCTTCTCCGTGTCCTGGGGAGGGGCCGGGATCCTGGACCGCACGGCACCCGGCTACGGGACGATCACCGGCTCGATCGGCCGCTCCGTGATCGCGGCGGCGAAGGCGCGGGGTGTGCGCGTGGAGCTCACGTTCACCTCCTTCGGGCTGACGAAGAACACCACGTTCTTCGGCGATCCGGCGCGTCAGGCCACGTTCATCGAGGAGCTGCGCGGCCTCGTCCGTGCCACGGGCGTGGACGGCGTGAACGTCGACATCGAGCTGCTCGAGAACCAGTGGTTCGACGAGTACGGCCTCTTCCTCGCCAACCTTCGGGCGGCCCTGCGGGCGGACAACCCCGCCGCGAGCGTGTCGGTGGCGACCAATGCCAACGTCTCGGGCGCCCGAATGGCGAAGCGCGCCGCCGACGCCGGGGCCGACCGCATCTTCATCATGGGCTACGCCTACCGATCCGCCGGCTCGAACCCCGGCGCGATCGCGCCCCTCATCGGCAGGTCCGCGCCGAGCGGGCTCGACATCCGCTGGACGATCGACCGCTACGCGCTGGAGGGCGTCCCGCTTGGCCGCGTGATCCTCGGCCTGCCGTACTACGGGATGTCCTGGCCGACGAAGTCGGGGGCGCTCGGGGCGGCCAGGACGGGCGGGGGGTCGACGTACACGCCGCGCGTGAACATCGGCAAGCCCGCGTCGCTCCGCGTGCCGCTGCTGTACGAGCCGGG
The DNA here is from genome assembly GCA_963713285.1 of uncultured Chloroflexia bacterium. GTDB lineage: Bacteria > Chloroflexota > Limnocylindria > Limnocylindrales > CSP1-4 > CTSoil-043. Next base: position 652,576 of record CAVQLA010000015.1, on the reverse strand, counting down.
CGAATCGGTCAGCTGGTACGCGTGGTACGACACGTCCGTCACGCCGCCGACCTGGCGCCAGGTGTTCTACGACACGCCGACCTCGCTTCGCCCGAAGTACGCGTACGCCATCTCGCGGCGGCTGGCCGGCGTCGGGATCTGGGCCCTCGGGTACGACCGCGGCATCCCCGGGTACTGGGACCTCCTGAAGGCGATGTTCGGCCCGCCGCGGGTCACGTCCTTCACGCTGGCCCCGAGCCCCACCCGCACCCTCGGGCTGACGGCCAGCGTGACCGCGACGGCAGGGAGCCGCCTCGTGACGCACGTCCGCTTCGGGCCGGACGGCCGGACCTGGGGGGCCTGGCTGCCCCTGCCCGTCCCGGTCACCGACACGGCCGGCCTCGGCGTCCCGCCGACCTATGCGCTCACGCTGGGCGCCAAGACCCCGGACGGCTCGCGCCGCATGTACGCGCAGGTTCGCGACGAGGGCGGCACGGTGTCGGTCTCGAGGAGCGCGGCGGTGGTCGTCGACCGGACCGGCCCGGTGCTCGGGTCGGCGCCCTCCCTGTGGTACAGCGCCGCGGCGCGCACCTGGCGCACCCGCTGGCCGGCGGCCAGGGACCCCAGCGGGCCGGTGCTTTACAAGGTCTCGTACGCCGTCAACGGGGGCCCGTGGAAGGTCGCCGCGATGCGCACGTCGAGGACCGCCATGGCGCTGCCCGTGAAGAGCCGCTCGGCGCGCGTGACGGTCATCGTCCGCCCGATCGACCGCCTGGGGAACTGGGGCACCGCCCGCCGCACCACGCGCTGACGGGCCGCCCGCCGGGCGGACCTGCCGCGCGGATTGCCCCCGCTGCACGCCGACGTCTTCAGCGCCCGGCCCCGCCGCCGCCACGCGCACCCCGTGGTACCGTTTGGGGGCCGCGGCCCGCGCGCCGTGCGCCCGGGCGGGAGTAGCTCAGCTGGCAGAGCGGCAGCCTTCCAAGCTGCATGTCGCGGGTTCGATCCCCGTCTCCCGCTCCAATCCCTCGTTCGTGCTCGGGTCGCTGCTCACGCACCGTTCTTCACGACGATGACGACCTTTCCTCGAGCGTGACCCTGGTCCAGGTACCGGAAGGCCTCGGCTGTCTCTCTCAGCGGATACGTCCGGTCGATGACGGGCGTGACCCGTCCGGCCTCGACCAGCTCCTTGAGGGTGGTCAGGTCGTCCCGGTTCGGCCTCGCGACGAACGGACGCTCCACCTGGTGCACGAACAGCGGCAGCAGGAACGCCTTGATGACGTAGCCCATGCCGGCATGCCCGCTGTTGGGCATGAGAGTCCCCCCGGGCGCGAGCATGCGCCTGTAGTCCGCGAACGAGTGACTCGCAGCGTTGTCGAGGATCAGGTCGTAGCGCGGCTCGCCCTGGGTGAAGTCCTCCTTGGTGTAGTCGATGACATGGTCCGCTCCGATCGATCCGGACCATGTCCACGTTCGCCGTGCTGCACACGCCGGTCACTTCCGCTCCGAGGGCCTTGGCGATCTGCACGGCGAAGGTTCCCACGCCCCCCGACGCGCCGTTGATCAGGACCTTCTGCCCGGGTTGCACCTTGCCGTGATCGCGAAGCGCCTGCAGCGCGGCCAGGGCCGACGTGGGCACGGCCGCGGCCTGCTCGAACGTCAGGTTGTTCGGCTTGGGAACAAGCTGGTCCTCTTTGGCACACGTGTATTCGGCGCATGCGCGGCTGCACCCGCCGAACACCTCATCGCCCGGCTTGAAGCGCGTCACGTTCTTGCCGACGGTCTCGACGCGCCCCGCCAGGTCGACCCCCACGACGAAGTCCTTCTTCGGCCTCGGGAACCCGACGTACATTCGTATCGGGAACGGAGTGCCCCGCATGGCGAAGTAGTCACCGGCGGCAAGGGATGCCGCGTGGACGCGCACCAGGACGTCGTCATCAGCGGCGACCGGCTTGTCGATCTCCTTGAATTCGAGCACGTCCGCGGAGCCGTAGCCCGTCTGGATGACGGCCTTCATGGAGTTCCTCCGATTCCGTTCCCGCCTGTCGGGCCGAGCGTGGACCGGCGTTGGGCTCTGCGACCGCGGCCGCGACTATGTGACGACGATGACGACGTTCCCCAGCTTCTGGCCCAACTCCGCGTACCGGTGCGCCTCGACCATCTGCTCGAGCGGGAAGCGCCGGTCGACGACCGGGCGCAGCTGCCCCGCTTCGACGAGACCGCGCAGGTGGGCCAGGTCGTCGCGCGTCCCGCCCGCACCCGCGAACGACCACCGCTTCCTGGTCCCTCTCGAGGCCCTCCAGGCGCGGACGATCTGCAGGAAGCCCGGGTTGGCCATGAGCAGCCACCCGTGCGCGGTGAGGCGCCTCACCATGTGGTCGGACCGCGTGCCGCGGACGATGTCGAAGATGACGTCCCAGGTCTCCGAGCCGGCGGTGACGTCCTCCCGGGCGTAGTCGACGACGCGATCCGCGCCGAGCGCGCGCAGCATCTCCAGCTTCGTCGCGCTGTCCACCGCGGTCACGTGCGCCCCGAGGATCTTGGCGAGCTGGACGGCGAACGTGCCGAAGCTCCCGCCCGCCCCGTTGACCAGGACCCGCTGGCCGCTCCGGACGTCCGCCTTTCGCAGGAACCCGAGGGCCTCGCCTCCCCCGTAGGGGATGGCCGCCGCCTCCGCGTAGTCAAGGTTCGCGGGCATCGTCGTCATCGCCCCGGTCTGGGGGTCCTCGCGCAGGCAGATGTACTCCGCGTAGCCCCCCAGCCCGATGCCCGTCGTTCCGAAGACCCGGTCGCCCGGCGCGAACGACGTGACCGTCCGCCCGACCGACTCGACGTCACCGGCGAGCTCCTGCCCGAGCACGCGACGCCGCGGCCGGAAGATCCCGAAGCCGAGGCGCATGGGGAGCCAGATCCAGGGGGCGAAGTCGAATCGCCGCAGCTCGCAATCGGCCGCGCTCACCGTCGTGGCGCGGACCCGAACCAGCACTTCGTCGTCCTTCGGAACCGGCTTCCGCACGTCTCTGAGTCGAAGGACCTCGGGTGGTCCGTAGCCCGTGCACACGATCGCTCTCATGGGTCTCCGCTTCGTTCGCACGCAGTGGTTCGGACCCGTCCGTCCAACACCTGGCGGATGACCTGTCGGGCGCAGCGCTCCGCCAACCAGCTGGTCCAGCTTCCGAGCGCCCGAGTCTGCTCGATTCGCCGGCCGGACTCGACGGGTCCGCTTCGCCCGTGGCTCGACACGGTCACGGCGGCCAGGCGCTGAAACTCCTGTCATCGCCTCCCGCAGCGGAGACGCTGGCCGATGTGTGCCGGCTTGGCGAGTGGCAAACGGCCCGACCTGCCCGATGTGGTGCGCGGGCAACCACGTGATGGACACGGCGTCGAGCGAGCTGCGCCGCCGGCGTTCCCTGTGACCGGCCGGTGCCGCGGCATCGCGTGCTGTGACGCTCGAGCGGGGGAAAGCCCCTATCGGTAACGGCCCGCCTGGAGTACGCTCGGTCCACACGCCGCATCGGAGTGCCCGGTGGTCTGCGCGAGCTGCGGGACCGAGAACGAGACGGGGCGCAAGTTCTGCAAGGAATGCGCGGCTCGACTCGCGCTGGCCTGCCCGTCCTGCGGAGCGGCCAACAGCGCCGATGCGAGGTTCTGCGGCGAATGCGCGGCCCCGCTCGCCGCCGGAGCCGCACCGGCCGCGAGCGCGGCGCCCGTCACCGAGCGCCGCCTCGTGTCGGTCCTCTTCGCCGATCTCGTGGGCTTCACGACGATTGCCGAGGGCCGCGACCCCGAGGACACCCGGGAGCTCCTGACCCGCTACTTCGACCTCGCCCGCGATGTGATCGGCCGTTACGGGGGAAGCGTCGAGAAGTTCATCGGCGACGCGGTCATGGCGGTCTGGGGCGCGCCGGTTGCCCACGAGGACGACGCGGAGCGGGCGGTGCGGGCCGGCCTCGAGATCGTCGACGCGGCCGGGACCCTCGGCGCGGGCATCGCCGCCCGGGCCGCCGTCCTGACCGGCGAGGCCGCGGTCACCATCGGGGCGATCGGCCAGGGCATGATCGCCGGCGACCTGGTCAACACGGCGAGCCGGCTGCAGTCGGCCGCTGCTCCGGGCATGGTCCTCGTCGGCGAGGCGACGCAGCGGGCCGTGAGCCAGGCGATCGAGTTCGAGGCTGTCGGCGAGCGGACATTGCGGGGCAAGGCCGCCCCGGTTGCCGCCTGGCGAGCCCTCCGCGTGGTGGCGGAGCGGGGTGGCCGCAACCGGGCAGAGACGCTCGAAGCCCCCTTCGTCGGCCGCGACGACGAGCTGCGCCTGCTCAAGGACCTCTTCCATGCGACCGGGCGGGAGCAGCGGGCCCGCCTCGTGTCGGTCACCGGGATCGGCGGGATCGGCAAGACCCGCCTCGCCTGGGAGTTCGAGAAGTACCTCGACGGGCTCGTCGAGCCGATCTGGTGGCACGAGGGCCGGAGCCCGGCATACGGCGAGGGGATCACGTTCTGGGCCCTCGGCGAGATGGTCCGCCGCCGGGCCGGCCTGGTCGAGACCGACGACGAGCGCACGACCCGGGCCAAGGTCGCGGAGACCGTTGCCGGTCACGTCACCGACGAGTCCGAGCGCCGCTGGATCGAGCCGGCCCTGCTCGCGCTTCTCGGGATCGACACCGGCGTGGTGGACGCGGCGCAGCTCTTCGCCGCCTGGCGCATGTTCTTCGAGCGGCTCGCGGCAAGCGGCACCGTCGTGACGGTATTCGAGGACCTCCAGTGGGCGGACCCGGGCCTGCTCGACTTCATCGATGCCCTGCTGGAGTGGAGCCGCTCGTTCCCCATCTTCGTCCTCACCCTGGCCCGGCCCGAGCTCCTCGAGCGGCGGCCCGACTGGGGCGCGGGCAAGCGCAGCTTCACCTCGCTCTACCTCGAGCCGCTCCCGCCGGCGGCGATGCGGGCGCTCCTGGCGGGGCTCGTGCCGGGGCTTCCCGGGACCACCGTCGCCGCGATCGTCGAGCGCGCCGACGGGGTGCCCCTCTACGCGGTCGAGACGGTGCGCATGCTCCTCGCCGAGGGCAGGCTTGCGCTCGAGGGCGGAGTCTACCGGCCGGTCGGCGACCTCTCGACCCTCGCCGTGCCGGACACGCTCACCGCGCTCATCGCGTCCCGTCTCGACGGTCTCGAGCCGGCCGATCGGAGCCTCCTCTGCGATGCCACCGTCCTCGGCAAGACCTTCACCCTCGCCGGCCTCGCCGCGGTAAGCGGCCTCCCGGAGCCCGAGCTCGAGCCCCACCTCCGCTCCATTGTGCGACACGAGCTCCTGGCCCTCGAGACCGATCCCCGTTCCCCGGAGCGCGGCCAGTACGCCTTCGTCCAGGCCCTCATCCGCGAGGTGGCCTACAACACGCTCGCCAGGCGTGAGCGCAAGGCCCGCCACCTCGCCGCGGCCCGCTTCTTCGAGAGCCTCGGGTCCGATGAGGCTGCCGGCGCCCTGGCCGGTCACTACCTCGCCGCCTACCGGAACGCGCCCGAGGGGGCCGAGGCCGACGCGGTCGCCGCCCAGGCCCGCATCGCCCTGCGGGCCGCTGCCGAGCGTGCCACCGCCCTGGGCTCCTACGATCAGGCGCTGATCTTCCTTGACCAGGCCCTCACGGTCACAACCGACCCGAGCGAAGGCGCCAAGCTGCTCGAGCAGGCGGGTGACGCCGCCAGTGTCGTCGGTCGCCACGACGCCGCAGAGGCGCACCTGCGGCGGGCGATCTCCACATGGCGCGAGCTCGGCGATCGTCCAGCGATCGCCCGCGCCACGGCCGCCCTCGGCCGGGCGCTCCTCAGCGGGTGGCGGGCCCCCGAGGCGCTCGCGCTCCTCGAACCGGCCGCCGACGAGTTCGCCGATCTGGCTGCCGATACCGCGGGCATCGCACTCGGCGGCCAGCTCGCCCGCGCCTACTTCCTCACCGAGGACCATCGTCGCGCCATCGAGGTCGCCGACCCGGTTCTCGAGGCCGCCGAGCACGCCGACCTGCCGGCGATCGTCGCCGACACGCTCGTGACGAGAGGCACCGCCCTTGCCTACCTCGGACGGCCGGTCGAAGGGCTCGCCCTCCTCGCTGCCGGCCAGCAGCTTGCCGAGACGCACGGCCTTGTGGCGAACCGCGCCTACCTCGCCCACAACAATCGCGCGACCATCGAAAGCAGCCGCGATCCGCATGCCGCCCTGGAGATCGCCCGTGCCGGTCTCGCCCGCGCCCGTCTCCTCGGCCGGCGCAGCATGATGACCGTCCTGCTCAGCAACGCGGCCGAATTGGCCCTCCGAACCGGCGACTGGGCGTGGGCCCTCGCCGAGTCCGAGGCCGCCCTCGGCGAGGAGCTGGACGCGCCCGATCGTGCGGGCCTCCTCGACCTCGAGGTCGCGTTCCGGGCCCTCCGCGGCGAGGCGGTGGCCGACCTGGTCGACGAGATCGCCCGGCTCGTCGGTGACAGTGACGACCCCCGGCAGCTCTCCATGGTTGCGTCGCTCCATGGCATCGTGGCCTTTGCAGCCGGTCGGCTGGCCGATGCGCGGACGGCGTGGCGGCGTGTGGCCGAGCTCTCGGTCGCCGACCTCCCCAGCGTGCTTCCCGCAGCGGCCCGAGCCGCGCTCTGGGACGGAGATGGTGCGGCCGCCCGGGACGACCTGGCGGCGCTCGACGATTCCGGCTTCCACGGTCCGGCCATCCAGGCGGACCGGCGGACGTTGCGGGCGGGGATTGCCGCCCTCGAGGGCCGTCCCGCCGACGCCCTGGCCCTCTACCGCGAAGCCCTGCGTGCCTGGCGCGACCTCGGACTGGCCTGGGACGAGGCGCTCTGCGGTCTCGACATGGCGACGTTGCTGGACCCGGCGAACTCGGAGGTCCGTGCCGCCGCCGAGGCCGCCCGCGAGATCCTCGTCCGGCTGGAGGCCGCGCCCTTCATCGCCCGGCTCGACGCGGCCCTGGCTCGTTCATCAGATCCGGCCGGTCAATCCGCCGCGCCCACGACAGCTTCGGCGACCCCCTTCGCTACGACACGATAACTGGACACGGTTCGCTCGGGCCCCTGAGCACGATGCTGTAACGCATGGCCGTCCGGCCTTCCAAGCTGCATGTCGCGGGTTCGAACCCCGTCTCCCGCTCCACGCCCCGCCTTCGTGGTCGAGCGACGCCATGCCCGCAGGCCGCACGTCCTCGTCAACCGCGGTTGGTGTTCCTCACTCCCAGCGGAAGAACCGCGCGGAGATCGCGCTGCAGACGACGAGGATGCCGGTCAGCACGGCGACCTCGAGCCACAGGTCGGACCAGGGCTCGCCGACCCAGAGTCCCCGCATGAGCCTCACCACGTACGTGAGCGGCAGGAAGTCGGCAATCCGCTGGACCGTCGGCGGGAGCAGCTCGTACGGGATCGTCGCCCCGCTCAGGAACATCATCGGGTAGGCCACCACCATGCCGACCGTCTGGGCGACCCGCGCCGAGGGGGCGAAGCTCGCGATCACGAACCCGATCGCGAGGAACGCCAGGGTGCTCAGGGTGAAGCCGGCCAGGACGCTCAGGATGCTGCCCTCGAATTGCACGTCGTAGGCAAGCTTCCCGACGACGACGAGGGCCACGACGCCCGCCAGCGCCATGACCCAGTAGGAGGTCACGTCCGCGACGAGGTAGGTCAGGGGGCGCAGCGGGGTGACCCGGTAGCGGCGCAGGATGCCCAGCTCACGGTTGGAGGACGTCTGGATGGGCAGGCCGATAAGGCCCACGGTCACGATGATGATCCCGAGGTAGGCAGGGACGGTGACGTCCATGGACCCAAGGCCACCGAAGACCTCGTTCGGCTCGTTCCCGTACATGAGCCCGAACAGGACGAGCATGAGCGGGGCGAAGAAGATCGTGAAGAAGGTCGCGATCGGCTCGCGCAGGTAGAGCTTCCCCTGCGTCCAGGTGAAGATGGAGAGCCCGCGGATCGTCATCGCCGTCGCGCCCTTACTCCCGCATCTCTCGTCCGGTCAGGGCCAGGAAGACGTCCTCGAGGTTCGGCTGCTCGGTCTGCAGATCGTGGAACGACAGGTGCGCGTCCTGGAGCACCTCCAGGAGCGGCGCGAGGAGCCGGTCGGACTGCCCGTACACCACGACGCGCTCGGCCGACCGCTCGACGCGCTCGACCCCCGGGATCGCCCGCAGCGACCCGACGATGTCGTCGGCCATCCCGTCAGCACCGAACGCGATCCGCTGCCCTGCGCCGAGAGCCCGAACGAGGGCCACAGGGGTGTCGAGCGCGACGATCCGCCCCGCGTCGATGATCATGACGCGGTCGCACAGCCGCTCGGCCTCCTCCATGTAGTGCGTCGTCAGGAAGACCGTCTTCCCTCTGGCTCGCACGTCGCGGACGAGGTCCCAGGTCGCATGGCGCGCCTGGGGGTCGAGCCCACTGGTCAGCTCGTCGAAGAACACCAGCTGCGGATCGCCGACCAGCGCCAGCGCGATCGAGAGGCGCTGCTTCTGGCCGCCGGAGAGATCGGCGTAGGCGACGTTCTTCCGGTCGGCAAGGCCGAGCCCCTCGAGGATCGCGCCCGGCTCGAGCGGGCGGGCGTAGAAGGAGGCGAAGAGGCGCATGGCCTCTCCGACCCGCAGCCTGGCCGGGAGGGCGCTCTCCTGGAGCTGCGCCCCGATTCGCTCCCTCAGCGCGTCGCCATCGCGGCGCGGATCGAGTCCGAGGACGCGCAGCCTCCCGCCGTCGGGTGCGCGCAGGCCCTCGAGGCACTCGATCGTCGTCGTCTTCCCGGCTCCGTTCGGCCCGACGACACCGAAGATCTCGCCCTCCGCGACCTCGAACGAGATCGCGTCCACGGCGCGAACGGAGCCGTAGGACTTCTCGAGCGCATCGACCGCCACAACCGGTCCCGTCATGCGCGAGGCGCCTCCCGGGATTCGTCTTCGGCTCCCGCTCTCGCAGCGGAGCCTTGACATCGCGTACGGAGCCAGCTCGGAGCACCAGCCCTCGCAGAGGCCGGCTTCGGGGTGGCGCCGCAAGATCGCGGCTTCGTGACCAACCGTGCCCCGGTCGCGGTCGCGGCACCAGAGGCGATGGTCATGAACGCGGCTTGGCGACATCGGGGCCAGGGGTGCCCGGTGATCCGAGGGGAGTGGCGGCCGGGCAGCCCCGCGGATCGGCGACCGCCCTGCCGTACGATGAGGGCACGGTCGATCCCCTCGACGGCCACGACCAGGAGGCAGCGTGCACCACCGGCCATTCGGGCGGACCGGCCGGTCCGTCGGCGAGCTCGGCGTGGGCATGTGGGGGATGGGCGGCGGCATCGGCGGCTGGACCGGCGCCGACGACCGCCAGTCGATGGCCGTCCTGCAGGCCGCCGTCGACGCCGGCGTCACCTTCTTCGACTCGGCCCAGGTCTACGGCTACGGCCACACCGACCGGCTCCTCGGCGAGCTCGTCCGGGCGAACCCGGGACGCGAGCTGTTCGTCGCCTCGAAGGTGCCGCCGAAGAACCGGGAGTGGCCGGCCCGCCCCGGCGATCGCCTGCGCGACGTGTTCCCGCCTGACCACGTCCGCGCGTCCGTGGACGGGATGCTCCGCCAGCTGCAGGTCGACGTGGTCGACCTCGTGCAGTTCCACGTCTGGCAGGACGCCTGGGCCGACGACCCGGGCTGGCCGCGGGCGGTGGAGGAGCTTCGGCGCGACGGCCGGGTCCGTCACGTCGGGATCAGCGTCAACCGGCGCGAGCCCGCCAATGTGCTGCGGGCGCTCCGCACGGGCCTGGTCGACGCCGTCCAGGTCGTCTACAACGTCTTCGACCAGGCGCCCGAGGACGAGCTCTTCGCGGCCTGCCGCGAGCTGGGAATCGCGGTCATCGCCCGGGTGCCGCTCGACGAGGGAAGCCTCGCCGGGACGCTCACCCTCGACAGCCGCTGGCCCGATGGCGACTGGCGCACCACGTACTTCGGCCCCGCCGCCCTCGCCGCGACGATCCCGCGGGTCGAGGCGCTGCGGCCGCTCGTGCCGGACGGCCAGACCATGGCCCAGCTGGCCCTGCGGTTCATCCTCTCGAACCCCGACGTGACCACGGTGATCCCCGGCACCCGGAAGCCGGAGCACCTGGCGGCGAACGTCGCTGCGGCCGAGGCCGGCCCGCTGCCGGCGGACGTCGTCGCCGCCCTGCGGACCCACCGCTGGGATCGACCCCAGTCGCGCGCCTCGCTCTCGTAGGGGATCCGGGCGCCGGGGGATGGGGTCCGATGGCTCCGGGCGACGGAGCCCTCAATCGCGCGGGTCGAGGTCCCGAGCCGGGCGGAAGACCGCCCCATCGTTGGGAACCCACACGATGTCGCCGCCGGTGCCTCCGCTCCACGTGAGGTACGCGTCCCCGGTCCAGGCCGCGGCCGAGTACTCGCGCCCGGCCGAGTCGTCGAAGGGCGCGGCCCGCCGTGGTGCTGGTGGCAGGTCCAGACAGGTTCCGGTCTCGACGTCGTAGGCGGCCCTGATGCCGAGAAGGTAGCGACCCGTCCAGACGGCGTCGTAGCCTGCTCCTTCGCACTTCGGCACGTCGCTCCACGAGCCCGCGACGGGATCCAGGGCCTTTCCGACGGCGGGGACCACGACGATGTCCCCGGCCGCGACGATCGCCACGCCCGACTCCAGGATCGTCAAGGGCACCGTGATCGCCGTCCACGCGCCGGTCACGGGATCCAGGATCGCGCCCTCGACGTCGCCGGTTGCGCCGTCCCCGAAGGCGGTGACCACGACGCGCCCGCCCGCCACGGCGGCCGTTCGCCAGCCGGACCGAAGAGGTGCCGGAGCCAGGGACGTCCAGCGATCCGTCGTCGGGTCGTATGCCGCGGCGCCCGTGGTCGTGACCACGACGAGCCGGTCGCCCACCAGGCCGCCGACCGCGAGCGTGCCGGCGTCCTCGCCGGTCGCCGGGACCGGATCGAGCGGCGCCGGGGGAAGCGTGCGCCAGCGGTTCGCTGCCGGGTCGTAGGCGGCGCCGTCGCCGAGGCTTCGAGAGCCCTGGCGGCCTCCCCACACGAGCAGCTCGTCGCCGGTCCAGGCCGCGATGGGGAACTCGCGACCCTTGATCGGGGCGGCCGGGATCTTCCTCCACCTGTTCGCGGCGGGATCGTAGGCGGCGCCGTTCGCCGGAACGAAGGGGCGCACGTCCCGGGCGGATTCGACGCCGCCCCACGCGATCATCTCCGTGCCCGTCCACGTCACGGAGTGACCCGCGCGGCCGCCGATCGGGGGCGAGCGCATCCCTCGCCACGTCCCCAGCAGGACGAAGTCCGGTGCCTCGGCCGGGACGATCGACGTGATCATGAACCGCTGGCGGCACCGGGCAACCTCGGTGATGCCGCCGCAGGTTGCCGACGATGCGTCGTCGAAGTGGCCGGTGACCGTGACCCACGACCCGTCCGGGACCTCGCGTGCCGCTTCCTCCGGGTAGGCCGGGAGGGCCGTGAAGAAGTCCGGGCTGCCGCGCTCCGTGATCCACCTCGACGAGGTCCTCAGACCGACATGCAGGTCGGCCAACGCGACGGGACCGAACGTCAGCGAGCGATCGCCGAAGCAGAGCGGCCGCTCGAACACCTGGAGCGCGGCGACCTCGCGCAGCGAGGGTGGGTCGTCGGGGCACGTCACGGCCACCGGGCGCAGCAGCTCGGCCGCGAGATCGGCCGCGAGCCAGCCGAAGTCGCTGTCGGCGTGGAGTCCGTGCTCGAGGTCACCCCAGTGCTGCAAGAGGAACGACGACGCGCCGAAGACGTCGACCGGTCCGGCCACCACGAGGACCCGCTGGCCCTGCTGCACCGGCAGGCCCGGGAACCCGAACGTCTCGACGGCCTCGGCGACCGTCCCGGCGACGAGGGCCGCGGGCGATGGCGATGCCGCCACGGACGACGGGGTGGGGGAGGCGAGCCCGGGCGACGGCGCGCCCGACGTGCCCGCTGCCGGCGACGGCGCGACGCCCTGGCGGGACTGGCAGGCTGCCGCCACCGCGGCCACGAGGAGGAGTGCCCCGGCGAGCCCGACCATCGCACTCGCCGTGGGGCGCCGTCGCGCGGGCGGCATGGTCGGGGCGGATGGTGCGGTGCCGCGGACGTCGGCCACCTGCTCGCTACCTCGCGCCCGCGGCATCCCGGCTACCTGTCAGGTGCTCGCGGAGACCCCGATGGTACTCGTGATCCCGTGGCTGCGGCCGCTCGCCGTCAGCCCCAGAGCGCGTCGATCGAGAGGTAGCGCTCGCCCGTGTCATAGGTGAAGGTGAGGATGCGTGCGCCGTCGGGCACCGATGGCAGGAGCTGCGCGACCGCCGCCAGCGACGCCCCGGACGAGACCCCGACCAGCACGCCCTCCTCGCGGGCCGATCGCCGCGCGTAGGCCATGGCGTCCTCGGGGGCGACCTGGAGGATCCCGTCGAGGAGGTCGGTCCGCATGACGCCCGGGATGAAGCCGGCGCCGATCCCCTGGATGGGGTGCGGGGAGTGCGTGCCGCCGGAGAGCACCGGCGAGAGCGTCGGCTCGACGGCGTATACCTTGAGGGCGGGCCAGAGGGGCTTGAGGATCTCGGCAACGCCGGTGATGTGGCCGCCCGTCCCCACGCCGGTGACGATGTAGTCGAGGCCGTCCGGGAAGTCGCGGAGGATCTCCTCGGCCGTCGTCCGGCGGTGGACCGCCGGGTTGGCCGGGTTGTCGAACTGCATCGGGATCCAGGCGCCCGGGATCTCGGCGGCCAGCTCGCTCGCGCGGGCGATGGCGCCCTTCATGCCGAGCTCGCGGGGCGTCAGCTCGAGCTCCGCGCCGTAGCCCGTCATCAGCTTGCGGCGCTCGATCGACATCGACTCGGGCATCGTCAGGATCAGGCGGTAGCCCTTGACGGCGCAGACGAGGGCGAGGCCGATGCCGGTGTTGCCCGACGTCGGCTCGATGACGACCGAGCCGGGCCCCAGGATGCCGCGCTCCTCGGCGTCGTCGATCATCGCCAGGGCGATGCGGTCCTTGATGCTGCCGCCGGGGTTGGCGCGCTCCATCTTGAACCAGACCTCGACGCGTGGGTCGAAGAGCCGGTTCACGCGGACGTGCGGCGTGTTCCCGATGGTGGCGAGGATGGAGTCGGCCTTCATGGGTCGGGTCCTTTCGAGTGTGGGCGAGTCGAGTGGTGCTCGGTGGGCGCCGGGCGGGCCGGCGGACTGCGTGGCCGCCCGGCGGTCAGATGACGAAGTCGGCGTCCTCGAAGCCGTCGTGCACGCGACGGACCCGGAACTGGCTGGTCTGGTAGACGATCGATCCGGGCGGCACGCTGTTGGTCAGGAAGACGTTGCCGCCGACGACGCTGTCCTCGCCCACGACGGTGTCGCCGCCGAGGACCGTGGCTCCCGCGTAGATCACCACGCGGTCGCCGATCGTGGGATGCCGCTTGGTGCCGGCCGCGCTCTTGGCGACCGAGAGTGCCCCCAGCGTGACCCCCTGGTAGAGCTTGACGTCGTCGCCGATCACCGCGGTCTCGCCGACGACGATGCCGGTGCCGTGGTCGATGCAGAACGAGCGCCCGATGCTGGCCCCCGGGTGGATGTCGATGCCCGTGCGCGTGTGCGCCACCTCGGCGAGCAGGCGCGGCAGGATCGGCACGCCCTGGTGATGGATCGCGTGGGCGATCCGGTGGATCGCGATCGCCAGGAAGCCCGGGTAGGCCGCGACGACCTCGTCGACCGACTCGGCCGCGGGGTCGCCGGCGCAGATCGCCTCGGCATCGAGGACCAGGCTGGCGTGGATCTCCGGGAGGGCCGTGGCGAACCCGGCGACCACGTCGTCGGCGCGTCCCGGCTCCGCCAGCGGCTCCACGAGCCGGCGCAGGTCGCGGCGGGCCAGGATGAGACGGGCGGAGAGGTCGTCCGGCGTCGCGAGGGCGTCATCCGAGAGCTGGGGGAACAGGATCCCCAGCAGCTCGTCGGCGAACGCCGCGACGTCGCGCTTGAGCGGATAGATCCGGCCGTGCTCGGCACGGCCGCCGGCCAGCGTCTCGGCGAAGGCGTGGTCGCGGTCGTGGTCGACCGTCTCGGTCATCGGTCTCCTTCGAACCTAGCGGTCCGTGTAGCGGATGGGCGCCGGCACCGGGATGCCGACGAGCTGGTCGGTCCGCCGGAAGAGCCGGGCGAACAGGGTGGGGACCCACCAGCGCAGGACGTAGAGCCGGCACCCGACGCAGATCCCGGTGGCGGCGAGCAGGACCTGGAGGGCCGCCACGGCGCCGACGAGGAGCCAGCCGATCGGCACGGCGCCCAGGACGAAGGCGATCGCGGCGAGCCCGATGAAGGTGGCCCCCAGGGCCTGGGCGAAGCGGGGCGGGTACTCGTGCTCCAGCTCGGCTGGAGGTGCCAGCCGGAGGGCCCGGCGGACGGCCGGCCAGGCGCGGCCCGGCAGGAAGAGCCGGGTCCCGAATGCGGCCGAGAGGGCCAGGTTCAGGCCGACGAGGACGGCCAGCCAGGGAAGGGCGAGCAGGATGGCCAGCGCCAGGACGACGGCCGAGACGCCGGCGCCGAAGCGCTGGCCGCGGGGGTCGATCTGGCGGGCGGGCGGGGTGAGGACGGACACGGGTGGCCTCCGGGGACGTGCGAAGGATCGCGGGGACGTGCGAAGGATCGCGGGGACGTGCGAAGGATCGCGGGGACGTGCCGCGCGCCGTGGCGCGACGCGGGAGTGGGATCCGCGAGGCCCGCGCGAGGGGGCCGGAGGTCAGCGAGCGACCGCGACCGTGCCCCACGCCGGCACTCGCCGGGGACAGGAGCAACAGGTGCCGCTCGGGTGGCGGCGATTGCGGGTCGTCATGGGCGAGAGCATACCGGGGATCGCAAGATGCGTCGCGGAGGGGAGGTCAGTCCGCCGCGGGGCTCTCGACGGCCTCGCGAAGGCGCCGCAGCGTGTCCGGCACCGCCGCGCGGAGCTCCTGCTCGATCCGCCCCGCGGCGAGCGTCGCGAGACCGCGGGGCTGGACGGCGGCACGGACGGCGATCCGCGAGTGGCCGTCGCCGAGCGCCGTGACCTCGCACGAGGCGGTGAGGGCGAAGAACCCGGAGGTCGCCGAGATCGAGATCGAGCGGGGAGGATCCACGGCCTCGACCCGGCCGGCCGAGACGATCTCCACGCCACCCGGCCCCGCCGAGACCAGCCGGAAGCCTGCTCCGACGGGCGGGATATCGCCCTCCGCCGCCGACCCGCCGTCCGCCGCCGACCCGCCGACTGCCTCGGCGCGGAGCACGCCGGGCAGCCACGCCGGGTAGTCACGGATGCGGGTGACGAAGGCGAAGGCGTCCTCGGCCGCGGCTGCGACCTCGACGGCGTCGTCGATGCGGATCACAGGGTCAGGGTAGCAGCGCCGCCGGCACGCCCGCGGCCGGCACGCCCGCGGCCGGTGCGCCCGCGGCCGGTGCCCCGCGGTGTACGACTGGATCATCGAGCCGTGACAGGGCGCCCGCGTAGACTGGCGGCATGTGGTTCCGGCGGCTCGTCGACGTCGCCTTCGTGATCGCCATCGTGCTCGGCGCGGTCGTGCTGGCGGTGGCGCTCCTCGCCGGTCCCTGACACCCCCGGGGTGCCCCGGCCCGTGGCCCCCGGGGTGGGCGTTTCCCTCTCGACGTTGAGGACGCGAGGCGCCACACTCCGGCGGTGATCTGCGGGACGTGCGCGACGGACAACCGGGAGGGACGGAAGTTCTGCCGATCCTGTGGCGCGGTCATGGCTTCGACCTGTCCGGCCTGCGACGCGGCCAACGATCCCGACGATCGCTTCTGCGGCGACTGCGGCGCGGTGCTCGACGGCGAGACGCGGCCCGCGGCCGAACGGGGTGATCGCGCCCGGCGCCCGGGAGAGGACGCGGCGGCGCCGGCCCCCGCGACCGAGCGGCGGCTGGTCAGCATCCTGTTCGCCGACCTGGTCGGCTTCACGACCCTCGCCGACGACAGCGACCCGGAGGCCGTGCGCGAGTTCCTGGGCCGCTACTTCGAGCTTGCCCGCGAGGTCGTCGAGCGCTACGGAGGCTCGATCGAGAAGTTCATCGGCGACGCGGTCATGGCGGTCTGGGGGACGCCGGCCGCCCGCGAGGACGATGCCGAGCGGGCCGTGCGCGCGGCGCTCGACCTCGTGGCGGCCGTGCCCGGCCTCGGCGCGGACCGCCCCCAGGCACGCGCCGCGGTCCTGACCGGCGAGGCGGCCGCGGTGATCGGCGCGCAGGGGCAGGGGATGGTGGCCGGCGACCTGGTGAACACCGCCTCCCGGCTCCAGGCGGCCGCCCCGCCGGGCACGGTGCTCGTCGGCGAGTCGACACAGCGCACCGCGGGCGAGGCGATCGTCTTCGAGCCCGCCGGCGACCAGCTGCTCCGCGGCAAGACGGCGCCCGTGCCCGCGTGGTGGGCCGTCCGGGTCATCGCCGGGCGGCGCGGGGCTGGCCGCAGCAGCCGGGTCGAGCCGCCGTTCGTGGGCCGCGACGAGGAGCTCCAGCTGCTCAAGGACCTTCTGCATGCCACGACCCGCGACGGGCGCGCCCGCCTCGCCTCCATCGTCGGGATGGCCGGGATCGGGAAGAGCCGCCTCGCCTGGGAGCTGGAGAAGTACGTCGACGGCGTCGCGGCCGACATCTACTGGCACCGGGGCCGCTCCCCGGCGTACGGGGAGGGGCTGGCGTTCTGGGCTCTCGGCGAGATGGTCCGCGAGCGCGCCCGCGTCGCCGAGAGCGACGACGCCGCCACGTCACGGGAGAAGCTCGCGGCCACGCTCCGCGACTACGTCGCCGACGCGGGGGAGCGGGCCTGGATGGAGCCGCGCCTCACGGCCCTGCTCGGACTCGACGCGGCCCCCCCGGGCGAGCGCGAGGAGTTCGAGGCAGCCTGCCGGACCTTCTTCGAGCGAGTCTCGGAGCGCGGCACCGTCGTCCTCGTGTTCGAGGAGCTCCAGTGGGCCGATCCGGCGCTCCTCGACTTCATCGAGACCATCACGGACCGCTCTCGCGCCAGGCCCATCCTGGTCGTCACACTGGCGCGACCCGATCTCCTCGAGCGGCGGCCGACCTGGGGCGCCGGCCTGCGCAGCTTCTCGAACCTCCCGCTCGACCCGCTGGCGCCCGACGAGGTGGAGATGCTGCTCGTCGGGCTCGCCCCGGGCCTGCCGGCCTCGGCCATCGCGGCCATCGTGGCGCGCTCCGAGGGGATCCCGCTCTACGCGGTCGAGATGGTCCGCATGCTCCTCGACCAGGGTGTCCTGCGCGAGCGCGAAGGTCGCTACCACCTCGACGGCGACCTCGGTCCGCTGGCGATCCCGGAGACGATGGCCGGGCTGCTCGGCTCCCGGCTCGACGGCCTGACCGAGCCGGAGCGGATGCTGGTCGGCCACGCGGCGGTCCTCGGCCACTCCTTCACGGTCCGCGCGCTGGCGGCCGCCACGAGCCACTCCGCCGAGCACCTCGGGCCAACGCTGAGCGGGCTCGTGCGCAAGGAGATCCTCGACCTCGACGAGGACCCGCGCTCGCCCGAGCGGGGCCAGTACCGCTTCGTGCAGGGGCTCATCCGCGAGGTCGCGTACGAGCGCCTGGCGAAGCGCGACCGGCTGGCGCGCCACCTCGCCGCGGCCCGCTACTTCGAGGAATTCGACGACCCCGAGCTGGCCGGGATCGTGACGACGCACTACCTGGAGGCTCACGGGCTCTCGCCGGAGGGGACAGAGCGCGACTCGATCGCGGCGAAGGCGCGGACGACGCTGCTCGACGCGGCGACCCGCTCGCGGGACCTGCACGCCTACGCGGGGGAGCAGCGGTTCCTGGAGCAGGCCCTCGCGTTCGCTCCCGACCCTGCCGACGAGCGCGAGATCCTCGCGCGGCTCGCCGGCGCGGCATTCGCCGCCGCGAGGGAGCTCGCCGACTTCGACCGGGCCGAGGACTACGCGCGTCGGGCGCTCGAGGCGACGGCGACCGGTGGAGACGCCGGCGCGATCGCCCGCGCCTACACGACGCTGGCGAGCATCCTCGCCTCCAACAACCACGGCAAGGAGGCCCGAGACCTCCTGCGGCAGGCCGTCGACGAGCTCGCCGGCGTGGCGCCGGGCGCCGACATGGTGCGGCTCGAGGCCGAGCTCGGGCGGGCATACCTGATGTCGGGCCAGCCGGAGCTGGCCCTGCCGGTCGTCGAGCAGGCGCTCGTGCGCGCGGAGGCGACCGCTCAGCTCGAGTCGATCGCCGAGCTGCTCGTGAGCCGCGCCTGGGCGATCACCCGCGCCGGCCGACCCCGGGAGGCCCTGGTGCTGCTCCGCGGCGTGGTCCCGTTTTGCGATGAGCACGGGTTCCTGAACGCCCGGATGCGGAGCGGGATGAACCTCTCCGCCTGGGAGTCCGTGGACGACCCGCGCCGCGGCATGGCCGACGCGGCGGCCGGGCTGGCGATCGCCCGCCGCCGCCGCCTCGCCGGCTGGTCGGGGGCGCTGGCCGGCAACTGGGCCGAGGGCGCCTTCGAGGTGGGGGAGTGGGACGCGATCCTCGAGCTTGCGAGCGACCTCGATGCGGAGGGGCTGCTCCCGGTCGACGAGAGCGCCAACATCTTCGTTGGCGTCTACCTCGTCCGGGCCTACCGGGGCGGTGCCGAGGAGGCGGCGGCGGCCCTCGAGCGGGTCCTCGGTCCGCTGCTGGACGATTTCCAGGCCGCTCGTGGCTACCACGACACCTTCGCCCACCTGCGGTTCATCGCCGGCGACCACGAGGGCATGCGGCGGCATGCGATGGAGCTGGTCGCAGGTGGCGCGATGGCGTACGACGCCCTTCCGGCGGCCCGGGCCTCACTCTGGCTCCGCGATCCCGCCGGCCTCCGCGACGCGCTCGGCGGCGACGCGCTCGGCCAGGCGACCGTGTCCGGGGGCCGCGCGACCGACCTCCGGTTCGCGGCGCTGCGGGCCGGCCTGGCCGCCCTCGAGGAGCGGGGGGACGAGGCGCGGGCCGGCTACCTCGCCGCCGAGGCGGGGCTGCGCGACCTCGGCGTGCGCTTCGAGCTGGGTCTCGCCCTCCTCGAGCACGCCGTCTTCCTGCCCGGGGACCCGTCGGCCGGGCCGGCGGCGGAGGAGGCGCGCGCCATCTTCACCGACCTGGGCGCCACGACCCTCCTGGCGCGGCTGCCCGCCGCGATCGCCGTCCCCGGCTGACCCGCTCCTCCCCGCACCCGCCCGGACGTCACCACGGCCGGCACGACAGTCCCACCCCGCTCCGGATGATCGGGCCATGGCCGCCGGTCCGCGCGTCGGTCAGCCTTGGGGCATGTTCCGTCGTGCGCGTGGGATGGCCGCCCCGGTTCTCGCCCTCGTCCTCCTGAGCGGGGTGAGCCCCCTGGCCCAGGTGGTGCCGGGCGCGGAGGTGCCGGCCGCCTCCGCCCTGGCGTCCGGCGGCTCGCTGCGATTCCCCGGGCTGGGCGCCTCCGGCCGCGAGACGATGGGCGGCGCGATCTACAACTGGGGCTGCCGGGGCGGGACGATCGGCGAGGCGATCTACCGGTGGGGCTGCTCCGGGAGGGGCAACCGCTACCTCATGGGCCATGCCTACGCGTCGTTCGAGCCGCTCCACGACTTCGTCGCGGCGCGTGGCGTGACCGCGGGGACCCGCGCGCTCGTGGGGAAGCCGGTCTACGTGAAGACCGCCATCGGCACCCTGCGCTACCGCGTTACGTGGGCCCGCGTCGCCTCGGTGAGCTCATGGGGTGCCACGGGGGACAGGTGGGCGTGGAACGCCACCTCGGAGCCCGCGCTGACCTTCCAGACCTGCTACGGCGCCCGCTCGCAGTACCGGATCATCGTCCGCGCCGTCCTGACGGACTGATCGCCGCCGGCACGGCGTCACACGGGCCCGGCCCCGTGCGGCCGAGCGCCCGCCCCGGCGCGCGCTGCCCCCCCCGGCCGCCGCGCCGGACAAGCTGGCACGCCGCCCCCGTACCATGCCCGCGCATGCAGCAGCTCGAAGGCGCTCCCGTCTACTCCGCCACGGACCTCGTGGGCTACCTCGCCTGTGGCCACCGGTTCGAGCTGGAGCGCGCCGCGATGGACGGGCTCGTCGAGAAGCCCGTCCGCAGCGACCCGACGATCGAGCTCGTGCAGGAGCGCGGCTACGAGCACGAGCGGCGGTACCTCGAGGACCTCCGCGCCGCCGGGCGGATCGTCGTCGAGATCGCGCGGGACGGCTCGCGCGCCGGGACCCGCGACGGCCTGCGCGAAGCGGCCGCGCTGACCGTCGCGGCGATGCGGGCCCGGGCCGACGTCATCTACCAGGCAACGTTCTTCGACGAGCGCTGGCGTGGCCACGCCGACTTCCTCCTGCGGGTCGACCACGCGCCCAGCGAGCCGCCCTCCGCGCTCGGCGACTGGCACTACGAGGTGGCGGACACGAAGCTGGCCCGCCACGTGAAGGCCGGCGCCGTGCTCCAGGTCTGCTCGTACGTCGAGCAGCTCGAGCGCGTCCAGGGCCGGCGGCCGGAGCACCTCCACGTTGCCCTCGGGGGCAGCGCCCGCGAGACGGTGACGCTGCGCGTGGACGACTACATGGCCTATTTCCGCCGCGTGAAGGCCGACTTCCTCGCGGCGGCCGACGCCGGCACCCCGGCGTACCCGCCGGCGGCCACCTATCCCGAGCCGGTCGAGCACTGCGAGGTCTGCCGGTGGTGGGCGGACTGCAGCGACCGGCGGCGAGCCGACGACGACCTCAGCCTGGTGGCCAGCATCAGCGCCCGCCAGCGCCGCGCCCTCAAGGAGCTACCGCCGGACGAGCCGCCCGGCCCGATCGCCACGCGGCGCGGGCTGGCCAGGCTCGAGCTCCCGCTGGGCCGCCCGTTCGCCGGGGGCGGCGCCGCGGCCCTCGAGCGGGTCCGGGAGCAGGCCCGCATCCAGGTGGCCGGCGACGACCGGGGCGAGATGCTCTGGGAGCTTCTCGAGCCCGAGCGGGCACCCGATCCGGCGACCGGCGAGGCGCGTCTCGTCGCCGATCGCGGCTTCCTCGTCCTCCCCGAGCCCTCGCCCAACGACCTCTTCCTCGACCTGGAGGGCGACCCCTTCGCCTTCGACGACGGCATCGACTACCTCTTCGGCATCCTCGACCCGGCCCACGACGAGGTCGACCCGCGCTGGGCGGCGGCCCCCGGCACGGGCCGCGTGCCGGCCTTCCGGGCGTTCTGGAGCCGCGGCGCCGACGGCCTCGTGACCCCGGCGGCCGAGAAGGCGGCGTTCGAGCGGACGGTCGACTTCCTGGTCGCGCGTCTCGACGCCGACCCGACCCTCCATGTCTACCACTACGCCGCCTACGAGAAGACCGCCCTGGCCCGGCTGGCCCAGCGCCACGCGACCCGCGAGGACGAGGTCGACCGGCTGCTGAAGGGCCGGGTGCTGGTGGACCTCTACCGCGTCGTGCGGCAGGGGATCCGGGCGAGCGTGGAGAGCTACTCGATCAAGCGCCTGGAGCCCCTCTACGGCTTCGAGCGCGACGTGGCCCTCCGGGACGCCGGGAGCAGCATCGTCGCGTTCGAGGTCTGGCTGGGCCGCGGTGCGACGGCCGAGGGGCTGGTGGGCGACGAGATCCTCCGCGGGATCGAGGGCTACAACCGCGACGACGTCGTCTCGACCCGGCTTCTCCGCGACTGGCTGGAGGCCCGCCGCCGGGACCTCGAGGGCCGGCTCGGCGTCCCGGTCCCGCGCCCCCGGCTCGAGGAGGCCGCGGTGGAGCCGCCGGAGCCCACCGAGCGCCAGGCGGCGGCGGCCGCCGTCGTCGAGGCGCTGCTCGCACGGATCCCGTCCGGCGCTGCCGCCGACCTGCGGGGCGAGGACCACGCAACCTGGCTCCTGGCCCAGCTCCTGGGCTGGCATCGCCGCGAGAACAAGGCGTTCTGGTGGCGCTACTACGACCTGTGCGGGCTGACCGACGCGGAGCTGGCGGCCGAGCGCGAGCCGATCGGGATGGTGAGCCTCGTGGAGGACCTCGGGCCGGCGGGCAGGGGAGGCCGGCGCGAGCGGTATGCGTTCCCGCCACAGGATCACGGCGCCAAGGTCGGGCGCCGGGTCGACGACCCGCGGGCCCAGGCGGCGGTGGGCACGATCGAGGACCTCGACGAGCTCGCCGGGACGGTGGTCCTCTATCGCACCGCCACCCAGCTGGCGCACGGGACGCCGGCGTCGCTCATCCCCTTCGACTTCGTGCCGACGAAGGTCATCGAGGACTCGCTGCTGCGGTTCGCGCGCCGCGTGGCCGTGGACGGGCTCGAGGGCCGATCGAACGTGGACCGGGCGGGGCGCGAGCTGCTGTGCCGCCGGCCGCCGAGGATTCCGGGCATCGCGACCGGCGCGCCCCTGCGGCGGGACGGTGAGACGGCGCTCGACGCCGCCCGCCGGCTCGTCCTGGCCCTCGACGGGACGGCCCTCGCGATCCAGGGGCCGCCGGGGACCGGGAAGACGTGGACGGGCGCCCGCATGATCCTGGCGCTCGTCGCCGCCGGCAGGCGCGTCGGCGTCACCGGCAGCAGCCACAAGGTGATCGGGAACGTGCTCGACGCGGTCCGCGAGGCGGCGCTCGAGGCGCGCACCACCGTCCGGCTCGGGCAGAAGCCGGGCCAGGGCGAGCCTCCCACCTGCAGGCATGCCGAGGACCTGGCCGCGTGGAGCGCCGAGCAGATCGCCGGGGCGCTCGCGGGCGGTGCGCTCGACGTCGTCGGCGGGACGGCCTGGCTCTGGTCGGCGGAGGCGATGGAGGGCAGCGTCGACATCCTGCTCGTGGACGAGGCCGGCCAGTTCAGCCTGGCCAACACGGTCGCCATCTCGCCGGCCTGCCGCTCGCTCGTGCTGCTCGGCGACCCGCGCCAGCTGGACCAGCCCCTCAAGGGCAGCCATCCGCCGGGTGCCGAGCGCAGCGCCCTCGGCCACCTCCTGGCCGGCGCCCCGGGCGACCCGGATGGCGGCGAGCACGCGACGATGCCGCCGGAGCTCGGGCTGTTCCTGGACCGGACATGGCGCCTCCATCCCGCTATCTGCGCCTACACGAGTGAGGTCTTCTACGCTTCGCAGCTGGAGCCGGTGGCGGGCCTGGAGCGGCAGGCGATCGAGATCGAGCGCCGGGCCGCGACCGCGGCCCGGATCGCAGTCGGATCCGCGGCCGGCGTTGCGGCCGGCGTTGCGGCCGGCGCGACGGGCGGCGCTTCGCCCGCGGTGGAGGGCAGCGGCGTGCGCTGGCTGCCGGTCACCCACGGCGGCAACGCCACCGACGCGCCGGAGGAGGCAGCGGCGATCGTCGGCCTGGTCCGCGGGCTGCTCGACGTGGGCGCCCGGTGGACGAACGCCGTGGGCGAGGAGGCCGACCTTCGCCTGGAGGACATCGTCGTCGTGGCGCCTTACAACGCCCACGTCGACCTCATCGCCGCGGAGCTGGCCCGGGCGGGCTTCCCGGGTGCCCGGGTGGGCACCGTCGACAAGTTCCAGGGGCAGGAGGCGCCGCTCTCGATCTACGCGATGGGCTCGTCGTCCCCCGAGGACGCGCCCCGCGGGATGGAGTTCCTCTACTCGCTCAACCGCCTCAACGTGGCCACCTCGCGAGCGCGCTGCGTGGCCGTGGTGATCGCCTCGCCGGCCCTCGTGCGCGTCGCCTGCCGCACCCCGCGCCAGATGCAGCTGGCGAACGCGCTCTGCCGCCTCGTGGAGGTGGCGCGGGGCTGAGGATGGCCAGCGGGATCGCTCGCCGGCGCCTGGCGCCGGGCGCCGCGGTCAGTCGTCGAGGCTGAGCGGCGGATACGGGCCGGTCATCAGCAGCAGGTAGCAGGTGATCCGGTTGCTCCAGCGGATGAAGCCGCCGACGATGCGGTAGGCCCAGTCCGCGTACCTCCCGGTCAGGAGCACGGGAACCCACGTGATCAGGTTCAGGAACCCGACGGCGACGCCGAGGAACCACAGGATGACGAGGTGCGGGATCAGGAGGATGGAGCGGATCATGACGCCGAGCAGCGGGATCCCGGCCCACCGCGCGACATGCTGCGATTCGTCCCAGCGGACGTCCACGTCGTGGCGCCCCCCGGTGGAGAGCGGCGGATAGGCCGCCGCGGCGAGGATCGCGTAAGCCCACACGCGGGTCACCCAGCGCACGTAGCCGCCGACGAGCGAGTAGCCCCAGGCGGGGTAGCGGCCGTTGACGAGGACCGGGATCCAGACGACGAGCTGGACGAGGGCGACCACGATCCCGTAGAAGGCCAGGACGATGTAGTGCGGGATCAGGAGGATCGAGCGGATCCAGACGCCGAGGAGCGGGATGCCCCACAGGCGGCTCATCGTCACCGACTCGTCGAAGGTCGTGATCATCGGGTAGATCGGGGGTCGCGAACCCGGCGGCGGGCCGTCGCTCGCGGGGGGCGCCGGCGGGATCGCGGGGGGCGCGGCGGGAGCCTGGACCGTCGGCAGGGACGGTGGCTCGGCAGGCGGCGTTGCCGGCGAGGGCGGCGTCGCGGGGACCGGCAGGGTCGGTTCGGTCACGTGGGCGCTCCATGGGGGGCGGGGTGGCCCCCGATCCTACCCGGCCGCCCCCACCGGCGTCCCGGCCGCCCGGCTGCCCGGCGTGCTGGACGGCCCCGGGCATCGTCGGCGCCGTGCCGCTGCGTCGCGTACATCGGGCGATGACAGCGACGCGCGCGCCCGCTACGCTACCCGAGCACCGGATCGTCGCCGTACCGCGGCGCCCATCGCTCATCCTGGAGGTTGTCCACGTGGCTGTCGGACCCTGCGACCTGATCGTCGTCAAGTTCCCCGGGAACAAGTTCAAGGGCGAGATCGCCCCCGCCCTCGCGAGCCTCGTCGAGAAGGGCACGATCAAGATCATCGACATCCTCTTCGCCATCAGGGACGAGAAGGGTGACCTCACGGTCCTCGAGCTCAAGGACCTAGATGGCGACGGCGTCGCGGACGTCGCCGCGGTCGTCGAGGTCGACGGCGCGATCGGCCCGGAGGACGTGGACCTCGCGGCCGGCGGGCTCGAGCCGAACTCGAGCGCCCTGCTGCTCCTCTTCGAGAACACCTGGGCCGCCGAGGTGACCCAGGCGATGCGCGACGCCGACGGCGAGTTGCTCTTCATGGAGCGGATCCCGGCCGCCGTCGTCGAAGAGGCCCTCGCGGCCCAGTCCTGACCACATCGAAGCAGCGAAACCCAGGAGGTTCATCCCGATGATGCGTCGACGCGGCGGACTCGTCCGCATGGCGGCCACCACCGCGGTCGTGGCGGGCACGGCGGGTGCCGTCAGCCACCACCAGCAGCAGAAGTACGCGAACCAGGCGGCCCAGCAGCAGGCGGTCAGCGAGAGCCAGCAGCTGGAGGCCCAGGTGGCCGCCCAGCAGGCCCAGCTGGACGCCATGGCGCAGGCGCAGCCGGCCCCCGCCGCGGCGCCGGCCGCGGCCGCTCCGGCCGGGATCGACATGGCCCAGCTCAAGCAGCTCGGCGACCTGCACGCCGCCGGGATCCTCACCGACGAGGAGTTCGCGGCCGCCAAGGCCAAGCTGCTCGGCTAGCCTCGCACCGCGCTACCGACCCCGGGGCCCGCGACCGCCGCCCCGGGGTTCCGATTCTCGCGGCTGCCGCCCGTGCCCGGGGCCCCGATCCCCCGATCGGGGAGAGGGGTCCTCAGCCGCCGCGCCGCTCGCACCGGATCGACCATCGCCCGTCGAGGTCCTGGCGCGCCCCCTCGATCTTGCCCGCCCGGAGGAGCTGCCCGAGCGCGCTCGCGGGACGCGACGGGTCCTCGCCGAGGAGACGACGGACGGCCCCCTCGGCGTTGGCCTGGGCGGGAGTGATCTGGAGGGCAGGCTCGCCACAGGCCAGGCGCTGCAGCAGATCGTTGAGGCGGGCCAGGTCCTCCTCCGAGTACTCGGCCGGCCGCCGGCGGGTCCCGGACGTGGCCGCGGCTGCCGTGGCCTCGACCGGTGCCGCCGGCTCGGCCGTCGACCCGGTGACGCCGTCGGCGCGCGGCTTCCCGCCGGGGCGCCGGCGGTTCGCGAACGGCAGCACGAGAGAGGAATCGGGAAGCAGGGCCGTGGAGGCCGCCGGGACGGCCGCCCCGAACGCCTCGAGGAGCGCGTCCTCGTACTCCTCGGCCGCGTCGGTGGTCGCCCACCAGATCCGCGTGGCATCGAAGCCGCGCAGCGCCTTCAGCCACTGCCCGGCGGGATTGGGCCGGGCGTCGCCGAGCGGGGTCCGGAACAGGGCGTCCAGGCGCTTCGCCAGCGATCTCGCGGAGCCGACGTAGACGACGCTCTCCCCGGGGAGCCACCACGCGGCAAGGCCGGCCGCCAGGCCCTTGCCGGTCGGCCGCTCGCCGTGCACCAGCAGCGTCGGCACGCGCGCCAGCCAGGTCCCGACGGCCGAGATGTCGACCGGGGCGCGGTCGAGCGCCGCGGGCCACTCCACGATGAAGACGCCGGGCCCGGTCGCCCGGATCGGGGCGCCCCAGCGAGCGGGACCGTCGGGGGTCAGCCCGACGGCACGGAACAGGGCGACGGGCTCGATCGGCATACCGCGATGGTACGCGCCAATGCCCGCCGGGGGTCGCGACGTCTGCGCCGGCCGCGTCGTCGGGTCAGGCCCCGGCCCTCGGGATGCCGAGGTCGAAGCGCCACCGCGGCCTCCAGGCATCGGCTTCCCACGTGATGAGCTCGACGACGCTGGCGAGCTGCGCCGCGGGCAGCGATCCCCATGCCGGGTCGTCGACGACCTCGGGATCGACCGCGGCGGGTCCCTCGGCGACGGTCACGTGCGGCACGAAGCGATACGCGCCTCGGTAGATCGGGAAGTCCGGGAAGGCCGCGGCGAGGTCCTCGTAGAGGGATCGGAACGGATCCTCCGGTTCGACCGACGCGTACAGGGTGGCCGGCCACCGGGCGCGGCCGGCGAGCTGGAACGGGAACGGAGCATGGCCGGCAACGATCGCCGCCAGGCGCGAGCGCAGGTCGTCATCGAGCGCCTCGGGCGCCACGAACGGGTAGAGCAGCGTGGCGTGAGCCGGGAGCCCGCGCAGAGCATCCGGGATGGCCCGGCGACGCAGGGTCTCCAGCGGCGCCGGAAGGCGAACCGGGACGATCAGGGCCGTGTCGTTGCCGGGATCCGCCATCTCGCATCGACCCCGCGGCGTGGGCGTCGACGTGCGACGCGCTCAGCCCGCGACGACGGCCGCGAGCGCGTCGGCGAACGGGTCGAACGTCGTCGAGGTGAAGCCGGCGACATTGATGCGCCCCTTCCCCACGACATACACCGCGTGCTCCTCGCGCAGGCGCGCCACCTGCTCGACGGTGAGGCCGAGGAGCGCGAACATGCCCCGCTGGGTGGCGATCGGGTCCCAGTCGCCGGGGATGCCGTGCGACGTCAGCGCCTGCACGAGCCGCGCCCGGTTGTCCTTGATCCGGGCGCGCATCCCGGCCAGCTCCACCTCCCACTGGGCCCGCAGGGCCGGATCGCCGAGGATCGTCGTGACGATGTCGGCCCCGTGGCTCGGCGGGTTGGAGTAGTTGGCGCGGATCGCGACCTTGACGTTGCTCTGGGCCGCGGCCGCGTCCTCCTCGGAGCGCGCCACCAGGAGCAGCGCGCCGACGCGCTCGTTGTAGAGCGCGAAGCTCTTCGAGAACGACGTGGAGATGAGCAGCTCCGCGCCCGGCCGGACCAGGCCCTCCATCCAGTCGGCGTCCTCCCGGATCCCGTCGCCGAAGCCCTGGTAGGCGAAGTCCACGAACGGCAGCAGCCTCCGCTCCTCGACCAGGTCGCCGATCGCGCGCCAGAGGGCCGGCGAGGGATCCACGCCCGTGGGGTTGTGGCACGACCCGTGGAGCAGCACGACGTCGCCCGGCGAGGCGTCGCCGAGCGCCGCCAGGAGCGCCTCCTTCGTCGATCCGTCGCCCGGTCGGGTCGGTGTAGGGGTAGGTCCGGATGCGGAAGCCGGCCAGCGCGAAGAGCTGGGGGTGGTTCGGCCAGGTCGGCTCGCTCATCCAGATCGTCGCCGAGGCGCCGGCCTGGCGGAGGAAGTCCGCGGCGACGCGAAGGCCGCCCGTGCCGCCCGGGGTCTGGCTCACCGCGACCCGGCCGCTCGACGCGAGCTCGGCCCCCTCGCCGAAGACGTAGGCCTGGATCGCGGCGCGGTAGATGGCATCGCCGTCGATGGGGCGGTACAGCTTGGTGGCGCCCTTCGCGAGGATGCGCCCCTCGGCCTCCGTGACCGAGGGGAGCACGGGCGTCGTCCCGGTCTCGTCGACGAAGACGCCCGACGAGAGGTTGATCTTGCCGCTGCGCGGATCGTTCCTGAACGCCTCGGCAAGGCCGAGGATCGGGTCGGGCGGGGCCGGGATTCGGGCGAGGGAGGGAAGGGCCACGGGTGCGTTCTCCGGGTGGGTGGGCGGTCGAGCGGACGGCATCCGAACGATACCGCGCGAGACACCGCGCCCGCGGGCGCGGCTGGCGGAGAGTTCTCGACGCCTGTGCGCACGCCGACGGCACCGCTCGCCGAATGGGCCGATTGGTCTATTGCGGGTCTCACGCGAGCATCTACGCTCAACGGTGCTCGCCCTCGCCATCGCTGATCGCGCCGTGGAGGAACCTCAACCATGTCGGCAGCGCCACCGCGCCTCGTCCTGGTCCTCGTCGCAACACTGGCCATCGTCGCCTCCGGGTGCGGGGCCGCGGCCACGCCGACGCCGCCGCCCACGCCGACCCCGACGACCGCTCCCACGCCCACGCCGGTCGACGTGGCCGCCGTGTTCGTGGAGCAGGTCGCGGCCGTGGAGTCGGCCAACATGCCGTTCACGGGCACCGCGCTGATCGGAGAGGTCGAGGCGGCGCTCTCGGGGACGCTCGGGCTCTCCGGCACGGACACGACGTCGACCTTCGTCTTCGACGTCGACGGCGCGAAGCAGACCCAGGAGTCGATCCGGATCGGCACGCAGCGCTGGGCGCGCGACGGCGAAGGCCCGTGGGTCCTCGACCCCGAGCCGGCCGACCCGGCGAAGACGACGTCGGCCTACCTGCTCGGGCTCACATCGCTCGAGGACAAGGGGGTTGAGACGAAGGACGGGCGCGAGCTCCACCACCTCGTGCCGCCGGCCTCCAACCAGCTGACCCCCGAGGTGTTCGGGCTGCCCCCGTCGATCACGGATGCCGAGATCACGACCGACTTCTGGGCCGAGGACGACGGGACGCCGGCGATCTGGACCCTGGTGGCCTCCTGGACGCAGGGCGACCCCGGCACCCCGATGTCGACGACGATGGACGTCGACCTGTCGGGCCTCGGCGCCGCCATGACGATCGCCCCGCCGGCCGACGCGTGGACCGGGTTCACGTCGAAGCGCTTCGCCTACTCCATGGCCCATGCGCCCGGCTGGTCCGTCGACGAGCAGGACGGCATGGACGTCTACCTGCTCGAGGGCACGCCGTACGTCTACGTGTCGCCCCAGGATCTGGCCGCCGGGTACACGCTGGATCGCTTCCACGACGACCTGGTCGCCTACTACGAGGCGAACGACATCAAGGCCGCGCCCGTCGCGGACGAGGACTACGCGATCGACGGGAATCCCGCCCGCGTGCTCACCTACCGCTTCACGAACGCGTCGGGTACCGCGGTCTTCCTCGTCGACGCCATCACCGTCCGCGCCGACACGGGTTGGGAGATCTACCTCGCCCAGGAGCAGACGGGCGAAGAGGAGGCCCGGGCATTCTTCGACACGATGATGTCGACGTTCTCGTTCGAGGAGTAGCGTTCCGGGTTGGGTCTCCCCGCCGTCGCGGCAGGCGTCGTGGCGCGGTTGACCCGCTCGCTCGCCCCGCTACCGGGCCGGCGAGCTACCCTGTGCCCACGATGCGCCTGCTTGCCCTGACCTGCGAGGTCCTCGCCCGCTCGGTCTACCTGTGCGCCGCCCGCTCTCCTCACGTCGTCGACGTCCACCTGAACCGGCGTGGCCTCCACGACGACCCGCCCAACCTGCGCACGCTCCTGCAGGGCGAGATCGACGCGGTCGGCGCCCCGTACGACGCCGTCGTCCTGGCGTACGGGCTGTGCGGCGGAGCCACGGCCGGGCTCCGGGCGGGCTCGATCCCGCTGGTCGTGCCCCGCGCGCACGACTGCATCACGCTGTTCCTCGGCTCGCGCGACCGGTACACGGCCGAGTTCACCGGCCACCCCGGCACGTACTGGTACGTGCAGGACTTCGTGGAGCGGTCGGACGACGAGGGCCAGTTCGCCGGGATGGGGGCGGTGTCGGACGCCGAGGCGCGCGCCACGTACGAGCAGTACGTCGCGAAGTACGGCGAGGACAACGCCGCGTACCTCATGGAGGCGCTGGGCGGCTGGCGCTCGCACTACGACCGTGCGGCGTACGTGGACATGGCCGTGGCCGACCCGCACGCGGCTGCCGCCGTCGAGGCCTTCGCGCGCGACGATGCGACCCGCCGGGGCTGGGCCTTCGAGAAGCTCGCAGGCGAGCTGCTCCTCGTGAAGCGGCTCATCGACGCGGAGTGGGCCCCGGAGGACTTCCTGGTCGTCCGGCCGGGCGAGCGCCTGGCGATGTCCTACGACGACGCGGTCATCCGTGCCGAGCGGGCGGACTGACCGCCCTACGCGGCCCCCACCGCCTGCTTCGCGACCTCGACCGCGCTGGCGGCGTCGGGCGCGTAGGCGTCGGCGCCGATCGAGGCCGCGTACTCGGCCGTGACCGGTGCCCCGCCGACGATGACTTTCACGTCGCGCAGGTTCGCGGCCCGGATGGCGGCCACGACGTCCCGCATGCCGACCATCGTCGTCGTGAGCAGGGCGCTGATCCCGACGATGCTGGCCCCGTGCTCCCGGGCCGCCTCGACGAACTTCTCGGCCGGTACGTTCGTGCCGAGGTCGATCACCTCGATGTTGGCGCCCTTCCACATCATGGCGACGAGGTTCTTGCCGATGTCGTGGAGGTCGCCCTTGATGGTCCCGATCACCGCCGTGTGCTCGGGGCGCACCCCGGCGGCCGTCAGGACCGGCTCGAGGACGGCCATCGCCTCCTTCATCGCCCGCGCGCTGATGAGCATCTCGGGGACGTAGATCTCGTTGCACTGGAAGCGGCGGCCCACGGCCTCCATCGCCGCGGTCATCGCGTCGAGGACCGTCCGGGGCTCCATTCCCTCGTCCACGGCTGACTGGGTGATCCGGACCGCCGTCGCGCGGTCGCCGGCCTCCACGGCCGCCGTGAGGGCTGCGAGATCTGCCATCGAGGTGCTCCTTGTCGGTGGAGGCGAGAGTCAGGCTGGATGATGCAGGGCAGAGGCGCGGGCCGCTCAGGCGAGCTCGCCGGCGCGGTACGCCGTGAGGAACTCCATCCCGAAGGCGTCACGACCGGTCAGGAGGTCGGCGGCCATGGCGTACGCCCGGCTC
Source organism: uncultured Chloroflexia bacterium (assembly GCA_963713285.1). Classification (GTDB taxonomy): domain Bacteria; phylum Chloroflexota; class Limnocylindria; order Limnocylindrales; family CSP1-4; genus CTSoil-043. Next base: position 621,185 of record CAVQLA010000015.1, on the reverse strand, counting down.
GACCGGTCCTGCGAGAAGATTCGGCGCGGGTCCGACGCCACCGGGTCGATGATCCCGCTGTCGGCCCCGGCATCCGCCGCCAGGTCGATGAAGACGTCGTTGAGGAGCTTGCGGAGCGGCAGCCCGAAGCTGACGTTCGACAGGCCGCCGGTCAGGTGGATCTCCGACCCGTGCGCCTCGCGGAGTGTCGAGACGGCCTCCAGGAACCAGGCGCCGACCTCGGGCTCCACGGCGACCGGCATGACGAGCGCGTCCACGTGCATTCCGCCGAGCGGGATCCCGCGCCGGGATGCCTCGTCGATGATGCGGCGGGCATTCGCCACGCGCTCCGCCGCCGAGCCCGGCATCCCGCCTGCCCCGGCCGCGCCGAGAACCACCGGGCATCTCTCGGACCCGGCAAGGTCCAGGACGTCGAGCCGCTCCAGGGACGCCGAGTTGAGGAGCGGGGCGCCGCCCGCCCGGGCGGCGGCGGCGAGGCCGGCCCGCATCACCTCGGGAGCCGACGAGTCGAGCGCGAGGGCGGCCGGCGTGGCGTCCTCCACGGCCGCCACCAGCCACTCCATCGCCGCGACGCGCACGGGCAGGTCGTTGCTCACCTCGTCCACGTTGAGGTCGAGGTAGTCGGCGCCCGCGTCGACCTGGCGGCGGGCGAGGAACCGGACGTAGCTGCGCCCCAGCGCGGCGTCGTCGCCGCCGGCGAGCCCCGCGAGGACCGCCGCCTTCACGTGCTTGACCTTCTGCCTCTCGCCGGCGCCCTCGAGGGCGGCATCGGGCACGGGCAGCAGGCGGCCCTCCCCCGCGTCGTCGGTGAACGGCAGCGCCGGGCTCCCGTCCGGGAGCGACACCACCCGGGCTCCCGTCCGCAGGAGGACCCGCGTGGCGTGGATGTTCTCGCCGATGACGATGAACGGGCCGCGGACGGTTTCGGTCATGCTCGGGTCTCCTTCGTGGGCGCGGCAGGGGAGGCGGCGGCGGCCGGGCCGGCAGGGGTGTCGAACCCGCCCGTGGCCGCCGCGGCTTCTGCCGCGGCGCGGCCGTAGTGATCGCGCCCCAGGTAGGTGTTGGCCCAGGCGCTCGTGCGCCGGAGGGCATTGTCCACGAGAACCGGCGGCCGCTCGAGCATCGCCAGCTCCTCGTCGTAGGGCTTGAGCCGGTCGTAGGCGCGGACCCACACGCAGGGCCTCGGCAGCACCTCGCAGATGCCGTCGTGGCTGCCGCCACAGGGCCCGTTGCGCTCGCCCTTGGGGCACTGGCTCTCCGGGCACAGGTAGGCGACGTCGGGCAGGGAGCAGTCGCCGCAGTCCCGGCAGTCGAAGAGCGGGACCTTCACCGCGTGCTCGAGGATGTGCGCCGGGCGCGAGAGGTGGTACCTCTCCACGGCCCGGTAGAAGCCCGCGGCCGCGCGGTACCCGGGCGTCCCCGGCGTGAACGCGAGGTCGTGGGTGAGCCGGTTCGCCTTGTAGACCAGCGAGCCCCGTCGGCGCGCCCGCGCCCGCGCGACGGGCGTCAGCGAGCGCGCGTAGCGCGGGTCGAGCTCGTCCGTGTTGAGGCCGGTCTCGGGGTCCCGCCGGTAGACGAAGAAGGTGCCGGCCGGCGAGTGCTGGACCTCCTTCGCCAGCGTCGCCCAGTCCGGGCGGAACGTCTCCGCCATCGCGAGGATCCGGTCGACGTCGGCGGCCGGCAGCGAGTGGCCCGCGAGGTACGCGCCGCGGAACCCCATCCCGCGGGCGATCGCGACCTGCCTGGCGGCGAGCTCCAGGAAGAACGCCCTGCCCTTGTCGGGTCCGCCCGCCGCCTTCTCGATCGTGGCCAGCAGGCCGTTCGAGACGACGCAGCCGGGGATCGCGTTGGCATTGAAGAGGCGGGCGACGGTCCGCGTGAGGACGTACACGTTGGCGAGGACCGGCAGCCGGAGCCCGTGGAGCCGCATCCAGCGCAGCAGCTCGTCCCACTTGCGGGCGTCGTAGCCGAGCTGCGGGATCACGAAGTCCGCGCCGGCGCGGACCTTCATCTCCAGCTTCAGGTACTGCAGGATCACCTCGGACTCGAGGCGCTTGAACGGCGACACGGCAGTCCCGAGGAAGAAGCCGGGGGCGTGCTCCGCACCGTCGGGGCCCGGCTCGTTCACGAGGTCGTGGTAGAGCGAGAGGAGGCCGACCGAGTCGACGTCGAAGACGGGCTCGCTGAGACCGCCGGTGCCCTCCACGGGGTGATCGCCGGAGACGGCCAGGACGTTCCGGACCCCCCGCGCCTCCAGCTCCCAGGCGAGCGAGCGGAGCGCATTCCGGCTCCGGTCGCGGCAGGCGACGTGGACGATGACGTCCTGGCCCCGGGCCAGGAGCTCGTCGGCGAGCAGCACGGGGCTGGCCATCGCGTGCCCGCCGGCGTTGTCGGTGATGGAGATCGCGGCGATCCGGGGGTCGTCGACGAGGGCACGGGCGGCCTCGAGGCTCCGCCGGGCCGGCCCGTCGAGGGCCAGGCCGTGCGAGGGCACGATCTCGGTGACCGTGACGAACTCGTCCGTCTCGACCAGGCGGGTGCGGAGCGGCGGCTTGGCGGTGGTGCTCATGCGGGGGATCCCTCCACGGCGGACGGCAGGGGCTCGAAGCGGAGGCCGTCGACGAACAGGTCGAAGAAGTCGGGCTCGGCCTCGAGCTCCACGTGCTCGATGCGGCCGACGAAGGCCTCGAGGCGCGTGCGGGCGCGTCGCGAAAGGAGCAGGGCGGCGGCGCCGCGGACCGACGCGTTGCCGTGCTGGACGACCCGCGCGCCCGGCACGGGGGGGAGGAACCCGATCCGCTGGGCGTTCGCGACGTCGAGGTGGGAGGCGAACCCGCCCGCGAGATGGAGCGCCGCCAGGTCGCCGGGCGCCAGGCCGAGTCGCCGGAGGAGCACCCGCATCCCGACCGCGTTGGCGGCCTTCGCCTGGGCCAGCTGGGCGGCGTCGGCGCGCGAGAACGTGATCCCGTGCTCGGGCACGATCACGACCTCGGAGGCGCCGTCGGCGAAGGCCGATGTCGGGGTCATGGCGCCGACCCGGCGCAGCTCGGCCAGGATGTCGACGAGCCCCGAGCCGCAGATGCCCTCGGGCTCGACGTCCCCGATGGTGCGGACCACCCAGCCCGCCCCGTCGCGGCGGGCAGCCTCGATCGCTCCCTCCGAGCCGGGCATCCCATAGCGGACCAGGCCGCCCTCGAAGGCCGGGCCGGCGGGGCAGGATGCCGCCAGGACGCGGTCGCCGTCGGTGATCACGACCTCGGTGTTGGTGCCCACGTCCACGAGCATCGCCGGCCCGGCCGACGTGGCGAGCGTCGCCGCCTCGAGCATGCCGGTGGGGACGAGATCCGCGGCCGCATCGGCGCCGACGTGACACGCGATGAGCGGGGCGCCCCACACGCGGGCGCGGGGATGGACCAGGATGCCCAGCTCGTGGGCGAGGCGCACGATCCCGCTGGTCGGCGCCGTGCCGGCTCGCCAGGCGGTCTCCATCACGCTCCGGAACGGCGAGTGCCCGATCGGCGCGACGTCGAGGCCGAAGAAGAGGTCGCGCATCGTGGCGTTGCCGACGACGACCACCTCGAGCACGTCGTGCCGCTCGATCCCCTGCGCGGCGTAGACCCGGGCGAGCTCGTGGTTCAGGGCCCGCCGGACCGCGCGCCGGAGCTCGCCCGGGCGCTCCGCCTCGTAGGAGATGCGGCCGATGACGTCGCTGCCGCCGAAGCGCTGGGGGTTCTCGAACGCGCCGACGGCGAGCGCCTCGCCGGTCTGCAGGTCGAGCACCTGGAGGACGACGGTGGTCGTGCCCACGTCCAGGGCGATGCCGAGCAGGCGCTCCCGTGCGGCGTCCACGTCCTCGTCGAACCAGCGGACCCGTCCGTCGCGGACCGTGACCGCCGGGTCGACCTCCAGGCGCGGCCCGTCGGGCGGCATCAGGATCTTGAGACGGCGGCGGAGCACGATGAACTCGAGGTCGGAGTCGCGGGGCTCCCGCTCGACCGTGGCCCGGCAGGCCAGGCGGTAGCCGGGCCGCAGGAACGCCTCCTGCGCGTCGGGTGGCGCCAGCGCGTCCTCGCCGCGGAGGATCTCCACGACGCACTCGTGGCAGCGGCCGGAGCGGCGGCACGAGGCCGGGACGACCATCGCGAGCTCGTCGGCCGCGTCGAAGAGGGTCCCGCCCGGGACGAGCGGGACGCGGCGCCCGGCGTGAACGAGGTGGCGGGCCACGGGCACAGGATAGCGTCGGCCCACGCGCACGCGACGGGGCGCAACGGCCCCAGCGCAGGGGCCGAACGGCTTCCGGCCCCCGGCGGGGATCGGCCGGGGCCGCCGGCGACTGGCGGCCCGGGGATCGGCCTGCCAACCGGGGGCTTGACACGATGGCCCACGCGTCGCACATTATCGTTCGTGAACGCTTACCGAAGTGCCGTTGACCCACTCGACGCGCTCGGCGATGCCACCCGGCGGGCGATCGTCGAGAGCCTCCGCGACGGCGAGCGGACCGTCGGCGACCTCGCCACCGGGCTGCCGGTGAGCCGGCCGGCCGTCTCCCAGCACCTGGGGGTCCTGCGCGCGGCCGGGCTCGTTCTCGAGCGCCCGGAGGGCACGCGTCGCTTCTACCGCCTCGACCCGATCGGCCTCACCCGCCTCCAGAACCGCCTCGACGCGATGTGGGGCGGCGAGCCGCCCGCCGCCGAGGCCGCGATCCCGGTCGCGGCGGCGTACGCCCCGTCGACGCCCGAGCCCGTCGTCTCCGCCCGGGAGGGCTCCCGTGGCGAGCGGCCCGCGGAGGCGCCCGCCGGGAAGGGCCACAAGAAGCGCAAGAAGAAGGGCGGGCGCAAGTAGGGCGACGGGCACGCGCAGGCGCGCCGCGCGACCCGACCCGCGCCCCGCGATCCGACCCACGACCCGTGCGCCCGCGCGATTCCCGATCCACCTCGCCGCGCCGTTCGATCCCATTGCCCGGGTCGTCCCTGCCGATCCTCCTGACACGCCTCAGCCGAGTGGCGTGGCCGTTCCAGGCCGCCTTCTTCCGCGCTCATCGAGCCGCGCTGCGCGCGTCGGGCGGCCGCATCGGGAGACGCCTCGTCGGGCGGCCGGTGCTGCTGCTCGAGACGACCGGGCGCCGCACGGGTCGTCGGCGGTCCGTCCTCCTGATCTACGTCTCCGACGGCGAGCGCCTCGTGGTCGCCGGATCGCACGGCGGGCGCCACGACGATCCCGCCTGGGTCGAGAACCTGCGCGCCGACCCACGCGCCGTCGTCGCGCTCGACGGGCGCCGTCGGGCCGTCCGCGCCCGCCCCGCCGAGCCCGACGAGCGCGCCCGGCTCTGGGCGGCGCTCGATCGCGTGAACGACGGGCAGTACACGCGGTACCAGGCGATCACGCGTCGCGAGATCCCCGTGATCGTCCTCGAGCCGGCGGGCTCCGGAGGCCGCGGCCGCTCCCCGGCGGGCCCGATGGCCGGCAAGGTCGTCGTCGTGACGGGCGCGACCTCGGGGATCGGGCGCGCGGCGGCGGAGGCGCTCGCCAGGCTCGGGGCCTCACTCGTGCTCGTAGGTCGCGACGCGGCCGCGGTCCACGGGGCGGCCGTCCGGATCTCCCGGGCGACCGGCAACGGCGACATCCGGGCGCTCGTGGCCGACCTCGCGTCGCGGCGCGACGTCCGGGCGCTGGGGGACGAGCTGGCGCGCCTGCCCCGGATCGACGTCCTCGCCCACGTGGCCGGGGTGTGGCGCCTCCGCCGGCGCGAGACGCCGGACGGGATCGAGGAGACGCTCGCCGTGAACCACCTCGCGCCGTTCGTCCTGACGGCTCGCCTGATGCCGCTCCTCGCCGCCACGCCGGGGGCGCGGGTGATCGTCGTCAGCTCGCATGCTGCCTACGGCGGACGGGTCCGCTGGGACGATCCCGCGTGGGCGCGTGGGCGCTACGGCCCCTACGGTGCCTACGCCCAGACGAAAGTGCTCAACGTCCTCTTCGCGCGCGAGCTGGCGCGCCGGCTGGCGCTGAGCGGCGGCGCCGGGCCGATCGTGGTCGCGACGGCGCCGGGCACGGTCCGCACGAAGCTCCTGGCGGACGCCGGCAGGCTGCTCCACGGCTTCATGTGCCTGTTCGCCGTCAGCCCGGCGCGTGGGGCGGACGGGCTGGTGTGGCTGGCCTCGACCCCCGACCTGCCACGCGGCGCGGCCGGCGCCTGGCACTCGGGGCGGCGACGCATCCCCGGCCCGCCGGCGGCGCGCGATCCGGACGCGGGGGCCCGGGCGTGGGCCATGTCCGAGCGGCTGGTCGCCCCGCGCGGGCCGGTCGACCCGTGCCCGGGACGTGCCGGGACGCCGGCCGGCTGACCCGCGCCCGAGACGTGCCTGGGCGCGGATCGGTGCGACGCCCGGCCGTGATGTCGGCCGGCGGATGGTCAGTGCGTGACGACCTTCGGCAGCGACTTCGCCTGCACGATCCAGCCGGCGACCTGCTCCTCCGTGGGCAGGCGCCGCACGAAGCTCCGGGCGGCGTTCGCCTCGGCCATGGTGGTCACGAGGTTGGCGGGGTTGCGCTGGGCCAGCTCGCTGCAGGAATCCACCCCGCAGGCCTCGAGCAGGCTGGCGTACTCCGACCCGACGCCGGCGAGCCGGTACAGGTCGGCGTGGTTCACCCACGTGAGCAGCAGCTCGGCGCTGATCCCCGTTGCCTCGGCCAGCTCGCGCCGGCCCGCCGCCGGGCCGGCCTTCTCGAGCAGCGCCTCGACGGTCTCCACGCCCGCGTCGCGCAGCTGCCCGCCGTAGACCGGGCCGATGCCCTCGACGTCGTCGATCTTCACGTTCGTCTCCCCTGGCGCGGTTCCTGGACGACCGCCATTCTCTCACCGTGCCGATCCCCGGGACCGGTTCCTCTCGCACGCCGGGCGCCGAGCGTCAGGCACGCCCCAGCGTCCGGACGACCCATGCCGCCAGGACCCGGGCGCAGGCCACGACGTCCTGCAGGTCGACGTGCTCGTCGGCGGCGTGGGCCGTCCGCACGTCGCCGGGCCCGAACATGACCGTCGGGGTGCCGCCCTGGTGCACGAGAAGGCGCATGTCGGCGCCGTAGGGCACCCCGACGAACGGCGGCCGCCGCCCGAGGACCCGCTCCGCTGCCGCCGCGAGGCCGACGGGCAGCGGGTGACCGGCCGGCACCTCGGCAGAGGAGAACCGCCCCCCGTGGATCTCCAGGACCGCCGGGTGGTCGCGCAGCCAGGGATCGGCGGCGCAGACGGCATCCACGAGCCCGCGAAGCTCCTCGATCGCCTCGGCGGCGGCCTGGCCGGCCCGCACGCCGTAGCGCCCCTCGGCCACGATGCGGTCGGGGACCGTGCTGGCCCAGTCGCCGCCGTGGATCGTCCCGATGATCGTGGGGTAGGGGAGGCCGAGGGCCCGCATCTCGGGGCGGGTCTCGGACGCGTTGCGGGCGGCCTCGTCGCGACGCAGCGCCGCGTGGAGGACCTCGAGCTTCTCGAGCGCGGAGACTCCCTCGCGGCGGGCGGACGCGTGGGCCGCCCGCCCCGGGACGGTGAGGCGGAACGTGACCGCGCCGGCCTGGACCGTCACGATCTCGAGGCGCGTCGGCTCGGTGATCACCGCGGCGTCTCCGACGTACCCGGCGCGGATCGCCGCCAGCATGCCGGCACCCCCGTCCTCCTCGGAGGGAACGGCCAGCAGCACCGCCTCGCCGGCGAGAGCGTCGCGACCGACGGTCGCCCCGACGGCGGCGAGGGCCGCGACCGCGGCGGCCAGCCCGCCCTTCATGTCGCAGGCCCCGCGGCCGAAGACGCGATCGCCACGCACCTCCGGCCGGAACGGGTCCAGCGACCACGTGGCCGGGTCGCCGGGCGGGACGACGTCGGTATGGCCTGCCAGCAGGAGGCGCGGGCCCGGCCGCGAGCCGCGGAGGCGTCCCGCCGCCAGTGGGAGCGTCGTTCGCGGCCGCTCGGCGCCCGGGAAGTCGGGGTCGGCCGCCAGCGCCACCGGGTCGGCGTCCCACGTCTCGACGTCGAGGCCCGCGGCAGCCAGCTGCCGGGCGACCGCATCGCGGGCGGCAGCCTCGTCGCCGGTGACCGATGGAACGGCGAGGAGCTCCAGCAGGGACCCCTCGAGGGCCGCCGGGTCGACCGCCGCCGCCGCCCGCCGGGCGAGCGCCTCGATCGACGCCGGGACCGCGTCGGGCCGGGGAGGGTTCTCGCCCGGCGCGTCGGGAGTCATGCGCGGCGCAGCAGGGGCCGGGTCAGGCACGTCGGACCGCCCGACCCGTTGATGCCGATCTCGCGGGCAGCGTACGCCTGAACCTCGCACCCGGCCGCCTCCAGGGCGTGCCGCGTGGCGGGGTTGCCGTCGGCGACCACGCACACGCCCGGCCGCACGGCGAGCACGTTGCAGCCGAGGGTCGGGAACTCCTCCTCGGGAACGGCCAGCGTCCGGATCCCGAGGTCGCGCAGCAGCTCCCAGAGGCCGACCGGCAGGAGCGGCAGGAAGACGACCGCCAGGTCGTCGGCGATGGGCGAGATGACGGAGAGGAGGTGGAGGAGCTCGGCGTCACCGCGCCAGTACGCCACGTCGAAGATGCGGACGTCGCCCCCGACGATCGCCGCGAGCTGGCGGATCCCCTCGCCGTTCGTGCGGAGCGTCCGGCCGAGGCACAGGAGATCCGGCCGGAGCCAGAACGTGTCGCCGCCGTCGACGGTGCCGGGAGCGCCGATCCGCCCGATCGCCGGCACGCCGCGGGCCGCCAGCCAGGCTTCCATCTCGGCTTCCTCGCCCCGCCGCGTGGCCTTGCCGGAGCGCAGGGCGATGGCGCCGCGGTCGGTCACCAGCAACGGGTCGAACGCGTAGACCAGGTCGGGATGCGCGGTGTCGGCCGCCCCGAGGTCGTGGACCCGGACGCCGAGCCGGGCGAGGAGATCGGCGAACGCGTCGTGCTCGCGGCGGGCGACCTCGAGGTCGACGTGGTGGAGGAACCCGTGGGCCGGGTCGTCGAAGGCGGCGCCGAACGCCGCCCCTGGACGCTGGACGAGCACGTCGCGCAAGGGCGCCGTCATGGACTGCGCCCCGAAGTCCGCGAGCGGCGAGGCGGTGCCGGAGGAGGGCTCGAAGGTCATGGCCGGCAGGATACCGACCCACGACCTCCGGGGGATGGCCCCCCGCGGCCGCGGAGCCCGAGACTCGCGTCGAGGTCCTCACCATGTCCGCGCCGTCCTTCGCCCTGCCCGCACCGGAACCGCACGACCCGCCCGCCGCCCGGGCCGTGGTCTCGCGCCGCGAGCGGTCGCGCGCCGTCGCGGCGGCCGGGGCCATGGGAGCCGCGGCGATCGCCGCGACGCTCGCGATGGCCGCCGCGATGGCCGTCTTCGAGCAGGACGTCATCGAAGTCGTCGCGCGGCCCGCCACCGTGGCGAGCGACGTCGGCGTCCAGGGGCTGCGCGACCTGGCGAGCCTGCCCGGCCCATCCCCGCTCGTTCTCGTGGCGCTCCTCCCGGCAATCGCCTTGCTCCTGCTCGCGGGGATCCTGCGGCGCCTCGGCAAGGGCTCCCCGCCCCTGCACGGCGTCTCGCCCGAGGCCCTGGGGGCCGCCGAGCGAGCGATGGCCTGGGCCGTGCGCGTCGTCGCCGTGGGGGCGCTGCTGGTGTTCGTCGTCCCCGCGCTCCTCCAGCTCGCCGGCCTCCGGACGGTCTCGCTGACCACCGGGTCGATGGCGCCGGCCCTCCCGGCGGGCTCGCTGCTGCTGGTGGCTGCCCCGCCCGATTCGGGGGCGATCTCCGCCGGCGAGGTCGTCGTCATCGCCGGCGCCGACGGATCGCGCGTCACGCACCGGGTCGTTCTCGTCGTGCGCAACGACGAGGGGGAGACGACCGCCTACCGGACCCGGGGCGACGCGGTCGCGGCCGTCGACCCCGAGCCCGTCGCGCCCGCCTCGATCGAGGGCGTCGTCGTCGCGGGCGCTCCCGTGCTCGGCGCGATGCGGGCGTGGATGGCGAGCCCGCTCGGGATCGTCATCGGGCTCGTCCTCGCCTGGGCGTTCACGTGCGTGGGAGTGCTCCTCGGCGACGATCGGCGACGTGCGACCGCCGCCCTCACCGGCGGCTGACGGGCGCCGGACACGACGCCACGCGGCGAGGCGCGTCGGCGGCCGATGGGGTGCCGGAAGCTCTTCAGGCCGTGGCGCGCTCCACGATCCGCCCGACCTCGTAGCCCGCCGCCTCCGCGTCGGCCGCCAGGCGTACGGCGAGCGCGTGCGCGGCCGCGCGGGCCTCGACGGCGGCCGGCGCCGTGGGATCGTCACCGGCCGTGACGACGGCGACGACGACGACGAGCCAGCGAAGGGCCGCCTCGAGCGACTCCCGGTTGACGTACGCGATCCCGTCGTGGCGGTTCACGCCCAGCCAGCGCGCCAGCTCGTCGTCGGCGAACCAGGCGCGGACGAGCCGCCCGGGGCGCTCGGCGGCCGGCGCGGCCAGGGCGGCCTCGCCGGGACGCGCGATGAGGTGGCGGATCGTCTCGACCGTCCACCAGGCCGCCCCCTCGTCGAGGCCACGCCAGCGGAAGGCGTCGGCGAAGACCCGGCCGAGGCGGGCTCGGTCGAACCAGCCACGCGAGTGGCGGGCGGTCGGATCGGGCTCGATGATCCCCGCGATCGCCTCGGCCGCGGACCAGCCGAGAAGCGCGCCCCACGTCGCGGTGTCGGGCGGCAGGGCCGCCGCGACGAACGCGCGCGGCGTGTCGGCGGCCGCGTCACCCGCCGGGACCAGGGCGGCCTCGAGGGCCGCCCTGAGGCGCTCCGCGAACCGGTCGGCCAGCTGCTCGACCTCGAGGTCGGGGACGGCGGGTCGATGGATCGCGCGGATCGCGCGGAGGGCGTCCGCGGCCCGCGCCCGCCATGTGGCGACGAGCGCCTCCATGTCCGGGAGCGGGGGTGGCACGGCCGGCGCAGCGGCGGGCACGGCCGGCGTCGCGGCCGGCTCCGGGGTGGCCGGGGTTGTCGCGGCCCGCGCGCTCGCCGCGAGGTGGGCCGCCAGGGCCTCCGTCACGTCCCGCACCAGCCCGTCGTTGACGAGGATCGCGACCGCATCGTGCAGCGGCCGCAGGCGGCGTTCCACGAGCGCCGCCTCGACGCTGGGGACCCCTGCCCCGCCCAGGTCGCCGGCGAGGCCACGATAGTCGGCCGCTGCGTCGCCGCCGATCTCGCGCCAGTCGAGGAGGACGCGGGCGGCGTAGGCCTCCAGCTCGACGCGCAGGCCGCGGTCGCGCACGTCACCGACCTCGCGGATGTACTCGAGGCCGTCGAGGACGTCGCGGAAGACGACGACGGCGCCGGGGTCGGTCCCGAGCCCGAGCCCGTCGGCGACGGAGGTGCGCACCAGGTGCTTCGCCCCGCCCTCGTCCTTGACCGCGAAGGCGACCGAATCGCGGACTCGCCCGCGCATCGACGCGAAGCGGTTGTGGTAGATCACGAGCGACCGCTCGTCGCCCGAGCGGTTGGAGTAGGCGAGCACGTCCTCGTTGACGTGGCCCGCGTCGTCGATCACGTCGTAGAAGCGGAAGTCCCGGACCTCGGCGAAGAGGCGCCGCCGGTGGAGGAGCGGGAAGAGCTGCCACTCGTGGCGGGCGACGAGGCCCTCGTTGGGCCGCTCGTCCCAGTAGGCCCGCCGGAACTCCATCCCGTACTTCTCGGCGTAGCCCTCCACCTGGCCGTGGCCGTACATCGGGAGGCCGGGCATCGTGGCCAGGACCGTCGCGATGCCGAAGTACTTGTCGCCGGTCCCGAACTGCTCGATCGCGGTCTTCTCGTCCGGGTTGTTCATGAAGTTGACGTAGCGCTTGAGGATCTCGGGGTCGAACTCCAGCGTGTTCTTCACCAGGAGCCGGTACTCCGCGTTCTTCTCGTCGCGCAGCATGTGCATGAAGGCGCTGTTGTAGACGCGGTGCATGCCGAGGGTCCGGACGAAGTAGCCCTCCATGAGCCAGAACGCCTCGGCGAGGAGGAGCGTGTCGGGGACCTCGGCGGCCACCCGGTCCACCACCTCGCGCCAGAACTCCTCGGGCATCGCGGCGTCGAAGTCGGCCTTCGACAGCGCGTACTCCGCGCGCGACGGGATCGCCCCTCCGTGGCCCGGCTCGGGGTACCAGAGGCGGGCGACGTGCTTCTTGGCCAGCGTCATCGCGGCGTCGAAGCGGATGATGGGGAAGCGCCGGGCGACGGCGAGAATCGTCTGGATGACGGCCTCGCGGACCTCGGCCTTCAGGTAGTCGAGCTGCGCCGTGTCGTTCCACGGCATGCTTGTGCCGTCGTTGCCGTGATAGATGTAGCGGACGTCACCCGACCAGCGGTCCTCGCGCCGGAAGACGACGGCGGCGTCGGTGGCATCCCAGTAGTGATCCTCGATCTGGATCACGACCCGCGGGTCGTCGGAGAGGTCGCCCCCGCCGAAGGAGTACGCCGGGTACGGGCTGTCCGGCCGGGAGAGGAACCAGTCGGGGTGGTCGATCACCCAGCGGGAATCGATGCCCATGTGGTTGGGGACCATGTCCGAGGCGAGGCGGATCCCGCGGGCCCAGGCGCGGTCGCGGAGGCTCGCCCACGCGCCCTCTCCGCCCAGGTCCTCGGCGATCGCGTAGTCGCGCAGCGAGTAGGCGGAGGCGACGGCGTCGGGGTTGCCGCGCCACTGCTTGATGAGCTGGCTGGCGCGGCTTCGCTCCCAGAGCCCGATGAGCCAGAGGCCGGTGAACCCCCATCGGGCAAGCCGATCCAGCTCCTCGTCCGGGACCTGGTCCAGGCGGCGGATCTCGCGCCCGTACGCCCGGCTCAGCTGGTCGAGCCAGACGTACGTGCTCTTGGCCATGAGCACGACGCGCGGCATCCAGTCCTTGTCCTCGGAGAATCGCTCGGGCTCCCCATCGAGGCCGCCGTACGACGGCGCCTGTCCGGAGCCGCCTCCGCCCGGGCCGGCGTGGTACCGCATCCAGAGCGCGCGCTCCTCCTCCGCCACGACGTCGAGCCCCGTGATGAGCCGGTCGAGGAGGGCCCCGAACCGGTCGCCCAGGTAGGTCGCGAGGAAGGCTCCCCAGCGGACGCGGATCCAGCGCAGCTGCCCTGCGAGCGAGCCCGGCTCCGCGATGGCGGGGGCCCGCAGCATGGTCACGAGGTCCTGGCGGTCGGGCCCGATGGGCGCCCGCCCGGCGAAGAAGGCGCCGAGCTCCGCGATGACCGCGTCGTAGGCCGTCGCCGCCGCCAGGCCGCGATCGTCGAACAGCTCGCGGTACGGGGCGAAGGCGAGGTTGGCGTTCTCCAGCCAGCAGGCGGTCAGCTCCTCGAGTGCCACCTCGCGGTTCGGCGTCCCGGCCGTCTCGCCGGAGAGGTACGCCTGGGGCGTCAGCTCGCCGCGGTGCACGGCGAGCGGAGGGAAGTCGGTCGTGAACCGCAGCAGGACCTCGTCCACGGCCTGCGTGCCGAGCACCTCGTCGAGGTGGTCGAGGGCGTCGTCGATCGCCTCGGGGTCCTCGTGCTCGCGGTAGACGGCGACCACGGCGTGGAGGATCTCGTCGATCAGCCCCATCGCGTTGAGCGAGCCGGGCGCGACGACCGGGTCCGGCTCGCCGGCGGCACGGCGGGCGGCGGTCATCGTGGCCGCCAGCTCACGGACGGCGCGCAGGTTCGGGAAGATCGCGTTCCCGGCGAGCGTGAACAGCCCCTCGTTGACGCCGTACCGTGCCCGCGCCTCGCGCCGGACGTGCAGCTCGCGGACCTGGTGGATCACGCTCTCTCCTCGGCTCGGCTCGGCGTCGGCTCGGCTCTGCGGCCCCGCGGGCGACAGGGAGGGTCATCGTGCCCTCTGTCCCTGCTCGCTCCCGTGACACCACGATCGTAGCCGACGGGAGGCCTGCCGGCACGCATGAGTGCCGCGGAATCGAACCCGGACGCCGAGATCGCGGGGGTCCGGGCGCCGAGATCGCGGTCCGCCCGGGTCCGCCGGGGTCGGCCCGGGTCAGCCCGGGTCAGCCCGGGTGCGAGCGGAGCCCCCGCAGGCGCTCGAGCAGCGCCTGCGGGTGGGCGTCGTGGACGCTCGCGTCCTCCATCAGACGGTCGGGGCGGTGCGACACCGCCACGAACTCCCGCTCGAACGCGGTCCGCTCGGCCGATGCGCCGAGGATGAGGATCGGCGCCCGGTCGCCCAGCTCGTGCAGGATCCGGACGTGGAACGGCGGAGCGTCCGCGCGCCGGCCGCGGCGCCGCACCCGGGTGATCTCGTCACGCCCATCGGGTCGCGTGAGGGCGATGACGGCCTCCGTTGCCGCCAGGAGCACCACCGCTCCCCCCAGAGGCCCGTGCGGCATCACCGCGGGAGTGGGCCCGATCGCGCCCGGGCTCGTCGTCCGCTCGCCCGGACTCGGCGCGTGCTCCACCCCGGGGGCGGGCGCAGCGGGCGGATGACTGGTTCGGCCGTGCATCGGGACACCTCCGTCGGGCATGGTGACGGACCCGAGACCGCCGGCTCGACGGCCGTTCGGATCGGATCGCGCCGCCGAAGGTCACCGGAACCGGGCGCGGCGGAGTACCGTCTGGAGGCCATGCACGACCGTCGCTCCCGCCCCCTCGCGCGGATCCTCCCGCTCGGCGCCGTCCTCGGCGCGGCCGTCATGGTGGCCGCCTGTGGCGCTGCCGGCGGCCCGGCAACCACGCCGCCTGCCTCTCCCGCGCCGGCGTCGCCGACGCCGCCGATGCCGTCGCCGACCCCGGGTGCCGTGCTGAGCGAGGAGGAGGCCGTCGCGAAGGTCCTCGCCCTTGACCCCCGGTTCGCCGGCATCGGGCCGCTCAGCCCCGACCTGATCGGCCAGTCGGCCTGGTACGAGGTCTCCCCGGCGACGGTCGGCTGGCGCGTCACGATCACGAAGGGGTGGGGCGACTGCCAGGCCGGCTGCATCAACCGCCACACGTGGACCTACGACGTCGACCCGCGCGGCGTCGTCACGCTCGTGAGCGAGGGCGGGGACCCGCTGGACGAGAGCGCGGGCGGCGACGACAACGGGGTGCCCGGCAGCCCGCCGGTGGCGATCCCCGCCGATGGCGGGCCGTGGATCGCGGGCCGCGCGCTCGCCGGCCCGGTCTGCCCGGTCGAGCAGAACCCACCCGACCCCGCCTGCGCGGATCGGCCGGTCGCGGGCGCCGAGGTGGTCGTCCGCGATGGCGCCGGTGCGGAGGTCGCCCGGGCCGTGACGGCCGCGGACGGCACGTTCCTCGTGTCGGTTCCCGGCAGCGGCGTGTACCGCGTCGAGGCCCAGCCGACGACCGGGATCCTGGGGACGCCCGCCGCGCTCCTCGTCGACGTCGGCGCGGGTCCCGCGGCGTGGGCCGCCGCGTTGCTCGCGTACGACACCGGGATCCGCTAGATCCAGCAACCGGGCCGGCCCGCGAGCGCCCTCGCGCCTCTCACCGATCTGGCGGCGCGGCGCAGGCCGATCCCGACGTTCTGAGCAGATCGCCTGGTCAGGATCGGCGGGCCGGAGCGTGCGACTCACCCCGGACCAGCACTTCGGCGGGACGTGCGTGCTCGAGGACCGCCTGGGCGAACAGATGACCTACTCAGACGAGGATCGGCGACGCGCGGCCGGCGTGGAAGGCGCGCCTCCAGGCCGGTGGGACCCACCTCCCCTGCCCGGCATCCGCCGCTGATCCCTGCTCGCCAGGCAGATCGCCTCCCTCGCCGGCGGACACTGACGACGCCCATCGCGAAGCGGGCGCCGATCGATCCGCCAACAGACAGCACGAGCTGCCGGGCCCGCGTCCACTTCCTGCTACCCTCCCGCGCATGCCTGCCCGCCGCGTCGCGACGCTTCTCTTCGGCGCCCTCCTGGCCCTCGCCGTGCTGCCCGGCGTCGTCGTCGCGCACTCAGAGCTCGAGACGTCGGATCCGGCGGATGGCGCCACGCTGACGACGCCACCGGCGACGATCACCGGCGACTTCACGGAGGCGGTCGATCCGGCGCGCAGCAGCCTGGAGCTGCGGGGGCCCGACGGGACGCGGATCGCGACAGGCGGCGTCCCGGCCGACGGCCCGGCAACGCGGATGACGATCCCCGGCCTGCCGGACCTTGCCCCGGGCACGTACGAGGTGCGGTGGACGACCGTCACTGCCGACGACGACGGCGTCGAGCGCGGCATCTTCGCATTCACGGTCGCGGAGGCGACCCCCAGCCCTGCGCCGACGCCGCCGCGGGCCACGGCGACTCCCGGGACGTCCGCCCCACCGGGATCGTCGGCCCCTGCCGTGACCCCCGCGCCGGCTGCGACTCCGTCCGCGACGCCGGCCCCCGCGCCGGGGGCCGAGGTGGGCGCCGGCGACGTGCTGCTCCCGATCCTCGCCCTCGGCGCCGTCGTCCTCGTCGGGACGGCCCTCTTCCTGCGCCGGCGACGGTGATCGGCACTGCAATTGCCCCAGCCTGGCGGTCGGCGGGCGAGCCGCTCGGACCGCGCCGCCGCGACGCCACCTCGGGCGAGCCGCTCGGACCGCGCCGCCGCCCGGACGCCACGGGGGCGCCCCCCGCTCGCCGCCTCCGCGGCGCGGGGCGTGCGCGTGCGGCAGCGCTCCCGGCCGGGCCCGCCCTGTTCGCGCTGCTTCTCGTCGCGATCGCGCTCGGCGCGTGCGGCGATCCCGGGAAGGCCGCCGCCGGGATCGTCGTGGCCGTCGACGCCCCGGCCGGCGAGGTGACCGGCTTCACCCTCCGCACCCAGCAGGGCGAGGCGATCGCCTTCGTGATCGGCACGCTCGAGGTCGACGGGGCGGCGTTCGCCGCGTCGCACCTCGTCGAGCACGCGGTGACCCTCCAGCCGATCGCGGTGGCCTACCGCGTGGAGGACGGCGCGAACGTGGTCCACCGGATGGTCGACGCGCCGTGGGCGGCCCCGTCGTCGTGATCGCGCGGCACGCCCGGCGGACCTCCCGGCTCGCGGGGATCGGGGTGGCCACCCTCCTGTCGCTCCTGCTCCTGCCGGCCGCCGCCCTCGGGCACCAGCTCGGCGGCGTCTTCGAGTCGCCGATCCCGCTCCCCGTCTACCTCGTGGGGGCCGCCGCCGCGGTGGGCCTCTCGTTCGGCGTGGTCTTCCTGCGCGACGTCCCTGCCTTCCCTCCGGGCGACCCGCGCCCGCGCGCCGTGCCGCGCTGGCTGCGCACCGCTCTCCGTCTCGTCGGCATCGCCGGCGTCGGCTGGATCGTCGTCCAGGCGATCGTCGGCGGATCGAGCGACGCCGACGTCTCCGGGCTCTTCCTCTGGACGTACGGCTGGGTGGGCCTCGCGCTGATCTCCGCCCTGGTCGGACCGGCGTGGTCGTGGCTCGACCCCTTCACCACGATCCACGACGCCGGGGCCGCCCTGCTCCGGCGCGCCGGGATCCGCGGCTGGACGCCGGCGCCCTACCCGGCGCGGCTGGGCCGGTGGCCGGCCGTCGCCGGCTTCGCGTTCCTCGTCTGGCTCGAGCTCGTCGTGACGGGAGGCGGTGGGGGTCGGACGCTCGTCGCTGCGTTCCTCGTCTACACCGGGATCACGCTCCTCGGCATGGCGCAGTACGGGCGCGACGGGTGGCGCGCGAACGGCGAGGTCTTCACGACCTGGTTCGGCCTGCTCGGCCGGATCGCGCCATTCGCCCTCGCCGGGCCGCCGGAGGCGGGGACGGTGCGCCGCCGTCCGTTCGGGGCGGGGCTCCTGGAGCCGGGCTGGACTGCTGCCCTCGTGGCGCTGGTCGCGCTGGGGGTCGTCTCGGTCCTCTACGACGGCCTCTCCCAGACCCAGCCCTGGTTCGACCTCGTGGGGCTGCCGGGCCTCGCCGGCGGCACGATCGCGCTGGCCCTCTTCCTGGGGGCCGCCGCCGCGCTGGCCCTGGGTGTCGCCCGGCTCGTCGGATCGCCGCCGCTCAGCAGGGGCGCCGGAATCGCGGCGGTGGGAGCCGGTCTCGTGCCGATCGCGACGGGCTACATCGCCGGCCACTACCTGGCGTCGCTGCTCGTCGACGGCCAGAGGATCCTCGTCGCCGTCTCGGACCCGTTCCAGCAGGGCTGGGACCTCTTCGGGACCGCCTTCTTCGAGCCCACCTCGGGCTTCCTGGCGCCCGGAGTGGTGTGGGCGGTGCAGCTCGCGTGCGTCGTCGGGGGGCACATGCTGGGCGCGGTGGCCGGGCACCTGGCGGCCGTCTCGAGCCGCCCGGCGGCCGAGATCCCCGCTGCGGAGCTGCGCGCCGTGCGGCTGCGGCAGGTTCCGCTGGCCGTCTTCATGGTCACCCTGACGGTCGCGACGCTCTGGTCGCTCGGCCAGGCGGTCGTCATCACCCCGCCACCCGGCTAGACTCGCCACTGATGGCATTCGTCACGACGCAGGCACTCTCCTTCCGCTACCCCGGCGCCGGGGGCGGCGTGCTGGCGCTCGACGACCTCAGCGTCGCCATCGAGCCGGGGATCGTCGGGCTCGTCGGCGCCAACGGGGCCGGGAAGAGCACGCTGCTCCGGATCCTCCTGGGGCTGTTGGCCCCGACGGCCGGCGCGGCGACCGTCTTCGATCTCGACGTCACCACGCACGGTTCGCGGATCCGCGAGCGGGTCGGCTACATGCCCGAGCACGATGTGCTGCCGCCGGACGTGTCCGCGACGGACCTCGTGACGCACCTTGCCGAGATGTCGGGCCTGCCGCGAACCGCCGCGCGCGAGCGGACCGCCGAGGTGCTGCGCCACGTCGGGCTGTTCGAGGAGCGCTACCGGCCGATCGGCGGCTACTCCACCGGCATGAAGCAGCGCGTGAAGCTCGCCCAGGCGCTGGTTCACGACCCGCGTCTCCTGCTGCTCGACGAGCCGACGAACGGCCTCGACCCCGCCGGCCGCGACGAGATGCTGGATCTCGTCCGGCGGACCGGCACGGAGTTCGGGATCGCCGTGATCGTGAGCTCGCACCTGCTCGGCGAGATCGAGCGCGTGTGTGACCACGTCGTCGCGATCGACGCCGGCCGGCTCCTGCGGGACGCGCCGCTGGCCAGCTTCACCGCGCGCACGGGGACGCTGGTCGTCGAGCTCGACGAGGGCGCCGCCGAGGTTGCCGCCGACCTGGTCGCGGCGGGCCTCGCGGCCGTAACGGACGGCCCGCGCCGGGTGCTGGTCCCGGTGGCCGACGAGCGTCCGTTCGACCTCGTCCGGGACGCCGTCGCCGCCCGCGGCCTGGCCCTGACGCGCATCGAGCCCGCGCGCCACAGGGTCGAGGACCTGTTCCGGGATCCGCTCGAGGTGGGGACCGATGGCGACGCCGCCTGACGTCCTCGCCGGCTCCGCGACGGGGAGCATCTACGACCTCGGCTACCGCGGCTACGACGGCCCGCGCCTGGGCCGTCGCCACGCCGTGGTGGCGCTGTTCGTGCACGGCCTGCGGGCGGTCTTCGGGCTCGGCCGGAGCGGCCGGTCGAAGATCGCCCCCCTCGTCCTCGGCGGCCTCGTCGCCCTTCCGGCGGTCGTGAGCGTCGGGTTCGGCGCCCTGGCCGGCGGAGCGGGGGACGAGTTCAACCCGATCTCGCTGGAGGGCTACCTCGAGTTCACCGCGACGACCCTCGTCTTCTTCGTCGCGGCCCAGGGGCCCGAGCTGCTCGCGCGCGACCAGCGCCACCGGGTCCTGACGCTCTACTTCAGCCGGGCCCTCGAGCGGACCGACTACGTGCTGGCCAAGTACCTCGCCCTGCTCGTCGCGATCGCGCTCGTCGTGGCCCTCCCGCAGGTGATCCTCCTGCTGGGGACGCTCTTTGGCACGCCGAGCTTCGTCGACGGCCTCGCGGAGGTCGTGCCGCTGATCTGGCCGGTCGTCGGGCGGACGGTGGTCGTCGCTGCGCTCTTCGCCGGCGTCGGGCTCGTCGCCAGCGCCTTCACCGCCCGGCGGGCGTTCGCCGCCGCTGCGATCATCGCGGTCTTCCTCATCTCGAGCGGCGTCGTGTCGGTGCTCGTCCAGGAGGTCGACCTCTCCGGGCCGGTGGCCCTCATCGCACTGGCCGACCCGTTTGCCCTCGTGGACGGGGTTTCCGCGCTCCTCTTCGGCGGTGACGGCTCGACGGTCACGCTCCTCCGGTCCGATCTCCCGGTCTGGCTCTTCGCCGCGACCGCCTGCGGCGTCTGCGTCGCGTGCCTCGCGATCCTCCTCCTGCGGTACCGGCGGATCAGCGCATGAACCCGGGCACGCCCCCCGGACTCACGCCGATGGCCGGCGCGCAGGCGACCGGCACGCTGGGAGCGCCAGTTCCACGCGTCGAGCTGGCCGACGTCTCCCGCTGGTACGGCAACGTCGTCGCCGTGAACGGCGTGACGTTCTCGGTGGGGGCGGGGGTCACGGGGCTCCTGGGCCCGAACGGCGCGGGCAAGTCGACGCTGCTCCACATGATCGCGGGGCTGCTCCATCCGTCCGCCGGTGCCGTGACGATCGACGGGCGCCCGACGTATGGTGACCCCGGGGTCTTCCGCAGGGTGGGCCTGGTCCCCGAGCGCGAAGCCGTCTTCGGGTTCCTCACCGGGCGCGAGTTCATCCGCCTCAACGCCGACCTGCAGGGCCTGGGGGCTCCGGCCGAGGCGGTCGATCGGGCCCTGGCGACCGTGGAGCTGGGGACGGCCGCCGATCGTCCGCTTGCCACCTACTCCAAGGGGATGCGCCAGCGCGCCAAGGTGGCCGCGGCCCTGGTCCACGACCCGGCCGTCCTGGTCCTCGACGAGCCGTTCAACGGGATGGATCCGCGCCAGCGGCTGCACATGATGGACCTGCTGCGCGATCTCGCGGCGGCTGGCCGCACGATCCTCGTCTCGTCCCACATCCTCGAGGAGGTGGAGCGCGTCGCGGAGCGGGTCCTCGTCGTCGTGGCGGGACGCCTGGCGGCCTCGGGCGACTTCCGCGAGATCCGACGCCTCATGACCGATCGGCCGCATGCCTTCCGGCTGCGGACCTCTGATGACCGGGCCCTTGCGGCGGCGATCGTGGCGCGCCCGACGGTCGCCGGGGTGGCCCTCGAGGACGGACGCCTGGTGATCCGGGCGACGGACTACGCTGCGTTCACCGGCGAGCTGGCCGGGATCGCCCGGGCGGTGGGAATCTCCATCTATGAGCTGATCCCGGCCGACGAATCGCTGGAATCCGTCTTCGCCTACCTGGTGCGCTCGTGACCGCCGGTCCGCCTGCCGTCGCGAGCCATCCCGAGGCCAGGAGCCCGGCGGCCCTGGGCCCGCTCGTCCGCCTGACCGCGCGCGGGCTGCTCGGGCGGCGCCGCTCGCTGGGCGTGGCGGCCCTCGTGGTCGCGCCCGTGCTCGTCGCCGCGATCATCGCGGTCGCGGGCGGCCTGGGTGACCGCGAGGAGCTCGCGTTCGACGTCTTCTCCTCCCTCACGCTGGGCCTGGTGGTCCCGCTGGCCGCCCTGGTCTTCGGGACCGCCGCACTCGGCACGTTGATCGACGACGGCACGATCGTCTACCTGCTCGTGAAGCCGGTCCCGCGCTGGAAGACGGTCCTCGCCGCGATGCTGGTGGCCGCGGCGGCCACCTCCCTGCTCACGGCCACGGCCGCGCTCGTGGCCGGTCTCCTGGTGCTGGGCCTCGGGTCGCCGGAGCTGCTGGCCGGGATGGTCGCGGGCGCCGTGCTCGCCTCGGTGCTGTACGTGGCGGTGTTCGTGACGCTTTCCGTGTTCACGAGCCGGGCGCTCGTCGTGGGCCTCGGCTACGTCCTGATCTGGGAGGGCCTGGTGACGGGGTTCCTCACCGGGACCCGAATCCTCTCGATCCGCGAGTACGCGCTGGCCGTCGTGGCCGCGCTCGGTGGCGAGGGCGTCGAACGCGCCGGCGTGGACCTGCCGGTCGCCGTCGTGCTCTCCCTCGCCGTCCTCGGCAGCGCGTTCGCCCTCGGCGCGTACCGGCTCTCGGGCTTCGAGGTCGGCGAGGCCGCCTGACGCCCGGGCGCGCCGGCACGGCGGCCGCCTCGCGGCCCTCGTACAATCCAGCCCGATGCCCGACCCGCGGATCCGACGATCGAAGCCGCACGCTGCGCGCCACGGAGGTGCGCCGCGAGCCGCCATGCCCCCCGACGCGATCGAAGCGCCGGCCGAGTCCGCCGAGGCCGCGCAGGCCGCGCAGCACCTCGAGGCCGCGGCGGACGCGGCGCCGGAGGCCGCGCAGCATCTCGACGCCGGCGCGGCCGAGTCCGCCGAAGCGGAGGCCGCGGCGCAGGCGGCCGACGAAGTGGCCGGCGACGACGCCGGGTCGCTCGACGGCGCGGCGGCGGCGGCCGGAGGGACCGCCCCACCGGACGAGGAGGAGCCGGTCGGCTGGTTCCGGGATGAGCCGATCGACGCGTATGTCGACCCGACGCTCGCCGAGCGGGAAGCGACGCCGACGGTGACGCCGGCCGTCGAGCCCACCGATCGCCCGGACGACCTCCCCGCCGAAGAGCCCCTCCCCGCCGAAGAGCCCCTCCCCGCCGAAGAGCCCCTCCCCGCCGAAGAGCCCATCGGCCCCGGCGAGCCGTTCGTGCGCGAGCGCGATCGCCCGGAGCTGGTGCCCCTCGCGGCCGCCCCGCCGCCGCGACGCGGGAGTCGCGTTCGCGGGGTCGTCGTCGGCTTCGTGACCATCGCGGCCGTCGCCGCGGTCGGCTTCGTGGCGGGCCTGATGCTGCCGACGATTCTCCCCGGCCCGGGGCTCGGCGCGACGTCGCCGCCCTCCGGCGCGCCGAGCCAGGCCGCCTCGCCGACGCCGGCTCCGACCCCCACGGACGCGCCGACCGCGGCGCCGACCCCGTCCCCCACGGGCGAGCCCCCGACACCGGCCCCGACGCAGGTCGTCTACGTCGTGAAGGCCGGCGACCAGCTGGCCCGGATCGCGGCAACCTACGGCGTGACCGTCGCCGCGATCCAGGAGGCCAACAACATCAAGAACCCGAACCTCATCACGGTCGGGCAGAAGCTCATCATCCCGCTCCCCGAGGCGCCACCGGCGCCCGAGGCGACGCCCGCCCCGTAGGCGGCCGACCCCCGGCCCTCCCGGCACGGCGCCCGGCCGCCGGCCTCGCGCCCGGATCGCTCGCTCCTACGGGCGCTCCAGCCCGTGCGCCTCCAGGAAGGCGTCGTCGGCGAGGATCTCCGCCGTCGGCCCGTCGCCGACGATCAACCCGTCGTCCATCACGACGACCCGCGGGAAGACCTCGGCCACGAGACGCATGTCGTGCGTGGAGACCAGCATCGTCTGGTCGAGCGAGCGCAGGAGCGCGATCAGCTCACGGCGTCCGCGCGGGTCGAGGCCCGCCGAGGGCTCGTCGAAGACCAGGACCGAGGGGTCCATCGAAAGGACGGTCGCCAGGGCGACCCGCTTGCGCTGCCCGAGCGACAGCCGGTGGGGGAGCCGGCGCTCGAAGCCGGCCATCCCCACGGCGGCCAGGGCGCGCTCGACCCGCTCGTGGATCTCCACCTCGGGGACGCCCATGTGGAGCGGCCCGAAGGCGACATCCTCGAAGACCGTCGGGCTGAAGAGCTGGTCGTCGGGATCCTGGAAGACCAGGCCGACCTCGGCACGAATGCGCTTGACGCTCTTCCGGTCGATCGTGGTGCCGCCGATGCGCACCACCCCGTGCGTCGGGAGGTTGATGCCGTTGAGGTGGAGCATGAGGGTGCTCTTGCCGGCCCCGTTCGGTCCCACCAGCGCCACCTTCTCGCCCCGGGCCATCCGCAGGTGGACGCCCTTCAGGGCCTCGAAGCCGTCGGGGTAGACGAAGTGGAGGTGCTCCACGTCGACCCAGCGGCCGGCGACCTCCTCGGGGGGTGCGGCTGCCTCGAGCGGGACCCCGTGAAGCGCCCCGGGGACATGGGCATGCTCGTGGGTGATGCTGCCCGGGGACCCCACGCCGTGCTCGTGCGGGTGCACGTGGACGTCGGGCGGGAACGTCTCGCTGGGGATGGGGTTCACGTCGCGGGCGGCTCCGGTCATGGGCGGGGGAGGACGAGCTGGCCGGCGAGCACGAAGGCGACGAGGGCGGCGGCGACGACCGCGAATGCGGTCCAGTCGGTGGCGGTCAGCGCCCGGCCGCCCATCGACCGGAACTCGCCGTCGAAGCCCCGGGCCTGCATGGCCGCATAGACGCGCTCGCTGCGCTCGTAGGAACGCAGGAAGAGCGAGCCGACCATCCCGCCCACGACGCCCGCCCGCCAGCGCGCGCTGCCGCCGCCGCGGCCCTCGACCACCGCCGATCGGCTCAGGCGTGCGCGGTTGAGGCGCGAAGCCTCCTCGGCCAGCACCGCGAGGTAGCGATACATGAAGCCGATGATCGCGACGAGGAGGCGGGGAACACGGAGCTGGCGCAGGGCCTCCACGAGGTCGGGGAACGGGGTCGTGAAGGAGAGCAGGAGGGCCGCCTGGACGCTGACCCAGCTCTTCAGGGCGATCGTGGCGAACTCCCGCAGCCCCTGGCCGCTGACCGTCAGGACCAGCGGGCCGATCTCGATCGTCGCGAGGGGATCGCCGGGGCGCGTGAACACGAGGGGCACGGCGGCCAGCACGAACGGGAGGGCGAAGAACGCCGACTTCGTCAGGCGCAGGGGCCCGAGGCGGGCAAGCGTCGAGAGGGCGGCCAGGGCGAGCCACGCGATCCCGAGGGCCACGAACGACCCGACCGGGAGCAGGCTGATCGAGAGGATGAACGCGACAGTCAGGACGAACTTGAGGCGCGGGTCGACGCGGTGGACGATGCTGTCGCGGGCGAGGTAGCGGTCGAGGTTCAGGTCAGGCCGCCGCGCCCTTCCGCCGCCGCGCCAGAAGCCGCCCGAGCAGGAACACCAGGAGGAAGACGATGGCGATCCCGACGATCCCGGCGATGATCGTGGAGACGGTGCCGTCGATGCCCGGGATGGTGTAGTCGGGCAGGATCTCGAAGCCCGGGTCCTTCCCGACCTCCTCGAATCCCTGCTCGATCGCGACCGAGTCCAGGCCGTCCGGGTCGCCCGAGGCGAACGCGGCCGCAAGCGCGGCGATCACGCCGGCGATCGCCAGCCCGATCACCCACCAGTAGCGGGCGAGGAGGCCCTTCCGGGCTGCGTCGGATGTGCCGGCCGGGGTGGGGGAGACGTCGCTCATCTCGTCGCTCCTCAGGCGCCCGCGGCGACGCGCGCGTCGCGCAGGCCCAACAGGTCGGGCCGGGTCACCTGGATGAAGGCGAGGGCTGCCATCGTGATCAGCGCCTCGCCGATGCCGATCAGCGCGTGGATCGAGAGCATCGCGGTGAGGGCCACGACCAGGTCGGTGGTCCCCGAGAGGCCGAGCTCGAGGGCCATGGCCCCCGCCGCCAGGAAGACCGAGAGCCAGGCCGCGACGCCCGCTGCCGGGATCCGCGCCCGCTGCTCACCGCCGAGGACGCCGCACAAGGCCCGGTAGATCGCGTACCCGCCGAGCGTCCCGATGATCCCCATGTTGAAGATGTTCGCGCCCATCACCACGAGCCCGCCGTCCTGGAAGACGAGGCCCTGCACGGCGACGACGGCGACCATCACGAGCGTGCCGGCCCACGGGCCCAGGAGGATCGCCGCGAGAACGCCGCCCAGCAGGTGGCCGGACGTTCCGCCGATGACCTGGAAGTTGAACATCTGGGCCGCGAAGATGAAGGCGGCGGTGACGCCCATCAAGGGGATGGCCCGCTCGTCGAAGGTCTCGTTGGTCTTCTTCACGGCGACGGCGGTCACGGCGATCGTGACGACCCACATGAGCGCCGCGATCGGCAGGCTCAGGAAGCCGTCGGGTGCGTGGAGCGCGAGCGGCCCCGGCCCCCCGGCCTGGGCGGCGGCTCCGGCAAGCGATGCGAACACGAAGGTCCCCCTCATCAGATGCGGTCGCGGGTGCGTCCGGGTTCCGGGCGATTGTAGGCGCGACCCGAGTCTCCTGCAACACGTTGCAACAAGGGCACGGGTACGGGCCTCGCTGCCTATACTCCGGGCCATGAGCCGTGCCGGATCGCCCCCGCCCGTGCGTCGCGACGATTCCCGCATCTGGGAGACGGTCCGCGAACGCCTGCACGACCGCGGGCTGCGCTGGACGCCCCAGCGCCGGACACTCGTCACGGTGCTCAGCGAGACCCACGGGCATGTCACCGGCGCGGAGCTGGTCGAGCGGTGTCGGCAGCGCGACCCGGCGACCATCCCGTCCACGGTCTACCGCACGCTCGACGTCCTCGAGGACCTCGGGGTCGTCCGGCACGGTCACGGGCCGGACGGCCGGGAGGAGTACCACGTCCTCCCCGACGCGGTCCACGGCCACCTGCACTGCAAGGGATGCGGTGCCAGCTGGGAGATCAGTGCGGACGAGGCAGCCTCGATCGTCCGCTCGCTGGACGAGGAGCGCGGCTTCGAGGTCGACCTCAGCCACGTCACGATCGTCGGGCGCTGCCGCTCCTGCCGCTGACCCGAAGGCCGAGGTCGATCACGGCCGCATCGTCGGCGATCCTGCCGGGCCCGACGGCGTCCGCCTCGTTCTCCCATGCGGTGACGACCCGGTTCCGCCCCATGGCCTTCGCCGCGTAGAGCGCGGAGTCCGCGGCAAGGAGCAGCGACTCGGGCGTGGTCCCGTGCGCCGGAGCAGCCGCCACGCCGGCGGACACCCGGATCGCGGCGCGTTCGCCGGCTCCGGCCGCGATCACCAGCGACTCCGTGCGCTCGCGAATCCGCTGGGCCACGCCTGCCGCCGCGGAGGCGTCCAGGCCGCGCAGGAGGGCCACGAACTCCTCCCCCCCGTACCGGGCCGCGAGATCGCCCTCCCGGAGGCTGCCCCGGACCACCCCGGCGAATCCCCGGAGCGCCTCGTCGCCGAGCGCGTGGCCGTATCGATCGTTGAACCCCTTGAAGTCATCGAGGTCGAAGGTCACAACGGCGTTCACCTCCCCACCATCCGCGGCGGCCAGCGTGCGGGCGAGCTCCTCGTCGAACGCTCTGCTGTTCGCGAGGCCGGTGCGAGGGTCGGTGACGGCCATGCCGTGCATCTCGAGCAGGAGTCGCCGGTTGGCGATGGCCAGGGCGGCGTGGCTGGCGAGGCTTTCGACCCGCGCGGGATCCCAGCCGATCGGCGGCGTGGCTGCCGCCCACCGCAGGTGGACGGTCCCGACGACGTTCCCGAGCGCGGCGAGGGGCACGCAGGCAGACGCTCCGGGACCACCGGTGGCCACCGGGCAGCGGATGGCTAGCGGATCCCGCGGGTCGATGACGAGGTGCGAGGCGCCACGCCGAACCCCGATGCACCGGCGGACAGCCGGCGCGGAGGCTCCGGGCGGGCCGTCGTCGACCGAGCCGGCAGCCACCGCAGGGTGCTCGCGGCTGGCCGTCTCCAGGCGGACCACCGCGCTGTCGGGAGTGACGAGCGCGCGAAGCGCGCCGACGAGGGCCCGGCCGACCTGGTCGTCATCCTCCGCATACGAGATCGTGTCCGTGAAGCGGTTGACCACGCCGGCCTCCGCCGCCTGCTGCGCGGTCGCGAACTGGATCTGCCGGAGGCGTCCTCGCATCTCCTCGAGGGCCGTGGCCAGGGCCGCGGCCTCCGGGGAATCGGGCGCCTCGAACGCGACGTCCTCGCCGGCGGCGACGCGGGTCGCGATCTCCGCGAGCCCCTTGAGGGGCGCCATGAACCAGCGGCGCAGGAGCAGGGCTGCGACGACACCGGTGAACGCCGCGAGTGCCGTGCCGACGCCGAACACGACGCCCTCCGCGGCGAGGACCTGGTCGATCCCGCCCTCCATCGAGGGGTCGACCACCGCCCGGAGCCGCATCAGCAGGGAGCTGGTGACGAGGAAGGGCACCGCGAGGACGAGTGCGACGACGATGCCGACACCGAACACGACGCCGACCAGACGAGTCCTGATGGAAGTGCGCTGTCTCAGCATGACCGGCCCCCCGGGCGTCGGCGGCGATGCTTGCCCCACGTGGCGACGCCGCCTACGTGAGTAGAATCCGTTGCGCAGACGCACCGGACCATGAGGCGGTGGTCCTGGCCCGGTGCATCCGAAGGTCCGGCACACGTCGTGCATCGGGGCGACTGTCTGCGGACGGGGCCGGGTCGCGTGACGCCGGAGCCGCGACGGACCGTCTCCCATCCGGACCTCCGCATTCCGACGAACCCTTGCCGAGGTGCTCCACATGGCCCGTCCCGTCCCCATCCTGCCGGCTGCGGGCCAGGAGTCGGCCTGGGACTACCCACGGCCGCCCCGGGTCGAGCCCGCGGCCGACCGCATCCGCGTCGTCGTCGATGGCATCGCCATCGCCGATTCTGTGCGCGCCCTGCGCGTCCTCGAGACGAGCCATCCCCCCAGCTACTACCTGCCGGCGGAGGACGTCCGAACGGACCTGCTGGAGGGCACGTCCCGCACGTCGGTGTGCGAGTTCAAGGGTCGCGCCATGTATCGGACGCTCGTGCTGCCGTCCGGCCGCCGGATCGTCGACGTCGCCTGGTTGTACCCCGTCCCGGCGCCCGGCTTCGAGGCCATCGCCGGCCACCTGTCCTTCTACGCGAACCGCGTCGACGAGGCGTGGGTGGGTGACGAGCGTGTCGTCCCCCAGCCGGGCGATTTCTACGGAGGCTGGATCACGTCCCGGGTCGTCGGGCCGTTCAAGGGCGGACCCGGGACCTGGGGCTGGTGATCCGCGCTCAGCCCTCCGGCGTCGGCACCCCCAGGATGCTGAAGCCGCCGTCCACGTAGATGGTCTCGCCCGTGACCTGGCGGGAGAGGTCGCTGGCCAGCCAGACCGCGGTCCCCGCCACGTCCTCGATCGTGATGCTCGAGCGCAGCGGCGCCGCGTCGCGGAACGCGTCGTGCATCGTCCGGAAGCCGCGGATCCCATGGGCGGCGAGAGTCCGGACCGGCCCCGCCGAGATGGCGTTGACGCGCACGCCCTCGGGCCCGAGGTCCGCCGCGAGGTAGCGGACGGATGCCTCGAGGGCCGCCTTCGCCACGCCCATCACGTTGTAGTGGGCGACGACCTTCTCGGCCCCGTAGTAGGTGAGGGTCAGGATGCTCGCGCCCGGGCGCAGGTGCGGGCGCGCTTCGCGGGCGAGCGCGACCAGCGAGTACGCCGACACGTCCATCGCCAGCGCGAAGCCCTCCCGTGACGTGTCCACGAACGCACCCTCGAGGTCCTCGCGGTTCGCGAACGCGAGGGCGTGGACCAGGATGTCGAGGCCGCCCACCTCGGTGCCCCAGCGGTCGAAGACCGCCTTCACCGCCGCGTCGTCGCGGACGTCGCAGGGCGCCACGAACGAGCTGCCGAGGCTCGCCGCCAGGCGGGCGACCCGCCGCTCGATCAGGCTCTCGAGAGAGCTGAACCCGACCGTCGCGCCGTGCTCGTGGAGCGCCTTCGCGATCCCCCAGGCGATCGAGTGATCGTTCGCCACCCCGAAGATCAGCGCGTTCCTGCCGTCGAGCAGCCCCATCGATCCCTCCTCCAGCCCCCGTTCGTGGACGCCATCGTACGATGATGCCCGTGACCGGACCGTCGAGCCCCTCCGCGCCGGACGCGAGGCGCCACGCTCGTCCCGTGCGTGCCTTCTTCCTCGTGCTCGGCACGGTCTTCCTGGGGCTGGGGGCTTTGGGCCTGGTCATCCCGGTCCTGCCGACGACGCCCTTCGTCCTGCTGGCCGCGGCCTGCTACCTGCGTGCCTCGACCCGGCTCCACCAGTGGCTCGTGCACAGCCGCACGTTCGGGCCGACGATCGTCGCCTGGCAGGAGCACGGCGCCATCCCGCCACGCGCAAAGGCGATCGCCATCGCATGGTGATCCTGACCTTCGGGTTCTCGATCGCCGTTGCCGTGGAGCCGCCGCTCCTGCGCGCGAGCCTCGCCGCCCTCGGCATCGTCCTCGTCATCTGGCTGGCGCGCCGGCCGTCGTGGTCCCCGCCGGCAGGGGCCACCGAGCCGAAGAGGATCGTCGAGTGACCGGGCCGGCCGGGTCTGCGGGCTCGCGGGGCGGTCCGGAGCCGGTTGCCGACCTGCGCGCGGCCCTGCGCGGCGTCCGTGCCCTCGTCCTCGACGCGGACGGCGTCCTGGTGATGCGCGGCGCGGCCCTGCCGGGCGCGCCCGAGGCCCTCGCCCAGCTCGAAGAGCGCGGCATCCCGTATCGGGTCGCCACCAACATCTCCTCGCTCCACCGGGAGACCCTCGCGACGCGATTCGCACGGATGGGGCTGCCGATCCCCGCGGAGCGGATCGTGACGGCCCTCTCGGCCACGGTCGAGGACGTGCGCCGGACCTACCCCGGGCGACCGGTCTTCGTGCTGACCCACCCCGACGGGTTGCGCGAGTTCGGCGACCTCCCGCGGCTGACGCCCGAGGACGTCGATGCCGACGGCGCGACCGCGGCCGCGGTCGTCTTCGGCGATGCGGACCGCGACCTGAGCTACGAGAACCTGGACCGCGCCTTCCGCCTCGTCCGGCGCGGCGCCGAGCTGATCGCGATGCACCGCAACGGCTGGTGGTACACGGCGAAGGGCGAGACGATCGACACGGGCTCCTTCGTCGCCGCGATCGAGTACGCGACCGGCGTCCGTGCCCGCGTCACCGGCAAGCCGGGCTCGCGCGATGTTCCGGACCGCGTTCGGCGGGCTCGCCGCCGACGTGGCGGCGACCGCGAGCGCGCCGCTCCGCCGCGCCGAGGTGGCGATGGTGGGCGACCATGCCCCGCAGGACATCGCGGGTGCTCACCGGGCGGGCCTGCGCGGGGTCCTCGTCCTGTCCGGCAGGACCACGCCGGGAGAGGTGGCGGGCCTGCGCGGGGCGAGCGTCCCGGAGGCCGTCGCGGCGACGCTGGGCGATGTCGTGGCTGCGCTCACCTGATCCTCCGCGGGAGGGCCGTTCCTCCCGGAAAGAGGGCCTCCATTTCCCTCTAGACGAGGGCGCCTCCCGCGCCTACGGTCGACCGAGACAACCCCCTGCGAGGATGAGCGGACGATGGATGGCTGGACCGGGCAGTTCCTGCGGGTCGACCTGACGAACCGGACCCACCGCGTGGAATCGTTCTCCGAGGAGTTCGCCCTCACGTGGATCGGCGGCCGCGGCTTCGCCGCCAAGATCCTCTACGACGAGCTCGCGCCGGGCATCGATCCCCTCGGACCCGAGAACAAGCTGGTCGTGGCCGTCGGCCCGATCTCCGGCATCCCGGCCCCCAACACCGGCAAGACGATCGTCGCCGCGAAGTCGCCCGCGACCGGCGGCTACGGCGACGGGAACCTGGGCACGCGCATGACCGACCAGCTCCGCAAGGCCGGCTACGACGCCCTCATCGTCGAGGGCCGCGCCGCGAGCCCGACGATGCTCGTCGTCGAGGACGATCGCGTCGAGTTCCTGCCGGCCGACGAGGTGTGGGGCAAGGGCACGATCGAGACGAACGAGTGGATCTACGCCCGGTACAGCAAGGGGGCAGGGGTTCTCAACATCGGCCCGGGCGGCGAGAACATGGTCAACTTCGCCGTCGTCCGCAGCCTGGAGGGCCGCTCCGGTGGCCGGCCGGGCATGGGCGCCGTCATGGGCTCCAAGCTCCTCAAGGCGATCGTGGTGACGGGCTCCAGGCCCATCCCGCAGGCGTTCCCCGCGAAGATGAAGGAGCTCGGCCGGGACGACCTGCGCGAGGTCCACCGCATCGACAAGGAGGCCGGCTGGTCCCTCCAGGGCACCACCGGCGTCCTTCCCTGGTGCAACGAGGTCGCGGCACTCCCGGTCCACAACTTCCGGGGCACGCACCATCCGGACGCCTGGCAGGTCGACGGCGAGCGAGTGCACGCGGCGCGGGTCGCCACCTACGGCTGCCCGAACTGCACGATGCGCTGCGGCATCGCCGTCCTCGACGACGAGGGCCGCGAGGCCGAGGTCGACTACGAGAACATCGGCCTCCTGGGGCCGAACCTCGACCTCTATGACCTCGCCGAGGTCGGCGCGCTCAACTACCTGTGCGACGACTACGGGCTCGACACCATCTCGGCCGGCGGCGTGCTCGGCTTCTACGCCGACGCCATCGAGCAGGGAGTCGCCCCGGGCGACCCTCTGTTCGGCGACATCGCCGGATTCAAGAAGGTCCTGGGCATGATCGCCCACCGCGAGGGCGAGATCGGCAACCTCCTCGCCGACGGGACGCTGCGCGCCGCCCGGGCGTTCGGCCACGGGTCCGAGGCCTATGCCATGCAGGTGAAGGGCCTGGAGATCTCGGCCTACAACTGCAAGTTCATCCCGGGCATGGCCCTCGCCTTCGGCGTGAGCCCGATCGGTGCCCACCACAAGGAATCCTGGATCATCACCTACGAGGTGAACCAGACGCCGCGCGAGTCGTACGGCCGCGACAAGGCCCAGAAGATCGTCGACCTGCAGCGGATCCGGGGCGGCCTCTTCGAGTCGATCATCACCTGTCGCTTCCCGTGGGTGGAGGTTGGCTGGGGTGTCGAGCACTACCCGGTCTACTTCAACACCGTCACCGGGAAGGACTGGAAGCTCGAGGACTTCTGGCCGATCTCGGACCGGATCTACGCGATGATCAAGCTGTTCTGGCTGCGCGAGTTCCCGGACACGGACCGGACCGCCGACTACGTGCCCGCTGCCTGGTTCGATCCGGCGTTCGCCGACACGGAGGGGCCGATCGCCGGGCGGATCCTGGAGCTGGACAAGTACGACGCCCTCCTCCAGCACTACTACGACATCCGGGGCTACGACGACCGCGGCATCCCGACCCGCGCCACCCTGGAGAGCCTGGGGCTCGCTGCCGAGGCGGCGGCCGCTGAGGCGCACGCGACGCTCACCTGAGATGAAGGTCACCCTCAAGCTCGCCGGCGCGTTCGTCTACGCGGCAGGGTTCAGCCAGAAGGAGCTGGACGTCGAGGCGGGGACGACGATCGCCGACATCCTCGAGACGCTCGCCATCGATGGCGGCCGCCCGATGGTGATCGCCAGGAACGGCCACGGCGTCGGCTCGGACGCGGAGGTCCAGGCCGGCGACCGCATCCTCGTCTCGCCGGTCTTCTCCGGGGGCTGAGCCCCCGATCGCCGGCGCCTGCGCAGGGGACACCCGGGTCGCGACCCCGACGCGGGGCTGGCGCGTGCCTGCGCCCAGGCGCTGGATGGAGGCGCTGGACCGAACGCCGGCGGACCGGTACGCTCGGGCCATCTCGTCTGCGCCGCGTCCCGTGCTTGGAGGACCCCGATGACCAAGGCCGCACCGCGCCACAAGATCACCTACGCGACGCTGCGGAGCGACAACGAGGAGCTCCACGCCCTCTATGACGACGGGCTCGTGAAGGCGCGCGCCCGACTCGGCGCCCACCACCAGAACTGGTTCGGGGGCGCCGGACGCGACGGGGACGGGGCGTTCGAGCTCCGCTCGCCGATCGACCGCGAGATCCTCGTCGGGACGTTCGCCCGGGGGACCCGCCAGGACGTCCGGGACGCCGTCGCCGCGGCCCGGGCCGCCCAGCCCGCGTGGCGTCACACGCCGTGGCGCGACCGCCTTGCCGTCCTCCGGAAGGCCGCCGACCTCATCTCCGAGCGCCAGATGGAGTACGCGGCGCTCATGGCGATCGAGGTGGGCAAGAGCCGCCTCGAGGCCCTCGGGGAGGTCGAGGAGTCGGCGGACCTCATCCGGTACTACGCGGACGTCTACGAGCGGAACGACGGGTACGTCCACCGCATGGACAACCTCGGCGACCCCACGGTCCACACGCGCTCCGTCCTGCGCCCGTTCGGCGTCTTCGCGGTCATCAGCCCCTTCAACTTCCCGATGGCGCTGGCCGCGGGTCCCAGCTCGGGGGCCCTGATGGCCGGCAACGCGGTCGTCTTCAAGCCCGCCAGCGCCAGCGCGATGAGCGGCGTCCTTCTCGCCGATGCCTATCGCGACGCAGGCCTGCCCGATGGGGTCTTCAACCTGGTGATGGGCCCCGGCGAGACCGTCGGCCAGGAGATCCAGGAGAACCCCGGGATCGACGGGATCGTCTTCACCGGCTCGTACGAGGTCGGGATGGCCCTCTTCCGGACCTTCTCCACGCGCTGGCCGAAGCCGTGCATCGTGGAGATGGGCGGCAAGAACCCGGCGATCGTGACGGCGAAGGCGGACCTCGACGAAGCGGCCTCCGGGATCGCCCGGAGCGCCTTCGGCTTCGGAGGCCAGAAGTGCTCGGCCAACAGCCGGGTCTACGTCGAGCGCCGGGTGCACGACGAGCTGGTGCGGCTGCTCGTGGAGAAGACCCAGAAGATCGCGATCGGCGATCCGCTGCTCCGCGCGAACTGGCTCGGCCCGATCATCGACGAGCGCGCGGTCGAGCGCTACCTGGCCGCGGTCGCGGAGGCCCGGCGCGACGGGCGCGTCTTCGTCGGCGGCGAGCGCCTGGCCGAGGGCGACCTGGCCCGGGGCACCTTCGTCGAGCCCACCGTCGTGGGCCGCCTGCCGGCCGACCATCGCCTCTTCCAGGACGAGCTCTTCGTGCCGTTCACGGCCGTCCACGCCGTCGACTCGCTCGACGAGGCGATCCGTCTCGCCAACGACAGCACGTACGGGCTCACGGCCGGCGTCTACAGCGAGGATCCGTCCGAGGTCGATCGCTTCCTCGACGCGATCGAGGCGGGCGTCCTCTACGTGAACCGCCGGGCGGGGGCCACCACCGGCGCCTGGCCCGGCGTCCAGGCGTTCGGCGGCTGGAAGGGCTCCGGCTCGACCGGGAAGGCGGGGCTCAGCCTCTACTACCCGGCGCACTTCATGCGCGAGCAGAGCCACACCATCGTCGACTGACGGTCAGCCGCGCCTGACTGCATCCGTCAGTCGGGCCTGACGCACGAGGCACGCCGGACCGAGGCGCATCGCCGCGGGTCACGCCCGGCGCCGGCCTCCGGCGACGAGTGCCGAACGGCCCGCCAGCCCGGATCGTTCGGCTATACTCGCGCGTATCCACTCTGCATAAACTGTATGCGTCCCGGCGTGCGCCGGCATCACCCAGCAGGAGGTCTCCGCGTGAGCACTACGCTCCGGGCGCGGCCTGTGCCGAACATCGTGACCGAGTTGCCGGGCCCGAGGGCCCGCGCCCACATCGAGTTCGACCACGCCTGGACGAGTCCGAGCCTCCCGCGGGCGTACCCGATCGTCCCCGTGCGCGGCGAGGGCTGCTCGGTCGAGGACATCGACGGCAACGTCTTCCTGGACTTCGCCGCCGGCATCGCCGTCAACTCCACGGGCCACGCCCATCCACGGGTGAGCGAGGCGATCGCGCGCCAGGCTGCCGAGCTCATCCACTTCAGCGCCTCGGACTTCTACCTCCCGATCTACGCATACGCCGCGGCGAAGCTGGCGCAGATCGCCCCGATGAAGGGCCCCAACCGGGTCTTCATCGGCAACTCCGGCGCCGAGGCCGTCGAGGCCGGGCTCAAGCTCGCCCGGTACCACACGCGCCGCCCGAACATCGTGGCCTTCCTCGGCGCTTTCCACGGCCGCACGATGGGCGCGCTGAGCCTGACGGCCAGCAAGGCGAAGTACCACGCGCACTTCGGGCCCCTGCTCCCCGGCATCTACCACGTGCCGTTCGGGAGCGCCGGCCTCGACGAGCTGGAGCAGCGTGTCTTTCGGCGCCTCATGCCGGCCGACGAGTTCGCCGCCGTGATCGTCGAGCCGATCCAGGGCGAGGGCGGCTACGTCGTTCCGGACGCCGCCTTCTTCCCCCGGCTCCGCGAGATCTGCGACCGCCACGGGATCCTGCTGATTGCCGACGAGGTGCAGTCCGGCGCGGGACGCACCGGGAAGATGTGGGCGATCGAGCACTTCGGCGTCGAGCCCGACATCCTGCTCACCGCGAAGGGGATCGCCTCGGGGATGCCGATCGGGGCGATGATCGCCCGGGCCGAGGTGATGGACTGGACGACGGGCTCTCACGGGTCCACGTACGGCGGCAACCCGGTCGCGCTCGCGGCGCTGATGGAGACCATCGCCCTCCTCGAGGAGGGCCTGATCGCCAATGCCGGCGAGCGCGGCGAGCAGGGCCTGCGGGGGCTGCGGCCCCTCCTCGAGCACTACCCGGCCCTGGTCCGCGACGTCCGCGGCAAGGGCCTGATGATCGGCATCCAGTTCGACTCCGGCGATACCGCCGAGGCGGTCCAGATGCAGGCCTTCGAGCGGGGCCTCCTGGTGCTGGAGGCCGGCGAGGATTGCGTACGGATGTCGCCCCCGCTCGTCGTCACGGCCGACGAGATGGCGACCGCGATCAGGATCTTCACGGAGTCCGTCTCGCACGTTGCCGGCCACCGGGCGGAGGACATCGAGCAGGTCGAGGCGGCCGAGCGGGCAGGGCTCATCCGGGAGGAGTTCGGCACATCGATGTAGCGCGGGCGCGGGCGGTCGACGGCGACCTGCCGCCAGCACCGCGCCGGCAGGGCCGCAGGGAGGATGCCAGGTGAGCTCCAAGGTCGCCACGATGCGCGACGCCGTGGCGGAGCTGGTCCGCGACGGCGACACCGTCGCGATCGAGGGCTTCACGCACCTCATCTCGTTCGCCGCCGGCCACGAGATCATCCGCCAGGGGCGCCGGGACCTCGTCCTCGCGCGGATGACGCCCGACCTGATCTACGACCAGATGGTCGCTGCCGGGGTGGCGCGCAAGCTCATCTTCAGCTGGCTCGGGAACCCGGGAGTCGGCGGCCTCAACGCCATCCGCCGCGTCACGGAGGGCGCCGGTGCCACCCTGGAGCTGGAGGAGTACAGCCACTTCGGGATGGTCGCCCGCTACGCCGCCGGCGCGGCCAAGCTCCCCTTCATGCCGCTCCGATCGTACTTCGAGACGGATCTCCCGAAGGCGAACCCGCTGATCCGGCCCATCGAGAGCCCGTACGGCGACGGCACGGTCTACGCGGTGCCGCCGCTGCGCCCCGATGTCACGGTGATCCACGCCCAGCGCGCCGATGTCGCCGGCAACACCCAGGTCTGGGGGCTGCTCGGGTGCCAGAAGGAGGCCGCCTTCGCCGCCGACCGCGTCATCGTCGTCGTGGAGGAGCTGGTGGACGAGGCGGTCGTCCGGGCGGACCCGAACCGGACGATCATCCCCGGGATCGTGGTCGACGCCGTGGTCGTCGAGCCCTGGGGCGCCCACCCCTCGTACGTCCAGGGCCATTACGACCGCGACAACCGGTTCTACCGCGACTGGGACCCGATCAGCCGCGACCCGGACGCCACCGAGACGTGGCTCCGCGAGTGGGTCCACGACCTGGACGGCCGGGCCGCCTACCTGGAGAAGCTGGGCGCGGAACGGCTCGCCGCGCTGCGCCCGTCCGGGTCGGCTCCCTCCGGCGTCGTCGACTACGGGGAGTACCGCTGATGGCCGAGTCGCAGGCCGGCGTCGCCGGCGTCGGTGCCGGGACCGCCGGTGAGCCCGCCGCCCCGGCGTTCACCAGGTCCGAGATGATGATCGTGGCGGCCGCCCGTGAGCTCGCCGGCCAGCGCGTCTGCTTCGTCGGCGTCGGCCTCCCGAACATCGCCGTGAACCTCGCCAAGCGGACGGTTGCCCCCGACATGGAGCTCGTCTACGAGGCCGGCGTCTTCGGGGCCGAGCCGGCGCGCCTTCCCCTGTCGATCGGCGATCCCACGATCGTCACGGGAGCCACGGCCGTGGTGAGCATGTGGGAGCTGTTCGCCTTCTACCTGCAGGGCGGGCTCATCGACGTCGGGTTCCTCGGCGCGGCCCAGATCGACCGGTACGGCAACATCAACACGACGGTGATCGGCGACTACACCGCGCCGAAGACGCGCCTCCCGGGCTCCGGCGGGGCCTGCGAGATCGCGATCAACGCGCGCCAGATCTTCGTGATCATGCGCCAGTCCGCGCGCTCGTTCGTGGAGCGGATCGACTTCCGGACGTCGCCCGGCAACCTCGGCGGGGCCGAGAAGGCGGAGCGGATCCGGCGCGAGCAGGGCTGGCTGGGGCGGGGGCCGTCGGTCGTCGTCACGGACCTCGGGATCTGGCACTTCGACGAGGACGGCGAGATGCGCCTCGACTTCCTTCACCCGGGGGCGACGCTCGACGAGGTGCGCGCCACGATCGGCTGGGACCCCAGGATCTCGCCCGGTCTCACCGCGACGCCGGCCCCCACCGCGGAGGAGCTGCGCCTGATCCGGGCCGAGCTCGACCCGGACGGCATGTACACGAGGTAGGGGAGCTGCCGCGACCAGCGGCGCGCCCCGAAGCCTCGGTCGAGCCGGTAACGGCAGTCGCGCCCTACCCGGCGCCGGTGGAGGCCGCGACGCGCGTCGGGCGGACGACCATCACCGGGCAGCGGGCGTGGCGGACGACGTGGTCGGACACGCTGCCCAGGAAGAGCCGGCCGACGGCCCCGCGCTCGTGGGTGCCGACGACGATCAGGTCGGCCGACTCCGCCTCGGCGACGTCGACGATCGATTCGCCGGCGACGCCGTCCCACGTCATCCCCTGGGCATCCGCGCCGGCGGCCCGCGCGCGCTGGACGATCGACTCGACGGCCAGCTGGCGCTCGCCGCGGACCGTCGGCGTCCCGCTCACCACGGACAGGACCAGCAGCCGCGCCCCGAGACGCGCGGCGAGCTCGACCGCGTGTTCCTCGGCCGCCACCGATGCCAGCGAGGCGTCGGTGGCCAGGAGGACCGTCTCGAAGCGGGCCATTCGTCGCGGGCCGGGCGGGGCGCGCCCGATGCCCTTCTGCTACGCGAGCCCGAGGGCCTTGTAGATGGCGTCGATGTCCTTCTTCTCCGGCACGACGATCAGCGCCGTGACCATGCCGAACATCCCGTCCAGGCCCTCGACGTGGGGCAGGATGTGGCAGTGGAAGGCCCACAGCCCGGGGCGCTCCGCCTTGATGATCACGTCGGCGCGCTCGCCGGGGTTCACCCCGAGCGTGTCGCAGTCGTACTCCGCGGGGCCGAGCGGCCGGCCGTCGCGCGCGACGACCCGCTGGGTGTACCCGTGGCTGTGCCACGGGTGCATCATGATTCCCTCGTTCATGTAGCGGACGAGGACCGTCTCGCCGACGGCCGCGAGGACCGGCACGACCGCGGGGAAGCCGTGACCGTTGATCGTGAACCCGGTTCCCCCCGTGTCGTTCGAGATCCAGATGTACTCCCGGTCGTACGTCACCGTCGGCTCTTTCGGGTCGATGATGAAGGCGCCCAGGAGCCCGCGGCCGACCTGGTCCGTGGCGTTGTGGTGGGAGTGGTACATCATCGAGCCGTGGGGCTTCGCCACGAACTCGTAGGTGAACGACTCGCCGGGCACGATCGGCAGCTGGGTGACGAACGGGACGCCGTCCATGAAGAAGTTGTCGAAGTCGACGCCGTGGAAATGGACGCCGGTCGTCTCCTTCAGGTTGTTCTTGAAGATCGCCCGGACCTTGTCGCCCTCGGTGACCCGGATCGTGGGGCCCGGCCACTGGCCGTTGTAGCCGAGCAGCGGCTTCGCGGGCGTCTTCTCGTCGACCTGGTGCTCGATCTCGTCGATCGTCATCTCGAAGACCTTGACGTCGCCGTCGAGCTTCGGCTTCAGGGGTGAGACGATGTCGCTGATGACGAGCTGGGGCACCTGGGCCCATGCCGGCGGCTGGGACAGCTCCGGGTAGTTGTCGCCGGCGCCGAGGATCTCGACGAGCTGGGCGAAGACCTCGTCGCCGTAGATCCCCTGCAGGGCGGGCGCCAGGTTGCCGACGTAGCGCCGGACGACGTCGCGGGCCTTGACGTCGTGCTCGCTCCAGCCGGCCGGGATGTTGCCGACGGGCGCCGAGGGCGCGGGCGACGCGCTCGGCGCGGCGGTCATGCCGGGCATCTCGCTGGGGGCCGCGCTGGGAACGGCAGACCCCGGCGGCGTGGACGGCACCGGCTTCGAGGTGGCGAACTCCCAGACCGGGGCCGCGGCGGGCGCACAGGCCGCCACCGTCGCGGCCACGAGGCCGGTGCCGGCGAGGGCCGCGCCCCGCAGGAAGCCGCGGCGCGTCAGGGACGGATCGAGCCCGGCGAGCTCGGTCGTCTCGAGATCGGGCACAGACGGCGGGAGGGTGCCCTGGGGCGTCATCGTGTCCATGACCCGAGATGGTACGCGACCACGGCGCTGCGCCTGTCGTGACATTCGGCCCGTTCACGGCGGGCCGACCTTCCCGCGGAATACGCATGTGCGCATGTGTGGACGGGCTGGCACGCTCGGGGGCGGCCCCTGCTACGCTCGGCGGGATGACGCGCCCGGACTCACCGACCATCGACGCCGGCGACCTGCTCGACGCGCTGACCGCCCTCTCGGCGTGGGCAGCGGATCCGGCCCGCCCGCGGCGCCTGCTCGTCCACGGGCTCGAGACGCTCGCGCGGGCCTGCGGTGCCGCGGGGATCCACGTCGAGGCATCCCTGGAGCCGGGCATCACGGTCGGCGGCGGCTGGGGCTCGCTGGCGCACCGGCCGGGCCGGAGCGTGCGCCGCGGGGTCGTGACGGTGCCCCTCGGGGTGCAGCGAGGTGGCACGGGACCCGGCGCGTCGCGGGATCCGATCGGGACGCTCTGGATCGACGAGCCGGCGCTGCCCATCGAGCTGTCGGTGCGCGTCGCGGAGGCCGCCCTCGCGGATGCCCGCGACCGGGTGGACGTCGCCCGGATGGGCGAGCGCCTCGAGGCCCTCGACGAGGCGATTCGCGCGATGGCGGGCGTCCTGGCGGTCGATCGCGTCCTGCAGGTGATGGTCGACCGTGTTCGCGAGCTGACGGGGGCGAGCTACGCGGCGTTGGGCATCGTGGACCACGCGGGAGTTATCGAGCAGTTCGTCACGAGCGGGATCAACCGTTCCGATCGCGCCCGGATCGGGGCGCCGCCGCAGGGCCACGGCATCCTGGGGCTCATCATCCGCGAGAACCGGACGATCCGGCTGCCCGACCTGATGGCCGATCCGCGGGCCGTGGGCTTCCCGCCGAACCACCC
Source organism: uncultured Chloroflexia bacterium (assembly GCA_963713285.1). Taxonomy (GTDB): domain Bacteria; phylum Chloroflexota; class Limnocylindria; order Limnocylindrales; family CSP1-4; genus CTSoil-043. The sequence goes on along the minus strand of CAVQLA010000015.1, from coordinate 580,233 downwards.
CGACATGCACGCGTTCCTGGGCGTTCCGATCGTCGTGCGGGGCCGCACCATGGGCAACCTCTACCTGGCGGAGAAGACGGGCAGCTTCACGGACGACGACCAGCGAGTCGTCGAGTCGTTCGCTCGCCACGCCGGCATCGCGATGGAGAATGCCCGGCTCCACGAGCAGGTCCAGCGCCTGGCGATCGTCGAGGAGCGCGAGCGGATCGGGAAGGATCTCCACGACAGCGTGATCCAGGCGATCTACGCGGTCGGCCTCTCGCTGGACGACGTCCCCGAGATGATGGACGAGGAGCCCGACGAGGCCCGCCGCCGCGTGGAGCGCGCGATCGACAGCCTCGACCAGACGATCCGCGACATCCGCAACTTCATCTTCGGCCTCCGGCCGGCGCTGCTCGACGGCGTGGGCGTCGTGGAGGGCCTCGCGGCGCTCGCCGACGAGTTCCGGGTCAACACCATGATCGACGTCGAGCTGCGCGCGGGTCCGACGGTCTCCGCCCCCTACATCGGGCCCGACCGCACCGCCGAGCTCCTCTCGATCGCCCGTGAGGCCCTGAGCAACATCGCCCGCCACGCGCGCGCGACCCGCGCCGAGCTGACGGTGGACCCGGATCCCACGATCGCCGGCCTCGAGATCGTCATCGCCGACAACGGCACGGGCTTCGACCCGGCGGCCCCGCGGGGCCTCGGGCACCAGGGGCTGCGCAACATGCGGACGCGCGCCATCTCCATCGGGGCGACCCTCCTCATCGACAGCCGGCCCGGCGCGGGGACGCGTATCATCGTCCGGGTGCCGGGCGCGCGGTCCGACGGGGACGAGCCCCCGGACGATCTCGCCGGCACCTGAGTCGCGCGCCCGCGCATCGCGGGCCGGCGCCGACCGCACGGGAGGGCATGAGCACGAGATGACCGAGCAGCCAGAGCCGCGTCCCCTCCGCCTGCTCGTCGTCGACGACCACGAGGTGGTCCGCCAGGGCCTCGTGTCGCTGCTGGAGCGCCGCGAGCGCTTCCAGGTCGTCGCCGAGGCGGGAACCGTCGAGGAAGCTCTCGAGGGCGCCCGCAAGTACCAGCCCGATCTCGTCGTCATGGACGTCCGGCTGCCGGACGGATCCGGGATCGAGGCCTGCCGCGACATCCGCTCCGAGCTCCCCGGCACCCGGGTCGTCATGCTGACGAGCTACCCGGACGAGGAGGCGGTCCTCTCGGCGATCATCGCCGGCGCGTCCGGGTACCTCCTCAAGCAGATCCGCTCGCGGGATCTCGTGGCGGCCCTGGAGGCCGTCGGCCGAGGGGAGTCGCTCCTCGATCCCGCCGTCACCGAGAAGGTCCTCGAGCGGGTCCGCCGGATCGCGTCGGGCACCTACACCGACGAGCTCGCCCAGCTCACCGCGCAGGAGCAGAAGATCCTCCAGCTGGTGGCGGAGGGGAAGACCAACAAGGAGATTGCCCAGGAGGTCTTCCTGTCGGACAAGACGGTGAAGAACTACGTCAGCTCGATCCTCTCGAAGCTGAACCTCCAGCGCCGGGCCCAGGCCGCGGCGTTCGTCGCGAAACACCGGCTGCCGGGCTCCGGGACCTGATCGCGCGGCGACCGCGGAACAGCCGCCGGCGCTCAGCGACGGCGGAACAGCCCGTGCGGCTCCTCGGCCCTCGCCGCGCCGCCCCGGCGGCCCGTCCGGCGCAGGATCGCGTCGATCTCGGCACGGTAGGGCCGCCCGATCACCTGCAGCGGCCCGGCGGGCCCCCCCGACGGGTGCCATCCGGCGCTCGCGATGGGCCTTCCGGCCGGTCCGGATTCCGGGGTGTGCTTCCTAGACTGCGCGCATGAAGATCGTCAGCGCCGAGGAAGCGGTCGCCGACATCCGGTCCGGTGACCAGGTCTACGTCCAGTGCGCCGCGGCCACGCCGTCCGCGCTGCTCGATGCGCTCGTCGCGCGGGCCCCGGAGCTCCACAACGTGAGCATGGTCCACCTCCACACGGAGGGGCCAGGGCCGCACCTCGCGCCGGAGATGGCGCCCCATTTCCGCCACCGCGCGCTGTTCATCGGCCCCAACGCCCGCAAGGCCGTGAACGAGGGGCGCGCCGAGTTCGTCCCCGTCTTCCTGTCGGACGTGCCGCACCTCTTCTCGGGCGGGCTCATGCCGCTCGACGCGGTGCTCTGCAACGTCTCCCCGCCGGATGCGCACGGCTACTGCTCCCTGGGCACCTCCGTCGAGGCGATGCAGGCGGCGATCCGCTCGGCCGGCCTCGTCATCGCCCAGGTGAATGCCGCGATGCCGCGCACCCTCGGCGAGAGCTTCGTCCACGTCGACGACATCGACTACGGGGTCGAGGTCGACATCCCGCCCTACCTGTACCCGTCGCCGGAGATCGGCGAGGTGGAGCGACGGATCGGCGAGTTCGCGGCCGACCTCGTGCCGGACGGGGCGACCCTCCAGATGGGGATCGGCGCCATCCCGACCGCCGTGGCGCTGTCCCTCCGCGACAAGAAGGACCTCGGGATCCACACCGAGATGATGACCGACTGCGTCGTCGAGCTCGTCGAGGCCGGCGTCGTCACGGGCATGGCCAAGGAGCGCAACCGCGGCAAGATCCTGTGTACGTTCATGATGGGGACCCAGAAGCTCTACCGCTTCGCCCACGACAACCCGATGGTCGAGATGCGGGCCTGCGACTTCACGAACGACACGCACGTGATCCGTGGCTTCCGGCGAATGACCGCGATCAACTCCGCGATCTCCATCGACCTCACGGGCCAGGTCTGCGCCGACTCGATCGGCTGGCATCTCTACAGCGGCGTGGGCGGCCAGATGGACTTCATCCGGGGCGCCGCGCTCGCGCCGGAGGGCCGCGCGATCATCGCCCTGCCGTCCACGGCGGCCGACGGGCGCGTGTCGCGGATCACGCCGTTCCTGGCGGAGGGTTCGGGCGTCGTGACGACGCGGGCCCACGTGCGCACGGTCGTCACGGAATGGGGCGTCGCCGAGCTGCACGGCAAGTCGATCCGCGAGCGGGCCCAGGAGCTGATCGCGATCGCCCACCCGAACTTCCGGGACGAGCTGACGGCGCAGGCCCGCCGGACGCACTACCTGTAGGCGGGCGCCGGTCGTCGCGGCGGCACCCTCGGGTCCGCCTGCCGGCACCCTCAGGGTCCGCCGGTCGGCAGCGCCGGGAGGGACGGCACAGCGGCTCCCAGGCCGCCGGGATCAGGCCGCGGAGGGTGCCCCGGTGGCGCCCGGTCGGGCCGCCCGCGGCAGCGGCCGCCACCCCTGCCGGTCCGCCCGATTCCCCCGCCCGCAAGGCAGGTAGTGGTGGACGCCGCGCGTCCCCTGCGACGTCCACCACGCGCCGAAGTGTCGTCGTCCTTCACGACCGGTGGCAGGGCCGAATGGCCCAAGGTTTCGGGACGGAGCGGGGGTCCGATCCCGGGGCGCACGGAGGACCCTTGCCGCATGTTCCGTCCGCGTCCCGACACGGTCCGCCGCCTGCTCATCGTGAGCGACCATCTCGCCGCGAGCGATGCGCTGGCCGCCCACCTCGGCCGCCACGGCTTCGTCGTGGTCGGAGAGGTCCGTTCCGCGCGCTCCGCGGCTCTCGCCGCCCGCACCTGCGACCCCGACCTCGTCCTGGTGGACGGGGCCCTGCGCGGCGGGTGGAGGGCCGTGGCCGAGGCGCTGGACGGCGTCGTCCCCCGCAGCCGAATTGTCGTCCTCGAGGCCTATCTCGGTGCCGACGAGGCCAAGAACGCCCGCGACGCCGGCATCGGCGCCACCATTCTCAAGCACGTCGAAGGCGGCAGTCTCGCCAGCCGCCTGCGCGCCATCGGAGGCCTCGCATGACCCTGCTCACGCCGCCGGAGCGGCCCGCCACCGGCCCGGGTGCCGTCCCCGTCCCGGTCGACCCGGGGAATCGCCCCCAGCAGTTCGAGTGCATGGACGGCAACGAGGCCGCCTCGCGCGTGGCCTACGCGCTGAGCGAAGTGATCTCGATCTTCCCCATCACCCCTGCCTCGCCGATGGCGGAGCATGCCGACGACTGGGCGGCGGCCGGGAAGCCGAACCTGTGGGGCAAGGTCCCCGACGTCATCGAGATGCAGTCCGAGGGGGGCGCCGCCGGCGCGCTCCACGGTGCGCTGCAGAAGGGCGCGCTCGGAACGACGTTCACGGCGTCCCAGGGCCTGCTCCTCATGATCCCGAACATGTTCAAGATCGCCGGTGAGCTGACGCCGACGGTCATCCACGTCGCGGCGCGCACGCTGGCAACGCACGCCCTCTCGATCTACGGTGACCACAGCGACGTCATGCACGCCCGCGCCACGGGTTGGGCCATGCTGGCCGCCGGCTCGGTGCAGGAAGCCCACGACTTCGCGCTCGTGTCGCACGCCGCGACGCTCCGCAGCCGGGTGCCCTTCCTGCACTTCTTCGATGGGTTCCGCACCTCGCATGAGATCAACAAGATCGCGCTCCTCGACGACGACATCATCCGGTCGATGGTCCGCGACGAGGAGGTCCTCGCCTTCCGCGCGCGGGGCATGACGCCGGACGCGCCGGTCGTGCGCGGCACCGCCCAGAACCCCGACGCGTTCTTCCAGGCTCGGGAAGCGGCCAACGGCTTCTACGACGCGGTGCCGGGCATCGTGACCCAGGTCCTGGAGGAGCTGGCCGCGCAGACCGGCCGCCGCTACGGCCTGGTGGACTACCACGGCGCCCCCGACGCCGATCGCGTCATCGTGATCATGGGCTCCGCGGCAGGCGCCGTGGAGGAGACGGTCGACGCCCTCAACGCCACCGGCCAGAAGGTGGGCGTGCTCGTGGTCCGGCTGTTCCAGCCCTTCCCGGTCGACGCCCTCCTCGCGGTCCTCCCGCCGACTGTCAAGGCGATCGCCGTCCTCGACCGGACCAAGGAGCCCGGCGCGGTCGGCGAGCCGCTCTACCAGGCCGTTGTCACGGCCATCACGGAGCGGATGGACTCGGACGAGCCGCCGATGGCCGCGATGCCCCGCATCATCGGAGGCCGCTACGGCCTGTCGTCCAAGGAAGTCACCCCGGGCATGATCCGGCCGGTCTTCGACGAGCTGTCGGCCGCCCGGCCCAAGCGCCACTTCACCGTCGGCATCTACGACGACGTCACGCATCTCAGCCTGCCGATCGACGTCGACTACCGGACCCCCCGGCCAGCCGGCGAGGTTCAGGCGCTCTTCTTCGGCCTCGGCTCCGACGGCACCGTCGGCGCGAACCACGCCTCCGTCAAGATCATCGGTGAGGGCACGGATCGCTTCGCCCAGGGCTTCTTCGTCTACGACTCCAAGAAGTCCGGCGGCACGACCGTCTCGCACCTGCGCTTCGGGCCGGTGCCCACGAAGTCCGCCTACCTCATCGATGCGGCCGACTTCATCGCATGCCACCAGTTCGGGCTCCTCGACAAGATCAAGATCCTCGACTTCGCGAAGCCCGGCGCCACGTTCCTTCTCAACTCGCCCTACGGCCCCGACGAGATCTGGGATCACCTGCCGGCCGAGGTTCAGCGGCAGCTGGTCGACAAGCAGATCGACTTCTGGGTCATCGACGCGTTGGCCGTTGCCGCCGAGACCGGCATGGGCAACCGGATCAACACGATCATGCAGCCGTGCTTCTTCCAGCTTTCCGGGGTGCTCCCGCCGGAAGAGGCGATCGCGCGGATCAAGGACTTCGTCAACAAGACCTACATCAAGCGCGGTCAGGCCGTCGTCGACCGCAACTACGCGGCGATCGACGCCTCCATCGAGCGGCTGGGCCACGTCCCCCTCGGCCCCGCCGGAACCGGGTATGCCCTGCCGCCCGTCGTCCCGGACAGCGCCCCGGACTTCGTCAAGAACGTGACCGCCGTCCTCATGGCCGGCGGCGGTGACCAGCTCCCCGTCAGCGCCTTCCCGATCGACGGGACGTTCCCGACCGGCACGACGAAGTACGAGAAGCGCGCGATCGCGCTGGAGCTGCCGATCTGGGATCCGTCGATCTGCATCGACTGCGGCAAGTGCGCCATGGTCTGCCCGCACGCGGCCATCCGCATGAAGGTCTTCCCGGCCGGCGCCGTCGACCGCGCCCCGGCAGGCTTCCTCTCGAAGGAGTTCAAGTCCCGCGACCTCGTCGACCACCGGATCACCATCCAGGTGGCTCCCGACGACTGCACCGGTTGCGGCGTCTGCGTGGACGTGTGTCCCGCGAAGAGCAAGACCGAGGTCAAGCACAAGTCGATCAACCTGGAGCCCGCGGCGGAGCACCGCGATGTCGAGCGGCCGCGCTGGGAGTTCTTCCAGTCGATCCCGCCGCTCGATCGCAGCCTGATCGCCCACGACACGGTCAAGGGCGCCCAGGCCCTCGAGCCCCTCTTCGAGTTCTCGCTGGCCTGCAACGGCTGCGGCGAGACGCCGTACCTCAAGCTCGTCTCCCAGCTCTTCGGCGACCGCATGATCGTCGCCAACGCCACGGGCTGCTCGTCGATCTACGGCGCCAACCTGCCCACGACGCCCTGGACCGTCAACGCGCAGGGCCGGGGCCCTGCCTGGAACAACTCGCTCTTCGAGGACAACGCGGAGTTCGGCCTGGGCCTGCGCCTCGGGCTCGACGCCCAGAACGACCAGGCGCGATTGCTCCTCGCGAAGCTCGCTCCGTCGGTCGGCCCAGATCTCGTCACGGCAATCCTCGAGGCGGACCAGGAGACCGAGCCGGGGATCGACGCGCAGCGCGATCGGATCGCGACGCTGCGCGACATCCTCGCAACGGTCGAGGGCGAGCACGCCACCGATGCCCGCCACCTCCTCGCGCTCGCCAACGACCTCGTCCGCAGGGGCGTCTGGATCGTCGGCGGCGACGGATGGGCGTACGACATCGGCTACGGTGGCCTCGACCACGTGCTTGGCTCCGGCCGGAACGTCAACATCCTCGTCCTGGACACCGAGGTCTACTCCAACACCGGCGGCCAGGCGTCGAAGGCAACGCCCCGCGGTGCGGTGGCCAAGTTCGCGGCGGCCGGCAAGTCGCGCGGCAAGAAGGACCTTGGGGCGGTGGCCAGGGCGTACGGCGACGTGTACGTCGCGCAGATCTCGATGGGCGCCAACGACGCGCAGGCGGCGAAGGCACTGCTCGAGGCGGATGCCTGGCCCGGACCGTCGCTCGTGATCGCCTACAGCACGTGCATCGCCCATGGCATCGACATGGCGAAGTCGATGTCCCACCAGAAGGACGCCGTCAAGAGCGGCTACTGGCCGCTCTACCGGTTCCACCCGAGCGAGGTGGAGGAAGGGCAGCCCTTCAAGCTCGACTCGACCAAGCCGTCGATGCCGGTCAGCGAGTTCGTTGCCGGCGAGACCCGGTTCGCGATCCTCGCCCGCACGCAGCCGGAGCGGGCCGCGCTGCTCGCCGAGCTCGCCCAGGCCGACGTCGACGAGCGCTGGCGCTACTACGAGCAGCTGGCGGCCATGCACCGCAGCGTGCCCCACGTCCATCACGGTCCAGGCGCCATTCCGGCGCCCACCGCCGACAGCACCACGGGAGATGAGGCGTGACCGTCGATCTCCGCACCCGCTATCTCGGCCTCGAGCTGCGCTCCCCGCTCGTCGCCTCTCCCTCGCCGCTCACCCGCGATCCGTCGACGGCGCGCCAGCTCGTCGACGCCGGGGCGGCGGCGCTCGTCCTTCCCTCCCTCTTCGAAGAGGAGATCCTCCACGAGGAGCTGGAGCTCAATCGCTCTCTGGAGCAGGGGACCGACGCCTTCGCGGAGGCCCTCGACTACTTCCCGGCCGTCACGTCGTTCGCCGGCGCCGGCGACCAGTACCTTGCCCGCCTGAAGCGGATCAAGGCCGAGGTCGACGTCCCGGTGATCGCGAGCCTCAACGCCAGCACGGCGGGCGGCTGGGTCCGGTACGCCCGGCTGATGCAGGATGCCGGCGCCGACGCGCTCGAGCTCAACCTCTACCACCTGGCCGCGGATCCGGCGAGGACCGCGGCGGAGATGGACGCGCTCGACCTCGACCTCATCGCGGCCGTCCGCGCGGCGATCACCATCCCGCTGGCCGTCAAGCTCAGCCCGTACTACTCGGCCCTCGCGAGCTTCGCCCGCCAGGTCGTGGAGCGGGGCGCCGACGGCCTCGTCCTGTTCAACCGGTTCTACCAGCCGGACCTCGACCTCGAGACCCTCGACGTCGTCGCCAGCCTGGAGCTGAGCCGCCCGGCCGAGCTCCGGCTCCCGCTGCGCTGGACGGCGATCCTGCGGCCGCAGCTGGGCCCGGACATCTCCCTCGCGGCGACGTCGGGCATCCACGCCGGCACCGACGCGATCAAGGCGCTTCTCGTGGGCGCCGACGTGGCCATGACGACGTCCGCCCTGCTGCACCACGGGCCGGAGCATCTCCGGACCATGGAGCAGGAGCTCGTGGCATGGATGACCGAGCACGAGTACGAGTCGGTCGCCCAGCTGCGGGGCAGCGTCAGCCAGGACGCGGTGGCGGACCCGTCCGCCTTTGAGCGCGCGAATTACATGCGCACGCTCCGCTCGTGGAGCACGACCAGCGACGTCCGGGCTCCGGCGCGGAGCTGAGCGGGCTCACGCCGCGGCGGGTCACGCCCGCCGGACGCTCATTGCAGGCCGGGCGCGCTGCGCCCGGCCTCTTGGTTCCCGCATACTCCACCCTCACCCTGGCCGTCACGTCATGCAGGAGACCGGACCACAGATGCAGTCGTACGCCCGGATGTGCCACAGCGTCTGGTGGGCGTTCGCCGCCACCGGCGCCATTGCGCTCGTGGCCGCCGGTGCGGCCGCCGTGCCGGTTGCCCCGGCCCCCTTCCTCGTCGGCGCCTGGCAGCTCGTCGGAGGGGTGCTCCTGCTCGTCTCGCTGCTGCGCGCGCCGGGCGGCATCAGGCGTTCGACCGGCGGGCTGATGCGATCGCTGCCGTTCCTCGGGGCGGCCGTGGGCGGCATCCTCCTGGGCGCCTTCGGCGTGCTCCTGCCGAGCTCCGATCCCCGGATCAGCCTGCTCGCGATCGGCATCTGGAGCGTCCTCGCGGGCGCCGGCTACCTCGCGATCGCGAGCCTCGCCCGTGGGTTCCGGGTGCCGGATGGCGGCCTGTACGTGATCGCCTGGATCGGGATCGCCGCGGGCATCGGGGTCTCCACGCTGCCCGCCTGGGGGCTCGGCAACGCGGCCCTGGCGCCGGCGCTGGCGCTCGCGATCAGCGGGGCGGTCACGATCGCGGCCGCGCTGCGGCTCCGCACCTTCCCCGAAGAGGCGCCGCCGGTCCTCTCGAAGCGCGCGGCGCGCCGCCGGAAGCGCACGGGCGCCCGCTAGCGGGCTGCGGCCCACGGGAGCCGGGGCGGCCGGCGGGAGCCGGTGCCGGTCAGGCGGGGACGATCACTCCCGCCGCGCGCGGCAGGCGGCTCCGCACCCCGACCTGGTGCCCGACGTCGAACGCGGCGAGGTCCGCGTCGAGGACCTCGAGGTGCTTCGTGCCGACGGTCTCCCGGATCGCGTTGCGGATGGAGGTCGGACGCACGAGGCGGAGATGCCCGACCAGCGCCCCGAGCGCAACGACGCTCACCAGCGAGTCGTCCCCAGCGTCCCTCGCGAGGCGCGTGCACGGGATGCGAAGCTCGGTGATGTCGCTTCGGCCCGAGGTCTCGCCGACCAGCGTCTCGTTGCTGACGAGGAGGCCCCCCGGGGCGACCTTCCCGGCGAACTTGGCGTGCGACGGAGGATTGAGCACCACCGCCGCGTCGGCCCGGTCGACGACGGGCGACCCGATCGGCTCGTCGCCGATGATCACCGTGCAGGACGCCGTTCCGCCGCGCATCTCGGGCCCGTAGGAGGGGATCCAGAGGACCTCGCGGTCCTCGTTCATCGCGGCCCGGGCCAGGACCTTCCCCGCGAACAGGATCCCCTGGCCGCCGAAGCCCGCGATGATGATCGAGCGCTCCACGGTCACGGCTCCCCTGCGGGCGTCGGATCCCCGGCGAGCGTCGAACCTGCGGCCCGGGCGGCCGCATCCGCCTCGGCCGCGCGGTCGACGATCACGCCGGGCTTGTACTGGACGGCGACGACCTCCTTGAGCCGCTCGATGGACTCCTCGGGGGTCATGCCCCAGCCGACCGGGCAGTTGCTGATCACCTCGACGATCGAGAACCCGCGCCCCTGGAGCTGCATCTCGCAGGCGCGCTGCAGGTAGCGCTTCGTGCGGCCGATCGAGACCGCGTCGGCCACCGACCCGCGGGCCGCGTAGGCCACGCCGGGGAGGACGGCCAGCATCTCGGTCATCGGGACCGGGTACCCGTGGAAGGCGGCGTCGCGGCCGGTCGGGGTGGAGGTGGAGCGCTGACCGAGGAGGGTCGTCGGGGCCATCTGCCCGCCGGTCATGCCGTAGATGCCGTTGTTGACGAAGACCGCCGTGAGGAGCTCCCCGCGCGCGGCGGCATGCACGATCTCCGCCGTGCCGATCGCCGCGAGGTCGCCGTCGCCCTGGTAGGTCAGGACGAAGGCGTCGGGGCGCACGCGGCGGATGCCCGTGGCCACCGCCGGGGCCCGGCCGTGGGGCGCCTCCACGAAGTCGAGGGCCAGGAAGTCGTAGGCGAAGACGGCGCAGCCGACCGGCGCCACCGCGATCGTCCGGGGGCCCAGGCCCAGCTCGCCGAGCACCTCGGCGATGAGGCGATGGACGACCCCGTGGCCGCAGCCCGGGCAGTAGGTGGTCGTGCGGTCGACCAGCAGCTCCGGCCGGCCGAAGACGACCCGCGCGCCCTCCGGGATCGCGACGCTCATCGCGACGCTCCTTCGGCTCGCGGCTCCGTGGTGGCCCACAGGCGGCGCAGCCCCGCGACGACCTCCCCGGGCGTCGGAACGATGCCGCCCATCCGCCCGGTGAAGGTGATGGGCGCCCGCCCCTCGACCGCCAGCCGCACGTCCTCGACCATCTGGCCGGCGGAGAGCTCGACGACGAGGAAGCCGCGGACGCGGCCCGCCAGGTCGGCGAGGGCTGCCGACGGGAACGGCCAGAGGGTGATCGGCCGGAAGAGGCCGGCGCGAAGGCCCTCGGCGCGCGCCTGCGTCACGGCCGTGCGGGCGACGCGGGCGGCGGTCCCGTAGGCGACGATCACCAGGTCGGCGTCCTCGAGGTGCTCGGTCGCGTGGCGCACCTCGCGCTCGGCGATCGCCGCGAACTTCGCCTGCAGGTGCCGGTTGTGGGCCTCCAGGTCCTCGGGCTTGAGGTGCAGCGACCGGACGACCCGCGGCGGGCGCCCGTCCGCGCCCGTCACCGCCCAGTCGGCGCTCACGCGGGGCGGCTCGCGGAACGTGAGCTCGACGGGCTCCATGGCCTGGCCAAGGATCCCGTCGGCGAGGATCATCACCGGCGTGCGGTAGCGCTCGGCGAGCTCGAAGGCGTCCGCGGTGAGCGCCATCGCCTCGGTGATCGACGCCGGGGCCAGGACGGGAACCCGGTAGTCGCCGTGCCCGTGGCCCTTGACCGCCTGGAAGTAGTCCGCCTGGCTCGGCCCGATGGAGCCGAGGCCAGGCCCGCCCCGCATGACGTTGACGAGGACCAGGGGGACCTCGGAGCCGGCCATGTAGCTCATGGCCTCCGCCATGAGGCTGATCCCGGGCGAGGACGAGCTGACGAGGACGCGCGCGCCCGTCGCGGCGGCGCCCAGGCCCATGTTGATCGCGGCGAGCTCCGACTCGGCCTGCACGAACGCCCGGCCTTCTTCCGGCATCCGGCGAGCCATCCACTCCAGCAGCTCCGCCTGGGGCGTGATCGGGTAGCCGAAGTAGCCGTCGCAGCCCGCGCGGATGGCTGCCTCGGCGATCGCCTCGTTGCCCTTCATGAGGACGCGCCGGCCGTGGTGCGGCGAGGCCCGATGGGCGGTGCGCCGGGTGGCCGGCTGCGCCGGCGCCTCGCGGATCGTCATGCCGGCACCTCGCGCGGGGGCTTCGGGCGGGCGAGGATGGTGAGGACGCAGTCCGGGCAGACGCGCGCGCAGTGCGCGTCCGACGTGCAGGCGTCGGGGTTGGTGATCTGGACGGGGTGGTAGCCCTGGACGTTCACCCGGGTCTCGTCGAGGGCGAGGATCCCCTTCGGGCAGGCCGCCACGCACAGGCCGCAGCCCTTGCAGCGCTCCGCGTCGATCAGGACGGGCTGGAATGGCGCGGGCGCGGCCCGGCCTGCCCCGGCCGGGTCCGCCGCGCCCGCTAACGACAGGGTGTCGGCTGCGGGTTCCGCGACGGCGATCATGCGGTTCGATGCCTCCAGCGAACGCGAGGGTTGGGGCGAGCGTCCTCCCCGCGGCGCGGGGTGGGGGAGTGCCGAACGGTTGCGAATTGGTGTCGGAACGGCACGTTCGGCACCCCCCGGCGCGGGGCGCTCGGGCGCGGGCTTCCCGCTCGGTCAGGCGCGCGATCCGGCGTTGGCCGGAAGCTGGCGCTCGGGCGTCGTGCCGTTCAGCTCGCGCCAGCGCGCGCGGAGCTGGCGCTCGGTCAGCGGCCCGGTCGCGGCATCCTCCACCGGCCGCGATCGCCGGTGCCGGATGTCCGATGCGCGCAGCTCGCCGGCCAGCCGGCCGCGGACCGTGCCCGGACCCAGGATCACGACCCGGTGCCCATCGGGGACCAGGGCCGCGACCTCGCGCAGGTAGGCCGCCAGGAGGTGCTCGCGGCGCCGCTCGGCCAGGTCGTCGGGGTCGGCGCCGCCCCCGGACCGGGCGCGCGGGTCGTGGTGATCGTGCCCGGTTGCCCGGCGGTGGGGAGGAACCTGCGAGCGCACCCGCCGGATCGTCGGCGGATCCACGCCGTCGCCGGTGGGACCCTCGTGGTTGAGGAGGATCGCCTCGTCGGCATCGAGCCAGACGAGCGTGACGGGCCGATGCGCGTGCTCGCCGTGGAGCCTCATCGGATCGCCTCCGGGCATATCGTGGCGGCCCGGGTGGCCGCCCTCCACGTCGGAGCGTGCACCGCCGCGGGCTGCCCGGCCAGAGTCCACCGTCACGAATGGTCGGACGCGGGCCATCGACGGGCCATTCGGCCCATCCGCCCCGGGCCTGACGCGGGGCAACCTATTCGCATGGCTGCACCTGTTCAGCCGGGCGCGCGCGTCCCCGCCGCCGAGGCCGAGGACGTGCCCGCAGCCCGGACCATCCTCGTCGAGGGCGTCGTGCAGGGCGTCGGCTTCCGGCCGTTCGTCTGGCGCCTGGCCACCGAGCTCGGGCTCGCGGGCAGCGTTCGCAATGCCGCGGGACGGGTCGAGATCGTAGCCTCCGGGGATCCCGCGGCGCTCGATGCGTTCGTCCGCCGCCTGCGCAGCGACGCGCCGCCCCGGGCACGGGTGGACGCCGTCGCGGCGACACCCCTGCCGGCCGGCGCGGGAGCCGCGCTGGGACGTCCCTTCGCCATCGACGAGAGCGTCGCCGCGGCGGCGGCCGAGCGCCTCTTCCCGCCGGACATCGCGACCTGCGACGACTGCCTGCGCGAGGTCCTCGACCCGGCGGACCGGCGCTTCCGGTATCCGTTCACCAACTGCACGAACTGCGGCCCGCGGGCCACGATCATCGACGAGCTCCCGTACGACCGGGCCCGGACCACGATGCGGGCCTTCCCGCTCTGCGCCGCCTGCGCGGCCGAGTACGCCGACCCTGCGAACCGCCGCTTCCATGCCGAGCCGGTCGCCTGCCCGGCATGCGGGCCGCGCCTCGCCTACCGGGAGACGGGCGCGGCGGCCGCCGCGGCCCGTGGCGACGACGCGCTGGCGGCCGCCGCGGCCGACCTCCTCGCGGGCCGGATCGTCGCCGTCAAGGGGCTCGGCGGGTACCACCTCGCCTGCGACGCGACCGACGAGGCGGCCGTGCTTCGCCTCCGCGACCGCAAGCGCCGCTGGGCCAAGCCGTTCGCGGTGATGGTCGCCGACCTCGACGCGGTCGCGCGGCTGGCCCGCCTCGGGGCCACCGAGCGGCGGCTGCTCGCCGGGCCGGAACGGCCGATCGTCCTCCTGGTGGCCCGCCGGCGCGGCGAGCCGCGCCTCGCGCCGTCGGTCGCGGCGGGCAACCAGCGCCTCGGCGTCTTCCTGCCGTACACGCCGCTCCACCACCTGCTCCTGGCGGCCGTCGGACGGCCGATCGTCCTGACATCGGGGAACCTCGCCGACGAGCCGCTCGCCACCCACGACGCCGATGCCGCCCAGCGCCTGGCCGGCCTCGCCGACGCCTTCCTCGTCCACGACCGGGAGATCCGCGCCCGCTACGACGACTCGGTCGGGCGCGTCGTCGCCGGGCGAGTCTCGATCGTCCGGCGCGGGCGCGGGTACGCGCCGGATGCGCTCGTGCTGCCGGTCGCCGCCGACCGACCAATCCTCGCGGTCGGCGCGGAGCTGAAGCACACCTTCACGCTGGCCCGCGGCCGGCGTGCCCACGTGGCGCCCCACAACGGCGACCTCGAGGACCTGCCGACCCACCGGGCCTTCACCGACGGTCTCGCGCACCTCTCCCGGCTGCTGGCGCTGGAGCCGGAGGTGGTCGCCCACGACCTCCACCCCGAGTACCTCTCGACGAAGTACGCGGTCGCGGGATACGCGCCGGGGCAGCGGATCGCCGTCCAGCACCACCACGCGCACGTCGTCTCGTGCGCCGCCGAGCACGGCATCACGGTCCCCTTCATCGGCGTTGCGTACGACGGCCTGGGGATGGGCGACGACGGGACGCTGTGGGGCGGCGAGATCCTGGCCGCCGACCTCGTCGGCTATCGCCGCCTGGCCCGCTTCGGGCGGGCGCCGATGCCCGGAGGGGCGCTGGCGGTGAAGCGGCCGTGGCGGATGGCGCTCGGCTACCTGCTGGCCGGCGAGCGGCTCCCGGGGATCGACGGCCCGGACGGCGTCGGCGCGGGTGCCGGCGGCGCGGGCGCGGGCCGCGGCGACGACCTGGACCCGGAGCTCGCGGCCGCGTTCCTCGCCCGGCTCGACCCGCGCGAGGTGGCCGTCGTGCGCACCCAGGTCGCGCGGGGCCTGAACGCGCCGCTGGCGTCCTCCGCCGGCCGGCTCTTCGACACGGCCGCCGCGCTCCTCGGCCTGCGCGACGTGGCCGAGTACGAGGCGCAGGCGGCGATCGACCTCGAGATCGCGGCCGGCGACCGCCCGGCGGCCCGGCTGCCGTCGCGCGTTGGCCGCGTCGACGGCCTGCTCGTCTACGACCCGCGCCCGACGTTGCGGGCCCTGATGGAGGGCGTGGCGGCCGGCCGGCCGGCCGGCGACCTCGCGGCCGCCTTCCACGAGACGATTGCCGAGGTGACGCGCGAGCTCGTCGCCGCCGCCCGGACGGAAACGGGCCTGCGCACGGTCTGCCTTTCCGGAGGGGTATTCCAGAACCGCCGCCTCGCGTCCGCGCTGCTGCGGCGCCTGGCCCGGGACGGGTTCGAGGTCTTCATCAACCGCCAGGTTCCCGTCAACGACGGCGGGATCAGCTATGGTCAGGCGGCAGTCGCCGCCGCGAGGATGGCAGCTGCCGCGCACGCCAGCTCCGGAGCTGCCGTTCGCCGCGCCTGAGGAGGAACGCGCCATGTGCCTTGGGATCCCGGGCAAGGTCATCGAGATCCGCGACGACGCCGGCCTGCCGATGGGCAAGGTCGACTTCGGCGGCGTCCGCAAGGAGGCCTGCCTGGCGTACATCCCGGAGGTGCAGCTCGGCGACTACGTGATCATCCACGTCGGGTTCGCGATCAGCCGCGTCGACGAGGAGGAGGCGCTCAAGACGCTCGAGATCCTCTCCACGATGGGCGACCTGGTCCGCCAGGAGCTCGCGACGATGGGCCCGGGCATGGACGAGCCGGCCGTGGTCTCGGACGACGGGACGCCGGCGACCGGGGCGTTCGGCGGGCCGGGGCCGGCCCCGGGGGCGCCTGCGTGAAGTACCTCGACGAGTACCGCGACCCGGTCCTGGCGAAGAAGCTCATCGCCGAGATCCACCGCGTGACGACGCGGCCGTGGACGCTCATGGAGGTCTGCGGCGGGCAGACCCACACGATCGTGAAGCAGGGGATCGACGAGGCGCTGCCCTCCGGCGTCCGGATGATCCACGGGCCGGGCTGCCCGGTCTGCGTCACGCCGCTCGAGCAGGTCGACAAGGCCCTCGCGATCGCCGCGCGTCCCGACGTCATCTTCACGAGCTACGGCGACATGCTGCGCGTCCCGGGCTCGGCGACCGACCTGCTGGCCCTCAAGGCCCGCGGGGCCGACGTGCGGATCGTCTACAGCCCGCTCGACGCGCTCAAGATCGCGCTCGCCAACCCGGACCGCCAGGTCGTCTTCTTCGCGGTCGGCTTCGAGACGACGGCGCCGGCGAACGCGATGGCCGTCGCGGAGGCTTCCCGGCGCGGCATCGACAACTTCAGCGTGCTTGTGTCGCACGTGCTGGTGCCGCCGGCGATGACCGCGCTGCTGGACTCGCCGAAGAACCAGGTCCAGGCGTTCCTGGCGGCCGGCCACGTCTGCGCGGTGATGGGCTGGACCGAGTACGAGCCGATCGCGGAGAAGTACCGGGTCCCGATCGTCGTGACGGGCTTCGAGCCGCTCGACTTGCTCGAAGGGATCCTCATGGCGATCCGCCAGCTCGAGGAAGGCCGAGCGGAGGTCGAGAACCAGTACGTCCGCGCCGTGCGGCGCGAGGGCGTCCCCCTTGCCCAGCGCCAGATCTTCGAGGTCTTCGAGGTCGGCGAGCGCAAGTGGCGCGGGGTGGGGGAGATCCCGCAGTCCGGCTACCGTCTCCGCGAGGCGTACGCGCGCTTCGACGCGGAGCAGAAGTTCGACGTCGGCGAGATCCGCACCAACGAGCACCCGGCCTGCATCGCCGGGTCCATCCTGACCGGCGAGAAGCTGCCCCTCGATTGCACCGCCTACGGGACGCTCTGCACGCCCCAGAAGCCGCTTGGTGCGCCCATGGTCAGCTCGGAGGGGACGTGCGCGGCGTTCTTCTCGGCGGGGCGTGGCCTGGGGGCCATGCGGTCGCCGGTGCCGATGGTGCCGCTCGTGCAGGTGGCGCCGATCGGTGGGACAGAGGCGTCCCGATGAGCGTGGAGCCCGATCGGATCGTCGCGACCGACGGTTCGCCTGCGCCGACGATCGATCCCGTGGGCGTCGTCTGCCCGGCGCCGATCCCGGAGGGCGAGCGGGTCATCCTCGGCCACGGCTCCGGGGGCCAGCTCTCGAACGCGCTCCTGCGCGATGTGATCGGCCCGGCGCTCGCGGTGGCTGCGCCCGGCGGCCCGCTCAACGACGCGGCCGTCGTCGACGTCGCCGGGACGCGCGTGGCCTTCACCACCGACTCCTTCGTCGTGAGCCCGATCCGCTTCCCGGGTGGCGACATCGGCGAGCTGGCGGTGAACGGCACGATCAACGACCTGGCGATGATGGGCGCCCAGCCGCTCGCGATCTCGCTGGCGTACGTCATCGAGGAGGGGCTGTCGCTGCAGGAGCTGTCCGACATCACCGCGTCGGCGGCTCGCGCGGCGGCCCGGGCGGGCGCCCGGATCGTCACCGGCGACACGAAGGTCGTGGGTCGCGGCGCGGCCGACCGGCTGTTCGTGAACACGGCCGGGATGGGCCTGGTCCCCGACGGCGTCGCGCCGGCGGCCGACCGCGCCCGCCCCGGCGACGCGATCATCCTGTCGGGGCCGATCGGCCTCCACGGGGTCGCGATCATGAGCGTGCGCGAGGGCTTGGAGTTCGAGGTGGAGATCGCCTCCGACACGCAGGCCCTCAACGGGCTCGTCGCCGCGATGCTGGCGGTGGAGCCGGACGTGCGCGTCCTGCGCGACCCGACGCGCGGCGGCCTCTCGTCCGCGCTCAACGAGATCGCGGCGAGCTCCGGCGTGGGGATGGTCCTCGACGAGGCGGCGATCCCCATCCCGGGCCCGGTGCGGGCGGCCTGCGAGATGCTGGGCCTCGATCCCGTTCCACGTCGCCAACGAGGGCAAGCTCGTGGCGATCGTCCCGGCGGCCTCGGCCGACGCCGTCGTGGCGGCGATGCGGGCCCTCCCGGAGGGCCTGGGAGCGGCCCGCATCGGCGCGGTCACTGCCGATCATCCCGGCATGGTCACCATCCGGACGATCGTCGGCAGCGAGCGGATCGTCGACATGCTGGTCGGGGAGCAGCTGCCCCGCATCTGCTGACGGTCACTCGCCCCGCCACTGCAGCGGCGCGCCGACGCCGCCGTCGGGAGCCGCGTCCAGGTGGTGTGCGGCGTACGGACCGAGGGCCCCGAGGTGCTCGACGGCGTCCGTGGAGCCGAGCTCCTCGGTGAAGGTCGACCACAGGAACCAGGACGGATTTCCCAGCGATTCCGCGGGCACGGACATCCGGATCGACGCTCCTTCGACGACCGGCACAAAGGGCTCTGCGCTGGCCGGGACACCGGCTCCCACGGCCCGGCGATCGATAAGCTGGCCCGAGAACCGGGTCCCGTCCCACAGGGTCCGGACGATGAGCTGGCATGGCATCCCGGTGGGCAGCTGGCCGAACACGGAGGACACCACGAAGGGGTACAGGTCGATGCAGACAGCCCAACCCGCGGACGCCCCGGCTTCGGGCGCCCGGGGCTCCGGCGACAGCGCGGAGGCGAGCGTGAGGTCGAACACGAAGGCCCCGTCGCCAGACCTCTCGACCTTCGCGGCCACGATGTCGAGATGGCCGGGACCCGGCTGACCTGCCGCCGTTCTTGCGTCGCCGGGGGTGTCCACGACCGCGACCGCGTCGTTCGAGATCGCCAGCATCGGCCGGGACGTCACCCCCGGGTCCTGGGTCGCCGGGGCTGGTGGCGGCGAGGTCGCGCCGGCGCAGCCGGCAAGGAGCAGGCATCCGACAACGGTGATCCCCGTGAGGCTTCTCATGGCTTGGCCCTCCGTCAGCGATCGACACCAGCGACGGTAGGCGGGCAAGCCCCGACCCGGCAGCGGCGTTTGACCGCCCGGGACGGTACTTGGTCACACTCCACGCGGCGGCGAACCCGCGCCCTGGCCCGGAGTGCGGTCAGGTCGTTGGCGCAGCCGCCAGCAGCGCGTCGATCTCGGCGATCCGCGGCGTGGCCCTCAATCGCTCCCAGATGGCCCGGGACTCGCGGAGGCGGGCGATGCCTTCCTCGGTCGCGCCGAGGGCGAGCAGGCACCGCCCGAGGCCGGCGAGGGCGTGTGCCTGCTCGGGGACGTTCCCGTGCCGCGCGAACACCTCCGCGGCGCTGGCGAAGCCGTTGCGAGCCGCCGGCAGATCGCCGACCGCCTCGGCGAGCATCGCCTCGGCGGAGACGAGATCAGTCGCCTCGGCGGGACGCTGTGCGATTCCCAGCGACAGTGCCTGCTGTGCCAAGCGAGCCGAGCCTGCGCGGAGGCAGGCGCGGACGAATCTGGCGGGCTCCTCGAGTTCCCCAGGGGACGATCTCTCGATCGCGTCCTGGAGCACGCCCAGTGCCGTCTCGGGTCCGCTCTCCGCGAGGGCGGCGTCCGCGACAAGCGAAGCGGCCCCGGTCGACCGGAAACCCATCGCCAGGAACCCCGAATAGAACCCGATCAGCGGCCCGGTGCGTTCGCCCCTGTCGACGCGAACCCGATTGATCACCTGATCTGCCATCGTGACGACCCATGCGTCCTGGTGTTCTGTGCCCCAGGCGCGACCGGCCTCCGCCTCGGTGAAGGCCTCGTCCCAGGCGCCGGCGACAAAGAGCACTTCGGCCCGACGCACCTTGGCGGCGCCGGTTGGCATGCCGTGGGCCGCGCAGAAGGCAATCGCCTCGTCAGCGGCCCGAATGCCGGCCGCGGGGCCAGAAACCCCGTCGAGCGCGCCCGCGAGGTTGATGAAGGCGCCGGCGGCTGCCCGCAGGTCGCCTTCGGCCTCGGCGCGCTCGATCGCGAGTCGCAGGTCTGCCTCGCCGCCATCGAGGTCCAACCAGAGTCGGGCCACCCCGCGGGCATGGAGCGCGGCATGGGGCGGCGGGAGGCCGAGCTCGCGAGCGAGGTCGATCGCGCCGTCCGCCCGGGCAATCGCGTCGCTATCGTGATCGCGCTGGATGGCGATGTGCGCCTGCTCGGCCAGAATGGCGACGAGTCCTGGGCCGGGGTGCTCCTCCAGCACACGGCGAGCCTCGTCGACGATGGCCGCCTCTCGTGTCGCGTCGCCGAGGTTGAAGACCGCTGCACCGAGGGAAACGGCGAGCTCGGCGGCGGCGATCGAGTCGCCTCGCCGCCGGTACGCCTCAGCGGCCTCTTCGAGAACAGGCAACGCCGCCGCATGGTCGAGGACCGCGAGATGCGCCCGTCCGAGGCGAGCGAGGACGTCGGGGCGGCGCGGGTCGTCGGCAACGACGAGCTCGAGCGCTCGGCGGAGGTGCCGGACCGCCCGCGTCGGCTGGGTCCGCATGCCGTGGTCGGCCGCCGCGAGCAGGGAGGTCACGAGGGCGGCCTCGATGGCGGCGGACTCGACCGCCGGGGTGTGCGTCGCCGCGGCGAGCTCCCGGGCGTCCGTCAGGTGAGCGACAACCTGCTCAGCGTCGGGCCCGAGATGGCCGGTCGACCGCGCGGTGATCCATGCGGCTGTGGCGCGATGGCGGGCGAGTCGAGCCGCCCGGGGGAGGGCAGCGTACGCAACATCACGCACGAGGGCGTGGACGAACGCGTACTCGCCCTCGTCGTCGCTCCCGGCGGGGATGACCGACCGGACCATCTCGCGGCGCGCGAGGTCCATGAGGAGGCCGCCGACTGCCATCCCATCCCGTCCCGAGACGGCGATGAGGGCATCGGAGGAGAAACGGCGTCCGATGACGGACGCGTCGAGGAGGAGCGCCTTGGCCTCGGCCGGCAGAGCGTCGATGCGGGCGGCAAGAAGGGCCTGGATGGAGAGAGGGATCGCGCTCGCTTCGAGCGCCTGACCGGACGCCTCGCGCAGCATCGCCGCGAGCTGCTCGGCAAAGAGGGGCGAGCCGCCGGCCCGGGCAAGGACGGTCTCGGTGAGAGCCGCGTCCACGCCGGGAAGGGCGGCGCCGAGCAGCTCTGCCATCGCCTCGTGGTCGAGCGCGTCCATGCGGAGCGTCGTGCGCGATGAACCGGTGCGTCCCAGCCAGCCCTGGTGACGATCGCCTGCCTCCGGTCGGGCGGTCGCCACCAGGAGGAGCGGGAGGTCGGCGGTCCGACCAGCGAGGTGCTCGAGGAACGCGATCATCGCCTCGTCCGCCCAGTGGAGATCCTCGACGACGATGACCGTCGGCCCTCGCTCGGCGATCCCCTCGAGGAACCGGCGCCATGCGGTGAAGGCCTCCTCCTGCTGGGGTGGTGCAGTGGTGACCGCGAGGCCGACCAAGGGCCCGATCCGATCCTTGATCCACGCCCGGAGTGACGGGTCCGCTTCGGTGAGCACCGCTTCGAGCTTGGCGGACAGCGTCACCTGGTTGTCCGTGTCGCGGATGCCGGCGTGCGCCTTCACGATCTCGCTCAGGGCCGAGAAGCCAACGGCGTCGCCGTACGGGAGACACCGGCCCACGCGCCACCTGACGAGCTCGGGGAGGGCGTCCACGTAGCGGGCAAGCTCGCGGACCAGGCGGCTCTTCCCCATGCCGGGGTCGGCAACGATCGTCACGATCTCGAGCGATGAGGTCGCGCGCGCCCGCTCGAAGAGGCGGACGAGGGTCTGGAGCTCGAACGTGCGGCCGACGAATGGGGTGCGCTCCTCGCCGAGCACGGGGACGGGACCGGAGATCGGGCCGAGCGGCCGCCAGAGCGGCACCGGCTCGGCCTTGCCCTTGGCGGCGATCGGGCCGAGCTCCTCGTACCGGAACTGATGGCCCGTCGCCCTGAATGTGGCCTCGCCAACGACCACCGCGTCGACGGGCGCGGCGGCCTGGAGCCTTGCGGCGGTGTTCACGGCATCACCGGTCACCGAATTGTCGCTCTCGCCGCCGTTGCCCGAGGCGTACAGCACCTCGCCCGTGTTGATGCCGAGGCGGACGTGGAGGTCGAGGTCGAGTGCGGGGATCCGCTCGAGGATCCGCAGGGCCGCCCGGACCGCTCGCTCCGGGTCGTCCTCGTGGGCCGTCGGCGCACCGAAGAGGGCCATCACCCCGTCACCGAGGAAGCGGTCGACATGGCCGCCGTGCCGCTCGATCTCTGCCGTGAGAGCGTCGTAGTAGGGGAGTAGGAAGGCCCGCACGTCCTCCGGGTCGAGCGCCTCGGCGCGGGCGGTGAACCCCGCGAGGTCGGCGAAGAGGACCGTGACGACCTTGCGCTCCTCGCGCATGGGAGTGGCCGCCGCGAGCGGGGCGGCACACGCGCCACAGAACCGGAACCCATCCGGGTTCTCCGTGCCGCACGACGCGCATGCCGCCATCGTCGGCGAGCGTAGGCCGAACGGCCGCCCGGGGCAAGGGCATCTTCGACGACGAACACGAGCCGTGTGGCCGAATACCGGATGGCGTGTGACGGGGCCGATCGCCCCCACGACGCGGCCGCGTCACCGTGCTTCCTGTCGGCGAGCACAGGGTGGCGTCGGGCGACGTCACTGGAGGACAGTGTGATGGGCGGACGGCGGTTCATGGGGTGGGCGCGCGGAGGTTCCAGGCTGCCGGCGAGGACGCCGGACGGGAAGGCGCTCCCGCCTGCGGAACCGTCGGCCCGGGCTGCATCCACTCGAGAGGAGGAGCAGCCTGGTTCCTCCGGCACGGACCCGGTCCGGCGGCAGATCGGGCGGTCGCCGCACGGCATCGAGCTCAGCGCGGCCGTGTACCTCCGCGGCTACGAGCTGCGGTGGTGGATGCCGGCAGATCGCGGCCTCCATCGTGCGGCCGGCCGGCCGGCCCGCGTGTGACGGAATACCGCTCCGCGAGTGACCGGCACCATCGGGTTGCACCACCCGCCAGCTGCACGCTGGCCCCGTCAGCGAGGCACCCCGAGGTCGGGTGGCAGGGCTGACGAGGGAGGCCCGAGATGAAGCGCACGATCCTCGCAGCACTGATCGCGGCGAGCCTGGCCGTCTCCTCGGGCGCGCCGGCCCGCCAGCACTGCACCACGCGCTCCTGCCTGCCCACGCCGGCCCCGATCATTGCCGGCCAGGTCGCGGTGGCCACCTCGGACAAGCTCGTCATGCCCCGCTCCCCGGTCATCAGCCTCCGCGACTGCCTCGGTCTTCCGCGCTGGGCGGCCCTGATGGCGGAGACGCTGCTCCGGACGCGGACTCCGGGCCACCAGCCCTGCACGACCGGGTCCTGCTCGCCGGTGCCGGCCCCGCAGGTGCCGTCCCCGATGGTCGCGGGGCGTCTTGTCTGAAGGACCCGCCTCTGGCAGCGGCACCGACACGGCCACAGCTGCCTCGCAGGTTGCACCGCCGGTCGGGGACTGCCTGACACGAGTGGGGCTCCGCAGGAGTGGCGCACCGCCCACGGTGGGCGTCAGGCTACCTCCGACGTGCGTTCCTTCGGAGGCCATCGAGATCCAGGACCGTCGGCCGGGCAGGGAGGGGCGCCCAGTGGGGCGAGGTTCTGCGTGAGTGTCGACGGGCGGCGGGCCTGAGCCAGGCCGCGGTCGCGCGGGCAGCGCTACCGGCAGACCCTCCACGCCGCGTTCGCCATCTCGCCGACTCGAGCCTGGGCGCTCTTCGGGCCGGCGCCGATCCCGGCGGGAGCGCCGTGCTGGTCGCCTGAGCGTCGGCCGAGCCATCGAAGCGGCCCACGCCGGCCCGGCCCTCCCGGATGCATGACGCGCCCGTGCCTAGCCTGCCGCGCCAGGCGGTCGGGCTTCCACGGATCCACCCGGCCGGCCCCAGCCACTACTTGGGGCTTGACACCTCGCGGGATTGTGAGATCGTTCTCACATCACCTGTTGAGAAGGTTCTCAATCCGACCTCGAGCCACCGGCGCGATACCAGGAGGACTAGGCGTGGCAGATCTGGCGGAGCTCGTCGACGCAGCCCGAGCCAGCGAGCTGTTCACGGCTCCGCGCCTCGAGGCCGACCTTCCGCGGTTCCTCGCCGAGCACGGCGACCGGATCCGCCAGCTCGCGCGACGGACGGCGGCCGGGGAGTTCGAGCACGTCTACTTCGTCGGCAGCGGCGGGTCCTGGGCGAACATGTACACGGGGAAGTACCTGCTCGACCGCCTCACCCGGGTGACGTCCGACGTCCTGACCAGCTACGAGCTCGTGTGGCGCAACCCGCCGCGCCTCGGCAGCCGCTCGCTCGTCTTCCTCGCCTCCTACTCGGGCGCCACCGAGGACACCCTGGCGGCGCTCCGCCACGCCAACGGCGTCGGGGCCCACACGGTCGCGATCGCCCGGCGCCGGCCCAGCCCCATGGCGGCCGAGGCCGCGGAGCTGCTCGACTACGATTCCGCGGCGCTCTACATCATCCCGCTCGCCGCGGTCACGCTCTTCGCCCTCGAGCTGGCCCGGGAGACGGGGAGCCCGAAGCTCGCCGAGGCGGAGGCGGCCCTCGCCCAGCTCCCGGAGCTGCCGGCGATGCTCGGCTGCGCCTATCGCGAGGGCGAGGCCGACGGCCTCGAGCGGGCCCGCCGGTTCCTCAGCTCGACGGCGCTGACCGTGTTCGCGGCGGGCCCGCTGCTGGGCCTGGGGTACAAGTTCGCCTTGACCGTCTTCATGGAGAACATCCGGGTCAACGGCTCGTTCATCGAGTCGGCCGAGTTCCGCCACGGCCCGGTCGAGGCGCTCGAGCGGTCCCGGCTCGACATCGTCGCGCTCCTCGGCACCGACGAGACGCGCGCCGTCACCCAGCGCTCGATCGACACTGCCACGGCAGCCGGCGCCCGCGCCCTCGTCATCGACGCGGCCGACTACCCGGGGCTCCACCCCCTGTTGACACCCTTCGTTCTCCTCGTGCCGCTCCAGTGGTTCACGGTCTACTCGGCCCTCCTGCGCGGCATCACCGACCTGGACGAGCGCGTCTTCATGGGGCACGGCGTCCTCGCGGCCGGCCCGGACGCGACGTGGCCCTAGTTCCCATCCGACCCCGTCGGCTCGCCGGCGCAGCCAGCTCGAAAGGAGCGACCCCATCGTGACGGAGACCGCGACCCTCCCCCTCAAGCCCCTCCCGACCGTGCATCGCGCCGGCCTCGACGTCGCCCTCGGCCAGCGGCCGGAGATCGAGGCGCTCGCGAAGCGCGTCGTGGTAGCCGGCCTGACGAACGTCTTCCTCACGGGCAGCGGCGGCGGGCTCCTCACCCACTCCCCGGTCCAGTACCTCCTGGAGCGGGGGACCAAGCGGTTCGCAGCCTTCGCGTACTCGGCCAACGAGCTGATCTACCGCAACCCGGCCGCGCTCGGCCCCGGCAGCCTCGTCCTCGTCTGCTCGAACACGGGCACGACCCCGGAGGTCGTCGAGGTCGCGAGGTTCGCGAAGGCCGCCGGCGCGACCGTCGTCTCGTACACGCGCCTCGCCGACAGCCCGCTGGCGCGGGCGAGCGACGCCGCGTTCGCCTACGGCGACGACGAGGGCGTCGGCGATCCGAAGCAGACGGCTGAGGCCCTCACGGTCCTGGCGATCCTGCGCGAGATCGGCGATCTCGCGCCCGAGGCGTACGACGCCCACGTGCGCGCCCTCACGGCGCTCCCGAACGCGCTCCTCGACGCGGTCCGCCATGCCGAGGACCTCAACCACCGGATCGCCGAGGCCCTCAAGGACGCGCCGATCATCTACGTCCTGGGCTCCGGCCCGAACGTCGGCGTCGCCTACTGCCTGTCGATGTGCTACCTGCAGGAGATGCAGTGGAAGGACGCCGCGCACTTCGACGCGGCCGAGTTCCTCCACGGCGCCATGGAGGTCGTCACCGACGACACGGCGGTCATCCTCTACCTCGGCGAGGAGTCGACGCGGCCGATCGACGAGCGCGCCAAGCGCTTCCTCGAGAAGTACACGAAGAACGCCTGGTACGTCGACGCCCGCGACTTCGACCTGCCGGGGATCGAGCCCGCGATGCGGCCGTTCGTCTCGACGTACGTCCTGTTCGCGATGCAGAGCCGGCTCGCCGAGCACTTCGAGGCGGTCCGGGGCCACGACCTCAAGAACCGCCGCTACATGTTCAAGGTCGAGTACTGAGATGAAGCTCCTCGGTGCCGGTGACAACGTCGTCGACCGGTACCACGACCTCGGCCTCATGTTTCCGGGCGGCAACGCCCTGAACGTGGCCGTGGCCGCGGCGCGGGCCGGCGCAGAGGCGGCGTACATCGGCGCGATCGGAACCGACCGCGCCGGCGACGTCGTGCTCGCGGGCCTCCGCGCCGAGGGGATCGACGTCAGCCATGTCCGGGTTGTCGACGGCCCGAACGCCTATGCCGACGTGACGCTGGTCGAGGGCGACCGCGTCTTCGTCGGCTCCGACATCGGCGTGTCGCGGTTCCGGCTCGACGCCGACGACCTCGCCTGGACGGGGACGTTCGACCTCGTCCACACCGGCGACTGCAGCATCCTCGAAGACCAGGTCGCGGACCTCGCGGCCGTCGCCCCGGTCGCGTTCGACTTCTCGATCCACCGCGATCCGGCCTATCTCGGGCCGATCCTTCCCCACCTGGAGATCGCCTGCTTCTCCGCGACGGACCTCGACGAGGCGGCCGCCCTCGGCCTGCTCGCCAGGGCTGTGGCGCAGGGCCCACGGCTCGCCCTGGCGACCCGCGGGACCAAGCCGGCCCTCCTGTACGACGGCCGCCGGACATGGCGCCAGCCGGCCGTCACCACCGCGGTCGTCGACACCCTCGGCGCCGGCGACTCCTTCATCGGACGGTTCCTGGCCGGCTATGTCGCCGGCGAGGACCCGGCCGTCACCCTCGAGGCCGCGGCCCTGGCCGCGGCCGCCACCTGTGGCAGCTACGGGGCGTTCGGGCGCGGCAGCCCGCTCGCCCCCGAGTTCGCAGCGCCCTCGACGTCGCGGACGGCCCCGTCCTGAGCGCGAATTGATCGATCGGTCGCATCAGTGTTCAGCAGGAGGAGAACGTGAGCATTCGATCTCAGGCGGGGCGGCCGGCGAGCCGGCTCCTTGCCTTCGTCGCCGCCATCGGCATCGTTGCCGCGGCGTGCGGCGGCGGGGCCACGACGGCCCCCGCAACCCCGGCCCCCGCAACGCCTGCCCCGGGCGAGACGACCGCTCCGGCCACGCCGGCGGCGGAGCTCGAGGGCAAGATCAGCTTCCTGCACAAGTACGGCGACCCGCGCTACACGCCGTACTTCGACGCGGTCGTCGCGGCCTACCTCGCCGACCACCCCAAGGTCGAGATCGAGGTCATGGCCGAGACCGACCAGGGCGTGAAGGACAAGCTGCGCGTCCTCGCGGCGTCGAACACGCTCCCGGACATCTACTTCTCGTGGGCCGGCGACTTCACGAAGAAGTTCGTCCGCGGCGACCTTGCCCGGGACCTCACCGGTGACATCAGCGGCGAGTGGAAGGACAGCTTCACCCCGGCCGCGCTCGAGGCGTACACCTACGACGGCAAGCTCTACGGCGTGCCGTTCACCCTCGATGCCAAGTACCTCGTCTACAACACCAAGATGTTCGCCGACAACGGCATCGCCGTCCCGACGAACCTCGAGGAGCTCCTCGCGGCCTGCGACACGTTCAAGTCCAAGGGCGTCGACGACCCGATGGCGTTCGGCAACCAGTTCGGCTGGCCGGCCATCCACTTCATGACCCAGCTCAACCCGTACTACGTCCCGCCCGAGACGCTGGCGAAGGACTACGATCCGGCCACCGGCGAGTTCACCGACCCCGGGTACCTGCAGGCCCTGCAGGCCTTCGCCGACATCAACACGCGCTGCCTCACCCCGGGCTCCAACGGCATCTCGCACGAGAATGGCCAGGCCAACTTCCTCAACAGCGTCTCGCCGATGCACTACATCGAGGCGGTCGAGTTCCAGGTCCTGACCGAGGCCGGCGGCGCCCCCGCCGAGCTGGCCTCGAACTGGGACTTCATGAAGCTCCCGGCGCCGGCCACCACGCCCGGCGACGCGGGCGCTCTCACCGGCGCCCCCGACGGCTTCCTCGTCAACCAGGGCACCGAGCACCTCGACATCGTCGTCGACTTCCTGAAGTACCTGACCAACATCGAGAATGCGCAGAAACTGACCAAGGACCTCGGCTGGCTCAGCCCGGTCATCGGGTCCGCGACCGCGGAGAACACCTTCCCGCAGAACGTCCAGGTCGTCGAGGACATCTCGACCGCGTCGAGCATGGCGATCTGGCTCGATACCGTCACCCACATCGACGTCGCCAACGCCTACCTCAACGGCGTGCAGGCGATGCTCGACGGGACCAAGACCCCGGCCGACGTCGTCGCCGACGTGCAGGCGGCGGCGGTCACGGCCAAGGCTTCCACGGAATAGCATCTCCTCCCGGGGGCGGCCGCCCGGCCGCCCCCGGGAGCGAGCCTCGTCGAGGGAGCGCCGATGTCGAGGACGCAACGCGGCCGGTGGTCGATGCTGCTGTGGGTCGCCCCCGCGGTCCTGTTGCTCGTCGTCTTCGTCTACTACCCCGTCGTCGAGAACCTCCGGCTCAGCCTGTTCCGATGGAGCGCCTTCTCCAGGGAGGTCTTCGTCGGGCTCGACAACTACCGGACGATGGCGGCTGACGCGGTCTTCTGGAGCTCCCTCTTCAACAACGTCGCCTATGCCGTCGTCTCGGTCGTCTTCCAGGTCTTCGGCGGGCTCGTCCTTGCAGCCGTCCTCGAGGAGCTCGTCCGCGGTCGCCTGAAGGGCTTCTTCCGGACCGTGTACTTCATTCCGGCCGTCCTGTCGCTGACGGTCACGGGGCTCCTCTTCACGTTCATCTACAACCCCCAGATTGGACTCGTTAACGGGTTCCTCGACCTCGTCGGCCTCGAGCAGTTCAAGCACTCCTGGCTGGGCGAGTCCGCGACCGCCATCTGGTCGATCATCGCGATGAGCCAGTGGCAGTCCGTCGGCTACGTGATGGTCCTCTTCATCGTGGCCATGCAGCGGATCCCGCGCGAGCTCTACGAGGCCGCCTACATCGACGGCGCCAGCCGCATCCAGGCCTTCCGCCGGATCACCGTGCCGCTTGTGCGCGAGATGACCCTCCTCGCGACGATCATCACGATCTCGGGCGCCTTCCTCGTGATGAACGAGGTCTGGGTCATGACCGCCGGCGGGCCCAACAACTCGAGCCACACGCTCGCGTCGTGGATGTACAAGTCCGCCTTCTTCAACGACCAGATGGGCTACGCCGCCGCGCTTGCCGTGGTCATCTTCGTCATCACCCTCGCCGCCTCCGTCGTCCAGCTCTTCCTGAACCGTGGGAAGGCGGTGCAGTACTGATGGCCGGAAGCGTCGAGCACCCG
Source organism: uncultured Chloroflexia bacterium (assembly GCA_963713285.1). Classification (GTDB taxonomy): domain Bacteria; phylum Chloroflexota; class Limnocylindria; order Limnocylindrales; family CSP1-4; genus CTSoil-043. The sequence goes on along the minus strand of CAVQLA010000015.1, from coordinate 550,908 downwards.
CGCTACGAGCGGGGCCCCGCCGGGACGGTCGGCGCCGCGATCGGGCGGACGGTCGCGTACATCCTCCTCATCGTCCTGGCCGTGGCGATCCTCTACCCGATGGCCTGGGCGGTGCTCAACGGCTTCAAGTCGAACCTCGAGCTCTTCGGCGACCCGTGGGGGCTGCCGTCGACGTGGCGCTGGGAGAACTTCCAGAAGGCGTGGGACCTCGGCGTCGTCCGCTACCTCATGAACAGCGTCATCGTGACAGGTGGCTCGGTCGTGACGACCATCCTCTTCAGCGCGATGGCGGCGTACGCCCTCACCCGGCACCGGGTCCCGTTCGGCGGCGCGATCACCGTGCTCCTCCTCGGCGGGATGATGCTGGCGCCGACCGTCGCGCTCATCCCCCTCTTCCGCCTCCTGCAGGCGATCGGGATCTTCAACACGTACTGGGCCCTGATCATCCTCTACACGGCCTTCCGGATCCCGTTCACGGTCTTCCTGATCCGGGCCTACATGATCACGCTCTCGCGGGAGATGGAGGATGCGGCGATCGTCGACGGGGCGAGCCGCTGGCAGATCTTCTGGCTGGTCGTGATGCCCCTCTCGCGCCCGATCATCATCTCGGCGGCCCTGCTCCAGGCGTTGTTCGCGTGGAACGAGTTCGTCTTCGCGCTGGTCTTCATCAACGACACCGACATGAAGACCCTGCCCGTCGGCCTCCTCCAGATGTCGGGGCGGGTCCTGTCGGACTGGCCGGTCCTCTTCGCCGCGCTGACGATCGCCTCGATCCCGATGATCATCCTGTTCCTCGCCGGGCAGCGGCAGTTCATCCGAGGCCTCTCCGAGGGCTTCGGGAAGTAGGCGAGGCGGCCCGAGCGCGTCGCGCGCAGGCCGTCCCACCGGATAGCCTTGCGCGACATGCCAAGCCGCGACAACCGGGACCATGCGACGCTCGACGACGTCGCCCGCGCCGCGGGCGTCTCGCGGGCGACTGCGGCGCGGGCGCTGGGCGGGTACGGCAGCGCCAGCGCCGGTGCTCGAGAGCGCGTTCTCGCCGCGGCGGCCGCGCTCCGCTACCGGCCCAACGCGCTCGCTCGGAGCATGAAGTCGGGCACGACTCGCACGCTCGGAGTGGTCGTCTCGGACATCCAGCTGGCCTTCTTCGCGGAGGCGGTGCGCGGCATCGCCGACGCCGCCCGCAAGGAGGACTTCGTGGTCATCCTCGCGAACACCGACGAGGACCTCGCGCTCGAGCGGGCGGCCATCGAGGTGTTCGTCGACAAGCGGGTCGACGGCCTGATCGTGAGCCCGGCCGAGCCGGGCTCAGCGGAGCATCTTGCGGAGGTCCAGGAGCGCGGCATTCCCATCGTCCTGTTCGACCGGGGCGCGCCCGGAGTTCGGTGCGACGTCGTGGTCGTGGACAACCATCGGGCCGCGAAGAACGCCGTCCGCCACCTCATCCGGCTGGGGCACCGGAGGATCGCGATCGTGGTCGAGCTGCTCAGCGCCCTCACGGCGGCAGAGGCCGTTCGGTCCCGGCTCCGACCCGACAGCGGCATGACGAGCCGGATCCGCGAGGCCGGCTGGGCGGCTGCCTTGCGGGAGGCCGGGCTCCCGGTGGCCGACGACCTCATCTGCGGCGCGCGCTACGACCGCGCGGATGCACGGCGCGCCACCGCGCAGGCGCTGGCACTGCCGGACCGCCCGACCGCCCTCGTGACGACGGACGAGACGATGACGCTCGGGGCGATCGACGCGATCCAGGACGCGGGGCTCGAGATCCCCCGCGACATCTCGCTGGTCGCGTTCGACGACCTCCCGTGGACGACGCTCCTGCGGCCGGCGCTGACGGTCATCGCCCAGCCCGTCCTCGAGCTGGGAGTCACCGCGACGCAGCGGCTCCTGGGCCGGCTCGCCGGGCACGACGGGCCGCCCGAGACGGTGGTCCTCTCGACGTCCTTCGTGGTGCGTGGCTCGACGGGGCCGGTGCCCGCCGCGAGGGGTTGAGAGGGCCGCGAGGCGGCACCGGGGAGGGAGCGCCGGAACGGAACCCCTGCCATTCGGCCCCCCGGCCCCGTGCCGGGTGGGCCAACAGACGGGCCATCTGGCAATGATGCGCAAGTGCGCATGTATCCAGAATGCGCACATGGACCCGATCTGGAGCCTCCAATCGGAGGTCATGAAGATCCTGGCAAGCCCCCGCCGGCTCGAGATCCTGCACCTGCTCGCGGAGGAGCCGAAGGAAGTCGGCCGCCTCGCAGAGGAGATGGGGATCACGCAGCCGAACGTCTCCCAGCATCTCGCGGTCATGCGAGCGGCCGGGATCGTCGAGGCGCAGCGCGACGGCCGGGAGGTCAGGTACCACCTGACCGATCCCGAGGTCATCGATGCCTGCAACCTCATGCGTGGGGTCCTGATGCGTCGGCTCGCCCGCCTTGGCGAGCTTTCCGATCGCCCGAACCCGTCCGACGAGCGGCCGATGCCTGCCGCCTCGCCCGCCGGCGCCGGCTGAGGAGATCGCGTGGAAGACGAACCGCTCAACATCGTGCTCTTTTCCGGGACCGAGGATCGCCTGCAGGCGGCCGCGGTCATGGCCAGCGGCGCCGCGGCGCTCGGCCGGAAGGTGAACATCTTCCTGCAGTACTGGGGCCTGGAGGCCTTCCGCAGGGACAGGATCTCCACGAGCCTGGGTCTCGCGCCCGAGGCCGGCGCGCGTGGCGCGGCCCTCGTGGCCGAAGCCGCCGCGGCCGGGCAGCAGCCCTGGCACGCCACGCTGCGCGTGGCGAAGGAGCTCGGCGAGCTCGACATCCAGGCGTGCTCGCTCTCGATGGACGTCCTCAAGATCGAGGAGGAGGACCTGGACCCGCTCGTTGACGGCGTCGAGGGCGTGACCGCCTTCTACCTCAACGCCGGCGACGGCCACATCCTCTTCATCTGAGACAGCGCACGAACGTGGCCGGCGCTGGTCGGCCGAAAGGAAGGGAACGATGACGGAGCAGATTGCCCAGGTGGTCGATGCCAAGGGGCTCTCCTGCCCGATGCCGATCGTGAAGACGGCCCAGGCGGTCAAGGGTCTCGCATCCGGCCAGCTCCTGGAGGTCCTCGCCACCGATCCGGGGTCCACGAAGGACTTCTCGGCCTGGGCGAAGTCGACCGGCAACGAGCTCGTCGAGCAGACCGTCGAGGGCGGCGTCTACCGCTTCGTCCTCCGCAAGAAGTAGGAGTCGACCCCCGATGACCGCCGTCGCGGAAACCACCGACACCCCCGTCCCCGCCGTCGCGCCGGAGCCCGCTCCAGAGGCCGAAGGCGAGGCCAAGCCCCGGGACATCCTGATCATCTGCTACAGCGGCGAGCTGGAGAAGACCTGGGCGACGATGATTCTCGCCACGACCGGCGCCGCGATGGGCGCCAAGGTGCGGGTCTTCCTGACGTTCTGGGGCCTCCAGACCTTCGTCAAGGACGAGGTGCGAATCACCGGCGACGGAACGATGCAGAAGATGATGTCGTTCATGCAGCGCCCGGGCATCTCCCACCGCAAGCTCAGCAAGATGAACTTCCTGGGCATGGGCCCGTGGATGATGCGCAAGCTCGCCAAGCAGTACAACGTCGCGAGCCCCAAGGAGCTCCTCGAGATCGCCCAGGCGATGGGCGTGGAGTTCATGCCCTGCCAGATGACGATGGACATGTTCGGCCTCAAGAAGGAGGACATGATCGACGGGCTCGGCGAGCCGGTCGGTGCCGCCACCGTGATCTCCCTGCTCCAGGGCGGTGACGCCCCGCTCTTCATCTGACTTCGCCCGGGCGCGGCTGGCCGGCGATCATCAGAACACCGGCCGGCCCCGGCGGGCCGGCGACCATCGCCGGCACCGGCCCCCCCCGCGTCCCCACCCCGGCCTGACGCGTCCCGCAACGAAAGGAACCCTTCCCATGGCCGCCACCATCTCCCGCACCGTCGACGCGCGCGGCAGCTTCTGCCCCGGGCCGCTGATGGAGCTCATCCGCGCCATCAAGGAGTCCGAGGTCGGCGACACGGTCGCCGTCTGGTCCGCCGACAAGGGCAGCAAGATCGACATCCCGAAGTGGGTCGAGAAGGCCGGCCACACGCTCGTGAGCCTCGAGGCCAAGGACGGCTACGACGAGATCGTCGTCACGAAGGCCCGGTAGGAGCACCATGCAGCGCGTCGTCATCCTGGGCGGCGGGGTCGGCGGCACCCTGACCGCGAACCTCGTCGCCCGCAAGCTGAAGGCCCGGATCGCGAAGGGCGAGGCGAAGGTCACGGTCGTCGACGAATCCGGGAGCCATGCCTACCAGCCCGGCTACATGTACATCGCGATGGGCAACGAGCGTCCCGAGAAGCTCCTCCGGCGCGAGCGATCGCTTCTCGACGGGAACGTCGAGCTGGTGATCGACACGATCGAGCGCATCGACGTCGAGGAGTCGCGCGTCCAGCTTCGCTCTGGCGATCTGCTCCACTACGACCAGCTCGTCATCGCGACCGGCTCGCGGATCGTCCCCGAGGCGATCGAGCACTTCGACACCGAGGCCCACCACTTCTACAGTGCCGCGGCCGCCGCCAAGCTCCGCAAGGCGCTCGACGCCTTCACGGGCGGCAAGATCGTGATCGGGATCGCCGGGATCCCCTACAAGTGCCCGCCGGCGCCGCTCGAGGTCGCCTTCCTCGTCGAGTCCGAGCTGCGCGAGCGCGGCCTGCGCGACAAGACCGAGCTCCAGTTCCTCTCGCCGATCAACCGCGCCTTCACGATCGAGAGCGTGAGCGAGATGGCGACGCCGATCTTCGAGGAGAAGGGGATCGACCTCCAGCTCCTGGCCGGCATCGACTCCATCGACGCCGAGCGCAAGGTGGTCATCACCGACGCGATGGAGGAGTACCCCTACGACCTCCTGATCTGCGTCCCGCCCCACAAGGGCGCGCAGGTCGTCACCGACTCCGGGCTGGCCCCGAAGTCGGGCTGGCTGCCGACCGACCGCTACACGCTGCAGGTCAAGAAGATGGCCGCGCCGGGGACAAAGGACGAGGACGTCGAGCGCTACCCGAACATCTTCGCCCTCGGCGACGCGACCGATCTCCCGCTCTCGAAGGCCGGCTCGACCGCGCACTTCGAGGCGCCCATCGTCGCGGAGCGCGTCGCTGCCGCCGTCCTGGGCCGCAAGCCCTCCGGCAAGCACGCCCTCTACACCGGCAAGGTGATGTGCTTCTTCGAGGTCGGCGACGGGAAGGGCACGCTCCTCTCCTTCGACTACGATCACCCGCCGAAGCCGCCCAAGCCGAACCAGCTCTGGCACCTGGGCAAGATCGTCTTCAACAAGACCTACTGGCAGACGGTCCCCAAGGGTCGCGTCTAGCCCGAGCCCTGCCACGGCGCGGCCGGGCCGACCCTCGCGGTCGGCCCGGCCGCTGCGCTTCCCGGGACGCGCATCGCGCGCCCGGGGGCCTCCGTACAATCGACGCATGACTGAGCAGCCCCTTCCCGGCGTCGCCGGGCGCGTCTTCCCCCGCGTCTTCGGACGCCGCCTCCCCGTCGCCGTCCGCGCCGAGGGCGCGACCATCTGGGATGCGGACGGCCGCGCCTACCTCGACGGGGCCGGCGGGGCCGTGGTCGTGGGGATCGGCCATGGGCGGGCGGAGGTCGCGGCGGTCATGGCGGCGCAGGCGGGCCGCGTCGCCTATGCCCACGGGACGGCCTTCACGACAGAAGCCCTCGAGGCCTACGCGGTCGAGATCGGCGCCCTGTTGCCGCTCGACGCGCCGGCGATCTACCCGGTGTCGGGCGGGTCGGAGGCGATCGAGACGGCCCTCAAGATGGCGCGCGCCTACCACCTGGCCCGCGGTGAGGCGGGCCGCGACGTCGTCATCGCCCGCTGGGGGAGCTACCACGGCAACAGCCTCGGCGCCCTCGATCTCTCGGGGCGCGAGCCGCTGCGCCGCCCCTACGCGCCGTGGCTCGGGCGCTTTCGTCACGTCTCGACGCCGTACCCGTACCGGGCCGGCCAGGCGGCGGCCCATGCGCTGGCAGACGGGGCGGCCCTCGCCGCCGAGCTGGAGGCGGCGATCGCGGAGGCCGGCGAGGGGCGCGTGGCGGCCTTCGTCGCCGAGCCGATCGTGGGCGCGACGCTGGGCGCGGTCGCGCCCCCCGACGACTACTGGCCGGCGATCGCGCAGGTCTGCCGGCGCCACGGCGTGCTCCTGGTCGCCGACGAGGTGATGACCGGCTTCGGGCGGACGGGGCGCTGGTTCGCGAGCGATCACTGGGGCCTGCGACCCGACCTCCTCGTCGCGGCGAAGGGCGTGACCTCCGGGTACTGGCCGTTCGGCTTCGCCGCCGCCAGCGGCCCCGTCTACGAGACGATCGTCGCCGGCGGGTTCGTCCACGGCTTCACGTTCAGCCACTCGGCCGTCGGCGCGGCGGTGGCCCGGGAGGTCCTGCGCATCCTGCGCGAGGAGGACCTCGTTGCCGTGTCCGCGGCCAAGGGCGAGCGGCTGCGGGCCCTCCTGCGCGAGCGGCTGGGCGCTCACCCGCACGTCGGCGACATCCGCGGCCGCGGGCTGATGGTCGGCGTGGAGCTCGTCGCCGACCGCGCAACCACGGCGGCCTTCCCACGGGCGGACCGGCGCATGGAGGCCGTGGTCGCCGGGGCGCGCGAACGGGGCGTCCTGGTCTACTCCGGCACGGGTGCGGCGAACGGGGTGGACGGCGACACGGTGCTCCTGGGGCCGCCGTTCGTCACCACGGACGACGAGCTCGTCCGGATCGCAGACGGGGTCGCGGGCGCGATCGAGGCCGCGACGGCGACGCCCGCGGCTCGCTAGGGCTGCGGCGGCGGCCGGAAGCCGCGCCGGAGCACGACGACGCCGACCAGGACGAGGACGAGCGGCACGATCAGGTCGCCCAGCGTCGGGAAGCCCGGGATCGTCGCCCCCAGCACGCCCCAGCCGCCGAAGACCGCGAGCGCGCCACCCACCCACGCCTGCCAGCCGACCCCCTCGCTCCGGAGCGCCCGCCGAAGCGCGATCGCCAGCAGGCCCAGCCCGGCGCCGAGCGTTCCCCAGCCGGACGAGGGTAGCCCGGCGACCTCCGCGACGAGCCGCGCCGCCCCGAAGCCGGCGACGATCGCGCCGCCGTACAGGGCCCAGGATCCGGCGCGGCCGCTGACGTGCCACGCCACGAGGACCCCGCCGAGGACCGCGAGGGCGAGGGAGCCGAGGAAGGAGATCCCCGGGAAGACCTCGGCGAGGACGAGGTAGCCGCCGAAGGCGACGAGCCCGAGCCCGATCCAGAGGCCCAGGCGCCCGGCCTCGGCCTGGCCCAGGCCCCAGCCGACGACGCGCACGCCGGGACCGGGCGGCGGCATGCCGGGGCCGGGTTTGGCGCCGGCAGCCCCGGTGCCACTCGCGTCGCCGCTGGGCGTCCACCTGCGCCCGGCGGTGTCGATGACGTCGCCGAACACCAGTGGTGGCTCCTCGGCGGCTAACCCGGGCTCCTGCGGGGCGCCCGGAGCCGGGCCCCCGGCCGGACCGAAGGAGCCCGGATCCGCCCCCGCCTTGAGCGCGGCGAGGCGGCGCTCGACCTCGTCGTCGGCGGGCGGCGGCGGCGGCGTCCCGGGCACGGCGGCCTAGAGTTCGGCTGGCGGCTCGAGCGGACCCGTGGTTGGCAGCCGCGGAACGCTCTGTGTGCCGTGCCCCGGAAGGACCGTGCCGTGCCCCGGTAGGACCGCCGGGGCGGCCTCGTGGCGCCGGGCGGGCCGGCCGGCGCCCGGGCCGAGAAGCCGCGAGAGGAACTTCGCGGTCCGCTCGTCCTGCGGTGCGTCGATGACCTGCTCGGGCGGCCCAGCCTCCAGGAACGTGCCCTGGTCGATGTAGTAGACGCGGTCGGCCGCCTCGCGGGCGAACTGCATCTCGTGGGTCACGACGAGCATCGTGGCGCCCTCGTGGGCCAGCTCGGCCATGACCTTGAGGACCTCGCCGACGAGCTCCGGGTCGAGGGCCGACGTCGGCTCGTCGAAGAGAAGGACCTTTGGCTCCATCGTCAGCGCCCGGGCGATCGCCACGCGCTGCTTCTGGCCGCCGGAGAGGCGGGCCGGGTACTCGTCGCGTTTCTCGGCGAGGCCCACCTTGGCGAGGTACTTCTCGGCGGTGGCGATCGCCTGCTTGCGGTCGACACCCTTCACCCGGACCGGAGCCTCGACGAGGTTGTCGATGACCTTCATGTGGGGGAACAGGTTGAACTCCTGGAAGACCATCTGGGCGCTCATCCGGATCTGCCGGATCTTCTCCCGGTGGTCGCGGTTCCGGGCGTGGAGTGGGTCCGCGTCGATCCGGAAACCGTCGATCTCGACCGCGCCGGCGGTGGGCTCCTCGAGGAAGTTGAGGCAGCGCAGGAGGGTGCTCTTCCCGGAGCCCGACCGCCCGATGAGGCAGATCGTCTCGCGGGGGTAGACCTCGAGGGTGCAGCCGCGGAGGACGTGATTGGCCCCGAAGTACTTCTCGATCGCGAGCGCGCGCACGATCGGCTCCGCGCCGGCCGGGGTGAGGGCGCCCGGCCGGGCGAAGGGGTCGTGAAGGCCGCTCAGCTCGTCGTGCCGGGAGGCGGTCGTCGTCATCGTCATCGTCGTGCTCCTCAGATCCGCCGATCGCTCTCGGCCATCCGCTTCTCGAGCCGGTCCTGGAAGATCGAGAGGACGATCGTCAGGAGCCAGTACACGAGGGCGGCGACGAGCAGCGTCTCGAGCGTCCGGAAGTTGGCGGAGCCGACGGTCTGGGCCCGCCAGAGGATCTCCTGGACGGCGATGGTCGAGACGAGGGCCGAGTCCTTGATCATCGAGATGAACTCGTTCCCGATGGCCGGGGTGATGATCCGGATCGCCTGCGGCAGGATGATCCGCCGCATCCGGGTCCGGCCCGGCATCCCGAGGGCCTGGGCCGCCTCGGTCTGGCCGCGGGGCACGGCCTGGATGCCGGCGCGGAACGTCTCCGTCATGTACGCGCCGTAGTTGAAGGCGAGGGCGAAGATGCCGAGGGCGATCGCCGGGATCCCGGAGAAGCCCAGCCAGATCTGGGGCAGGGCGAAGTAGACGAAGTAGATCTGGACGATGAGCGGCGTCCCGCGGACGAGCGAGACGTAGAGCGTGGCGATGCCGAAGATGACGGGGTTCGCGCTCAGCCGCCCGAGCGCCCCGACGACCGCGAACATGATCGCCAGCACGATCGAGACCACCGCCACGAAGACGGTGATCCCGATGCCGCCGAGGATGTACGGCATCCACTTCGACAGGAACTCCGTGTCGATCTTGCCGCTGAAGAAGAGCCAGCCGACGAGGGCGCCGACGAGGACGATCCAGGTCACGACGAAGGTCACCCGGAAGCGGAGCGTCTGGCGGCGACGCTGGGCTGCGATCGCCTCGACGATCGGGTTCGGGGACTCCGCCGGGGCGAGGCCCCCGGTTGGGGCGCCGATGGCCCCGGTGGAAGCGGTCACTGGTGTCCCTCCTCCGTCGTGGAACGACGACGGGGGCGTCGCCTCGCGACGCCCCCGTCGGGGTGAGCCGGTCGGGTTGCCTACTTGCTCGGGTCGACCGTGAGGTCGGCGCCGAGCCACTTCTCGGAGAGTGCCTTGAGGGTGCCGTCCGCTCGCATCTCGTCGAGGATCGTGTTGGTCTTCGCGACCATGCTCGTCGGATCGGGGCCGCTCTTGTCGAACGCCACGGCGAGCGGCTCGGAGAAGACCGGGTCGCCGAGCTTCACGAGGGGCAGCCCGTCGGCGATGGCGGCTTCGACCGTCGTCGCGGAGCTGAGCCAGCCTTCGAAGTCAGTCCGGCCGGTGCCCCACGACTCGGCGCAGTTGCGGTCGGTGGGGAACGTCGTCGCCTTCGAGCCCTCGGGCGGCTTCGCCTCGGGCGTGTACGTGCCAAGGTCGAGCGTGCCGTTCAGCCACTCGAGGTACGTCGTCGCCGCCCCGGTGCAGATCGTCTTGCCCGCGAGGCCTTCCAACGTCGTGATCCCGGATGCCGTGCTCGCGGCCATCTGGGCCGGCGTGAAGTAGTACGGCGTGCTGAAAGCGAGGACCTCCTCGCGGGGGGTCGTGATCGTCATCGAGCCAACGCTGAAGTCCCAGCGCCCGCCCCATGAGCCCGCGGTGATGATGGCCCACGTCGGGGTCGTGAACTCGATCTTCACGCCGAGGCGCTTGGCGATCTCGGTCCCCACGTCGATGTCGAAGCCCTCGTAGGTGCCGTCGTCCTTGAGCGACGACTGGGGCGGGTACTGGGGATCGGTGGACATCACGATCTTGCCCTTGGCGAGGACCATGCCGAGAAGCGACTCGGGGTCGACGCTCGGGGCCTCGCTGGCCGGTGCCTGGCTCTCCGGCGCGACGCTTGGAGCCTGCGTGGCCTCGGGCGTCGCCGTCGCCCCGCCCGAGCATGCCGCGAGGGCGATGCCGAACGCCGCGACGAGCGCCGCGATCCTGCGGGTCTGCATGGACTGCGTCCTCCTCCTGGTGCGGGGGCTGGCGCCGCCCGCTGGTGCACCATGCGTCGCCGACGGCGGGACGAACCGCGGCGTTCGATTCGGATCATGGCACGACCCCGCAAGTGCCACAGCGCCCGTGTGCACGCGTGCGGCGGTCACGCAGCACGCGTCTGCGCCGGATCGCGACCCCCGACGCGCGCGGGCGGCGGATAATCGCGGCATGTCGCCCTTCGTGCAGACCGTCCTCGGGCGGGTAGAACCGTCCGACCTCGGCTTCACCCTGCCCCACGAGCACACCCAGTGCCAGCTGTGGACCATCCCGGAGCGCTTCGACTACTGGGAGCTGACTGCCGACGAGGAGCTGATCGCGACCGAGCTCGCGCGGTTCCGGGACGCCGGCGGCACCTGCCTCGTTGACGTGACGCTGCCGGGGATCGGCCGGAACCCCGGCTGGCTGCGCCGCATCGCCCGGCGCACCGGCCTCCACGTGGTGATGGGAACGGGCTGGTACCGCCAGCCCTACTACCCGCCCGACGCGCTCATCGACCGGCGCAGCGTGGGGGAGCTGGCCGAGGTCATGATCCGCGAGTTCGAGGAGGGGGTTCCCGGCAGCGAGGACGCGGACGGGACGCGGGTCCGACCCGGGATCATCGGCGAGATCGGGACCCACAAGCCGTGGGTCAGCGCCCAGGAGGAGCGGGTCTTCCGGGCCTGCGGCCGAGCGGCCCGGGCGACGGGGATGACGGTCACCACGCATGCCGTCATGTCACCGGTGGGCCTGCGCCAGCTTGAGATCCTCGAGGAGGCCGGGGCGGATCCCGCGCGGGTGGTCGTCGGGCACGCCGACTCGTACCCGGTGCTGGAGCACTGGCTGGCGATCGCCGCGCGGGGCGCCTCGCTGGAGTGCGACTTCCTCGGGATGTCCTTCACGCCGATGGAGCGCCGCGGCGAGCCGCGCGTGATCGAGCTGATCCTGCGCATGCTGGAGCGGGGCTACGGCGACCGGATCCTGCTCTCCCAGGACGTCTGCGACAACAGCCAGCTCGTCTTCTACGGCGGGAACGGGTACGCCTACCTCCAGGAGGTCTTCCTGCCGCGGCTCCGCGAGCGTGGCGTCGGCGAGGACGAGATCCACCGGATCACGGTGGAGAACCCGCGGCGGATCCTCGCCATCGCGGGGTAGGGGGCCGGGGGCGCGGGACGCCGCGGCGAGCTGCCGCGAGCGCGTGGCCGGTCCTCGAGGCGCGGGCTACCCCTCGAGCGTCGCCTCGACCGAGAGCGCCACGTTGCCCTTGAGCGCCTGGCTGATCGGGCAGCCGTCCTTCGCCGCCTCGGCCAGCTGCGCGAACGTGGCCGCGTCGATGCCGGGAACCGTGCCGCGCACCGCCAGCGCCGACGAGACGACGCGCCAGCCGGCCTCGACCTTGTCGAAGGTCACGGTGGCCTTGACGTTCAGCGCCGCCGGCGGCGTCCCGTTGCGGCCGAGCCCGCCCGAGAACGCCATCGCGTAGCACGAGGCATGGGCCGAGGCGACGAGCTCCTCGGGGCTCGTGCGGCCGTCGGCAGTCTCGGTCCGGGAGGCCCAGGTCACCGGCAGGCGCGTGAAGGCCCCGCTGGTGACGTAGTCGATCGTGCCCTTGCCCTCGGCGAGCGAGCCGTTCCAGGTGACCTCGGCGGTGCGGGTGGCGGCCATGGCGTCCTCCTGCGTGGCGTGGATGCGCGGCTGCGCCGGCGCGCGGCGCAGCGGGGAGGAGACGATGGTACGCGGACTCGGCGCAACGCTCAGGCGGAGCGCTCAGGCGCCCGGGCGACCGCGCCCGCGAGCGCCCGCGAGACCCGGTCGCGGGGGAACGTCACCCGCGTCGCGCCGTGGAAGGCGCGATAGGCGCCGAGCGCGTCGGCGAGCGCGCCCACGAACCCCGGCTCGGCCAGGGGGTCGAAGCCTGCCTCCCAGTGCAGGCCCAGGATGCGGACTGCGCGGCTGGTTCGCTCGAAGCGCGGCTCGATGCGGCCGACGAACCGGTCGCCGAAGAGGAGCGGGAGCACGTAGTAGCCCCAGCGGCGCCGTGCGGCCGGGACGTAGACCTCCCAGAGGTAGTCGAAGCCGAAGAGCGACCGCAGGAGATCCCGGTCCCAGGCGAGGGGGTCGAGCGGGGCCAGGAACGTGACGCCGGGGGCCTCGCCCCCGGGAGCGCGCCCCTCGGCGATCTCGCGCTCGGCCTGGGCGAGGAGCGGGAGCTCGTCGGTGACGACATGCCGGACGCCTCGCACGTCATCGACGGCGACGGGGACCAGCTCGCCGCGGTCCACCAGCTCTGCCAGGAGCTCCGCGCGCCGCGGCCGGGGCGAGCCGTCCGTCAGCATCTCACCGGGCCCGAAGCCGAGGAAGATCTCGGCCTGACCGGTCGCCCCCAGGAGCCCGTGAGCCCGGTACCGGCTGAGCAGCCGGTGGAGCAGCTGCTCGCGCTCCGGCACCCGCTCGGCGAGCAGGCCGGCGGGGAAGAGCCGCTCGGCGAGGTCGTAGAACCGGCGGTTGCCGTCGCGGCGGGCAATCCCGAGAGTGCCTGCCTCCGCGAGCGCCTCCAGCACGGCCCGCGACTTGAGCGTGGGTCCCCAGTACCAGTCGATCGCCTCGCTGCGGTCGAGGTCGGCGGTCGAGGTCGGCCCGTCCCGCCGGATCCGGTCCAGGAGCTCGGTGACGTGGTCCTCGTGCTCGCGGAAGACCTCGCCATCGTGGGCGCGTCGCGCCCGGTCCCAGGTGAGCCGATGCCAGGGCATCTCCCGTGTCGGGAGGATGCTCAGGCCCTTGTTGTAGGCCTCGAAGAGGAGGCGCCGCTCGTAGAGCAGGCGATCCGTCCAGGGCCTCCGGTACCCGGCTACGCGCGCGTGGAGCACGAGGTCGTGGTTCCGCCCGGCGACCTCGAGGGGGTCGAACTGCAGCGAGCCGAGACGGTCGACGATCGCCAGCACGCTCTCCTCGGCGGCCGGGAGGGAGCGGGGCGGGGCGAGGAGATGGCGGATCACGAGGAAGCGCCGGGCGACGACGCGCGAGAGCGGGCGCGGGTCAGGCATGGCCGGGATCGTAGCCGGTCGCGTCCTTCCGGGCACCGTCGCGGCGCCGCGGCGACGAGCCCCTCCGTACCCCCGTCGAGGGTGGGACCTTCGGGTCAACCCGGATTCTTCGCCGATCCGATATCCTTGCTCCCGAGCCAACACTTTGCATGGAGCGAATGATTTGCCCGAGACCCCCGCGACGTACGACGGCAGGGTCGATCCCGACCGCGAGGCCGCCGTGGAGCGGGTCGTCGCCACGTACGAGTCGATGATGCACAGCGTGGCCTCGGCCCACGCCCCCGAGTTCCTCGAGGTGGGCGTGACGATGTCGCAGGCCAAGGTGCTTTACCTCGTGCAGGCGACGCCGGGCCTGCGCATGTCCGACCTCTCCGCGCGCCTCGGCGTCTCGCTCTCGACGGTCAGCGGCGTCGTCGACCGGCTGGTCGACCAGGGCCTGCTGACCCGACGTGACGACCCGGCCGACCGGCGCCACGTGGTCCTCCGGATCACCGACGCCGGCTCCATCCAGCTCCAGCTCTTTCGCGAGCTGAACGCGGGGCAGGTGCGGACGCTCCTCGCCCGCATCGACGCCGCCGACCTCGCCGTCGTCGAGCGCGCCCTCCACGTCCTCGCCGCCGCCGCCCGCAGGGCGAGCGATCCGACCGCGTCCCTCACCATCGAAGGAGAACCCGCGTGAGCCGTCTCACCGAGCTCTCGGTCGCCAAGCGGAGCGTCACGCTCCTGCTGGCGATCGGGCTGTTCATCGCCGGCGTCTCGGCCTGGGGCAGCCTCAAGCAGGAGCTGCTCCCGGACATCGACTTCCCGGTCATCACCGTCATCGCGCCCTACCCCGGCGTCGGCGCCGCCGACGTCGCCGAGCAGGTCGCCAAGCCGATCGAGCGTGCCGTGGCCGGCGTGCCGCGCCTCGAGGGCCTCTCGTCGTCGTCGGCGAACTCGGTCGCGATCGTGGTCGCCCAGTTCGAGTTCGGCACCGACGTCAAGGAAGTGCGGGCGACGATCGAGCAGAACCTCCAGACCGCCGGCCTGCCGCCGAGCGTCACGCCGCAGGTCCGGGCGCTCAACATCAACGCGTCCCCGGTCATCATCGCCTCGGTCGCGGGGACGTCCGCCGACGGCCTCGACGCCGCCGCGCAGGTCGCCCGGGACGAGATCGTCCCCTCGCTCCTCGGCATCGACGGCGTGGCCACGGTCGACCTCACCGGCGGGCTCGAGACGCAGGCCGTCGTCACGCTCGACCCGGCGAAGCTGACCGAGACCGGCATCTCCGTCGGCCAGGTCACCGGCATTCTCACCGCCAACAACCTGACGCTCCCGTCCGGCCAGATCACGACCGACGGCACGAACATCCCGGTCTCGACGATCGGCACGATCACGTCGCTCGCCCAGATCGAGAACCTCGTCGTCGGCGTGAAGATGCCGGCCACCGTGCCCACGGTCCCCGGAGAGAACGGCGCCGTCCCCGGCGCGCCCGACACCGTCCCCGGCGCGCCCGGCACGGATCCCGGCGCGGCCCCGACCCTGCCCGTTGCACCGACGCCGATCTTCCTCAAGGACATCGCGACCGTCGAGGAGGCCGGCGTCGCGACCACCGGCTACGCGCGCACGAACGGCGTGCCGTCCCTCACGCTCACCGTGACGAAGACCTCGACCGGGAACACCGTCGAGGTGGCCGACGCGGTCAGCGCGGAGCTCGACAGGATCGACGCCGCCAACACGAGCACGGTCGACATCGAGGTGATCTCGGACCTGTCCACGTTCATCAAGGACTCGCGCGACGGCCTCCTCAAGGAAGGCGGCCTCGGCGCCCTCTTCGCGATCCTGACGATCTTCCTGTTCCTCTTCAGCGTCCGCTCGACGCTCGTCGCGGCGGTCAGCATCCCGCTCTCCATCCTGACCGCGCTCGTGATCATGCAGATCGCCGGGATCACGATCAACGTGATGACCCTGGGCGGCCTCGCCGTCGC
Source organism: uncultured Chloroflexia bacterium (assembly GCA_963713285.1). Classification (GTDB taxonomy): domain Bacteria; phylum Chloroflexota; class Limnocylindria; order Limnocylindrales; family CSP1-4; genus CTSoil-043. The sequence continues at coordinate 535,396 of CAVQLA010000015.1, read as the reverse complement.
GGTCGGCCGGGTGGTGGACGACGCGATCGTCGTGCTCGAGAACATCTACCGCCACCGGGCGCTCGGCGACGATCGCCTCACGGCGTCCCTGAAGGGCCCCCGCGAGGTCGCCGCGGCCATCACGTCGGCGACGCTCACCACGGTCGCCGTCTTCCTGCCCCTCGGCCTGGTCGGCGGCATCGTCAGCCAGCTCTTCCTGCCCTTCGCCCTGACCGTCACCTTCGCCCTGCTGGCCTCGCTCATCGTCGCCCTCACGGTGGTCCCGGTCCTGGCGTACCTCTTCATCGGCAAGGTCAAGCTCAACGTCGACGAGGATGGCGAGCCGAAGAACTCGTTCTGGATCCGGGCCTACACCCCCACGATCAAGCTCGCCCTCCGCAGCCGGGCGACCAAGTGGGCCATCGTCATCGGCGCGACGGCGCTCTTCGCCGTCTCGATGGCGATCGTCCCCCTCCTGCCGACGCAGTTCATCAACGCGGGCTCCGAGAAGATCCTCGCCGTCACCGTGGCGCCGCCGGCCGGCACGAGCTCGGACGCCGTCCTCGAGCGGGCGATCCAGGCCGAGGAGATCCTCCTCGCCGACCCGGAGGTGGAGGTCGTCCAGACCAGCGTCCCCGGCGAGGGCGACACGAGCTTCGGCACCGTCACCGCGGCGCTCAGCGGCCGGCCGGCCAACAGCGCCACGCTGACCGTCCGCCTCAGCGACGACGTCACCGATCTCACGGTGTACGCCCAGCAGCTGTCGAACTCCCTGGCCCCGGTCAAGACCGACGGCTACGACGTGGCGGTCGCCCAGACCGCCGGGTTCTCCTCCAACAGCCTGAGCGTTGTCGTCAGCTCGGAGAACCCGGACGACGTCGCGGTCGCCACCGACGCGGTGATGGCCGCGCTCGCCGACAACACCGACCTCCTCAACCTCAAGTCGGACCTGTCCAAGGGGACGCCCGAGGTGCAGGTCGTCGTCGATCCGAACAAGGCGATCGGCGCCGGCCTCACCTCCGCCCAGGTCGCCGGCGAGGTCCGCACGACGCTCGTCGGCGCGCAGGTCACCACCATCCAGGTCGAGGGCGAGCCCAACCCGGTCCCGCTCTTCGTCCAGGTCGACCCGGAGACGGTGACCAGCGTCGACGCGCTGCGGGCGCTCCCGGTCGGCACCACGGTGACCGTCCCGCTCGGGACCATCTCCGCGGTGGACCAGGTCCTGGCCCAGGGCAGCATCACCCGGGTGAACCAGGCGCCTGCGGCGACAGTCTCGGCCGAGATCGCCAGCAACGACACGGGCGCGGTCTCCCTCGCCGTGCAGGAGGAGATCGACGCGCTGGTCGCCGCGGGCGAGATCCCGGACGGCGTGGACGTCACGCTGGCCGGCGTCACCCAGCAGCAGAACGAGGCGTTCGGCAACCTCTTCGTCTCGATGGGCGTCGCCATCCTGCTCGTCTACGTGATGATGGTGCTGACCTTCAACTCGCTGATCACGCCGTTCATCATCCTGTTCAGCCTCCCGCTCGCCACGATCGGCGCCTTCCCGGCGCTCTACATCACCGGCAAGCCGATCGGCGTCAGCGCCCTCATCGGGTTCCTGATGCTGATCGGGATCGTGGTCACGAACGCGATCGTCCTTCTCGATCTCGTGGAGCGCCTGCGCTCGGAGGGGCACTCCACGAAGGACGCCCTGATCGAGGGCGGGCGGACCCGAATCCGGCCGATCCTCATGACCGCGATCGCGACGATCCTGGCCCTGATCCCGCTCGCGGCCGGCCTCTCCGAGGGGTCGATCATCGCCGCCGAGCTGGGCACGGTCGTGATCGGTGGGCTCTTCTCGTCGACCTTCCTCACCCTGCTCGTGATCCCGGTCCTGTACTCGCTGGTGGACGGCGGGAAGTCCGGCCTGGCCCGGCGCTTCCGCCGCGGCGAGACGGCGACGGAGCCGGTCGCCCCGGCGCCGCCTCCCGCCGAGCCGGCCCCGGCCGGCTGACCCGCCGTTCGCGGGCGACGGCGCCCGCGAACCCTCCACGCGTTGCCTGGACGTCCTCCGACGGCCGGGCGGGGTTCGTCCCGCCCGGCCGCTCCGATTCCCGCCTGGCCGTCCAGCCCCCAACTGCGTTCCTCCTTCGGGCGCTCCGGCACTTGGCCCGGGACGCCGCGGCGCGCGAGGCTGCGGACGAACCCAGATTGGAGGTCCGCTGATGTCCTTCCTCGAAGAGCGCGACGTGGCGCGGTTCGGCCGCGAGGCGCGTGACTGGCTGATGCACGACCGCGACATGGCCCGGCGCGGCCGCGAGGCGCGCGACTGGCTGACCCACGACGAGCGAGGCCGCGTGATCGGCCTCGTGGTCTTCTCGGTGGCGATCTCGATCGCCATGTCCTTGATGGCGACCGCCATCGTCGGGCTCGTCTCGCGCCGGCGGGCCGGAGCGTCGCCGGAGCCGGGCACGCCGGAGGTCATGGGCGAGCCGTTGGCCGCCGTCGAGACCCCGGCCGGCATCCCGGTGATGGACGCCGCGGCGACGCCCGAGGTGGTCGAGTCCCACGTCGAGGCCTGACGCCCGAGCTCCGGCGGCTGCCGTTCCCGCCGAGGCCTGGATCTCGGGACTAGACCGCGGCGCCCGGCTACCATGCCGGGCGTGAAGGCCCCGGACCGCGCCACCCTGCTCGAGCCCGACGGCATCGGTGGTCCGCCGCGCACGCCCGTCCGCCGGGTCGTCCGTCTGGCCCTCCGGATGGGCGTCGCGTTGCTCGCCAGCGGGGCGCAGACGACGGACACGGAGGCGAGCCTCCGGGGCGTGATGCGCGCGCTCGGGCTGCCCGGCGCCGAGGCCGCGGTCACGTTCTCGACCGTCTCGATCTCGTTCGTCGCTCCCGGCGACGCCCAGGCGACGACCGCGATGCAGATGGTCCGCACCTGGCGCCCCGACTTCTCACGGCTTGCCGCGACGGCGGCCCTGGCCCGGGCGATCCGGTCCGGCGCGATCGACCTCGCGGCCGCCGAGGCGACGCTCGATGGGATCGCCAGGCAGGGCACGCCGCACCCGCGCCTTGTCGCCTTCGCCGCCCCCGGCGTCTCCGCCGCCGCGGCGACGATCCTCTTCGGCGGCGGGCCGGCCGACGCCGTTGCCACGCTCGCCATCGGCCTCGCGATCCAGCCGTTCCTCGCCCGGCTCGCGGCCAGCGACCTCCCGCCGTTCTTCCAGGTCGGCTTCGGCGTGTCCGCGACCGCCGCGCTCGTCGTCCTCCTCGTCGCGCTCGGCCTGCCGCTGCAGGGCGGCCTGGTCCTGACCGGCGGCGTGCTCCGGTTCCTGCCCGGCAACGCGCTCGTCTCGGGGATGCGCGACCTCATCGACCGCTCGATCGTCTCCGGGACGGCCCGCCTGGCCGAGGCGCTGCTGCTCGGCGGGGCCGTCGCGGCCGGGGCCGCCGCGATGATCGCGCTCGGCGGCTACTTCGACGTCACGCTCCGGCTCACGGCCGACGGCCGCGTCGCCTGGCCGGCGGCCGTCACGATCGCCGCCGGGGTGGTGGCCGTCGTGGCCTACGCGATCCAGCTCGGCGTGCCGCGCGAGGTGCTCCCGTGGACCGCCGGCGTCGCCGTGGTCGGCGTCGCGATCGGCGCCGGCCTCGTCCCGACCCCCGGCTTCGACCCGACGCTCCCCGCCGCGCTGGCGATCGGCGTGCTTGGCCGCCTGGCGGCCCGCCACCTGGAGACGCCGGCGACGCTCATCGCCGTCCCGGCGATCCTGCCGCTCCTGCCGGGACTCACCATCGTCCAGGCGATGCTGGCCCCGCTCCAGGCCGTCCAGATCGCGCTCCTCACCGAGGCGCTCGCGACGGCGTTCGCGATCGGCGTGGGCGTCGCGTCGGGGGACATCGTCGTGGCCTCGCTGCAGCGGCTCCGGGAGCGGATCGTGGAGCCCGCCGTCGGGGCGTTCACGGATGGCCTGGCGGCGCTCGTCGTGGGGTCCGCCGATCGCGACGAGGCGGCGGGACCGCCCGCCGCCGACGAGGACGCGCCGCGCGCCGACGAGGACGCGCCGCGCGCCGACGAGGACCGGGCGTGAGAGCGAGCGCGGCGTACGGCGGCCGCTGACGACCCCTGTGCGCGGCCGATTCCGCGTGCTACCCTCCGCTCGCGTCCGGGCCGCGATCCGCCGCCTCGCGCGGGCTCCGCCGTCGATCTGCAGAACGTCAGGGGGTTCCGATGACCGACTCCGCCGCACGGGAGACGCGCGCCGTCCCCGCCTTCGATCCGATCCCCTCGCGCCGGCCCGCCGCCACGGCCGCCCTTGCCGTCGCGACGGAGGTTCCCGCCGACGTCACCGCCATCGGCGTCCCCGTGGCCAGCGACGGCGCCGTCCCGCGCGAGCGCGGCGCCCTCGACCGGGCGACCCTCGAGGCGTCCGGGTTCGACGCCGGCGTCGGCGAGACGCTGCTCCTGCCCCGCGCCGACGGCCCGACGATCGTCGAGATCGGAGTCGGGAAGCGCGCCGACCTCGACGCGGCGGCGATCCGGGACGCGGCCGCCGCCTTCGCCCGCGCCGCGGCGAAGCACGCCCGCCTCGCCGTCGATCTCACGGGCGTCGCCTCCGAGGTCGAGGCCGAGGTCGCCGGCCAGTCCGTCGTGGAGGGGGTCGTCCTCGCCCGCTACCACTACCGCGCCTTCGTCGCGAGGCCGTCGGACGTCCCCCTCGCCGCGCTGACGCTCGTGACGACGCCCGAGCGCGTCGCCGCGGTGACGGCCGGCATGAAGCGCGGCGCCGTCCTCGCCCGGGCCGTGACGACGGCCCGGGACCTGTGCAACACGCCGGGGACCCACCTCACGGCGCGGCGCTATGCCGAGGTGGCGACCGAGATCGCGGCCGAGACCGGCCTCGGGACAGAGGTCTTCGACGAGCAGCAGCTCGCCGAGATGGGCTGCGGGGGCCTCCTCGGCGTGAACGCGGGGAGCGCCGAGCCGGCCCGCCTCATCAAGCTCACCTATCGACCGGCCGGCGAGCCGGCGGGCCACCTGGGCCTCGTCGGCAAGGGCATCATGTACGACGCCGGCGGCATCAGCCTCAAGCCGTCCGACGCGATGCACGCCGCGATGAAGCTCGACATGTCCGGCTCGGCGGCGATCCTCGGCGCGATGTCGACGCTCCGGGACCTCGGCTGCCCGGCCGCCGTCACCGGCTGGCTCATGTGCACCGACAACATGCCGTCCGGGACGGCGACCCGCCTCGGCGACGTCCTGACGATCCGGGGCGGGAAGACCGTGGAGGTCGTCAACGCCGACGCCGAGGGCCGCCTCGTCATGGCCGACGGGCTCGTGCTGGCGGTGGAGGAGGGTGTCGACGCGATCGTGACGATCGCCACGTTGACCGGGGCGGCCCTGCGGACGTTCGGGACGGCCTACGCTGCTCTCCTCGGCAACAACCGCGACCTCGCGGAGCAGGTCCGGGCGGCCGGTGCAGCGGCCGATGAGCCCGCCTGGGAGCTGCCGCTCGTGCGGAAGTACCGCCGCAAGCTCGACTCGCCGATCGCCGACATCAAGAACATGGGCGGCGTCGACGCCGGCACGATCACCGCCGGGCTCTTCCTCGAGGACTTCGTGGCCGGCACGCCGTTCGCCCACATCGACATGTGCGGGCCGATGATGACCGAGGCCGACGACGGCTGGCGCTCGGCCGGGGCCACCGCCTACGGGACCCGGCTTCTGGCCGAGCTCGCCGTGAGGTTCCGGCCGCCGACCTGATCGCGAGGCCGGCAGGGCCGGCAGCCCCCGTCACGCACCACCCCGCAGGGCGACCGCACCGGGCACGAGGGAGGGCCAGGGCCGCATGACCGCCGCCACCGCACCGCAGCACACGGGGATGGCCCGCCTGCTCGACGTCGTCGAGCGCGTGGGGAACAGGGTGCCGCACCCGGTGCTCATGTTCTTCTACCTCATCATCGGGGTAGTCCTGCTCTCGGCCGTGCTCGCGTTCGCGGGCGTCAGCGTGACGGACGAGATCGTCGTCCCGGTGCCCGACCAGGTCGTGCCCGACTACTACCCCGACACGACGTACCCGGACGCCAACCCGGGGGACACCCTCGACCAGGACTGGGAGGTCAAGGAGGTCACGATCCCGATCCGGAGCCTGCTCGACGTCGAGGGGATCCGGTTCATCTTCACCTCGTTCGTCCCGAACTTCGCCGGGTTCGGCGTCGTCGCGGTCACCTTCGTCGCGCTCATGGGGGCCGGCGTCGCCGAGGGCGCAGGGCTCATGGCGGCCCTCATCCGGATCCTCGTCGCCGCCGCTCCCCGACGCCTGCTGGCGTTCATCCTGATCTTCGTCGGGGTCATGTCGAGCATCGCCTCGGACGCCGGCTACCTGATCCTCGTGCCGCTCGGGGCGGCCGCCTATGCCAGCGTCGGGCGCCACCCGCTGGCCGGCATGGCGGCCTGCTTCGCCGGTGTCGGCGCGATCTTCACGGTCAACGTGATCCCCGGCCCCATCGACGCAATGATCACGGAGATCACGAACGAGGCGCTGGGAACGGTGGGCGGCACGCCCCTGAGCATCCTCGCCAACTACTGGTTCATGATCGTGTCGTCGATCCTCATGGCGACCGTCGCCGCGGTGGTCACGGCCAAGGTCGTGGAGCCCCGCCTGGGTGCCTACCACGGCGCGGCCACGGCCGCCGTTGGCGCCGACGGCGCCGCGGCAGAGCAGTTCGACCCGGCGGCGCAGGCGAGGGGCCTGCGCTACGCGGCGCTCGCGACCCTTGCCTTCCTGGGGCTCGTGCTCGCGTTCACGCTCCCACCAGGCGCCCCGCTCCGCGACCCCGAGACCGGCGACATCATCGGCACCACGCCGTTCATGGACAGCCTGTTGTTCATCATCTCGATGACATTCCTGGTCGCGGGCATCGCGTACGGCCGGGGGGCGAAGACGTTCAAGGGCGCGAACGACGTGATCGCCGCGGTCACGAAGACGTTCTCCGGCCTCGGCGGCCTCGTCTTCATGCTGCTGATGATCAGCCAGTTCATCGCCTACTTCAACTACAGCAACCTGCCGAGCGTCCTTGCGATCGCCCTGGCGGAGGCGCTGGAGACGGCCGGCATCGGAGCGCTCCCGCTCCTGATCGGGATGATCGTCGTGATCATGCTCCTCGATATCGTGATCCCGGGGGTGATCCCGAAGTGGGCGATCTTCGCGCCGATCTTCATCCCGCTCTTCATCCAGCTCGGCGTGCCGCCGCAGACCGGGCTGGCGGCGTACCGTCTCGCCGACTCGCCGTTCAACGTGGTGACGCCGCTGATGGTCTACCTGCCGTTCATGGTGACCGTCGCCCAGCGCTACCAGAAGGACGCCGGCGTCGGCACGATCATCGCCCTGATGCTGCCGTACGTGGCGGTCATCGCGATCTCCTGGGTCCTGCTGTTCGTCGCCTGGTTCGTGCTGGGGATCCCGCTGGGGCCGGGCTACCCGGTGGCTCTCTGATCGGCCGGGCACCCGTGGCGACTCCGGCGCTGGCGAGCCGGCCGTTCCCGCCCGGCGCTCCGCGCGAGCGCGCGCCCGCGAGCCGGGCATGAGCGAGATCGCGATCACGTTCGCCGTCCTGGCGGGGATCGTGGTGCTGTTCGTGTGGGGGCCGGTCCCGGTCGAGGTCACGGCGATCGGGGCGACGCTCGTCCTCTGGGCGACCGGGATCCTGACCCTCGAACAGGCGCTGGCGGGGTTCGGCGACGCCACGGTCGTCTTCATCGCCGCGCTGTTCGTGGTGAGCGAGGCGCTCGACGCGACGGGGGTCACCGCGTGGGCGGGCCAGCAGCTCATCGCACGGGCAGGGCAGAGCAAGACCCGCCTCGTGGTCCTGATGATGCTGCTGGTCGCCCTCCTCACCGCGATCATCAGCGTGAACGGGGCGGTGGCGGCCCTCATCCCGGTGGTCGTCGTCCTGGCCCGCCGAACGCGGCGGCCGGCGTCGCTCCTCCTCATCCCGCTCGTCTTCGGCGCCCACGCGGGCTCGATGCTGGCCCTGACCGGGACGCCGGTGAACGTCCTCGTCTCGAACGCGGCGGCCGACTACGGCGCGGCACCCTTCGGCTACTTCGAGTTCGCGCTCGTCGGCGTGCCGCTCCTGCTCGGGACGATTGCCATCGTCGTGCTCCTCGGCGACCGGCTCCTGCCGGTCCGGACGCCGCGGGTCATCTCGGCCGACCTGAGCCGCCACGCCCGGACCCTGCTGGCGCAGTACCGCCTCGATGCGTCCGGCCCGGAGGCGGTCCTGACCCGCGAGACGGGCGTCGTGGAGGTCATGATCCCGCCCCGCTCTCCGTTCATCGGCGAACGGGTCTTCCCCGGCATGCAGACGGAGGCCGGCGACCTCGTCGTCGCGGCGATCCAGCGGAAGGGCGAGAGCGTCGGCCGGCGGGGGGTGGACCTCGCCGTCGGCGACACGCTCCTCCTCCAGGGGCCCTGGGAGGCGCTCGACGCGCGGGCCGACGACCCGGGCCTGCTCCTCGTCCACGAGCCCCAGGCCGTCCGGCGCCAGGCCGTTGCCCTCGGTCCGGGGGCGAAGCGGGCGCTCGCCGTGGCGGCCGGGATGGTCGCCCTCCTCGCGCTCGGGATCGTTCCCTCGGCGGTGGCCGGGCTCCTCGCCGCCGGGGCTCTCATCGTGACCCGCGTGATGTCGATCGAGCAGGCCTACCGGGCGATCAACTGGACGACCGTGGTCCTCGTCGGGGCGATGCTGCCGCTCTCCACGGCGATGACCGAGACGGGCGCGGCAGAGCTGGTGGCGGACGCCCTGGTGGGCGCCGTCCGGGATGCGGGCCCCTACGCCCTGCTCGCCGGCCTCTTCCTCGTCACGATGGTCTTCGGCCAGCTCATCAGCAACATGGCCACCGCCCTGATCATGATCCCGATCGCCGTGGCCGCAGCGTCCGAGCTCGGGATCGACATCCGACCGGTCCTGATGTCGGTGACGGTCGCCGCCGCGGCAGCGCTGCTCACCCCGGTGGCGACGCCGGTCAACCTCATGATCATGGGCCCGGCCGGCTACCGGTTCGCGGACTACTGGAAGCTTGGCCTCGCCGTCATGGCGGTCTTCTTCGCCGTCGCCGTCTTCCTCGTCCCGGTCTTCTGGCCGTTCTGACCCGCCCGCACCCTCAGAGCAGCGGCGACATCCGGTCCATGAGCGCGTCGAACGCCTTGCGGGGAGCCGTCCGCTCCAGCACCGCCTCCTCCGACACCTCGACGAGCGGGTCGAAGATCGCCCGCTCGAACGATTCGGCGACGGCCTCGCCCTCGAGGAGCAGGTTGAGCTCCCAGTTGCGGTAGAGGCTGAGCGCGTCCAGGTTGCAGCCGCCGACGAGCACCCGGTCGTCGGCGACCATGACCTTGGCGTGGGCCATCGTCGGGTGGAAGAGGACGGTGGCGCCGGCGGCCTGCAGGCGCGGGACGTTGTGCCGGAACGCGGCTGCCGGCATCGGGGGCGTCGGCTTGCCGGGCACGATGATCCGAACCGCCACGCCGCGCTCCGCGGCATCGACCAGGCGGTCGATGATCGGGCGCTCCGAGATGTACGGGTTGACGAGGTCGATCCGCCGGTCGGCCGCGTCGATGACCTGCTCGTAGGCCTCGCTGATGGGGACGTGGCCGGTGCCGGGGACGTTCACCAGGAGCGTTGCCGGGACGACGCCGTCGCCCTCGTCCGGGCCGTCGTCCGGCGGGAAGAGCGTCGCCATCGTGGCCTCGTCCGCGTCGAGCGGGCCCTCCTGGTGGCGCCAGCCGGCGACGAACAGCGCCTGGAGCTGGCGGACCGCCGGTCCCTCGAAGCGGACCATGACGTCGGTGAAGCGCTCGTCGTTGAAGTGGTCCTCGATCCCGGTCCCGCCCAGCCAGCCGACGCGGCCGTCGAGAACCATGAACTTGCGATGGTCGAAGTGGAGGACGTTCTCCCGGCGCCAGCCGATGGGAGCCCCCGGGCCGAGCGGGCCGCGAACGTCCGGGAACATCCCCCGGTTCTGGACCACCTGCACACCGCCCTCGACCAGCTCGCGGAAGAGGTCCTTCGAGCCGGCCCGAACCTCGCTCCCGACGGCATCGACCGAGAGGCGGACGGGGATCCCCTCGGCGACCTTCGCGAGGAGGACATCCCGGAACTCCGAGCCGATGTCGCCCGGCTTCACGCCGTAGATCAGCACGTGCACGGACGAGGTCGCCGCCCGGAGGTCGTCGAGCATGCGCGGGAAGTACGCGGTCCCGTGGAGGAGTGGCTCGACGGCCCGGGCCGCGCTCGGCGCGAAGGAGATGGCGACGTCCTTCTTGCGCACGATGGGGGCGGCCGCGAGGCGCGCGGCGAACTCGGCCGCGTCGGCCGCCTGCAGGGAGACCGGGCCGGACGGGAACGAGGGAACCCGCTTCCCGGCGTTTCGTCGCGACGAGGCGAGCGCGCCGCCGGCGGCGGCCATGGCCCCGAGCCCGAGGATGATGCGTCCACGTGTCATGCGGCACCTCCTGCGACCGTCGAGGCCGCGTCGTTGATCTCGGCGTGCGCAGCCGGCGGACCGGATGGCGGCGCCCCTGGGGCCGGGGGTCGGTCTGGGCGATCCTACCCTCTCGCGTGCGCCGCGTGCGCCGCGTGCGCCGCGTGCGCCGCGTGCGCCGCCCGTGCGGGCGTCCGCCCCCCCGGTCCAGCCGGATATCACGCGAGGCGCCCGCGGGCGGTGGGGGGGAACCGCACCGCGGCGCCTCGCCGCCCACCATGCTCCGATGTCGGCGGGAGTCCGTCATCCTCCGATCCGGGGGAGGACGGTTGACGGGACCGCGCCGATATCCGACAATCCAACTCGGAATTCGGCCGGGTCCGGGCGTCCTCACCCGGGGTTCCGTCCCGGGCGTTCCCATCCGGCAGCGTCCCACCGGCCGAACTCCACCTGACCGCCCCGATCGCGGCGCGGGATCTCCCGCCAACCGCCGCCGTCCGTCACGAGGAGCAGCGATGACCGCCGCCCGCGAGGAGATCGTCTCCCAGGAGTATCAGTACGGGTTCCACGACGAGCTCACGTACCTGACCGAGACGGAAGCCGGGCTGACGCGGGCCACGGTGGAGGAGATCAGCGCGATCAAGGAGGAGCCGGAGTGGATGCTCCAGTTCCGCCTCCGCGCGTACGACCACTTCCTCAAGCGCTCCATGCCGTCCTGGGTTCCCGAGAGCGTCAAGGGAATCGACTTCTCGAAGATCGTGTACTACCGGAAGGCCTCCGAGCGCGAGGAGAAGTCCTGGGACGACGTCCCCGAGCAGATCAAGCAGACGTTCGAGAAGCTGGGGATCCCCGAGGCGGAGCGCAAGTTCCTCGCCGGCGTCGGCGCCCAGTACGACTCCGAGGTGGTCTACCACTCGGTGCGCGAGGAGCTCTCCAAGATCGGCGTCGTCTTCATGGGGATGGACCAGGGGCTCCGCGAGTACCCGGACCTCGTGAAGAAGTACTTCGCCACGGTGGTCCCGCCGGAGGACAACAAGTTCGCCGCGCTCAACAGCGCGGTCTGGTCCGGCGGCTCGTTCGTCTACGTCCCGAAGGGCGTCGAGGTGCCGCTGCCGCTGCAGGCCTACTTCCGTATCAACGGCGAGAACACCGGCCAGTTCGAGCGGACCCTCATCATCGCGGACGAGGGCGCGAAGGTGCACTACATCGAGGGCTGCACGGCCCCGATCTACACGACCGACGCGCTCCACGCCGCCGTCGTCGAGGTCATCGCCCTCCCCGGCGCCCAGATCCGCTACACCACGATCCAGAACTGGAGCCGCGACGTCTACAACCTCGTGACGAAGCGGGCCCACGCCCACGCCCGCTCCACCGTGGAGTGGGTCGACGCGAACACGGGCTCCCGCGCCACCGTCAAGTACCCGGCGATCTACCTGCGCGGCGAGGGCGCCACGGCCGAGGTCATCAGCGTCGCGTTCGCCGGCCACGGCCAGCACCAGGACACCGGCGCGAAGGCCGTCCACCTGGCTCCCAACACGCGGAGCCGGATCGTCAGCAAGTCGGTGTCGAAGGACGGCGGCCGGGGGACCTACCGTGGCACGCTCAAGGTGGCGCCCGGCGCGACCGGTGTCGTCGCCAGCGTCCGCTGCGACGCGCTCCTCCTCGACGAGGAGAGCCGCTCCGACACGTACCCCTACATCGATGTCCAGGAGGACGACACGACGATGACCCACGAGGCCACCGTGGGGAAGGTGTCGGCCGACCAGATCTTCTACCTGATGAGCCGCGGCCTGACGGAGAACGAGGCGACGAACCTCGTGGTCCAGGGCTTCCTGGAGGTCTTCACGAAGGAGCTTCCGATGGAGTACGCCATCGAGTTCAACCGGCTCGTCAAGCTGGAGATGGAGGGGTCCCTGGGATGACCACTCCCACGGAGGCCCCCGCCGGGTCGCCGGTCCCGGGCGGGCCCGCCCCGGCCGCCGAGGCCGTGCCCGCGCCCCGTGTGCGTCGGGCCCCGGCCGACCTTCCCTTCTCGTTCGCCGACGCGGCGCTCGCGGCAACCCTCGGCGCCGAGCGCGACGAGCCGGCCTGGCTCCGCGAGGATCGCCTCGCCGCCGCCGAAGCCTACGGGCGGCTGCCGGTCGAGACCAGCGAGCTCTACACGTCGTACGTGGACTTCCGCGGCGCCGACCTCTTTGCCGCGCGGCCGTACATCCGCAGCGCCGGCGCGCCGGCGGCCCCGGGCGAGATCCCCGAGGGCGCGGACGGGGTGATCGAGCTGCGCGAGGACGCCGTCGTTCGCCTGGCCCTGGCGCCCGGGCTGGTGGAGCGGGGCGTTGCCCTCGAGACCCTCGGCGCGGCGCTCGCCCGGGCTGCGGCCGGCGTCCGCGAGGCGCTGACGGCCACAGCGCTGCCCGGGGACGAGAAGCTCGCCTGGCTCTCGCGGGGCTTCTGGAGCCAGGGGATCCATCTCCACGTGCCCGCCGGTGTCGTCCTGGAGCGGCCGATCATCCTGCGCTGGGCGGCCGGCGCCCCGGAGCGGGCGCTCCTCACGCGCACGCTGATCCGCCTCGACGAGGGCGCCGAGGCGGCGCTCGTCGAGGAGCTGGTGGCCTCGGGTCCGCCGATCGGCTGCGCCGCGGGTGATCCCGTTCCGCAGTCCCTGTTCGGCGGGACCACCGAGATCGACCTCGCCGCCGGCGCCGTGCTGCGCTTCGCCTCCATCCAGGACCTCCCGGCCGGGACGACCGCGCTCCAGCAGCGGACGGCACGGATCGGGGCCGGCGCCACCCTGCGCTTCGCGATCGCCCAGCTCGGCGGCCGGGTCGTCCGCTCGCGGATCGACAACCGCCTGGAGGGCGACGGGAGCGAGGTGGAGCAGGTCGAGATCGTCTTCGGCGGCCGCGACCAGCTCTTCGACCTCACGGCGTACACCCGCCACGTCGGGCAGGACACCACCGGCAACCTCCTGTCCAAGGCCGTCCTCCAGCACGGCGCTCGGGCGTTCATCAAGGGCCTGATCTCCATCGAGAGGACGGCTCGCGGCACGGACAGCTTCCTGGGCGAGTTCGGGATGCTCCTCGACAAGCAGAGCCGGTCGGTGACGATCCCGAGCCTGGAGATCGACCAGCCGGATTGCCGGCGCGCGGCGCACGCCTCCTCGGTCGGGCCGATCGACCCGAACCAGCTCTTCTACCTCGAGAGCCGCGGGATCACGCCGGACGAGGCCCGCAAGTTCATCACCCTGGGCTTCCTGGAGCCGGTGGTCGCCCGGGTCCCGCTGGAGGCGGAGCAGGAGCGCCTCTGGGCAATCCTCGAGGCGAAGTGGGCGGAGGCGGCCGCCGCCGCCCCGGCCGCCTGACGCCCGCCCGGGAGGCCTGCGCGTGACCCGCCGCGTCGACCTGGGGGCGGCCGAGGACCTCGCCCCGGGCACGATGCAGATGGCCTGGGTGGACGGCACCGAGCCCGTCCTGCTCGTCAACGTCGACGGGACCATCAGCGCCGTCCAGGGCATCTGCAGCCACGAGTACTTCGAGCTCGACAAGGGGTTCCTGACCGCGGGCACGCTGACCTGCGCCCTCCACCTCTCGCGCTTCGAGCTGGCATCGGGCGAGCCGCTGGACCCACCCGCCGACGAGCCGCTGGCCGTCTACCCGGTCGCCGTGGAGGACGGGCGGATCCTGGTGGACTACCCGGACTGACCCGCAGTCCGATGGTGCCGAACGGCCCCTGACACCCGCCGCTCGTGGTGCAAGCGTGGCGGCATGCGCGCGAAGCGAACCCATTCCGCCCCGCCGCCCCCGCCGGACGACGACGAGCACCCGCCCGACGCGACCGGCCTGACGATCGACTGGATCGGCGTCCAGGAGACCGGAGGCGGCGGGCAGCTCCTGCCCGCCTGGCTCGTCGCGAGCCTGGTCGGCGTTCGCGCCGTCCCGTTCCTCGTTCGGCGGACAGCAGCGCGGCTGACCGGGCGCCGCTCACCGGCAGGGAATCCACGGGCGCCGACCCGCCGTCCGTAGGGGCGCTGCCTACGCGGCGCCCTCGGCGTCGACGCCCGCGGCGTCGTCCTCCGCGGTGGCGGCCGCTCGCGTCGCGGCGTCGGCCACGAACCGGTCCGCCCGGGTCCGGATGTTCGTCTCGAGCGTGTCCCAGCCGCGCCCGGACACCTGCAGCACGGCGGCCGGGTCGCGCGCCTCGAGCGCCGCGAGGATCCTTCCGTCGACGTCCACGCCGTCCTCCCGCAGCCACTCGGGGTACGCGACCCTAAAGACCCGTTCCAGGCGCGGGAAGACCATCGGGTAGACCCGCTGCAGCTCCTGGTTCCGGGAGGCCCGCAGGATCGTCGTGTGGAACGCGAGGGCCCCACGCTCGACCGCGTCCACGTCGCCGACGTGAAGGGCGGCCACGCGCGTCTCGTGGTGGACGCGCAGGGCGTGCAGCTCGACGTCGGTCGCGCGCTCCGCGGCGAGGCGCTGGGCCAGCAGCACCAGCTGCCGGGACACCTGCACGAGATCGAGCATCTCGGCGGGATCGAGGAGTGCGACCCGCGCCCCCCGGTTGGCGTCGATCGTCACGAGGCCGGCGGCGGCCAGCCGGCCGAGCGCTTCGCGGACCGGGGTCCGGCTGACGCCGAGCCAGCTGGCGATCTCGTCCTCGGGCAGGCGCTCGCCCGGCGCGAGCTCGCCGCGCACGATCGCGCTGTGCAGGCGGCGCTCGGCCTCCTGGCGCCGAAGCGGAGGCGCCGGGACTGGGTCGGGCGTGCGCGGGACGGGCATGGCGCGATCGTACAGGCCGGGCGCGGAACGCGCGCCCGGCCCGGTCGCGGAACGCCGCGGGTGCCCGTCGGGCCGCCGGCACCCCGTCCGTCAGGCCGCCGGCACCCCGTCCGTCAGGCCGCCGGCACCCCGTCCGTCAGGCCGCTCGGGCATCGGGAGCGGCGGCGCGGTGCCGTCGCGCCCGAACCGATGGTCCAGGTGGCGCTCCGCCCAGCGGCGGATCTGGCGGTAGACGGCCGGCGCGCCCACCAGGTCCTCGTCGAGCTCCCATTCCGCGGGGTACATGATGATCGGCTGGGTCTGCGGGCCGCCGAGGCCCCCGTGAGAGCCGATGAGCTCCTCGAACGCGGCCACCTCGTCGAACTCCGGGTCGTACAGGCTGATCACCGAGAGGTCCGGGACGTGGTCCATCCCGTCGAGGCGCAGGAACGCCTCGCGCGCGCGGCCGCCGTACTGGGCAACCGGGTCCACCCCTTCCACGCGGTTCTCGGCGAGGAAGTTGATCCCGTCCCGTCCGATGACGATCGAGCCATGTCCCTCGGATCGGATCAGCATGGCGCCGATGCCGGGGTGGCCGGCCAGCGCATCGACCAGCCCGGGATAGGCCTCGGCGAGCTGCTCGAGGGTCACCCGTCCGGGCATCCGCGGGAAGTAGACGAGACCGAAGTTGCCCGAGGCGATCGCGATGAGGTCCGGCCGCTCCTCCGGACCACCGGCTTCCCGACCTTCCTCGCCCGGAGCGGTCTCCTCGCCCGCCGGCCCGAGGCCCACGACGCCGTCCTCGGTCTGCGACCGCAGGGCCGTGCGGGCAAGGCCGCCGGTGACCCCCTTGACCTGGGTCATCTCCGAGAGCATGGCGTTCGTCTGGCCCCACTCCTCGACGCGAGCGGTGGCCTCCCGGACCTTCGCCTCGCCACCCATCAGCTCGTGGATCACGTCGGCGAGGGTCTTCCCGTAGCGCTGCAGGAAGGTGGCCCCCAGGCTCTGGCCGTGGTCGGAGACGACGACGAACTTGTACGGGCGGGGCGCCGCGGCGGACGCTTTCTCCAGGGTGGCGATCGCCTTGTCGACGCCGTCGAGCGCGTCGAACGTCTCGCTGCGCTCGGGTCCGCTGTGGTGGGCGATCTCGTCGTAGTCGGTGTAGTCGACGAAGATGACGGGGGCGCCGCGGTACATCTCCTCGATGACGAGCGAGGTCGACAGGTCGCGCAGGGCGACGTTCGTCGCGGCGCGCGCGACCGGGTAGGGCATCCCGCGGTGCATCAGCGGCACGATCCCCGCCCGCTCCTGGCGCCGCGCCTGGAGGTACTCCTTGAAGATCTCGGCGACGGTGCGGACGATCGTGTGGAGGTAGTTGTACGGGCTGGCGAAGAACGAGAAGAAGGTTTGGCTCTTGCCGAGCCCCTGGCCCTTGTCCTTGATCGTGGCCATGGTGATGTACGAGCGGACGGCGTCGCCGGAGAAGAGGTTGCCGACGCTCGCCCCGTTGTTCGACAGTAGCCCTTCGCCGTTCGAGATCCTGGTCGCGACCTCGGCGGCATCCGCCGGGTGGTTGGCGACCATGATCCGGCCGGCTTCCTTCTCGTACCAGCGGAAGGCCGGGATCCCGTCGTTGTTGCCGTGCAGGAGCCCGGCCTGGCTCGCCGGGGTCGTCGGTGGCAGGAGCGCCTCCCAGCTCGCGAGCCGGTAGCGACCCGAGCGCACCCACGACGAGAGGTGGGGGACCCGGCCGGCCCGGATCTGGCGGGTGAGGATCGGGTGGGCGAGCCCGTCGATCTGCACGACGACGAGGCCGGGCTTGTCCGTGCGCACGACGTCGGGCCCGCGGGCAGCGAGCTGCTGGATGAGGATCCCGAAGTACGAGTCGTCGTCGCTGATCGAGAGGATGGCGGTCAGGATGGTGTTCACGAACGCGTACATGAAGGACGCGAAGAGGGCCGCCAGGATGCCGTCCACGACGATCTCCGGGATCAGCCGGGGCAGGAGCAGGAACGACACCACCTGGAACACCAGGGTCGCGATCACGACGGCGATGACGGACACGCCCGCGAAGGCGGCGATGAAGACGGGACGGACCAGGACGTTGAGCACCCCGAGCACGAGCGCGGCGCCCAGGGCCACGAGGAAGGGCCGGGAGCCGGCCTCCAGCGAGACGCCCGGGGTGAGGAAGACTGCGCCCAGGAAGGAGAGCGCGCTGACGATCAGCGTCGCAACGATCCGCCGGACCCGCGAGCCGCTGCTGGGGCGCCACGTCCGCATCACGTGGATCTGCAGGCGGTAGAAATCGATCAGGCGCCGCATCTTGTCTCCCATCGGGCCTGGGGGCCGGCGGTTCCGGACGGCATGCTCGCCGCGCCGCGCCGATCATTGCACAGCCCGGCGCCGGCATCCGCCTCATCCGCGCGGGATGACGGTCGGCGGCGCCCCGTCCTCGCAGGGGCGCCGCGTGCGGCCCGGTGGACACGGGCGCTATGCTGCGCGCGGCCGTTCGGCGCCCGGCGGGGATCGCCCCGGGGCGACCGCGGCCAGAGAGAGGGGTCATCGCGCATGTCCATCGAGGGAATTGTCGTCGGCCTGCTGGGGGTGGCGCTCGGCGCCGCGTTCGCCTTCGCGGGCTTCCGCTTCTTCCTGATCCTGCTGCCGATCTGGGGCCTGTTCACGGGATTCATGGTCGGCGCGGGCGCGACCGCCGTGTTGCTCGGCGAGGGCTTCCTCGGGAGCGTGCTCGCCATCGGGGTGGGCGTCGTCGTGGCGCTCATCTTCGCCGTCCTCAGCTACCTCTACTGGTGGGGCGCGGTCGCCGTGATCGCCGGGGCCCTCGGCTACTGGGTCGCCCACTGGCTTCTCGTCGTCATCGGCTTCTCGGCGGACGGGTTCGTCACGGTCCTGATCTCGCTGGCAGCCGGCGTGGCGCTCGCCTTCGGCGCCCTCGTGGTCAACGCGCCGAAGTACGTCGCGATCATCCTGACCGCGTTCGCCGGGGCCTCGTGGCTGGCCGCCGGCATCGCCATCTTCCTCGGGGTCATCAAGGTCGATGACATGACCACCGGCTCGATCACCGCCATCTACACGGAGGGCTGGCTCTGGATCGCCATCTGGGGCGTCGTCGCCGCCGCCGGGATCATCGCCCAGCTCGCGACGACCTCCCGCATGGAGCAGGACCTGTCGGCGTCGATGTCGGCGCGCCGGCCCTACTGACCGCGACGGCCCGCCACGGGCCGTCCGCTCACCGGCATTCCGCAGGCCCCGGGAGCCCACCCGGGGCCTGCCCGCGTCTCAGAACAGCGACCAGCCGTCCGCCATCGTGTCCGACGCGAGGTGGGGGCCCCGTCGCGGGTCGCGGGGACCGATCCGGAAGCGCTCCTCGCCGGGGCCGTCCTGGGCGCCCTCCGGCAGCCCGTCGAGGCGGCCCACCGCGTACTCGCCGATCCGCGGCCCGTGCTTGAAGCCGTGGCCGGAGCCGCCGCCCACGATCCAGGCGTTCTCCCACTCGGGGTGCCGGTCGATGACGAAGTGGGTGTCCGGGGTCGACTCGTACTGGCAGACGCGGCTCTCCAGCAGCGGGCGCGTGGCGAGGTCGGGGAAGCGCCTGGCGAGGAACGCCCGGGCGAGGCGCAGGTCGTCGGCGTCCGCGAGGCGTTCGCCGTTCGACGGGTCGAAGCGCGGCCCAACCCGGTCGATCCCGATCTTGAAGCCGCGGTCGTCGGCGGCCGGGATGCCGTAGCAGCCGCCGGCGTCGTCGGACCAGGCGGGCATCGTCTCCGCCCGGAAGCGCCCGTCGCCGGGGCCCGGGCCGAGGTAGAAGACCGGCTGGCGAGTCACCCTGATGAGCGGCCCGCAGACGTCCGGCAGGAGCTTCGGGAGCCACGGCCCGGCGGCGAAGACGAAGGCCTCGGCGCTCCAGCGGCGCCCAGCGCCGTCGACGACGTCCAGGAGGCGCCCCCCGGCCGCGCGCCCGGGCCGCACGCCTGCGAGGGCGTACGTCCCACCGGCCCGCTGGAAGGCGGCCACGGCCGCCTGCACGCCCCGCCGCGCCCACAGGAAGCCCGCCTCCGGCTCGTACAGGCCGAAGGCAAGCCCGGCGGGGTCGATGCCGTGCCAGCGCCGGGCGATCTCGGCGGGCTCCAGGTGCTCCGTCGGGATGCCGAGGCCGGCCAGCGTCCGCTCGGAATCGGCCTCCCAGCCTTCGTCGGTGGCCGCGAACCACAGGACGCCCGTCGGCTCGAAGAGCGGGACGCCCCACGCCTCCTCGAATCGCTGCCAGTGGGTCAGCGCGCGCCGTGACCAGCGGGCGTAGAAGGGGTCGTCCCCGTGGGCGCTCCGGATGATCCGGTGCTCGTCCGAGGACGTGGCGCGGAGGTGTCCGGCGCCCCACGCGTCGAGGAGCGTCACCGACCGATGGCCCCCCAGGTTCGCGTCCGGCCCGGCGCCGCCGGCGCGCGCCCACCAGGCGGTCCACGCGCCCATCACGCCGGCCCCGACGACGAGCAGGTCGGCCGTCGCCGGCGCGGCCTCGGCCGGGGACGGCACCGGGGAGGCGACCTGCACCGGCGAGGCGCTGGCCCGCGCCGGCACCGGGGACGCGGCCCGGCCCGAGGTCACGGCTGCAGGACCAGGCGGGTGGACTCGAGCGCCTCCACGGCCGCCCGGGAGAAGGGCAGGGGCAGCGTCCGGCCCGCGATCCAGTCGTCGACCAGGTCGCTGTAGTGGCGGCCGCCGGGGTTGCCGCCCTGGCCGGTGCTGATGACGATCCGGGCCGCGTCGAGCCGTTCCGGCGCCATCTCGATCGCCAGGCGATAGGACGGGTGGTTCGTCATCGTGAAGGCGTCGAAGAGGGTGCCCGGCGTGGCGCCCGGCTCGTCCGGGTCGGGATACCAGGCGCCCAGGCTGGTGTTGCCGTTGTTGACCGCATCGCTGGTGCCGGGCACCCCGTACGGCCCGGCGTTGAAGTAGGACTCCAGGGGCGCGATCCCGCTCGTGCCCAGCGTCTGCTCGCGGAAGGTCGTGGTGTGGACGCGCGACCAGGTCCAGCGGGCCGGATCGCCGAGGGCGCCGCGCAGCTCGGCCCCCGCGTCGTCGAGAGCGGCGGCCAGCCGGCCGGCGCGTGTCTCGACCTCCGGCGTGCCCGGATCGTCCCAGAAGGGCGAGGCCGCGTCGTTGGCCACCGCCCGGATCGCCTGCCGCGACGGGTCGGACCCCAGGTACATGGGGGCCAGCGTGCCCAGCCACGGGTCGAGGACGGCGCGCAGCAGCCGCCACTCGGCCACCTCGAAGGCGGCGCACCCGGAGCTGTCGAGGTCGCACGTGCCGTGCCAGCCCCGGATGAGCCGCCGCACCTCGAGGCCGTCGGCGGTGGCGGGCTCGGCAGCCCGGAGGAACGGGACGAGGTCGTCGGCCCGCAGGAGGCGCGTGTCGAGCTGGATCGTCGAGATGTCCGCCTGCGTGACGCCGCCGTCCGCCGCGGCCGCGTCCAGCAGCTGGCGGATGCGCGTGGCGCGCCATCCCGGGTCCCACTCGCTCCCCAGGTGGTACGGGTAGGCGCCGTCGACCGGGTTGTTGTTGGCGGTGACGATCAGGCCGTCCGGCGGGTTGTAGAGCGCGGGCAGCTCGGCGAAGGGAACGTACCCGGTCCAGTCGTGCTCGCCCGACGCGCCGTCGACGGGGCGGCGGCCGTCATCGCCGGCGGGTCGCACGGGGATCCGCCCCGGGACCTGGAGCCCGATGTTGCCGTCGATGTCGGCGTAGACGAAGTTCTGGGCCGGGGCCACGTAGTCGCGGAAGGCGGCGCGGAACTCGTCGAACGTGGAGGCGACGTTCACCGCGAGGAACGTGCTGATGAGCCCGTCCGGCTCGACGAGGGCGGTCCAGCGGAAGGCGTAGAGCTGCGCCGCGTCGGCCAGCTCCGGGACCACGTCGTTGAGGATCGGCCCGTGGACGGTCGCCCGGACCGTGATCGTGACGGGATCGCCGCCGGCGACGGAGATGGTCTCCGCGCGCGTCTCGAACGGGACCGACTCGCCCTTGTAGAGGTAGTTCGCGGGGTTCGCGGGATCGGGCGTCTCGACGAAGAGGTCCTGGACGTCGGGCCCGGTGTTGGTGGCACCCCAGGCGATCCGCCCGTTGTGGCCGAGGATCACGCCGGGGGCACTCGGGAAGGTGACGCCGGCGACGTCGTACGGGCAGGCCGGCGAGACGACCCGGCAGTGGAGCGCGTTCATGTACCAGATGCTCGGCATCTGGACGCCGAGGTGCGGGTCGTTGGCCAGGAGGGCCCGGCCGGTCGCGCTCTTCCCAGGCGCGACGACCCAGTTGTTCGAGCCCACCCCGGGGTGGCCGAGCGCGGTCCCGCCCGAGGTGAACCCGGCCAGCGCCCCGATCCCGTCGCCGATGGCCGCCAGCCGCCCGATTCCCGCCAGCGTGCGTTCGTCCAGGCGTGCCGGGCCGTTCAGCGTCGATCCCGACGCCGGGGGCCCGGCACCCGCCGCGGCCCCCGGGGCCGCCGGCGCGCCGACGAGGTCGTCCGTCGTGGTGATCGTGGGGGCGCCGTCGGGATAGCCGGGCACCAGGAGGTCCGTCAGGGCGGCGTCGCCCAGGCGCGCGTCCGCGAGGAGCCGGAACAGCTCGGCGTCGTAGTTGCCGCCCAGCGACCAGGCCTGGAGCTTGGCGAAGGTGACGGTGTCGAGCGGAGTCCACGGCTCGGGGTCGTACCCGTCGAGCCCGCTGCTCTTCCCGGCCTGCAGGCCGGTCACCACGAAGGCCAGGCCGCGCCGGTCCCCGCTCTGGTCGAGCCACGCGTTGACGCCCGCGGCGTAGCGTTCCAGCACGCGCATCGTCGGTGCGTCGAGCGCCGCCAGGTCGCGCTCGGCGGCCTGGCGCCAGCCGAGCGTCCGGATGAAGCGATCGGTGTCGAGCTGCGACTCCCCGAACAGCTCGCTGAGGCGCCCCGCGCCGATGTGCCGGAAGACCTCCATCTGCCACATCCGCTCGGACGCGTGGACGAAGCCCTGGGCGAGGAAGAGGTCGTCGGGCGTGTCGGCATAGAGGTGGGCGATCCCGGACTCGTCGCGGATGACCTCGACGGGCGCCGCGAGGCCCGGGACGTTCAGGGTGCCCGCAACCTGCGGCTGCGAGCGGGAGCTCACCCAGGCAAGCAGTCCGCCGACCGCCACGGTCCCCACGAGGGCGACCACGAGAACCACGACCAGCAGCGCCGCCAGCAGGCGGCCGACGATGCGCACGGGGTACCTCTCCTCCTCTGCGGCACGCCGCGCCGCTCCGCGCAGTGTGGCGACCCGACCGCCCGCCTGCAACGCCGACGGGCCCGGGCTCGAACCGACCCGCCCGGTGCGGCCGGTCCGGGGCGGCTCAGCGCGGGAGCAGAATCCCGGCTCCGCGCTCCACGGCGGTCGCAAGGATCGCGTCCGCGAAGACGAGGTCGGCGAGGCCGACGCCGAGATGCGTCACGAGGACGCGCCCGGCCGCGGGGCGCGGCCAGCCGTCGCGGATCGCGGTCCCGAGGAGTCCCGCCGGGTCGGGGTAGCCGTCGAAGAGGCCGGCGTCGCGGTTGGCCCGGAACTGGCGCTCCTCGTCGACGAGGAAGAGCCCGGCCCCGGCGGCCACGTCCGCCGCGACCGAGGTCGCGTAGTCCACGGCGACCACGAGCGCGCGGGGAGCGAACCAGGCGTCCGTCATCACCTGGCGGAGCGGCCCGAACGAGACGCAGGTGACGACCACGCCGGCGCCGCGGACCGCCTCGCCGGCGTCCGCGGCCGAGCGGGCGGAGCCGATCCCCGGGACCGTGGCCGCGTGCTCCGCGAGGGCGGCCGCCCGGCCGGCATCACGATCGTGGATCGCCACCTCCACGCCCGGCAGGAGGTGGCCGAGGACGGGCACGTGCGCGCGACCCTGGACGCCGGCGCCGACGATCGCGGCCCGGGGCGCCCGGCCGGGCGTCACCGGCGCCCAGCGCGCGATGGCAACCCCGGAGACGGCCGCCGTCCGCTCGGCCGTGATCGGCCCGCCGTCGAGGATCGCGCGCGGGATCCCGGTGACCGGGTCGTTGACGACCACGACGGCATGGAGGGCGGGGAGCCCCGCGTCGACGTTGCCCGGCACGCCGGCGATCCACTTCACCCCGACGAGGTCGCTGCTGCCGTCGGGCGCGGGCCCCGGCAGGTAGGCCGGCATGGCGTGGGCGAACGACCCTTCGGGGCGCGGATGGACGCCGATCTTCGGCGGCAGCTCCGCCCCACCGGCGAGCCCGACGAGCGTCCGCTCGGCGAGCCGGAGGCGCTCGGGGAGGGGGGGCATGCAGGCGACGACGTCGGCGGCGGCCAGGTAGCGCAGCGTCGGGTGCGACGTTGGCATGAGGGGGACAGCGAGGTCCGCCGGTGCGGGGGCGGGGCGCCTGGCGCCGCCAGCTCGGCCGCAGCGGTCAGCCCTGTGGCGCGTCGTCCGCGGCGCTCATCCCTGCAGCCGGCTCCGCGGCGGCATCCTGCTCGGCCACGTCGCGCAGTGCGTGCCGCATCTTGTCCTCGGTGGCCTGGAGGAGCGAGCTCTGGGCGAGCTCGCCGCCGAACGGCGCAAGCTCCGCGATCATCTCGTCCGGCGTCGCCGTGCCGGGGTCGCCGGTGGCGAAGACCGCCGAGTGGTTGGGCTTGAGGATCGCCCTGACGCGGTCGGCGAACTCCTCCTCCTTGCCGCGGTCCGACTTGAACGCGCCGAGGCCCACCGCCCCGCCGGCAATGACGAGGCCGGCGACCGGCACGGCGAGCGCCGCGCCGAGGAGGAGGCCTCCGAGCCCGGCCTTGGCGAAGCTCTTCGTGGCGTGACGGTGGGTGCTGATGACGGTCAGCTGGCCCTGCGCGTCTGCGTCGACGAGGGCCGCGTCCCGGAGCTTGACCCTCCCCTCGTGGTCCATCGCCTTCAGCTTCTCGTAGACGGTCTCCGCCGTGGCGTGGTCCGGGTAGACCAGCACGAAGAGCCGGCTCGGCATCTCTGGCGAAGACATGACGCACCCTCCAATGCCTCCGCCCGGCGCCGGGGGAGTGGCCGCACTCTAGCACGCGCTCGCGGCCCGTCATCATCCCGATCGGCGTACGATCGAGGCCATGACCACGCCACTCGTGCCCGACTCGGCAGCCATCCAAGAGTCGCTCACCGCGCTGCGCATGGAGCGCGACGCCATCCACCTCTACGACACCCTCGCTGGGATGGAGAAGGATGTCGGCCGGGCCGATGCGTTCCGGACGATCGCCGCCGACGAGCGCCGTCACGCCGAGATCTGGGAGCGGCGCCTACGCGACGCCGGCGTGGACGTGCCGCCCCCCGGCAGACCCGGGGCGCGGATGCGGTTCATCCTGCTGGTCGCGCGCATCATGGGCACACGCGCCGTCGGCGACCTGGTGCGAACCCTCGAAGGCAATGACGAGCGCCGCTACGCGAAGGGCGCTCCGACCGCTCCGAGCGCCCACATGACGGCCGCGATGGCCGCGATGGCCGCCGACGAGCGCAGGCACGCGGAGACGTGGCGGCGGCTCGAGGAGGCGCCGACCGGCAACGAGGGCGCGGCCACCGCCGTCGACGCCGAGCGTCGCGGCAGGGTCGCGGCGAGCGTGGCGGAGATCACCAAGGCCGAGAACTGGCACCGGGGGGGCGCGGGAACGCTGCGCGCCATCGTGTTCGGGGCCTCGGACGGCCTGGTCAGCAACCTGTCGCTCATCATGGGCGTCGCCGGCGCGACGTCCGAGCCGTCGATCATCCTCCTGTCGGGCATCGCCGGCCTCCTCGCGGGGGCCTTCTCGATGGCCGCCGGCGAGTACATCTCGGTGCGCTCGCAGGTCGAGGTGCTGGAGCGCCAGATCGCCCTGGAGCGGGCGGAGCTCGAGGCGATCCCCGACGAGGAGTTCGAGGAGCTCGTCGCCATCTACCGGTCGAAGGGGCTGCCCGAGGAGGATGCCCGCCGCTTCGCGGAGCACATCTTCCAGGACAAGGAGGTCGCCCTCCAGACGCTCGTCCGCGAGGAGCTGGGGCTCGACCAGGACGGGATGAGCTCCCCGTGGTCGGCGGCCGGCGGCTCGTTCGTGGCGTTCTGCATCGGCGCCGTCATCCCGGTCATCCCGTTCCTGTTCGGGGGCGGGGACATGATCCTCCTCACCAGCTTCGTCGCAAGCCTCGTCGGGCTGTTCGTCCTCGGCGCGCTCGTGAGCCTGCTGACGGGGCGCAACATGGTCTTCTCCGGCCTCCGCCAGGTCGGGATCGGCGCCGCCGCCGCCATCGTGACGTACCTCGTCGGGAGCGTCATCGGCGTCAGCGTCGCCGGCTGAGCGATGCGGCGCGACGAGCTTGCCGCCCGGCTGCGGGCGGAGGGCCTGGACCCCGGCTCGTGGGGCAACGGGCCCGGCGACACGTACGCGGCGCATGCCCACGGCTACGACAAGGTGCTGGTCTGCGCGACCGGGAGCATCGTCTTCGGGCTGCCCGGGGCCGGGATCCGCGTGGAGCTCGGCGTCGGCGACCGGCTGGACCTGCCGGCGGGGACGGTGCACGACGCGGTGGTGGGCCCGGCCGGGGTCACCTGCCTGGAGGCACATCGTCCGGCCGGATCACTCGACCCGCACCCGCGGCGCCTGGGCGCCGGGGAGTGGTAGGCGGGGAATCGTCGAGGCCCCCGGCGGCGGGGGCCTCGGATCGCTAGGCTATGGCGACCGACGGTCCGGACGGGCGGTCCGGCCGTTGGCGCTGCTGTGGCGGCGGGTCAGCGCAGGCCGAAGCGGGCCCACGTGGGGAGCTGGTCGCGCGGATCGGCCTCGGGCAGCTCGTCGTCACCGCTCAGCAGGAGGCTGACGAAGGAGAAGAGCGCGAGGAGGCCGAGCACGGTCGCGATGATCATCGTGCATCCCTCCGTTGTTTCATGCTTGACACCCGCCGGTTGGCGGTTGGAAAGTGATACTAGCCTAACGTATCGTGGGCGTCAAGCACACCTAGCCTAACGTACTGGTACCATATGGCCGGCAAACCGAAGGTCGATCCCACCGACGCGAAGATCCTCGACATCCTCCAGCGGGACGGGCGGCGTCCGTACGCGGAGATCGGCGCCGAGGTCGGCATGAGCGGCCCGTCGGCCCACGAGCGGGTGAAGAAGCTCGAGGCCCGTGGCGTCATCCGCGGCACCATGGCGCAGGTCGACCCGGCCGCCGTCGGCCTCGGGGTCCTCGCCTTCATGTGGGTGACCCAGGCGCCCGGCAGCATCGCCGACGACGTCACCGAGGAGTTCGCGGCCATCCCGGAGGTGGAGGCCTGCCACCGGATCGCCGGCGAGGCCGACTACCTGTTGAAGATCCGCGCCAGCGACACGGCCGACCTCGAGCGGGTCGTGCGCGCCGTCCAGACCACGCGCCACGTCTACCGGACCGAGACCGACATCGTCTTCTCGACCCCCTTCGAGCGGCGCCCCCTGCCGATCTTCCGCGACGCCCGGCAGGCGCGGAGATCCGGCGGCCGACCGGGATCGTAACGATGGCGGAAGGGCGATCGGCGCCGTCCCCGGCCGATGCCTCGCTGGTGGCGGCCGTGGCCGCCGGCTCCGAGGACGCCCTCGCCGCGCTCTACGACCGCCACGCGGCGGCCATCCACGCCACCGCGTTCCGCATTGCCGGCGACCGCCACGTCGCGGAGGACGTC
This sequence comes from uncultured Chloroflexia bacterium, assembly GCA_963713285.1. GTDB lineage: Bacteria > Chloroflexota > Limnocylindria > Limnocylindrales > CSP1-4 > CTSoil-043. Next base: position 508,486 of record CAVQLA010000015.1, on the reverse strand, counting down.
GTGCAGGAGGTGTTCCTCACGCTCTGGAATCGCGCCGATCGCTTCGACCCCCGGTCGGGATCGCTCAACGCATGGCTCGGGACGATGGCCCGCAATCGGACCATCGACCGGCTGCGGGCGGCGGGTCGCCGACCCCAGCTCGTGGCGCTCGGCCGGGAGGGTGACGAGGGATCGGCGGACGAGACCCTGGAGCGCGCGGCCGAGAGAGGGCGTGCCGAGCGCGGGTTCGCCGCGGACGACCCGACGCTCGCGCTGGAGGCGGCGGAGGCGCGCACGGCGATCAACGGGGCGCTCGCGGGGATGCCCGATCCCGAGCGCGAGGTGATCCTGCTGGCCTATCGCGACGAGCTGACGCAGCGCGAGATCGCCGACCGCCTGGGGTGGCCCCTGGGGACGGTGAAGACCCGGACGCGGCGGGCGCTGGCGCGCCTGCGCGGTGCGCTCGCCGACGCGTACGGCCCCGGGCTGGCGCCGATGTCGCCGGCCCACGAGCCGCTGGACGCAGCGCCGCCGGACGCGGTGCCGCTGGCCCCTGACGCGCCGTCGACGCTGCCCCCGGGCGCGCCGGACCGGGGAGGGGAGGCATGAGCCACCACGACGAGGTCCGCGAGCTCCTGGAGCTGGCGTCCGTGGAGCCCGGCGGCCTCGACCGCCTCGAGGCCGGCGACACGCCCGAGGCGGTGCTGGTGGTGGGCCACGTCGCGGGGTGTGCGGCCTGCCTGGAGGAGATGGCGCGCCTTCGCCGCGCCGAGACGCTGCTGCGCCCGATCCTGGCCGCGCAGCCCGCTCCGGCCCTACGCGAGCGGACGCTGGCGTTCGTGCGGGCGGTCGGCGTGGCGCGCACCGGCCAGCCGGCGCCGGCCGAGGCCCTGCCCCTGCCCGCGCCTGCGGCCGGGGCCCAGCCCCCGTCGATCGAGGAGCCCGGTGGCGCGGAACGACATCGCTCCGGGCGCCGGCGCACGATCGGGATCCCGGCGTGGGCCGGCACGCTCGCCGCGGCCCTCGTGATCGGGCTCCTGGGTGGTGCGCTGCTCGTCGGCAGTGGCGGCGCCGCCGACGCCGACGCCGCGCTCGAGGCAGTCGCCCTCGAGACCGCCACGCTCTACGCGGCCGGGGACGCTCGCGAGGTCGTGCTGGTGGATGCCGCCGGGACGCCGGCCGGGACGCTGGTCCTGTCGCCTTCGGCCGGGCGGATGCTCGTGACGGCGACGGGACTCGACGAGCCGGCCGACGGGAGCGAGTACCGCTGCTGGGTGGCCATCGCGGACGCCCGGACCAGCATCGGGACGATGGAGTGGATCGACGGCGTCGGCTGGTGGGCGGGCGACGTGACGATCCCGACGGGCCTGCCGCCGGGTGCGACCTACGGGGTGTCGCTGGTCGACGAGGGGTCGCCGGATCCCGGAATGGTGCTGCTGACCGGGACGCCCTGATCCGGGCCTGACGCGCTCCACGACGCGGCCGCCCCCGCCTCGCTCGCCGGCTCCGGGTCGTCCTCGATCTCCGCGACCTGCCCGAGGGCCAGGAACGCGATCGCCCCTCCCGCCACGAGGAGGAGCACGACGACCCACCAGACGTACTCGGTGTTCATGTCCGTCGAGTGTACGGCCGTGCCCGCACCGCCGGCGCGCTCACGGCTACACTCCGCGGGCGATGATCGACTGGACGCCCGACCCGATCGCGATCTCGATCGGCCCCCTCCAGGTCTACTGGTACGGGGTCATGTACGCCATCGGCCTCGCCGTCACGTTCGTCGTCATCGAGCGCGAGGCGCGCCGCCGGGGGCTCGACACCGGGGTCCTGGTCAACGGGATGATCATCGTGGCGATCGCCGCGCTGATCGGCGGCCGCCTGTATCACGTCATCGACCAGTGGGACCGCTACAAGGACGACCTGCTCTCGATCGTCCTGCCCCCGTACAGCGGCCTGGGCGTCTACGGCGGGATCATCACCGGCGTCATCGCCGCGTACCTCTACGCGCGCTGGAAGCGCCAGCCCTTCCTCACGTGGGCCGACTGCGTGGCGCCGGGCCTCCTGGTCATGCAGGCGATCGCCCGCTGGGGCAACTTCTTCAACCAGGAGCTCTACGGGCCACCGACGGATCTCCCGTGGGGGATCGCGATCGAGTGCGCCAACCGCACGGCGATGTACGCCTGCCCGCCCCTGGGCGACACGCCGGTCGACGCCCACTTCCACCCGCTCTTCCTCTACGAGTCGATCTCCGGCGCGATCGGGGCCGTCGTCCTGCTCCTGGTCGCCCGCAGGGTCCGCGGACTGCGGCCCGGTGACATCTTCCTGCTGTTCCTCGTCTGGTACGGCGCCACGCGGTTCCTCCTCGAGCCGCTTCGGTCCAACAACTGGACCTTCTACGACATCCCGGTCGCGTCGCTGATCAGCGCCGCGTTCGTGCTCGGCGGCCTGGCGCTGCTGGCCTGGCGCCATCGCCCCGGCGCGGCGGCCGGCGCCGCGCCCCTGCCGGACGCCGAGGTCGGGGACGTGGGTGAATCCGGGGCAGACGGCGCGGCCGCCGGCGAAGGCGCCGCGGCCGACGGCGCGGCCGCCGGCCCGGGCGACGGCCCGGCCGCCACGCCTCCGGCATGACCGGCCCGCGGCGGCGTCGTGCCGCTGCGAACGTGCGCCCGGACGAGCTTCGACGCTCGGGCCGCGACGCGCGGGAGGGCCTCGACTGGCTCGGCAGGCCGCCCGAGATCCACGCCGGAATCGCCTACCGCCTTGCCCGCGGGCTCGCCCGCCTCGTCCTCCTCGGCCTCTGCGGCTTCCGCGTCGACGCCCGCGGGCGCGAGCACGTTCCCGCCGGTGGGGGGTACCTCCTCCTGGCCGCGGTCCACCGCGGCTGGCTCGACCCGTTCCTCGCCCTCGACGCGGCACCCGCGGAGCCGCGGGTCTGGACGCTCGGCAGCGGCGCATCCGGCTTCGACCGGCCGTGGAAGGAGCGGCTCCTGCGCCTCGTCGGCGGGGTCCTGCCCGTCTGGCGCGGAGGCATCGGCATCGACGTCCACGTCGCCGCGGCGCGCGCCGTGCTGGAGCGGGGCGGCGTCTTCTCCACGTTCGTCGAGGGCACGATCGGCGGCCCGCCCGACCGTCCGACGCCGTTCCGCCACGGCGCCTTCGTGATCGCCCTGCGGACGGGCGCCCCGATCGTCCCCCTCGCGGTGGCCGGCACCGAGGAGCTCTATCGCGGCAAGCGGTTCGCGACGCGGATCCTGCCGCCGGTGACGATGGCGGAGCTGGTGGGGGAGGGCTGGACCGGCGTCCCGGAGGCGGGCTCCCGCGAGGAGCTTGCCGTCGCCCGCCGCGCGGCCGAGGCCCTGGAGGCGCTGCTCGCGCCGGTCATCGCCGAGATCCACCCGGGAACGCTCGATCCCCCGACGCGCCGCCGCCGCTGGCCCTGGCTCACGGGGCTCCTCCTCGGCCGGCCCCGCGGCGGGCCGCCTGCCTGAGCGCCCTATACTCCCGGCCCATGCAGTACGCCGAGTCCATCCTCGACCTCGTCGGAAGCACACCCCTGGTGCGGATCACCCGCCTGGCGCGCGGCCTCGGCCCGCTCGAGGATCAGCCGCTCGTCCTGGCGAAGCTCGAGACGCTCAACCCGGGCGGGTCGATCAAGGACCGGATCGGGCTGCCGATGATCGAGGCGGCCGAGCGCGAAGGGCTGCTGCGCCCGGGCGGGACGATCGTCGAGCCGACCTCGGGCAACACCGGTCACGGCCTGGCCATCGCGGCCGCCCTCAAGGGCTACCGCTGCATCTTCGTCATGGCCGACAAGCAGTCGGCCGAGAAGCAGGCGATCCTGCGGGCCTACGGTGCCGAGGTCGTCCTCTGCCCGACGAACGTGCCCCCGGAGTCGCCCGAGAGCTACTACTCGGTGGCGGCGCGCCTGGCCCGCGACATCCCCGGCGCCTTCAAGCCCGACCAGTACTGGAACGCGGAGAACCCGGCGGCTCACGAGGCGACCACGGGGCCCGAGATCTGGGAGCAGACGGCCGGGCGGATCACGCACCTCGTCGCCAGCGTCGGCACCGGGGGCACGATCACGGGCACCGCCCGCTTCCTCCGCGCCCGGCGCCCGGACCTGGTGGTGATCGGGGCGGACCCGGAGGGCAGCGTCCTCTCGGGGGACGTCGCGCGCCCGTACCTGACCGAGGGCGTGGGCGAGGACTTCTTCCCGGGCACCTTCGACCCGTCGCTCGTCGACCGCTGGGTCCGCGTCTCGGACCGCGACGCGTTCGCGATGGCGCGGCGGATCACCCGCGAGGAGGGGATCCTGGCCGGCGAGTCGTGCGGCACGGCCATGGTCGCGGCGCTCGAGGTGGCCCGCGAGCTCACCGCCGGCGGTGCCGGAGCCGGAGCCGTCGTCGTCGTGATCCTTCCCGACGGGGGCCGGAACTATCTCTCGAAGCTCTACAACGACGAGTGGATGCGGGCGAACGGCCTCCTTCCGACGCCCGGCGGGGTGGTCACCCTGGGGGTCATCCTCGACGACCACCACCACGGCAGGCAGCTTCCCGACGTGGTCGTGGCGCGCACGACGGAGACGGTCGGGGCGGCGATCGCGCGGCTCCAGGAGTTCGGCATCAGCCAGATGCCCGTGTCCGAGGAGGCCGAGGGGGCGCGCCTCGCCGGCCTGGTCGGCTCCGTCAGCGAGACGGGGCTGCTCCAGCGCGCCTACCGGGACCCGTGGATCGTGGAGCGAACCGTCGGCGAGGTCATGGGCCCGCCGCTCCCGCAGGTGCGCGAGACGACGACCCTCGACGAGGCCTTCGTGCTCCTGGCGAACGGCGCGCCGGCGATGCTCGCGACGCGCGGCGAACGCCCCGTGGGGGTGGTCACGAAGCTCGACCTGCTCGAGTACCTGAGCCACCATCCGCGCCTCGGGTCGTAGGGCCGGGCAGCCCGCGATGAAGGCGCAGGAGAGCGGCGCTCCCGAGCTGCGGACCGCCCGGCTCCGGCTGCGGCCGTACGCGCCGGGCGACTTCGAGTGGATCTTCCGCGAGCTCATCCTGGACCCGGCCGTCATCCGCTTCTGGGATGACTACGCCGACCCGGCGCTGACCGAGGCGGACAAGCGGGCGATGGCCGACCACGACCTCGGGTCCTGGATCGCGGAGGGAATTGCGGCGGGGTACCCGACCTGGGTCGTCGAGGCGGCCGATCCCGCCCTCGGCCGGGAGGGCGACGTGATCGGCGTGGCGGGCGTGTACGAGCCGCAGAACCCGTGGGGCCCCGAGCCCGAGCTGGGCTGCATGCTGGCCTCGCGGCACCACGGCAGGGGCCTTGGGCCGGAGGCGCTGCGGGCGGTGATCGCCGACGCCGAGGGGCGCCTCGGCATCCCGGCGCTCGTCGGGATCGTCGACGAGCCGAACGCCGCCTCGATCCGGCTCGTGGAGAAGTGCGGGTTCGCGTTGGAACGGTCCTACGTCGACGACGAGGGCCGTCCCTGCCGGCGCTACGTGCACCGCCGGGACGACGTGACGGGATCGCGATAATGGCGCCCATGCCCGATTCCCATGCCGCCGACGCCTTCGCCACCCGCGCCGTCCACGCCGGCGCCGAGCCGGACGAGCCGACGGGCGCCGTCAGCCCGCCGATCTACCAGACCTCGACCTATGCGCAGGACGGGGTCGGGCGGCCGCGGGCGGGCTACGAGTACGCGCGGACCCAGAACCCGACGCGCGAGCGCCTGGAGCGGGCGGTGGCCGAGCTCGAGGGTGGAGCGTTCGGCATCGCCTTCGCGTCGGGGTCGGCGGCGACGGCAACCCTGGCCGAGCTGGTCGCGCCCGGCGAGGAGATCGTCGTTGGCGACGACGTCTACGGGGGGACGTTCCGCTTCCTCGAGCGGGTGGCGCGCCCGCGGGGCATCGACGCGCGGTACGTGAACCTCGCCGGCGATCCGGCGACGGCGCTGGGCGGCGACGTCACGGCCGGCCGGCCCGGCGCGCTCACCCCGAGGACGCGGCTGGCCTGGTTCGAGACGCCCTCGAACCCGCGCCTCAAGGTGACCGATATCGCCGCGGTCGCGGCGGCCGTGCGGGGCCATGCCGGTGCGCGCGGCGAGCGGCCCCTGGTGGTCGTCGACAACACGTTCGCCTCGCCGGCGCTCCAGCGGCCGCTCCAGCTGGGCGCCGACATCGTCTTCCACTCGGCCACGAAGTACCTCGGGGGTCACAGCGACACGGTGAGCGGCGTCGCGGTGACCTCGGACGCCGGCGTCGCCGAGCGGCTGCGCTTCCTGCAGAACGCGATCGGCGCCGTGCCGGGGCCGCAGGACTGCTTCCTGGTCCTGCGCGGGCTGCGGACGCTGGCCCTGCGGATGGAGCGGCATTCCGCTAATGCGCTCGCCGTGGCCCGGGCGCTGGCCGCGCGCGACGACGTCGAGTGGCTGGCCTACCCGGGGCTGGCCGACGGACGCCATGCGCACCCGGGCGCGGCCGTCGCCGCGCGGCAGATGGGGCTGAGCGGCGCCGGCGGGCCGCCGGCGTTCGGCGGGATGGTCAGCTTCGTCCCGGCCGCGGGGGGACGCCACGGGCGCACCGCGCGCGACCGCGCCGTCGCCGTCGCCGAGGCCACGCGGCTCTTCACGCTGGCCGAGTCGCTGGGCGGGGTCGAGTCGCTCATCGAGGTGCCGGCCGTCATGACCCACGCGTCGGTGGCCGATTCGCCCCTGCAGGTGCCGGAGGCGCTGGTTCGCCTCTCCGTCGGCATCGAGGATGCGGCCGACCTGGTCGCCGACCTCCTGCGGGCGCTCGACGAGGCCTGACCGGCCGCGACGCGCCCGACGCAACCCATCCGCAACCTTCCGGCCGGGGATCGGGTATCCTCCGCGCACCACGGACTGCGAAAGCCGACTCCGTCGGACGGGTGGGACCGGACCGCCGACGCGCGCGACCCCGCGCGCTGGCGACAACTCCGAACCCCCGCCGACCCACGCGCGGCCGGTCTGCCGGGCACGAGCCGTCTGCGCACGGGGCGTGCCCACCGAGACGGCACGACCGCGCACCAGGAGTCCGAGATGGCGCTGACGCAGACCCCCACCCTCTCCGAGCTGACGATCGGCCGCACCGTGCGGGCCAACCTCTCCACCGCGGAGCTCTACGAGCACGCGATCCGGGCGGGGGAGGGGATCGTCGCCGCCGAGGGCCCGCTGGTCGTCCGGACCGGGAAGCACACCGGCCGCTCGCCGAAGGACAAGTTCGTCGTCGTCGAGTCGACGAGCGAGGCCAAGATCTGGTGGGGGGACGTCAACCAGCCGATCAGCGAGGAGGAGTACGACCGGCTCCGGGCGCGGGTCCTGGCGCACGTCGCCACGAAGGACCTGTACGCCCAGGACGCCTTCATCGGGGCCCACCCGGCCCACCGCCGCTCGCTCCGCGTCTACACCGAGACCGCCTGGGCCAGCATCTTCGCCGAGAACCTCTTCCGGCGGCCGACCGCCGAGGAGCTGACGACCTTCGTCCCCAGCTTCACGATCCTCGACGTGCCCTCTTTCAAGGCCGACCCGGCCACCGAGGGGACCCGCTCCGAGACGGCGATCCTCGTCCACATGGGCCGCATGGAGATCGTCATCGTCGGCACCGAGTACGCCGGCGAGATCAAGAAGTCGGCCTTCACGGTCATGAACTACCTGCTGCCCGACGAGGGCGTCCTCCCGATGCACTCCTCGGTGAACGTCGGCGCGGGCGGCGACTCGGTCATCTTCTTCGGCCTCTCGGGGACCGGCAAGACGACGCTGTCGGCCGACCCGCTGCGCGCCCTCATCGGCGACGACGAGCACGGCTGGGGCGACGGCTACGTCTTCAACTTTGAGGGCGGCTGCTACGCCAAGACGATCCGCCTCTCTCCCATGTACGAGCCGGACATCTTCGCGACGACGAAGAAGTTCGGGACGATCCTGGAGAACGTCGACCTCGACCCGGTCACCCGGGAGCTCGACCTCGACTCCGAGCGGATCACCGAGAACACGCGCGGCGCCTACCCGCTCCACTTCATCGGCAACGCCGACCCGACCGGCATCGCCGGGACGCCGGAGCACGTCGTCTTCCTCACGGCCGACGCGTTCGGCGTCCTGCCGCCGATCAGCCGGCTCACCCGCGACCAGGCGGCCTACCACTTCATCAGCGGCTACACGGCGAAGCTCGCCGGCACCGAGGTCGGCGTCGTCGAGCCGAAGGCCACGTTCTCGGCCGGCTTCGGGGCGCCGTTCCTCCCGCGCCACCCCGGGGAGTACGCGGCGATGCTCGTCGAGCGCCTGGCGCGCTGGGACGTGCCCGTCTGGCTGGTGAACACCGGCTGGACCGGCGGCCCGTACGGGACCGGCCACCGGATGAACATCAACCACACGCGCCAGATGGTCCGCGCGGCCCTGAACGGCCTCCTCGACCGCGTCGAGACCCGGCTCGACCCGGTCTTCCGGGTGCAGGTGCCCGTCGCCGTGCCGGACGTCCCGGCCGAGATTCTCGACCCGCGCGGGACCTGGGCCGACCCGGCAGCCTACGACCACCGCGCCGCCGAGCTGGCCCGCATGTTCGCGGCGAACTTCGCCCAGTACGCCGACGGCGTCTCGGAGGCGATCCGGAGCGCGGGCCCGCGGGTCGGGTAGGGGAGTCGCGGCCGGCGCGGACACCGGAATTCCAGCCCCGGCGTCGCAATAGCCGCCGCCCGGCTGTTCCAGTCCGGAATGCCAGCGCCGCCGTCATTGCGGACGCCGCCGCGGCCTCGTCGCGACGCAGCCGCGTTCCGAGCGGCCACGCACGCTCGGGCGCAGCTTGCGCGGCGCGCCCGAGCGGGTTCGCCTCACGAACACCGTCCGTAACGCCGCCCCGGCCGGCGTTCAGGACGACCGCGTTCGACCGTTGACGGGCGCACACGTGTGCACCATGATGTGCGCATGGCCGTGCGCACGAACCTGATGCTGCCCGAGGACCTGGTGGCCGAGGTGGACCGGGTCGCAGGGCCGCGGAACCGCAGCCGCTATGTCACGGAGGCCGTCGCCGCGCGCCTGCGCCGCGACCGCCTCAAGGAGGCCTGGGACCGCTCGTTCGGGATCCTCGAGGCCGAGGACCACCCTGAGTGGGCGACGTCCGAGATGGTGGTCGAGTGGGTCCGTGCCCTGCGCGCCGAGGAGACCGACCCGGGGCCTGACCCGATCCCGGTTGTCGGCACCATTCCGGAGGGCCGCCCGCCCCTGCGGATGTTCAGGCGACGCGTTGCCCAGAGTCAGGGCGAGTACGGCCAGTCTGACCTCGATGTCGATGGCGAGGCGGAGCATGCGGATCCTCGCTGACTCCGCGTTCGTCATCGACTACCTGAACGGGCTCCCGGCGGCCGGCGCCCGCTGGCAGGCGGTCTTCGAGGACGGCGATGAGCCGGTCATCAACGAGATCGTCGTCGCCGAGGTCCGCACTGGGCTCAAGCCGTGGGAGGTGGCCGAGTTCGAGGCCTTCCTCGAGCCCGTGGAGCTCGTCCAGCCCGCGCCCGAGACGGCGCTGCTGGCGGGACGATGGCGCGCCGAAGCGCGGGCGGCGGGGAGGACGCTCGGCCTGGCCGACGCGCTGATCGCCGCAGCCGCCGTCACCGATCACGCGGCCGTCCTGACCCGGAACACCCGCGACTTCGCCCTCACGCCGGTCCGCCTGATCACGTACTGACGTGCCGGCGCGCCGGGCGCCCTGCCGCCCGGCGCGGCGCGCCGCGGGACGCACGGGCCGTCGCGCCTCCCGCTCCCTACAATCCCCGCAACCGACCCGCGCCCCCGGCCGACGCCGGACCGAAACCCCGGAGGAGCACCCGATGCACCACACCCCCCGCCGCCGCGTCACCGTCATCGGGGCCGGCAACGTCGGGGCCACGACGGCCCAGCGGATCATCGAGACCGGTCTCGCCGACGTCGTCCTGGTCGACATCGTGGAGGGGCTCCCCCAGGGCAAGGCGCTCGACCTGGCCGAGGCCGCGCCGGTCGTCGGCTACGACGTCAGGGTCACCGGCACGAACGACTATGCCGACACGGCGGGCAGCAAGATCATCGTGGTGACGTCGGGCCTGGCCCGCCAGCCGGGCATGAGCCGCGATGACCTCGTGGCGAAGAACGCCGGGATCGTCTCGTCGGTGGTGAAACAGGCCGTGGCCGTCAGCCCCGACGCGATCATCATCGTCGTCACGAACCCGCTCGACGCGATGTGCCACGTCGCCATGCAGGCGTCGGGCTTCCCCCGCGAGCGTGTCATCGGGATGGCCGGGGTCCTCGACTCGGCCCGCTTCCGTCACTTCATCGCCGACGAGCTGAACATCTCCGTCCGCGACGTGCGCGCCTTCGTGCTCGGCGGCCACGGCGACACGATGGTGCCGCTGCCCCGCCACTCCACCGTGGGCGGCGTGCCGGTCACCGAGCTCCTCCCCGCGGAGCGCATCGCCCAGCTGATCGACCGGACCCGCAACGGCGGGGCCGAGATCGTCGCGCTCCTCAAGACGGGTTCCGCCTACTACGCCCCGGCCGCTTCGGTCGTCGAGATGGTCGAGGCGATCCTCCTCGACCGGCGCCGGATCCTGCCCTGCGCCGCCTACCTCCAGGGCGAGTACGGCATCGACGGCCTCTTCGTCGGCGTCCCGGTGGTCCTGGGCAACGGCGGGATCGAGCAGGTGATCGAGATCTCGCTGACGGACAGCGAGAAGGCCGAGCTGGCCAACTCCGCCGCGTCGGTCCGCGAGCTCGTGGAGAAGCTGCCGGCCTGACCCGGGCGAGAGGGAACGGCCACCGGGGCGGTGCCGGCGTGCACCACCGGGTCCGCGCTGCGGGGTTCTATCCTGCGCTAGCCGGTGGCCCCGACGCTCGGGCAGGAGTACCGTTGCCACCCGAGGGCGCGGCGCCCGGACAGGCGGTAGCTCCGGACCGCGTGCGCAGGATTCCAGACCCACGAGGAGGCGTCATCGTGCCCAATCGCCGGAGGCGACTCGTCGCCACCCTCATCGGCGCTGCGTTCGCCGTGTCGATCGCCGCGCCGGCGCTCGCGGTGGACCCGCCGAAGCGCCCGGATCTCCCGCTCCCCGAGCGGGTCGAGCAGCTCAAGCTGAAGACCCCGCGCACCGCGACCGCGGTGGCGGGGGACAAGGTGGACGCGGCCCTCCGTGCCGCGCGCGGTCCGCAGCAGGTGGTCGTCCGCCTGTCGGAGGACTCGGCACTCGACGTGGCGTCCAGCGGCGAGGCCGCCGAGAAGTCGCAGTACAAGCGGGCGCGGGCGCAGCAGGACGAGCTCATCGCCGCGGCGAAGAAGCTCGACGGGAAGACCCGCATCCTCGGTCGCACCGGCCGGGCCACCAACATGGTCATGCTGCGCGTCGACGCGAAGGCGCTGGCGAAGCTCGCGGCGGACCCGACGGTCGTCTCCATCAAGCCCGTCATCGACTACCAGATGTCCCTCGACGAGACGGTGCCGTACATCGGGGCCGCGGCCGTCCAGGACACCGGCTACGACGGCAAGGGCGTCAAGGTCGCGGTCCTCGACAGCGGCATCGACTACACGCACAAGGCCTTCGGCGGCGGCGGCACGCTGGCCGCCTACGAGGCGGCGTATGGCACGGACCCCGCCGACCCGAGGAACACCACGCGCGACGGCCTCTTCCCGACGGCCCGGGTCGTCGAGGGCTACGACTTCGTCGGCGAGGCCTGGGTGGGCGGCGCAAGCTCGCCGCCGCTCGCGCCGGATCCCGACCCCATCGACTACGAGGGCCACGGCACGCACGTCGCCGACATCATCGGCGGGGCCACGGGCGTCGCCCCCGGCGTCTCCCTGTATGCGCTCAAGGTCTGCGCCTCGCAGTCCACCGCCTGCAGCGGCGTCGCCCTCATCCAGGCCATGGACTACGTCGTCGACCCCAACGGCGACGGCTGCACGAAGGATCACCTCGACGTCGTCAACATGTCGCTCGGCAGCATCTACGGCATCGCCTTCGACGACGACCTCTCCTACGCCGTCGACCAGGCCAGCCGGCTCGGCGTCATCTCCGTGACGGCCGCCGGCAACGGCGGCAACAAGCCCTACATCCTCGACACGCCCAGCGCGGCCAAGTCGGCCCTCTCGGTGGCCCAGACGGCGGTCCCGTCCTCCGTGGCGGCGCGCCTCCGCGTGCTCACCCCGGCCCTGATCGCCGGCTACTACAGCGCGGTGTTCCAGCCGTGGTCCGCGCCGCTTACCGCCGCCCTCCAGGGCGCGGTCCAGTACGGCGACGGTGCCGGTGGCAACCTCAACGGCTGCGCCGCGCTGGCGCCGGGCTCGGCGGCGGGCAAGATCGTCCTGGTCGACCGGGGCACCTGCAGCTTCAGCGCCAAGGTCTCCAACGTGGAGGCGGGCGGCGCGATCGTCGGCGTCATCGCCCAGAACTCCGGCGACGAGCCGTTCGAGGGCGGATTCGGCGGGGGTGTCGCTCCCACGATCCCGGGCTACATGATCAGCCAGGCCGACGGCCTCACGATCAAGTCCGCCCTGGCCGGCGGCGTGACGGCGCGCTTCGACCCGGCGGACGGCGTGCCGCTCGTCGGCTCGATGGTCAACTCGTCGTCGCGTGGTCCCTCGATGAACACGAACCTCCTCAAGCCCGAGATCGGCGCCCCCGGCGCCTCCGTCTCGGCGGAGGTCGGAACCGGCACCGGGACCACCGCCTTCGGCGGCACGTCCGGGGCCACCCCGATGGTTGCCGGCGCGGCTGCGCTCCTGATCGACGCGTACCCGGGCCGCTCCGTCGGCGAGATCAAGTCCGTGCTCATGAACACGGCCGAGACCGAGATCTGGACCAAGCCCGAATCCCTCGGCGGCGCGCTGGCCCCGATCAGCCGCATCGGCGGCGGCGAGGTCCGCGTCGACCGCGCCGTGAAGGCCACGGCGGCCGCCTGGGACACCAGGACCCGGGCCGGCGGCCTGAGCTTCGGGTTCGTCGACGCCAGCCGGAAGGTCACGTCGATCACCCGCGAGGTCACCGTCAAGAGCTACTCGACGTCGTGGCAGACGTTCAAGGTCACGCCGACCTTCCGGTTCGCCGACGACCAGGCCAACGGGGCGGTCAAGGTCTACGCCCCGCGCTACGTCACCGTCCGGCCGAAGGGCACGGAGACGTTCCGCGTGACCCTGCGGATCGACGGCTCCAAGCTCCGCGCGTGGACGATGAACAGCGGCTCGGCCGGGAACAACCCGGCGCCGCTCGACCTGCTCGAGTACGACGGCTACCTCAACCTCGACAACACCCGGACGTCGGCCGACGACGCCGATCCGCTCCACCTTGCGTGGCACGTCCTGCCGCGCCAGTCGGACGACGTCAAGGCTTCGCCGTCGACGGTCAAGATCAACACCACCGTCCAGGAAGGCCCGCTCACCGGCGCGCCCGCCGGCCGGACGAGCCTCCGCAACAACGGTGTGGGCCCGGCCTACATCGACGCCTACTCGCTCGTCGGCACCAGCCCGAACCTGCCGCGCGGCGTGCGCGGCGGCAACGCGCCGGTGATCGACCTGCGTGCCGTCGGCGTGCAGACCTACCCGGTTCCGGCCGGGTTCTGCTCCGCCGACGACTCGTTCGTCTACACGATCGCCATCAACACCTGGGAGCGCTCGACCCTGGCCCTCGCCCACAACGAGTTCTGGGTGTATCTCGACACGAACAAGGACGGCACCGACGACTACGCCGTCATGAACGCCGACGCCAGCGGCCCGTTCGGGCTCTCCGACGGGCGGAGTCTCACCTGGGCCTTCGACCTCGCGACGGGCCTCGGCGACGCGTTCTTCTTCACCGACCACGCCACGAACGCCGCGAACACCGTCCTCTACGATCTGCGGCGAGCAGATCGGCATGAACGCCGCCGAACTTCGGCAAGGGCTTCATGACGATGGACGTCGTCGCCTACGACAACTACTTCACCGGCCTGGCCACCGACGTCATCGCGGACATCGAGGTGGCCCCGCTCGGCGAGCGCTACCTCGGCGTCTTCGGCGCCGACAGCGTCATCTCCGGCGACATCGACCCGTTCTCGGGCGAGAAGCTCACCGTCGTCGACTTCGGCTTCGGCGGGACGAACCCGAGCGAGAACGGCCTGCTGCTCGTCGCTCGACGCCAGCCGCGGCTCCGTTCCAAGAGCGGCGCGCCGGAGGGCAACGAGGCCCTTCTCATCCGCGTCAAGCAGTAGACGCGCCGGCCGACGCCGTCGGCCGGCCAGATCGACGAGCCCCCCGGGCCCTGGCCCGGGGGGCTCGTCGATTCGGTTCCGTCGGCGCGGACACCGGCCGGCCAGGGCGACCCTGGCCCGGACCGCCTGTCGGGTCAGCCGCCGGGGTTCGGCTTGAGGGCGTGGTCGCAGAGGCGGATCGCGCCATCTTCCGTCGCCCGGTAGTCGTACTCCGTGCCGTCCACCGCCAGGACGATCCAATATCCCGGGGTGATCACCTGCAGGTAGGACTCGCCGGGGACGCGGCAGCCCAGGGAGCCGTCCGGCCACTGGACTGCCTCGGCGCGGACCACGTCGGCAGCGGCCGCGTCTGCCGCGGCGACACGCCCGGCCAGGTCGGCACGTGCTGCGGCGAGGATCCCCGCCGGCACCTCGCCCACGACGGGCTTCGCGCTCGGGGGGACCGTGGCGAGCGGGGGGGTCGGGATCGGCAGGTCGGACGGGCGACCCGTGACCGCGCTGGGCGAGGGCGTTGCGTCGCCCGGCTGGGCCGCCGGGGCCGACGCGTTCGGCGAAGCCGCAGCGGAGCAACCCGCGAGCAGGACGGCCGATGCCAGTGTCAGGGCGACCCAAGCGCGGCGCGGCGAACGGACGGCGGGAGCGGTCATCATCGGCATTCTCCTCCGGCCCAGACGCCGCTGCACGGCCGCAGGTTCCCGCGGCCGGCTAGACTCGGGCGCGATGACGCACCACTACACGGTCCTCTTCGGCGGCACGGTCCTGACGCTCGACGGCGCCCTGCCGACGGACGCCGCCACCCGCGCGTCCGGATCCGGGGCGCCCGACGCGGCCGGGCGCCGCGCGACCGCGATCTGCTACGCCCACGAGCGCATCCTGGCGATCGGCCCCGACGTGGAGGTCCTGGCGCTGGCGGGACCCGACTCCGCGGTCGTCGACCTGCGGGGGCGGGCCGTCGTCCCGGGGTTCGTGGAGCCGCACGCGCACCCGTACTGGGAGGGCGTCGTTGCCGGCATGGTCCTGCTCGGGGGCCGCGAGCGGCGCGCAGCCCTGCGCGCGGTGCCCGGCGCCGGCGAGCGCCTGGAGCCCGACGCCTGGCTCGTCGCCCGCTACGACCCGACGGGCTGGGACCGCCCCGACGACCCCACCCGCGACGACCTGGACCGGGCGGTGCCGGACCGGCCGGTCCTCCTGGCGCACGTGTCCGGGCACGCGGTGACCGCGAACAGCCTCGCCCTCGCCCTCGCGGGCGTCGACGGGTCGACCCCCTCCGTCCCCGGCCGCCTGGAGATCGAGCGGGACGCCGCCGGCGAGCCGACCGGCATCCTGCGCGGGCCGGACGCCTGGGACCGGATCGCGGCCGCGATGCCCGCGCTCTCGACGGCCGAGGGCGTGGCCGCGCTCGCCCGGGCCACGGCGCGGCTGGCCGCCGACGGCGTCACCAGCGTCGCCGACGCGGACCTGGGCTCCACCGCCGGAGTCGCCGGCGAGCTCGCGGCGTGGGGCGAGGCGATCGCGTCGGGCGCGATGCCGCTCGGCGTCTCGCTGCTGCCCGGCCTGGCCCGGATCGCCGCCGCGCCGGACGATGCCGTCCCGTCGCCCCGCGACATCGCCGCGCTGTTGCCGGAGCCGGCCCGCGCGCGGGCGCGCCTCACGCACGTGAAGCTGAAGGCCGACGGCGCCCTCACGACCCGCACGGCGTGGCTCCGCGAGGCGTACGCGGATGCGCCGCACGCCGGCGGCCCGGTCCACGAGCCCGCCGTCCTGGCCGAGCGGATCCGGCGGGCCTCGGCGGCGGGCTGGGGCGCGGCGACCCACGCGATCGGCGACGCGGGGATCGTCGCCGTCCTCGACGCGTATGCGGCGGCACCGGCGCCGGCCGGCATCGCCCACCGGATCGAGCACGCCATGCTCCTCGACCGCGACCTCCTGGCGCGGCTGGCGGCCTCCGGGGCGACGGCCGTCGTCCAGCCGGAGTTCCTGGCCTGGGCCGGCGCCACCTACCGCGCCCGTCTCGGCGACGAGCGCGCCGCGCGCCTGCTGCCGTTCGCCGCGCTCCTGGCCGCCGGCGTCCCGACCGCGTTCTCGAGCGACCGGCCCGTGATCCCCGGGGCGCCGCTCGACGGGATCCGGGCGGCCGTGCGCCACGACCGGGCGCTCTCCGTGGCCGAGGCCCTCCACGCCTGGACGGCCGCCGGGGCAGCTGCGCTCGGCGACGCCGACGCCGGGCGCCTCTCGGTCGGGGCGCGGACCGACCTGGCGATCCTTTCGGGCGACCCGACCGCCGTCCCGGCGGACGCCTGGGCGCGCGGCGAGGACGGGATCCGGGTGGAGGCGACCGTCGCCGCGGGCCGCGTGGTGCACGGGACGCTGGAGGGCGCTGGATGACGCCGGGCATCCTCGCGGCGATCGTCCTCGACTTCGACCCCTACCTGCGCTTCGGCGACCAGGCCGTCCGGTGGGAGACGCTGGCCATCGCGGGCGCGATCCTCGTCGGGATCGTGGTCGCCGCCCTCCTGGCCGGCCGGACGCCCAGCGGCAACCTGCTGATCGGCGAGGATGATCTGCCCGAGGAGGAGCGCGAAGGGCCGTGGCACCTGCGCCGCGACGATCTCCTCTTCATCCTGCTGGGGGTCGTCCCGGGGGCCGTGATCCTGGGACGCCTGGGCTACGGGCTCCTCCACGTGGACTACTACGCGGGCGACTGGCGGGCGCTGCTCGACCCCGGGCAGGGGAGCCTGGAGCTGACCCTCGCGGTGGTCGGGGGCACGCTGACCGGGATCTACGTGGCCGCCCTGCTAGATGCCCCGGTGGGGCGCTGGCTCCACGTCGCGATCGTCCCGGTGCTGCTCGCGCTGGGGCTCGGCAAGGCGGCCCAGGCGCTGGGTGGCTCGGGGCAGGGCATTCCCGTGGATCTTTCCTGGGCCACCGCGTACCTGCCGCCCGGGCCGTGGGGCAGTGCCGGCGCCGAGATCCCGGCCCACCCGTCCCAGCTCTACGAGGCGGGGATGACCCTCGTGGTCCTGCTCGTCGTGATCCTCCTCGCGCGGCTCACGCCGCTGCGGCGGGCCGACGGCCGCCTCTACGCTGTCGGGATCGGCCTGTGGGCGCTCGGGCGCGGGTTCGTCGCCTCGACGTGGCGCGATCCCGAGGTCGTCGGCGGGCTCAACGCCGAGCAGCTGATCTGCATCGTCGTCGCCGCGCTGATGCTCGGCGCGACGGTCGTCGCGACGCTCGTCGGTCGCCGGTCGCGGCCTCGCCTCGTCGGGGCCTGACGGCCGGCTCGACCGCCGCGCGCGCCGCCGCGTGCTCCCCCCGCGATCGGCGCCGCGTGATCGGCCCGCGCGCTACGCCAGGCGGACGAAGTCGGCGGGGCCGCGGCGCAGGAACCTCCCGTGCCCGGCCGTGCCGACCCACTCGCCGTCCCTGACGAGCACGGTGCCGCGGCTCATCACGACGTCGGACGCGCCCTGGATCTCGAAGCCCTCGAAGATCGAGTAGTCCACGTCCATGTGGTGCGTGGCGGCGCTGATCGTGCGCACCCGGTTGGGATCGTAGACCAGGAGGTCGGCATCCGAGCCGGGTGCGATCGCGCCCTTCTTCGGGTACATCCCGAAGAGCTTCGCCGGGTTCGTGGCCATGATCTCGACCCAGCGCTCGCGCGACAGGCGACCCTGCACGACGCCGCCGTGGTGGAGCAGGTCGACCCGGTCCTCGACGGCCGGCAGGCCGTTGGGGATCTTCCGGAAGTCCTCGCGCCCGAGCTCCTTCTGGCCGTGGAAGTCGAACGGGCAGTGGTCGGTCGCGACGAGCTGGAGGTCGTCCTTGAGGAGGCCACGCCAGAGGGCCTCCTGGTGGTCCTTCGGGCGCAGGGGCGGGCTGCAGACGTACTTCGCGCCCTCGAACCCGTTGCCGAGGTCGTCGAGCGAGAGGAACAGGTACTGCGGGCAGGTCTCGGCGAAGGCCATCGCGCCCCGATCGCGGGCGTCGGTGACCACCTCGAGGGCGTCGCGGGACGAGAGGTGGACGATGTAGACGGGCACGCCCGCGGCCTCTGCGAGGTAGATCGACCGGCTGGTGGCCTCCTTCTCGAGGATCGCGTAGCGCGCCAGGCCGTGGCCGATCGGCGCCGTCGTGCCCGCCGCCACGAGGTCGGCGGCGATGACGTCGATCACCGGCCCGTTCTCGGCGTGCATCATGATCAGGCCGCCGTTCTCCCGGGTCCGCTGCATCGCCCGGAAGATGTGGTCGTCGGGGCTGTAGAAGACGCCCGGGTAGGCCGTGAACAGCTTGAACTCGGGCACGCCCTCCGCGACGAGCTGATCCATCTCGGCCAGCGTCGCATCGTTCACGTCGGCCATCATCATGTGGAAGCCGTAGTCGAGGACGCTCTTGCCCTCGGCCCGCGCGTGCCACGCGTCGAGCCCCTCGCGGAGCGGCCGGCCCTTGGTCTGGGCCGCGAAGTCGAGGATCGTGGTGGTCCCGCCGTGGGCCGCCGCCTTCGACCCGGACTCGAAGGTGTCCTTGGCGTACGTGCCGCCGAACGGCAGCTCCATGTGGGTGTGGACGTCGATGCCGCCCGGGACGACGTACTTCCCGGTCGCGTCGATCGTCGCGTCGACGGCGAGGCCGGCGAGCACTCCCTCCGCGACGCCCGTCCCGCGGCCGACGACTGCCTCGATCGTCTCGTCGACGACCAGGACCTCCGCCTCGAACGAGCCATCGGCCGTGACGACGAGCCCGTTCGTGATCAGCGTGCGCATCGAACCCTCCTCAGGCCTTGACCGCGGGGACGTCGCGGAGCGCCGGGATCACCTCCCGGCCATAGATCTCGAGCTGCTCTTCCTCGTTGCCGTTCATCAGGTAGACGTTGAACTGGTCGACGCCGGCCTCGGCGAGGACGCGGAGCTTTGCGACGTGGTCGGCTGCGCCGCCGACGATCGCGAAGCGGTCCACGATGTCGTCCGTCACGAACGAGGCGTTCGTGCTGCCGACCTCCGCGTGGTGGAGGTAGTCGTACCCCTCGCGGCCCCGGATGTAGTGCGTGAGCGCCTCCGGGAGCTCGCCCTGGTACTTGTTCACCAGGTCGACGACGTGGTTCCCGACCAGCGCCGGAAACCAGCGGACGCGGTCGCGGCCGTCGGCGAGGTCGCCGACGTGGGCGGGCGCGGCTGCCATGATCCGGACGGCGTGCGGGTCGCGGCCCGCCGCCCGCGCCGAGTCGTGGACCTGCGAGACGAACCAGCGGACCAGGTCTGGATCCGCGATCTGGAGCATCGCCCCGTCGGCGATCCGGCCGGTCATCTTGAGCGCCACCGGGCCGTAGCCGGCGATCCAGACCGGCAGCCGGTGGCCGGCCGACCAGGTGAGCTGGAGCGTCGCGCCCTCGTACTCGATCGGCCGGCCCTCGGCGAGCGCGCGGATCACGTGGACCGCCTCCTCGAGCGCCGCCATCGTCGTGGGTGGCTTGCCCAGGACCCGGATGGCCGAGTCGCCGCGCCCGATCCCGAGGTCGAAGCGCCCGCCGGAGACCTCCTGCAGGACGGCCAGGGCGGAGGCGGTCACCGACGGCTCGCGGGTCGCCGGGTTCGTCACGCAGGTCCCGAGCCGCAGCGTCGTGGTCTCGCGGGCGATCAGCGTCAGCAGCGGGTACGGGTCGCGCCACAGGACGTGGCTGTCGAAGAGCCAGCCGGAGGCGAAGCCGGCCGCCTCGGCCTGGCGCGCGAGGGCCAGCGTCCGCTCGACCGAGTGGTCGGGCTTCAGCGTGAATCCGAACTCCATCGGTGGGCCTCTCCCCTCCGGCCGGCCGTCAGGGCCGGACCAGGTCGCCGTACGCGTCGGGCCGCCGGTCGCGGTAGAACTGCCACGTCTGGCGGACCTGGGTGACCAGGTCGAGGTCCATGTCGCGGACGATCAGCTCCTCCTCGTGCGGGCTCCCGACGTTGCCGACGATCTGGCCGCGCGGGTCGCAGAAGTAGCTCTGCCCGTAGAAGTCGTCCTCGCCGAGGTCCGGCTCGACACCGACCCGGTTGATCGTGCCGACGTAGTAGCCGTTGGCGACGGCGTGCGAAGGCTGCTCGATGCGCCAGAGATACTCGGAGAGGCCCCGGCTGGTGGCCGACGGGATGAAGACCATCTCGGCCCCGTTGAGGCCCAGGGCCCGGGCGCCCTCCGGGAAGTGGCGGTCGTAGCAGATGTAGACGCCGACCTTGCCCACGGCCGTCTCGAAGACCGGGTAGCCCAGGTTGCCGGGACGGAAGTAGAACTTCTCCCAGAAGCCCTTGACGTGGGGGATGTGGGTCTTGCGGTACTTGCCGAGATACCTGCCGTCGGCGTCGATGACCGCCGCCGTGTTGTAGTAGATCCCCGAGGCGGTGCTGTCCTCCTCGTACATCGGCACGACGAGCACCATCCCCGTCTGCTTCGCGAGGTCCTGCATCCGCTTCGTCGTCGGCCCGTCGGGGATGAGCTCCGTGTAGGCGTAGTAGGCCACGTCCTGCACCTGGCAGAAGTACGGGCCGTAGAAGAGCTCCTGGAAGAGCATCACGCCGGCGCCCTGCTTCGCCGCCTCGTGGGCGTAGCGCTCGTGCTTCTGGATCATCGATTCCTTGTCGCCGGTCCAGGTTGCCTGCAGGAGCGCGCCTCGGACGATTCGCGGCATCGGTCACCTCCGGTGGACGGGGATGCGTCGGCTGGCGCGGGGCCCCCACGTCCCGCCCGCGTGACGCGGAATCCTACACCCGCGTGCAGGGCCCAGGGCGTCCTCCGCATCGCGCGGGGGCCGGTGGACCCGGGGCGGGTGTGCTGTAATGGCCACGCTTGCACGAGGTCGCGGCGGATCGGTCGCCGCGCGGAGAGGATGAGGCGATGACCATCAGCGCTGCCCCGGGACAGATGACCTCGGAGGAGATCGTCCGCCTCTCGCGGGCCCACACGTTCTTCAGCTGGTCCGTCCAGGGCGCGCTCGACCCGATCGCGATCGACCACGCCGAGGGGATCTACCTCTACACCCCCGAGGGCCGCCGGATCATCGACTTCAACGCCCAGCTGATGTCCGTGAACATCGGCCACGGCGACCGGCGGGTCATCGACGCGATCGCCGCCCAGGCCAGCAGGCTGCAGTACGTCCAGCCGGCCTTCGTCACCGAGATCCGGGCCCGCCTCGGCGCGAAGCTGGCCGAGATCATGCCCGGGGACCTGGACAAGGTCTTCTTCACGCTGGGCGGTGCCGAGGCCGTCGAGAATGCGATCAAGCTGGCCCGCCACCACACCGGGCGGTCGAAGATCCTGGCGCGCTACCGCAGCTACCACGGGGCGACGCTCGGAGCGAACACGCTGACGGGCGACCCGCGCCGCTGGGCCAACGAGCCCGCGATCTACGGCGTCGTCCGCTACCCCGACACGCACCGCTGGGGCGAGAAGGAGCCGCGCCCCGTTGGCGAGTCCCTGCAGGGCCTCGAGGACGTCATCCAGTACGAGGGCCCGCACACGATCGCCGCGGTCTTCCTCGAGACCGTCGTGGGGACGAACGGCATCCTCATCCCGCCCGACGGCTACCTCCAGGGCGTCCGCGAGATCTGCGATCGCTACGGGATCCTCATGGTCTGCGACGAGGTGATGGCCGGCTTCGGGCGGACCGGGAGCTGGTTCGCGGTCCAGAACTGGGACGTCGTGCCCGACCTGATGACGATGGCCAAGGGCCTCACCTCGAGCTACCTGCCGCTGGGTGCGGTCGCCATGCGCCACGGGATCGCCGAGGCGTTCGAGACGAAGATGTTCTACGGCGGTCTCACGTACAGCAGCCACCCGGTGAGCCTGGCGGCGGCGCTCGCGACGATCGGCGTCTACGAGGAGGACGACCTGGTCGGCAACTCCGCCCGGATGGGCGCGGTGATGCGCCGTCATCACGAGCGCCTCGCCGCGAAGCACCCGAGCGTCGGCACGCACCGCAACATCGGGCTGTTCGGGATCATCGAGCTTGCCCGAAGCCACGAGCCGTACGTGCCGATGACCGGCTTCAACGGGACCTCGGACGAGATGAAGGCGGTCGGGAAGCACCTGCGCGAGAACGGGCTCTACACGATGGTCGTCAACAACGGCATCCACACGAACCCGCCGCTGTGCATCACCGAGGCCCAGCTCGACGAGGCCTTCGCGATCATCGACGGCGCCCTCGACCTCGCCGACGAGGCGCTTCGCTAGTATCCCGATTCACTGTTCGCTGGTGGCTTGCAGACCGCCTCGGCGAGGCTCCCGACCACGTCGTACCGTTGCGGCATGGCGACCGAGGACACGCACAGTCTCGGGTACCACCGGGTCGACGACGATCCGAACGTGAACGTGCTCATCGCCACGATGGACGGAACCGCGGGATGGGACGCGACGATCCGGCTGCGGTCGTGGGAGCGAGCACATCTCGGCCTGGCTCATGGTGAACGACTGCTCGACGTCGGCTGCGGCCTCGGGGAAGCAGCGCTCGCGATGGCCGAGGACCTCGGTGACCGCGGCGAGGTCGTCGGCATCGACGCGTCCGAGAGAATGCTGCGCGTCGCCCGTTCCAACGCCGGAGCCGCACGTTGTCGCGTGCGCTTCACCGTCGGCGATGCGTGCTCCCTCGACGAGCCCGACGATTCCTTCGACGCCGCGCGGTCCGAACGAACGCTCCAATGGCTCGCCGACCCCGCAGCCGCGGTCGCCGAGATGGTGCGGGTGGTGCGCCCCGGGGGCCGCGTCTCGCTGATCGACACCGACTGGTCGACGTTCACGATCGACGTCGGCGACGATGCACTCGCTGCCCTGGTCCGCGACGGGATGCGAACCGAGCGCCATCGACCCTCCAGCGTCGGCCGGCGACTGCACGACCTCGTCGGCGCCGCTGGTTGCGTTCCGCTTGCGAGAACCGAGGCGACGCAGATCTGGACGACCTGGGACCCTGACGAGTCGCCGGCACCGCGTGGTTGCTTCTCGATGGAGAGCCTCGCCGACGACCTCGTCGCCACCGGTCGGCTGGCGACCGACAACCGCCGGCGGTTCGTGTCGACGATCCACGACGCCGCGCGGCGAGGTCAGTTCTCGATGAGCCTCACCATGTTCGCGGTCGTCGCCGTGCCGGGCCTCGACGATCGCCCGACTCCGACGCCACGACGAGACGTCGGATCCGCAAGCCGGGGCAGCCGCTCCGGGTGCCACGTCACCGCGGCCGACGGCCACGGACGACGTCAGGACGTGACCAGGGGACCGCTACACCTGCGTGCCAGCTGCGCGCGGGCGACGCGGAGAGACGTGGAAAGGAGATGATCCAATGCTCGAACACGATCAACTGCGCGTCAACGTCCGGGCGCTGCTGCCCGACCTGACGGAGGACCTCGTCCGGCTCATGGCGGTGCCGTCGGTGTCGGTGCGCGGCTACCCGGCGTCGAGCCACGAGCCGCTCCTCGAGGCGCACGAGCTCGTGGTGGACCTCCTGCGCGGGGCGGGCCTCACGACGGAGTCCATCGAGCTGCCCGACACGGCGCCCGCCGTGTTCGCCGAGATCCCGGCCCCGGCCGGCGCGCCGACCGTCCTGCTGTACAGCCACTATGACGTGGTCGGCGCCGGCGACGAGAACCTGTGGACGACCTCGCCCTTCGAGCCGGTCGTCACCGACGACGCCGTCATCGGGCGTGGCGCGGCGGACTCGAAGTCGAACGTGATCGCGATCATCGGCGCCATCCGCGCCTGGGGAGGCCGCCCGCCCGTCGGCGTCAAGGTCGTGCTCGACGGCATGGAGGAGGTCGGCGGGGGCGCCTTCACGACGTACCCCCTCCACGCTCCGGAGCGGTTCGCCGCCGACGTCGTGATCGTCGCCGACCTCGGCAACGTGCGGCCGGGCATCCCGACCCTCTCCGTGGCGCTCCGCGGCATGGCCAACGTCGAGGTCGAGGTGCGCACCCTCGCCTCCGCCAAGCACAGCGGCTCGTTCGGGGGCGCGGCGCCCGACGCGCTGATCGCGCTCCTCCACGCGCTCGCGACGCTCCACGACGCGAACGGCGACGTGGCGGTCGAAGGCCTGCTCCGCGAGGAGTGGACCGGGGGCGGCCCCGACGAGCCGCAGTTCCGGGAGCTCGCCGAGGTCATCCCCGGCGTCCCCCTCATCGGCACGCGCACGCTCGGGTCCCGCGTCTGGTCGGGCCCCGCGATCACCGTCATCGGCATCGACGTGCCGAGCGTCGACCACGCCCTCAACGCGGTCTCTCCGCACGCGCGCGCCAAGCTGAACGTCCGCGTCCACCCGCGGCAGGACCCCCGCGAGGCGCAGGAGGCCGTCGTCCGGCACCTGCGCTCGGTGCGGCCGTTCGGGATCGAGCTGACGGTCCAGGCGCAGGAGACCGGCGAGGGCTACGAGGCGAAGCTGTCCGGCGCGGCGTACGAGACGGCGGAGGCCGCGTGGGCCGAGGCTTGGGAGCGCTCCACGGTGACGGCGGGCGTCGGCGGGTCGATCCCGCTCGTCGCCTCGCTCCACGCCGCAGCACCCGGCGCGGCGATCCTGCTCGGCGGCGCCGCGGACGGCTACGCGAACATTCACGGGCCGAACGAGCGCGTCCTGCTCGACGAGCTCGAGCGGACGACGCTCGCGATCGCGGACCTGCTCGGCCGCCTGGCCGCGAGCGGTGGAGGTGCGGCGTGAGCGCCGCAGCGGCGGCACCGGCCCCGGCCGCGAAGCCGAACGCGCTCGAGCGGTTCCTCGACGTCATCGAGCGGGTCGGGAACAAGGTCCCGCACCCCGCGATCATGTTCCTGGCCCTGTGCGTCGGCGTCATCGTGCTGTCCCAGCTGCTCGCCTGGGCGGGCGTCAGCGCCACCTACGAGGTCGCCAGGCCGACCGGACTCCCGGGCGACTACGAGATCGTCACGCAGACCGTCAGCATCCAGGGTCTCCTCACGGCCGACGGGATCCGCTTCCTCGTCACATCGCCGGTTCCCGTGTTCATGGGCTTCACGGCCATGGGGATCATCCTCATCGTGATGATCGGCGTCGGCGTCGCCGAGCGATCGGGCCTCATCGCGGCGCTGATCCGGCGCCTGGTGGCCGCGTCCTCGGCCGCCACCCTCACCTACATCATCGTGTTCCTCGGCGTCATCTCGAGCATCGCGTCGGACGCCGGGTACCTCGTGCTCATCCCACTCGGCGGGGCGGCGTTCCTCAGCGTCGGCCGCCACCCGCTCGCCGGCCTTGCCGCCGCGTTCGCCGGGGTCGCCGCCGGGTTCGGCGTCAACCTCCTCATCACCCCGACCGACGCGGTCCTCACCGAGATCACGAACGAGGCGATCGCCCTCGTCGATCCCTCGATCACCATCGACCTCACCGCGAACCTGTGGTTCGGCATCGGATCGACGGTGCTGCTCACGGTGGCCCTCGGGTTCGTGACGTCGCGGCTCGTCGAGAAGCGGCTCGGCGCGTACGACCCCGCGGTGGCGCCCGAAGCGAGCGACGCGAACATCCAGACCGCCGACGCCGGGCCGGAGGTCGACGATGCCGCCGAGCGGCGGGGTCTGCGCTGGGCCGGCCTCTACCTGCTCGTCGCGATCGGGATCATCGCGCTGCTCACGGTGCCGTCGGGCGCCCCGCTCCGCGATCCCGAGACGGGGAGCATCATCGGCACCTCGCCGTTCATGAGCGGCCTCATCGTGATCATCGCGGCGCTGTTCTTCGCCGCCGGCCTCGGCTACGGCCGCGGCGCCGGGACGCTCCGCACCGCGAACCAGGTCATCGACGCGATCACGAAATCGTGGGCCGGGCTGGCCGGGCTCCTGCTGCTGTTCCTGCTCATCGCGCTGTTCATCGCGTACTTCAACTACTCGAACATGCCGCAGGTTGCCGCGGTGAAGCTCGGGGACCTGATCGAGCGGGCGAACATCGGGACCGGGTGGCTCCTGCTCATCGCGATCCTCATCACGGCCGTCGTGGGGTTCATCATCCCGCAGGCGATCGCGAAGTGGGCGCTCCTGGCGCCGATCTTCATCCCGCTCTTCATGCGCCTGGGCGTCGAGCCGGAGGCCGTGCTCGCGGCCTACCGCGTCGCCGACTCGCCGCCGAACATCGTGACGCCGATCATGGCCTACTTCCCGCTCATCGTGATCTTCGCGGCCCGCTACGACCGGCGGTCAGGGATCGGCACGGTGATCGCGCTGATGCTGCCGTACTTCGTGGTGGCGCTTGCGGTCTGGACGCTGTTCTACCTCGCCTGGTATGCCCTGGGCCTGCCCTGGGGGATCTGACCAGCACGGAGGCGAAGTCACCCGCCTCCAGCACCAAGCGCTGTGCTCTTCAGTCGCGGCGACCCGTACCGAACTGGCGGTCGCCGGCGTCGCCGAGGCCGGGCAGGATGTAGCCCTTGTCGTTGAGGCCCCGGTCCAGCGCCGCGCAATGGATCGTGACGTCCGGGTGGGCCAGGCTCACCGCCGCCACGCCCTCGGGCGACGCGATGAGGTTGATCAGCTTGATCCGGCTCGCGCCCCAGCGCTTGAGGACGTCGATCGCCGCCGTGGCGGAGCCGCCGGTCGCCAGCATGGGGTCGAGGATCAGGCAGAGGTCGACGGTCGCGGAGTCCGGAAGCTTGTTGTAGTACTCCACCGGGCGGAGCGTCCGCTCGTCGCGGAAGAGGCCGAGGTGCCAGACCTGGGCTGTCGGCATCAGCTCCAGCATGGCGTCGACCATGCCGAGGCCGGCCCGCAGGATCGGCACGAGGCCGATCCGGTCACCCAGCTCGTGGGCGTCGACCTCCTCGAGCGGCGTCCGCACCCGCACCGGGCGCAGGCGGGCGTCGGCGAGGGCTTCGTAGCCCAGGAGCCAGGAGAGCTCGCGGACGACCTCCCGGAACTTCTTCGGCTCGGTCTTCTCGTCGCGCAGGATCGCGAGCTTGTGGAGAACGGCGGGGTGCCGCGAGACGTGGAGCGCGGGCGGGGCGGGGTTGCGGTCGGACAC
The DNA here is from genome assembly GCA_963713285.1 of uncultured Chloroflexia bacterium. Classification (GTDB taxonomy): domain Bacteria; phylum Chloroflexota; class Limnocylindria; order Limnocylindrales; family CSP1-4; genus CTSoil-043. Next base: position 481,343 of record CAVQLA010000015.1, on the reverse strand, counting down.
GGGCGCGCACCTCGGGCGTTGGGCGGGCGGTCGGCGCGGCCGGCAGCCCGGGACGTGGGCGTCCGACCGGGCCGATCCTAGCACCGGCCGCGGCCGGCGGCGGGGCGTCCGGGCGCGGGGACCGGGCCCGCGCGGGCACCAGCACCGGCGCGGGGGTGCACCAGGGCCGGCCCGAGGGCGGAACCGGCCGTCTCCCCGTCGTCGACGGCGCTATCCTCGGCATCATGCCGCCCGCCCGGCCCCCCAGGGGCGCCCGTCCACCTGCCAGCACCGCGCGCGGCCCGCGGAAGGCGCCGCCGATCCTCGCCCGGCAGGTCCGCGGCGACATCGTGGAGAGCATCCACCGGGGTCACGTGGTGCGCGTGGACGCGACCGGTCGCGTCACCCACCTCGCCGGGGACGCCGAGGCGGAGGTGACCCTGCGCTCGACCGTCAAGCCGTTCTCGCTGCTGGCGCTCGCCGAGGCCGGCGGGTTCCGCGACTATGGCCTGAGCCCGGCCGAGATCGCCCTCATGGCCAGCTCTCACTCCGGCGAGGATCTCCACGTGCGAACCCTGCAGGGGGTCTTCCGTCGGTCGGGGCTTACGCAGGGGCTCCTTGCGTGCGGGGTCGCCGGCGCGCCGCTCGACCCCCTGACGGCCGCGCGGCTGTCGCGCGACGGCGAGAAGGCCGGCCCGGTGCGCCACATGTGCTCGGGATACCACGCGGCGATGCTCCTGCTCGCGCGACTCGGCGACTGGAGCCTCGAGGACTACTGGAGCCCCGGCCACCCCGTGCAGGTCGCCGTGCGAGCCGTCGTCGCCCGTGCCTTCGGGACGACCCCGGAGCGGCTCCGGACGGCGATCGACGGGTGCGGCGTGCAGACCTTCGCGTTCCCGCTGGCGGCCGTCGCCCGGGCGTACGTGCTCCTCGCGGATCCCGACGCGCTCGGCGCCGACGACCCGCGCCGGAGCCTTGCCGCGCACCTGCGCACCATCCGCGACGCCATGGTCGGCCACCCGGAGATGGTCGGGGGCACGCGCGAGCGGCTGGACACCTCGCTGATGAAGGCCCTGCCGGGTCGGCTCCTCGTCAAGGGCGGTGCGGAAGGATTGCGCGGCATCGCGATCCTCCCTGATCGCGCCAGCGGGACCGCCGCCTCGGCGCTCGCCGTCAAGGTGGAGGACGGCTCAGGGTTCGAGCGGGCGACCTGGGCGGCGTCGGTCGAAGCCCTCAGCCTGGCCGGCGTCCTCGAAGGCCAGGCCCTCCGGGTCGTCGCCCGGTACCATCGCCCGGTCGTGCTCGACCCGCACGGCCGGATCGCGGCGGAGACGATCGCCGGCTTCGATCTCGCGCCGGTCGGGGAGCTCGTCGGCTGAGCGTCCGGCGCCGGAGCTGAGGCGCAAGCCGCGGCCGGCGCTCGGCCGAACCAGGGACGAAGGGCGCACGAGGCGCCCGGGGTGAGGGGCGTCCAACCGGATGAGATCGAACGGCGCCGATCCGCACCGCGTCCTCGGCGTCGCTCGCGGCGCGACCGAGGACGAGATCAAGCGCGCCTATCGCGCCCTTGCCAAGCGCCATCACCCCGATGCGGGGCAGGGCTCGGTCGGCCGGTTCCTCGAGATCCAGGCCGCGTACGAGACGCTCCTCGGGGGTGGCGCGGGTGCCACAGGTGGCTCGGGCGGCTCCACACCGGGCAGGGCAGCGGGGCAGCCGGCCCGGGCGCCGCGACGCCCCGCGCAGCCGGGCCGCCCGGGGGCCGGCCCTGGGGCGGAAGGGTCGGGCCCGAGCGCGCGCGGCGCGGATCCGGGCACGGAATGGGCCCGCCGGCCCCGCGCCGGGAGCGCTCGTCGCCAGGATCGCGAACCGCGGGGCGGGAGTGGCGCGGGTGGCGGCGCCGCGCCGGGCAGTGGCGGCGCCGCACCCGGCAGCGGCGGACCCGCGGCCGGCAGTGGCGATCCCGCGGCCGGCGGTGGATCCGCGCGCCCGACGCCCGGTGACAGCCCGCCCGGTCGCCGCCCAGCGAGACGCCGCCGCGCCACGCTCGGCTCGACGTCCTACGACGAGGCCGAGGAGGTCTTCGAGCCCGACTGGGGCGGGGCGAGCTGGTACGGCCCCTCGTCGGGGACCTACTGGACGATCAACCCGAAGGAGTACGCGGACCCCCGCAAGCACGGGCCGGAGTACCAGGCGCGCGCCCGGCGCCGGGCCGGAGGGGACGCCGGCCCGGCCACGGACGCCGGCCCCGCCACGGACGCCGGCCCCGCCACGGACGCAGACCGCTCGGTGGACGAGCAGCCCGGACAGCCGTCCGACGGCGAGCAGACGGGCGCCGGGCCCGACGCGCCGCCCCGGCAGTCGAAGGCCGGCGCGCGACCCGGCTCTCCGCCGGATGCCGAGCTGCCGCCGACGTGGAGGACGCAGGCCTGGACGGCGGCCTCGCCGCCCGGCGCGGCCCGCCCGGCCTTCGAGCACGTGCCGCCGCCCGGCCGGACGCCTGCCCCGGACCGGCCCGCGTCCGGCGACGAGCATGCGACGGCGGATCCATCGCGTCGCGATCCGGAGAGCACCACCCGACCGGCCTCCGCGACCCCCGGGGTCGCGGCCCGGGTGGCGCTGGCCATCCTCGGCTGGCTCGTCCCCGGCCTCGCCCTCGCCGCGCTTGCCGGCCTTCCCGGCGGACTCCTCGCGACGCTGCCCCTGCAGGTCGCCGGCGTGGCCGCGCTGGCGTTCGTCCCGCGTGCCGCGTGGGCGCTGGCGGGCGGTGGCATCGCCCTGGTGTTCGCCGCGATCCCCATCGTGGCCGTGGTGACGGCGCTCGGCGGCCCGGTCGTCCCCGGAGCCCCCGCCCCCGAGGCCGCCGTCGTCCTCGCCGCCCTTGCCTGGGGCGCCGGCGTGCTCCTCGCCGGTACCGGGCGCGGCGTGGCGTATCCCTGGCCCCCGGGCGGGTGAGCCACGCCCCCCGCGCGGCGCCGGGGTAGGATCCACGCGTGACCCGCCGCGCCCCGTCCGACCTCTCGAGCGCCGCCCAGGAGTACCTCCTCGCCCTCCGCGTTGCGGCGGGCGACGGCTGCCGCGTGACGACGGCCCACGTCGCCCGCCAGGTGGGCGTCACGACGCAGGCCGCCAGCGAGATGGTCAGGCGCCTTGCCGCGGACGGCCTCGTGGCGCAGGGTGAAGGCCGCGAGCTCATCCTCACGCCCCCCGGCCGGGCCGCGGCCGACGCCATCTTCCGGCGCCACGCCCTCCTGGAGTGGCTCCTGACCACCGTGGTGGGCCTCGGCTGGGCCGAGTCCGACGTCGAGGCAGCGCGCTTGCAGGGCGCGATCTCGCCGCGGGTGGAGGCCCGCCTGGACGAGATGCTGGGCCACCCGGAGACATGCCCGCACGGGAACCCGATCGACCTCGCCGCGGCCGAACGCCGTCCCTCGGGGGTCCCGCTCGCCGGCCTCGAGGCGGGGGAGCGGGCCACGGTCTACCGGATCACGGAGGCGGCCGAGGAGGACCCGGCGCTGCTCTCCTACCTCGAGGCCCGCGGCCTGACGCCCGGGGCGCACGTGACGATCCTGGCGCGCTCCGCGTCACTGGACGCCGTCACGCTCGAGGGACCGATCGGCCGTGCCACGCTGGGCCTCCGGCCGGCCGGGCTGGTCCACGTCCTGCCCGGCGAGGCCGACCCTGCCCTCTTCCACCACGTCCCCGAGGGCGTCCGCCGCGCGTAGGGGCGCGAGCCCTAGACTGACGGCATGTCCGACGCCCGCGTCCGCATCGCGCCGAGCCCCACCGGCCCGCTCCACATCGGGACGGCGCGCACGGCCCTCTTCAACTACCTGTATGCCCGCCACGTCGGCGGGGCGTTCATCCTCCGCCTCGAGGACACCGACCAGGCCCGCTCCACCGTCGAGTTCGAGCGCGACATCCTGGACCACCTCCACTGGCTGGGGCTCGAGTGGGACGAGGGCCCGGCGGCCGGCGGCCTGGAGGAGCGCGGCCCGTTCGGGCCGTACCGCCAGATGGCCCGCCTGCCCAGGTACGTCGAAGCGGCCGAGCGGCTCGTCGCCGAGGATCGCGCGTACCCCTGCTACTGCACCCCCGAGGAGCTCGACGCCGACCGCCGGGCCCAGGAGGCGGCGAAGGAGCCGGCGCGCTACGTGGGCCGTTGCGCGGCGCTGACCCCCGCCCAGCGGGCCGCCCGCGAGGCCGAGGGTCGGCGCCCCGCGCTCCGCTTCCGGGTCGAGCCGGGTGTCGTCGCCTTCGACGACCTCGTCCGCGGCCACGTCGAGATCGACACCAGCGCCCTCGGGGGCGACCTGGTGATCCTCCGGGCCGACGGGACGCCGCTCTACCACTTCACCGTCGTCGTCGACGACGCGGCGATGGACATCACGCACGTCATCCGCGGCGAGGACCACCTGTCGAACACGCCGAAGCACATCCTCCTGTTCCGGGCGCTGGGCCACCCGGAGCCGATCTTCGCCCACCTGCCGCTCATCCTCAACGCCGACCGCACGAAGATGAGCAAGCGCAAGAGCCAGACCGCGGTGAAGGACTACGTCGCCGAGGGCTTCGTCCGCGAGGCGCTCGTCAACTACCTCGCCTACCTCGGCTGGTCGCCCGGGACGGAGGAGGACGTCCTCACGCTCGACGAGATCGTGGAGCGCTTCGACCTCGAGGCCGTCCAGAAGGGCGGGGCGATCTTCGATCGCCAGCGCCTGGAGTGGCTCAACGGCCAGTGGATCCGGCGCCTGCCGGACGCCGATCTCGCGGACCGGCTGGCGCCGTTCCTGGAGGCCGAGTGCGCCGCCGGGCGGATCGACCGGAACCCGGAGCGGTTCGAGATCGTCGCCCTCCTGCCCCTCGTCCGCGAGCGGCTCCCCGTCCTCGGCTCCATCGGCGAGCTCGTCGGGTTCCTGTTCACGGACGCCGTCGAGCTGGACCCGGCGCTGCTCGTCCCGAAGCGCTGGGAGCGCGGCACCGCCCGCGCGGGCCTGGCAGCGACCCGCCGCGCGATCGACGCGGCCGGGCCGGAGGGGTTCACGGTGGACGCGCTGGAGGCGGCGCTGCGCGCCGTGGCCGAGGCCAACGGCTGGAAGGCCGGCGACCTGTTCATGGCGCTGCGGGTTGCCCTGACGGGGAAGACCGCCACGCCGCCGCTCTTCGAATCGATGGTCGCCCTCGGCCGGGAGCGGACGCTGGCCCGCCTCGACCGGGCGGCGCGCGCGGTGGAGGCCGAGTCGCCGACCTGAGACCCGGGCGCGGCATCTGTTAACGATCCGCCAACGCGCCGATAACGGCGCCCCCTATCCTTGAGGGCGATGGCCCGCACGATCCTCGTCGTGGACGACGAGCCGACCCTGCGCGAGACGCTGGCGGAGGCGCTCGACGCCGACGGCTTCCGCGTCGTCACGGCCGCCGACGGGAGCGAGGCGCTGCTGCAGTTCCGGGAGCACCACCCCGACCTCGTCGTCCTGGACCTGATGCTTCCCGAGCTCTCCGGCGTGGAGGTCTGCCGGATCCTGCGCCGCGAGTCGGGCGTGCCGATCCTGATGCTGACCGCCAGGAGCTCCGAGATCGACAAGGTGCTGGGCCTGGAGCTCGGCGCCGACGACTACGTGACGAAGCCGTTCAGCCTCCGCGAGCTCACCGCGCGGATCCGGGCGCTGTTGCGACGGACCGACCAGCCGGTCGTCGAGGGTCCCGCAACCGTCACCCTGGGAGACCTGACGGTCGACCTCGCGGGCCACCGGCTCCTCCGCGGCGGGGCGCCGGTGCCGCTCAAGCCGAAGGTCTTCGAGCTCCTGGCGTTCCTGCTCCTCCACCCGGGCCAGGTCTTCAGCCGCGAGCAGCTCCTGGAGCACGTCTGGGGCTACGACTACGCGGGCGAGACGCGGACCGTGGACGTGCACGTCCACTGGCTCCGCACCGCGATCGAGCCGGAGCCGGCGGCACCCTCGCTCGTCCAGACGGTTCGCGGCGTCGGCTACGTCTTCCGCCGCCCGGCCTGACGTCGCCCCCGCGGCCGGCCCCGGGCCGCCGCGGGTCGCCGCCCGGCGCTGGGCCCATGATCCGCCCGAGGCCCGTCGGGCCCGCTACTGGTGCTTGGCGGCGATCCGCTCGATGACCTCGGCGGCGTCCTCGGCGGCATCGACCGTGTCCTCGAGGACCTTGTAGAGGTCCCGCATCTTGATGACGGTGAGCGGGTCGCCCCCCCCGTGGAACAGCCGGCCGATCGCGGCCCGGGAGAGGCCGTCGGCCTCGTTCTCCAGGTCGTGGATCGCCTTGAGGTGCATCCCCACCGTCTCCAGGCGGTCAAGCTTGCGGAGGGCTTCGAGGAGCTGCTCGCCCTGGGCGGCGATGATCCCGGCCAGCCGCCGCGCCTCGTCGGTGGGCTCGTCGATCCCGTAGATCACCACGGTTTCGGCGGCCTCCTGGATCCCGTCCACCACGTCGTCGAGGCGGGTGAAGAGCTCGTGGATGTCCTCGCGATCGAAGGGGGTGATGAACGAACGCTCCAGGCGCGCCGCGATGTCGTTGCCGATCTCGTCACCCTGGTGCTCCAGGGCCTGGATGACACCGACCCGCTCGTCGAGCCGGTCGAACTCGGTGAACAGCGCGTTGATCGCGCGAGCCGCCTCGAGCAGGTTCTCGCCGTCCTTGATGAAGACGTCCTTGAAGGCCTCGTCCTTCGGGATCAGGCGAACCACGGGGAACCTCCTGGGTCTTGTGGGTCAGTTGCGGACGCCGAGCGCGTTCAGCAGCACCCAGGAGAGGGCGCCGAATGTCGCGGCGGCGGGTAGTGTCACGATCCACGCGATGAGGATGCTGCGGGCGACGCCCCAGCGCACGCCGTGGGCGCCCTTGCTCGTGCCGACGCCCATGATCGCGCTCGAGATGACGTGGGTCGTCGAGACCGGCATGCCGAAGTGCGCGGCCGTGTAGATGACCGTGGCGGCGGTCGTCTCCGCCGCAAAGCCGTGGATCGGCTCCAGCTCCACGACCCGGTGGCCCATGGTGGCCATGATCCGCCAGCCCCCCGCGGCCGTGCCGAGCGAGATGGCAGTGGCCGAGAGGACGATGACCTGCGGGGGCACCTCGACCGTGTCGATGACGCCGGCAGAGAACAGCGCCAGGGTGATGATGCCCATCGTCTTCTGGGCGTCGTTGGACCCGTGGGCGAAGGCCATGAACCCGGCAGACACGACCTGGAGTCGCCGGAACCGGCGGGCGAGCGGCCGCCGATCAGCGCGCTGGAAGATCCAGAAGAGGGCGACCATCAGCCCGAACGCGCCGGCGAACCCGATCAGCGGCGACGTGAAGAGCGGAACCAGAACCTTGTTGACGATCCCCTCGATGTTGAGCGCGCCAACACCCGCGGCGATCACCGTGGCGCCGATCAGCCCGCCGATCAGGGCGTGGCTGCTGGAGCTCGGGATGCCGAGGCGCCAGGTGATGAGGTTCCAGGCGATCGCCCCGATCAGCGCCGCCCCGACCACCGCCTGCGTGGTGGTCGTCTCGTCGACGATGCCCGCGCCGATGGTCTTGGCGACGGCCGTCCCGGCGAACGCGCCGATGAAGTTGAAGGCGGCGGCCATGGCGACGGCGTAGGCCGGCCGGAGGGCTCGCGTGGCCACGGAGGTGGCGATGGCGTTGGCGGTGTCGTGGAAGCCGTTGATGTAGTCGAACAGGACGGCGAGGATCACGATGACGAGCAGGCTCGCGGTCATCTCGGCGCTCGCTCCAGCCGTCGGGATCTGCCGTGCATCTCGCCAGTATGTTGATCTTGTTAACGTCCTGCGCGGCGACGGCGCATGCTCGAGCGGGGCCGACCGGATCGGTGAGCCGACGCTAACGGAGCGTTAACCGCGCGTCGTTGGTGTGTGGACGATCGGGGTCGAGGCTGCCGCCATGGTCAGCGCGCGCGACCCGGTCCAGCCCGATGAGCCGCCGAGCGGCCGGTCGGTCGGGGTCGCTCCCGTGGCGGCACCCGCGCCGGGCGCCTTTCCCGTGCGTCGCCCCGCACGGCGCAGGATCGTGGCAGCCCCGCCGCCGTCCGCGGAGCAGGCGCTCGCGCTGAGGGCCCGCGAAGTCCTGGAGGCGCGGGACACCCGCCCGCCCGCCCGCTGGCTGCTGCCCGGGTTCGCCCGGGACGTCGACCTCGTGCGCCGCCAGCTCGGTCCGCTCCGCGATCGCCCGATGCTCGCCGCCTCGTTCGAGCGCGAGAGCGCGCGGCTGGCAGCGGTCCGCCGGCTGACCGCGAACCCCACCGCGCCGCCGCTGCACCTGGATCCGCTCGAGGCCGCCTATGCGATCCGGTGGCTCGAGCTGGCCGACGGCGGGACGGCGCTGCCTCCGTGGCAGGCCTTCGTCGAGGGTGAGGTCCTCGATCCCGACGTGCTGGACGCGCCGCCCGGCTGACGAGGGAGGCTCCCCGGGCCATCTGGCCGGGAAGCAGGTGCCACGGGCGTCCCGACGGCGGGGCCATCTGGCCGTGGCGGCGGCCGGCACCGGGCGGCCACGATCATCGCGTGACCGATCATCTCGAGACCCTGCGCGCCATGCGCGCGCGGGCGCTGGAGGGCGGCGGCCCCGAGCGCATCGCCCAGCAGCACGCCCGCGGCAAGCTGACCGCCCGCGAACGCCTGGCGCTGCTCCTCGACGACGGCTCGTTCCAGGAGATGGGCGCCCTGGCCACCCACGACGAAACCGAGTTCGGCCTGGCCGACCAGCGCTACCCGGGCGACGGCATCGTGGCCGGCTTCGGCAAGATCAACGGCCGGCGGGTGGCCGCCTTCGCCCAGGACTTCACGGTCCTCGGCGGGTCGTTCAGCCGGGTCCAGTCGAACAAGATCAGCCGGATCCAGGACCTGGCCCTCGAGAGCGGCGTCCCGCTCATCGGCCTCAACGACTCCGGCGGGGCGCGGATCCAGGAGGGGGTCGCGAGCCTCGCGGCGTACGGCGAGGTCTTCGTCCGCAACGTGATGGCCTCGGGCGTCATCCCCCAGATCTCGCTGATCCTGGGGCCGTGCGCCGGCGGCGCCGTCTACTCGCCGGCGCTCACCGACTTCGTGGTGATGGCCCGCGGCACCTCCTCGATGTTCCTGACGGGCCCCGACGTCGTCGAGGCGGTGACCGGGGAGAGGGTCACGATCGAGGAGCTCGGTGGGGCCGACGTCCACGACGCGCGCAGCGGGGTGGCCCACCTGGCCGCCGACACGGAGCCGCAGGCCCTGGAGCTTGTGAAGCTCCTGCTCGGCTACCTGCCCCAGAACAACAACGAGGACCCCCCGCAGGTCACGCCGTACGACCCGGCCGACCGGATGGACGACGACCTCAACACGGTCATCCCGGCCGAGGAGGCGGAGGCGTACGACGTCCGCGACGTCCTGGCGATGGTGTTCGACCGCGACAGCCTGCTCGAGATCCACCCGGCCTATGCGCCGAACGTGGTGGTCGGCTTCGCGCGCCTGGACGGGTACTCCGTCGGCATCGTGGCCAACCAGCCCGCCGTGATGGCCGGCGTCCTCGACATCGACGCCAGCGACAAGATCGCCCGCTTCATCCGGATCTGCGACGTGTACAACATCCCGGTCATCACCTTCGTGGACTGTCCCGGCTTCCTGCCCGGCGTCGACCAGGAGTACCGCGGCGTCATCCGCCACGGCGCCAAGATCATCTACGCCTACTGCGAGGCGACGGTCCCCAAGATCTCCATCGTCACGCGCAAGGCGATGGGCGGCGCCTACGTCGCGATGTCGTCGCGCCAGATGCGGACCGACGTCGCCTTCGCCTGGCCGGGCGCCCAGATCGCCGTGATGGGCGCCGAGGCGGCCGTCCGGATCCTGTACCGGCGCGAGGTCCGCGCGGCCGACGACCCGGCCGCCGCCGAGGCGGAGTACGTCGCCCGCTACCGCGAGGCGTTCTTCAACCCCTACCGGGCCGCCGACGTGGGCCAGATCGACGAGGTCATCGAGCCGCGCGAGACGCGGCCGCGCCTCATCCGGGCGCTGGAGCTGCTGCGGACGAAGGTCCAGCAGAACCCGCCCAAGAAGCACGGCCTCTTCCCGGCCTAGGGGGAGCGATGGAGAACCTCGGCTTCGGCCTGGCCGTCACCGTCGTCGGGATGGGGATCGTCTTCGGTCTCCTCGCGCTGATGTGGCTGCTGCTGACGCTCGCCCTGCGCTTCGAGCACCGCCACGATGCCACCGAGCTCGCAGCCGAGCCGGCGCCGGGCGCGGTGGACGAAGCGCACGGCGGGTCGATCCCGGAGGCGGACGCCGTGCCGGGCGCCGCCGGCCCTCTCCGCCTCTCCGGCGTGCCCGAAGGCCTCGACCCCCGGCTCGTCGCCGCCATCACGGTCGCCGTCCTGCGGCACGCGGAGACGCGGCGCCGGCAGGCCGCCCCCGCCATGCGCAGCTACTGGCCGGGGAGCCTTCTCTTCGCGAGCCGCTGGGTGGCGGCGGGCCGCATGCGCCAGGGCCAGATCTGGCGCCGGCGGGCGAGGTAGTCGATGCGCCGCTTCAGCGTCGCCATCGGCGACGAGACCTACACGATCGACGTCCACCAGCTCGCCGCCGACCGCTTCGAGGTCACGGTGGGCGACCTGACCTTCGAGGCGACGCTGGAGGAGGAGGGGGACCTTCCGGGCGCGATGATCTCGCCGGAGATCGCGGCGCCGGAGGAGGCGCGGCCGGCGCCCCTGCCCCGCGTGATCGCGCAGCCCGCGCCGCCGTCCAGCCCGGGTCCCGGGTCCCGCACCGCGGCCGGGAGCTCGCCCGGTGCGGGCGCCGCGCCCGCCGGCGGTCGGGCCGACGTCCTCGCGGCGCCGATGCCGGGGGTCGTCCTGGAGGTGCTCGTCGCTCCCGGCGCGGCCCTTCGGCGCGGCGACCCGATCCTGGTCCTCGAGGCGATGAAGATGCGCAACACGATCCGCTCGCCGCGCGACGCGGTGGTGCTGGAGATCGCCGTCGAGGCCGGCCGGCCCGTCGGGCCGGGCGACCCGCTCGTCCGTCTCGGCGCCGCCGGGTGAGCCGGGCCGCGACGGGATGAGCCCCGAGACCGTCGACCAGCTGCTCGCGGGGATCACGGGCCTCACGTGGCAGTCCCTGGTGATGTTCGCCGTCGCCGGGATCCTGCTGTACCTCGCGATCGTGCGCGAGTACGAGCCGCTCCTGCTCCTGCCGATCGCGGCCGGATGCCTCCTCGCCAACCTGCCCCTCTCGCCGATGATCGGCGAGGAGGGGCTCCTCACGCTCCTCTACGACGCGGGGATCGAGAACGAGCTGTTCCCGCTCCTGATCTTCATCGGGATCGGGGCGATGACCGACTTCGGCCCCCTGCTGGAGAACCCGCGCATGATCCTGCTCGGGGCGGCCGGGCAGTTCGGGATCTTCGGCGTCCTCATCCTGGCCCTCCTCCTCGGCTTCAGCCGCGAGGAGGCGGCGTCGATCGGGATCATCGGCGCCATCGACGGGCCGACCTCGATCTACGTCAGCGGCATCCTGGCCCCGCACCTCCTGGGGCCGATCACCGTCGCCGCCTACAGCTACATGGCCCTCGTGCCGGTCATCATGCCGCCGATCATGCGGGCGCTGACCACGCCCGCCGAGCGGCGGATCCGGATGCCGTATGGCGGACGGACCGTGAGCCGGCGGACGCGGATCCTCTTCCCGATCGGGGTGACGCTGCTCGTCGGGACGCTCGTGCCGTTCGCCACACCGCTCGTCGGCTCGCTCATGCTGGGCAACCTCATGCGGGAGTCGGGGGTCGTGGAGCGGCTGACGCATGCGTCCTCGAACGAGATCGCGAACGTCGTCACGCTCTTCCTGGGGCTTGCCATCGGCTCGACGATGGTCGGCGAGCAGTTCCTGACGGGGAGCACCCTCGCCATCCTGGGCCTCGGGATCCTCGCCTTCGGCCTCGACACGGCGGCCGGCCTGGTCTTCGCCAAGGGCCTCAACCGGCTTGCCGGCGGGACCTTCAACCCGCTCATCGGGGCGGCCGGGATCAGCGCCTTCCCAATGGCCGCCCGGGTCGTCCAGCGGGTGGCCCAGGAGGAGGACTTCGAGAGCTACCCGCTCATGCACGCGATGGGTGCCAACGCCGCCGGCCAGGTCGCCAGCGTCGTCGCGGGCGGGGTGCTGCTGGCGCTGATGGCCGCGGCCTGATCCGAGCCGGCGAGGAGGAGCGCCGAGGCCGTGGGGAGCGCCGAGGCCGTGGCGAGCGGCAGGCCCGGGGCGGGTGGCAGGCCCGGGGCGGGTGGCAGGCCCGGGGCGGGTGGCAGGCCCGGGGGAGCTGCGCCGCGTCCCTGTGGACCGTGACTCCACGAAGGCGCCCGTGGCGACGGTCGGCCCGGTCGCCGCATGCGCCTTTGCGGACGGCCAGTCCCCGATTTCGGTCTGAGGGGCGGCCCCGCAGACCACCGCTCCACACCACCGCCCGCCCGCGCCGCTGATGGGCGGATCCGCGGAGGCTGGCTCCCCGCGCCGTCCCTGGGGCGCCGCTTCCCACCGGACCCGCGCCGGCTCTCGGCGCCCCGCCCGCAGGGTCTGCCGCCTGACCGCGGCCCGGCGCGCGGCGGTCAGCCCACGATGCCGGGCAGGTCGCGGTAGCGGCCCTTCCGCCAGGCGCCGTCGAGCATGTCGCCAACGATCCGCGTGAGCAGGTCGGAGAACTCGGGATCGAGGATGTGGAGGTCGGCCGCGAGCACGTCGAGGTGCTCGTTCGCGGCGTCGACCGCCGCCGCGACCGTGCGCCAGGTGATCGCCGCCTTGCGCGACCAGGTCGGGTGGTCCGGGTCCGGCTCCCGCGTCGGGCCGTCGCCGTTGCCATCCGCCCAGCCGCGCGCGCGTCGCGGTCTCCTGGGCTGGTCGTAGGCGGTCCCCGCCGCCTCCGACCCCGGAGCCGACCCCCGGAGGCAGCTCCGGAGTCGACACGCACGCCCGAGCCAACTCCGGAGCCGACACCCGACGCGACGCCCCCGGAGGATCCGACACCCGCACCCTGAGCTGGCCACGCGGCTCCGTGTGGCCACCGCGCGGGACCCGATCCTGGCGGGGTGCTCTCCCTCACCCTCACCCTCGCCCGGGCGCGCCGGTATCCTTCCGGCATGCGATTGAGCCATCTCTTCTTCACGACCCTCCGCGACGATCCCTCCGACGCGGAGATGCCCAGCCACCGCCTCCTCGTCCGGGCCGGCTACGTCCGCCAGCTCGGCGCCGGGATCTACTCGCTGCTGCCGCTCGGGTTCCGCGTGAGCAAGCGCGTCGAGCAGGTCATCCGCGAGGAGATGGACCGGATCGGCTGCCAGGAGATGGAGATGCCGGTCGTCCACCCGGCCGACCTCTGGAAGGAGACCGGGCGCTGGTTCCAGATCGGCCCCGAGATGGCTCGCTTCAAGGACCGCAGCGGGCGGGACATGGTCCTCGCGATGACCCACGAGGAGGTCGTGGCGAGCCTGCTGGCCGACCTCGTCAAGAGCTACCGCCAGCTGCCGATGATGGTCTACCACTTCCAGACCAAGTTCCGCGACGAGCCGCGCTCGCGGGGCGGCCTCATCCGGGTCCGCGAGTTCGTGATGAAGGACTCGTACACCTGCGACCTCGACGAGGGCGGCCTCGACGTGGCCTACGAGAAGCACTACGAGGCCTACACCCGGATCTTCGAGCGGCTGGGGCTGCGGGCGATCGCCGTGGCCTCGGACGTGGGGATGATGGGCGGGAGCCAGGCCCACGAGTTCATGGTCCTCAACGAGTACGGCGAGGACGTCCTGGTGCTCTGCGAGAAGTGCGGCTTCTCGGCGAACCGCCAGGTCGCAACGGTCCGTGTGTCGGAGCCGCCGCCCACCGATCCGCTGCCGCTCGAGGAGATCGCGACCCCGGGCACGACGACGATCGCCGACCTCGCCGCATTCCTCGGCATCAGCGCCGAAGGAGACGGCCAAGGCGACCTTCTTCGTGGACGGCGACGGGCGGCTCGTCACCGCGATCGTGCGCGGCGACATGGACGTCAACGAGACGAAGCTGGCCAACGCCACCGGCGCGCGGGCGCTCCGGCCGGCGCAGGTCGAGGAGATCAAGGCGGCCGGGATGGAGCCCGGGTATGGGTCGCCGATCGGGGCGACGGGCGCGTTCGTCGTGGTCGACGAGCTCGTCGCGCGCTCGTCGAACCTCGTCGCGGGCGCCAACCGCGAGGGGTTCCACTACCGCAACGTGAACGTCGGGCGCGACTACACGCCCGATCTCGTCGCCGACGTCTCGAACGCCCGCGAGGGCGACGGCTGCCCGACCTGCGGCGGCCCCGTGGTCCTGCGCAACGGGATCGAGGTCGGGAACATCTTCAAGCTCGGCACGAAGTACACGAGCGCCCTGGGCGCGACGTACCTCGGCGAGGACGGGATGGCGCACCCGATCGTCATGGGCTCGTACGGGATCGGCGTCGGGCGGGCGCTGGCGTGCGTCGTCGAGGCGCACCACGACGCCAAGGGGATCGCCTGGCCGGCCGAGGTGGCGCCCTACGCGGCCCACCTTGTGACCGTGTCGGCGGCGAAGGACCCGCGGGTCACCGAGATCGCGCAGCGCCTGCACGACCGCGCGCTCGAGGCGGGCCGCGAGGTCATCTGGGACGACCGCGACGAGTCGCCGGGCGTCAAGTTCACCGACGCGGAGCTCCTCGGCATGCCGCTGATCGTGACGATCAGCCCGCGCTCGCTGGCGGCAGGCGGTGCCGAGGTGACCGTCCGGGCCACCGGCGAGCGGACGATCGAGCCGCTCGAGGCGGTCGAAGCCCGCCTGCTGGCCTAGGCTCGGCGGGCAGCCGGCCGGCGCGGCGATTCCGATGGGCGCGCTCGTGGAGGTCGGCGCCCTCGTCGCCCTCGTCGCGGCGGCGATGCTCCTGCTGGCGGCGCTGCTCCAGCGCCGCGGCCGGCGCGATGGCGCAGCGGACCGGAGCCGGGACGACGCGGTGTCGCCGACGCGCCTCGCGGCCGCCGAGGACCGGATCGCCGCGGCCGAGCAGCGAGCGACCGGAGCCGAACGCGACACGGCCATCCTCATCGAGCTGGTCGGCGTCGGCGCCGTGCGCGTGTCGCCGGACCTGACCGTCGAGGCCGCGAACGAGGCGGCACACCGGCTGGTCGGCCGGCGCCCGGGGACGATGGTCGGGCGGAGCGTCCTCGAGGCGTTCACCGACCACCACGTCGAGGAGATTGCCCGCACGGCGCTCGAGACGGGGTCCGCCGTCGGCGAGCTGACCATCCGCCTGGAGCATGGCCCCACGCTCCTGGTCCGCGCCCGGCGCACTCCGGGCGGCGGGGCATGGCTCGTCCTCGAGGACGTGTCCGAGCTGCGACGCCTGCAGCGTATCCGCACCGAGTTCATCGACAACCTGAGCCACGAGCTGCGCACGCCGCTCACGACCGTGAGCCTCCTCGCCGAGACGCTGGCCGCCGATGCCGGGTCGCTGCCGCCCAAGGCGGCCGAGCGGGTCGCCAAGATCGAGGTGGAGACCGGGCACCTCGTGCAGATGGTCGACGAGCTGCTCGACCTGTCGCGGATCGAGTCCGGGATCGCGCCCGACGCCGTCGACGACGTCGACCTCGGGCGCCTGGCTCGGACGACCGCGGATCGGCTGCGGCTCTTCGCCGAGCGCCAGGGCGTGGCGCTCGAGGTCGAAGCGCCGCCGGCGGTTCCCGTCGTGCGCGGCGACCGCGAACGGATCGGGCAGGCCCTCCTCAACCTGCTCCACAACGCCGTCAAGTTCAGCCCACCGGGCTCGGTCGTGACGGTCCGCGTCACGCCCGCGGAGAGCGAGGTCGTGGTCGCGGTCGAGGACCACGGGCAGGGCATCCCGGCATCCGCCCTGCCGCGGATCTTCGAGCGCTTCTACAAGGTGGACCGCGCGCGGACGCGCGGCGCGGGCGGCACGGGGCTGGGCCTCTCGATCGCCCGCCACGTCGTGGAGGCGCACGGCGGCCGGATCTGGGCCGAGTCGGTGGAGGGGGTCGGGTCGACCTTCTCCTTCGCCCTCCCGGTTCGCGGCCCCGACGTCGCGGCGACCCCGGGCGGCTGAGCGGTGGCCGTCCAGATTGCAGGAGGCGGCCCGCGGCGGCGTCCCGGGCCGGCGTCCGGGCCGCGGGAGGCCTGACTGTGCTCCTACTGGCCCACCGGGGTGACCACCGCCACGCGCCGGAGAACACCCTTGCAGCGTTCCGCGCGGCCCTCGCGATCCCCGGCATCGACGGGCTCGAGCTCGACGTTCGGGGGTCGGCCGACGGCCGTGCCGTCGTCCTCCACGACGCGTCGCTGCGGCGCGTCCAGGGCCGACGCATCCGTGCGTCACGCCTTACTGCGGATGCCCTCGCCGCACACGGCGTGCCGACCCTCGTGGACGTCCTCGCGGCCTGCCATCCGGGCGTCTTCCTGGACGTGGAGCTCAAGGAAGACCTCGGCGAGGCCGCGCTCGCCCCTATCCGCGCCGCCCGGGGCCGCCCGGACGGGGGCGCCGTCGGCATCGTCGTCTCGTCCTTCGACCGCACCGCGCTCGCGACGGTCCGGCGCCTGGAGCCGTCCTGGCCGTGCTGGCTCAACACCGCCTGGCTGAGCGACCGCGCCCTTCGCGCGGCCGTGACGCTCGGGTGCGCGGGGATCGCGGCCGAATGGCACCGCATCGACGCCCGGAGCGCGGCCCGCGTCCGGGCTGCCGGCCTGGAGCTCGCCGCGTGGACCGTCCGCGACGCCGGCGTCCGGGACCGCCTGGCGGAGCTGGGCGTTTCGGCCGCCTGCGTGGAGGGCGCGGCGCTGCCGGGGTAGGGAAGCGGCCGGCGTGGGAACGCGGCCGGCGTGGCCAAGCGGCCGGGGGCGGGCGCCGGCCCCGGCCGCCGCCCGGCTCGGCATGAGTGGGCCGCGCAGCCGGCGCGTCCGTCCGCAATATCAGCAGGGCCGTTCATATGCTTGTCCGCCGGGTGCAGGCACCGTCCGTCGTCCCGGTCGGCAGGACGCCGTGCTCGACGCGATCGAGCTCGGCCCCGCACAGGACCCAGAAAGCCCGGTCCGAGCCGCATACCAGCGCCCGGGCCGATATCCCGTGACGACCGGGTCCGCCCGCCCGGATATCAGCGCCCGGGTTGATATCCCGTCGCGACCGGCATCCCGAAGGCGAGCCAGCCCGGGCAGCACGTCCTCAGAGGGCGCGACGCATCGCCACGGCGGTGGTCGGACAGGCCGAGGCGAACTCGACGGATGCCGCGACGGCGGGCGGAGCCGCCCCGCGCTCCACCCGCTCCCAGCCGAGGCCGGCGAAGAACGGGGCGGCGGTCTCGGTCAGGAGCCACGCCTCCGTCGCGCCGGCGGCGCGAGCATCGGCAAGCACCCGCTCCACGAGCGCGTGGCCCAAGCCGCGGCCCCGCGCCGGGGCATGGACGGCGACCGAGCGCAGGAGCGCGGACGACCCGTGGCGCTCCGTGGCGGCGACCCCGAGGAAGCACCCGTCGGGCCCTCGGCAGATCACGGCCGTCCCGTCGCGCACGCAGGTGTCGAGGCCCGCGAGGGTCAGCCCGGCGGCCGCGACGAGCGCCTCGACGTCCGCGAGGTCGGCGCCGGTCGCCGCGACGAGCGGAGGGATCGGTGGGACCGCGCCGTCGGCGCGCGGCCCGCTCATCCGCAGCAGCTCCCCGTGCGTTCCGCGTCCTCCGCGGCGCCGTCGCTGCCGCCCCGGTCGCCGGGCACGGCCATGCCACCGTCCGGCAGGGCACGAGCCGCCGCGAGGGCCCGCGCGGCGGCCTGGGTCGCCTCGGCGGCGGCCGAGGCCCGGGAGGCGGGATCCGGCGCGGCCGGCCGGCGGGCCCGGATGATCACGTTGTACATCCCGTCGACCGCGCGGTGCGTGGGCTGCAGCTCGACCCCGTGAAGGCCGGCTGCGGACAGTTCCGTCGCATACTCGCCGAACGACAGCGCGCCGGCGATGCAGCCCGCGTGATCGCCGCGCGCCGCCCGGTCGTCCGGCGTGAGGGCGTCGTCCGCGACGACGTCGCTGACGCTCATGCGACCACCCGGCCGCAGCACGCGGGCGATCTCGGCGAAGACGAGTGCCTTGGCGGTGGAGAGGTTGATGACGCAGTTGCTGATGACGACGTCGACCGAGGCGTCCGGGAGCGGGATCGCCTCGATCTCGCCCTTCAGGAAGCGGGCGTTGGCCGCCCCGGCGGTCGCCGCGTTCCGACGGGCCAGGGCGAGCATCTCGTCGGTCATGTCCAGGCCGTAGGCGAGGCCGGTCGGGCCGACGCGGCGGGCCGACAGCAGCACGTCGATGCCGCCGCCGGACCCGAGGTCGAGGACGGTCTCGCCGGGACGCAGGTCGGCCATCGCCGACGGGTTCCCGCAGCCGAGGCTGGCCACCACCGCGTCGGCCGGCAGCCGGTCGAGCTGGCCGGGGTCGTAGAGCCCCGGACCGAAGACGGGATCACCGGGCGCCGCGCCGGCGGGCGAGCAGCAGCCCCCGGGCTCGAGGACCGCCAGGGCGGCGCGGGCGTAGTGGCGGCGGACCTCGTCGCGGATGGTGTCGGTCATGGGTGGCTCCCGGGTGTTCGTGCGGATGATGCGACGCGGGGGGGCGAGGGAGTTCGACGGCCTTCATCCTGGCATATATATTGAGGCTTGTCAATATAGAAGACGGTCGATAGCATGCTGGCATGACGAGATCGACCGACCCCGACGTCCGGCTGCTGGCGGCGCTGGCCGACCCCGCGCGGCTGGCGATCGTCCGGCAGCTCGCGTCCGACGGCAGCGTCTGCGCCTGCGACTTCACCGCGTGCGGGGAGCTGGCGCAGCCGACCGTCTCGCACCACCTCCGCGTCCTGCGCGAGGTGGGCGCGGTCCACGGCGAGCGGCGGGGGACGTGGATCTGGTACCGCCTCGACCCGGCGGTCGCCGACCGGCTGGCGGCGATCGCCGGCGAGCTCGGCTCGGCCGGGCCGGCGCGCCCGGCCTCCGCGCTGGGGGGCCCGCCGCCGTCCCGGGGCCGCCGGCTGCCGGTCATCGAGCCCGGCGTCGCGGTGCCGGCGGGGGAGCGGGCATGACGACCCTGCGGATCGCCACCCTCAACATCCTCAACCTCGCCGACCGGTGGGGTGAGCGGCTCCCGCTCCTGCTCGCCGACACCGCAGCCCTGCGGCCGGACCTCCTGGGCCTCCAGGAGGTCGTCTACCCGATGCAGCAGGACCGGCTCCTCGGCGCCGCGACACCCGACGATCACGTCGTCCACCGGGGCTGGGCGGGCCGTCCCGAGTACGGCAACAGCCTCCTCGTGGCTCCGCCGGTGGTCGCCGTCGGCGGCTCGGAGCGGCTGGACCTGGGGCACGCCCGCGCGGCGCACCGGGTGGTGGTGCGCCTCTTCGACGGGATGGACCTGCTCGTGGCGGTGACGCACCTCCACCATCGGGTCCCCGACGCGGCGATCCGCGACGAGCAGGCCGCGGCCCTCGTGGCATGGCTCGACATGGCGCCCGCGACGACCGCGCAGGTCGTGATGGGCGATTTCAACGCCGACCCCGGCGAGCCTGCCTACGGTCGCATGACGGCGTCCGGGTTCCGTTCGGCGTACGCGGAGGCGAACGGCGCCGAGCCGGCGGTGACGTGGCCGTCGGGACTCCAGGCCCCGGCGATGGACAAGGACGGCGACCCCGCCTGCCTCGACTACGTCTGGCTCCGGGGGGCGGCCCGGGCCGTCACGGCGCGGCTGTGGGCGGACCGGCCGGCAATCGACGACCCGACGCTCTTCCCGTCGGACCACTTCGGCGTGGTGGCCACCGTCGAGGTCGGGTAGGGGAGACGGCGCGGGCCGCCTCCTCCTCCGCCGCCGCCTCCGCCGCCTCCGCCGGGGCTGGGCCCGCGCCTACCCGCGCAGGAAGTCGGGCGGCACGAGCCAGCGCAGGTCGCCGGCGCCCGGCTCCAGCGGGCGCTCGACGTCGATCCGCGCGAGCGTCCCCTTGCGCATGGCGATCGGCGCCCCGACGAGCTCCGAGACGAGCTCCGAGAAGTCCGGATCGTGGCCCACGATCACCGGCCACCGCGGATCGCCGGCGTCGGCCAGGATCCGGTCGACGGTTGCGAGGTCCAGCGGCTCGCCGAGGCGCGGCTCGAGCCGCACCGGGACGCCCAGGATGTCGGCCACGATCTCCGCCGTCTCACGGGCCCGGACGAGCGGCGACGTCAGCACGGCGTCGGGCGCGACGCCCGCCGCGGCGAGAAGCCGGCCAAGGCGCTCCGCCTGGCGGCGGCCCTTCTCGGAGAGGGGGCGCAGGTCGTCGTCGCCCTCCCATGCCAGGCTGTCGCCCGCGTGCGCATGGCGGAGGACGTGCAGCGCGACGATCCCGGGCTCGACCCGGCCGCCGCTCATGTCCCGAGGCTCGTCGCCCCGCTCGAGCGGCCGTGCTGCCGGAGGGCGACCTCCTGGAACGGCTTCAGGCGCACGCTGATCTCGTTCATGACCCGTCGGAAGACGGCCAGCCGCTCGGCGTCGCTGCCTTCGGCCGCGGCGGGGTCGTCGAAGCCCCAGTGGATCGACTCGTGGGCACCCGGGAAGACCGGGCAGCTCTCTCGCGCCTGGTCGCAGACCGTGATGACGTAGTCGAACCGCTGGTCGAGGAACTCGGTCACGGACTTCGAGCGGGCGGATGTGATGTCGATGCCGACCTCGGCGAGGATCCGGACGGTGAGGGGGTTGACGCCCTTCGGCTCGGTGCCGGCGGAGGCGACCTCGAAGGCCGGGCCCCCCAGGTGGCGCAGGATCGCCTCGGCGATCTGGCTGCGGGCGGAGTTGCCGGTGCAGACGAAGAGGACGCGGATCGGTTCGGCCGGGCCGGTCACGGGTTGAGGTCCTCGCGCTCGCCCGAGGAGACGAAGACGACGTCCTCGGCGATGTTCGTGATGTGATCGCCGACCCGCTCCATGTAGCGGGCGGCCACGAGAAGCCGCATGGCCCGCTCGACGTTGTCCGGGCTGGACTTGGCGAGGTCCGTCAGCCGGTCGACCATGCCGTGGTAGAGCGCGTCGATGTCGTCGTCGTGGGTCGCCACGTCGCGGGCCGCCGCGGCATCGCCGTCCACGAGCGCCCGCATCGTGTCGGCGAGGAACTGGGCAGCAATCCGGCCCATCTCCGGGATCGCCAGGTGACCGTCCAATGGCGGCACCGGGGCGAGCTCGCGGGCCCGCTTGGCGACATTCGCGACCGAGTCGCCGATCCGCTCCAGCTCGGCGCCGATCCGGTCGAGGGCGAGGAGGAAGCGCAGGTCGCGGGCCACGGGCTGCTGGGTGGCGATCGCCAGGACCACGTGATCCATCGCCTGGACCTGGAGGGCGTTGATCTCCTCGTCGCCCTCGATGACGGCGAGGGCCTTCGCGTCGTCGTGTGTCTCGAGCGCCTCGACCGTGAGGCGGATCCGCTCCTCGATGAGGCTGCCCATCCGGAGGAGGACGTCCTTGATCATCCGCTCCTCGCGGTCGAGGGGCCTGCGGGGCAGCGCAACGACGGGTTCGGGGATGTCGCCCTCGACCCCGCGCAGGATCTCCTCGACCTGGCGGTCGAGCACCGGCTCCTGCTGGGGATCTCGCTCGGTCACGTGCTCTCTCCTCCGCGGCTCAGCCGAAGCGCCCGGACACGTAGTCCTCGGTCATCTGGTTCTTCGGGTTGGTGAAGATCTGGGCGGTCGGCCCCTGCTCCACGATGTAGCCTGCCCGGTCGTCGTCCATGTTGAGGAAGACGGTGAAGTCGGACGCCCGCGCCGCCTGCTGCATGTTATGGGTCACGATGACGATCGTGTACTTCTCCTTGAGCTCGGCCATCAGCTCCTCGATCTGGAGCGTCGAGCGGGGGTCGAGGGCCGAGCACGGTTCGTCCATGAGGATCATGTCCGGCTCGGTGGCGATCGCCCGGGCGATACAGAGCCGCTGCTGCTGGCCGCCGGAGAGGGCGAGCCCCGAGGCGCCGAGCTTGTCGTGCACCTCGCCCCAGAGCGCCGCGCGGCGGAGGCAGCCCTCGACGAGCTGGTCCATGTCCCCCTTCCAGCCGGTGATCCGGGGGCCGAAGGCGATGTTGTCGTAGATCGACTTGGGGAACGGGTTCGCCTTCTGGAAGACCATCCCGATCCTCCGCCGGACCTCGACGGGATCCACGTAGTCGGCGTACAGGTTCTCGCCGTGAAACAGGATCTCGCCTTCCACGCGGGCGCTCGGGATCAGGTCGTTCATCCGGTTGACCGAGCGCAGGAGGGTCGACTTGCCGCAGCCCGACGGCCCGATGAGGGCCGTGATCCGGTTCTTCGGGATGTCGAGCGAGACGTCCTTCACGGCCCGGAAGGCGCCGTAGTAGAGGTGGACATCTCGGAGGGACACGGCGGTCGGCAGCGCCGCCATCTCCTCGTCGAGGGCCGTGTTCGCGCCGGCGGCGATCGCGTCGGCGCCGATCCGGACGTCCCGGCTGGGCGCCGGCTGGGTGTCGATGGTCACGGGGTCCCCCTCGGGTGGGCGGGCGTTCTCTACCACTGCTTCTGGTACCGGTTGCGGAGGAAGATGGCCAGGGCGTTGAAGAAGAGGGTGATGACGAGCAGGGCGATGATCGCCGCCGAGGTCAGCGCCCGGAACTCCTCCTGCGGCTTGCGGGCCCAGTCGTAGACGGTCATCGGGAGGACCGTATAGGGGCCGGTGAGGAGACTCTCCAGGCCGCCCGGGCTCGAGTACGTGCCGAGGATCGCCCCGGCGAGGAGGAGCGGGGCGGTCTCGCCGAGCGCGCGGGCGAGGGCCAGGATCGTGCCGGTGAGGATCCCGCTGCGGGCGGCCGGCAGCACGAGGCGGCTCGTCACCTGCCAGCGCGACGCACCCACCCCGTAGCCGCCCTCGCGCAAGGTCCGCGGCACGGCTCGCAGCGCCTCGGCCGAGGTGATGATCACGATCGGGAGGATGAGCGCGGTGAGCGTCATCGCCCCGGCGATGATGTTGCGCCCGCTGTTCGGGAACCCGAGGAAGGCGAAGAAGGCGACGAAGACCGTCAGGCCGAGGAGGCCGTAGACGATCGAGGGGACGCCGGCGAGGTTCCGGATGTTGATGTTGATGAAGCGCGTCAGCCGGTTGTCGGGCGCGTACTCCTCGATGTAGACCGCGGTCAGGATCCCGAGCGGGAAGCAGAACAGGCTCACGAGGATCCCGATGAGGATGGAACCGAGGATCCCCTGGCCGATGCCGGCGTTCGCGGGGTTCGAGGAGAGGCCCGACGTGAGGAAGTCGAGGCCGCGCTCCTGGTAGACGGGGAGGCCGCGGGAGAGCTGGTCGATGAGGAGGAAGAGAAGGATCGCAAGCGTGGCGACGATGGAGAGCAGCAGGAGCAGGGCGAAGAGCAGCCCGCGCCAGTCGGGGCCGTGCCCGGCGAGCTCACGCCGGACGGCGGCGGTGGTCACGGAGGGGTTCGATGCGGTCATCGCGCGCCTCAGTAGGTCTGCCGGACGCGGCGCACGAACGTGTCGCCGACGACGTTGAGGATCAGCGTGATGACGAAGAGGAGGAGTCCCACGAAGAAGAGGCTCTGGAACGCCGCCGAGTCGCCGGTGACCTGGTCGGACCCGGTCGCCAGGGCGGCCATCGCCGCCGTCATCGTCTGGCCGGGCTCGAAGGGGTTCACCGAGCGAAGCGAGCCTCCGGAGGCGCCGGCAGCGATCGCGACGACCATCGTCTCCCCGACGGCCCGGGAGACCCCCAGGATGATCGCGGCCACGATGCCGGAGACGGCAGCGGGGACCACCACGCGGGTCGCCGTCGTAACACGGCGCGCCCCGAGCCCGTACGAGGCCTCGCGGAGCGACTGGGGGACGGCCTTCATGGAATCCTCGGCGATCGTCGCCACGAGCGGGATCGTGAGGATGCCGACCGCGACCGCCGCGGCCGCGAGGTTGAAGCCCTTCGCGCCCGGGACGAGGGTCTGCACGATCGTCGGGTTGATGAAGGTGAGGGCGAAGAACCCGAGGACGACGCTCGGGATGCCGGCGAGGACCTCGAGGATCGGCTTGACCGTGCCGCGGACCCGCGGGCTGGCGTACTCGGAGAGGTAGATCGCCGAGAGGATGCCGATCGGGCCGGCGATGAGCATGGCGATCATCGTCACCATGAGCGTGCCGAGCAGCAGCGTGGCGATGTCGAACAACCCCCGCCGCGGGAACCAGCCGGGCGCCACCAGCTGCGAGAGGTCGATCTTGAGCAGGAACTCGACCGCCTGCTCGAAGACGGTGAAGATGATGAAGGCCGTGATGACGACCGAGACGAGAGCGGCGGCGAAGAATGCCCGCCCGATCCACGCCTCGCGTCTGCGTCGGGCGCGGCTGCCGACCAGGGCGCTCGGGGCGCCGGGCGCGGATGCGGTCATCGGCGAGGATCCTCCCGAGTGCGGAGTCTAGCGAGATGCAGCGACGCCGGCCGGGCCTCCGAGCCGACCCGGCCGGCGTTGCGCGCGAGGAGAGCGATTGGCGGCTAGCGCGCCTCCCAGGCGGCCCGCGTCGCGGCGAGCTCGTCGGCGGGAAGGTTGACGTAGGGGACGTCCTCGAGGACCTTCGCGATCGTGCCCTCGGCCAGGTAGAAGTCGACGTAGGCGGCGACCGCCGCGTTCTCGGCCGCCTTGGCCTTGTTGACGTAGATGAAGAGCGGGCGGGAGATCGGGTAGCTGCCGTCGCCGATCGTCTCCGGCGTCGGGGCGACGCAGGTCCCGTTGGCGTCCTTGGCGACCTCGAGCTCCTTGATCTTGTCCTTGTTCTCCTCGGCGAAGGCGAAGCCCACCCAGCCGACCGAGGTGGTGCTGCCGGTGATGCCCTCGATGATCACGTTGTCGTTGGCCGACGAGGTGTAGTCGGGGCGGACCACCAGGCCGGCCCCGTCGGCGTCGACCTGGCCGCGCTCCTTGGCGATGGGCTGGATGACGGCCTCGTTGAAGTAGTCGAACGTCCCGGATTCCTCGCCCGGCCCGATGACCGTCAGGTCGGCCTCGGGGAGGGTCGTGCTCGAGCCGAGCTCCTTGGCGATCGCGGCGCCGTCCGACCACTTGGTGAAGCCGGTCGACTCGGGGCCGACGATGGCGTACAGGTCGGCGAAGTTGAGGCAGCTGATCGCCTCGTTGGCCGGGTTCGTCATCACCGTGATCCCGTCGAACGCGATCTTCAGCTCGACGTACTCGATGCCGGCCGTCTTGCAGGCCTCGGCCTCCGCGTCCTTGATCGGGCGGGACGCGTCGCTGATGTCGGTCTCGCCGGCGCAGAAGCGCTTGAAGCCGTCGCCCGTGCCTGGGCCCTCGATCGTGTAGTTGAAGTCGGGGTTCGTCTTCTTGAAGAGCTCGGCGACGCCGGTCGAGATCGGCTCGACCGTGGAGCTGCCGGAGACGCTGATCGAGCTGGACGAGCCGTTGCCGTCCGGCGCCTCGCTGGCGCCGCCGCCGCAGGCCGCGACGGCGAAGGCCGCGACGAGGGCGAGCGCGCCGATCCGCCTGGGGGAGGTGATGGTCACGGGAGTTCTTCCTCCTGGCTGCCGCCGGGCACGGCTCGACGTGCCTCGGGCGGCGGGCATTCCGCATTGCGTGCGCAGCGTCGACGGGGGCCGTGAACCACCGGTTTGCGGGTCGTGAACAACGTGTTAACGCCCTGGACGCCCGTCCCCACCGGCGCCGCGATCGCCCGCCCACACGGACCGGGTACGCTTCACGCTGCCGAGCCAGGGCGCCCGGCCCGAGATGCATGGGTTGGGTGGGTGCTTGGGTGCGGCTGGGGCCGCGACGCGGAGAGGGAAGCAGCTGATGGCGAAGAAGAGGCGCACGAAGACGGCGAAGGGGCCAGCGGCCCGCAAGGCCGCCGAAGGCCGCCAGGTCGCGAAGGTCGAGAGGGCGCTGGAGACGGCGCTGAAACGCGAGGCGAAGGCCGCCTCCCGTCTCGAGGCCGCCCAGGCCGAGACGGCGACGCTTCGCGTGCTCCTGGCGGGGCTCGTCGCGCCCGCCCGCGACGTGCCCGTCCCGGCCCCGGAGCCGGCGCCGGCGGCCACGTCGAAGCCGGCGGCGAAAGCGCCGGCCGTCAGGGTGACGCCCGCAAAGGCAACCGCCGCCAGGCCGGCTGCGGCAGCCACCCCCGCACGCCCCCGGCGGACCCGAACCACGCCCGCACGGGGCGGGACGTCAGACCGCTGAGACGTCGCACTGCCGCGCCGGTCTACGGCGCGGTGGACGTCGGGTCGAACTCGGTCCACCTGCTCGTGGCGGCCGTCCACGGCCACCGGCTCGAGCCGCTGGTCGACGAATCCGTGCTGCTCGGCCTGGGCGACACCGTCGAGTCGCACGGGGCGATCCCCGAGCCATACCGCGGCGAGGTCGTCGCCGAGCTGGCCCGCTACGCAGCGCGGGCCCGGGAGCTGGGCGCGCGCGGCGTCGTCTTCGTCGGCACCCAGCCGCTCCGCCGGGCCGCCGACGCGCGGGCGCTGGTCATGGCCGTCGAGGCGGCGACGGGCGTGCCGCTCCACGTCCTCGACCACGAGGAGGAGGGGCTGCTGAACCTGCTGGGAGCGACAGCCGGCCGGCCGATCACGGAGCCGCTGGCGGTGGTGGACATCGGCGGCGGCAGCAGCGAGGTCGTCGTCATCGATCCCGGCGCGCATGCGCGGTCGCACGGCCTGTCCGTCGGCTGCGCCACCCTGACCCGGCGCCTGGTGGCAGAGGATCCTCCGACGCCCACGGAGATCGCCGCGCTCCGGGGCGCGGCTCGGCTCGCCGTGACCGCCGCGCCGCCCGGCGCGCCGGCGGCGATGATCGCCGTCGGCGGGACGTCGTCCAACCTGGTGAAGGTGGTTCCCGCGGCCGGTCGCGATCGAATGCTCACCCGGCGCCGTCTCGCCACGGCGCGCCGAACGCTCGGCGGCGAGCCTGCAGCCGCCGTTGCGGCGCGCTTCGGGATCACGGCCCGGCGGGCGCACCTGCTCCCCGCGGGCGCCGCGCTCCTGGAGGCCCTCATGGAGCACTACGACGTGGAGCGGGTCCGCGCCGTGGAGGAGGGCCTCCGCGAGGGAGCCGTGTTCGCACTGGCGCGGGCCGGCGCGGGCTGGCGCGACCGGCTGGACGCCCTCGCGCACGGCTGGGGCACCTGACCGGCCGTCGCCCCGTCGCCCTCCGCCGTCGTCGCGGGCTCGCGGAACCTCAGAGCGCCGCGACCGCCCTCCCGAGGAGCCGCCGGAACGGTGGGCCGCTCACCGCCCGCCACGGCACGCCCATCGTCCGGCGCAGGCGCGCCAGCTCCCGTTCCTTGATCGCGAGGTACCCCGCGATCACCCGGGTCTCCTCCCGCGAGAGCGTTCCGGCGTTCGCGACGAGGAACTGCCGGGTGAGGGCGATCGTGACGTCCGCGTCGTGGAGCCAGCCCAGGTGGTCCTGGAGGGCCACGACCCGCGGGATCAGCAGGTCGACCTCCGGACCCAGCGCCTCGCGGAAGAACTCGAGGGTGTACCGCAGCCACTTGCCGGCGATCCGCAGCTGGTGGACGGTCTCGATGTCGGCCCACCGCAGCACCGACTCGTAGGCCCGCACCTGCTCGTAGGCCAGCCAGATCCGCGAGGCAGCGGTGTCGCGCACCCGGTGCGGGCTGACCGGGCTGGCAGGAGCCAGGGCGGCCTCGCCCTCTGCCGCGACGAAGGCGCGATAGTCCTCCACGAGGCGGAGGTAGCCGGTGCTGTCGAGCTCGCGCAGGAGGACGATCCGGGCGGCTTCGCGCTCGTCGCGCCATCCCTCCAGGAGCGGCTCGAAGGCGGCGGCCTCCTTCGCCACGAGCGTGGCCTGGTGGGCGATGGCCGCCTCGATGAGCACGTCGAGGTCGCGGACCGCCCCCAGGCGTCCGGCGAGGACGCGCAGGCGGTCCCGGAGGCGCCGCGTGCGGTTGGGGCGGAACCCGTCGCCGAAGACGCGCCACGCGGCGCGCATGCGGCGGGTGGCGACCCGCATCCCGTGGAGGTCCTCGATGTCGACGCCCGACCGCGTGCCGGCCTCCTTGGCGAGCATCCGGGCGAAGTGGAACCGGAGCACCTTTCGGCCGGCCTCGGCGAGGATGTCGTCGGCGGTGACGCCGGGGGTCTTGCCGACGACGAGCCGGGGCGAGGCCACCGGCTCGGAGGGACGGACCGGCGCGGGTGCCGGCGCGTCCCCGGGAGAGGCGATCGGGCCAGCGGCCGCGTCCCCACCGGGCACCTGGGGCGCGCCGACCGGCAGGGCGTCGCCCGGGCCGGCGCCGTGGTCCGCCGCCGGGCTGACGGGCGTGCCCTCCCGTGCACCCGCCGGGCCGTCGTCCGGGGTGGCGTGCGCCGCGGCCGGCCCCGGGCTCGGCACCGCGGCCGGCTCCGGGCTCGGCTCCGGTGCCGTCTTCGCGGCCCCGCGGGACCGCGTGCGGGTTCGGTCCGTGGACGCGCGCAGCGCGCCGGCGGCTGCCAGAGCCCGGTCCAGCTTGGAGGCCTTCTCGGGTGCCAGGTCGGGATCGGCGGCCAGGATCGCCGCGAGCGTGTCGAGCGCGGAGGGCTCTCCGCGGCGCAGCTCCACCTCAAGCTCGACGAAGTGGTCCACGGCCCGGCCGGCAACCACGACGGCGACCTCGTCGACGGACAGCTCCACCTCCGCCGATTCGTCGGCCAGGGTGCGCGTCCGACGCAGCTGGCGGACCGTGACCAGCTCGAGAAGGGGAGCCTCGCCCGCGTGCTCGAGCACGAGCGCCCGGGCGGCCGACGGCGGCCACGCGTGCGGGTCGAGGGAGAGGCCGGCCGGCCCCTCCAGCTCCTCGCGGCGATGGAGCGCGGAGGCCGCCGGCGTGGTCGACTTCGCGGAGACGATCGTCATCGTCGGGCTCCGTCGCAGGCGCACCGCGTACCCGGCCCGGGCCAGCGCGCCGTCGGCGGTGTCGAGGTAGCGATCCTCGATCTGAACCTGGCGAGCGCGGCCGGCGGCCCGGAACGGCCCGATCGCGCGCGCGGTCGCCAGGCGCGCCGCCGCGGCGGCGTCGGCGACGCGGTACTTGAGCTCGATCTCGACGTGGCGGACGGCCATCAGTCCGTCTCCTATGCCCGCGGGTCGAGCGAACCGCTCGGCAGCCCGTGGCCGGGCTCCTCCTGGACCGGGATCGCCGCGGCCTGCGCGCGCTCCTTGAGCGTCGCGAACGTGTCCACGGTGCCGGGCGCGGCGAGGATCTCCTCGGTCCGGCGCCAGGCCGCGTCGGACCCCAGCTGCCACGAGCGGCGGTCGTCGGCCAGCATGACGGCCACGATCTCCTCGATGCGAGCCTGGGCCTCGAGGTCGTCGATGGGGAACACCACCTCGACCCGGCGGTCGAGGTTGCGCTCCATCAGGTCCGCCGACCCCGTGTACCACTCCTGGCGCCCGCCGTTCGCGAAGCCGAAGATCCGGCTGTGCTCCAGGAACTCCCCGATGATCGAGCGGACCCGGATCCGGTCCGACGTCCCGGGAATGCCCGGGTGGAGGCCGCAGGCGCCCCGGACGATGGCATCGATGTCCACGCCGGCCTGGCTCGCCTCGTAGAGGTGCTCGATCATCTCGGGATCCACGAGGGCGTTCACCTTGACCACGATCCGCGCCGGCCTTCCCGCCCGGGCGTGGTCGGCCTCCCGGTCGATGAGGTCCCGGATCCGCGGCCGGAGCGTGTCCGGGGCGACGAGCAGGCGCCGGAACCCCTGCTGGCGCGAGAGGCCGGTGAGGAAGTTGAAGAGGTCCGTCGCATCGGCGCCGAGCTCGGGCCGGCAGGTCAGGAGCCCGAGGTCCGTGTAGAGGCGGGCCGTCTTCGGGTTGTAGTTGCCGGTCCCGAGGTGCAGGTAGCGGCGCAGCCCGGTGCCCTCGCGGCGCACGACGAGCGCGACCTTGCTGTGGGTCTTGAGGCCGACGAGGCCGTACACGACGTGGGCCCCGGCCTGCTCCAGCTTGCGCGCCCAGACGATGTTGGCCTCCTCGTCGAAGCGGGCCTTGATCTCGACGAGGACGACGACCTGCTTGCCCTGCTCCGCGGCGCGGATGAGGTCCCGCACGACCGGCGAGTCGCCCGATGTCCGATACAGGGTCTGCTTGATCGAGAGGACGTCGGGATCGTCGGCGGCCTGGGTGATGAATCGCTCGACCGATGCCGTGAACGATTCGTACGGGTGATGGACGAGGAGGTCGCCCTGGCGGATGACGGCGAACATGTCGACGAGGTCGCCCTCGTCGGCCGGGATGAGGCGGGCCGGGACGACCGGCGTCCACGGCGGGTCGCGGAGCTCCGGCATGTCGAGCGTGGCGACCTGCCAGAGGCAGGTCAGGTCGAGCATGCCCGGCACCGCGTACAGATCATCGGCGTCGAGGCCGATGCCGGCGAGCAGGAACTCCCGCATCTCCTCCGGCATGTCCTCCTCGACCTCGAGGCGGACGGCGGAGCCGAAGCGGCGGCGGCGGAGCTCCTGCTCGATCGCGGAGAGAAGGTCGCCGGCCTCGTCCTCCTCCACGTCGAAGTCGGCGTCGCGGGTGACCCGGAACATGTGGGCCTCCACGACCTGCACGCCGGGGAAGAGCGCGTCGAGGTTCGCCGCGATGACCTGCTCGAGGGGGACGTACACGTGGCGCTCCACGTGGACCAGGCGCGGCAGGATCGGCGGCACCTTGACGCGCGCGAAGCGCTGCTCCCCGGTCACCGGGTCGGCCACGGTGATGGCCAGCGACAGGCTGAGCGTGCTGATGTACGGGAAGGGGTGCCCGGACGCGACCGCGAGGGGCGTCAGGACCGGGAAGATCTCCTCGAGATACCGCTCGCGGAGCCGGGCGTGGTGCTCGGGGATCGCGGCGTGGTCGATGATCGAGACGCCCTCTGCCGCGAGCCCGGCCCGCACGCGGTCGTAGAGGCTGGAGTGCTCGTCGACGAGGCCCCGGATCCGCTCGCGGACGGCGACCAGCTGCTCGGCCGCGGTACGGCCGTCTGCCGAGCGCTTGGCGCCCCCGGCGGCCACCTGCTCCATGAGCCCCGAGACGCGGACCTGGAAGAACTCGTCGAGGTTCGAGGCGAAGATCGCCAGGAACTTGGCGCGCTCGAGGAGCGGGTTGCGCTCGTCGCGGGCCTCGTGGAGGACGCGCCCGTTGAAGTCCAGCCACGACAGCTCACGGCTGATGTACGGGGCGGCGTGGCGGCGACGGCCGGGGCGATGGGTGCGCGCGCGGAGGGTCGTCATGCGGGTCCGTGGAGGGTCCTCTGCGGGCGCGCGACGCCGGGTGCGTCGAAGGCGCGGACCTGAGATCGTAGCACGCGCGGATCATCGGTCCCGGCCGCCGGCCGGGCCGCCTCAGCCCCTCGCGGACGGGGATTCGGGGTGCCCCGTGGCGGCCCGCGCGTCGACGCACGCCGGGCAGGGGCAGTGCGCCCGGAGCGCGGTGAACGTGTAGTAGCCGGTGTGGTGGCCGTCGCCCCACGACGGCGCGATGGCATAGCCCCCGACGGGATCGATCGAGACGAGACGGGTCTGCTCGGCGGTCAGCGTCGGGTTCGAGTCGAGCCACCCGGGAAGCCCGGCCTCGCCGCGACAGTACGCACAGGGGCAGAGCCACCGGAAGCGGTCGAAGTCGAAGACGGAGACGTGGCCGTCGGCCCACTCGATGCGGAGTGTCCGGGCCTCGCGGTCGGCATGGATCCGGACCGGCGCGACGTGGTCGTCGCCGCGGAGATAGCTGGAGGTCATGGGGGGATTGTAGGGCGCCGCCCGGCGGCCGCCCGTCGGCGCCTTGAGGCCCGCCTTCGGCCCTCGGCGGAGCATCCGGGCGCTTCCGGCCCCGGTGGGGCAGACTTCGCCCGTGCGCCGTGGCGATCCAGCCTCCGTCTTCGCCCGCAACGCCCGCCTCGTGGCCGGGCGGGAGTACGGCGTCCGCGTTCGCAGCCGCGCGTTCGCCATCTCGACCCTCGTGCTGGCCCTCGTGGCCGCGACGGCGGCCCTCGCGCCGCTCGGGATCCGGGCGCTCGAGCGCGAGGCGGTCGTGCGCATCGCGGCCAGCGCGCCCGACGCGCGCACGACGGAGCTCACCCTTCGCTCGCTCGACATGGTCCTCAACGCGGGGACCGGCCTGGACCCGACCGCCACCCCGGACTACGAGTTCACGGCGGTCGAGTCGGGCGACGTCGACGCGGCGCGCGCCGACGTCGCGGCCGGGTCGCTCGACGGCCTGCTGGTGCTCACCATCGGCCCCGAGGAGCGGCTCGACTTCGAGTACGTGACGGCGAACCCCGCCAGCCGGCAGGCGGTGCTCTTCCAGCTCGTCGCGGTGGCCGTCGCGGCGAGCATCCGCGCCGACGAGGCCCGCGGCCTGATCGGGGACTTCGTCGTCACCGATGCCGTCCCGGGGGACGTGCCGGCCGGCAGCGAGATCGACGCCGCCAGCCGTCAGATCCTGGCGACGATCCTGCTGATGCTCGTGTTCCTCACCTCGGTGACGTACGGCATGTGGGTCGCCACGAGCGTGGCCGAGGAGAAGTCGAGCCGCGTGATGGAGGTGATGCTGAACGCGGCGACCCCCGGCGAGATGCTCGCCGGGAAGGTCTTCGGCGTCGGCGGCGCCGGGCTCACCCAGCTGGCGGCCATCGTCCTTCCGGCCGCCGCCGTCATCGCGATCCAGGGACCGCTCGCCCGGCTGGTCCTGGGCCAGGACGCCGACGGCACGCCGCTGGCCGGCCTCACGCCCGAGATCCTGGCCGCCTTCGTCGTCTTCTTCCTGCTCGGGTTCGTCCTGACCGCCCTCGTGTACGCCGCGGCGGGCTCGCTCGTGAGCCGCCAGGAGGACGTCCAGCAGGTGGCGCTGCCGATGCTCATGATCTCGTTCGTCGCCTACTTCGCGGCCTTCTTCGCCTCGTCGGCGCCCACGGCGCCGTGGGTTGCGCCGCTGTCGTGG
Organism: uncultured Chloroflexia bacterium; assembly: GCA_963713285.1. Taxonomy (GTDB): domain Bacteria; phylum Chloroflexota; class Limnocylindria; order Limnocylindrales; family CSP1-4; genus CTSoil-043. The sequence continues at coordinate 448,418 of CAVQLA010000015.1, read as the reverse complement.
CTGCCGTTCTTCAGCCCGTACCTGATGCTGACCCGTCTCGTCGTCGGGAGCGTCGCCCCGTGGGAGGTGGCGCTGGCCGTCGGGCTGATGCTCGTGGCGATCCTGGTGGCCCTCGCCGCGGCGACCCGCATCTACGCGGCGGGCGTGCTCCTCTACGGGCAGCGGCCCAGCATCGGCGGCGTCATCAGCGCGGCGCGATCGCGCTGAGCGTCGCGGCGGCCCATGGGCCGACGTGCGGGTGCGCCGAGGGCGCGGCGCGGACCGAGGTCCGACGACTGCGGCACGATCAGTAGGCCGGAACGCAGGCAGCGATGGATCGCGCACTTGGTGCCGCCGATTCGGTCACCGTCAGGTCGGAGGAGACCGTGAGGTAGATGGGCAATCGCCCCGCGAGAGTGCCGTCCGACCAGATCGGGTCTGCCGAGAAGGTCCCGGGCATGTCGATCGGGTCCCCCTCGTAGTCCTTCAGCGCGACATCGAGGGCCCCACTCGGGTCGATGGCGAGAAGGGCCATCAGCCGCCCGTCATCCTCGTGGATGGCTGGGGCAACCGCGAGGGCTACCTCGCCGCCGCATGGCCTGGCGGCCGTGGACGAGTTGTCGTCGAGCGGGCTACCCGTCGTCAACAAGACGGCGCGATCCGAGTTGTTCACGACGTGGAGGACCTGCCCCGGGACGTTCGAGGGCGTGGCTGGCGCACACGCGCTGAGGGCCAGGACCAGGACGAACGTGGCGGCGATCCTCATGACGATCCTCTTGTGGGCGACACCATCGTGGTGATGCTTCGCGAGCGGCGCAGTGGCGTCAAGTCCTGTCTGGCGTCAAACGCCGATAGCAACGAAGGGCCACGTCCTGGGTGGATCGCCGCAGCCAGCTATCGGCTGCAGGCCCTCAGTGGCCGTCGTGGGGCCGCTTCACCACCAGCACCGAGCAATGCGCATGCGTGAGCACGGCGTGGGCGACGCTGCCCATGACGAGCCGGGTGACGCCCACGTACCCGCGCGAGCCGACCACGATCAGGTCACCGGCCGGGTCCGTGGCGGCCCGCCGCAGCTGGTCGGCAGGGTCGCCTTCGCGGAGCTCGCCGGTCACCGTTCGTCCTGCCGCGCGGAGGTGCGCCTCCGTCGCCGCGACGATCTCGCGGTGGGTCGTGCGGGCCGTAGTGAGCATGTCCGTGTAGACGTCCATCGCCGCCGCGAACATCGTGGGCGCGATGCCCGAGCGCCAGGGTGCCGCGACGTCGACGACGCCCACGACGAGCACCGGGATCGTCGCGAAGGCCGGCCACGTCGCCACGACGTCGCGGGCGGTGATGCCGGCCGGCGAGCCGTCCTCGGCGAGGACCACGCGCGCGGCGTGATCGCCGCGCGCGACCAGCACGGGACAGGTTGCGTGATCGACGATGGCGGCCGAGACGGAGCCGAGGACGGCCGTCTCCACCGGCCCGTGGCCGCGACTGCCGAGAACGATCAGGTCCGGCCCCCAGAGCTTCGCGTCCTCGACGATGGCGGCCGAGGGTCGTCCGCGAAGGAGCTCGGCCTCGACGGCCAGCCCGGCGGCCGCGAGCGGCTCGCGGGCCTCCTGGACGACACGGGTCAGCTCGGCGACGGCCTCGTCCTCGAGCAGGTCGGCATCGACGGGGATCGCCGGGATCCACGGGCCGCCCCACAGCGCGGGGGCGACGTCGAGCGCCGCGACGATGCGGACGAGGGACCCCTCCGGCCAGGCGAGCGACGTGACGAGCGCCCGTGCCCGATCGGCCGACGGGGAGCCGTCGAGGGCAAGAAGAATGCGCATCGCGGGCACCTCCGGGGCAGGCGGGTCGGACTCCGGGTCGGCGGTCCGCGGCCATCATGGCGCTTCGAGGCCGCCGTGGCCATGGCGGAACGGCCCTTCCCGCGGGGCGGACGGTCGTACACTCCGGGGCATGCTCCGACCTCCCTCTCCCGACGACCTCTACCGCTTCCGGATCCCCACGGATCCCCGGCTCTCCTCCGACGGCTCGCTCGTGGCGATGACGGTGCAGACCGTCGCGCCGGGCCGGGACGGGTACCGCCACGCGATCTGGCTCGTCCCGGCCGACTCGAGCGCCCCGCCGCGACAGGTGACGCTGGGCGCGCGCCACGACACGCGTCCGCGCTTCTCGCCCGACGGCACGCTGCTGGCGTTCCTCTCGGATCGCCGGCCGCTCGTCGAGGAGGAGCCCGATGCGCCGAAGGATCGCGAGGACGGGACGCAGGTCCACCTGCTTCCGCTGCGCGGGGGTGAGGCTCGCCGGCTGACCGACCTCCCGCGCGGGGTGGACGCCTTCGAGTGGGCGCCCGACGGCCGCTCGCTGGTCGTCCGGACCACCTCGTTCGGCGTTACGCGCGCCGAGGACCGCAGGCGGCGCGGGAAGCCCGAGCCGCCGAAGCCCGGTGCGACACCGCCCTCGGACTACCGGTACTTCGACCGGCTCCAGAACATGCTCAACGGGCCCGGCTTCATCGACGACAAGGTGGGGCACCTGTGGCTGGTCGACGTCGCGACCGGCGCCGCCCGGCGGCTGACCGACGGGGCCACCTCGGACGACGAGCCGGCGTGGTCGCCCGACGGGACCCGCATCGCCTTCACGGCGTCGCGGGGGCGCAACCACGACCTGGACTGGCAGTTCGACGTCTTCGTCGTGAACGTCGCCTCCGGCCGCGTCACGCGGATCACCGACGGCACCGGCTCCGTCTTCGGCAGCCCGACCTGGCTCCCCGACGGCAAGACCGTGGCGGTGGGGGGCCACCGCTTCCCGCGGGCGGGCGGGAGCCGCAACGACGTGTGGCTGTTCGCCGCGGACGGCTCCGACGCCCACCCGGGCGGCGGGCGAAACCTGTCGGGGCGCCACGACCTGATGGTCGGCTCCGGCATGGGCAGCGACGTCACGCCCGGAGAGCCGTCCCGCCTGTGCGTGACGCCGGATGGGAGCCACCTGCTCGTGACGGCGCCGGCCCGGGGCTCGTACGAGCTCTGGCGGATCGCCCTCGCCGACGGCGCGCTCGAGCGCCTGACCGACGACCGACACTACCTTTCGGGCTGGGACGTCGTGCGGACCGCCGGCGGCGCCCGCGTGGCCGCCATCCGGTCTACGGCGGCGACCCTCTCGGACGTCCACCTGCTCGACCTCGCCGCCGACGGAAGCGTCCCGAGCGGCGCCGGCCTGCGCCGGGTGACGACCTTCAACGACGAGCTCCTCGCGGAGCTCGACGTGCGCGCGCCCGAGGAGCGCTGGGAGACCGTCGACGGGCGGGAGATCCAGGGCTGGGTCATCCGCTCGGCCGCGGCCGAGCGCGGCGAGCCGGCCCCGCTCGTGCTCCAGGTCCACGGCGGGCCCCACACGCTGTACGGCTGGTCGCCGTACTGGGAGTTCCAGGTCCTGGCCGGCGCCGGGATCAGCGTCCTGTTCACGAACCCGCGCGGCTCCGAGGGCTACGGCGAGGAGTTCAACAGCGCCAACCTGCCCGACTGGGGCGACGGGCCTATGCGCGACGTGATGGCCCACGTCGAGGCGCTGGTGGCGGCCGGCGTGGCGGACCCGACCCGGCTGGGAGTGACCGGCGGCTCGTACGGCGGCTACCTGACGAACTGGATCGTCGGCCACACCGACCGCTTCGCGGCGGCCATGACCTGCCGGAGCGTCTCCGACCTCACCAGCCTCATGCTCACCGGCGACCTCGCCGGCGGGATCTTCGGGATCATGGAGTTCGGCGCGCGGCCCTGGGAGAAGCCGGAGCTCTACCGCGAGCTGTCCCCGATCACCTACGCCGACCGGGTCCGCACGCCGCTTCTGATCCAGCACGCGGAGAACGACCTCCGCTGCCCGATGGGCCAGGCGGAGGCGCTGTTCGCGACCCTGCGCACGCTCAAGCGCCCGGTCCGCCTCATGCGGGTGCCGAACGAGTCGCACGAGCTGACCCGCTCGGGCACGCCGTTCCGCCGCGTCGAGAACCTGGTGCAGGTCCGGGGCTGGTTCGACCACTTCCTCGTGAAGGGGAAGAAGCGGCTGCCGCCCCTGCCCGCGAACCGCGGCGGGAAGTAGGGCGGGGGGTCCCGGTCGATGGCTGCGCCGATCCCGCTGCTGCGCGTCGCGGGAAGCCACCGCGACGTGGGTCGTGCGGTCGGCGCGGCGACGGTGTCCGCGCTCCGGGATGCCGTCGCCTTCGATGCGGCCCTGCCGGCCGGGCGTTCGCGCGAGGAGCAGCTGGCGCTCGCGGGGCGGTACCGGGCGGCGACGCTCGCGGCCACGCCCTGGCTCGTCGAGGAGATCGACGGCGCGGCGGAGGGGGCAGGTGTCGACGGGCTGGCCCTCTTCGCGGCGTCGGTCGAGGAGATCTGGTCCGTGCGGCCGTCGCAGGCAGGGACGGCCGAGCCCGTCGCGGGGCGCTGCTCGGACCTCGTGATCGGGCCCCCCTTCACCGCCGACGGCCATCTCCGGGTGGCGCACACGAACGACCTCGGCGAGGAGTCGGAGCCGCAGGTGGTCGCCGTCGAGTGGCGCGTCCCGGGGGAGCCCGTCGTCTTCTCGCTGGGCATCGGCCCCTGGATCAGCGTCGGCTGGAACGACGCCGGCCTCTCGCTCACCGGCAACGAGCTCTCTCCGAACGACGAGCGCGTGGGCGTCCCACGGCTCCTCATGGTCCGCGAGCAGCTCACTGCGCGCACGCTGGACGAGGCGGTGGCGATGGCCCTCCGGCCCGACCGCGCCAGCAGCTACAACACCGTCTTCGCGCACCGCGACGGGAGGGTCGCCAACGTCGAGGGGAGCGGCGGCGACGCGGTCGTCCGGCGGATCGCGGCGGGGGAGAGCCTCGCCCACACCAACCACTACGTCGAGCCGGCGATGCGGCGCTACGAGGGCGACCCCGCGTACGCCCGGCGCTCGGCCGTGCGCTACGACCGGGCCTGCGCGCTCCTTGCCGGGGCGAGGGCCGCGGGTGCCGGGTGGGTCACGCCGGCCGTCCTCCGCGCCTGGCTTTCCGACCATGCCGGCGCCCCGGATTCCATCTGCCGGCATCCGGGCGCCCCCGCGATCCACGCGACCGGGGCGGCGCCCGGCACGGACAACGGGTCGCGTGTCAAGACCGTCTTCTGGGCGATCGCCGACGTCACGGCCGGCGAGGTCGCCTACGGCCGCGGCAACCCGTGTGCAGGCCACGCGCCGCAGCGCTTCGCGTTTGCCTGACCCTCCGGGCGAGCCCTGCGGGGCGTCCGTCAGGCCGGTGCCATAATTCGCCCATGGCAGCCGGGCCAGCCATCCCGCGACTCCCCGCCGACGCCGTCGAGCGACGGCTCTTCGTCGACGCACCGCCCGCGGCCGTCTGGCTCGCGCTTCACGACCCCGCGTGCGCGGCCGGCCAGGACATCATCCTGGCGCTGGACCCGGCCGGTCCCGACTGGCCGGCGGCGGGTGCCCGACGTTCGGCGCACCTCCGGCTGGGGCCGCTGCCCATCGGCGCGCAGGTGGAGAGCCTGGAGGCGCGACCGGAACGCCGCTTCCGGGTCGGCATCACGGGCTCGGCGATCACCGGCGAGCGACGCTGGGAGCTGGCGCCCGCCGCGGGCGGCACCCGCGTGGCCTGCGCCGTCCACCTGGAGGGACGCTCGCGGATCGGCCGCGCCGTGATGCGCCTGGAGCGCCGGGCGCTGGGGCCGCGCCTGGAGGCCGAGCTGGCCGCGCTCAAGCGCGTCGCCGAGGCTGCACCGCGCCCGTCCTCGTGAGCCACGCCGGCCCGGCGCCCGGCGCGCCGCCCCCGGGCCCCATCGAGCGGGCCTGGACGGGCCTGTGGGAGCACCTCCCGGCCCTGCTCGGAGGCGCCGCGCTGGTCGTGGCGCTGCTCCTGCTTCCCGACCTCGGGCCCGCGACCCGCCCGCAGACCGGGATCGAGCTGGGCCACGGCCGCATCGTGGAGCTGCTCCCGACCGGCGGCGACCCCGCGGCGCCGGAGGCGCGCGTCGTGATGCTCGACGGCTCGCGGGCCGGCGAGACGCTGGATGCCTTCCTGCAGGGGCCCTCGGGCCAGCTGGAGGTTCCCGACTACCGGGTCGGGGACGAGGTCGTCGTGAGCCAGTCGCTGGAGCCCGACAGCGTCTACGTCGCCGTCGCGGACCGCTGGCGGATCCCGGCCCTCGCGCTGATGTTCGGGCTGTTCGCCGTCGCGGTGGCGGTGGTGGGCGGCTGGCGGGGCATCCGCAGCCTGATCGCGCTGGTCCTGACCCTCGTCGCCGTGGTGAAGGTGCTCCTGCCCTTGCTGCTCGCCGGCTGGCCGCCTGTCCCCGTGGCGATCGGCTCCGCCCTGCTGATCAGCCTCGCCACCTTCGTCCTCACCGAGGGCGTCCGTCGCAGCACCGCGGCCGCGCTCCTCGGCACGTCCGCGGCGCTCGGCCTGGTCGGGATCCTGGCCGCGGTCTTCAGCGCGATCGCGCAGTTCACCGCGATCCAGGGGACGGAGGAGATCGTCTTCCTCCAGGCGCTGCTGGGAAGCGACCTCGACTTCTCGGGGCTCCTCCTCGCGGGCGTGATCATCGGCGCGCTCGGCGTGCTCGACGACGTGACGATCAGCCAGGCGGCCACGGTGGCCGAGCTCCACCGGGCGGATCCGTCGGCCTCCGCCCCGACGCTCGTCGGGCGGGCGATGAACGTCGGACGGTCGCACATCGCGGCGACGGTCAACACGCTGGTCCTGGCCTACGTCGGGGTGTCCCTCCCGCTGCTCGTGCTGTTCGCCGTCGGCGGCCAGTCGGTCGGCCTGCTCGCAAGCCAGGAGGTGGTCGCGGTGGAGGTGATGCGGGCGCTCGCGGGGAGCATCGGGATCGTGATGGCCGTCCCGCTCACGACGTGGATCGCGGTCGTCCTCGAGCGACGCGCGATCCCGGCGTCGGCCGGGTAGGGGCCGCGCCGGTCCGCGCGATCGTCAGCCGCCGGCCCGGGCGCCCCGCTCCTCGTCCCCCAGGTCGCCCACGAGGTAGCGCTGGATCGTCGGGCCGACCGCCCGGGCGACCACCTCGACCGGTGCCGACGCCAGCGGCTCCGCGCCGACGATGTAGCGGGCCATCGCGAGGCCGACGAGCTGGCTTCCGACGAGGGTCGCCCGGAGCTCCGCGTCGGGGCGGTCGATCGCCTTCGCGATCGCTGCGAACGGCCCCTCGGCCAGGATCTGCCGCAGAAGCTGCGCGGCGACGGCGTCCGACGCGGCCGAGCGGACGATGCCGAGCATGAGCGGCCGAGTGTGCGGTGCGCCCCACAGCTCCAGGACGAACGTGGCGATCCGGTAGCCGAGCTCGTCGGGCGGCCCGGCGAGGAGACCCGGGACGACAGCGTCGAGGTCGACCGGGAGCTCCATCGCCGCGACGAACAGCTGCTGCTTCGAGCCGAAGTAGTGGTGCACGAGGGCCGGGTCGACGCCGGCCCGGGCGGCGATCCCGCGGATCGTCGTCCCGTCGAACCCGGCCTCGCCGAAGCCGGCTCGCGCCCCGGCGAGGATCCGCTCGCGAGTGTCGCTCACCCCGGGCCGGCGCCCCGTGCGGGACGGCGGTGCCCGCCGGGCAGGCGGTGCCGGCCGGGCCGGGCGGCTCACGCCACCTCCCGCCGGATCGTCAGGGCCGCGATGCCGGCGAAGAAGAGGGCGATCGCGGTCAGGACGGCGAGGTCCAGCTGGAGTGCGGGCGTGGCCAGGTCGGCCCCGGCGATGAGCACCTGGCGGAGGCCGTCGGCGGCGTACGTCAGCGGCATCAGCCAGACGAGGGGCTGGAGGATCTCCGGCAGTCCGCTGATCGGGAAGAGGACGCCCGAGAGGAGGAACTGGGGCACGATCACGATCGGGATGAACTGGACGACCTGGAGCTCCGTCCGGGCGAACGTGGAGATGAAGATCCCGAGGCTCACCGATCCGAGCGCGGCCAGCACGACGACGAGGTAGGCGAGGAGCGCGTTCCCGGCGTTCGGCAGCCCGAGGCCGATCGAGAAGGCCGGGAGCGGCCCGAGCGCGGGTACCTCGACGGTCCCGAGGGACCACAGCAGGAGAAGGCCCACCTGGAGGGTGGCGAACAGGCCGAAGCCGAGGGTGTAGCCGAGGACGACCTCGCCGCGCGTCACCGGGGTCGCCATGAGCCGCTCGAGCGTCCCGCCGGTGCGCTCGCGGAGGAACGAGATCCCGGTCAGGATGTAGACGAAGAAGTAGGCGAGGAAGGCGAGGATCGCCGGCGCGAACGGGGCCATCGGGTCGTCGCTCGGGACCCCGTACAGGGTCGTGTGCTCGATGGTCGGCAACGGGCGGCCGGTGAACGTGCCGACGGCCGAGAGCATCGCCCGCTGGACGGCCGCGACCTGGGTCGCCTCGCCCGACGGGTCGAGGCCGTCGGTGAGGATCGTCACGGTCCCGGGCTCGGCCGTGCCGAGGCCGGCCGGCAGGGAGATGACGAGCGAGGCGGTCTCGGCCTCGAGGGCCTCGCGCGCGCTCGCCTCGTCGGGGAGGATCTCGGCCGATCCGCCGTCCTCGGCCAGCGCGGCGTCGAGCGCTGCGGTGGCACCGACCCCGGCTGGGCCGGCATCGTTGACGACGGCCGCGTCCACGATCGGCGTCTCCCCTTCGCGGACGATGAAGGCGATGAGGCCGGTCATCACGATCGGGACCACGAAGAGGAGCGCCACCGAGCGACGGTCGCGCCGGATCTCCTGGGCGACGCGGCGGAAGAAGGCGAGGAGCCGGTGACCGCTCATCGGGTTGCCTCCACGTCGCCGCCGAGCCGGAGGAAGGCCTCTTCGAGGTTCGCCGTGCCGGCCCGGTCCCGGATCTCGGGTCCCGTGCCGCGGGCGATCACCTTCCCGGTGCGGACGAACAGGAGCTCGTCGCAGCGGTCGGCCTCGTCCATCACGTGGCTGGAGACCACGATCGTCGCCCCGCCCGCGGCGAGGTCGCGGAAATGGGCCCAGAACTCGGCCCGGAGGAGGGGGTCGATGCCGACCGTCGGCTCGTCGAGGAAGATGACGGGCGGGCGGTGGACGAGGGCGCAGGCGAGCGAGAGCCGCCGGCGCTGGCCGCCGGAGAGCGTCGAGGTGACGGCGTCGAGGCGGTCGTCGAGGTTGACCAGGCGAAGCGCGTCGACGACATCGGCCCGGTTGCGGACGCCGTACGCCGCGGCGAAGAAGCGGGCGTTCTCCCCGACGGTGAGGGTCGGGTAGACCCCGTCGGCCTGGGTCATGTAGCCCACTCGCGCCAGCACCTCTCGCGAGGGCATCGGCGTGCCGAGCACCTCGGCCCGGCCGGAGGTAGGCCGCGCCATCCCCGTGAGGAGCCGGATGAGCGTGGTCTTCCCGGAGCCGTTGGGCCCGAGGAGGCCGTAGATCCGGCCCGGCGCGAGGTCGAAGCTGACGCCGTCGACCGCCCGGATGGCGCCGAACGTCTTGACGAGGTCCACGGCCCGGATGGCGGCCATGCCGTCTGCCCTCTCGTGCGCCGGAGGGCCGGCGCCCGCGCTCTTCTCCGCGATGGTCATGCGGATCACCTCCTCTGCGCCAGGGGTCGGCGACCGTCGGCAGCGCAGTCGTTCATCGTGTGATGAATTCTACGCCTGGTGAATTCCGCCGGCAGGGCCGTTCGGCCCGTTGCGATCGGCAAGATCGACCTTGTCGCGCGACTGGAACTTCGCTACATTCTGAATGTTCGGATTGATCGCACATGTCGACGAACTGGAGTAGTGCCACGAGCACGGACGACGCGATCGCCGGTGCGCTCACGCCGGCACCCACCGCCACGAAGCACGGGGAGCGCCGGGCCGCTGCCGTGCCGCCGGGCCGGGCCGGCCTCCCGCCGCCACCCGCGCCGGCGGACGCCGCCGCGGGACACGCCCCACCGGCGGTCGCCACGTACGTCGAGGACGTGGCCCAGTTCTTCGAGCGATCGGGGATGTCCCGCATGTCGGGCAGGCTCCTCGGTGCCCTGATGGTCGCCGAGCCGCCGGAACGGTCGCAGGAGGAGCTGGCGGACTTCCTCGGTGTGAGCCGGGGCTCGGTCAGCCAGGCAAGCCGGATGCTGGTCGATGCCGGGCTCGTGGAGCGCCGACGCCGGCGCGGTGACCGCCGCGACTTCTTCCGCGTCCGGCCGGAGGCGTGGAGCGACATGATCGAGCGCCGGGTCGATGCCATCGTCGCCCTGCGCCGGCTCGCCGAGCGCGGGATCGAGGTCGTCGGCGACGACGGCACGGCCGGTCATCGGGCGCTCGTCGGCCTGGTCGACGTGTGCCGCTTCTTCGAGACCGAGTGGCCCGGCCTCGTGGCGCGCTGGCGGCGCGAGCGGGGCGACGGACTGGGGCCGGACGACCGGCCCGCCAGGGGGGAATGAGGACCGGATGAACATCATCGAGACCGAGAAGCTCACGAAGAGCTACGGCACGCATCGCGGGATCATCGAGGTCGACCTCACGGTCAGCGAGGGCGAGATCTTCGGCTTCCTCGGGCCCAACGGGGCCGGCAAGACGACGACGATCCGGACGCTCCTCGACCTCATCCGCCCCACCTCCGGCGTTGCCCGCGTTTTCGGCATCGAGAGCTCCGCCGACCCGGTGGCGATCCATCGCCGCGTCGGCTATCTGCCAGGCGAGTTCGCCCTCTACGACCGCCTGACCGGTGCCCAGCACCTGGAGTACTTCGCCAACCTGCGGGGCGGCGTGGACGAGGCGTACCAGGCCATGCTCGTCGAGCGCCTCGACCTGGACACGAGCCGGCGGTTCAAGGAGTACAGCAAGGGCAACAAGCAGAAGGTCGGGCTCGTCATCGCGCTCCAGCACCGCCCCGACCTGCTCATCCTCGACGAGCCGACCGCCGGCCTCGACCCGCTCATCCAGCAGAGCTTCTTCGAGGTCCTCAAGGAGGCGGTGGCCGGCGGAGCGACCGTCTTCCTCTCGTCGCACATCCTGTCCGAGGTCGAGAAGACCTGCGACCGCGTGGCGATCATTCGCGAGGGCCGCCTCGTCAAGGTGGACACCGTCGACGCCCTGCGCGACCTCGCCCACCACCAGGTCGAGCTGCGCTTCGCGGGCGAGGTGCCGGCCGCCGCCTTCGCAGCCCTGCCGGGTGTCAGCGATGTCGTCGTGGACGACCACGTCCTCCGCATGCGCGTCGCCGGCGCGATCACGCCGGTCGTCCAGGCGGCCGCCGGCTACGAGCTGCTCGACTTCGTCTCCCGGGAGCCTTCCCTCGAGGACACGTTCCTGGCCCAGTACGGCCGGCAGGCCGTCGAGGTGCAGTAGCCATGGCCGTCGACGCCGGGCGGCCGCCGCTCGCGGCGGCGCCGCTTCGCCCCATCCCGCTCCGAAGCCGGGTCTACGGCCTCGGGAGCATCTACGGCAAGACCCTTCGCGACTCGCGGCTCGCGTTCATCATCATGACCGGCCTCATCTCCGGCCTGATGCTCGCCGTCGGCTCGGCCTGGGGCACCGCCTACGGCACGGCCGAGGCCCGCGCCGAGATCGCCAGGCTGCTCGAGGACATCCCCGCGGTCATCGCCGGCATCGCCGGCCCCGTCGTGAAGCCCGACACGATGGGCGGCTTCCTGACCTACAAGTACGGCCCATTCTTCGCGTTCCTCGCCGGGCTCTGGTCCATCCTCGCCCTCTCGGCCACCCTCGCCGGGGAGGCCCGCCGCGGCAGCCTCGACTTCGTCGCGGCCGCGCCGTTCGGCAAGCGCCGCGTCGCGCTCGAGAAGCTCGTGGCGCACGTGACGGCCGTGGCGCTCTCGATGGTGTTCCTCGTCCTCGCCACCCTCGTGGCCGCGTCCGTCTTCGGCGTCCCCGGGCTCGGCGACGAGATCCCGCTCTCCGGGGCCGTCGGGTTCGCGCTGTGGGTCGGCCTCATGGGCCTCGTCTCGGGCAGCGTCGCCTTCGCCCTCGCCCCGCTCGTGGGCCGGGGGAGCGCGGCCGGCGTTGCCGGCGCCGTCCTCCTCGGCTCCTTCATCCTGGGCGGCTACGCGCCGTACGTGCCGGCGCTGGAGCCGATCGCGACCGTCTCGTGGTTCCACTGGACCTACGGCCACGTCCCGCTCGCCGGCCTCTACGACTGGGCCTCGCTCGGCCTCGTCGCCGGCGTGACGGTCGTCCTCTTCGCCGTCGGCGTCGAGCTGTTCGCGCGCCGCGACCTCGGCGTCGTGACCGGCATCCCGGTCCCGGGGCTCCCGCGCGCGACCCTCGGCCTGCGCGGCCCGGTCGGCCGGGCCTTCGGCGACCAGCTCCCGCAGGCGCTGGCCTGGGGGACCGGCATCGGGCTCTTCGGGCTGATGCTCGCGGGGATGAGCCGGTCCTTCGGGGAGTCGCTCATCACCGAGTACCCGATGTTCGCCGACCTCATCTCGGCGATCTTCCCGACGGTCGACTTCACGTCGGCCGGCTGGTTCCTGCAGCTCATCTTCGTGGAGATGGGGCTCATCGTCGTCGGCTTCTCGGCGGCGACCTTCGTCGGCAAGTGGGCGTCCGACGAGGAGAGCGGGCGCCTCGAGATGATCCTGGCCGCGCCGCTCACCCGGGCCCGCTGGGCGGTCGCGGGCGGGATCGGCGGCCTGCTCGCCGTCGCGGTGTCCACCGCGATCTACGCGGTCGGCATCGCTCTGGGCGCCGCGTTTGCCGGGAGCGAGATCGTCACCCCGGCGGCGGGGACGATCGCGCTCGGCTTCTACGGCGCCGCGATGGTCGGGATCGGCATCGCGATCGGTGGCCTCTGGCGCACGTCGTGGGCGGCGGAGCTGGTGGCGGCGTTCGTGATCGCCACGTTCCTCGTCAACCTGCTCGCCCCGGCGCTCGAGATGCCGGGATGGGTGCAGGACTTGGCGCTGACGGCCCACCTCGGGCAGCCGATGATCGGCCAGTGGGACGTCGGCGGCATGATCGCGTGCGCGGTGATCGCGGTCGGCGGCATCCTGCTCGGTGCGTGGGGCATGTCGCGGCGCGACGTCGACTGATGGGGGAGCCGCGAGCCGATGCGCCGGCGGCCCCCCCGCCGCCCGTCAGCCCGTGGGCGACGCGCACCCTCACCACCGGCCCGGACGGGGTCGCCCGCTGCGCCTGGGGCGTGGAGGGCGACCCCGTCTACCGGGCCTACCACGACGAGGAGTGGGGCCGCCCGTCGCGGGACGAGCGGCACCTCTTCGAGATGCTCGTCCTGGAGGGCGCCCAGGCCGGCCTGTCCTGGTCGACGATCCTGAGGAAGCGCGACGGCTACCGGGCCGCGTTCGGCGGCTTCGACCCCGTGGTCGTGGCCGGCTTCGGGGACGACGACATGACCCGACTCCTCGGCGACGCCGGGATCGTCCGCAACCGCCTCAAGGTGGCGAGCGCGATCACGAATGCCCGGGCAGTCCTCGAGCTCCGGGCGGGGGGCGAGGGTCTCGTGGACCTCCTCTGGGGCTTCGTCGGCGGGGCGCCCTTCGACGCGCGACGGGCCAACGTCGGAGAGCTGCCGGCCGAGTCGGCCGCGTCCCGGGAGATGAGCCGCGAGCTGAAGCGACGCGGCTTCCGCTTCGTGGGGCCGACCGTCTGCTACGCGTTGATGCAGGCCGCCGGCCTCGTGAACGACCACGTCGTCGGCTGCGCCGCGGGCGAGGAGATCCGGCGCACGGGATCCTGACCGGCCACGCTCGCGACGGGCGCCTGCGTCACCCGCGCCGGTTCACCACCCAGACGCCGGCCACGATGAGCGCCGCCCCGGCGATGAAGAGGGCGTCGACCGTCTCGCCGAGGACGACGACGCCCAGGACCACCGCGACCACCGGCAGCAGGTACGCGACCAGGCTCGCCCGCGTGGGACCCCAGCCGGTGAGGAGCCGGAAGAAGACGAGGTAGGCGAAGCCGGTGCCGATCGCTCCGAGCCAGACGACCGAGAAGGCCGCCTCCGGGACCGCCGGCAGGGTCACCCCGCCGTCGACGACGAGCGCGAGGGCGCCGACGAGGATCACCGACCAGCCGACCTGCCCGACGGAGAGGACGAGCGGCCGGGCGTTCCGCATCGTTCGCCGCGCGTACGTGTTGCCGATCGCGTAGCAGAGCGAGGCGGCAACGACCGCCAGCTCGCCCACCAGCCGCTCGGCGCCCAGGGCGCTGCCGAGGTCGGCGATGTTCTCCGCCGAGAGGACCACGATCCCCAGGAAGCCGAGGGCGATGCCGGCAACCCGGCCGCGCGTGATGTGCTCGTCGTGGACGAACGTCGCCGCGATGACCAGCGTGAAGAAGGGCGCCGTCGACTGGAGGACCCCGGCCAGGCCCGAATCGATGACCTGCTCGGCCCAGCTGATGAGCCAGAAGGGGATCACGATGTTCACCGCGCCGAGGACCCCGAGATGGGCGAGCGTGCGGGCGTCGCGGGGGAGGGGAGTCCGCGTGATCACGACGACCATGAGCAGCACGGCGAACCCGACGAGGACCCGCAGCAACACCAGGCTCAGCGGCGGCAGCGTCTCCACGCCGATCTTGATGAAGAGGTAGCTGCTCCCCCACATGAGGGCGAGCGAGCCGAGGAGGACGGCGTAGCCGGTGGCCGGGCGCGGACGGTCGGGCTCGGGAGTCACCGGCGGAGTCTGCCACGCGCCGGTCCGGCGACGCGCTGCGGTCCCGCTGCCGTGCCTGCCCGGCGGCGGTGGGCCCGGGCAGGCTCCGGGTTCCGTACCATGGGGCGCGCATGCGTGCCCTTCGCGCCATCTTCCTGCTCAACGGAGCGGCTCTCGGCGTCTTCTACCCCTTCATCGCCGTGATCCTCGACGATCTCGGCGCGTCTCCCGAGCAGATCGGCCTCGTGACGGCCGCCTCGTCGGCGGCGTTCTCGGTGGCCGTCCCCCTCTGGGGCCACGTGGCCGACGTGATCCTCGGCCGGCGGCGTGCGCTCGCCGTCTCCGCCCTCGGGGCGGGGATCTTCGTCCTGCTGGCCGGCGCCCCGGTCCCGCTCGTCCTGGTCGCGCTCGGCCTCGTCGGCTTCAGCCTCTTCGAGAGTGCGTGGGGCCCGCTGGGCGACGCGCTGGCGGTCAACGCGATCACCGACCACGGGCGCCAGTACGGCCGCGTGCGGCTCCTCTCGTCGGTCGGGTTCGCGGTCGTCGCGACGTCGGCCGGGTTCGTCTACAACGTGACCGGGTACGGCCCGGCGTTCGTGCTGTGCGCCCTGCTCGCCGGCCTCCTTGGCGTCGCCGCGCTCTACGCGCCCGACGTCGACCGCGCCGACCTGGCGGCCGTCGGCGGCGAGCGGACGCGCGGCGGCTCGTTCGTGGTCGCGCTGCGGATCCAGCCCCGGCTCCTCCCGGTGCTCCTCGCCATCCTGCTGGTCCACGTCGGCATCATCGCCGGGTTCACCTACCTGCCCCTGCGGCTCCTGGAGCTCGGCGGCGGCCCGTCGGACGTGGCGCTCCTGGCGGGCGTCTCGGCGTTCGCGGAGATCCCGGCCATGCTCGTCGTGGGCGCGATCGCGGCCCGGATCGGGATCCGCGGCCTCGTGGCCGGGAGCATCTTCCTGTACGCGGCCTGCTTCGCCTCGTGGATCGTGCTCGAGAGCCCGATCCTCATCGTCGCCACCCGGGTGGCCACCGGGTTCGCGTTCGCCGGGCTGTGGGTCGGCAGCGTCCTGACGATGGCGGTCCTCCTGCCACCGCGCCTCCAGGCGACCGGCCAGGGCCTGTACCAGCTCACGGGCTTCGGCCTGGCCGCGGTGATCGCCAACGTCGGCGGCGGGCTCCTCTTCGGCGCGTTCGGCTCGGCGATCGTCTTCGCGATCGCCACCGTCCTGGGCGTGCTCGCGGGGATCCTTGCTCTCGTGGTCTTCCCGAGCACCGGCGAGCAGGTGGCGCGCGAGGAGGACTTCGAACGGCCGTTACCATTCCCGGCAACGCCCGCCTAGCGCGGGTTCGGAGGCCGCGGGTGGGCGGGACGCGAAGGAGGGCTTGGATGCGGCTCTGGGGAGGACGGTTCGCGGGCTCGACGGACACGCGCACGGCCGACTTCACGCGCTCGATCGAGGTCGACCGCGCCCTCGCTCTCGACGACCTCGCCGGCTCGGTCGCCCACGTGCGCGGGCTGGGCCGGGCGGGCCTGCTGACGGGCGGCGAGGTCGAGGCGCTGGTCGCGGGCCTCGACGGTCTGCGGGCCGACGTGGAGGCGGGTGCGCTGGCCTGGGATCCCGCCCTCGAGGACGTCCACATGAACCTCGAGGAGGCGCTGGCAGCCCGGATCGGGGCGGTGGCGGGCAAGCTCCACACGGGACGCTCGCGGAACGACCAGGTGGCGACCGACCTGCGGCTCTGGAGCCGCCGCACGATCGACGCCCTCGACGCGGCGCTGATCGGGATGGAGCGGGCGCTCGTCGACCTTGCCGACCGCGAGGGCGACGCGGTCCTGCCGGGCAGCACCCACATCCAGCCGGCCCAGCCGGTGCTGCTCGCCCATCACCTCCTGGCGTACGTGGAGATGCTGGAGCGCGACCGGGACCGCCTCGCGGACTGCCGCCGCCGAGCCAACGTCAGCCCGCTGGGCTCCGGGGCGCTGGCGGGCGCCGGCTACCCGCTCGACCGCGAGGCGACGGCGCGTGAGCTCGGCTTCGACGGCGTGACGGCCAACTCGCTCGACGCCGTCTCCGATCGCGACTTCGTGGCCGAGCTCCTGTTCGCCTGCGCCCTCGCCATGGTCCACCTCTCGCGCCTCGCCGAGGAGATCACGTGGTGGTCGAACCCGCGCTTCGGGTTCGTCCGGGCGGCGGACGCGTTCTCGACGGGCTCCTCGATGATGCCCAACAAGAAGAACCCGGATCCCGCGGAGCTGGTTCGCGGGCGGGCGGCGCACGTGGTCGGCGCGCTCGCGGGCTTCCTGGCCCTGCTGAAGGGCCTGCCGCTCGCCTACCAGCGCGACCTGCAGGAGGACAAGCCGCCGCTGTTCGAGGCGTGTGCCACGCTGGAGGCCTCGCTGGGCGTGATGGCCGGGATGGTGGCGACGCTCGCCGTCGACCGAGAGGCGATGCGGCGCGCCGCGGAGGAGGGGTACACCACCGCCACTGCCGTGGCCGACGCCCTGGTCCGGCGCGGCGTGCCGTTCCGGGCCGCCCACCACGTCGTGGGGCGGCTCGTGGCGGAGGCTGAGCGGGACGGGGTCGCGCTCGCGGATCTCCCGGACGCGACGATCGCCGCGGCGCTCGCCGAGGCACGCGACGCGACGGCCGTGCGGCTCGCGAACGAATCCGGCCTCCCGCGACGCGCTCCGGGCAGCCGCGACCGTGGAGGCTGCCCTGGCCTCGTGCGACGTCGCCGGGGGCACGGCGCCGGGGCGGGTCGCGGCGGCGCTGACGGTGGCACGGGAGCGCCTGGCCGCCTCCTAGCGCGGTCGGGCCCGCGGCGCCATCCTGGCCCGAGGCGCCACCCCAGCCCGCGGCGCCATCCCCGCGGCACGCGACGGGACGAACGGCACTGGCCAGCGGCGGGCAGTCGCGCGACGCTCCAGCCGAGCGGCCGGGCCAGCCGCCTGCGGTCGGGCGGCCGGAGGCAGCGAGCGCATCGGGAGGGTTCGCCATGCATCTTGCCGGCCACAGGGTCGACGTGGGCGCCCTGATCTTCGGCGCCATCCTGCTCCTCGTAGGGGGCTACTACCTGCTCGTCAACACCTTCGGGTTCACGCTTCCGGAGCTCGACTGGGACCAGATCTGGCCGATCGCGCTGATCGCCCTCGGGCTCGCCGTCGTCCTGAGGGCCGTCCAGTCGCGCGGGAGCTCCGACAAGGCCTGAGAACGGACCGGGGCGGACCGGCTGACGTCGGGCTCGCACACCGCCGACGCTGACGCGCAGGCGCGTTGCGTCCGAGGCGCCCCCCGGCCCGAGGCGCCATCCCCGGGCGCGCCTCTCCGCCGCTCCGCCCCCGTCCCGGCAACCTGGTCAACGTGCGCCCCGGGACCGTTAGCCGAGCGTCGCAGGGCCGGCACCACGCAGCAGGGCCGGCCCTCGCCGCGCCCGCCGCCCCAGCCCCGCGCGGACGCGCTCTCATGACGTGTCGTGGGCGGCCCGGTCTCCGGGCGATCGCGGTTCGCCGGAAGGATGTCGCTGTCTTCCGGTCCCCGGGCGCAAGAATGATCAGCTCGCCAGCCGGCCGCCGCCGACTTCGGCACGCGTGCGCACCCGACGCCGACCTGCGGACGCGGCGGCCCCAGGGTCGGCGATCGGGAACGGACCGGAGGGGCCGCGATCGGCTGGGTCGGAGCGCGGAGCCACTCGGCGATCGCGTGCCCGTCGGCCGGGAACGCGGCCCGGAGAAGCGCGTGGTGGGCGGCCAGGCGCCTGCGGTTCACGCTGCCCTCCCCGACGATGACCCAGCGTCCCGATGACCGTCGGGCTCCACCCCACCGTACCCGCGATCCGCGGGCAAGCCGACGGTAGCGGTCCACCTGGGCGATCAGCCCATGCGGCGTCGACCAGGTCGGTCTTCAGCTCGATCGACCAGGAGAGCCCGCCGTTCGGGCTCGAGCGCCAGCAGGTCGACGCTGCCGCGCTCGCCCCAGAACGAGAAGGTGACCTCCGGGCGGAGGATCCAGCCGCGCGCTGCGAGATCGGCGACGATCGCGTCAGCCAGCGCCGCGTGGCGCCTCGCAAGCATGCGGTCGAGATCGCCGCCGCGCCACCGGGGCAGCGAAGTCGACGCGCATGTCGAGACACGCCGTGATGCGCCGGATGGTCGTCAGCGCCAGGCTCCCCACGTGGCCGCGCTCGAGTCGCGAGATGACGGATGCCGAGACGCCAGCCCGCTCCGCGAGGTCCCGCTGGCGCCAATCGCGACGGAGGCGCACCGCGCGAACCGCCGAGCCGAAACGCTGGTCGTCCATGCGCGGATGGTGAAGAGGCAGACTGCACCGGCGCTTACGCGGGCGCACCCCGGCGGGGGGGAGTCAGCCGACGGCGGGCGGAAGCGTCCGTCGGCGCAGGGCGCGGAAGCCGGCGGCGCAGGGCGCGGAAGCCGGCGGCGAGGGCGCGGAAGCCGGGGCGCACGGCGCGGAAGCGTCGGGGCGTCAGGCCAGGTCCAGGCTCGCGATCGTCTCGCGCAGGAGGTCGGCGGAGCGGCGCAGCCCCGACGCCTCCTCGGCCGAGAGCGCCAGGCGGAGCGTGCGCTCCACCCCGCCGCGCCCGACCACCGTCGGCACCGACAGGTAGATGTCGTCGATCCCGTAGTAGTCGCAGATCAGCGAGCTGACCGACAGCACGGTCGACTGGTCGCGCAGGATGGCCTCGACGATCCGCAGGATCCCCGCGGCAACCGCGTAGTACGTGGCGCCCTTGAGTTCGATGATGCGGTAGGCGGCGTCGCGCGTCGCCTCGAAGATCTCGCGCAGTCGCGCCGGGTCGTGCTCCATCCCGTTGGCGTTCGCGAAGTCGGCGAGCGACATCCCGGCGATGTTCGCCAGCGACCAGACCGGGACCTCCGTGTCGCCGTGCTCGCCGGCGATGTGCGCGTGGACCGAGCGCGGGTCGACGCCGTAGTAGTCGGCCAGCATGGCCCGGAAGCGGGCGGTGTCGAGGATGGTCCCCGAGCCGATCACCCGCGCCGACGGCAGGCCCGAGATCCGGAAGGCGAGGTAGGCGAGGACGTCGACCGGGTTGGTGGCCACCAGGATGATCCCGTCGGGGTTGGCCCGCGCCACCGCCGGCACGATCTCGCCGAAGATCGCCGAATTCTTCCGAACCAGGTCGAGGCGCGACTCGCCGGGCTTCTGGGCGGCGCCGGCCGAGATGACCGTGATGGCCGCCCCGGCGCAGTCGTCCACCGTGCCGGCCCAGATGCGGGTGTTCCGGGCGAACGGGACGGCGTGCATGAGGTCCATCGCCTCGCCCTCGGCCTTCCGCGCGTTGGCGTCGACGAGGACGATCTCGGCCGCGAGGCCGGAGAGGAGCAGGCTGAAGGCGAAGGTCGAGCCGACGGCACCGGTGCCGATTACCGCCACGCGCGTGGGATGGGCCTCGGCGCCGGGGAGGGGTGCGCCCGGGGCAGGAGGGGGCTGGGGATCGGTCATGGCCCCATTCTGCGCCACCCGTCGAGCGTCCCGAACCGCAACCGCCGCGGAACCCAGCCGCCCGGCGGCCGTGGGCCACGCGCGCCGGCTCCCGCCGTACGGTCCGGCTAAAGGGCGGGCCGGTCGCCCGCACGCACCGGGAGGAGGGTCGAGAACCGTGGTGGACACCGGCGATACCGCCTGGATCCTGATGTCGACGGGCCTGGTCATGCTCATGACGCCGGGCCTTGCGTTCTTCTACGGCGGCCTCGTGCGCACGAAGAACGTTCTCTCGACGATCATGCACAGCTGGTTCATCCTGGCGCTCGTCAGCGTCACCTGGGTGGTGTTCGGCTACTCGCTCGCCTTCGGGCCCAGCCAGGGTGGTCTCATCGGCGGCCTCGACAACCTCTTCCTGCGGGGGATCGGGACCGAGCCCGGCGCGTATGCGACGACCATCCCGTCGATGCTGTTCGTCGTCTACCAGATGATGTTCGCCATCATCACGCCGGCCCTCATCACCGGGGCGTTCGCCGAGCGCAAGAGCTTCAACGCCTTCGTCGTCTTCGCCTTCCTCTGGTCCACGCTCGTCTACCTGCCGCTCTGCCACTGGGTCTGGAACGTCGACGGCTGGATCTACCAGCTTGGCGCCCTCGACTTCGCGGGCGGCCTCGTCGTCCACATCAGCTCGGGCGTCGCCGCTCTCGTGGCCGCCCTCTACCTCGGCAGGCGGATCCGCACGGAGTCCGAGCGCTTCGAGCCGCACAACGTGACGTACGTCGTCCTGGGCGGCGCGCTCCTCTGGTTCGGCTGGTTCGGCTTCAACGCCGGTTCCGCCTGGGCCGCCAACGGGCTGGCGGTGAACGCCCTGATGGTCACGAACACCGCCGCCGCAGCGGCGTCCCTGACGTGGCTCTTCATCGGCTGGCTGCACAAGGGCGCGCCGTCGGTCGTGGGGGCCGTCTCGGGCGCCGTCGCCGGCCTGGTCGCGATCACGCCGGCGTCGGGCTACGTCGACATCAGCGGCGCCCTGGCGATCGGCCTTGCCGCGGGTTCCGTCTGCTACGGTGCGATCCTCCTCCGCGAGCGGCTCCAGGTGGACGACGCCCTCGACGTGTGGGCCGTCCACGGCGTCGGCGGCACGCTCGGCGCCGTCCTGACGGGCGTCTTCGCCTCGACGCTCGTGAACCCCGCGGTCAACGGCGGCGGGCTGCTGGAGAGCGGCAACCCGCAGCTCCTGGTCAACCAGGTGATCGCCGTGGGCGCCACGTGGATCTTCAGCGGCACGATGACCTTCGCGATCCTCAAGGTCGTCGACCTGGTCTTCAAGGTCCGGGTCGGCGAGGAGGCCGAGATCACCGGCCTCGACCTTGCCGTCCACCGCGAGGCCGCCTACACCGCCTGAGCCCGATCAGGTCCCGGGCGCCGCCGAGCCCTCGACGCGCAGGGCGTAGCCCCGGGACCGCACGTTGCGCAGCCCCGGGTGCCCGGCCTCGATCAGCTTCGCGTTGAGCCGGGCGAGGTGGGTCCGGAGCGTCTCGACGTCGACCGCGGCTGGCTCGGCCCACGCGGCGCGGACCAGGAGCCTGTGATCGACGACACCGCCGCGCCGGGCCGCGATGGCGGCCAGCAGGTCGAACTCGATGGGCGTCAGCAAGAGGGAACGCCCGGCCACGCCGGCCGCCCGGCGTGCGACGTCGAGCCGGAGCCCATCCGGGAGCGGCGCCGGGTCGACCGGCGGCGTCGCGCCGCGGCGGGCAGCCGAGGTGACCCGGGCCAGCAGCTCGAGGGGCCGGATCGGCCGGCCGACGACGTCGATGGCTCCCGCGTCGAGGGCCGCCACGACGACCGCCTCGTCCACGAGGTCGGCGAGGACGAGGATCGGCGCGTCGGTGTAGCCGCCGAGCCGGCCGATGACGTCGGCCGGCGGTGCGTCGCCGATCGCCGGGTCCACGACGAGGACGTCGGGCCGATCGGCGACGAGGCGGTCGATCGCGGTGTCGACGCGGTACGCGGTGACGACCTCGTGGCCGGCGGTGCCGAGGACGCTGGCGACCGCCCCGACGTCCGCGGGCAGCGGAGCGCCGACGAGGACGCGGAGGCGGGCGGCGGGGCGGGTGGTCATCGCGTGGGGATGGTACGGCGCCGGGCGCCACGGGTCGGCGGCGCGCGGGTCGGCGGCGCGCGGGTCGGCGGCGTCCGCACGGCGGCGTCTGCACGGCGGCGCGCCGGCGCGTCTCGGGCGCGCAGACACCCCAGTTCCCAACGGCAACCGGGACGCCACCGGATTCCCACCGGGACGTGCCGTCGCGGCACTGATCTGGCGGACGGTGACGGGTACGGTCGGCCTCCCGCCCGGCGGGGGAGGCCCAGCGACCCCACGGAGGCCGCCCGATGGACCGATCGCGATGGAGCACCGGCGATGACCCGGCCATCCCCGCCGCGCCCCTGTACGACCCGCGGTTCGAGCACGACGCGTGCGGCGTCGGCTTCGTGGCCGAGTCGGCCCGGTCCCGCCGGCGGTCCGCGCGAGTGGTGCCGCTGGCGCTCGAGGCGCTCGCCGCCCTGACCCATCGCGGCGCCATCGCCGCCGACGCCGTGACGGGCGACGGCGCCGGCATCGCGCTTCCCGTCGGCCCGGGCCTCCTGGCTGCCCTCGACGCCGCCCCCGGCACCTTCGCCGCCGGCGCCGACGCCGGCGGCGGAACCGGCGTCCCGGGCGACCCCGCCCGGCTCGCCGTCGGCGCGGTCTTCCTCCCGACGGACCGCCCGGCCGGCGAGGCCGCCCGTCGCCTCCTGGGCGACGCGCTGGTGGCGGAGGGCCTCGCCGTCCGCGGCTGGCGGCGCGTCCCGGTCGACACGTCGGTCCTGGGACCGGAGGCCGCGGCGACGGCGCCCGACATCCGCCACGTCCTCGTCGCCCGCCCGGCAGCGATGGGGGCGGCCCGGTTCGAGCGTGCGCTCCTGCTGGCGCGCCGGACGGCCGAGGCGGCGGCCGCCACCATCCCGGGCCTCGAGGGATTCCACGTCGCCTCGCTGTCGGCTCGCACGCTCGTATACAAGGGGCTCTTCGTGGGTGCCGAGCTCGGGCGGTTCTACGCGGATCTCGCGGCGGGCAGCCTCCGCGTGCCCTTCGCGACCTTCCACCAGCGCTACTCGACCAACACGCATCCTTCGTGGGCGCTGGCCCAGCCGTTCCGGCTGCTGGCGCACAACGGCGAGATCAACACCGTGCGCGGCAACCGCGAGGCGATGCGTGGCCGCACGGCGCGCCTCGGCGGCGGCCGGGTGGGTCGCCGGCTCGGCGAGCTGGCCGCCGCGGGACGGCCCCTCCTCGACCCGGCCGGCTCGGACTCGACCTCGCTCGACGAGGCGCTCGAGCTGCTCCTCGCCGCCGGCTGGCGGATCGACGCGGCGGTGATGGCGCTCCTGCCCGAGGCCCTCGAGCTGCGCGACGAGGCGGTGCCCGGCCTCGCCGCGTGGCAGGCCGCGACGGTGGCGCGCGTGGAGCCGTGGGACGGTCCCGCGGCCCTCGTCTTCGCCGACGGGCGGCGGGTGGGCTGCGTCCTGGACCGCAACGGGCTGCGGCCCGCGGCGTTCGAGGTGCGACACGACGGGCTCGTCGTCTGCGGCTCCGAGGCCGGGATGCTGCCGAGCGCCCCGGGCCACGTGATCCGGCGCGGGCGCCTCGGCCCGGGCGAGCTGCTGCTCGTCGACACGGGCCTGGGCCGGGTCCTCGAGGACGGCGCGGCCAAGCGAGCGGCGATCGCAGCGACGCCGTCCGGGCAGCCGCCGCGGCTGCTGGCGATCGCGCCCGGCGGTGGTGCGGGCCCCTTCTCCGATGCCGGGCAGGGCGACCCGGACGCCGCGACCGCGCCACCGTCCCCGGACGCCGGCGGCGAGCGCCGCCGCCAGGTCCTCTTCGGGCTCGATGCGGAGCAGCTCCGGATGACCGTCAAGACGATGGCGACCACGGGGCGGGAGCCCACCTGGAGCATGGGTGACGACACGCCGCTCGCGGTCATGGCCCGGCGCCCGCGCGGCGTCGCCGGCTATCTCCGCCAGGCCTTTGCCCAGGTGACCAACCCACCGATCGACCCCGAGCGCGAGCGCGCCGTCATGACCCTGGAGGTCCCGGTCGGGCCACGCCCGCGTCTCCTCGATCCGGCGGGTCGCGACGCGTCGCGCTGCGTGCGGCTGGCCGGGCCGGTCCTCGGGAGCGCGGGGCGCGCCGCCCTCCTCGGCCTGGCGCGACGCGGGCCCGGCGGCGACGCTCCCTGGCGCGTCGTGATGCTGGATGCCTCGTTCCCGGCCAGCGACGGGCCCGCGGGCCTCGCCGCCGCCCTCGACCGCCTCGTGGCAGAGGCCTGGCGCGCCCGCGACCGCGGCGCCGACCTCCTGGTGCTCTCCGACCGCCGGGCCGGCCCCGGTCGGGTGCCGGTCGCGAGCCTGCTGGCCGTGGGGGCCGTCAATGCCGCCCTGGTGGACGCGGGTCGCCGCGACGCGTGCGACCTCCTCGTCGAAGCCGGCGACGCCTTCGACGTCCACGCCGTCGCGATGCTGCTCGCCGCCGGCGCCGACGCCGTCCACCCCTGGCAGGCCCTCGCCGTGGCCCGCGAGATCGCCGGCTCGCGCGGGCAGGAGGCGCTGACGCCGGAGGCCGCCGAGGCGAACTTCCTCGACGCGCTCGACCACGGCCTGCGCAAGGTCCTGGCCCGGATGGGGATCAGCACCCTGGCCTCGTACCGCGGGGGCCAGCTGTTCGACGTCATCGGGCTTGCCGACGACGTGGCGGCGCGCTGCTTCCCGGCCGCCCCGCGGACGCCGGGTTCGGCCTCGCTGGAGCGACTGGGTGCCGAGGCGCTGGCCCGCCACGCGAGCGCGCACGCGGGCGACTCGGAGGGGGCCCCGACACTGGTCGATCCCGGCGTTTCCCGCTTCCGCGCGGACGGGGAGCTGCACGCCTTTGCACCCGTGGCGGTGAAGGCAACCCAGGCCCTGGCCGCGGGCCACCCGCCCGGCGTGGGCCCCGGCGCGGCGCTCGCACCGGCCGCCGCCGAGGAAGCCGTCGACGCCCAGCTGGCCGCCTACCGCGCCGCCCTCGCGCGCGACGAGCCGGCGGTCGTGCGCGACCTGCTCGTCTTCCGGCGCGCGCGGCCCGTGCCGCTCGCCGCCGTCGAGCCCGCGTCGGAGATCGTCCGGCGCTTCGTGTCGTCGGCGATGAGCCTCGGCGCGCTCTCGCCGGAGGCGCACCGGGCGCTCGCGATCGGGATGCGCCGCCTCGGCGCAGCGTCCAACTCCGGCGAGGGCGGCGAGGACCCGGCGGCGTACGAGCCCGACGCGAACGGCGAGACCGCGGAGTCGGCGATCAAGCAAGTCGCCTCGGCGCGCTTCGGCGTCACCGCCCGCTACCTCGCCCGCGCCGAGCAGCTCGAGATCAAGATGGCCCAGGGGAGCAAGCCCGGCGAGGGCGGCCAGCTGCCGGCGAAGAAGGCGACGCCGCTCATCGCGGCCCTCCGGCGCGGCCAGGTCGGGATGACCTACATCAGCCCGCCGCCGCACCACGACATCTACTCGATCGAGGACCTCGCCCAGCTCATCGCCGACCTGCGGGCGGTCAACCCCCGCGCGCGGATCGGGGTGAAGCTCGTCGCGTCGGCCGGCGTCGGGACGATCGCCGCGGGCGTCGCCAAGGCCCACGCCGACTACGTCCTGGTGGCGGGCCACGCCGGCGGGACGGGAGCGAGCCCGCTCTCGTCGATCAAGTCGGCGGGGGCTCCGTGGGAGCTCGGGCTCGCCGAGGCCCACCAGGTGCTCGTCCGCCAGGGCCTGCGAGAACGGGTCGCCCTGCGCACCGACGGCGGGCTGCAGACCGGCCGCGACGTGGTCGTCGCCGCGCTCCTCGGCGCCGAGGAGTACGGCTTCGGCACCGCCGCGCTCGTCGCGATCGGCTGCGACATGGCCCGCCAGTGCCACCTCGACACCTGCCCGACGGGGATCGCGACGCAGCGCGAGGACCTGCGGGCGAAGTTCACCGGGACGCCCGAGCAGGTCGTGGCCTTCTTCACGGCACTCGCGGAGGACGTGCGGCGCGAGCTGGCGACGCTCGGCTTCCGGAGCCTGGCCGACGCGATCGGCCGGACCGACCGCCTCGCCGTCGCCGCCGAGGCGGCGCTCGACCTGGGGCCGGTCGTCGGCGCGCCGGCGTGGCGTCCGCCCGCCTCCCGGGCGGCGGCGCCGCGGACGGTCGGTCGGCTCGCGGAGGCTCCCGCGGCGAGCCCGGTCGACGAGCGACTGGCCGCGGAGCTCGCACCGGCGATGCGGACGCTCGTCGGCAACGGCGCCCCGGAGCCCGTCGTCCTGGCGACGGCGCTGACGACCGGCGAGCGGACGGTCGGCGCGCGGATCTCAGGCGAGCTGGAGCGGGCCCGGGATGCCGCGGGTGGGGCGGTGCGCGGCCCGGTGGAGGCCGGCCGCGTCCTGATCGATCTGTGCGCCACCGGCTCGGCCGGCCAGAGCCTCGGGGCGTTCGCGACCGACGGCGTGCGGATCTCGGTGAGCGGCGTCGCCAACGACTACGTCGCCAAGGGCCTCTCCGGGGGCACGGTCGTCGTGCGGCCGCCCGCCACGGCCGCCTACCGTGCTGAGCGCGAGGCGATCGCCGGCAACACCTGCCTGTACGGGGCAACCGGCGGCCGGCTTCACCTCGTGGGCAGGGCCGGCATGCGCTTCGCGGTCCGCAACTCCGGTGCACGCGCCGTGGTGGAGGGGATCGGGGCGCACGGCTGCGAGTACATGACCGGCGGGGTCGTCGTGGTCCTCGGGCCGACGGGCCGCAACTTCGGCGCCGGGATGACGGGCGGCAGGGCGTACCTCCACGATCCCGACGGACGCGTCCGGCTGCGGATCAACGTGGCGAGCGTCCGGGCGACGTCCCTGGCGGCGCTCGCCGCCGCGCCCCTGTCGCGCGCCGACGCGGCCGAGCGCGAGGAGGAGGTGCGCGCCCTGGTGCAGGCCCACGCGGCCGAGGGCAGCGGCCTGGCGGCCACGCTCCTCGCCGGCTGGTCGGCGGCCCGCGCGTCGTTCTGGCTGGTGGAACCGCTGCCGGCGGGCTGATCCGGCATCGACGACCGGTATCGACGACCGGCAGCGCCAGACGACCGGCAGCGCCACGCGGACCGTGGTAGCGTCGCTCGCGGGAGCCGCCCCGGGAGCTGGAGGCCGCGATCGTGAGCGTCATCGACCGCATTCGCGAGATCGGCATCGTGCCGGTGGTCGAGATCCCGGCCCTCACGGCGGCCGTCCCGCTCGCCGACGCCCTGGCCGCGGCCGGGATTCCCTGCGCGGAGGTGACCTTCCGGACGGCTGCCGCCGCGGAGTCCATCCGCACCATGCGGGCGGCCCACCCGGAGATGCTCGTCGGAGCAGGGACGGTGCTGACACTCGAGCAGGTCGACGCCGCCCTGGCGGCCGGCGCCCAGTTCGTCATGACGCCCGGGTTCGGGGGCGCGGTCGTGGCCCGCTGCCGCGCCGTCGGCCTGCCGATCGTCCCCGGTGTCTGCACGCCGACCGAGGTCCAGATGGCGCTGGACGCCGGCCTCACGACGGTCAAGTTCTTCCCTGCCGAGGCGTCGGGCGGGGTGCCGTACCTGCGGGCGCTCGGCCGTCCGTTCGCCGGCGTCGGGTTCCTCCCGACCGGCGGGATCAACGCGGAGAATCTTGCCGTCTATCTCGGGCTGCCGAACGTCGTAGCCTGCGGCGGCACCTGGTTCGTCGGGAAGGACCTGCTGGCGCGGGGCGACTTCGCGACCGTCGAGCGGCTGGCCGCGGAGGCTTCGGCGATCGTCCGGGAGGCTCGATGAGCCCGGGCGGCGCCCTGGCGGGGCGCCATGCCGGCGACTGGCCGCTGGCGGCCGACGGGGCGATGGGCAGCGCCCTCATCGCGCGCGGCCTGCCGGCGGGGATGCCGCCCGAGGCCTGGCTCCTGGCCCCCGGGGGAGCGGCGGCCGTGGCGGCGGTGCACGCGGAGCACGCCGCCGCGGGTGCGCAGATCGTCCTGAGCGCGACCTTCGGGGCGAGCGCGGTGCGCCTCGTGGACGGTCCGGCGGCGGGTCGCACGGAGGAGGTCTGCCGGGCAGCGGTTGCCATCGCCCGGGCGGCGGTCCCGCCGGACTGCCTGGTTGCCGGCGACCTGGGACCGACCGGCGCGCTCCTCGCCCCCTACGGCGACCTCGAGCCCGCAGCCGCCCGCGCAGCCTTCGCCGAGCAGGCAGGAGCCCTGGCCGCCGCCGGCGCCGATCTCCTGTGGGTCGAGACGATGGCCGACCTCGCGGAGGCCCGGGCGGCGGTCGAGGGGGCCCGTGATGCCGCGCCCGGCGTCCCGATCGTGGCGACGCTCACCTTCGAGCGCGGCAGGACGCTCTTCGGCGACCGCCCGGAGGCGGCCGGCGCGGCGCTGGCCGAGCTGGGCGTCGCCGGCGTCGGCGCCAACTGCGGAGCGGGCTTCGACGCGGTCCTCGAGGTCCTGCCGGGACTCGCGGCCGGGGCCCCCGGCCTGCTCCTCGTGGCGAAGGCGAACGCCGGCCGGCCGGTCGTGGCCGCCGATGGGACGGTGATCTACCCGGCGACGGCCGCCGATGCCGCGGCCTACGCCCGCCGTGCCGTGGAGCTGGGTGCCTCGATCGTGGGCGGCTGCTGCGGCACGACTGCCGGCCACGTCGCGGCGATCGCCGCCGAGCTGGCCGCGATCCACCGCGAGCGCGCGGCCGGCTGACCTGCCGCGGCACGCATCAGGGAACCGGGCAGGCGTTCCCGCGCGCGCGCATCCGGAGCCGCCAGGCGAGGGCGGCCGCGAGGAGCACCAGCGAGGCCAGGCCCACGAGCGGTTGGAGCGGCGCCCAGATGGAGAGCGCGCCGCTGGCACCGAGCATGACGAGCGCGATCTTGTTGCAGACCGGGCACCCGATCGCCAGGAAGGCCGCCAGCCCGCCGGCGTAGCCGAGCGTCGACGTCCGGCGCGCGCTGACGCTCCCGTCCGCCTCCGCGACGGCGGCGTCCCCGCGCGCGGGAAGGGCGATGAGCGGCGTCGGGGCCGGTGCGAGGTACGTGCCGGCGAGAAGCCCCATCAGGAGCCCGGACGCCAGCCAGACGGCGATCGCGAACGGCTCGGGCGGGATCTCGCGGCCGAAGACCGGGTTCGGGATGATCGCGCTCACGAGGCCGAAGATCACCAGGCCGGCCACGCCTGCGACCGCCGACCACGCGAGATATCGCGCGTCGAGCACGGCTGCGAGGCCCCGCGGGGTCACCCGGCGGCCTCGATGACCGCGATCACGCGCTCGAGGCGCCCGCGCACCTCGGAGGCCAGCTCGCCGATGGCCGCGTCGCCGCCGATGCTCATCGCCGCGCTCGGGTCCATGGCCTCGACGACCGTCTCGTCGCCGTCGGCACGGAGCACGACGTTGCAGGGCAGGAGCGCGCCGACCGACGGCTCGATCTCCAGGGCGCGATGGGCCAAGGGTGGGTTGCAGGCCCCGAGGATGAGGTAGGCGGGGCGTTCCACGCCGAGCTTCGCCTTCAGCGTGGCGGCGACGTCGATCTCGGTCAGGACGCCGAAGCCCTCCGCGCGCAGCGCCGCCTCGACAAGCGGGCGCACCGTTGATGGGGATCCGGCGATCCTCGTGCCGAACGTGTAGGGCGTCTCGACCTTCATGGATGCCTCCGCAGCGGGCTGGACGATCGGCAGCTGGAGAGATCCGCCCGCCCGTCCACGACCCGCTTCATCGTACCAACTGATTGCGTTCTTGCGCAACTGCGCAAACGATCTGCGGCCGGGACCGGCGGCCGCGCCGCCCGATCGGCTACTCGGTCGGCGCCTCCAGGCGATAGCCGACCCCGCGCACCGAGGTGGGCAGGGGTGCGCCGGCGTCCTCGAGCTTGGCGCGCAGGCGGGCCAGGTGGGGCTTGAGCCACTGCGGATCCGGGTCCGGGTCGTTGGGCCAGCCCGCAGCGAGGAGCCGGTCGTGGGGGACGACGCGGCCCCTGGCCGCGGCGAGCGACGCCAGCAGCGCGAACTCCGTCCGCGTCAGGGCCAGCACGTTCCCGTCCACGGCTGCCTCGTGGCGCCCCGTGTCGAGCGCGAGCGGGCCGACACGCAGCCCGCCGGCCGGCACGTCGCCGCCCTCGAGCCGCCGCATCACCGCCCGGATCCGGGCCAGCAGCTCCTGCTTGCCGAACGGCTTGGTGACGTAGTCGTCCGCGCCCGCGTCGAGGGCCTCGACCTTCGCCAGCTCGTCCGACTCGCCGGTCAGCACGATGATCGGCGTCCGGCTCGTCTTGCGGATCTCGCGGCAGACGTCGACGCCGTCGCGGCCGGGCATCGCGAGGTCGAGGAGGACCAGGTCGGGCGCCTCCTCCTCGAAGCGGCGCAGCGCCGTGTCGCCGTCGTAGGCCGTGACGACCTGATGGCCGGCCGTCCCGACGAGGGCGGTGACCGCGCCGACCATCGCCGGCTCGTCGTCCACCACCAGGATCCGCAGCCCGGCCGGAGCCGTGGGCATCGTCATCGCGCTTGCACCTCCACTCCGTTCTTCACCGGTCGCTCGCCGCGGGCAGGGCGACGACGAACCGGCTGCCGCCGTACCCGTTCCCCTCGATCCAGACGCGCCCTCCCATGGCGTCCATGAGCCGCCGCGCCGCGTACAGGCCGATGCCGGAGCCGCGCCCGCGCTGGCGCGCCTTGCGGACGAAGGCCTCGAACACGGTCTCCCACTCCTCGAGCGGGATGCCCGGCCCGTCGTCCGTGACGTAGACCCGGACCTCGCCGACCTGGCGCCACGCGCCAACGGAGACGCCCCAGCCGCGCGGGGCGTACTTGGCCGCGTTCTCCAGGAGCAGCTCCATCACCTGCCGGAAGCGTGGCTCGTCGCCGAGCCCGACCAGAGCCTCGTCGGCGTGCTCCCAGCGCAGCCGGTGGTTGCGCAGCAGGGGCCGCAGCAGGTCGATCGTCTCGCCGACGGCGCCGGCGACGTCGAACGGCGTCCGGGCGAGCGCCGCCAGCCCTTCGCCCCGCACCGAGACGAGGATCGAGTCGACGAGGCGGTCGAGCCGGGTGATCTGGTCGACCGCGGCGTTGCGCCAGTCGTCGGCGCTCGCCCGGGCCGGGGCCTCGCTGATGCCGCCGGCCGCGTCGGCCAGGAGGTCGACGTACGCCCGCACCACCGAGAGCGGCGTGCGCAGCTCGTGGGTGACGAGCGAGAGCAGCTCCGCCCGGGCCTCGTCGAGATGCTGGAGCTGCTCCAGCTGGCGCTCCTGCTCGCGCTGCAGGTGGCCCTTCTCCACGATCCCGGCCAGCAGCGCCGCGATCGTGACCATGAGCGTGATCTCGCGCTGGGTGAAGCGCCGGGTCTCGACGGTCTGGACGTTGAGGACGCCGACGATGATGTCGTTCCAGGTCAGCGGCACCGAGAGCATCGACGTCAGCCCGGCAAGGTCGAAGCCCCGCAGGTACTTGAAGCGCGGGTCGAGGCGCACGTCGGGCACCTCGACGGGACGGCGAGCCGCGGCCGCGGCGCCCGTGATCCCCTCGCCGAGCGCCAGGCTCACCTTCCCGATGTGCTCCTGGTCGAGGCCGTTGGTCGCGGCCAGCACCAGGCGGTCGGTCGCATGGTCGAAAAGGTAGAAGGAGCAGACCTCGACGTGGAGCGCCTCGCGCGTGCGATCGACGACCGTCTGCAGGAGCTCGTCCCAGTCGCGCGCCTGGGTGGCGAGCTGCGCGAACTCGTGGAGGAATGCCAGCTCGCGCAGGGTGCGCCGCGTGTCGGTCTCGCCCGCGGCCGACTCGGCGACGGCTTGCCGGGCCGTCGGCGGCTCGACCACCGGCGGGACGCCCGCGGGCGGCCCGGTCGCGGTTCTGGAGGGCGAGGAGCGTCGCGGCGTTGCCATCGCGGGCGATTGTCGCGCGAACGGCGAACCGGCGCCCGCGGCCGGTTCGCGAGCGGGAGAGAGCGCCCGCCCGGGCCGACCCGCCGGGCGCGGTCCAGGCGTGTCGTCGGCCCCCGGGCTCAGCCGGCCGGACCGGCCGGCTGCGGGTCGGTCACCGTCGACGGCAGGTCGGGGAGGAGCGGCAGCGTCCACGTCCAGGCAGCGCCGTGGTGGGCGCCGACCGCGCCGTGGCGGGCGGCCTCGACGCGGAGCGGCAGCCCGAAGATCTCGATGAATCCGACCGCGCTGGCATGGTCGAAGGCGTCGCCCTCGTCGTAGGTCGCGAGGTTCTTGTCGTAGAGCGAGAGCGGCGAGCGGCGCCCGTTGGGGGTCGCGGAGCCGTGGTCCACGCGGACCCGCACCTCGCCGGAGACGGTCCGGTCGGAGCTGGCGACGTAGCCCCGCAGGTCGCGGTGGAGGGCGCTGAACCAGAGACCCTCGTAGGTGAGCTGGGCGATCTCGTGGGCGACGAGCCGGTTGAAGCGGAGGGTGTCCTTCGAGAGCACGAGCCCCTGGAGCGCGGCGTGCGCCGCGTGGAGGATCGTGGCGGCAGGTGTCTCGTAGATCTCGCGGCTCTTGATGCCGACGAGCCGGTCCTCCACGTGGTCGATCCGACCGACCCCATGGGCGCCACCGAGCGCGTGGAGGCGCTCCACGAGGGCCACCGGGTCGAGGCGCGCGCCGTCGATCGAGACCGGGACGCCGCCCTCGAAGCCGATCTCGATCTCGACGGCCGGCGGGGCGTCCGCCGGGGCCACGGTCCACTCGTAGGCGTCGGGCGGTGGGGCGACCCATGGATCCTCGAGGACGCCGGTCTCGCAGGACCGGCCCCACATGTTCACGTCGATCGAGTACGGCGACGCCTTCGTGATCGGGATCTCGATCCCGCGGGCGGCGGCGTAGTCGATCTCCTGGTCGCGGGTGAGGCCCATCCCGACCCGCATCGGGGCGATCACCGTGAGCCCCGGGTCGAGGGCGTGGACCGCGACGTCGAAGCGGACCTGGTCGTTGCCCTTGCCCGTGCAGCCGTGGGCGACGGCGTCGGCGCCCTCGCGCTGGGCGACCTCCACGAGGAGCTGGGCGATGAGCGGCCGGGCCAGCGCAGTCGCGAGCGGGTAGGCGCCCTGGTAGAGCGCGTTCGCCTGGAGCGCCGGCCAGCAGAAGTCGCGGACGAACGTCTCCTTCGCGTCGACGACGTACGCGCGGCTCGCGCCGGCCGCGATCGCCCGCGCCTCGACGCCCTCGCGCAGCGAGCCGCCCCCGAGATCCACCGTGAGCGTCACGACCTCCGCGTCGTGCTGCTCACGCAGCCACGCGACGGCGACCGACGTGTCGAGACCGCCCGAGTACGCCAGGACGACCTTCTTCATGGCTGCGCTGCCTCCTTGCTGGAGCTACGGGTAGGTGCTGGTGAGGTCGGTCCCGGAGGGGCCGGCTTCCGCCTGCGTCGCGATCGCGCCGAACCGGGCCAGCCACCGCTCCAGGGCCGGCTCGTCGGCGAAGAGGACGAGGAGCGTGTTGTCGCCGGCGAGCGTGCCCACCTGGTCGTCGAGGCTCGACTCGTCGATCGCCTGCGCGATCGCCGACGCGGCGCCGGGCCGGCTGACGAGGACCAGGGTCAGCCCGCTCCGGGCGATCGCCACGGGGTTGTCCGCGAGGATCCGCCGGAGGCGGGCCTCCCGGGTGCCACCCGGGTCGGCGCCGCGCGCTTGCCCGCCGGCCGGGTCCGCGGCCCCGGACGCCGCGCCGATCGCCCCGGCGAGGGCGCGCGGCGTCACGTACGCGTGGTGGTGGCCGCCCCGCGGCGCCTTCACCAGGCCGAGGTCGGCGATGTCGCGGCTGACGGTCGCCTGCGTCACGGCGAAGCCGCGCTCGCGGAGGAGTCCGGCGAGCTCCTCCTGGCTGCCGATCTCGCGGGCCGCCACGAGGTCGAGGATCGCCCGCCGCCGCGCCCCGCGGGCGCCCTCGCCGGCGCGGGCCTCGCCGGACGGCCGATCGCCGGGCGGCCGATCGCCGGGCGGCCGATCGCCGGACGCGGCCGTCCTGG
Source organism: uncultured Chloroflexia bacterium (assembly GCA_963713285.1). Classification (GTDB taxonomy): domain Bacteria; phylum Chloroflexota; class Limnocylindria; order Limnocylindrales; family CSP1-4; genus CTSoil-043. The sequence goes on along the minus strand of CAVQLA010000015.1, from coordinate 414,382 downwards.
CGCTCATCGCCGCCCCGCCGTGCCGCTCACGCCGGCCCCGCCGCCGCGGCGCTCCGGCCGGCGGTGATGCGGGTTCCGAACGCCGGGTCGGCAAGGGCTCGCGCCAGGGCGTCCGGGGCTGCCGCGTCGCAGATGACCGCCTCGGCGCCGGGGGCGGTGATCCCGGCGAGCGCCGCCCGGACCTTGGGCACCATTCCCCCGGAGATCGTGCCGCCCTCGATGAGCGCGTCGGCCTCGGCAGCCGCCAGCGTGGCGATCCTGGCGCCGTCGGGGCCGCGGATGCCGTCGACGTCGGTCATCAGCACCAGCTGGCGGGCGCCCAGGCCCGCCGCGAGGCCCGCCGCGGCATCGTCGGCGTTCACGTTGCAGACGAGGCCCCCCTCGTCGCGCGCGAGGGGCGCGACGACCGGCACCTGGCCGCCCACGAGGATGGCGTCGAGGAGGTCGCGCGTGATCCCCACGACGTGGGCCACCAGGCCCATCCCCGGGACCCGCTCGCCGATGAGCAGGCCGCCGTCCACGCCCGACAGGCCGACCGCGTCGACGCCCAGGTCGCGGAGCGCGGCGACGAGCTCGGAGTTGACGACGCCGCGCAGGACGGCCGCGGCAACCTCGAGGGACCGGGCGTCCGTGACCCGCAGCCCGGCCTCGAAGCGGGTCGGCACGCCGAGCCGGTCGAGCCACTCCGTCATCCGCTTCCCGCCGCCGTGGACGATCACGACGGGACGCCGCCGGGCCACGGCTGCCACCTCGGCCAGCACCTGCTGCTGCTCGGCGAGGGTCGTCCCGCCGAGCTTGAGGACGAGGATCTCGCTCACGTCGTGTACTCCGCGTTCTCGATCACGTACTCCTCGGTCAGGTCGCAGCCGAAGGCTTCGCCGGCCCCGGATCCCAGGCCCAGGTCCACGCGGACCAGGACGTCGGGGGCGTCCATCGCCGCCCGGGTGGCGGCGCGGTCGAAGGCGGCGGGCCCGCCGGCCGGCCCGTCGTAGACGAGATGGCCGGCGATCGCGATCCGCATGCGGTCGGGGTCGACGAAGGCCGGGGCCCCGGCGCGCGTGCCGGCGTCGGCATGCGCGAGGCCGGCCATCTCGAGGAGGCGGACCTCGCCCAGGCGGGCGTTCCCCGCGGCGCCGGCGATCCGGCCCCAGTTCGGGTCGCGGCCGTGGACGGCGGCCTTGACGAGGCTGCTGGAGATCACGGCCCGCGCTACTGCCCGGGCATCGACGTCGTCGCGGGCGCCGGAGACCTGGCACGTGACCAGGGTCGTGGCCCCCTCGCCGTCGGCCGCCTGCTGCCGCGCGAGGCTCCGGGCGACGGCCGTGACGGCGTCCCGCAGGGCCGCCGCCTCGGGGCTCCCGGGCAGGACCGGGGCGGCGGCCGAGGCTCCCGAGGCCAGCAGGAAGACGGTGTCGTTCGTGCTCGTGTCCCCGTCGACGGAGAGCTGGTTCCAGGTCCGGACGGTGGCGTCGCGCAGCATCCCGTGCAGCGTCGCGGGGGCCACCGCCGCGTCGGTCAGGACGACCGCCAGCATGGTCGCCATCCGCGGGTGGATCATCCCGACGCCCTTGGCGATGCCGGAGACCGTCACCGGCACGGGCGATCCGTTCGGGCCCGGCAGGGGCACGCTCAGGCCGGCCACCTTGGTCGCCGTGTCCGTCGTCCGGAGCGCCTCCGCGGCCGCCAGGAGCCCCGCGTCCGTGGTCGGGAGGCCAGTCGTGGCGAGGTTGACGATCCCGACGACCACCTTCTCCACCGGCAGGCGCGTCCCGATGACCCCGGTCGAGAGGCTCAGCACGCCGAGCGGATCCACGCCCAGGTGAACCGCCACCGCCTGCGTGATCGCGGCCTGGTCGGCGAGGCCCGCCAGGCCGGTGGCGGCATTCGCGCTGCCGCTCGTGGCGACGATCGCCTGGGCGCGGCCGTAGTGCTCGCTCCCGCCGCCGCGACCCTCGGGGCGGGTGATCGCCAGGTTGGTGCGGGACGCCTGGACGGGCGCCGCCGCGACCTGGTTCGTGGTGAACACTGCGGCGGCCGACGCCGGGGCGCCGGTGACCCGGATCACGGCCAGGTCCGGGCGCCCGCTCGCCTTGATCCCGCAGGTCGTGGCGCCGGCCGCGAAGCCCGCCGGCAGGGCGGCGCGTTGCTCGACGGCGGGGAGGTCGGACGGGAGGAGGGCCAGCATGGGGGCCAGGAGGTCGTGGCCGGCCGCCGCCGGCGAGATCTCGGGCGCGCTCGCCATGGAGTCGGGGGCCATCGTCGGTCTACGGGGCCAGCGGGAGCTGCTCGAGGCCCGTTGCCTCGGGCAGGCCGTGGACGGCGTTGAACGCCTGGATCGCCTGGCCCGCGGCGCCCTTGACGAGGTTGTCGATGACCCCGATGGCGAGGACGCGGCCCGTCCGCTCGTCCGCGTGGACGTGGACCCGGCAGCTGTTGCTGCCGAGGACGTGCTTGGTCGCAGGGGGCTGCGTCACGAGATGGACGAACGCCTCACCGGCATACGCCTCGGCGTACAGGGCGTCGAGCTCGCGCTGGGCGACGGGTCGCGTGGGCCGCACGTGGCATGCGGCGAGGATCCCGCGGGTCATCGGGACGAGGTGGGGGAGGAAGTCGACGCCGCGGGCCCCCGGGTTGGCGAGGTCTCCGGTCGCCGAGCCGGGCGTACCGGAGATCGTGCCGCTCCCGGCGCCCATCGCGCCGAGGGCCGCCAGCTCCTGCTCGATCTCGGCGACGTGGCGGTGGCCGCCGACCCCGTACGCCTTCACGCTCTCGTTGACCTCGCCGAACATCAGGTCCTGCTTCGGCTCCCGGCCGGCGCCCGACACGCCCGACTTGGCGTCGACGACGAGGTCGCCGATGAGGCCCGCGCGGGCCAGCGGGGCCAGGGCGATGAGCGTCGCGGTCGGGTAGCAGCCCGGCGTGCCGACGATTGCCGTCGTCGCGGCCCGGAGGGCGACCAGGGCCGCCCGGTGGAGCTCGGGGAGCCCGTAGACGGCCCCCGCCAGGAGCTCGGGCCGCGGGTGCTCGAAGCCGTACCAGCGGGGGTAGTCGGCGGCATCCCGGAGGCGGAAGTCCGGGCCCAGGTCGATGATCGCTGCGCCGGTCGCCGTGAGCTCCGGCACGATCTCGGCGGCGGCCCCGTGGGGGAGCGCCAGGAAGACCGCCTCGGCGTCGGGCACCGTCGCGTCGACGTGCAGCCCGGTCCGGTCGAGGTGGATGTGCGTCCCGCCGAGCGGCTCCCGGCTGCGCCCGCGCCCCACGAGACCGACGATCTCGACCTGCGGGTGGCGCGTCAGGAGGCGGACCAGCTCGGCCCCGACGTAGCCGGTGGCCCCGACGATCGCAACCCGGATCCGGGCCCCGCGGGCGGAGTCCCGCGGCCCGCGGGGCAGCGCCACGGCCCGGCGCTCCGGCGCGACCCGGACCGTTCCCCCCGCCGGCGCGCTCACTGGCGCGCCGGCGCCGCCCGGTGGGCGGGGCACGCCGGGCCGCTCGCGGGCGGCCACGCTGGTGCGAGATCGTCAGGCCGGTCGGGCCGGAACACCGGGTTGCTCATGTCGCGCATGACTATACATCATGCGCGCATAGTCATGCAACGGCGTGCCCCCGGGTGACGAGGCCGATCCACGGGTGACCTGGGCCGCGGACCGGGTGACCGGCGGCCGCATCGACCTCCTATGGCCGGTCGGATACCGAGCCCGGTTCGGCCCCGCGTCCCGGACTCCGCGCCCCGGCCCTGGGTCCCGGGCTCCGCGGTCCGGCCGCGGGCCTCGGCCAGGCTCCTCCTGCGCGTCAGCCCTCGTCGGGCGGGAGTTCCTGGCCCGGGCCCGTGGCGATGGCCTCCCCGGCGACCGGGGCCGAGCCCTCGGGGGAGATCACCACGTAGCGGTGGTGGATCTCGGCGATGCCGGCGGCAAGGCCCGTCGAGACGGAGCAGTAGCGGGTGGCGGACAGCTCGATCGCGCGGGCGACCGCCTCGACCTCGATCGCCGGGCCCTCGACCTCGTGGACGATGTCGAAGCGCCGGAAGGCATGCGGGTGGGAGTCGCGCTGGACGGCCTCGATCCGGATGGCGTAGCGGCTGACCGCCTGGCGCTTCTTCGCGAGGATGCTCGCGACGTCCATGCCGGTGCAGCCGCCGACCGCGGCGGCGAGCACCTCGGTGGGCCGGGCCGCGGAGCCTCCCGCCTCGCTATCCATCGCGATGTGGAAGCCGGACCCGGTCTGGGCGACGAAGCGCATCCCGCCCTCGTGGCGGAGTTCGGCGGTCTTGGTAGCCACTGGGCATATCCCCTGACGTGGGTGGGCGATGGGCGGCCGGATTGCCTCAAGACGGCCCGCGCGGCGAGGCCGGGGTCGCGGCTCCATGATATGCGCTTGCTTGCGTGATTGCGCAAGTAGTCGAAACGGGCTCTCTTCGAGGCTGGATCGAGTGGCCGGATCGCGGCGATCCTGTCGGAAGTGCGTGGCATGCACCTTGCGTCGGCACCCCGGCCTCCCGACCACGGCTCGCCCGTGCAGATCGTGCGTGGTGACGGCCAGCCCGGGCGCGGATCCCGCCAACGGTTGCGTTCCATGCCCCATGTGGCAGGGTCCGGGCGAAGCGACCTGGCGCAAGGTGCGCAGGGTGCACCTCTGGCAGTGTCGACAGGGGATCGCGTCAGGCGTCGACCCCGGGGCCGGGAGCCGGCGCGGCTCCCGCCGGCGCGGCTCTCGCCGGCGCGGCTCCCGCCGGCGCCTCGAACTGCTCGTGGTAGAGGCGCGCGTAGAGGCCCCGGGCCGCGAGGAGCTCCTCGTGGCGACCCCGCTCGACGATCCGGCCCCGCTCGTAGACCAGGATCTGGTCGGCGCGCAGGATCGTGGAGAGGCGGTGGGCGATGGCGATCGTCGTGCGGCCCTCCATGAGCCGCTCCAGCGCCGACTGGATCAGACGCTCGGAGACGGTGTCGAGCGCCGACGTCGCCTCGTCGAGGATGAGGATCCGCGGATCCTTCAGCAGCACCCGCGCGATCGCGATCCGCTGCTTCTCGCCGCCCGAGAGCTTGTAGCCGCGCTCGCCCACGATCGTCTCGTAGCCCTCGGGCAGCTCGAGCACCCGCTCGTGGATCGCGGCGGCCCGGGCCGCAGCCTCCAGCTCCGCCTCCGTGGCCTCCGGGCGCGCGTACAGCAGGTTGGCGCGGATGGAGGCGTGGAAGAGGTACGTCTCCTGGGTCACGACGCCGATCGTCCGGCCGAGCGAGGCGAGGGCGATGCGGCGGACGTCGATCTCGTCGATCTCGACGGCGCCGCTGTCGACGTCGTAGAGCCGCGGCACCAGGTACGTCGTGGTCGTCTTGCCCGACCCCGACGGTCCGACGAGCGCCACGAGCTGGCCGGGCTCGGCCTCGAACTCGATCTCCTCGAGGGCGAAGGGCGGGGGAGGCGTGCCGGCGACGGCCGGGGGGCTGCCCTCGAGGCCCGGAGGCGTGCCGGCGATGGCCGGAGGCGTGCCGGCGACGGCTGGGGGGATGCCCTCGACGCCGCGGTCCGCGACAGGGCCCGGTCGCGTCTCCGGCAGGACGGCCTCGATCGCCTCCTCGGCGATCGGCTCCACGACCGCGTCCGCGACGGCCTCCTCCGGCGCCCCCTGGTCGTGCCGGTGGCCGCCAGCGGCTACCACCTCGAGGGCCCGCTCCGACGGCACCGGCGCCGCCGGATACCGGAACCAGACCCGGTGGAGGCGGACCCGGCCGCGCACGCTCGCCGGCTCGAGGACGACCGCGTCGGGCGCATCCACGATCTCGGGATCGAGATCCAGGTACTCGAAGATCCGGTCGAAGAGCGCCAGCGACCCGGTGATCTCCACCTGGACGTTGAGGAGCTGCCCGAGCGGGAAGAAGAGGCGGCTCTGGAGCGTCGTGAAGGCGACGATGTCGCCGGCGGTCGGCGCCGAAGGGTCTCCGTTCATCGCGAGCACTGCCGCCAGCCAGTACACGAAGGCCGGGATGATGCTGAAGATCGTCCCGATCACCATGAAGAACCAGCGCCCGACCATCGCCTGGCGCACCTGGAGGCGGGCAAGGCCGCGATTGAGCTCGCGGAACCGCTCGGTCGCCGCGGCCTGCTGGCCGAACGTCTTGGTCAGCAGGACCCCCGAGACGCTCAGCGTCTCCTGCGTCGCCGACGTCATGTCGGCCAGCGCCTCCTGCGTCTCCGTTGAGATCGCCCGGCGAGCCCGCCCGACGCGCTGGGTCAGGTACAGGAAGAACGGCAGCATCCCCAGGGACAGCAGCGTCAGGCGCCAGTCGATGATGACCATGGCGACCATGGTCGAGGCGACGACGGCGATATTCGAGGCGACGCTGGTCGCCGTGTCCGTCACGACCGCCTGCACGCCGCCGACGTCGTTGGCCAGCCGGCTCTGGATCTCGCCGGTCCGGGTCTCGGTGAAGAAACGCAGGGGCAGGCGTTGGAGGTGGGCGTAGAGCGCGTTGCGAAGGTCCTGCATCACGCTCTGGCCGATGATGTTGTTGAGGTAGGTCTGGCCGACGCCGATCAGCCCGGACACGATCGGGACCACGATCATCAGCCCGACGTAGAGGGTGAGGTTCGTGTAGTCCTGCCCGATGATCACCTGGTCGGTCAGGAGCTTGAGCATGATCGGGTTCACGAGCCCGAGCAGGCTCGTGGCCACGATGGCACCGACGACGACCGCCACCTGGAGGCGGTACGGCCGGAAGAAGGCGACGATGCGGAGGAACGTGCGCCGCCGCCGCTCCGGCGGGATGGTCGGCGGCGGCTCGCCGCCGAAGGAGCCGCGTGCGAGCCGACCCGCGCCGCTCCGCCCCGTCACGCGGGGACCCGGGCGCGCACCACGAGCGTGGAGCGTCGCGCCGGGATGCCGCGGGCCAGGAGGTCGCCGACGACCCCGAGGGCGAACGTCGGAAGCCGCCTGCCCCAGGCCCTGGCGAGGTGACCGACGGTCTCGACCCGGACGTCCTCGAACCCGGCCGCGGTCAGCGCCGCCCGCAGGGACCGCGGGTCGTTGCAGGCCCCGACGAGCGGGTGGGCGTCCGCCGCGCTGGCCTTCACGACCGGCTGGATCCGCCGCCGAAGCCCGTCCGGGATGGCGAGGTACGCCGCGACGAACGGATGGCGCCGGTTGACCGTCGTCAGGACCAGCGTTCCCCCCGGGCGGAGCCAGCCGCGGATGCTGGTGAAGGCCGCCGCCGGATCGGCGAAGTGCTCGACGGTGAACGAGCTGAGGGCGACGTCGAACGTCGCCGGCGGGAACGCGTCCGGGCTGGCGCAGAGGTCGACGGTCGCGAACTCGTCGAGGTAGGGGAGCGCGCCGGGGGCCGGCTCGTGGATGTCGACGCCGACGAAGCGCCCGATCCGCGGGCGATACCGGGCCAGCGCCGAGTTGCGTCCACAGCCGGCATCGAGGACGGCGACGGCCGGCAGGGCCTCGCCGCCCGCCTCGGCCGGCCGGGTGGCCTCGGCCCGGTGGGTGGCTCCGGTCCCGTGGGACGCCTCGGCCCGGCCGACCGCGTCGTCGAGCGCCGCCCGCACCAGGTCGGCGACCGGCGGGAGGATCCCCAAGCGGCGCAGGAGCGCCTCGCGACGCTCCAGCCGGACGCGATCGGTCACCACGCGGTTGCGGTGGCCGCCTCGACGATGCCGTGCTCCTCGAGCCAGCGTTCGGCGTCGATCGCGGCGCGGCAGCCGTCACCGGCCGCGGTGACCGCCTGGCGGTAGCGATGATCGTGCACGTCGCCGGCGATGAAGACACCCTCGATCCGCGAGTGGGTCTCGTGGTCGACGACCAGGTAGCCCTTCTCGTCCTTCTCGAGCCAGCCTTCGAAGGGCGCGGTGTTCGGCCGGTGACCGACCGCGACGAAGAGGCCCTGGACCGCGAGGTCGGTCTTCTCCCCGGAGGTGACGTTGCGGAGACGCACGCCGGTGACGGCATCCTCGCCGAGGACCTCGTCGACGACGACGCTCCGGTGGATCTCGACGCCCGGGTGCGTCTCGACGCGCTCCTGCATGATCTTGCTGGCCCGGAACTCGTCGCGGCGGTGGAGGAGGTGGACCTTCGACGCGAAGCGCGTCAGGTAGAGCGCCTCCTCGAGGGCCGTGTCGCCGCCCCCCACCACGGCCACCTCGCGATCGCGGAAGAAGAAGCCGTCGCAGGTCGCGCAGGCCGACACGCCGCGGCCCCGGAGGCGCTCCTCCAATTCGAGGCCGAGCCAGATCGCCGAGGCGCCGGTCGCGACGATGACGGCCTGGCCGCGGTACTCCACTCCGCCGGCCCATGCCCGGAACGGCCGGCCGGAGAAGTCGACGCGATCTGCCTCCACGTCGAAGACCCGGGTGCCGAAGCGCTCGGCCTGGGCCCTGAAGCGGGCCATCAGCTCCGGGCCCTGGATCCCGTCCGGGAAGCCCGGATAGTTCTCGACGTCGGTGGTGATCGTCAGCTGGCCGCCCGGCTGGTAGCCGGCGAGCACGATGGGCTGGAGGTTGGCGCGCGCCGCGTAGACGGCGGCCGTGAGGCCGGCGGGACCGGAGCCCAGGATGAGGAGGCTCGTCTCGTGCGGACCCTCCGCGCCGGCCGGGATCGGCGCGGCCGCGAGCGGCGCCGCGTCGCCGGCGCCGGCGCCGCCGAAGTCGATGGAGAAGCCGCCGAACGGGGAGGTGGGATCGGACATCGGGAGGGCAGGTCTCGTGCTGGGGTTGGCCGCGGGCACGCGCGGAGCGGGTCGCTATCGTAGCACGGGATCTATACCCCCTGGGAGTATCCGGCGGCGGCCTGTCCGGGCTCAGATGGCGTGCACGATCTCCGCGAGGCGCGCCGCGAGCGTGTCGACGCCCGGCTGCTCGATGTTCTGGATCCCGACGATGACGTGCTGGGCGCCCGCGTCCGCGAGGGCCGCGATCCGCCCGGCCGCCGCCTCCGGCGTCTCCGTCCCGGCGCTCCCGTCGGTGGCCAGCCGGGTGCTCTGGAGCGTCGAGCGTTCGATCTCCTCGAAGGGGCGGCCGACGGTGTCGCAGTGCTCGCGCAGGATGGCGTACTTGCGGCGCAGGATGTCGGGACCGCCGAAGACGTTCGTCGCGTCGGCGTAGCGCGCCACGAGGAGCAGGGTCTTCCGCTCGCCGCCGCCGCCGATCATGATCGGCACGCGGGGCCGGCTGATCGACTGCGGCGAGTTCATGAGACGTGCCGCCGTGACGTGGGCGCCCTCGAATCGCTCCTCGGTGCCGCGCGCGCCGCTCCACATCGCGTGCGCGATCCGAAGCGTCTCCTCGAGCATCTCGAAGCGCGTGCCGAGCGGCGGCATCGGGAAGCCCAGGGCGTCGCTCTCCTCCTGGTTCCAGGCCGCCCCGATCCCCAGCCAGGCGCGGCCGCCGGAGAGGACGTCGAGCGTCGTGGCGGCCTTGACCCACAGCCCGGGGAGCCGGTAGTGGATCCCGCCGACCATCAGGCCGAGGCGCGCCCGGCGGGTCTGGGCAGCCAGGAAGCCGAGCGTCGTCCAGCCCTCGAGCATCGGGTCTTCCGGCGGCCCGAGCCCGCGGATCTGGAAGAAGTGGTCCATGACCCAGATCGAGTCGAAGCCGGCCTCGTCGGCTGCGCGGACCACCCGCGCCAGCGTCGGCCCGATCGCCGGGGTGCCGCCGGGGTAGTCGAAGCGGTTGAGCTGGAGGCCGATCTTCACGTTCGGTGGGCTCCTCGAGGGGGCGTGGGTCAGGCGAGAAGCGAGGGTACACCGAACCCGCGACCCACCGGGCCCGGCCCGCTCAGCGGAAGAGGTCGGCCTCCGCCGGCATGAGCACGTCGCGCCGGACCGAGCCGTCGCCCGGCGGAGGGGAGGCTCCCCGGACGAGGGCGACCGGCCGGCGGGCCGCCTTGCCGAGCACGAGCTCGGCGGCCGAGGCGATCTCGTCGGCGACGGCGCGCACCGTGGCCGCCATCAGCCGGCCATCGGCGTCCGGCGTCCCCCGCAGGTCCTCCAGCGGCCGGAAGCCCGCCACGCCGATCGCGAGGTCGGTGATCCCGAAGCGCCACGGCCTGCCCAGGCTGTCCGAGACGACGACGCCGGGGGCAGTCCCGAGACGCGCCGCGAGGCCGTCGCGGATCCGCCGGGCCGAGGCGTCCGGATCGTCCGGCAGCAGGAGCACGACGTCGCCGCTCCCGGGGCCCACGTTGCTGGCGTCGACCCCCGCGTTGGCCAGCACGAAGCCGTGGCGGGTCTCGGCGATGATCACCCCGTTGGTCATCCGGACGATCCGGGCTGCCTGGCGCAGGACGACCTCAACCTGGCGCGGGTCACGCTTCCAGCGGGCGGCGAAGGCGACCGCCTCGGGGCGCGGCTCAACGGCGGTGAGGTCCACGATGGCGCCCTCGGCCTTGGAGACCACCTTCTGGGTGATGACGAGCACGTCGTCGGGACGGAGAGGCAGGGCGCCCGGCGTGGCCGCGAGGGCATCCCCGACGAGAGCGGCGAGGTCGTCGCCGGGGCGCACCTCGGGCAGCGGCGCGAGAGGCAGGACCAGGAGGGCGTCGCCGGGACGCGTCGGCTGGACCGGCCCCTCCGTCCCCACGTCCGCGGCGCCGTCGGGGGGCGTGCTCACGGGAGCTCCGCCCGCAGGCCGCCGAGCCCGGCCGCCTCCGCGGCGAGCAGGTCGTCGGGCGTGTCGAGGTCGAGCGCCAGCGGCCCGCCGAGCTCGAGGTACGCCGCACCCGCCGCGCGGGCGGCCACAGCATGGGCCGCCCGCGAGCTCTCGCCGAAGAGGAACGCGATGGCGCGGGGCGGGCTCACGAGGAGCAGGTTCGTCCCTGTCCCGGCGCGGTCCGGCACGAGGGCGACCACGGCACGTGGCGCCGTCGCGCCGGGCTCCCCGCAGTCGAGCACGGCGCGTGCGCCGGCGACGATCCGGGCCAGCTCCGGCGTGCTCACGGCCGGCAGGTCGCCCGGAACCACCAGGATCCCGTCCGCCCCGGCGTCCTCCGCCCAGGCGCGCGCCTCCTCGAGGCCTTCGTTCAGGCCGCCGCCACCACCCTGTGGCACGCCCTCGGCGCCGAGGCGCACCGCGAGCTCCAGGACGGCCGGATCGGGCGACACGACGGCGACCGCCGCCACGCCGGGCGTCGCCGCGGCGGCCTCCACCGTGCGGGCGAGCAGCCGCTCGACGAGGGCGCGCCGCTCCTCGGCGTCGAGGGCCTCGCCCAGGCGCGCCTTGGCCCCTTCGAGGCTGCGGACCGGAACGAGGGCGACGAGCTGCGCGAGACGGGGCGGGCGATCCAGCACCAGGCGATCGTAGACGAGGCCGCGCTCGGGTACCGTACGTGTCGGCATGACCACCCCATCGGCGCGCCCGCTCCCCTCGCTCACGTTCCTCGGCCACGCCACGATGCTCATCGAGATCGGCGGCGCGCGGATCCTCACCGACCCCCTCGTCTTCGAGCGGCTGCTCCTCCTGCGGCGCGTGGCGAGTCGCCTGGATCCCGCCCTCCACCGCGACCTCGACGCCGTGCTCATCTCCCACCTCCACGTCGACCACCTGCACATCCGGTCGCTCCTGCAGATCGGCCGCGAGACCCGCGTGATCATGCCGGCGGGCGGCGAGCGCCTCCTCGTGGACCGCGGGTTCACGCGGGTCGAGGGCCTGCGGCCGGGGGACACGGTCGACGTCGGCGGCGTCCGCGTCACGGCGACCTTCGCCGACCACGACGGCCGGCGGCCGCCGCTGGGCCCCGTCGCCCAGGCGATGGGCTTCCTGCTGGAGCAGGCGGCTACCAAGATCTACTTCGCGGGCGACACCGATGTCTTCCCCGGGATGGTCGACCTCGCGCCCAACCTGGACGTGGCGATGCTCCCGGTCTGGGGCTGGGGCCCGCGCCTCGGCCACGGCCACATGAACCCGCGACGAGCCGCGGAGGCGCTCCGCCTGCTCCAGCCGCGCTACGCGGTGCCGATCCACTGGGGCACGCTCTGGCCGTACGGGTTCGGGCGCGTCGTGCCGGGGCGCCTCACGGACCCGCCCCGCGAGTTCGCCCGCTTCGCGCGCCGCTACGCCCCCGACGTGCGGGTGCTCTTCACGCCGCCCGGCCAGCCCGTCGCGTTCGACCCGGACGGCCCGGATCCTGCCGTCAGGACCCTGCGCGAGAAGCCGCCGCGAGCGCCGCGGCTGCCACCGCTGCCCGGGACGCGTCGTCGGTCATGACCGTCCCGACCACGACGGGCTCGATTCCAAGGGCCGCGATCGCGGGCGCCTCGGCCGCGTCCAGCGCGTCGATGAGCAGCACCTCGGCGAGGCCGGCGTAGAGGCGCGCGATCCCGGTCGCGCTGGCCTCGCCGCCGAGCGACGCCGCCATCCGGTCGGCCGGGCCCCTGAGCGCGCGGCCGCCGACGAGGGGCGAGACCGCGACGACGCGCACCCCGCGGGCCTGCGCCGCCGCCACCAGCGCGCGCATCCCCGGGACCGCGAGGATCGGCCCCACCGACACGAACGGGTTCGACGGGCAGACGACGATCACCTCGGCGGTCGCGAGCGCCCGCGCGACCTCGGGCGTCGGCCGGGCGGCCTCGATGCCGCCGAACGCGACCTCGAGCACGTCGGGCGCCTGGTGGAGTCGGACGAAGTAGTCCTGGAAGGCCAGCCACCCGTCCGGCGTCCGGACGCGCGTCCGGACCGGCTCGTCCGCCATCGGCAGGATCGGCGTCGCCACGCCGAGCGCGCGCTGGATCCCCCGGTTGACCTCCGTCAGGCGCGCCCCTTCGCGCAGGCGGCGGGCCCGGTGGACGTGGACGGCCAGGTCCCGGTCGCCGAGGCGGAACCAGGCGGGCTCCCCGAGCCGCTCCAGCATCTCCGCCGCCGACCAGGTCTCCCCCGCGAGGCCCCAGCCGCGCTCGCGGTCGGCCAGGCCGGCGAGGGTGTAGAGGACGGTGTCGTGGTCCGGGCACACGAGGAGGCCGTGGAACTCCTCGTCGTCGGCGGTGTTGACGACGATCGCCAGGTCCCCGGGGGCGACGACCTGCTGGAGCCCGTGGGCGAGCTTGGCGCCGCCGACCCCGCCGGCGAGGGCGACGACGCGCGGCACGCGCTGCCCCTCAGCCGGCGAGCGCGGCCCGGACCTCGCCGACGCGGGCGATGGTCTCCGGGTCGTAGGGTGCCGGGAGGCGGACGATGACGGTCGTGAAGCCCAGGTCGGCGTATGGGCGGATCGCGGCGGCGACGGCACCCGGCGGGCCGAGGAGCGTGGGCACGCTGCCGGCGTCCGGCGTCCCGTTGTGGTCGCAGAGGGCGCGGAAGGCGCGCGCGGCGTCGGCGGGATCGTCGCGCAGGACGATCGGGAAGCTCACCGTCCGCTCGATCGTCGCCGGGTCGCGCCCGACCGCCGCGCAGTGCTCGCGCAGGATCGCATCGCGGGCGGCGACCTCGTCGCGCGTGCCGCTGGTGTTCCAGGCATCGGCCCAGCGGGCCACGGTCCGCAGCGTCTTCTTCGGGCCGCTTCCGCCGACGAGGATCGGCAGGTGCTCCTGGACGGGACGCGGGCTGGCGAGCGCGTCGGCGAGGCGGTAGAAGCGGCCGGCGTGGCTGAAGCGCTCGCCGTCGAGGAGGCGGCGCATGACCTCGACGGCCTCGTCGAGCCGGTCGAGCCGCTCGCCGACAGTCGCCCCGAAGTCGATCCCGAAGGCCTCGTGCTCGCGGGCGAACCAGGCGCCGCCGATGCCGAGCACGGCCCGCCCGTCCGAGACGTGGTCGAGCGTGGCCGCCAGCTTGGCCGTGTGGCCCGGGTTGCGGAACGTGTTGGCCCCCACCATCAGCCCGACGCGTACGCGCGACGTCCGGGCGGCGACCGCCGCCATCGCCAGCCAGCCCTCGAAGACCGGCTGTTCCCAGGGCCCGAAGATAGCGTGGAGGTGGTCCCACGTCCAGACGGCGTCCCAGCCGGCGTCCTCGGCGGCCAGGGCCGCCGCGAGGAAGCCCGGCCAGTCGCTGGCCTGGCTCCAGAGCTGGGCGCCGAAGCGGACGTCGGGCACGGGTCAGGCCTCCGGCTCCAGGACGAAGAGGTCGCCCCAGTTCAGGTTGCCCGTGCCGCCGCCCATCTTCGCCTTGATCTCGGCGAGCGCGGCCTCGCGCTCGTCGGGACCCACGAGCCGGGCCCGGACGCGCCGCGTGGCGCCCTTCACGGTGAGCGTCGCGACGGGGTTCGCCCGCAGGTTCGCCGTCCAGCCGCGTCCCTTCGGGCTGCCGGCCCCGATCAGGACCGTCCCGTCGTCGCGGGTCACGAAGCCCACCGGCGCGCGCCGCGGCAGGCCGGTCTTCGCCCCGGTGGTGCCCAGCATCGCGACGCGGCCCGTCCGGACCAGGATCCTGCCGCCGAGGGCGTTGAACGCGCGGGAGAAGGGGTTCACGAGGTACCTCCGGGGGACGTGCCGGCCATGAGCGCCCGGAGGCGCGGCAGGCGCTCGATCGTCTCGCGGTCGTACGGGGCGCCCAGGTCCGCGATCACGTGCGTGAAGCCGAGGTCCAGGTACGGCCGCCACATCTCGGCCACGCGCTCCTCGGACCCGAGGAAGTCGATGGCCGGGTCAGGGTCGTGGTCATCGCCGTGCGCGCCAAGCCGTTCGCGGAGGGCCTCCCGCGCCGCCTGCGGGTCGTCGCGCAGGCAGACGTACGGGAAGAGGGTGAACTCGATCTCGTCGATGTCGCGACCGACGTCGGCGCAGTGGGCGGCGAGGACGTCGACCTTCCGCTGGAGGGTCTCGAGGCTGCCGCTGACATTCCAGCCGTCGGCGTGCCGCGCGACGGTGCGCAGGGTCTTCTTCTCGCCGCCGCCGCCAATCATGATCGGCAGCTCGCCTGCCCCGCGGACGGGAAGCGGGCGATGACGGAGCGCCGCGAACCGATAGTGACCCCCGTCGGGGCTCGTGACGTCCTCGCCGCGCAGGAGCGCGGCCATAGCGGCGGTCGCCTCCTCGAGCCAGTCGAGCCGCTCGCCGAACCCGCTCCCGAAGTCGATCCCGTGGGCCGCGTGCTCGTGCTCGAACCAGGCCCCGCCGATCCCGAGCCAGGCGCGGCCGCCCGACACGTGGTCGACCGTGACAGCCATCTTCGCCGTAAGCCCGGGATTACGGAAGGTGTTGGCCCCGACCATCAGGCCGAGCGTCGGACGCTCGGTGATCGCCGCCCAGGCGGCCAGGAGCGCCCAGCCCTCGAAGATCCCCTGGTCCGGGTTGCCGACGATCGCGTGGAGATGGTCCCAGGTCCAGAGGGAGTCGACACCTGCAGCGTCGGCGAGCAGCGCCGCGTCGCGAAGCTCTCGCCAGGTTGTCTTCTGGGGCCACAGGAGTGCGCCGACGCGGAGCGGGTGGCGGTCGCGGCGGGAGGCCACGGGTCAGTCCTCGAGGTGGTCGTGGGCCGCGACGATCTGGACCCGGAACGTGACCCGGTGCTGGGTCTGGAACCGGGCGATCACTCCGTCGGCCTGGGCGGGATCGTCGGCGTGATACGCCCGGGCGAGAGCGGCGATGTCCGCCTGGGCGACGACCTGGTCGTCGATCACCTGCGCGACGCGGCCGACGAGAGCCACGAACGAGTACCCGCTCGCCGCGTCGGCGACGCTGAGCGCGCAGCGCGGGTCGCGCCGCAGGTTGGCCGGCCAGCGGCGGCCGTGCGCGCTGTTGATCGTGATCCGCCCGTCGGCGTCGAGCCGGTACCAGATCACGGCCTGGCGCGGCGCCCCGTCGGCGTCGAGGGTCGCGAGCGTGGCGAAGTGCCCCGGCGCCGCGAGGAAGGCGCGGAGGCGGTCGGGGAGGGGAGCGGGGCTGGGAAGGGGAGCGGCGTCTGACATGCGAGGGATCGTACGGCACGCGCCGGGCGGCCGGGAGCGGCGTATCCTCGGGGAGCGCCCCGGCGCGCAGACGGGGCCAGACGGAGGGTTCGCATGGAGCTCGAGGGGCTGCACGTGGCGGTCCTCGCCGGGGAGGGCGTCGAGGATCTCGAGTACTGGGTGACCGTCATGCGCCTCCGTGAGGCGGGTGCTCGGGTCACCTCGGCGGGCCTGGCGCCCGTGACCGTGCGCGGCAAGAACGGCCTCGCGGTCCCGGTCGACGTCGAGGTCGGGGGTCTCGACCCGGACGAGTACGACGGGCTGGTGATCCCCGGCGGCTGGATGCCGGACAAGCTGCGCCGCTCCCGCGCCGTGACCGACTTCGTGTCCGCCATCCACGGCGCGCACAAGCCGATCGGGATCATCTGTCACGGTGGCCTGATCGCGATCTCCGCCCGGATCCTCGATCGGGGCCGGGCGACGGGATCGCTCGGGATCCGCGACGACCTGGTGAACGCCGGCGCGCGCTGGGTCGACGAGCCGGCGTTCCGCGAGGGCAACCTGGTCTGGGGCCGCGTCGTCGAGGACATCCCGGCCTTCTGCCGGGAGCTCGTCGCCGCCCTCGCCGAGTACCGCGCCGCGAAGTAGGGCGCGAGGCCGGCAGACGACGCGGACCTGGACGCCCGCCCAGGGAGGTCCGGCACGCCATGAACGACCAGTCGCCGGGACCCTTCGAGCCGGGTGTCGGCGTCCCGGCCAGGGGCGCCGCTCGGGCACCCCGCGACCTCGTCCTCGCGCACCTCGCCGGGTCGCCCGTGGAGCGCCTGCCGGTGATGCCCATCACGATGATGCTCGCCGCGCGCCTGGCCGGGATCCCGTACGTGGACTACTGCCGCGACCACCGCCTGCTCGCCCGCGGCCAGCTCCTCGTCGCGGAACGCTTCGGCTTCGACCACGTCTCCTGCATCTCCGACCCGACGCGCGAGGCGGGCGACCTCGGCGCGCGCATCGAGTGGTTCGCCGACCAGCCGCCGGCGATCGACGAAGGGGACGCGCTCCTGGCCGACGCCGCGACGCTGGCGTCGCTGCGGATCCCGGACCCGCTGGGCGGTGGGCGCATGACCGACCGGGTCCTCGCGGTGGAGCTCCTGCGCGCCGGCGGCGGGCCGGCCCGCCTGGTCGAGGGCTGGGTCGAGGGACCCTGCGCCGAGGCGGCCGACCTGCGCGGCATCAACACGCTCATGCTCGACTTCTTCGATGACGCGGCGTTCGTGGCCGACCTGTTCGGCTTCGCGACGCACGTGGGCATCGCCTTCGCCCGGGCGCAGGTCGAGGCCGGGGTCGACATCGTCGGCGTCGGCGACGCGGCGGCCTCGCTCGTCGGCCCCGAGATCTACGAAGAGGTGGTCTGGCCGTACGAGAAGCGGCTGGTCGACGCGATCCACGGGATGGGAGCCGGCGTGCGGCTCCACATCTGCGGCAACATGAGCCGGTCGGTCGAGCCGATGGCGCGCCTGGGCGCGGACATCGTCGACCTCGACTCCCTCGTGCCGCTCGCCGCGGCACGGGCGGCGGCGGGACCGGACCAGGTGCTCCTGGGTAACCTGAATCCCGTCACCGAGCTCCTCGGGTCGACGCCCGCCGAGATCACCCGGCTGCTGGCGGAGTGCCACCGCCAGGCCGGCAGCCGCTTCATCGTGGGCGCCGGCTGCGAGATCCCGGCGGCGACGCCCCACGAGAACGTGGATGCGCTCGTGGCGTATGCCCGCGGCGCACGCCCCTGACGCTCGCCCCGGAGGCAGGGCCGGGTTGCGCCCGGCTTGTCAGTGTGCCAGGGTCATCATCCGGTCGGGGCGCAGGACGAACGGCGGCAGGCAGGCCGCGAGGTTGGAGAACGGCAGCACGTCCGGATGCAGGTCGATGCCGAGCGCCTCTGCCATGAAGCGGCGCCGGGCCTCGATCCGGCTCCACGCCCCCGGGTAGTGCCGGGCAAGCTCCGCGCGCAGCGACGCATCGGCGAGGGCGATCCCGTCCTCGATGTTCGTGGTGAAGTACGGCGTCCCGGTCGCCGGGATGACGTCCACCTGCATCGCCATGCCGGACCGCAGTTCGATGGTCGAGCCGGGACCGACCGGCGAGCTCACCCACTCGTCGAGGTGGATGTGGTGACCGGGGTTGAGGCCGATCCCGAAGAAGGGGTCGCCCAGGTGGTCGTCGATGATCGCCTGCAGCGTGCCCCCGGTCTGCCCGACGTGGAGGGCCCCATACCACGCCGCGATTGCCTCGAAGTAGGGCCCGACCAGGCGCTCGACGTAGTCGCCGATCCCGGCCGGCAGCTCGCCCGGGTCCTCCACGACGAAGCCGGCGCGGCAGTTGAGCGCGCCCCAGATCCCGAACGCGGTCGTGAAGCGATCCCCGCGCTCGAGCGGCCGGTCGCCGGGGCTGAGCAGGCCCAGCGTGGCGCGGGGACCGGCGGTCAGCATCAGGTGGCACGAGAGCGGCGTGCCGTCCCAGCGCAGGAGACGGACCGCCTCGCGCTCGGTCATCCCGGGGCGCAGGCCGGCGAGCAGGCGGCGCACGCCATCCGAGGTCTGGCAGGCGGCCCACTCGAAGGCTGCGAGCTGCTCCACCTCGTTCTGGACGCGGAGCCCGTCGCCCGGGTCCATCAGGAGGTCGGCGGCGTTCTCGACCAGGCCGCCGGGGCCGGCCAGGCGCCGCAGCTCGTCTGCCAGGAAGGCGGGCACCTCGATGGTCGCCCGGTCCGCGTACACCTTCCAGCCCACGACGC
The DNA here is from genome assembly GCA_963713285.1 of uncultured Chloroflexia bacterium. Taxonomy (GTDB): domain Bacteria; phylum Chloroflexota; class Limnocylindria; order Limnocylindrales; family CSP1-4; genus CTSoil-043. Next base: position 395,780 of record CAVQLA010000015.1, on the reverse strand, counting down.
CGACCCGGCTTCCCGTGCCGATCCCCTCGCCGGCCAGGATCTGGCCGAGCGGCCGCGACCGGTCGCGCGGCTGGCTGGTCAGGCTCAGGTCCTGGAAGAGGTGGCGGCGCATCGGCAGCGGCGCGGCCCCTGCCATCCCGTGGCACTCGTTGCCCACGAGGATCGCCGGCTCCCCGGTCGGGCCGGCCACGAGGACCGCCTCCTCGAAGCGAGGGTCGAAGCCGGTCAGCCAGGCGAGGTTCGCGCTGTGCTCGCGGTCGGCATAGACCACGAGCCGGTCGTAGCCGCGGGCGTCCGCCCGCTCCCGGAGCCGCTCCAGCCGCGCTGCGTACAGCGACGCCGGCAGCTCCGGCATCGCGTCCGGCATCCCGAAGTCGGGAAGATCCACCGTCGCCAGCCGGGCCCTCGTCGCCATCAGCGTGCCTCCGTCGGCGTCACCCTCACCGCGGCGGGGTCCACGGCGTGGCGTCGGTCATGCCGCGCTCGATGACCGCGAACCCGTCGGCATCCACCGGGATCCACGGACCGGTCTCGCCGTCCGGCCACTGGACGCGAACCTCGGCGCGCTCCGCCTCGCCGAGCCCGAAGTGGACCCAGCCCAGCTGGCCGCTCGCGTGGCCCCCGCCGACCGTGAGCTCGCGCTGGACCACGTGGTCGCCGACGCGGACCTCGATCCAGGCGCCGATGGCATCGCGGTTCGGCGCAGGCTGGCGCAGGCGGAGCGCGACCCAGTGGCCCATCGGGGCCGGCGCAGCCGCGTCTCCCGCGCCCACGTTGCGCCAGACCTTCACGTTCTCGCGCCGCTCTACCTGGACGATGTCGAGGAGACCGTCGACGTTGAGGTCGACGACCGCGGCGCCGCGGCTCCTGGCGAAGTCGACGATCCCCGCCGCCTCGGCGCCCTCCACGAACGTGCCGTCGGGTTGGCCCAGGAGCAGGTTGTTGGGATCCTTCGCCGCGAACTCGTTCATCGCCTCGACGTTGCCCTTGCTGATGTAGAGGTCCGGGAAGGCATCGTTGTTGACGTCCTGGAACTCGGCGTGCCAGGCGGTGGAGGGAAGGATGTCGCCTCCCGTGTAGGGTCGGTGGGCGGTGGCCCCCGCGTCGAGCGCCATGTCGTGGTACGAGGGACCCGTCGCTCCCTCGTCGAGCGTCTGCAGCTTGTTGTCGCCCTGGCTGGTGAGGAAGATCTCGGGGCGGCCGTCGCCGGTGAGGTCCTGGCTGGCGATCCCCATTCCCCAGATCTGCATCTTCTTCCAGCCCTCCTCCGCGGTGTACGGGCGCGGGGTGGCCCCGGGATCGACGCGCCACAGCTGCTCCTCGCCGTCGGTGTAGTAGTGACGGTCGTTCGCCATCCGGAGGTCGTGACGGCCCGTCCGGGCCCAGTCGGAGAAGAGGATCGAGAGGGTGCAGTAGCCCGGCTCCAGGACGACGGGCGGACCGTAGCGCCCCCCGGAGGCGTCCGGCCGGAGGAGGGCGTGGGGGTCGCAGGCGTCCCGCGCGCCGTCGATGGCGTCGCGGGCGACGTAGGAGCCGAAGGCGAGGGTGGGCAACGAGGCCTCGCCCTCCCAGGTGGCGCTGAACGCCGCCGTCCAGGCGTCGCCGCCGTCGATCCCCCAGGCCTCGTTTGCCCGCTCGAAGCGGCACCCGCCGAGCCCGCGCAGGACGACGTTCTCGCCGAGGCGGAGCACCGCCAGGTCGAGGTTGCCGTCGCCGTCGATGTCGAGCGAGTACGCCCCGGTCACGTCCAGCAGGTCGGTCGCCGGGTCGGGCAGGGCGCTGAAGCGGAGCGCGCCGCCCGTCGAGCTGTCGTTGTGGAAGAGGGCCGCCGGCGCGGCGCCGCCGGCGAGGTACAGCTCGGGCCGCCCGTCGTCGTCGCAGTCGAAGACGGCCACGCCGCCGCCGACGAAGAAGGTGAACTCGCCGTCGTAGGCGTGGCGGATGCCCGCGGCGGCTGCCTCCTCCACGAACCGCGGCGCGGGCAGCGCTTCCGTGGGCGTGGGCGGGCGGCTCGTGGCGATGACGCCGACCGCAACCGTCCCCGCGACGAGCGCGACCAGCGCCCCGCCCAGGACAAGCCGGGTGGTCCGGCTCAGGCGCATGGAGCCTCCGCGTGCCGCACGCGGGGATTGAAGCACATCGGGGGCGCCGCCACCCGGGGGCCGGGCATCCCGAGCGCCGCCCGTTCGTGGCATGCTGGCCGCGACGGCGGCCCGGGCGGGTCGCCACCCGCGGAGAGCAGGATCGTGCGCGTTCAGCCGGCCACCCGTCGACGCGGCGGCACCGCGTGGCGCCGGCGTCCAGCCGCCGCGTTCATGGCCGGGATCCTGCTGGCCACGATGGGGCTCGCCGGGTGCGCCTCGCCGGCGCAGTACGTGGCGACCGGCTGCGAGCGCGGCGACCTCGAGGGGCGGTCGGTGGCCCGCGCCTGGGACGACGCCCTGCTGTCGCTCATCCGGCAGGTGGTGCCCGCGCCAGGCGTCCACGCCCGCAACCTGTTCCACGTGTCGGCGGCCATGTGGGATGCCTGGGCGGCCTACGACCCGACGGCGACCGGGTGGCTGGTCACGGAGAAGCACCGGGCGAAGAACCTGACCGCGGCCCGCGAGGCGGCGATCAGCTACGCGGCCTACCGGATCCTGCTATGGCGCTATGCCACGGTGGCCGACCTCGCTCCGGCGACGGAGCAGCTGGACGGCGTGATGGCCTCGCTCTGCTACCGGACGGACTACACCACGACCGAGGGCGACGACCCGGCGGCCTTCGGCAACCGGATCGCGGCGGCGGTCATCGCCTACGGCAAGACCGACGGATCGCTCGAGGAGCAGCGGTACGCCGACCTGACCTACCGGCCGGTCAACGACCCGCTTGAGGTGGCCGTGCCCGGGACGACGATGCGCGATCCCGACCGCTGGCAACCCCTCTCGCTCGCCAAGCAGATCGCGCAGAACGGCCTGCCGATCCCCGGCAAGGTGCAGACGTTCATCGGCTCCCAGTGGGGACACGTCACGCCCTTCGCCCTGCCGAAGACGGACAACGGCGTCCCGATCGACCCCGGCCCGCCGCCCCGCCTCCGCGATCCCGCCACCAGCGAGGAGCTCAAGCGGGAGGTCGTCGACGTCATCCGCAAGGCGTCGGAGCTCGACGCGACCGACGGCGTGACCGTCGACATCGGGCCGGGGGCGGCCGGCGACAGCACGCTCGGCACGAACGACGGCGACGGCCGCGACGAGAACCCGGCGACCGGTCAGCCCTATCCACCCGACGTGGTGCTGCGCGGCGACTTCACCCGGGCGCTCGCCGAGTTCTGGGCCGACGGCCCCCAGTCGGAGACGCCTCCCGGCCACTGGAACCTGCTGGCCAACGAGGTGAGCGACGCGCCCGGGTTCGAGCACCGGATCGGCGGGACCGGGCCGGAGCTGGACCGCCTGGAATGGGACGTCAAGCTCTACCTCGCCCTCAACGGAGCCGTCCACGACGCGGCCATCGCCGCCTGGGGCCTCAAGGGCTACTACGACTCGGCCCGCCCGATCTCCTACATCCGCTACATGGGCGCGAAGGGCCAGGCGAGCGATCCGGCCCTGCCCTCGTACGACCCCGACGGGCTCCTCCTCGAGCCCGGGTTGATCGAGGTCGTCACCCCCGAGTCCAGCGCCCCCGGCGAGCGCCATGCCGGCCTCGCGGACCACGTCGGCGAGATCGCCGTCCGCTCGTGGCTCGGCGCCCCGGAGGATCCGACGACGCAGACGAGCGGCGTCGGCTGGGTGCGCGCCGTGGACTGGGTCCCGTACCAGCGCCCGACCTTCGTGACGCCGGCCTTCGCCGGCTACGTCTCCGGCCACAGCACCTTCAGCCGGGCGGGGGCGGAGGTCCTCGCGGCGATCACGGGGAGCGAGCTCTTCCCCGGCGGGCTCACCATCTACACGGTGAAGGCGGGCTCGTTCATCCACGAGGAGGGACCGACGGAGGACGTGACGCTCCAGTGGGCGACGTACTACGACGCGGCCGACCAGGCCGGGATCTCCCGGCTCTACGGCGGCATCCACATCGAGGCGGACGACCTGGAGGGCCGCAGGATCGGCTCGACGTGCGGCCTCGAGGCGTGGGCCCTCGCGCAGCGCCACTTCGCCGGCACCACCGGCGGCTGAGCGACGGCTAGGAACGCTCGCCCGCCGCGAACAGCCGCTCGATCACGCGCAGGTTGGCGACCGCGTCGCCGGGCGGAGTCGGGAGCGGCTCTCCGTCGAGGATCGTCGCCGCGAACGCCTCGGCCTCGACCGCATACGGGTCGGCCGGGTCCAACGTGAGCGTCTCGGTCGCCGGCGCGATGGGCGATTCGCCGCCCGCCGTCACGTGGACATGCGTCGGCCGGTCGGGCGGGATGTTGAAGGGGATGCCGACCGAGATCCGGCCGGCGGTGCCGTAGACGTGGACCTGCTGGTCCGGCTCGGCACGGGTCGAGCACGTGAAGGTCGCCACGCCGCCGGCGAACTCGAGGAGCCCGCTCGTGAGCACGTCGACGCCGCTCAGCGGGTCGCGGACGATCGACGCCTCGACCCGGCCCGGCTCCGCGCCGAACAGCATGCGCGACAGGTTCACCGAGTAGCAGCCGATGTCGAAGAGCGCGCCGCCGCCGAGCTCGCGGATGTTGCGGATGTTCGCCGGGTCGTCGTTGTAGTACGAGAACCAGCTGGTGACGGCCATCAGCTGCCCGATACGGCCCCCGGCGACGAGCTGGCGGACGGCGACCCACGACGGGTGGAGGCGGTACATGAACGCCTCCATGAGCGTGACACCCTCCGCCCGGCAGGTCTCGATCATCCGCTCGGCGTCCGCCGCGGTCATCGCCAGCGGCTTCTCGCAGAGCACGTGCTTGCCGGCCCGCGCGGCGGCGATCGTCCACTCGGCGTGCAGGTGGTTCGGGAGCGGGATGTAGACGGCGTCCACGTCCGGGTCGGCCAGGAGCGCCGCGTAGGAGCCGTGCACGCGGGCGATGCCGTGCCGGTCGGCGACCGCCCGGGCTCGCCCCACGTCCCGCGAGCCGATCGCGACGACTTCGCAGCGGTCGGCCCGCTTGATCCCCGGAATCGTCTTCTCGGTCGCGATGCCGGCCGTCGAGAGGATTCCCCAGCGCAGGGTGGTCACCGTCCTAGCCCCACGACGTCTCGGTCACGGGCCGCAGCGCGACCTCCAGGATCCGGTGGTTGCGGGGGCGGGTGAGTACGAACATGACGAGCTCCGCGACATCCTCGGCCCGCATCATGCCGGCGAGGGCCGGCATGTCGGGTGTCCGGCCGCGGCCCATCGCGAAGTCGGTGGCAACGCCGCCCGGGCAGACGTTCGTGCAGCGAACCCCGTGCTCGCGCAGCTCGTGGTCGAGCGCGCGCGTGAGGCCGACCTGGGCGAACTTCGAGGCGCAGTACGTGGCCTCGTGGGGCAGCCCGCGCCGCCCGGCCTCGCTGGCGATCGTGACGAGGTCCGGCGCATCGCTGCGCAGCAGGTGCGGCAGGGCGGCCCGGACCGTGTACAGGGCGCCCTTCACGTTGACGTCGATCATCTCCTCGAGCTGGTCGGGCGGGAGCTCGAGGAACGGGCCATAGCCGCCGACACCCGCGTTGACGACCAGGATGTCGAGACGACCGAACCGCTCGACCGTCGCGGCGACGAGCGCCTCGAGCGCCGCCGGGTCGCGGACGTCGCAGGGACGTGCGACGGCGCCGTCGATCCCGAGGTTGTCCCCGCTGCGGGAGGCCAGGCCCAGCCGCACGCCCGCGGCATCCAGCAACCGCGCGACGGCGGCCCCGATCCCCCGGCTCGCGCCCGTGACGAGTGCCACCCTGCCGTTGAGCTGCTCCATCGGATCCTCCTGCCCAGTGGGGCCAATCCGGGGTCGTCGGCCCGGATCCTCGCCCGGGTCGTCGGCCGTTCGCTGCCTCGCGGGCCGGGCTGCCGTTCGCGAGCCGCGAGCGCCGTGCGGCACGGTCTGACAAGTCTACGAGCCTCGAGGCCGGTGAGCGCCCCGGGCAGCGCGCGAAGGACAGCGCGCGCGACTCTTCGAGGCTTGCGCTGGGTGGTAGCCTAGCGCCGCACCTGTGCCCTAGACGAGGGACGGTGACTGCAAGGAGGAGAGACTCAACGATGATCAACCGCAAGTTGGTGGCGCTCTTCGGTGTCGCCGCCATCGCGACGGCTGCGTGCGGAGGCGGAGCGTCCGCCAAGCCGAGCGGCGCCGCGGGAGGCGACTGCACGGTCGGCGTCTCCTGGAACAACTACCAGGAAGAGCGCTGGGCCAAATGGGACGAGCCGGCCCTGAAGAAGGCAATCGAGGCCGGTGGCGGCAAGTACATCTCCAACGACGCCGCGTCGTCGGAGGAGAAGCAGGCGTCGAACGTCGAGAACCTCATCTCGCAGGGCGCCAAGGTCGTGGTGGTCCTGGCCCAGAACGGTGAGGCGATCAAGCCGGCCGTTGCGGCGGCCATCGCCGACGGCGTCCCGGTCATCGCCTACGACCGCCTCATCGAGGATCCGAAGGCCCTGTACATCACCTTCGACAACGTCCTCGTCGGCAAGCTCCAGGCCGAGGCCCTCCTGAAGGTCAAGGACTCCGGCAACTTCGTCGTCATCAAGGGCAACTCGGCCGACGCCAACGCCGACTTCCTCCGCGCGGGCATGGTCGAGGCCGGCCTTCCGCCGGTCGGCGAGAGCACGGACAAGCTCAAGAACGTCGGCGAGGCCTACACCGACAACTGGGATCCGGCCGTCGCCCAGTCGACGATGGAGCAGTTCCTGACGGCGAACGACAACAAGATCGACATCGCCTTCGTCCAGAACGACGGCATGGCCGGCGGTGCCATCGCGGCGCTCGCCGCCCAGGGCCTCGCGGGCAAGGTCCCCGTTTCCGGCCAGGACGGCGACGCCGCCGCCCTCAACCGGGTCGCCCTCGGCACCCAGACGGTCGACGTCTGGAAGGACGCGCGCCTGCTCGGCGAGGCCGCCGGCACGGCCGCGATCGCGCTCTGCGGCAACCCCGACATCGCGAAGGTGAAGAACGTCAAGGAGTTCAAGAGCCCCGGTGGGAACACCTTGACGTCGATCTTCCTGACCCCCCAGCCGATCACCAAGGACAACCTCAATGTCGTCCTCGATGCCGGCTGGATCACCCAGGACGTGCTGTGCAAGGACGTCCCGGCCGGCACGGTGACAGGCTGCCCGTAGGCAGTCGCCTCATCACTCCGTGACTCGAGCGCCCTGCGCAGCGGCACCCCCGCAGCGCAGGGCGCACCCGGTTCCCGAGCAATTCCGCGAGGCGTCACGATGACCCAGGAGGCCTCACGATGACCCAGGCCACGGCCGCCACCCAGCCTGGCGCGGGCCCGACCCCCAACCGGTCGCTGCGGTCGATCCTGTTCGCGCTGGAGCTGGACACCCGGCTCCTCGGGATGATCGGCGCCCTCGCGGTCATCTGGATCTTCTTCAACATCCTGTCCGGCGGGAGCTTCATCACCGCGCGGAACCTGTGGAACCTCTCCGTCCAGAGCGCCTCGATCGCCATCATGGCGACGGGGATGGTCCTGATCATCGTCTCGCGCAACATCGACCTCTCGGTCGGGTCGATGCTCGGCTTCATCGGCTACACGATGGCGATGGTGCAGGTGGAGTGGCTCCCGAAGGCCCTCGGCGTCGGGTTCCAGGAGCCATACATCTGGATCGTCGCGCTCCTCGTCGGCATCGGCCTCGGCGCCCTCATCGGCGGGCTCCAGGGTTTCCTCGTGGCCTACGCCGGCGTCCCCTCGTTCATCGTCACGCTGGGCGGCCTGCTCGTGTGGCGAGGCCTCATCTTCCGCTACATGCAGGGCCAGACACTGGCCCCGCTCAACGAGAACTTCCAGCTGCTCGGTGGGGGGCCCAAGGGGTCCCTGGGCGAGATCGGCAGCTGGGTGATCGGGATCATCGCCTGCCTGGGCATCGTCTACACGCTGTGGGCCGGCCGACGCCGTCGTCGCAGCTACGACTTCCCGGTCCGGCCGCTCTGGGCGGAGTTCGTCGTGGGGGCCGTCGGCTGCGCCGTCGTCCTGATCGCCGTGTGGGTCGCCAACAGCTACCTGTGGCCGCCGGCGCTCGCGGAGGCCGCCGGCTTCCCGACGCCGCCCTCCGTGGGGATCGCCTACCCGGTCCTCATCATGCTGGGCGTGGCGCTCCTGATGACGTATCTCGCCAACCGGCGCAGGTTCGGCCGCTACGTCTACGCCATCGGCGGCAACCCCGAGGCCGCCGAGCTGGGCGGCATCAACGTCCGCCGGACGATCATGTCGACCTTCGCCCTGATGGGGATCCTGGTTGCCGTCAGCGCGGCCATCCAGACGGCGCGGCTGAACGCCGCGGTGACCAACCTCGGGGTCACCAACGAGCTCGACGTCATCTCCGCCGCCGTCATCGGCGGCACCTCGTTCGCCGGGGGCATCGGGACGATCCCGGGAGCGATCCTGGGGGCCGTCGTCATGCAGTCGCTCCGCTCGGGGATGCTCCTGCTCAACGTCGATTCGCCGACCCAGGACGTCGTCGTCGGCATCGTGCTCGTCGCGGCGGTCGGCTTCGACTCGTACGTGCGCCGGCGGGCGAGCTGAGCGAGCAGGAGGCCGACCGATGACCGTCACCACCACCGCGCCCGCTCCGACGGCCGTCGCGCCGCGGGTTCCGCTCGTCGAGATGCGCGACATCTACGTCTCGTTCGGCGGTGTCCATGCCGTCGAGGGCGTCACGGTCGACCTCGCACGCCGGCGAGGTCGTCGGCCTGGTCGGCGGCAACGGCGCAGGCAAGTCGACGCTCATCCGGACCCTCTCGGGCGCCCATCCCGCCGACTCCGGCGAGATCCTCATCGACGGCGAGCCGGTGACGATCTCGAACCCGCGCGACGCGAAGGCCCTCGGCATCGAGACGATCTACCAGACGCTGGCCCTCGCCGACAACGTGGATGCTGCGGCGAACGTCTTCCTGGGGCGCGAGCTGCGGACCCGGATCGGGTCGCTCAACGACGCGGCCATGGAGTCGGCGACCCGCAAGGTCATGGGCCGCCTCAACCCGCGCTTCAAGAACTACAAGACGCCGGTCAAGTCGCTCTCCGGCGGCCAGCGGCAGTCGGTGGCCATCGCCCGGGCGATCCACTTCAACGCCCGCATCCTGATCATGGACGAGCCCACCGCGGCGCTCGGCCCGGCCGAGACGGCCCAGGTCCGCGAGCTGGTCGCCCAGCTGAAGTCGGAGGGCCTGGGGATCTTCCTGATCAGCCACGACATCCACGACGTCTTCGACCTCTCCGACCGGATCAGCGTCATGCTCCAGGGCAAGCTCGTGGGGACGGTCAGGAAGGATGACGTCACCAAGGACGAAGTCCTGGCCATGATCATCATGGGCAAGGAGCCCGGCGAGGTGACGCAGCAGGAGATCGAGGAGCTCCACAGCTGATCGGGCGGCCGCGCTTGACGCGGCACGCCGCGCGGGGCGGATGCGGCGCGGGCGAGCGCCTCGCGACGCGTCGGCGGCCCTCGGCGAGGCCGGCTCACAGCCTCCGGAAGGTGGGCGCCAGCGCCGGGTAGAGGCCCCGGTAGATCTCGTGCACCTCGGCGTAGCGTGGCCCGTCGGGCCCGGGTGCCGCCGCCGGCGTCGCCGTCACCAGCGCACTCGCCGCGGCCTCGACCGCGGGGAACCAGCCGGCGCCGACGGCCGCCAGCAGCGCCGCCCCGTACGCCGCGCCTTCCGTCGTGTCGACGGTCGCGATCTCGGCCCCCAGGACGTCGGCCAGGATCTGGCGCCACAGCGGGCTCGACGTGCCGCCGCCCGAGGCCCGGATGACGCTCGGCTCGGGCATCCCGGCCTCGATCATCAGGTCGAGGCCGTCGCGGAGGCCGAACGCGACGCCCTCGAGAACGGCGCGGGTCAGGTGGGGCCGGTCGTGGGCAAGGGTCAGGCCGACGAACGCTCCGCGGGCCAGCGGGTCGGGGTACGGCGAGCGTTCGCCGGTGAGGTAGGGGAGGAAGAGGAGGCCGTCGCTCCCAGCCGGGACCCCGGCCGCGAGGGCCACGAGGTCGTCGTACTCCGTGCCCGGCGCGAGCGCGTCCCGGAACCAGCGCAGGCTGCCGGCGGCCGAGAGCATGACCGACATCATGTGCCAGCGGCCGGGGACGGCGTGGCAGAAGGCATGGACACGGCCGCGCGGCTCGAACAGCGGTCGGTCGGTCGTGGCGAAGATCACGCCGGACGTGCCGAGCGAGAGAGCCACGACCCCGGGCTCCACGGCCCCGACGCCGACGGCGTTCGCCGCCTGGTCGCCGCCGCCGGCGATCACCGGCGTGCCCGCCCGAAGCCCGGTCGCCGCCGCAGCCTCGGCCGTGAGGACGCCGGTCACGTCCGGCCCCTCGAAGGTCGGCGGCATCCAGGCGGGGTCGATGCCCAGCGCGGCCAGGATCGGGCCCGACCAGTCGCGCGATGCCAGGTCGAAGAGCATCGTGCCCGACCCGTCCGCCTTGTCCATCGCGTGGTCGCCGGTCAGGCGGAGCCGCACGTAGTCCTTCGGCAGAAGGACGTGGGCGACGCGGGCCCAGACGTCCGGCTCGTGGTCGCGGACCCAGACGAGCTTCGGCGCAGTGAACCCGGTGAGCGCGTCGTTGCCCGTGATGGCGACGAGGCGCTCGGGCCCGACGACCTGCCGGATCTGGTCGCACTCGGCGCCGGTCCGCTGGTCGTTCCAGAGGATCGCCGGGCGGAGCACCTCGTCCGCGGCGTCGAGGAGCACGGCGCCGTGCATCTGACCCGTCAGGCCGACGGCGACGACATCGGCGCCCGGGACGCCGGTGTTCGCGAGGACCGCCCGGATCGCGGCGACGGTGCCGTCCCACCACAGGCGCGGGTCCTGCTCGCTCCAGAGCGGGCGGGGGACGCTCAGCTCGTACGACGACAAGCCGATGCCGCGGACGGCGCCGGCCTCGTCGATCAGGATGGCCTTGACCGCGGTGGTCGAGGCGTCGATGCCCAGGACGTGGCCCATCGTGGCTTCCTCGGGTTCGCGGGTGACCGGCCCGGCGGGGCAGCCGCCGGGCTCGGGTGTCAGCGGCGATCGACCGCCCAGATGTGGCGGTTGACGACGTTCTCGTACAGCTCCTGCTGGCCGGAGACCGGCCGCGGGTCGATCTCGCCGGCCTCGACCTTGGCCGCGAGGTCGGCGAGGCTGGCCGAGCCGTCGAGGATCGCCCGCCCGAGCTCGCCGTCCCAGCCGGCGTACCGCTTCTCGACCATCGCCGCGAGGGTGCCCTGCTCGAGCATGTCGGCGGCGGCGAGGAGCGCCCGGGCCAGCGTGTCGAGCCCGCCGATGTGGGCGTGGAAGAGGTCGGTCCGGTCGCTGCTCTGGCGGCGCAGCTTGGCGTCGAAGTTGAAGCCGCCCGTGGTGAAGCCGCCGCCGCGCAGGATCTCGTAGAGGGCGAGGCTGAGCTCGTCGACCGAGTTCGGGAACTGGTCGGTGTCCCAGCCGTTCTGGTAGTCGCCGCGGTTCGCGTCGATGCTGCCGAACATCCCGTTCGCGACGGCGTAGGCGACCTCGTGCTGGAAGGAGTGCCCCGCGAGCGTGGCGTGGTTCGCCTCGATGTTGAGGCGGTACTCGCCGTCCAGCCCGTGGCGGGCCAGGAAGCCGTGGACGGTCGCGCTGTCGTAGTCGTACTGGTGCTTGGTCGGCTCCTGGGGCTTGGGTTCGATGAGAAGGGTGCCGGTGAAGCCGATCTTCGCCTTGTGCTCGGCGACGAGGCCGAGGAAGCGGGCGAACTGCGCTCCCTCGCGCCGGAGGTCGGTGTTGAGGAGGGTGTCGTACCCCTCCCGGCCGCCCCACAGGACGTAATTCTGCCCGCCGAGACGCTGGGTCACCTCGAGCATGTGCTTCACCTGCGCGGCGGCGTAGGCGAAGACCTCGGGGTCGGGGTTCGTCGACGCGCCGGCCTGATAGCGCGGGTGGCTGAAGAGGTTCGCCGTCCCCCACAGGAGGCGAACGCCGGTCTGCTCCTGGCGGGCGGCGGCGTCGTCGGCGAGGGCGTCGAGGTTGTCCCGGAACTCGGCGAAGGAGGCGCCCTCGGGCGCCACGTCGCGATCGTGGAAGCAGTACCACGGGACGCCGAGCTTGGCGAAGAACTCGAAGGCGGCCGCCATCTTCATCCGGGCGGCGTCCATCGGGTCCATCGCGTCGGTGATCCACGGGCGGTCGAACGTCCCGAGGCCGAACATGTCGGTGCCGGCCCAGGCGAAGGAGTGCCAGAAGCAGACCCCCGGCCGCAGGTGATCCTCCATCCGCTTGCCGAGGACGATGCGGTCCGGCTCGTAGATCTTGTACGTGAGCGGGTCCGTCGATCCCAGGCCGCCGAACCGGATGGGCTCCGTGACCTCGGTGAAGAACTCCTTGCCCATGACCGTCCTCCTGCACCCGCTTCCGATCCGTCGCGGCCCTGTCTCGAGACCGTCCACACAGCCTCGCTCGATCGTACTACGAGCAGGGCGGAGGGAGGACGCGGCACGCGCGGCGGCCAGTCCACGCCGGCGGCCAGTCCACGCCGGCGGCCGCCCCACGCCGGCGGCCGCCCGGCGCCGTACACTCGCCCCGCCGACCACCCACGAGGAGCCGCCGATGCCGTCACCGCACCGCCGCGCCGCGCCGGGACCGGGCGCCGCCGGGACCGGGCCGGAGTCGGAGCCGCCGTTCCCGGTCGTCGTCAACCTGCGGGCGATCGGCGTCCCGTTCGCCTGGTGGCGCGAGCAGGCCCTGCGCCTCGAGGCGGCCGGCTACGCCGGGGTCGCCGCCTGGGACCACTTCGTCAGCCGGGGCGTCCGCAGCGACCCCGTTCTTGAGGCCTGGACCACGCTGGCGGCGATCGGCGGGGCGACCACGCGCCTGGGCCTCATGACCTTCGTGGCGAACGTCATGAACCGCCACCCGGCGGTCCTCGCCCGGATGGCGGCCACGCTCCAGGAGGCGACCGGCGGCCGGCTGACGCTGGGGCTCGGGATCGGGGGGCATCCCGCGGAGCACGTCGCGTACGGGATCCCCTTCCCGGACGTCCCGGAACGTGTCGCGCGGCTGGAGGAGGCGGTTGCGGTCCTGCGCGCCCTCTGGGCAGGCGGGCCGGTGACGCGGCCCAGCCCGTTCTACCCGCTCCTGGACGCCCATGCATTCCCGGTGCCGGTGCCGCCGCCTCCGATCATCGTCGGCGGCGAATCGCGACGAGGGGCGGCGCTCGCTGCACGGGTCGGCGACGGCTGGACGACGCCTGCGGCGACCTTCGCGGAGCGCCTGCCGGCCTACCTGCACGCCCTGGAGGCTGCGGGAAGGAAGCGGGAACACCAGCGCGTCCTCGTCGCGTTCGACCTGGCGAAGGGTGGGTCGCTCACCGCCAGCCCATGGGTCGCGGACCCGGCCGCCGCCGCCGCCGAGTGGCGGGTCGCGGGCGCCGACGGCGCGATCGTCGGCGCGAACACGACCGCGGACGTCGACGCGCTCGTGGGGGCGGCCGTCCGGCGCTGACGGGGCGCGGCCACGGACGGCGCCCGGCCGCTGAAGGCGCGCGGCTGCCGGCGCCGGGCCGGGGCCGCCCGGCGCCGTTCCGGGGCCGCCCGGCGCCGTTCCGCCGGTCGTGGCAAGATGCCCCTCCGATCCCTCCGCCGGCCCGTCCCGGCGGCCGCACCCGACCGCGAGCGTGACGACGACCTCCAGCCCCGCCCCTGCAACCGCCCCTGAGCCGACGCATGCCTGCGTTCGCTGCGGCGCCCGGATCCCGATCTCCGATTCGCTCTGCCGGGCCTGCAACCCCGCCCGCCTGAAGCAGCCCGCCGCCTCGCAGGCGCACGGGACGGTCTTCCTCGGGATCGCCCTCGCCGTGGTCGGGATGGCCGTCGCGGCGCTGCTGCTCGTCGGCGGCGTGGGGCCCTTCTCCGCGAAGCTCGCGACGGTCGTGCCGGCCGGCGACGGCCTGCTCCTGACCCTCGAGGTGACGAACACCGGCACGCGCGCCGGCGAGGCGACCTGCCGCGTCTGGGACCCCACCTACCTCGGCAACCCGCCGGTGGAGACGTACGTCCGGTCGCCCGAGGTCGAGCCCGGCCAGGCGCTCGTGTTCGAGCAGCAGGTGGCGGGCCTGGGAACGGTCGCCCGGCCGTTCGCGGTGGAGTGCTCGCGGTGAGCCCCGCCGCCCGGGCGAGCACCCATGCCGTCGAGCTGGCCGCCGCGGAGGAGATCGCCGCCCGCGCCGGACGTCTTCTCGTGGCGCGGCTGGACGACTCCGGGGCGGTCGCCTTCAAGGGCGTGCGCGACATCGTCACCGAGGTCGACCATGCCTCGGAGGCGCTCATTCGAGCGGAGCTCGCCGAGCAGTTCCCGGCCGACGGGTTCTACGGCGAGGAGTCCGGCCGCGGCACGGAGGTCACGCACCGCACCTGGGTGTGCGACCCGATCGACGGGACCATCAACTACGCGAACGGGATCCCGTTCTTCTGCGTCTCGCTGGCCCTGGTCGAGGACGGGCGGCCGGTCGTCGGCGTCATCCACGACCCGATCCGGGTGGAGACCTACGCGGCGACCGCGGACGGGCCGGCCACGCTCGGCGGACGTCCGGTCGCCGTGTCCGCCAAGGAGCGCCTGGTGGACCTCGTGATGGGCCTCGCGGTCGGCGGCCGGGCGCCCGCGACCCGGACGCGCCGCGTGCGCCGGGCCATCCGCATCCCGCGCCAGCTCGGCTCCGCCGCGCTCTCGCTGGCCTACGTGGCCAACGGCCGCTTCGACGCCTACAGCCAGACGGTGGGGCTCTCCCCCTGGGACGTCGCTGCGGGCGGCCTGATCGCCGAGCGGGCCGGCGCAGTCGTCACCGACATGGCCGGCGGGCCGTGGTTCAACCTGTCGGCCCCGTCGATGGGGATGGGGATCCTGGCCGCCCCGCCCGCGCACCACGCCACCCTGCTCCGGCTTCTCCGCGAGCCCTGACAACCGCGGCGTTGCCGCTGCGCGCGCATGCCCATCGCCGCCGCGGCGTTGCCGCTGCGCGCGCATGCCCATCGCCGCGCGACCCCGCGCGACCCCGCCCGTCGCTACCCGTCGCGCCAGCGGTGCGGCCGGCGGCGCAGGCCCGGCAGCTCCCAGCGGTCGCAGAACGCCTCCCACGCGCCCGCATCCGTGCCCCGCCAGCGGAGCTCCTCGGCCGTCCGCTCGGGGAGCTCCGCGTCGAGCCGCAGCGTCGCCAGGTCGCGGAAGAGGAGCGCGTCGACCCAGTGGTCCCGCAGCGTTGCCGCCAGCCGCGGCGCACCCCGTACCGCCGCCGGCCAGGTGGCCGTGGGCGCATCGCGGACGCCCTCGAGCGTGCCGAACGCGGCCAGCACCGCCCCGGCCGTCACGGCCCCGAACCCTGGGATCCCCGGGAAGCCGTCCGCGGCGTCGCCGACGAGCGCCAGCCAGTCGGGGATCGCGGCCGGCGGGACGCCCCACTTGGCCCGGACGCCGGCGGCGTCGTAGACCAGGTCGCGGCGCCGGTCGCGCAGCACGACGCGCCGGTCGCGGACGCACTGGGCGAGATCCTTGTCCGGCGTGCAGACGAGCACCTGCTCCACCGAGGGATCCGCCGCGAAGCGGGCGGCGGCCGTCGCGAGGGCGTCGTCCGCTTCGAGCTCCACCATCGGCCAGAGCGGTACCCCGAGCGCGAGGATCGCCTCCTCGGCGACCGGGAACTGGGCCAGCAGGTCGTCCGGAACGCCGGCCTCGGTCTTGTAGCCCGGCCACAGGTCGTTGCGGAAGGACCGAATCACGCGGTCGTGGGCGCACCCGACGTGGGTCGCGCCCTCGTCCCGGAGGAGCGCCAGCAGGGTCCCGACCAGGCCGGCGACGGCCGTGAGGGGCATCCCGCCGCGACCGCGCACGGCCGGCCGCGGCGCGTGGTACGCGCGGAAGAGCTCGTAGGTCGCGTCGACCAGGTGGACGCGCAGGGTCGGGCCCGCCGTGATGCTCAGCCGGCGTCCGCGCCGGCGCCGGCGATCGCCTCGGCATGCTGCGACTCCACGATCTCGCGGAGACGCTCCAGGTCGGCCTGGAAGATGCCGCCCAGGATCGGCTTCTGGAGCAGCTGGCCCAGGTGCGGGAAGAGCGGTGGCACCAGGCGCTCGTCCCAGCGCACGAGCGTCCGCCGCGCGTCGATCGCCTCGAGCGTGATTCGCCCCTCGCCGGTGAACCTCCCGACGTGGCGGATCCCGAAGCGGGTGGGCGGGTCGTAGACGTCGATCTCGACCGGATCCACGACCCCGACGAGGAAGATCCGGACGTCGGCGTCGCCGCGGGTGCCCACGCCAACCGGGCCCGGCGTCGTCAGCCGGACGCTCTTCATCTCCTCCATCCAGAGCGGCTGGCGCTCGATGTCGGAGACGACGTCCCAGACGTCGTCGATGGGGGCGCCGATCGTGATCGCCATCTTCATCATCGGGTCGATCGCCTCGCCCCGTGCGATGAGGCTCCCGATCCAGCGGTCGACGAGGAAGGCGCCGGCGACCCCGGAGAGGCAGATGGCGGCGAACGTGCGGAAACGCATCATGCCCTCCCTTCGGCCACTGCGGCCGCGGCGAACCGGTGGACCAGCACCGCGCCGGCCCGCTCCATCTCGGCGAGGGCGCGCGCGCCATCGCCGGCGGCGAGCTCGACGGGTCGGACGCCGTCGACCAGGACGCGGGTCTCGTAGCCCAGCGCGAGCGCGTCGAGGACCGTCGCCCGCACGCAGTAGTCCGTGGCGAGGCCCGCGACGACGATCCGCCGGATCGCGTGGCTCCGCAGGAGGCCGTCGAGCTCGGTCGGCACCGTCGCCCCCGTCAGCGGGTCGCGCATCGTGAAGCCCGAGTAGCCGTCCTCGCCGTTCGAGCCCTTCCGGACCGACGGGCCGGCGTCGGCGATGAGCCCCGGGTGGAGCTCCGCGCCCCAGGTGCCGCCGACGCAGTGGACCGGCCAGGTGCCGCCGTCCTTCGCGAAGTGCGGCGTGGACGCCGGGTGCCAGTCCTGGGTGTAGGCGACGAAGGCGCCGGCCGCACGCGCGGCCGCGATCTCCTGGTTCAGGAAGGGGACGATGGCTGCGGCATCCCCGACGGAGAGGCCGCCGGCGGGGTCGGCGAAGTCGTTCTGGACGTCGACGACGAGCAGCGCCGTCCCCGCCGCGTACTCCTCGTGCATGCGGCGACTGTACCCCAGCGCCCCACGGCGCGTTCGGACGGCGGATCGGCTACGCTCCAGATCGGCCCGTGGATCCCGACTCGCCCGTCGAGGCCGCGCGGCCCGTGCGCCCGCCTTCCGCGTCCCCGCCCAGGAGCCCCGCGATGTACAGCGACGAGTTCAAGCAGCAGCTCCCGGACGTCGACCCGTCCGAGACCCAGGACTGGATCGACTCGTTCGACCAGATCGTCGACCAGGAGGGGCCAGAGCGTGCCCGCTTCGTCGCCTACAAGCTCCTCAAGCGCGCGCGCCAGCGCCACGTCGGCCTGCCGCCCCTGACGCAGACTCGCTACATCAACACGATCAGCCCGGAGCAGGAGCCGTACTTCCCAGGCGACGAGGCGATCGAGCGGCGGATCCGCCGCCTCGTCCGCTGGAACGCCGTGGCGATGGTCCTGCGTGCCAACGGTGCGTATCCGGGGATCGGCGGCCACCTCTCCACCTACGCCAGCTCGGCCAGCCTGTACGAAGTCGGCTTCAACCACTTCTTCCGGGGCAAGGACGACGGGTCGGGCGACCAGGTCTTCTACCAGGGCCACGCGGCGCCCGGCATGTACGCCCGCGCCTTCCTGGAGGGGCGCCTGACCGAGGACCAGCTCGACCACTTCCGCCGCGAGGTGGTGCCGGGCCGCGGCCTCAGCTCCTACCCGCACCCGCGCCTGATGCCCGACTTCTGGGAGTTCCCGACGGTCAGCATGGGCCTGGGCCCGATCTCGGCGATCTACCAGGCGCGCTTCAACCGCTACCTGGAGCACCGCGGCGTCGCCGACACGTCCGCGTCCCGCGTCTGGGCGTTCCTCGGCGACGGCGAGATGGACGAGCCCGAATCGCTGAGCGCCCTCGGGATGGCCGGTCGCGAGCAGCTGGACAACCTGACCTTCGTCGTCAACTGCAACCTGCAGCGCCTCGACGGCCCCGTGCGCGGCAACGGCAAGGTCATCCAGGAGCTGGAAGGGGTCTTCCGCGGCGCCGGCTGGAACGTCATCAAGGTGATCTGGGGCCGCGAGTGGGACGAGCTCCTCGCCCGCGACGTCGAGGGCGTCCTCGTCAACAAGATGAACGAGACCGTCGACGGGGAGTTCCAGAAGTACTCGGTTGCCGGCGGCGCCTACATCCGGGAGCACTTCTTCGGGCCGGATCCCCGGCTCGGCCGTCTCGTCGAGCACCTCTCCGACGACGACCTCACCCGCCTGCGCCGGGGCGGCCACGACTACCGCAAGCTCTATGCCGCCTACAAGGCCGCCACCGAGTTCAGGGGCGCCCCCACGGTGATCCTGGCCAAGACGATCAAGGGCTGGACGCTGGGCCCGGGCGTCGAGGGCCGGAACATCACGCACCAGGCCAAGAAGCTCTCGGAGACCGAGCTGCGGATCTTCCGCGACCGCCTCGAGCTGCCGATTCCCGACGAGAAGCTCGCCGACGCGCCGTACTTCCGACCGGAGCCCGGTTCCCCGGAGATGGACTACCTCCTGGAGCGCCGGCGCGCGCTCGGCGGGCAGCTTCCCCGGCGCGTCGTCCGGGCGCAGCCGCTGCCGGTCCCGGCCGCTGCGACAGACGCGGAGTTCGCCGCCGGCTCGACCGCGTCGGTCAGCACCACGATGGTGTTCGCCAAGCTGCTCCGGAACCTGATGCGGGACCCGGGCTTCGGGCAGCGGATCGTGCCGATCATCCCCGACGAGGCGCGGACGTTCGGCATGGACCCGCTCTTCAAGGAGGTCGGGATCTACGCCAGCCAGGGCCAGCGCTACGAGCCGGTCGATTCCGACCTGGTTCTCTCGTACCGCGAGGCGAAGGACGGGCAGGTCCTGGAGGAGGGGATCAACGAGGCCGGCTCGATGGCCTCGTTCCAGGCCGCGGCGACGTCGTACGCGACGCACGCCCAGCCGATGATCCCTTTCTACATCTTCTACTCGATGTTCGGCTTCCAGCGGACCGGCGACCAGGCCTGGGCCTTCGCCGACGCCCGGGGCCGGGGCTTCATGATGGGCGCGACGGCCGGCCGGACGACGCTCAACGGCGAGGGGCTTCAGCACGAGGACGGCCACAGCCATCTGCTCGCCTCGGTCATCGCGCCCCTGCGGGCGTACGACCCGGCCTTCGCCTACGAGCTGGCCACGATCGTCCGCGACGGGATCGAGCGGATGTACGGGCGCGGCGAGGACCTCCTCTACTACGTCACGCTCTACAACGAGAACCACCCGATGCCGCCGAAGCCCGAGGGCGTCGACGAGGGCATCGTCCGCGGCCTCTACCGCTTCCTCCCGGCGCCGGAGGTCGCGGGCAGGGCGAAGGGCACCGTCCGGCTCGTCGGGTCCGGCACGATCCTCCAGCAGGCGCTCCTGGCCCGCGACCTCCTCGCCGAGCAGTTCGGCATCGCCGCCGAGGTCTACAGCGCCACCTCGTGGCAGCTGCTGCGGCGCGACGCCCTGGAAGTGGAGCGCTGGAACCGCCTCCACCCGACCGAGAAGGCCAGGGTTCCGTACGTGACCCAGGTCCTGGGCCCCGACGGCGGTCCCGTCGTGCTCGTCTCGGACTGGGTCAAGGCGCTCCCGGACCTGCTCGGGCGCTGGCTGCCGGCGGGCTACGTGACCCTGGGCACCGAGGGCTTCGGGCGCAGCGACACGCGCGAGGCGCTGCGCGCGCTCTTCGAGATCGACGCGCCGCACGTGGCCGTCGCGGCGCTCTCCGCGCTGCACGCGGCCGGCGCGCTCCCGGCCGCGACGGTCGCCGAGGCGATCGCGGCGCTCGGGATCGACCCGGAGAAGCTGGACCCGCTCGACCTCTAGCGGCGACCGGCGTCGCGACGCAGCCGAGACAAGGGCGGGGTCGTGACCGCGGACGGCGCATGACCGGGTCGCGCGGACGCGGAGGCGAGGTCCTGGGCGTCGCCGCGCGCCTGGGCCTCACGTCCTTCGGCGGGCCGATCGCCCACCTCGGCTACTTTCGCCGTGAGTACGTCGAGCGCCGGCGCTGGCTGACCGAGCCCGCCTACGCGGATACCGTCGCCCTCGGGCAGTTCCTCCCGGGGCCTGCGTCGAGCCAGGTCGGGATCGCCATCGGCATCGAGCGCGCCGGCCTCCCGGGCGGCCTCGCGGCCTGGATCGGCTTCACCCTGCCGTCCGCGCTGGTGATGGCCGCCCTCGGGCTCGGCGTCGCCGGGGGCACGCTCCCCGGGGGCGCGTGGGTGGATGGCCTCAAGGTCGCGGCCGTGGCCGTGGTGGCCCACGCCGTCTGGTCGATGGCCCGAACCCTGGCGCCGGACCTCGCCAGGGCCGGGCTGGCGCTCGGCGTGGCCGCCCTCTCGCTGTGGGTGGCCACGCCCTTCACTCAGCTGGCCTTCATCGCCCTCGGCGCTGTCGCCGGGATCGTCCTCCTGCCGCGGCTCGGCGTACGGGCGGCGCCGGCGCAGCCGGGCGCCGGCACAGCCGGGTCGCCGGCCGTCTCGCGCCGGGCGGCACTGGCCGCGCTGGCGCTCTTCGCGGTCCTCCTGGTCGGCCTCCCGCTGCTGCGCGCCGCGACCGGAGATCCCGCGGTCGCCTTCGTCGAGGCGTTCTACCGGGCGGGGGCGCTCGTCTTCGGCGGCGGGCACGTCGTGCTGCCGCTCCTCGAGGCGAGCGTCGTCGCGCCGGGGTGGGTGAGCCAGGACGCCTTCCTGGCCGGCTACGGCGCGGCCCAGGCGCTCCCCGGCCCGCTCTTCTCCTTCGCCGCCTATCTCGGCGCCGCAGCCGGGGGTGGCGTGCCGAACGGAATCGCCGGGTCGGTGCTCGCGACGATCGCGATCTTCCTGCCGGGCGCGCTCCTCGTCGTGGGCGCGCTGCCGTTCTGGCACGCCCTGCGGGTCCGCCCGGGCGCCCGCGCGGCGCTCGCGGGCGTGAACGCCGCGGTGGTCGGGATCCTGGCGGCGGCCTTCGTGGATCCCGTCGTTCGAAGCGGGATCGGCGGGCCGGCCGACGCGTGTGTTGCGGCCGCCGGGTTCGCGGCCCTCCTCACCGGCCGCGTGCCGCCGCTGGCCGTGGTCGTGGGCTCGGTGGTCGCGACCGTGGCCGTCCGAGGCGCAGGCGCCTGACCTGCCCTCGGCGCCGGCGGGGGCGCGACCCGACATCCACTCCTCCGGGGCTCCCGGTGCTCGGCGCCAACGGCGCAGGTCGCGCGACGGAACCCGCTCCCGCCGGGCTGCGTCCCGGGCCTGACCGGTCCACCGGACGAACGCTCAGCGCCGGCGTCGGCGCCTTGCCCGAGCCCTCGGAGGCACACCATGAACGCTCCCCGCGCCCTCTCCGTCAACGGGTCGCGGCCCGCCTGGGTCGCCCTCGGCATCATCGGCGGCCTCGTCCTGGCCGTCGCCCTGGGGCCGGCCCTGGCGCCCCGGCCGGCACGCGCCGTCGACGACCCGGCGCCCGACCGCACGATCTCCGTGGCCGGCATCGGCACCGTCACGCTCGTGCCGGATGTCGCGGACCTCCATGTCGGCGTGGTCGTGCAGCGACCCAAGGTCAAGGACGCGCGGGCGGCGGCCGCGGCCGCGATGCAGGGTGTCGTCAGGGCCCTCCGCGCCGCCGGCGTCGCCGAGCGCGACATCCGGACCACCACGCTCTCGCTACAGCCCGTCTACGACTACCGCACGAACGGCGCCGCACCGAAGATCACCGGCTACGAGCTGCGCAACGGCGTCGTCGCCACCGTGCGGGACCTCGAGAAGCTCGCCGATGCCGTGGACGGCGCCCTGGCGGCGGGCGGCACGACGCTTGACGGGATCACCTTCCGGGTCGACGACCCGAGCGATGCCGAGGCGCAGGCGCGCACGCAGGCCATGAAGGCGGCGCGCAGCAAGGCAGACGCCCTCGCGGCCGCGGCCGGGGTCACGATCGTCGGGGTCGCCTCGATCAGCGAGCAGTCCTCGCCGACGCCGTGGCCGGTTCCGTACGCCGGCGAGCGCGTCGCCGCGGACGCCGCCACGCCGATCCTGCCGGGCACGTCTGACGTCACCGTCACCGTGAGCGTGGTCTACCTGATCGGGTAGCGCCGCTTCCCACGGCGGTCCGCACCACGACCACGACGACGACGCTCCGTCCCTCCGCGCCCGTGGCGACCGGGGTGCGCTCGATCGTGATCCAGGGGCGGCAGCGACCCCGACCGCCGAGGATCGGCCCGCAGCCCGTCAACCTTCCGGTGACGACGAGACCCGGGGCGTCTCGACCGCGTCAGGCAGGGCGACCCCCGCGCGAGCTGCGGCTTCGCGCGTGGCCGCGGCGAAGGCCGGGAGGGGTTCGAGCGCAGCCAGCATCCGCCGGCCGGCCGTCGCGTAGGCGGCGTTGTCGGTCAGCGGGGCGCCAAGGCCTTCCGCCGCGACAGCCGCGGCCGCCTTGTAGAACGCCGCCAGGTCGGCCGGGTAGGCTCCGGCCGCAGGCCACGCCCCGATGCGTGCCGAGCCCTCCTGGCCCGACCGGGCGTCTGCGGCGATCTTGCGCAACACCGGGGCGATCTCGGCCGCGGAAGGGAGCTTGACCGCCAGCGCCGCAGTGAGGCTCGAGGCGGCGCGGGCAAGTCGATCGTTGACGGCGGCAACCTGGAGGAACCCGGCCGTGACGCCGTCCGGGAGCGTCGCGGCGTGCGTGGCCGCGGCGGAAGGGTCGGCGTTCGGCGTCCCAACCGGCTCGGCAGTCCGCGGCGCCACGGCGCCTCCCAGGACCAGGGCTCCGCCTATCGTCGCCACGATGCTCACCACCAGGACCAAGAGGATCGCCGCCGGGATCCACACGCGAGCCCTCGGGCGGCTTCTCGTGCCGGGGCTCGAGGCTCGGGCGCGCGGCACTTCGCCAACGTTCGCGGGCGCGCCGCCCGGCGGGGAGGCCGGGGGCCCTGAGGACGGTGCCATGGTCTTCGGCATGGGGGCTGGGAGCGGGGTGGCCGCCAACGCGGGCCGCGACACCGGGGTGTCGGCCTGCAACGGATCGGTCCCGGGAGCGTTGGCCACGGGCGGGGCGGCCGCGGCGCGGAGCGTGGGTCGAGGCTCAGGCATGCCCGGTTCGGCCACGGGCTTGTCGACCGCGGGTTCGCGTGCCGGCTCTGGTGCGGGCGCCGTTCGCCGCCCGCCAATCGCGGGCTCCAGCCCGGTCGGCGACAAGAACGCCTGCCTCACCTCCGCCTCGTAGGCCGCAGCCTCTTCCGCGGTCGCCGGGCCGGCGTCGGCGAACGCGTCGCGGCGCGCGAGGCGGGTGGACGCCCCGGCAAACGGCCGGCGCAGGATCGACGACAGTCGCCCGGGGCGGGTCACCGGAGCGTGGTCACCGGCGGCGCACCGGCGCTGACAGGTGCGTACGGCTTCAACGCTGCATCGGGTGGCGCGGGGGGTGGCGGATCGGCGGGTCCCCAGCCTTCGGTCGACGGGCGCAGGCTCATGTCCGTGGGCCCCGGATGAAGCCGACCATGACTCTCATGGCTCTCACTCTACAGGGTCATGGGGCTATGCTCTGACCATGAGCACCCAGGTCGCCGACTCACCGGCGCGGACCGTCACCGCGGCGGGGATCGGCCGCGTTTGCGTCGCCTCCGACGTGGTGGAGCTTCGGCTCGGCGTGACGGTGACACGTCCGACCGCCGGGGCGGCCCAGGCGGAGGCCGCCGTGACGATGTCGGCGATCCTGGCCGCGTTGCGCGCGGCCGGCGTAGCCAACCGCGACCTTCGCACGGAGGGCCTGGCCCTCCAGCCGGTGATGGACTACCGGGACGACGGGCCTCCCACCCTGCGCGGCTACGAGCTGCGCAACGGCGTCGTCGCCCGGCTGCGCGACCTCGCCCGTCTGCCCGACGCCGTCGACGGCGCCATCGCCGCGGGCGCCACCAGTCTCGACGGCGTGCGCTTCGACGTGGAGGACCGCGCCGCCGCCGAGGCTGCCGCCCGCGAGGCAGCCGTGGCCGACGCCCTGGCGAAGGCAGCCGCCCTGGCGCGAGCGGCCGGCGCGGAGCTCGGCCCCGTCCTGTCGGTGACCGAGGGCGTCGTCGAGCCGCCGACGCCCTTCCCCGCGCCCCGCGGAGCGCACCTCATGGCTGCCGAGGCCGCCCCGACGCCGGTCGAGGCCGGCGAGAGCGAGATCAGCGTGACCGTTCAGGTGGTCGTCGCCCTCGAGTAGACGGGCGACGCGAGGCGCTGTCGACGGCAGCCCTCAGGAAGCCGCGACGACCCGCAGGACGCGCCCGCCGAGGTCGACCACGTAGAGCTCGCCCGCCTCGTCCTCGCCGAAGGAGACGATGTTCGCGCCGCTCTCGAGGAGCACCCGTGGCGTCGGCTGCTCGGCCGCGGCGTCGAGGCCCCAGATCGTGCCGCTGCAGTAGTCCGCGTACAGGTAGGTCCCGGCGAGGCCGGGCACCGCCATGCCGCGGTAGACGTAGCCGCCGGTGATCGAGCAGCCGCGGTCGTGGCCGTACTCGGCGACGGGCAGGACCAGGCCGTCGGTGACGCAGCCCTCGGCCGGCTCGAAGCAGGCGCTTGCCTCCATCGTGTTCCAGCCGAAGTTCGGCCCGGCCGGCGAGCCGGCCGGCCAGTGGTCGACCTCCTCGAGCGAGCTCTGGCCGACGTCGCCGATCCAGAGGTCGCCGGTCGCCCGGTCGAACGAGAAGCGCCACGGGTTGCGCAGCCCGTAGGCCCAGATCTCGGCGCGCGCGTCGGCGCTGCCGGCGAACGGGTTGTCGGCGGGGATCCCGTACGGCGCGCCGCCCGCGGGGCGCGGGTCGATCCGCAGCAGCTTGCCGAGCAGGGTGTCCAGGCGCTGGCCGTTGCCCTGCGGGTCGCCGCCCGATCCGCCGTCCCCGGTCGCGATCCAGAGCAGCCCGTCGGGCCCGGTCGCGAGCGCGCCGCCGTTGTGATTGGCGAAGGGTTGGTCGATCAGCAGGAGGACGCGCTCGGAACCGGGGTCGGCGCGATCGGCTGCCGGGTCCGGCGCCAGGAACTCGCTGACCACCGTGTCGCCGTTGCCATCGGTGTAGTTGACGAAGAGCCTGCCGTCGCTGGCGAAGGTCGGGGCGAAGGCGAGTCCCAGGAGGCCCTGCTCTCCGCCCGCCCTCACCCGATCCGTGATGTCGAGGTACGGCGCGGGAGCCAGGCGTCCGTCGCGGATGACCCGGATGCGTCCGGCCTGCTCGACGACGAAGAGCCGCCCGCTGCCGTCTCCGGCGTGGCCGGCGAACAGCGGGCCCTGCAGGTCGGACACGGCCGTGTCGAGGCCGATGGCGGCGGCCGGGCTGGCCGGCGGGGTCGGCACGGCCGTGGAGGCGGGCGTCTCGGTGGGGGCCGGCGAGGTGACGGGGGGCGCGGTCACCAGTGGGGGCGTGGGGCCGGTGGGGGTGGGCGCGCCGCCGCATGCCGCGACGAGGAGCGTGACGGCAGCCAGGAGCGCGAGCGGGCGAGTCATGCTCTCCATTCTGGGGCACAGGCGAGATGGATTGGCTGGGACGGCGACCGTGGCGCGGCGCTCACAGCGCCACGCGGCACCCGGTCCGATCGGCCTCGTGGGCGGCATCCGTGAACGCCATGTACCGGACGCCCGTCCCGAAGTCGGTCAGGCGGACTCGCCCGGCGCCCCGGATCGCGTCGACGAACTCGGCCTCCACGCGCCAGGTCCAGCGCTCATCGTCGGGGACCAGGACGTCCTCGAATGCCGGCGTCCCGGCCGGGGCCAGCTCCACGCGGGATCCGGCAAGGTCGACGCGCAGCACGCCGGCGGTGCCGACCAGCGTGGCGCCGTTGACGGGATCCGGCCGCCCGTACCCGGCGATCTCGAACGTGACCGGCACGCCGCCGGGAAAGGTGGCCACGGCGACCGCGACGTCCGGCACGTCCGCGGCGATCGGCGTCCCGTCGGGGCCGGCCTGGACGGGAGCGAAGTTGCGCAGGGTGGCGGACACGTCGGTGGCGTGGCCGAGCCAGCGGGCGATGCTCTCGTACAGGATGCCGAGCGTCATCACGTTGTTCCCCGAGTGGCGCCGCTCGCGGCGCCACTGGTCCCGGCCCGTCGGGGCGATCCCACCGGACCATGCGACCCGGGCGGCCCGCAGGTCGCCGATGGCTCCCGCCGCGAGGAGGCGGCGGATCGTGGCGTCGGCGAAGCCGAACGGGGCCGGCACGACCATCGCCACGCGGTCGGGGCGCGCCTCGGCCGCGGCGAGCATGGCCCGCGCCTCGGCGGCGTCCATCGCCATCCGCCCTTCCACCAGGACGTGCTTCCCGGCGGCCAGGGCGGCGATCGCCACCGGCGCGTGGAGGTACGGCCACGTCGCGACGACCACGGCGTCGATCTCAGGGTCGGCGACCAGCGACGCCCAGTCGAGGTACCTCCGCGGCACGCCCAGCTCCGCGGCCGCGCGGGCCGTGGACTCCGGCGTGCGGTTGACGACGCCGACGATCTCCACGCCGGGCAGCGCCCGGAAGCCCGGCACATGCCGGGCACGCGCGATCCCGCCCGCGCCGACGAGCCCGACCCCGATCCGCTCGGTCATCCCGCACCTCCGTCCCGGACCACCGCCCGTCGCGGCCCGCGTCTCACTGGGCCGGGGGCATAGCGCGCCAGCCGCTCTGCCAGCGCGACGGCATATCCCGGCGTCGTGCCGCGCTCATCGTGCCGGAAGAAGACGTACGCGTCGCGGCCGTCGGCCAGGAACGGCTCGAGCCGGGCCGCCCACGCGTCCAGGTCGGCCGTGCCGTACAGGGTCCGGCGCAGCCGCAGGTAGACCTGGCGGCCGGTGACGGTGAGCGGAGGATCCGGCGCCTCGTCCGTGTCGGTGACGACGAGGGTCACCCCGGCCCCACGGAGGATCGCGTGCGTCTCGTCGACGTGCCAGGAGGACTCCTGGGCCTCGATCGCCAGCGGGACGGCCGCGGGCCACGACGCGAGGAGGCGGAGGAGCCGCTCCTCGTCGCGCTCCTGGCCCGCCGGGATCCGGAGCAGCGCCGTGCCCAGGCGCTCGCCGAACGACGCGAGCGGCGCGGTGAGCCAGGGCAGGGTGCCGGCGGGATCGGTCGCGTACGCGCGGAGCGATCCGGTGCGCAGCAGCTTCACGGTGAAGCGGAAGGCCGGCGGGACGCGGGCCGCCCAGGCCGCGGCCTGGGCGGGCGTCGGCTGGCGGTAGTAGGTGGCACTGAGCTCGACGGCGGCGAGACGGTCGGCATAGGCCGGGAGCAGCGCCTCGCCGCGCGTGCCGGCCGGATAGAACGCCGGGGCCCAGGCGGGATACGCGAAGCCGCTGGTGCCGGTGCGGAAGACGCCCGGCCGGCGGACCGCGAGCGCCGGCGCGTCGCTCAGGGCTCGAGGGCCTCGGCGATGGTGGCGCAGGCGGGAGGCATCCGCGCCTCGGGCGCTCGCAGGCCGCGCACGACCGCCTCAAGGGCGCGGACGAGGCCCTCGCGATCCTCCTCGGCGATCGGGGAGAGGAAGTGCGTGTCGATGCCGCGCAGGTGAACGGGCGCGGCATCGCGCAGCCGGTCGAGACCGGCCGGTGTCAGCTCCGCCCAGGAGCCGCGGGCGTCCGTCGGGCAGGCCCGCCGCGCGACGAGCCCGTCGGCCACGAGGCGGTCGACCAGGCGGGAGACGCCGCTGCGCGAGAGGACGACCCGGTCGGCGAGCTCACTCATCCGCAGGCGCCGGTCCTCGGCGATGGCGAGCTGCACGAGGGCGTCGTAGTCGGCCAGCGAGAGCCCGCGCTCGGCGTGGAGCTCCGCCTCGAGCCGGCGGGTCACGACGGCGTAGGCCTGCAGGAACGCGATCCACGCGCGAAGGCGCGGGTCGTCGGGGCTGGGCGCCCGGTCGACGCCGAGGGCGTCCGCGACGCCAGGGGTGCCGCGGGGGAGCGCGGTGGTCTGCGTCATCGGGCCTCCTGGTCGGGTGCGGTTCCGTCGATCGGGATCATACCTCTCCCCGACGGTGTTGTTGCACAGGCAACTATGTTGAGAGATAGTTGCGCAGTCAACTACATTGGACCGCGGCGCCGAGCTCGAAGTGGCAGCCGACGAGATCGCGGCCGCGGGCACCGGTGAGCCGGTCGGGGTCGCCGCCTAGTCGCCATCCCCGGTCGGGCCGTCCGCCGCCGCGCTACTCGGCCGCGAAGGTCGCGTCGACGCACTCGGCCGCGGTGACCGGCCGGGCGACCGGCGAGTCCGGCAGGCTGGCCATGACGGCGATCGAGCGCTCCCACGCGGCGACATCGATCGCCCCGATCCCGTTCGCCGCGGTGTGGTCGTTCTGCCACGTGGCGATCGTGGCCTTCATGATCTCGAGCTGGATCTCGCGCTCGCTCTCGAGCTCCGGGATGCGGGCGATCGCGGCCTCGAGGCCCTTCTCCGGGTCGGCGACGATCTCCTCCGTGGCCCGCCGCGTGGCGTCGATGAACGCCCGGATCGCGTCCCCCTTGGGGCCGTCGAGCGTCGCCTGGCCGGCGATCAGGCCGTTCCCCGGAAGCTGGTCTTCGTCCGGCAGCGCGAGGACGACCGTCGGCGTCCCGGCCAGCTCCATGCGGACCGGCTCGTTGTTGACGAAACCCGTCGCGGCGTCGACCACGCCCTGCTCCAGGGCGGCCCGCTGGCCGAAGTCGAGGAAGGGAACGATCTCGACGTCGTCCGGGGTGAGCCCCACGCCGTCGAGGAGGACCTGCAGCTGGATCCAGGACGAGCCGAACCGGCCGGGGATGCCGACCTTCCTGCCCGCCAGGTCGGCGGCGGTGGCGATCCCCGAGCTGGCCTTGGTGAAGACGATGCTCGGGAAGTCGGCGTAGACGGTGAAGACGTAGCGGACCGGGATCTCCTGGCTGACGGCCGCGACGACGCTCGTCCCGTCGGCGACCCCGACGTCCACCGCGCCCTGGCCGACGAGCGTGACGAGCTCGGGGTCGATCTTGTTAAGGAAGGTGACCTCGAGGCCGGCGTCGCGGTAGTAGCCCTCCTGTTCGGCGAGGTAGAACTGGGCGAACTGGACGCTGGGGATGTAGCCGAGCCCGACCGTGAGCTCGACCGGCGGCGCCGGGGTGGAGGAGGGTGCGCCCGGTGTCGCGGACGCCGAGGGCGTGCCGGACCCGTCCGACGGTGTCGCCCCGGGGCTCGTGGAGGCGCCGCCGCCGCAGGCGGCGGCCACGACCGCCAGGGCGCCGAGAAGCAGACCCAGCCGGCGGCGGGCGCCGCGATCGGCCGAGGAAATGGGGCTCGAAGAGGTGATCACGCGTGTCTCCCGTGCTCGCGGTGCGGCCCCGGGGCGCCGCGGGACGGTGGCACACCCGGCCGGGTGCGCACCCGTCGCCTTCTTCCATCCGGACTCTGACCGTCGGCCCCGCTGGCGCGACCGGTGAGCGGTCGCGGTCGGGTCTGCGCTCCGTCGCGTGGGCGGCGCGCTCGTGGGCTCGCCCTTGCGGGCGCTACCACCGGTCGGGAATTGCACCCTGCCCCGAAGGCCAAGCGATCGTAGCACCGCCGCCCGCGGAGGCGTGGGCGCGCCGGCCGGTCAGGACCGGGCGAGGACCCGGCGCTCGACCAGCAGCACGCCGGTGTAGAGCGCGATCCCGAGCAGCGCGATCAGCGTCAGCGTGGCGAACATGAGCGGGATGTCGAACAGGCTGCCGCGGGCCAGGTTGATGAGGACGCCCAGGCCCTGCTCACCCCCGGCCCATTCGGCCACGATGGCCCCGACGACGGCCAGCGTGATCCCGATCCGCAGGCCGCCCACGATGCCGGGCAGCGCCGCGGGGACCTCCACCAGCCGGATCCGCTGGCGCCGCGTGACCCGGTAGCTGCGGGCCATCTCGAGGAGGCGGCGGTCGACCCCTCGCACCGCGACCATCACGCTGATGGCCACCGGGAAGAAGACCACGAGGGCGATGATGATCGAGCGAGCCACCAGCCCGGTGCCGAACCACAGGGCGATCAGCGGGGCGAGGGCCAGGATCGGGACGGCCTGCGCGGCAACGAGGTAGGGCGACATGACCCGGTTCGCCAGCCGCGAGCGGGCCAGGATGTACCCGGTCGGCAGGGCCGCCGCGGCGCCGACCGTGAAGCCGACGGCGATCTGCGCGAGCGTCGTCACGAGGTGTGGCCAGAAGATGCCCTCGATCCACGCCTCGACGAAGCGCTCGGCGACGACCGCCGGACCGGGCAGGATGAAGGTCGGGTAGCTGCCGATCCAGACGATCGCCTGCCAGGTCAGCAGGAAGCCGACGAAGGCGATGACCGGCAGCACGACGCGTCCGCGGGTGTCGCTCACGCGGTCGCCTCGTCGGGCTCGGGATGCTCGCCGACCATTCCCGTGGCGACGGCAAAGGCGTCGTCGGTGGCTCCCCCGAGGTGGGCCCGGATCTCGGCCGCCGTGCGGGTGAGGACGGCAGCGTCGAGGTCCACGAGGCGGCGGGGCCGGGGCAGGTCCACCGGCACGTCGGCGGCCACGAACGCCGGCCGCGGCGTCAGCACGACGACCCGGTCGGCCAGGAAGACCGCCTCGGGAATGCTGTGGGTGACGAGGACGATGGTCGTCCCGATCCGCTCCCAGAGGCGGAGGAGCTCGACGTTGAAACGCTCCCGGGTGAGGGCGTCGAGGGCGCTGAACGGCTCGTCGAGCAGGAGGACCGAGGGCTCGAGGGCCAGCGCACGCGCGATCGCGAGACGCTGGCGCATGCCGCCGGACAGCTCGGCGGGGCGGGCCCCCGCCCAGTCGCGGAGACCGACGAGCGCCAGCAGGTCACGGGCGTGGGCCTCGCGGTCCGCCCGCTCGCGCCCGGCGACCTCGAGCGGGAAGGAGACGTTGGTGAGGGCGGTGCGCCAGGGGAGGAGGCGCGGCTCCTGGAAGACGAGCCCGACCCGGGGATCCGGCCCGGCGACCGGGCGCCCCTCGACCTCGACCGTCCCGGCCGCGGCCGGGAGCAGCCCGGCGATGACCCGGAGGAGCGTGCTCTTGCCGCACCCGTTGGGCCCGACCAGCGCGACGACGGAGCGCTGCTCGACCTCCAGGTCGATGCCGTCGATGACGGGGACCGCCGATCCGTCGATGGGGAACGAGAAGCGCAGCCCGGCCAGGCGGATCGCTGGCGCGGCGGACGCTGGCAGAGGCGCGTCGGACACGGGCTCCTCGACGGACGGAACGGGCGCGCCGGCGGCGCGCGGGATATCGCCGTCGAGTCTACATCCGGGAGGCCGCGGCGCCGCTTTGTGCGGCGGGCATGAAAGCGCCCGAAAGGACCGCCGACCCGGTCGCCACGCCCCCCTTGCGGGGGACTCGCCACCCTTGCGGGCAGCTGTGGCGCTCCTTGCGGAGCGCCTCCCGCTCTCGCGAGCGGGCCCGGCACCTTGCGGCACCGGTGCGACCGTCGAACCGCTTCGCCTCCCTTGCGGAAGGGCCGACCCCCCTGACGGAGGGCCCGGCTCCCCTTGCGAGGAACCCGGCCGCCTTGCGGCGGCACCGCGGTCCGTTCATCACGGCCCCTTCGGGCTGACCGGATGATCGCCCGGGGAGGTCGCCGGCCGCAAGGGGTTCTGTCCACGAGAATCCGGCCGCCGGGCGACGTTATCCACGGTCCGTCCACGACGCCCGTCCACGACGAGGCCGGCCCGCGCCGCTCCGCAGGGCGCGGCCGTGTCGGCCGCGCCCTGCTCCGAGCGCGTCAGGCGAGGCGGCGCTGGAAGCCGCAGATGGGGCAGACGGCGACGCCGGATCGGGCGTCGAGCCGAAGGGTGGTGGGGCACCCATTGGTGCCGCAGTAGAGGCGCGCGTCGCCGCCGCCTCGGCGCCGCCGACGGCGGGCGTCTGCGGTCCGCGCGGCGAGCGCGAGCGGGGCGGCTGGGCGCCGCGCCGGGGAGAGCCTGGACATCATGTCCCTGGGATCCTTTCGTGACGTTCGCCCGAATCGAAGGAGCGACCGTCGTGACACGTAACGCGATCGCGCGTCCGGCGGTGGTGATGCCGGGGCGATCAGGGGGGCGATGCGGGGCGGGGAGCGGGGCGTTGGGTGCTCGGACCCTGCTGAGCGCATCGTCTCGACCGCCACAGCATCGCCGTTCGGCGCCGGCCTGTCAAACGGCACCCCGGTCGAGGCGCACGGCGAGAGCCCGCCCGGAGGTTCCCCCGACCGGCACGGCCCGGCCCACCGCTGGTTCGGCCGGGCGACGCGGACCGCCGCGGCCGCCGGCGCCGCAGACGCCGACGGCTTGGTACGGTTGGCGCGACGGGCGTTCACCGGCAACCACGCCGGCGGCCCCGCGTCACGGAGGAAGGCATGCCCCGCTCGGGATGGGCGCTCGGGGTGGTCGTCGCGATCCTCGCGGCCGCGTGCGGCGGCGCCGCCTCGCCGACTCCTCCCGCCTCGCCGGCAGGATCGGGCGTGCCGTCGAGCCCGGCGGCGCCGCTCTTCGTCGCCGTCTACGCCTCCGCCGACCAGGGCCCGGCGACCGAGGCGGCCGCCTTCACCGCCACGATCGACGAGCTGGGCGGGCGCTCGGCCGTCGGCGATGCCCGGCGCGATCCCCGGATCGCCGTCCGGCTCGTCGAGGATGCCATCGCGGCCGGGGCGCGCGGGATCAGCGTGACCGCCCCCGACGCATCCACCGGGCCCGTGCTTGCGCGGCTCGCCTCGGGCGCCGGCATCCCTCTCGTCGCGACCCAGGCACGGATCCTCGACGACGCCGGCCGGCCGGTGCCGTTCGTCGGGATCGACGACCGGGATCTCGGCACCACCGTCGGTGCCGCGGCCGCCGATCTCATCGCGCAGAGCGGCTGGAAGGCGACGGAGGTCGGCGTCCTCTCCGTCGAGGTCCAGACCCTGGCGTCCTGCGCGGCACGGGCCGAGGGCCAGCGGGCGGCCCTGCAGGACGCCGGCATCCCGCCCGCGAACCTGGTCGCCGTGCCGTTCTCCGGCGAGGTCCGCTCCGCCGAGGACGCCGCGCTGCCGCTCATCACGGCAGGCCCGCAGGTCGCCCGGTGGGTGGTCGTCGGCTGCACCGACGAGGGCGTCCAGGGCGGTCTCAACGCCCTCGCCACGGCCGGGTTCACCACCGCCGATGTCATCGGGGTCGGGCTGGGTGCCGACCTCGCGTGCCGGGCCTGGGCCCGTGACGAGGAAACGGGGTTCCGGGCAGCCCTGTTCGTGTATGGTGGCGATGTCGGCGCGACGGCGGCCCGGATCCTCTGGGACGCGGCGCAGGATCGCGATCCGCTTCCCGCGGAGACGATCGTCCACGGGGCGATCGTGACCCCGGACAGCTACGAGGACCTCGTCCCGGCCTCCTTCGCTGCCGCGTGCGCCGGCCCGGCCTCGCCCTGAACCCGGAGGTCGTCCGGCGATGAAGACCGCGCTCCGCGCCGCGCCCACGGTGGTCCGGTGATCCGCCCGGGACCGTCCTTCGGCCCGTTCGCCACGCTCGAGCTTTCCAGCGACCGCGTCAAGGTCGTCGTCTG
This sequence comes from uncultured Chloroflexia bacterium, assembly GCA_963713285.1. Taxonomy (GTDB): domain Bacteria; phylum Chloroflexota; class Limnocylindria; order Limnocylindrales; family CSP1-4; genus CTSoil-043. The sequence goes on along the minus strand of CAVQLA010000015.1, from coordinate 362,104 downwards.
CCCGGCGCTCGGGGCCCGCGTCCTGTCGCTCGTCGACATGTGGACCGGCCGCGAGTGGCTGGTGGCGGGCGACCCACCGGCCGCGGGGCCGGCCGGCGACGCCCCGGCCTGGAGCGGCGACGGCGCCGTCTACTCCGGTGCCGTCGCGTTCGGATGGGACGAGTGCCTTCCCACGGTGGCGCCCTGCCCGGACCCCGCCGACCCCGGCGGCCCGCCCCTCCGCGACCACGGGGACCTGTGGGGCCGCCCGGCGGAGGTCGTGTCCGAGGGTGCCGCCATCGCGGCGACGTGGACGGTCGAGCGCGCGGTCGGAGGACGTCGCCGCTACCGCTTCACGCGGCGTCTGCGCCTCGACGGCGGACGCGTGGTCGCCGACTACGAGCTCGAGAATCTCGGGTCGGCCGAGCTGCCGGTGCTGTGGTCGATGCACCCGCTCCTGGCTCTCGAGCCCGGGAGTCGCCTGGAAGTCGAAGGGCTCGTCTCGGTGAGGGTGACGCATGCCACCGGGCTGCCCATCGCGCCGGTCCCGGGGCGCGCCGACTGGCCGGAGACGCCCGGGACCGACGGCCGCCCCGTCGCGCTCGACGTCGTCCGGGGCCCCGCGGCCGGCTCGGCGGTGATGGCCTACGGCGGCTGGGAGCTCTACGGCAGCTGGGACGCGGCGACGGGCGAGGGCCTGCCGGGGGTGGCCGCGGCGGTCCAGCCCGATGGCGGGCGCCTGGAGCTGTCGTGGTATGCCCCGATCGCCCCCAACCTCGGGATCTGGCTCGACGACGGCGGCTGGCCGGCGGCGCCCGACGAGCCCCGTGTCCAGCATGCCCTGGAGCCGACGACATCGCCCGACGACGACCTCGGCTCCGCGATGGGGGCCGATCGGGCGCTCGTGCTGGCGCCTGCCGAGCGGGTCGCCTGGTCGGCGACGTTTCGGGTCCGGGCACCCGGCGAGCCGCGGGGCGGCTAGGACGACAGGCCGCACCCCATCCGGCCGAGGAGGGATGCGCCCCGCTATCCGGCCGCCGGGGCGAAGGCGAAGGCGCGGGCGGGGTTCGCCGCGAACAGGAGCGCCTGCTCCGCCGCGCCGATGCCGCGGGCGGTCATCATCGTGGCGAAGTCGCCCAGCAGCCAGGCCATCCCGGGGCTCCCGCCGTGGGTCGCCCAGTAGCCGCGGCGCGCGGCATCCATGCCGAGGACGACGCGATCGCCGAACCCGTCCTCGATGGCCCACGCGAGGAGGCGCAGCGTCCCGTTCTCCTGGTCGGGCCGCCAGCGGAAGCCCTGGTCGTACTCGACGTTCGCCCCCGTCGCGAAGATCTCGCGCTGGTAGGCGCGGTCGACGACCTTGTCGGTGTGCGACAGGACGATGCTCCCCGGGCGGACGCCGCGGTCGGCCAGGAAACGCGCCTGGAGCGGGCCGGCCGTGCCCTGCTCGCAGTGGGTCAGGATCGGCACGCCCGTCCGGACGTGCGTCGCCGCCGCCGCCGCGAAGACGCGCTCCTCGAAGCCTGACAGCCGGTCGACGTCACCGGCGATCTTGATGACACCCGCCCGGTATGGCGTCCGCCGCACCACCGGCCCGGTGTAGTCGTTCGCGTCGATGCCGTCGGTCACGTCGGCGGCGAAGAGGTCGGCGATCTCCTCGACGCCGAGGATCGCGCTCCAGTGGCGGTCGTGGTAGTAGCGCTCGTGGTGCAGGCCGGTCGGGGCGACGACGTGGATGCCGCTGCGGCGGCTGACCTCCGCGAGCTTCTCGGCGTTGCGTCCGCAGTCGGCCGGCATGGCGTCGACGACGGCGCGCAGGCCGAGGGCCCGGGCCGGCGCGAGCTCGGCCACGGCGTCGTCGACCGAGTCGAGGCGGAAGTCCGGGACAAGCTGGACGGGCCTGCCACCGTCGATGACGAGGTGCTCGTGGGCATACGTGACGCCCAGGTCGGCCGGCTCGATGTCGCCGAGGACCGTGCGGACGAAGGACATGGGCGCCGGCCGTCGCCCGGTCACCGGTCGGGCTCGCCGGGCCTCCTGAGCATGCGGTTCGTGACGCGGACCGCGACGACGAGCAGGGCGACGAAGATGAAGAGCAGGATGACCGGGAGCGGGAAGATGACCACGATGTTGGTGCCGGACAGCAAGGTCGCGGTGAAGACGATCCCCGTCGCGACGAGCATGCCGGCGATGACCAGGCCGGCGGCCAGCATCTGGCCGATCTGGCTGACGCGACCGATCTCGCGCGACAGGTCGGCCGTGTTGACCTCGACGACGATCTTCCCCTTCTGGTACTGGTCCAGCCACGACAGCGTCGCGGACTGCAGGTCCGGGAGCCGGCGCCCGAGCTCCTTGCCCGTCTGGATCGTCGTCTGGCGCAGCGCGGCGACGATCTTCTCGGCGCTCACCTCCGTGGTCAGGAGCTCCCGCGCGTTGCGCAGGCCCTCGTCGAGGAGGCTGAACGACGGGCTCAGCGTCCGGGTGATCTCCTCGACCTGGACCATCGCCTTCAGGGCGAGCGTGAAGTCCTGGTTGAGCTTCAGGCCGTTGTCGTAGAGCGTGCCGAGGATGCCCGAGATCGCGGCCCCGAAGTCGCCGCCGCCCTCGCCCCCGTACTTCAGGTACTGGTAGACGATCGCGTCGATCGCCGAGCGGACCCGGTCCGGATTGACCGTGCCGCGCTGCGTGCTCATGCGGGTCACGACGGACGCGATCCCGGCGGCGTCCTTCTGGACGACCGACCACATCAGGTCGAGCAGGTCGAAGCGCTGGTCGCGGTTCAGCTGCCCGATGAGGCCGAGGTCGAGGAAGACGATCGTGCCGTCGCGCGTGTCGACGAGCACGTTCCCCGGGTGCGGGTCCGCATGGAAGAAGCCGTCGACCAGGACCTGCTTGATGATCGCCCGCAGGAAGTTCCGGGCGATGACGTCCCGGTCGATGCCCGCGGCCTCCATCGCGGCGACGTCGCTGATCTTGACGCCCCGGATGAACTCCATCGTGAGCACGCGGCGAGCGCTGCGCGTCCCGTCGACGTCGGGGACGCGCACCCCCTCGATGCCGGACATGTTCTCGTCGAGGCGCCGCATGTGGTATGCCTCGTTGCGGTAGTCGAGCTCGATCAGCACGCCCGCGGCGAACTCCTCGAGGATGCCCCGGGCGTCCATGCGGCGGGCCAGCTCGAATCGGTCCTCCATGACGCCCGCGAGGTCCTGCATGACGCCGAGGTCGGCGGCCACCATGGTCTGGACGTCCGGCCGCTGGATCTTGACCACCACCTCGCGCCCGTCGGGGAGCGTGGCCCGGTGGACCTGGGCCAGCGAGGCCGCGGCGAGCGCCTCCTCGTCGAACGTGGCATAGAGCTCCGACGCCGGCTGCTTCAGCTCGGCCTGGATGATCTCGTGGGCCTTCGCGGCAGGGAACGGCGGGACCGTGTTCTGCAGCTTCGCCAGCTCCTCCTGCCAGTCCGGGGGCAGCGCCTCCGCCCGGCTCGAGATCATCTGGCCGATCTTCACGTAGGTCGGGCCGAGCTGCTGCAACATCACCCGCACCTTGGCCGGCGTGCTGAGGACCGCGAGCTCGCGGTTCATGCCGCCGACGTACTTCTGGAAGCGGTCGCGGATGACCGCCACCGGCGTCGACTCGAGCCCGATCTCGAAGCCGAACCCGGCGACCGTGTTGTAGACCTGCATGAGGCGCAGGTTCTCGACGAGCTTGCTGCGGCGCGGCGTGGGCAGGCGATCGAGGAGCCGCCAGATGGCGCGCTGGCGATCGCTCATGTCGATCTGCGGCCGGTCGATGCCGACGACGATCTGGATGCCGCTGGCCAGCAGGGTGAAGACGAGCGCGATCAGGGTGCCCCAGAACCAGGTCGGCTGGGCGACGACGAACTCGCCCGGTGCCAGCACGCCTGCGACGAACACCAGGATGACGTTCACGACGATCAGGATCAGGCCCATCGAGCGCAGCAGGAGCCGGCCGGCCAGGACGAGCACGACGGGCCGGACGAACGACGCCACGAGCGCGACGAAGAGGGCCATGAAGACGAGCGTGAGGACCGGGTTGGCCCCCAGCGCAAGGGCCGGCCCCGTGAACCGGACCTCGGTGAACGGATCGGTGTAGTCGACATTGATGAGAGAGAACAGGACGAGGACGATCAGGATCGTCAGCGTGTTGACGATGACCTGGGCGATGAACCGTCGCATGGTCGAAAGCCTCCCGGCTCCTGGACGGCGCTCAGGCGCCGGGTGCGCGATCGTCGACGACGAGGTCGCCGACGGCCGGGGCCGTGGCCGCGACCTCGGCTGCCGTGCCCTCGGCCGCGGGCACGTCGGCCCCGGTGGGCGCGTCGGCCTCGGCCGGGGCGTCGGCCGGCAGCGCAGCGGCGATCTCGCCGATCCGCGAGCGCAGGTCGGCGGTCGCGGCCTCGACCTCCTTCGCCGCCAGGCGGACGGCGCGCCCGACCTCACGCAGGACGGGCTCCCACTCGGTGGCGGCGCGCTCCGTCTCCGGGCGCGCCTCGTCGCGGAGGCGCTCGATCAGCGCCCGCCCCTCGGTCGACGTGGCGAACAGCGCGCCCGCGGCGCCGGCGGCGGCGCCCATCACGAAGCCCACGATCTCGCGCACTCGCCACCTCCGGGATTGGTGTCCATCATCCGCTGCGCGCCCGCGGCGCTGCTCGCGGAAGGATGGCACGCCGGCAGGCCCGTTCGCACCCTCCGGATGGGGCGATGTGGGCGCCCCCGCCCCGCGGCCGACCCGCCGGTCATCCCCGCCCAGAGGTGCCGCCAGCTCAGCCGCCCGGGGCGCGCAGGTCGAGCGGCGACGGACCGGCGGCGGGACGTGGCAACGGGGCGACGGCCGCGGCCCGGCGCGCCTCGACCGCCAGGACGATGCGGTAGGCGGTCAGGAAGACGACCGCCGCGGTCGCGACGACGTAGCTCCACCAGGCCCAGGCCGTGCCGCTGTCGGTGCCCGAGAGGATGCCGTGCGCCGTCGCACCCACGAACGCGAGGAACGTGACGTAGTGGAGCAGACGCCAGGATCGCTGCCCGATCCGGCGCCGGACGTGGAAGCTCCCGTAGACGATCGCGACGAGGTACATCGCGACCTGGCCAACCCCGACCCACACTGGCCGGTACGGGGCGGCGAAGGGCACCACCACCTGGACGAGCGAGAACGGCACCGTGGAGTCGAGGCCGAGGAGGACGGCGTGCACGCCGGCGAGGCCGAGCCCGATCGCCGAAAGGTCCTGGTGGAGCGCGAAGCTCACCGGTCGGTGGGCGATGGCGTCGAGGATCTTGGTCGAGAGGAGGAGCCCATAGACGACCGACCCGGCGATCGCGAAGTAGGAGAGGAACCCGATCAGGCGCGTCGCGACCCACGGGAGGCGATCCGGGGCGGCCTCGGCGACGCCAAGGAGGGCGGCCGTCGCGGCAGGGAGCGTCACCAGCAGCACGACGGCGACGGCGATGCCGAAAAGGCCCCACCGCAGGGGGCGCAGGCGCGGGTCGAGGCCGCGGTAGGTCATGCCAGGAACGCCGCGGTGCGGGGCAGGGCGAGCACCCTCCCGTCCTCGAGAAGCAGGATGGCGCCCGCGGCGCCCGACCGGTCGAGGAGATCGAGCCCCGCGACGGAGCCCAGGATGACGGCGCTCTTGGCGAGCGCCTCCGCCACCGCCGCCCCGGACGCGATCACCGTCGCCTGGACGACGTCGGTCGCCGCCGGGCGTCCGGTGCGCGGATCGATCAGGTGGTGGGCCGCAGGGCCGAAGCGGTGGATGCTCGTGCCCGACGTGGCGACGCCCCACGTGCGCCCGCGACCCGTCCGGACGCCGGGCGCGTCGGCCAGGACGATCAGCGCCAGCAGCTCGTCGTCGCTCTGCGGGTCCGCCACGCCGATCTCCCAGCGGTCGCCGGGCGCGACGCGCACGGCGACGTCGCCGTCGGCGTCGACGGCGGCGCCCGGATGACCATCGAGCAGGCGCAGCGCGCGATCGGCCAGCCAGCCCTTGCCGATTCCGTCGAGGTCGAAGCGCGTGCCGGGGGCCCGCACGACCGTCGGTCGCCGCGGGCTCCCGAGGTCGACGTGCCAGATCGCGGTGGGTCGGCCCGCCGGTTGGCCCGGCTCCTGGCGGCCGGCGTTGCCTCGCTCCGCCGCGAGGCGCTCGGCGAGGCGCGTCACGTCGACCAGCCCGCCCGTCATCCGGAACGCATCATCGGCCCATGCGAGGGCAGCCCCCAGGGTGGGCCGCACCGGCACGACGGCGACCGGGTCGTCGTTGAGGCGCATCAGCGGCGAGCCGGGCTCGTGACGCGTGAGCAGCCGGGACCAGGCGACGACGCGCTCGGCCACGCGGCGCGCGTCCCGGGCGGCGGCCGCGCCATCGCCGGGGACGGTCGCCACGTGGACGCCGAGCCGCCCGCCCATCGCTCGCGCGGCGTGGCTCGTGTGCTCGAGCGGGAGCGGCTCGACCGGTGACGACCGGACCATGGTCGCGGCCAGCGCCTCGGCCGACACCTACGGCCGTCCCGACTGGCTCGTGACGATCGCCGGCCGCTGGCGCACCTGCGGGGCAGGCACGGGGGTGGCGATCGTCGTCGCCGGACGCGTCGACGTGGCGTTCGCCGGGGGCTGCTGGCCCGGCGCCAGGACGACGTAGCGGACCACGTGGCGGATCGGGGCGACGTCGCCGGTTGCGCTGCCGGAGGAGCCGGGGGCGGCGGTGGGCGCAGTGGCAGCGGTGGGCAGCGCCGAGCCCCCGATCAAGGCGAGGAGCGCCGACATGGCCGCGACGCCTCCGGCCGCGATGGCGAGGCGCATCGGCCTGGGGTCGGGACGTCGGCGCGGCGGGTCAGCTCCCCGGCCGCCCGCGGGGGCGGCCGGGGAGGTGGCGCGGACGGGAGGAGGAGAGGACGTCCGAGCCCGGGGATCGCTTCGGGTGGCCATCTCAGTCGTCTCCGCCCTCGTGCTCACCGCCGCCCTCGTGCTCGCTCTCCCGCTCGCCGTCGTGCTCGCCCTCGCGCTCTGCCTCACCCCCGGAGGCCGCCTGCGCGACCGCCGTCGGTGCCGGCGTGACGATGTAGACGGTGTCGACGACCACCCGCTCGCCGGTCATCGCATCGACGAGGACCTGGGACGTCGTGGGGGCGGACGCCGCTGCGTCCGCCGTGGGCGCGGCCGGGAACCCGGCCACGGCGACGGCCGCGACGAACGTGCCGGCGGCAGCCAGGGTGGCCACGGCCAGGCCGAGGCGGCTGGCTCCGGGAGTCCGGCGGGGCTTCGGCGTTGCGGTCATGGCTTGCTCCGGTGCGGCGGGGGGTCCCCGCGACTGGTTCGAGATGCTGCGAGTGTCGCTGGCGTGGCTGAATGGGCGATGTGTCCGGGATGTGGGTTCTCACAGGAATGCCGTCGAGCCGTTGACGGTGCCCCGCCCGGCGGCGAGGATGGGGTCGATGCGGATCCTCGTGGTCGAAGACGAGCCCCGGATGGGCGAGCTGATCCGGCGCGTCCTGGTCGCAGAGCACCACACCGTCGACCTGGCTCCGGACGGCGTCAGCGCGCTCGCCCTCGCCTCCGCCGGCGAGCCGTACGACGTCCTCGTTCTCGACCGGATGCTCCCGGACCTGGAGGGCCTCGAGCTCCTGCGCCTGCTGCGGATGCGCGGCGTGACCACCCCGGCGCTGATGCTGACTGCGCTCGGCGGCGTCGAGGAGCGGGTCGCCGGCCTGGACGCCGGGGCGGATGACTACCTTGCGAAGCCGTTCGCCTTCGCGGAGCTGCTCGCCCGGGTGCGGGCGCTCGGCCGGCGGCCCGCCGCCAGTGCACCAGGTGCTCTCACGGCCGGTGACCTCGAGCTCGACCAGGAGCGCCACGTGGCGCGGGTCGGTGCCCAGGCGGTGGACCTGTCGGCGCGCGAGTTCGCGCTCCTCGCCTACCTGATCCGCCACGAGGGCCGGGTCGTCACCCGGCAGCAGATCCTGGATGCCGTCTGGGGGGCCGAGCCCGACGTCTACTCCAACGTCGTCGACCTGTACGTGAGCTACGTCCGCCGCAAGCTGGCCGAGCTCGGCCGCGAGGGCCTGGTGCGGACAGTCCGCGGCGTCGGCTATGCGCTCCGGGTCGACCCTTCGTGAGCAGGACGGCGACCGGCCCCAGCGCGGCGCTCCTGGCGCGGACGCGACGCCGGCTGGCGCTCGGGACGCTCGCGGTCATCGGCACCCTCGTCCTCGCGCTCGGCGCCGCGACCGCCATCGTCGGCACGTCGATCCTGCGCTCGGAGGTCGACCGGGCCCTGGCCGCGGCATCGGACGCGTACCTCGCCCAGCTCGGCGGCGAGGTCCAGCCCGAGCAGGGCGAGGAATCCGAGAGTCACGAGCCGCAGGCATCGGACACGTTCTTCCTGGTGCTCGACGTGGACGGCGCCCTCGTCGCGAACCCTTCTGGGGTTTCCCTTGGCGCGCTGCCGGACCAGGCGGCCGTCGACGCCGCGCGGGCATCCGGGAGCGACCTGCGGACGGTGGACGCGAACGGCACCCGGGTCCGCATCCTGACGGTCCCGATCGAGGAGGACGACGCCGCGGTGGGCTGGCTTCAGACCGGCACGGTGCTGACGCTCCACGACCGCCAGACGCAGGCCCTCCTGCTGGCGGTCCTGGTCGTCGGCGCGGTGGGCCTCGTGGGCGCCGCGCTGGCGACGCTGTGGATCACCGGCCGTGCCCTCGTGCCGATCCGGGCTGCCTTCGAGACGGAGCGACGCTTCGTCGCGGACGCCTCCCACGAGATCCGGACGCCGGCCGCCGTGATCCGGTCCTCGGCCGAGGTCCTCGAGCGCGAGGATCTCGTCGCGCCGCACGGCCGCCCGCTGGTCGCCGACATCATCGGCGAGGCCGATCGCCTCGGACGGCTCGTCGAGGACCTGCTCGCCCTGGCCGCCTCGGAGCAGGGCTCGCTGGCGATGGAGACCGCTCCGGTCGACCTCGTCGCCCTCGCCAAAATCGCGGTACGGCGCGCCACGCCCCTCGCGGAGGGCCGCGGCCTGCAGCTCGACGGACCGCCGGACGACGCTCCCCCCATCGCCGTGGAGGGCGACGCCGACCGCCTCCTCCAGGTCCTCCTGATCCTCCTCGACAACGGGTTCCGGCACTCTCCGCCGGCCGGCCACGTCTCCGTCGCGGTCATCCGCGCCGCCGAGCGATACGGCCGGGTCGAGGTGCTGGACCAGGGGCCTGGGGTCCCGGCCGCGATGCGCGAGAAGATCTTCGAGCCGTTCGCGCGGATGCCGGCCTCCCGCTCGCGAGCCGATGCAGGCTCCGGCCTCGGCCTCGCGATCGCCCGCAGCCTCGTCGAGCTCCACGATGGGACGCTCACCGTCGACGACGCCCCGGGTGGAGGGGCCCGCTTCGTGCTGCTGATCCCCCTCCGCTGACGGCTCGGCCGGCGTGCCATCCGGCGAAGGCCGGCCGCCGAAACCGGTATCATTCATCAAACCGACCGGTGGGTCGGTTTTGGACCGGGTTCTTCTCGAGGAGCACGACAGCCGGCGATGACGACCGAGAAGCGGACGACCGCCCAGGCCGAGAAGAGCCGGACGCGGCGCGAGCAGATCCTCGACGCTGCGTTCAACACGTTCGCCCGGCGCGGCTACCGCGACACCGCCGTGGACGACATCGCCGCCGCCGCCGACACGTCCAAGGGCGGCGTCTACTTCCACTTCGCGACGAAGGAGGCGATCTTCCGCGAGCTGATGCGCTCGACGGCGGACCGGCTCGCGGCGAAGGTGGATCGCGCCGTCGCCGCCGAGACGGACCCGATCGCGAAGGCGGAGGCTGCGCTGCACACCGTGCTGACCACCTTCGCCGGGCACCGCACGATGGCCCGGCTCCTCTTCCTCGACGCGCTCGGCGCCGGCCGGGCGTTCAACGCCGAGACGAACGCCCTGCACGATCGCTTCGCCCGCCTGATCTCTGGGTATCTCGACGAGGCGGTCGCCGACGGCTCGATCCCGCCGATCGACACGGCGATCACCGGCGTTGCCTGGTTCGGCGCCCTCAACGAGGTCGTCGCGCGTTGGCTCCTGGCCGACGACCCGGGGCTCCTCGAGGATGCCTATCCGACCCTCCGCGACCTGCTGCTCCGCAGCGTCGGCGTGCCCGAGGAGCGGATCGGCGGGGCCTGGGGTGCCGGGGGGACCGGCCGGTGACCGTCGTGGAGCGGCCCGGCCTCGACGTCGGTCGGGATGACCTGGAGCGGGCCCTCGACGCCACGTCCGCGGCCGCCCCGGGACGGCTCCGGGCGGCCACGGTGCGCGTCGCCGACGTCGACCCGCTGGCGCTGTTCGCGGCGGCTCGCGAGGCCGACCTGGAAGCCGCGCTGTGGCTCCAGCCGGCCGAGGGAACGGCGCTCGTGGGGATCGGCCGCGCATGGGCCGTGGGGCCTGCCGGGCCGGACCGGTTCACCGCGGCCGGCGACGCCTGGCGCGAGCGGCTCGCCGGGGCGGCGCTCGGGGGTCTCGCGGCGGACGGCGCCAGCCTGCCGCGGGGAGCGGGGCCCGTGCTGCTCGGCGGTCTCGGCTTCGGCGGGGCCGCGCCGGCGCCCGGCGACGCGTGGGCATCCTTCGGGGCCGCGTCGCTCGTCCTGCCCGCCCTCGCCGTCGCCCGGACCGGCGGCGGGACGTTCGTCACGGCCGCGGCCGGCGGCGACGAGGGGCCTGCGGCGCGGAAGCTGGCGCGGCTCTGGGACGACCTGGCGGCGCGGGCGCGCGAGCTCACCCCGGCGCCCGGGGCGCTCGTGGCCCGGCCGGCCGGCGCCCCCCTGGAGATCACCGGCGAGCAGCCCGATCGTGCCGCCTGGGACCGTCTCGTGGGCCTCTTCGCCGGGGCGGTCGGCCGCGGCCGCCTCGACAAGGTGGTGCTCGCCCGCCGCGTCGCCGTCCGCTCGCCCCTCGAGCTCGACCCGCTCAACGCCCTGCGGCGCCTCGCGGCAGCCGGCCCGGAGAGCACGACGTTCGCCTTCGTGCGGAACGGGGTCACCTTCCTGGGCGTGACGCCGGAGCGTCTCGTCCGCACCGAGGGGCGCGCCTTCCGGACCGGCGCGATCGCCGGCTCCGCGCCCCGCGGCGCGGACGCCGCCGAGGACGCCCGGCTGGCGGCCGGCCTCCTCGCGAGCGACAAGGAGCGCGAGGAGCATGCCGTGGTGGTGGCGATGCTCCGCGACGCCCTCCGGCCCATCGTGGAGCGGCTGGACGTGGCCCCCGAGCCCGGGATCCTGCCCCTCCGCCACGTCCAGCATCTCGTGACCCCGATGGAAGGCCTGCTGCGCGACGAGACCGGCATCCTGGAGCTCGCCCAGCGGCTCCACCCGACCCCGGCCGTCGGCGGCGAGCCGCGGGGTGCCGCGCTCGACCTCATCGCCGAGCACGAGGGCTTCGACCGGGGCTGGTACGCCGGGCCGGTGGGCTGGCTGGGGGCCGACGGCGACGGCGAGCTGATGGTCGCCCTCCGCTGCGGGCTCGTCGACGGCCGGGTCGCGACGCTGTTCGCCGGCTGCGGCATCGTCGCCGACTCGGACCCTGCGCGCGAGTGGGAGGAATCGCGGATCAAGCTGCGGCCGGTCGTCTCCGCCCTGGGTCGCCTGGAGGAGGCGGAGGCATGACCGACACCATCGCCCTCCGCGCCTTCGTCGACGAGCTCGTCGCAGGCGGCGTTGCCGCCGCGGTCGTCTGCCCGGGCTCCCGCTCGACGCCGCTCGCCCTGGCGCTGCGCGCCCACCCGGGGATCCGCGTCCGCGTGCTGGTCGACGAGCGCAGCGCCGCCTTCTTCGCCCTGGGCATGGCGAAGGCAGGCCGGCGGCCGGTGGCCGTCCTCACGACCTCCGGCACGGCCGCGGCGAACCTCCTGCCGGCCGTCGTGGAGGCGTCGCTGGGCCGGGTGCCCCTCGTCGTCCTCACCGCAGACCGGCCCCCGGAGCTGCGCGATCGCGGCGCGCCGCAGGCGATCGACCAGGTGCGGCTGTTCGGCTCCCACGCGAAGTGGTTCGCCGAGCTGCCGCTCCTCGACGGCGAGGACGTCACCCGCCGCCACGTGCGCGTCGTCGCAGCCCGGGCCGTCGCGACGGCCGTCGCCGGCCCTGCCGGCCCCGTGCACCTGAACGTCCCGTTCCGCGAGCCGCTGGTGCCGAACGGGCCGCTGGGCCCACTCCCGGATGAGCCGTCCACGCGGGTCGTGGCCGGCCGGCGTCTCCTCGACCAGCCGGCGGCGCACGACCTTGCCCGTCGGCTGGCCGGCGTGGAGCGCGGCCTGATCGTGGCCGGCCCGCAGGACGACCCGGCGCTGCCGGCGGCGCTGGCGGCGCTGGCAGCGTCCCTCGACTGGCCCGTGATGGCCGACCCCCTGTCGCTGGCGCGCTGCGGCCCGCACGATCGCTCGCGGATGCTCGCGCGCGGCGACCATCTGCTGCGGCCGGGGCCGTGGCGCGAGGCCCACGTGCCCGAGCTGGTCCTCCGCTTCGGGGCGATGCCCACCTCGAAGCCCCTCCTCACGCTGCTCGAGGAGCGCCGGCCGGCCCTGGTCGTCGTCGACGGCGACGCGGGCTGGCGCGAGCCGGCGATCGTCCCGGCGACGATGGTCCACGCCGAGGCGGCTGCCACGGCCCACGCGCTCGCCGACGTGCTGAACGCGCGCGACCGGCGGACGGGCGCCGGCCGCCTGCGGCCCGCACCGGCCCGCGGGAGCCGGTGGCTCGACGGCTGGCTCACCGCCGACCACGCCGCGGACCGGGCCCTGCGCGGCTGGCTGGGCGATCGGACGACCGCGGGCGAGGCGTTCGAGGGCGCCCCGTTCGCGGTCCTCGCGGATCTCCTACCCGACGGCGCGATCCTCTGGGCGAGCAGCTCGATGCCCGTCCGCGACATGGATGCCTGGCTTGCGGCCGGCCCGCGCGCGATCCGTCCCCTCGCCAACCGGGGCGCGAACGGGATCGACGGCGTGGTCTCGTCCGCGCTGGGCGCCGCGGCGACCGGCGCGCCGACGGCGCTCGTGATCGGCGACCTGGCGCTGCTCCACGACCTCTCGGGCCTGGTGGCGGCGCGCCTCCATGACCTCTCGGCGACGATCGTGGTCGTCGGCAACGACGGCGGCGGGATCTTCTCGTTCCTGCCGCAGGCCACGGCGTCGCTGCCGGCCGCGGGGCTCCCCGCGCACTACGAGGAGCTGTTCGGCACACCCCACGGGATCGACCTCGGGCCGGTGGTGGCGGCGCTCGGGGCGGAGCACCGGCAGGTCGGCCCGGCCGACCTCCGCGCGGCCCTGGAGGCGTCGCTGGCCGCGCCCGGACTCCGCGTGCTCGAGCTCCGTACCGACCGCGCCCGCAACGTCGTCCTCCACCGCGAGGCGGCGGTCGCGGTCCAGGCGGTCCTGGCCGAGCTCGCCGACGACGCGGCGGAGACGTCCCGGTGAGCGAGCGGCTCCGGCTGCAGGTCGCCGGGATGCGCTGGACGGTCCGGGTCGCGGGCCACGGCCAGCCCGTCCTGTTCCTCCACGGCTTCTCGGGGAGCGGCCTCTCGTGGGCCGGGATCGCGGGGCTGGGCGGGCGCGTCCGCGCGATCGTCCCGGACCTGCCAGGCCACGGCGGGACGGGCTGGCAGGCCGCCGCGAGCGTGCCCGGCGACCGCCCGCGCCCCTCGGTGGAGCGGACGGCGGACGACCTGGCCGCGATCGTGCGGCGGCTCGGCGCCGAGCGCGTCGACGTCGTGGGCTACTCGATGGGCGCGCGGATCGGCCTGCGCCTCGGCGTCGCCCATCCCGACCTGGTCCGGCGCCTGGTTCTCGAGGCACCGTCGGCCGGGATCGCGGATCCACCGGCTCGCGCCGAGCGCGCCGCCGCCGACGCGGAGCGGGCCCGGCTCGCCGTGACCGAGGGGATCGAGGCGTTTGCCGCCCGCTGGGAGGCGGAGCCGGTCCTTGCCGGTGAGGCCGCCCTGCCCGCCGCGGCGCGCAGCCGCCAGGCGGCGATCCGCCGCGCGAACACGCCCCTCGGCCTGGCCGCGTCGCTCGTGTACGGCGGGCAGGGTGCCATGGAGCCGCTCCACGACCGCCTCTCCGCCCTCACCGCCCCGACGCTCGTCGTGGTCGGCGCCGAGGACCCGGCACGGGCCCGGGCCGAGGAGGTCGCCGCCGCCATCCCGGGAGCACGGCTGGCGGTCGTCGCCGGCGCCGGCCATGCCCCGCACCTCGAGCGTCCCGAGCGCTTCCACGCCCTCGTCCTCGACTTCCTCCTGGAGACCGCCGCATGACATCGCCTGCCTCGTCCCCGTCGCCCGTCGCCTGGACGCCCGTCCGCGAGTACCGGGACATCCGCTACGAGCACTCCGGGACCGGGATCGCCAGGGTCGCGATCAACCGGCCGGAGGTTCGCAACGCCTTCCGCCCGCAGACCGTGGCGGAGCTCATCGACGCCTTCGCCCGGATCCGCGACGACGCGAGCATCGGCTGCGTCCTGCTCACCGGCGAGGGTGACAGGGCCTTCTGCGCCGGCGGCGACCAGAACTACAAGAGCCACGCCGGCGGGTACGTCGGCGACGACGGGATCGCCCGCCTGAACGTGCTCGACCTGCAGCGCCAGATCCGGTCGCTGCCCGTCCCCGTGATCGCCCTGGTCAACGGGTACGCGATCGGCGGGGGCCACGTCCTGCACGTCGTGTGCGACCTGTCGATCGCCGGCGACAACGCCATCTTCGGCCAGGTGGGCCCGCGCGTCGGCAGCTTCGACGCCGGCTTCGGGATCGGCCTCCTGGCCCGTCTCGTCGGTGACAAGAAGGCCAAGGAGATCTGGTTCCTGTGCCGCCAGTACGACGCCGGCGAGGCGCTTGCGATGGGGCTCGTGAACCGCGTCGTCCCGCTCGCCGACCTGGAGGCGGAGGGCGTCGCCTGGGCCGACGAGATCCTGGCCATGAGCCCGACGGCGATCCGCTTCCTGAAGTCCGCCTTCCTGGTGGCGACCGACGGGCTGGCCGGGCTCCAGGAGTTCGCCGGCAACGCCACGGGGCTCTACTACACGACCGACGAGGCCCACGAGGGCTCGCGGGCTTTCCTCGAGAAGCGGGGGCCGGACTTCACGAAGTTCCCGCGCCGCCCGTGAGCGCCGCGCCCCCGCCTGCCGCGGCCACGCCGCCGGCGCTCCGTACGTGGCTGCTCGCCGTGCGACCCGCCACGCTGCCCGCCGCCGCGTCGGGGGTGGCGGTGGGCCTGGGCGCCGCCCTCGCGGTCGGCGCGCCGCTCCGGCTCGACACCGCCCTGGCCTGTCTCGCCGTCGCCCTCCTCCTGCAGGTCCTGGCCAACCTCGCCAACGATCTCTCGGACTTCCGCAAGGGCGCCGACACGCCCGACCGTGCCGGGCCGACCCGCGTGGCCGCCGCCGGCCTCGTGACCGAGCGCCAGCTCGAGGTCGCCATCGCGCTCGTGATCGGGCTGGCCGGCCTCGTCGGGCTCTGGCTGGTCGTCGTGGGCGGGCCGGTGATCCTCGCGCTCGGCGCGCTCGCGATCGTCGCCGCGCTGGCCTACACGGGGGGGCCGTTCCCGTACGGGTACCGGGCCCTGGGCGAGGTCTTCGTCTTCATCTTCTTCGGGCTCGTCGCCGTGGCCGGCACGGCCTACCTGCAGGCCCTCCGGCTCAACCCGCTCTTCTTCCTCGCGGCCATCCCGGTCGGGGCGCTCACCACGGCGATCCTGGTCGTGAACAACCTGCGCGACATCCCGACCGACGCCGCCGCGGGCAAGCGCACGCTCGCCGTGGTCCTGGGCCGCACGCGAACGGCGTACGAGTACGCGCTGCTGCTGGGCGTGGCGTTCGCGGTCCCGGCGGCCCTCGCGGCCGTCGGTCTCGCGGCCGATGGGGGAGTCCGGGCCCTCGCCCAGGGGCTTCCGCTCCTGGCCCTGCCGCTGGCGCTGCCGCTCATGCGCACCGTTCG
This sequence comes from uncultured Chloroflexia bacterium, assembly GCA_963713285.1. Classification (GTDB taxonomy): domain Bacteria; phylum Chloroflexota; class Limnocylindria; order Limnocylindrales; family CSP1-4; genus CTSoil-043. The sequence continues at coordinate 346,164 of CAVQLA010000015.1, read as the reverse complement.
CGACTTCGAGCGGCCGACCGAGCTGAACGGGGTGCTCAAGGGGACCGCCCGCCTGGCCCTCTCGTTCTCGCTGCTCTTCGCGGCCGGGCTCGCCATCGCCGGCCTGCAGGTCGGGGCGTCCGCCTCGTGACCGGCGCCGGTGGCCGCGCGCATCCGGGCGACGCCGCGGCCCTGCGCGTCCTCCTGGAGGCCGTCCCGGTGGCGGGGCTGTCCGCGCTCCGCGTGCGCGTGCCCTTCCGGCGGCCCTTCGCCACCGCCACCGGCATGTGGCTTCACCGCGAGGCCTGGATCGTGCTCCTCGTGGGGGCCGACGGCCGGCTCGGTCTCGGGGAGGCCGTCCTCGAGCCCGATGCGACCGAGGTGGAGGAGACGATCCTGGCCCGGGCGATAAGGGAGACGACCGGCCGGGCGCGCGATGGAGACCTCCCCGACGCGGAGGAGCTGGAGCTGCTCGGCGGGCCGGGCCGGGCGTTCCGGGCTGCGCTCGACGCGGCGCGGCTCGACCTCGCGCTCGATCCCGACGCGGCCGCCGTCCCCGTCAACGGGACGATCGGCTTCGCGGCGCCCCGGGAGGGAGCGGAAGCGGCCATGCAGGCGATCGAGGCAGGCTTTCGGACCCTCAAGCTGAAGGCCGGGGCGGAGCGCGAGACGGAGGACCTCGTGGCGCGGGTGCGCGCGATCCGCCAGGCCGTGGGTCCGGAGGTCCGGCTCCGGCTCGACGTCAACGGCGCCTGGGACCTCCCCACCGCGGAGGACCGGCTGGAGGCGGTGGCGCGCTTCGACGTCGAGTACGTCGAGCAGCCGCTCGCCGCGGACGACACCGCGGGCGCGGCGCAGCTGCGCCGGCGCGTCGCGGTCCCCATCGCCGCCGACGAAGCCGTCTACTCGCCCGGTGGCGCGCGGTCGCTGCTGGCGGCGGAGGCCGCCGACGTCCTCGTCGTGAAGCCCGCGCGGGTCGGGGGCCCGGTCGCGGTCGCGGAGATCGCGGCGGCGGCGCAGGCACGAGGCGTGCCCGTCGTCCTCTCCACGCTCTTCGAGACGGGGATCGGCGTGGCGGCCGCGCGGGCCGCCGCCGCGGCGCTTCCGGCCATCCGGTGGCGCGGCGCCGCCGATCCGCTCCCGCACGGGCTGGCGACGGCCGGGCTCCTCGAGCACGATCTCCTCCGCGCGCCGCTGATCGTCGAGGACGGCCGGCTGGCCGCCCCCGGCGGCGAGGGCACCGCCGGGCTCGGGATCGCCCTCGACGACCGGGTCCTCCGGCGCTTCGCCGTCGAGGCGGTGGAGGCCGCCGGGTGAGCCTCGGGCCGATCCTCGCGCTCGACGTCCGGCGGCACGCGGCGGCACGGCCGCGGGCCCTCGCGGTGCGGGACGCCGCCGGCGATCATCCCTGGACGGAGCTCGATCGGCTGGCCGACCTCGCGGCCGCCGGCCTGCAGGCGGCCGGGGTCGAGCCCGGCGACCGGGTGGCGCTCCTGGCCGCTCCATCGGCGGGCGCCGTCGCCCTCCTGGTCGCCATCGGCCGGGTCGGCGCCGTCGGCGTTCCGATCGGGACGCGCCTGGCCCGGCCCGAGATCGCCGCGGCGCTGGCGGCGACCCGGCCGCGGCTGGTCGTCCACGATCCCGACCTGGCGGACCTGGCGGCGCACCACGGCGTCCCTGCACTCGACCCGGCGGCGCTCGTGGCCGGCGCCCGGGCGGGCGACCGGCGCGGGATCGCGGTTGACCCGGCTGCGCCGGCCGTCGCCGTCCTGACGTCGGGAACCACGGGGACGCCCAGGGCGGCGGTCCTCTCGCACGCGGCGCTGGCGGCCAGCGCGCAGGCGTGGGCCGCCGCGCTCCCGCCGGCGACCGGGTGGCTCCTGTGCCTCGGCCTCGCGCACGTCGCCGGGATCGGGGTAGCCTGGCGGGCCGCCGGCGCCGGCGTGCCGCTCCACGTGGTCGCCCCGTTCGACCCCGCGGCCGTCCTGGCGGCGCTTGCCACGCCCGACGCCCCCAGCCACGTCTCGCTGGTGCCGGCGCAGCTCGCCCGGCTCCTCGACGCCGCGCCCGCCGGCCGGCCCCCGGGGGCGCTGCGGGCCGTCCTCCTCGGCGGTGCCCCGATCCCGCCCGACCTCGTGCGGCGGGCGACGGCGGCGGGCTGGCCGGTCGTGACCACCTACGGCCTCACGGAGGCCGGCTCCGGGGTGACGGCCCTGCCGGCCGATGAGGTCGCTGCCCTGCCGGATTCGGCTGGCCGGCCGCTCCCGGGCGTCGCCGTCCGGATCGCCGAGCCCGGCCCGGACGGGGTGGGGGAGATCCAGGTCCGGACCCCGGCCGTGTTCGGCGGCTACCTCGGGCGGGACGCCGACACCGACGCGGCCTTCACGCAGGACGGCTGGCTGCGGACGGGCGATCTCGGCCGCCTCGACGCCGCAGCACGCCTCTTCGTCGCCGACCGGCGCGCCGACCTCGTCGTCAGCGGCGGCGAGAACGTCTACCCGGCCGAGGTGGAGGCGGTCCTCGAGGCCCACCCGGCCGTCGCCGGGGCCGGCGTCGCCGGCCGTCCGCACGCGAGCTGGGGTGCCGTCCCCGTCGCCGGGATCGTCCTTCGCGGCGGCGCCGACGACCCCGGCGACGACGCGCTCCGGGCCTGGTGCCGCGCGCGGCTGGCCTCGTACCGGGTGCCGGCCGCGTTCGTCCGCCTCGACGCGCTGCCCCGCACCGCGGCCGGCAAGCTGCGCCGCGCGGAGCTCCGCGAGCGCCTCACGCCGGCGGTCGTCGTCCTCCACGCGACCCTCTCCACCGGACGCCAGCTTGCCCCGCTCGTGCGGGATCTCGCCGCGGCGGGGGACCTGCGGGTCGTCGCCCCGGACCGCCGGGGGAGTGGCGAGCGCCGCCTGGATCCGCCGCGCGCCGTCTCCGTCGCCGAGCACGTGGCCGACCTCGCGGCGGCCCTCGACGGGGAGGGGATCGGCCGCGCGGTGCTGCTCGGCCACAGCTTCGGGGGCGTCGTCGCCCTGGAGGCTGCGGCGCGCCTGCCCGAGCGCGTCGCCGCCGTGGTCGCGTACGAGCCGCCGTACGGGCCGCTTGCCGACGATCGCGTCCGGCGTGCCTTCGCCCGGGTGGCGCGGGAGACGACGCAGGCGATGGCGCGCGGCGGCGCGCCCGCCGCCGCGCGCGCGTTCCTGCGCGGGATCGCAGGACCCGGCGCCTGGGCAGCGCTTCCGGAACGGTCGCGCGCCTTCCTCGAGGCCGAGGGCGGGAGCGCGGTCGCGGATGCCGAGATGCGGGGCCTCGAGCCCGACGGGCTGGTCCGCATCGCCTGCCCCGTCACCATCCTGACGGGCACGGCGTCGGAGCCGTTCTACGCCCCGATCGCCGACGCGCTGGCCGCCCGGATCCCGGGGGCGCGCCGGTGCGACCTCCCGGGGCTGCGCCACACCGCGCCGATCAGCGAGCCCGCGCCGATCGCCGCCGCGCTCCGCGAGGCGCTGGCCACGCCGACACCCGCGGCGACCCCGGGCCCACCCGTGCCCGACCCCCAGGAGAGCCCCGCATGACCATCCAGCGCGACCCGCGCGACGATGCCCCCTCAGGCCTCGCCACCGAGCGCGGCAACGCCGCGGCGCCCACCGAGGTCGGTGCGATGTTCGACCGGATCAGCGGCGTGTACGACCCGATGAACCTGGTCATCAGCGCCTTCCAGGAGCCGCGGTGGCGGAAGCGTGCCGTCGCGTGCACCGCGCTCAAGCCGGGCGGCCGCGCCATCGACGTCGCGACCGGCACCGGGAAGGTCGCCGCCGACCTCCTGGCGGCGGCGGGGCCGGGCGGCGAGGTGCTCGGGGTCGACCTGAGCCCGGGGATGATCGGCGTCGCGTGCGAGCGGTATGAAGGTCGGCCGGGACTTACGTTCGTGGTCGGTGACGCGCTGGCCCTGCCCGCGGAGAGCGGCCGCTTCGACGCCGCGACGATCGCCTTCGGGATGCGCAACCTGCCCGACTATGCGAAGGGCTTCGCCGAGATGGCGCGCGTGGTCCGCCCGGGCGGCAAGGTGGTCTGCCTCGAGATCGCCCGGCCGCGCAGCCGCCTGGCCCGGGTGATGCGCTGGTGGTTCGACCGGATCGTGCCCTTCATCGGCCGCGTCGCGGGGCAGGGCGGCGCCTACGCCTACCTCGTCCGCAGCGTCCAGAACTACCCGGCCCCGGAGCGGATCGCCGAGCTCATGCGCGAGGCCGGGCTCGTCGGGATCCGCTGGATCGGGATGTCGGGCGGCATCGTCACGATCCACGTCGGCACGGTGCCGCCGGCCGAGCGCTGACGGCCCGCCCGTCGCGGGCTGTGGCACGGGCTACGAGGCTAGACAGGTCGCAGGCGCATGGCTAGAATGGCCATATGAAGACCGCCTCGATCAGCCAGCTCAAGAACGGCCTGAGCGCCTACGTCGACCGGGTGCGGGCCGGCGAGAGCATCCTCGTCACCGATCGTGGGATCGTGGTCGCTCGTCTCGAGCCCGCGGGAGCGCGGCCCGACGCGGCCGGCCGTCTCGAGCGCCTCGAGCGAGCCGGCGCCGTGCGGATCGGCCTCGGCGCACCGCCGGTCGAGCTCCTCCGCTCGCCTGCGCCCCGGCCTCGCGGCGGGAGGAGCATCGTCGAGGTGGTCCTCGAAGAACGACGGTCGGGCTGGTGAGGTACTGGGACACTTCGGCCCTGGTCCCGCTCCTCGTCCACGAGGCGGCGAGCGAGCTTGCCGCGGCGGCCTTCGAGGCCGACCCGCAGGTGATCACGTGGTGGGGCACGGCGGTCGAGTGCGTCTCGGCCCTTGCCCGACTGGAGCGCGAGGGTGCGCTCGACGCTGTCGCCATGCGGTCGGCGAACGAGCGGCTCGATGCGCTCGAGCTGGCGTGGGCCGAAGTCCAGCCGTCGCAGCAGGTTCGCGCGCTTGCGTCGCGGCTGCTGCGGGTCCACGCCCTGCGCGCCGGCGACGCGTGGCAGCTCGCCGCCGCTCTCCTGGCTGCCGAGGGTCATCCCGCGACCATCGTGCTGGTCACGCTCGACGACCGCCTGGCAGGTGCGGCAGAGCGGGAAGGCCTGAAGGTGGAGTCTCCGGCGGCCTGACCGGGGCGGGCATGGGCCGCCGTTCCGCAGCCTACCCCTTGCGGCGGTAGCTCCAGATGGCGAGCGGCGCAAAGACCGCCACGAGGCCGGCGATCCATCCGGCCGCGAGCAGGATCGTCCCCGCATCCGGGGCCCCGATGATCAGGCCGCGCGCCGCGTTGACGACGACAGTGACGGGGTTGGCCTCGGCGATCGGCTGCAGCCACTCGGGCATCGTCGCGATCGGGACGAACGCGGAGCTCACGAACGTGAGCGGAAAGACCGGGATGAAGATCGCGCCCTGGGCCGCCTGGGCCGACTTCGACCGGAGGCCGATATTGGCCGAGAGCCAGCTGATCGAGTAGCCGAACAGGGTGATGAGGGCGAGCGCCAGCCCGAACTCGGCCACGCTGCCCGTGAAGCGGAAGCCGATGGCGAAGCCGACGAGCGTCATGATCACGACCGTGTAGGCGTTGCGCAGCAGATCGGCGAACGTCTTCCCGATCAGCACCGCCGAAGGCGCCATGGGCAGCGTCCGGAAGCGGTCGATGATGCCCTTCTGGAGGTCCTCGGCGAGGCCGACCGCGGTGCTCGTGCCGCCGAAGACGACCGTCTGGACGAAGATCCCCGGCATGAGGAAGGTGATGTAGCTCACGCCGGGCGTCTCGATCGCACCCCCGAAGACGACCGCGAAGAGCAGGACGAACATGATCGGCGTGATCGTGTCGACCACGAGCAGCTGGGGGTTGCGGACGACCGCCAGCATGTTCCGCCAGGCGATCGTGATCGAGTCGGTGAGGATCCAGAGCGGCCTGCGGCGGACGCGCGCGACGGGACGCCGAGCGATGGTGGCGGCGGGGGCGGTCATGCGGCCTTCCTCCGGGCCGGCCGGCCGAAGCGGCGGCGCCTGTTCGTGGCGATGGTGTCGTCGGCGGGCGCGTCCGTGTCGCCCTCGGCGCGTCGCCCGGTCAGGGTCAGGAAGACGTCGTCCAGGCTGGGTCGATGGAGCGACAGCTCGGCGACGTCGAGCCCTGCGCCGTCGATGCGCCGGACCACCTCGGCGAGCGTGCCGGCCCCGTGGTGGACGGGGAGGCTGATGCGGCCGGAGGCCGCGTCGACCCGGGGCTCGGTGGCCGCCAGGGGGCGGAGGAGCTCGAGGGCTTCCCCGGTTCGCGCCGTGTCGGCGACCCGGAGGTCGACGACGTCTTCGCCGAGCCGGTCCTTCAGCTCGGTGGCGGTTCCCTCGGCGATCACCAGCCCGCCGTCGATGACGGCGATCCGATCGGCGAGGCGATCCGCCTCCTCGAGGTACTGCGTGGTCAACAGGATCGTCGTCCCGTCGGCGACCAGGCTCTCGATGACGTCCCAGAGCCCCAGGCGGCTCGCGGGATCCAGGCCGGTCGTCGGCTCGTCGAGGAACAGCACGGCGGGGCGGCCCACGAGGCTCGCCGCCAGGTCGAGGCGCCGGCGCATGCCGCCGGAGTAGGTCCGGGCGGGACGGCTGCCGGCGTTCGTGAGGTCGAAGGTTGCGAGCAGCTCGTCGGCGCGGGACCGCGCGGTCGCCCGGCCCAGGTGAAGGAGGCGGCCAACCAGCTCCAGGTTCTCGCGTCCGGTCAGGTTCTCGTCGACCGCCGCGTACTGCCCGGTGAGACCGATCGACGCGCGGACGGCGTCCGGTTCGCGCAGCACGTCGTGGCCGGCGACCGTGGCGTGGCCGCCGTCCGGGTGGAGCAGGGTGGTCAGGATGCGGACCGCTGTCGTCTTGCCGGCGCCGTTGGGACCCAGGAGGCCCAGGATCGTGGCGGCCGGGACGGCCAGGTCGATGCCGCGCAGGGCGTGGACGTCGCCATAGGACTTCCGCAGTCCCTCGGCGAAGATGGCGTGCTCGAGCATGACGACCTCGTGACCCGGCGAGCTGTCGTCGCGCCGGCAGTGCCCCGTTCGTGCGCCGGCCCCGGGCGGATGGGCATGCCGCCCGCCGGGAGCGCGCCGGAGCGCACCCCGTCGGTGCCCGCGGACGCCTAGGGCCGCGTCAGTACCAGGGCCACGGGACGGCCGGCCAGTCGGGGTGCGGCTGGGGGAAGCAGCCGGCCCGGATCAGTCCCTCGATCCGCTCGCGGACCGCGACCAGCTCGTCGGCCACGAGGTGGGGCTCGAGGGCGCCGCGCAGCCGGGGGAGCGCGCGTCGCAGGAGGGCCAGCGCCTCCATCTCGCGGTCCGCGAGCTTCGTCCCGCGCCAGCTCCAGAGCACCGTCCGGAGCTTCGGGTCGATGCTGAAGGTGACGCCGTGGTCGACGCCCTGGATGACCCCGTCGTCGCGCACCAGCAGGTGGCCCGCCTTCCGGTCGGCGTTGTTGACGACCGCGTCGAACAGGGCGATCCGGCGCAGGCGCGGGTCGGCGGCCCGGACCAGCTCGACCACGTCGCGGTCCTCGCGGACGTCGACCCACAGCTGCAGCATCCCGGGCCCGACCGGCCCGTCGTCGCGGAAGACCGTGGGCGGCACGACGTCCCACCGGCTGGCCTGCGAGACGATGAACGCGGCCACCTCGCGATGGGCCAGCGTGCCGTCGGGGAAGTCCCAGAGCGGCCGCTCGCCGCGGATCGGCTTGTAGACGGCGGCGGCCACCACCTCCCCGCGCCCGGGAACGTCCCCGTGGACCGCCACCAGGAGCGTCACGTTCGACGCCTGCACCAGGCGCCCGACGATCTCGATCTCGCCCGTCTCGAGGAACGGGACCGCAGTGGCCGGCGGCAGCGCGACGGCCGGCGGCAGCTCGGGCTGTGCCGGCTCGTCGGGGACGGACGGCTCCGACGGCCACGGCTCGCCGGTCTCTCCGGGACGGCGCGCCTCGTCGGTCACGGGTGCGCGTCCCGGTGGTGAGGGCGCGGGCCGCTGGTCAGTGGACGTACCCGTTGCGGCGAGGGCAGAGGTGGCCGGACGGGTCCAGTGGCTGGCCGCACACCGGGCACGGCGGACGGCCGGCTGCCACGGTGCGCAGGGATCGCTCGGCGAAGGCACGCGCCCGCGTGGGCGTCAGGCGGACGCGGAGCACGTCCGGGGCGTCGGGATCGTCGTCGGACAGCTCGAGCTCCTCGTCGTCCTCGTCCTCGTCCCCGAGCTCCTCGTCCTCCTCCTCGTCGTCCTCGTCCGCCTCGACCCTGGCCCGGGCCTCGACGACGATCTCGTCGCTCTCGCCGTCCCAGGCGAGGGTCATCGTGCCGACCCGGAACGCCTCGACGAGCGGCTCGTCGAGCGGCGCGGTGTCGTCGTCGCCCGGCAGGAGCGCCTCGGGGACGCGCACGCCCCGCTTCGAGAGCTCGGCCAGCAGGAGCGCCATCCGCTCGGCCAGCACCTGGACCTGGACCTTCTCCAGCACGACCGAGACGAGCGAGCCGCCGCGCTTCGCCTGGAGGAAGAAGGTCCGGTTGCCGGGCTGGCCGACGGTACCGGCGACGAACCGGTCGGGGAGGCCGTAGTCGTAGATTCGGCGAGACATGTCGGGACTCTACCGCGCCCGGCGCCCGGTCGCCGCGCCGCGCCCGCTGCGCGGGCGTCGCACTGGGCCGGGCACGAGGCCGGCCACCCCTCCGCCCGTGTCGTTGACCCGCTCGACGTGCGCGGCCGCCGCCCCGTAGCGCACGACGGAGAGGGCGCAGGGATCGACCCCGATCCGCTGGAAGCCATCGAGGTGGAGGCCCAGCGCGTCGGCGAGGATGGCCTTGATGACGTCCCCGTGGCTCACCACCGCGTACGTCGCCTCGGGCCCGAGCTCGGCGTTCCACCGGCGCACGGCCGCCACGGCGCGCGCGCTCACCTGGGCGAGCCCTTCCCCGCCCGGGAAGACCGCGCCGGACGGGTGACTCTGGACCACCGCCCAGAGTGGCTCCCTGCGGAGCGCCGTCAGCTCGCGGCCGGTCCACGAGCCGTAGTCGACCTCGCCAACGGCGTCCTCCACGTGCATCGGCGGCGCCGGGTCGCGCCCGGCCAGGATGGCGGCGGCCGTCTCGCGACAGCGTTCCAGGGGCGAGCACACCACGGCGGCCAGCGGGACGTCGCGCAGGCGCTCGCCCAGGGCGGTGGCCTGCCGCCGTCCGCGGTCGTCCAGGTGGACGCCCGGCGTCCAGCCGGCCAGCACCGGGCCGGTGAGCGGGGTGAGGCCGTGGCGGACGAAGAGAACGGTGGTCATCCCCGGAGTCTACGGTGACACGATCGAGAAGCGCCCCTCGGCCAGGACCAGGTCGCCCCGGCGCACCTCCAGGCGGTACGCCCCGGGCTCGAGGCCGGCCGTCAGGTCGGGCAGCTCGAGGCCGGCGCGGCTCCGCCGGTAGTCGCGGAGCGAGATGACCACGTCGTCGCGCCACCGCTCGACGGCCGGCCCGGCGGGATCGTCCGCCGGGACCTGCAGCAGGAGCAGCGTGAGCTCGGTCGGCCCGGGAGCGCCGGTCAGGAACAGGGCGAAGGCGAGTGGCTCGCCGGCCCGGAACGTCGCCGTGCGATCCTCGACCTCGACCCGCTCGGCGTCGAGCCGTCGCCCGAGGTCCATCGTCCCGGTGTCGACCCGGGAGCAGCCGGCGAGGGCGACCGCGAGCGCGAGGAGCAGGCCGGTCGCGGCTTGCACGGCGGGTGCGGAGCTCGCGGCTCGAGCGCTGGGGAGCTCAGGCCGGCGCGTGGTCCGGGGAGACCTCGAGCGCCGGGGCCGCGTCTTCGTGGCCGTTCTCTCCCTCGGGTTCGTGCTCGCCGGTCCAGCCGGGGATCTCCTCGCCGCGCTCGGAGGCGATGACCTGCAGGCCACCGAACAGCGTGAAGCCGCCGATCTCGAGCCCGGGAGCGTCCGGAGACGGCTCGGGGGAGTCGGCCTGGTTCACGGCGGCGCCGAAGACCGCGGGGCCGGCGACGCGCACCGGGACCCCCGGGGCGACGACGACGCGGGTGCCGCCGAACACGGTCCGGACCTCGAGGCGGGCGCCCGCCGGGTCGAACGTCGCCTCGCGCAGGTCCAGGTCGACCCCCGCGTACCAGCACACGAGGCGGCCGCCGCGGAAGGCCGTCGCGCTGCTGGCGTGCCGTGCGCCGTCCATGATCGCGACGAGGTCGATCTCGTCGTCGGCCGGGTCCGGGAGGGGCGGGGCCTTCTGCTTGAGGCTCAGGGCGGCCAGCGCGCTGGCGACGCCGGCCGCGAGCGAGATTCCGAAGACGATGGCGAGGAGCTTCGCGAGGAGCCGGAACATCGTGACCTCCTGGTGGCGGGAGCAGGCGTCGGCCGGCGGGACGTCGGCCCCGATCGTACGCCCCGCGCTCGATCGCGGCCCGCTACGCTGGTCGCATGGACCGGCTGGAGCAGGAGGCGGAGCGCCTCGCGGGGGCGGTGTGGGGCCATCTCGTCGGAGACGCCCTGGGCGTGCCCTACGAGTTCCGCCCACCCGGCGCGATCGACGAAGTGGTGTTCGGCGCCTCCGGCACGCACGGCCAGCCGCCGGGCACCTGGAGCGACGACGGGGCGCTCATGCTGGCCCTGCTCGATTCCCTCGTGGCCTGGGACGCGGACGGACGCCGTGCCGTCATGCGGTTCGACCCCGAGGACCAGGCGCGCCGGATCCTGGCGTGGTACGAGACGGGCGCCTACACGCCCGACGGGGACGGTGCCTTCGACATCGGCGGCGCGACGCTTGCCGCGGTGCGCGCGCTCCAGGGAGGCGTTCCGCCCGAGCGCTCGGGCAGCACCACGCCGAACGCCCTCGGGAACGGCTCGCTGATGCGGATCCTCCCCGTCGCCCTGGCCGGCCGTCGCGAGGACGACGCGACCCTCGTGGCCCGGGCGTCGGCCGCCTCGGCGGTGACCCACGGCGAGCCCCTGGCCCGCGCGGCGTGCGCCCTGTACACGCTGGTGGCGCGCCGGCTGCTCGACGGGCCGGACGATCCCGTGGCGGCCCTGGCCGGCGCCCGGGAGGCGCTGGTCCGCATCGCGGCGGGGACGCCTCTCGAGGCTGCGGTCGCGGAGCTCCTGGCGTGGGACCGGCGAACCGGTGGCGGCCACGTCGCCGACGCCTTCTGGTCGGCCTGGGAGGCGACGAGCGCCGCGCGCTCGTACGAGGAGGCGGTCGTGTGCGCCGTGCGGTTCGGGAACGACACCGACACCACGGCCGCCGTCGCGGGAGGGCTGGCGGGGATCCGCTGGGGTATCGCCGGCATCCCGCCCGACTGGCTGGCCGGGATGCGGGGCCGGACGATCGTCGGCGAGCTCCTCGACCGGCTCCTGGCCGAGGCCGGCTGGCGGACCTCGACGACGAGCCCGCTCCGGGTCGACTGGGTGCCGTTCGGCGGCATCCCCGGCCTGTCGGGTGCCGGCGGGGCGCTCGGGATGACGCTGCTGCCGGGCAAGAAGCGGCGTGGCTACAGCGGCCCGCACTGGCGCGACGCCGTCGCCGACGCCCGGCGTCTCCGCGAGATCCACGGGTGCACGACCCTGCTGCTGCTGGTCGAGGACGTCGATCTCGAGATCAGCCGGGCCCGCGAGACGATCCCATCCCTGGACGCGGCCGGCATCCACGTCATCCGGCACCCGGTCCGCGACATGGACGTGCCGAGCGATCGCGCGGCCTTCCGCGGGACGCTCGACCGCATCCTGGAGCGGGTCCGGTCCGGGGAGCGCGTCGTCGTGGCGTGCCGGGGCGGCCTCGGCCGGACCGGCACGGCGGTCGCCTGCCTGCTCGTCGACGGCGGCGCGCCTGCTTCGGACGCGATCGCGCGGGTCAGGGCGGCACGCCCGGGCACGGTCGAGCGCGCATCCCAGGAGGCGTTCGTGGGGGAGTGGGAGCGCGCGAGGGTGGGCGGATGAGCGCCGGGCGCGTCGTTGTCGTCGGATCGGTCAACGTGGACCTGGTGGTCGTCGCCCCGCGCCTTCCCGGGCCCGGCGAGACCGTCACCGGGGGTGACGTGGCGCGGCATCACGGCGGCAAGGGCGGCAACCAGGCGGTGGCGGCCGCGCGGCTGGGCGCCGAGGTCGCCTTCGTCGGAGCCGTCGGCGCGGACGACTTCGGCGTCGCCGCCCGGGCGGCGCTCGCCGGCGAGGGGATCGCCACCGCTCACCTCGCCACCGTCGACCGGCCGACCGGCGTGGCGCTCATCGTCGTCGACGCGCGCGCCGAGAACCTCATCGCGGTCGCTCCCGGCGCGAACGCGTCCGTGACGGCGGAGGCCGTGGAGGCGGCGCTCGCCGCGCTCGCGATCGGGCCGGGCGACGTCGTCCTCGCGTGCCGCGAGATCCCGCCGGAGGCCGTCCGGGCCACGCTCGCCGCCGCCCGCCGTGCCGGGGCGATCGGTGTCCTCAACCCCGCGCCCGCCGACGGGCTCGACGCGGCGACGCTCGAGCTCGCCGACGTGCTCACGCCCAACCAGGCCGAGCTCGCCGTCGTCGCCGGGGACGGCCCACTCGTGACGGCCGCCCGGTCGCTCCTGGGCGCGGGGCCGGCCGGCCGGGCAGTGGTGGTGACGATGGGCGCGGCGGGTGCGCTCCTCGTGCCGACCGGCGAACCGGAGCTCGCGATCCCGGCGATTCCGGTCACCCCGGTCGACACGACGGGCGCCGGCGACACCATCAACGGGGCGCTTGCCGCGTGTCTGGCGGCCGGGCTCGGCATGCCGGAGGCGGTGCGGCGGGCCGTCGCCGCCGCGGGAATCTCGACGCTGCGACCAGGGGCGCGGGGCGGGATGCCGACGGCCGCGGAGCTGGCTGCCGTCCTCGGCGAGTAGGACGCGCCGGCCTGCACGCCGGCCGCCGCGCCGGCCGGTGCGACCCGGCGTGCCCGCACCCCTCGGAGCGGAACACGGCGCAGCAGCGGCCGAACGGCCCTTGCACCTTCCGCCCGGCCGGGCGGACACTCCGGGGGTCCGGCACTGCGGTGGATAACTGCGCGTGAAGCGGCTCCGCGCAGACTGTCGGCGGGAACGACCATGCAGCGCGACGGCCGCCCGGCCCCGCCCGGGACGACCGCGGAGCGTGGCCGGGGAGTCGACATCGCGCCATGATCGGAGGCCGGGTCCGCACCGCCATCGGGCTGCTGCTCGCCGGGCTGCTGCTGGTCGGGCCTGCACCCGCCCCGGCGCGGGCGGCGGCACCCGATCCCCGGGTGGTGATCGTCGTCGGGCCGGTTGGGGACCTCACCGAGACGTACCGGCGCTGGGCGCGCGCGGGGGCGACCGAGGCGCGCCGCTGGACCGAGGACGTCGTCGAGATCTACTCCCCGGATGCCACCTGGCCGCGGGTGCGGGCGGCACTCCAGGGCGCCTCGGTGGTGGTCTACCTCGGGCACGGCAACGGCTTCCCGAGCCCTCACGGCAGGGTGCTCAGGCCGGCCGTCCATGACGGCTTCGGGCTCAACCCGGTCGGGGGTCGCGGTGACGCCGCGCACCAGTATTTCGGCGAAGACGTCATCGCCGGGCAGGTGCGGCTGGCCCCCGGGGCCGTCGTCATGCTCTTCCACCTCTGCTACGCGTCGGGGCTCTCCGAGCCCGGGGTCGGCGAGGGAGCCGAAGCCACGGCACGGGAGCGCGTCGACAACTTCGCCGCCGGCTTCATGGCGGCCGGGGCGTCGGCGGTGGTGGCCGACGCCTCGGGGGCCCCGGCACCCTATCTCCGGGACGTGCTCGGCGAGGGGAGATCCGTGCGGGCCGCGTGGGACCGCGCCGCGACGGCGAACGGCAACGTGCGCGCCTTCGCGAGCGCCCGGACGCCGGGCGCGATCGCGCTGATGGACCCGGAGACGGCGTCGGGCGGCTTCACGCGATCGCTCGTGATCACGGCCGGCGCAGCCGGCGTCGTCCCGGCCGGCCCTGGCCTGTGGAGGCTCGTCCTGCCGCAGGCGCCCGTCGCGCCGGATGCCTTCGACCTCGGGGCCCAGCCCGGCGCCCCGACGCTCGCGGGGATGCCCCTGGCGGGCGCCACCGTCCCGCTCCGGCTCGCCGTCGACGTGCCCCCCGGGGTCGCCCTCGGAGCCGAGTACCGGCTCGGGACCCGGTGGGTGCCCATGGACCAGGCGGGCGTGGCGGCCGATCCCGGGCCTGACGACCCGGCCGGCGCCAGCCCCGACCCGGCCGGCGCCAGCCCCGACCCTGCCGGCGCCAGCCCCGACCCTGCCGGCGCCAGCCCCGACCCGGATGCGACCACGCCTGTGCCGGCCGACGCGACGCTCGTCGCACACGAGTCGGCCGCGTCACGGGTCGACGTCGTCCCGGCAGCCGTCGCCGCGGGTGAGATCGTCGCCGAGGTGACGTTGCCGGCGACGACCGGGCGCTACCGCCTCGACGTCACGATCCACGACCGGGACGGCGTCGCCTTCCCGTACGCGGTCCAGGCCGCGATCCCGGGCCTCGTGGTCCACGTGGGCGGCCCGGGAGCCGCGTGGCTCGACGCGCCGCCTGGCGTGTCCGTCACGGCCGGCACCCTCGCCTCGCTGCAGGTCGTCGTCACGAACGGCGAGCCGGTGGCCTGGGGCGGCTGCACGGCCGGTCCGCGCCGCTTCGGGCCGGACGACGAGGCTACCTGCTCGCACGTTCGCCTGGTCGGCCGCTGGATGGCCCTCGAGGGCACCGGTGCCGCGCCTCCGATGGTGCGCGAGCTGGTGGTGCCCGCCGCGAGCGCCCAGTCCACCTGGCTCTCCGGCCCGGTGCCGTCGGAGCCGGGGACCTACGTCCTGGTCGCCAGCCTCGAGCGGACGTCCGGCGAGGGCTCGCCGCAGGTGCTCGGGCGTCCGATCACGATCACGGTCGTCGTGGTCGCCGCACCGCTCGTCCCCACGCCCCCGGGCGTGCCGACGCCCCCCGGCGGCTGACCGCGCGCCGGGCGCCAGGACCCGAGCAGCCGGCCATGCGGTCGGGCAGGATTGGCGCATGCGGATCCTGCTCTGGCACGGCTACCTTCTCGGCGGCACCGGGTCCAACGTCTACACGCGCCAGCTCGCGCGTGCGTGGACGCGGGCGGGACATGACGTCACGGTGTTCTGCCAGGAGCCGCGACCCGCTGCGTACGACCTCGGTGGCGCACGCGTCGTCCGGCCCGACGTCGGTGGACTGCTGCCGGTCTTCGTCCTCGACCGCTACGAGGGGTACGAGGTCAGGCTGGTGCAGGACTGCCGCGCCGACGAGCTCGAGCGCTGGGTGGACGCGAACGCGCGAGCCCTCCGCGCACACCTCCCCGCCGACCTCGTCTTCTGCAACCACGTCCTGCTCGGGGGGCCGGTCGGGGTGGCGAGCGGCGCGCGCTTCGCGGTGAAGGCGCACGGCTCCGAGCTGGAGTACACGATGCGGGGCAACCCGGCGCTGGCGGCCTGGGGGCGAGACTGCCTGCAGCAGGCGGCTGCCACCTTCGTCGGCTCCGCCCACGTGCGCCGCGTTCTCGAGGACGTGTGCGGCCATGTCGATCGGGTCCACGAGGTCCCGCCGGGGGTCGACATCGACGACTGGCGGCCGGAGGAGCGGGCACCGGCGCTCGACGCCCTCCTGGCCGAGGCCCGGCGCGACCCGCCGAACCCGGCGAACGCCGAGGAGCGGCTTCCCGACCAGGGCAACGCGGAGCGCCTCGCCCGGTTCCTCGAGGGCGACCGGCCGACGGTCGTCTACTTCGGCAAGCTCATCCGCAACAAGGGCGTGCAGGTGCTCCTCGAGGCGCTCGACGGCGTCGACGCGCGTGCGGTCGTCGTCGGCTTCGGCGACTACCGTGCCGAGCTGGAGCGGCTCGCCGGCAGGGACGTCCTCTTCACCGGCCCGCTCGAGCACCGGCACCTGGTCCACCTGCTCGCCCTCGCCGACGCGTGCGTCGTCCCGTCGATCTTCCCCGAGGCGTTCGGGATGGTCGCCGCCGAGGCCGCGGCGACCGGGTGCCCGCCGCTCGTCGCGCGCCACTCCGGGCTCGCGGAGATCGCCGCCGGGCTCGCGGAGGAGTACCCGCCCGGGCTGCGCCATCTCGCCGGCTTCGCCACGGGCGACGCGGGCGACCTCCGGGCGAAGCTCACCGAGCTCCTCGCCCTGGGCCCATCCGACCGAGCGGCCGTCCGCGCGGCGGCCCGCCGGGCCGCGGTGGAGCGCTGGAGCTGGACGGGCGTGGCGCGCCGCCTCCTCGAGCCGCTCGCCGGCTGACCGGCCGGTGCCGGAGACCGGCGGCGTCTACGCTTCACGACAGGCAGGAGCG
This sequence comes from uncultured Chloroflexia bacterium, assembly GCA_963713285.1. Classification (GTDB taxonomy): domain Bacteria; phylum Chloroflexota; class Limnocylindria; order Limnocylindrales; family CSP1-4; genus CTSoil-043. The sequence continues at coordinate 329,906 of CAVQLA010000015.1, read as the reverse complement.
GCACGAGACGATGAGCGAAGCCGGAGACGCGACAGGGCCGCCCCCGATCCTCGAGTTCGACCCGAGCCCCGAGGCGGTGATCGAGCCGTCGGCGGTGATCGAGCCGCGCGACGTGCCCGCCCACGTCGTCCTGTGCTACTTCCAGGAGGTCATCGAGCGCGTCGTTCGTGAGCACGGGCGCCGGGAAGTCGCGAGGCTCCGATCGGAGATCGGCGAGAACCCGATCTACGAGATCGAGTACGGCGGATCTCGACTCGCGATCGTGCATCCGGGCGTCGGCGCGCCATTGGCGGCCGGGTCCCTCGAGGAGCTCATCGCCCTGGGGTGTCGCGCCTTCGTTGCCGCCGGCGGCGCGGGCGTCCTCGTTCCCGAGCTGGCACTCGGGCACGTGATCGTGCCCACGGCGGCGATCCGCGACGAGGGGACGAGCTACCACTACCTGCCACCGAGCCGAGAGGTGGCGGCAGACCAGGATGCCGTGGCCGCGATCATCGCGACGCTGGTGCGCCACAAGGTGCCGTACGTGACCGGCAAGACCTGGACCACCGACGCCCTCTATCGCGAGACCCGGACAACGATGGCTCGCCGCGTCGCGGAGGGCTGCCTCGCGGTCGAGATGGAAGCGGCGGCATGCTTCGCGGTGGCCGCGTTCAGGGGTGTGCCGTTCGGCCAGCTCCTCTACGCGGGTGACGACCTGTCCGGCGAGCGCTGGGACCAGCGGGGATGGGACCGTCACGCGTCGGGCCGGGAGGTCCTGTTCCGGCTCGCGGCCGAGTCGGTGCTGCGCCTGGCCGTCCCGGGCCACGTCGACTCGACCCTCGGGCGCGCGACCGGGTAGCCGGGCGGGATTGCGTCCGGGGCAGAACAGGAGGGGACGGGCTCACCCCGGCTCACAGGGTGGAAGTTGGCTGGCGAGGAAGGATTCGAACCTTCAACCCCCTGATCCAGAGTCAGGTGCTCTACCGTTGAGCCACTCGCCAGCGGCGCCCGTGGGGCTCCCAGAGTCTACCGCGTCGGCGCGAGCCCCCTCAAGCGCGCGCCGTCGACCCGGTCCGGGTGACCATCCGGTGACCGCGAACGGGGCGGGGTGCCCGCGAGGAGGCCCGGCGCGCGACGCGGAGCAGCCAGCATCCAGGCTGGTCGAAGGGGCGATCTGCCTAACGAACCAGTACCGCGATGTGACAAATGCCCCACGAACCGGTAGCATCGGACCATATTCACCCGACCGCTGTCGATCCATGATGGCGCCGGGCGGACGCCCGTCGGCCCGGCGGCCGACCTCGACCTCGCCACCCATCCTTCCTGGTGACCCATGATCGCAATCATCGCCATCGCTGCCCTCGTCGGCGCCGCCTACCTCGGTCTGCGGCGGCCGGAAGCGAGTGCAGTCGAGCGGGCCGACCCGAACCTCTGGCCCTACTCCCACTACTAGTCGCGGCACGCGACGCGCCGCAGCGCGGCACGGCGCGATCGGCGCGGGGGCGGGCGCGGCCGGACGGGCGCCCGCTTGCCGGCCCGATCGGGGCTACCCGCGGGCCTGCACCTTCGCCCAGGTGTCCTTGAGCGTGAGCGTGCGGTTGAAGACGAGCGCGCCCGGCGTCGAGTCGGGGTCGGCACAGAAGTAGCCAAGGCGCTCGAACTGGACGGTGTCGCCGACCTCCAGCTCGGCCACCGAGGGCTCGAGGACGCAGCCGCGCAGCACCGTCTCCGACTCCGGGTTGAGGCCGGCGAAGAGGTCGCCGCCGTCGGCGCCCGGATAGGGGCTGCTGAACAGGTGGTCGTAGAGGCGCACCTCGGCAGGCACGGCGTGCGCTGCGGACACCCAGTGCAGGGTCGCCTTCGGCCGGCGCCCGTCGGGCGCGTCGCCGCCGCGGGTGGCGGGGTCGTAGGTGCAGCGCAGCTCGACGATGTGGCCGGCCTCGTCCTTCACGACCTCGCGGCAGGTGATGAAGTAGGCCGACCGCAGCCGCACCTCGCGTCCCGGCGCGAGGCGGAAGAACCTGGGCGCCGGCTCCTCCATGAAGTCGTCGCGCTCGATCCACAGCTCGCGGGAGAACTCGACCGGCCGCGTCCCCGCCGCCGGGTCCTCCGGGTTGTTGGGAACCTCGACCTGCTCGACCCGGCCCTCGGGGTAGTTCTCGACGACGACCTTGAGGGGATCCAGGACGGCGAAGCGCCGATGTGACGTCCGGTTGAGCACGCCGCGGACCGCATGCTCGAGCTGGCCGACCTCGATGACCGAGTCCGTCTTGGCCACCCCGATCATGGCCGCGAAGTCGCGGATCCCCTCGGCCGGGAAGCCGCGCCGGCGCAGGCCCGAGATGGTGGGCATGCGGGGGTCGTCCCAGCCCCGCACGTGACCCTCGTTGACCAGCCGCAGGAGCACGCGCTTGGAGAGGACGGTGTGCGTGAGGTTGAGCCGGGCGAACTCGTACTGGCGCGGGCGCGAGGGCACCGGGAGGTTCTCGATCAGCCAGTCGTAGAGGGGCCGGTGGTCCTCGAACTCCAGCGTGCAGATCGAATGGGTGATGCCCTCGATGGCGTCGGACTGGCCGTGGGCGAAGTCGTAGGTCGGGTAGACGCACCACGCGTCGCCGGTGCGCGGATGCGCGGCGTGCACGATCCGGTAGAGCACGGGGTCGCGCAGGTTGATGTTCGGCGATGCCATGTCGATCCGGGCGCGCAGGACCCGCGCCCCGTTGGGGAACTCGCCGGCCCGCATCCGCTCGAAGAGGCCGAGGCTCTCCGCGATCGGCCGGTCGCGCCAGGGGCTGTTCCGGCCGGGCTCCGTGAGCGTGCCGCGGTGGTCGCGGATCTCGTCGGCCGACAGGTCGTCCACGTACGCCCTGCCCTCGAGGACCAGGTGGACGGCCCACGCGTAGAGCTGCTCGAAGTAGTCGGACGCGTGGTAGAGGTGCTCGCCCCAGTCGAAGCCCAGCCAGCGGACGTCCGCCTCGATGGCGTCGATGTACTCCTGCTCCTCCTTGACGGGGTTCGTGTCGTCGAAGCGCAGGTGGCAGCGCCCGCCGAACTCGTTCGCGATGCCGAAGTTGAGGCAGATCGACTTCGCATGCCCGATGTGGAGGTAGCCGTTCGGCTCGGGCGGGAAGCGCGTGACGATCGTCGCGTGCCGGCCGTCCCGCAGGTCGGCGGCCACGATCTCGCGGATGAAGTCGTTGCGCTCGGGGGAGGCGGGGGTCTCGATGCTCACGGCAGGGCGAACCGGCTGCAGGTCCTGGAGGGATGTTGGCTGGCGAGCAAGGATTCGAACCTTGAATCCCCTGATCCAGAGTCAGGTGCCTTACCGTTTGGCCACTCGCCAGCGAGGTGCTGATGATACCCGATGAGCGGGACGCCCCCTCGGGGGCGGAGCGCGCGGCGTGCTCGGAGGCGCGCGGCGCGGGCGAAGCCTACGTCGGTCGCCCGTGGTAGCGGTCCATGAGCTCGGCGACGGCCGCGCGCGCCTCGGCCCACTCCGGCTGGTCGCCGAAGACCGCCGCACCCGCGCCCCAGCGGGCCAGCTGGGTCATCGCGGTGACGATCGCGTCGTGGCGCGCGGCCCGGCTGCGTCCCGGGTCGACGACGCCGGTCACCAGGTAGCGCCGGACCAGGTCGAAGGGCGCGCGCCAGCGCCCGATGCGGATCCGGTCGCCCTCGCGCAGCGACTCGAGCCAGTCGTCGTCGCCCACCGGCGCGCGCTCGTGGTCGTGGAGGTGCTCGATGAGCGACACGCGCCGCAGCGTGGCGAGCGGGGAGGGCAGCAGGCCGTCCGGGTCGGCCTCGCGGTAGCAGACCGGGCACGCAGGCAGGGCCGCGTCCTCGCGGGGCCGGGACCCGAAGCTGAGGCCGCATCGGCCGCACACGCTGACGCCCGGCCGCCGGGCGATGGTTCCGCACTGGAGGCAGACCGGGAGGGGAGCGACGGCCATCGGCTCAGAAGGTCGGGTGGCCGTGAACGGGGCGAACCGGCGGCATGGCGGGCGAGCCGCCGGCGGAGGTCGCCGGTGGAGCCGGTGGAGCCGGTGGCGCCGCCGGAGAGTCCGTGGGGGCGGCGGCCTCGACCGCGGGAGCCTGTTCCGGCGCCGCGGAGGGCTCACCGTCGGCGGGGTGGCGGCCGCGGAACCATGCCGCGCGCATGCCGCGGCGGGCCGGGAACGTCGGGGCTCGGCGATGGGAGCGGTGGCTCACCGGCCGATCGTCGCGCTCGGCGTTGCCCCGGTGCAATGGCCCGTGGGTCCGGGGATGCTCGCCCCGGAGTACCAGCGAGGTGCTCCGCGCCCCGCGGCCTCGCACCCCGCGGCCTCGCGCCCCGCGGCCTCGCACCCCGCTGCGCGACAATGGACATGCCCACGCCGCCGACACCGAGGAGCCCGATGCCCGCCTTCGACCCTGCCGCCGTCCGCACGCAGTTCCCGGCCCTGGCCGCCGAGCAGGACGGCCGGCCGGTCGTCTTCCTGGACGGGCCCGGCGGGACCCAGGTGCCGCAGCGGGTGATCGACGCCGTCGCGGCCTACTACCGCGAGGCGAACGCCAACGTCCACGGCGCCTTCGTCACCAGCGTGCGAACCGACGCGATCCTCCGCGAGGCCCACGCCGCGGTGGCCGACCTCCTGGGCGCCGCGTCGCCGGACGAGGTCAAGTTCGGCCAGAACATGACCTCGCTCACCTTCGCCCTCTCCCGCTCGCTTGCCCGCGTGCTGCGGCCGGGCGACGAGGTCGTCATCTCGCGCCTGGACCACGAGGCCAACCGCGGGCCGTGGATCGCGGCCGCGGCCGACGCGGGCGCCGTGATCCGGGAGATCCAGGTCGACCCGGCCACGTGCACGCTCGACCTCGCCTCGCTCGACGCTGCGCTGTCCGACCGGACGCGCATGGTGGCCGTCGGGTATGCGTCGAACGCGGTGGGGACCATCAACCCCGTGGGCGAGATCGTGGCGCGGGCGCACGCCGCCGGCGCATGGGCGTTCGTCGATGCGGTCCACTACGTGCCGCACGCGCCCATCGACGTGCAGGCCCTCGGCGCCGACTTCCTGGCCTGCTCGGCGTACAAGTTCTTCGGGCCCCACGTCGGCATCCTGTACGGCCGCCGGGCACTCCTCGACGAGCTCCCCGCGTACAAGCTCCGGCCTGCCGAGGACCGGTGGGAGACCGGCACCCAGAACCACGAGGGGCTCGCCGGGACGCTGGCGGCGGTCGAGTACCTGGCCGACGTCGGCGAGCGTGCCGGCGACGCGCCGGCCGGGGCGAACCGACGGGCTCGCCTGGTGGCCGCCATGGGGGCCATCGAGGCGTACGAGCGAGGGCTCTCGACGCGCACGCTGGCCGGCCTTGCGACGGTTCGCGGGCTGCGGGTCCACGGCCTGGCCGAACCCGACCGGGCAGGAGAGCGCACGCCGACGTTCGCGGTGACGCTGGCCGGCTGGCGTCCCCGTGCCCTGGCGGAGGCGCTGGCCGCCCGCGGCATCTACGCCTGGGACGGCGACTTCTACGCCACGACCCTGATCGAGGACCTCCGCCTGGCGGCCACCGGGGGCGTCGTCCGGCTGGGTCTTGCCCACTACACCACGCCGGACGAGGTCGAGCGCCTCATCGCGACGCTGGACGAGCTGGCGGTCGGCGACCCGAGCCCGGCCTGACGGGCGCCGCGCGGCGCGCCGTCGAGGCGCGCCGCGCTCCGTGACGACCGCGCCCTACAGGCGCCCCGCCGCCTGTGCGAGGCCTCGGCCCAGGGCCGTGTGGACGGGTTCCGTGGGCCAGCCGAGGTGGCGCGCGGCCTCGTCGACCAGCCCGTGCGGGGCGTGGCCGTGGGGGTCGTGGCCGGTGTCGCGGAGCTCCGGCCACGTGCGGCGGGACATCTCGGCGAGGAAGGCCACCTCGGAGAGCTGGCTCTCCACGAAGTCGCGAGTCACCGTCTCGCCGTGACCCGGCACGATGACGCCGTCGGCGATGTCCAGGAGCATCCCGAGGGTGGCCGGCCAGTCCAGGGGGAACGAGTCCTCGAAGCCCGGCGGGGCGCCGTGCTCGACGAGGTCTCCGGCGAAGACGACGCCGGTGTCGGGGACGACAGCAACGACATCGTGGTCCGTGTGGCCGCGCCCGAGGTGGCGCAGCTCCACGAGGCGGCCGCCGAGATCGAGGGTGGCCGCGGTGGCGAACGTTCGGTCCGGCGGGTCGAGCGGCGTGCGGGCGAGCTCCGCCGCGAGGTCGGGCACCCAGCGAGCCACGTTCTCCAGCTGCGCCGGACCGTGCAGCCGGAGCGCCTCGGCGCAGCCTTCGTGGGCCCAGATCTCGCATGGACGGAAGGCGGCGTTGCCGAAGGCATGGTCGAAGTGGACGTGCGTGTTCGCCACCACCCACGGGAGGGGGGTCAGCTGGCGCAGGTCCTGGAGCAGCTCGCGCGCCTGCCCGATCGTCGCCCGCGTGTCGATGAGGAGGACGCGCTCACGCCCGAGGACGGCCCCGATCGTCTGGTCCAGGAACGGATACCGGCGGACGTAGACGTCGTCCGCGACCTCGTGCCAGGGGTGCATGGGGACCCCGAGACCTCGTCAGCCGGCGTGGATCGAGCTGAGGCCCTCGAGCGCCTTTCGGGCCGCAGCGACGTCGCTGACGACGAAGCTGAACTGCGCCTGGTCCCCCCAGCGCCCGATGAACAGATGCCCGTAGATGTTGACGCCCGCGTCGGCGAGGCGACGCGCCACGCGGGCCATCCCGCCGGGCTGGTCGTCGACCTCCACGAGCAGGGATTCACCCTCGATGAACTCGTAGCCGCCCCGCTCGAGGAGCGCCCGCGTGGCGTCGTCGTCGGCGGTCTTGAAGATCACGTGCCCGCTGTCGCCGATGCCGCCCCCGCCGATGGCGCGCAGGTCAACGCCCTCCTCGGCAAGGCGCTCGGACAGGTCGGCCAGCGCCCCGGGCACGTTCGGCAGCTGGACCACGAACTGGTTCGCCACGGGCGGCTTCCCTCCACTGCGCGCCGCCGGCGCCCCCGCGGCCGGGACGGTTCGATTGTACGCAGGCTGGCCCTGCGTGTGACGAACGACCGGGCGAATCCGTTGCACGGGCCACTGCCAGGGACGCCGGGCTTGCCTGGCGTCCCGCGCTCGAGCGCGGCCCGCTACGCTGGTCACGTGGACGACCTGCGCATCCCCATCGACGAGCGAACCCGGGTCCTGGCCCTGACGGGTGCCGGCATCTCCGCGGAGAGCGGCCTGGCCACGTTCCGCGGCGCGGGAGGGCTCTGGGACGGCCACCCGGTGGAGCAGGTCGCGTCACCCGGCGGCTTCGCCGGGGACCCGGAGCTGGTCTGGCGCTTCTACTCGATGCGCCGGCGCGACGCCGCCGCGGCGGAGCCGAACGCCGCGCACCGGGCGCTGGCGGCCCTCGAGGATCGGCTGGGCGACCGGTTCCTGCTCGCCACGCAGAACGTGGACGGGCTCCATGCGCGAGCCGGCAGCCGGCGTATCGTCGAGGTCCACGGGACGCTGTGGCGGAGCCGCTGCTCGGCCTGCATGCGGCCGGCGTTCCCGGATGCGACGTACCCCGTGGAGCCCCCGCTCCCGCGGTGTGCCTGCGGGGCGCTCCTGCGGCCCGACATCGTGTGGTTCGGCGAGCTGCTCGACGCGGCGACCACGGCCCGCATCGACCGCTTCATGCGGGACGCCGGCCGGTCCGGCGACCCGTTCGTCTTCCTCGCCGTCGGGACCTCGGGCAACGTCTACCCGGCTGCCGGGTACGTGAACGCGGCCAGGCGTTGCGGCGCGCAGACGTGGCTGGCCAACCTCGACCCCGCCGAGAACGCCGGAGCCTTCGAGCACGTCGTCGCGGGAGCCGCCGGGGCGACGCTGCCGGCCCTGCTCGGCATCGACGCGTGAAGGGGCGGGCTGCGGGCCCGGCATACCGGCGCGCGCCGGATGGGCGTAGGCTGGGGGTGAGCGGTGGCCCCGGCGGAGGGCCGGGCCGGCCGTCCCGCCAAGGTGGCCGCACCGGAGGAGTGAAGATGCGTCGGCGGATCGCGATCCTGCTCGCCACGCTCGGTCTCGTCGCAGCCTGCGGTGGGGGAGCCACCCCGACCCCGGCCCCCACGCCGGAGCCGACCCCCGCCCCGACCGACATCTTCATCGAGTCCCCTGAGCCGACCGTCGCCCCGAGCGAGGAGGCCTCGCCCGGCGTCGGGGGGACGTACACGGTGATGAAGGGCGACACGATGTGGGACATCTCCCAGGAGCTCGGCGTCAGCCTGGAGGCGCTCAAGGCCGCGAACCCGACCGTCGATCCGAATGCGATGCGGGTCGGGACGGTCCTCGTCATCCCGGGCGAGTAGGCCGGGCCGCGCAACCGATCGGCAACCGTCCGGATCGGGAGGTCGCGCGTATCCTTCGCGCGTGACGCCACCCGCCCGCGTTTCCTCCCGCACCGCCCGCTCGATGCCGCCACGCGCCGTCGCGCCGCGGCGCCGCAGCGCGCTGCGGCGCGCGATCCTCGCGTGGTTCGAGCGGCACGGGCGCGAGCTGGACTTCCGGATCGCGAACCGGCCCGACCCGTGGGGCGTCCTCGTCTCCGAGGTGATGGCCCAGCAGACGCAGATCGCCCGGGTCGAGGAGCGCTGGCCGGCCTTCATGGCGACCTTCCCGAGCCCGGCGGCGATGGCGGCGGCCGGCCCCGCCGATGTCATCCGTGCCTGGCGTGGGCTCGGGTACAACCGTCGCGCCCTCGACCTCCACCGGGCGGCCTCGGCCATCGTCGCTGCGGGAGGAGCTGTCCCGGACGACGTCGCCGGCCTCCGGGCCCTGCCCGGTGTCGGCCCCTACACGGCACGGGCCGTGGCGGCGATCGCCTTCGGGCGCCCGGTGGGAGCGGTCGACGTCAACGTCCGGAGGGTGGTCGGCCGGATCGTGGCGGGCGATCCCGGGGAGCTCGCACCGGCCGAGCTCCAGGCGGCGGCCGACGCCCTGGTGGACCCGACCGGTCCCGGGACCTGGACGCACGCGCTGATGGACCTGGGGGCGACGGTCTGCCGCCCGGCACGCCCCGCCTGCCCGGCGTGCCCGGCACGCCCGTGGTGTGTCGCAGCGGCGACCGGCGCGCCGGGGCCGGCCCCGGTCCGATCGGCCCGCGGCGCCGCGGTGCCCTTCGAGCAGACAACGCGCTGGCTCCGCGGCCGGATCGTCGACCGCCTGCGGGACGCGCCGGTGGGGACGTCGGTCCCGTTCGACGGCGGGCTGGGAATTCACTCGGGCGAGGCGGTGGCCGCGGCCGTGGCCGGGCTCCTTCGCGATGGGATCGTCGAGCTGGATGGGGCGGGTCGCGCCCGCCTTGCAGGGCCCGGGTCCGTTTCGTGATGGCGCCCGCCCGTCTCGACCCCTCGGCGCTCGACGCGGCATTCGCCCTGGCAGCCGACCAGGTCGAGGACGGCAGCGTGCCCTTCGCGATCCTCGCCGTGGGCGACGCACAGGGCGTCGTCCGGGCCGGGGCCTTCGCAGGCTCGGCCACACCCGGGGTGGCGGTCGACAGCGTCTGCCTCCTGGCCTCGATCACGAAGCCGATCGTCGCGACGGCAGTCATGCGCCTGGTGGCCGACGGTCGAGTGGCGCTTACCGACGGGATCGAGCGCTACGTGCCCGCGTTCGCCGCCCCCGGTAAGCCGCAGGTGACGCTCTGGCACCTCCTCACCCACACCTCGGGGATCCCCGACCTCGACCTGCGGGCCCTGATGTCGGATGGCGTGGGTCGCGACGAGCTGGTGCGGCGTGCGGCGACTGCGCCGCTGGGCTTCGCGCCGGGCTCCCGCTACGAGTACGTGAGCTCCACGTTCGATCTGCTGGGCGCGGTCGTCGAGCGCGTCACCGGCGAGACGCCCGGCGGCTACCTGGAGCGGACCATCTTCGCCCCCCTGGGCATGCCGGACACGACGTTCGACCCGTGGGATCGCCTTCGGACGCGCGTCGCGCCGCTGGCCGTCTCCCGGATCCCGGGCGGCGAGGGCGGGTGGGAGCCGATGCCTCTCACCGACGACGATCGGCGTCGCTTCTCCGCGCTGGCGCCCGCCGGGGCGGGGCTGTTCAGCACGGCCGCCGACCTCGTCCGGTTTGGCAGGGCGATGCTGCGCGGCGGCGAGCTCGACGGCGCCCGGATCCTGCCGCCGCGGTACGTCGAGCTGATGACCCGCGAGCAGACGGTCGGCGGGCTCGGGGCGGCCGCGGACCCGCTGCTCGACGATCACTACGCCCTCGGCTGGGGCAAGCCCGACCAGCGGACTTCGCCCGCCTCGCCGTCTGCCTTCGGCCACGGGGGGATCACCCTGACCCGCCTCTGGGTGGACCCCGCCCACGACCTCGTCTTCGTCTACCTCTCCGGCAGCTGGGACCATGCGCGACGCCCGATCGACGTCGTGCTCCAGGCGGTCTACGCCGCCCTCCGCTGAGACGAGCCCGGCCGTGACGTCACCTCGCAACCCGGCGATCCGCGCCGAGCCTCGCTCGGTCGGGTCGGCGCGCGCCCGCGACCCGCTTGCCCGGGAGGTCCGCCTGCTGGGGGCCCTGCTCGGCGAGGTGATCTCCGAGCAGGAGGGCGCCGCCGCGCTGGATCTCGTGGAGCGCGTGCGCGGCCTCGCGATCGCCCTGCGGCGCCGGGACGACCCGGACGACCGGCGCGCCCTGGACGCGGAGCTCACCGCCCTCGACGCGGCCGCGCTGGAGGTGCTGGCCCACGCCTTCAGCACGTTCTTCCAGCTGGCCAACCTGGCCGAGGAGAAGGAGCGCGTGCGGGCTCTCCGCCGGCGCGACCGGGCCGCCGGGCGGACCCCGGCGAGCGGGTCGGTGGCCGCCGCCGTCGCGCGGCTGACTGCATCCGGCGACGATCTCGAGGCGCTGGAAGCCCGGCTTGCAGGGCTCAGGATCTCGCCCGTCCTGACGGCCCACCCCACCGAGGCCCGCCGGCGCACGGTTCTGCTCGCCCTTCGGCGCATCTATGCCCTGCTCGACGGGCTCGACGACCCGCGCCTGACGCCCGCCGGCGACGCGGAGATCCGCCGCCGCCTCCGCGAGGAGATCACCGTCCTCTGGCGCACCGCCGACCTGCGGGCGGAGCGGCCCACGCCGCTCGACGAGATCCGCTCGGCGATGGTCTTCTTCGACGCGACCCTCTTCACGACGACGCCGCGCGTCTACCGGGTGCTCGACGCCGCGCTCGACCGGCTGGCGGGACCCCTGCCGCCGGGTGCCGCGGCACCGGACGTGGGCCGCACGGGGACGCGTGCGCCGCGCGCCCCGGCCTTCCTGCGCTGGGGATCCTGGATCGGCGGCGACCGCGACGGCCACCCGCACGTCACGGCGGAGACGACGCTCGAGGCGCTCCGGATCCATGCCGACCACGTCCTGCACGGCTACGTCGCGGCCACCTCCCGGCTGATGATCGACGTGGCCGCGCGGCCGCGGACCGGCGTGACGCCCCCGGCCGTCGCGCGCCGCCTCATCGCCGACGCGGACGACCTCCCCGAGACGATGCGCGAGCTCGAGGAGCGGTTCCCCCGCGAGCCATACCGGCGGCGCCTGGGCGCCGTCGCCGAGCGGCTGCGCCGGACGCGAGCCCACCTGGCCGGGCTGCAGGGACCGCAGGCGGGTCGCTACGCCGGCCCGGAGCAGCTGCTGGCGGAGCTCGCCGAGCTCGGCGAGGAGCTCGCCGCCGACGGCCTCGGCCGGGTGGCCCACGGGAGCCTGCAGGACCTGCGCTGGCAGGTGGAGACGTTCGGGTTCCACCTGGCCTCGCTCGAGGTGCGCCAGCACAGCGCGGCCCACCGGGCGGCGCTGGCCGCCCTGCGTGGGGCGCATCCTGACCTCGCTCGCGAGGTGGCGCCCGGTGTCACGGCCGGGGAGGTCCTCGCGACGTTCCGGGCGATGGCGACGGCCCAGCGCCGCCACGGGGGGGCAGCCTGCGGGCGCTACGTGATCAGCTTCACCGAGCGGGCGGCGGACGTCCTCGACGTGCTCGACCTGGCCGCCATCGCGGGCGATGCGTCGATCCCGGCCGCGGCGACGGCCGGGATCGCACCCGGGACCCCGGTGCTCGATGTCGTGCCCCTGTTCGAGTCGGCCGACTCCCTGGCCGGCGCGCAGGGCATCCTGGCCGACCTGCTCGCCGAGCCGCGCTACCGCGAGCACGTGGCGGCCCGCGGCGACCACCAGGAGGTGATGCTGGGGTACTCCGACTCGAACAAGGAGTCGGGCTACGTGGCGGCCCACTGGCTGCTCTACCGCGCCCAGGAGCAGCTCGTCGCGGCCGCGCGCCAGGCGGGCGTGGAGCTGACGATCTTCCACGGCCGCGGCGGTGCCCTCGGCCGCGGCGGCGGGCCGACCCACCGGGCGGTGCTGGCCGCGCCCGCCGGATCCGTGGCCGGCCGTCTCAAGCTGACCGAGCAGGGCGAGGTGATCGCCACCCGCTATGCCAACCCGCCGCTGGCGCTGTGGGCCCTCGAGCAGACCGTCTCGGCGACGATCCTGGCGTCGACGGCCGAGCACGATCGGGCGGTGGCCGGCGCGGCGCGCGAGGGAGCCGACGCCATGGACGAGCTGGCGTCCGCGGCCCGCGCGGCGTACCGGGCGCTGGTGTGGGAGGACCCGGGGCTGGAGGCGGTCTTCCTGGCGGCGACGCCGATCGAGCGGATCGCGGGCCTCCGCCTCGGCTCGCGGCCGGCCGCCCGGGGCGGGGACGGGGCAGCGGCGTCACGCGTGCCCTCGCTGGCGTCCCTGCGGGCGATCCCGTGGGTCTTCGCGTGGACCCAGGTCCGCGCCAACGTGCCGGCCTGGTACGGGCTCGGCACCGCGGTCGACGCCCACGTCGCCCGGCACGGCCCCGCGGGCGCGGCGCGGCTGGCGCGCCTGCACGCCAGCTGGCCGTTCTTCCGCGTTCTTGTCGACAACGCGGAGGTCGCCCTCGCCCGCACGGACCCCCGGATCGCGGCGCGCCACCTCGCCCTCGCGGGCGCCGCCGGGGTGCGCCTCGCCGCGACGATCGCCGACGAGCACGCCCGGTCGGTGCGGGCCGTCCTGGCGATCACCGGGCGTGCTGCCCTCCTGGACGGTGTGCCGGCGCTCCAGCGCTCGATCGCGCTGCGGACGCCGTACCTGGACCCCCTGAGCGAGCTCCAGATCCAGGCCCTGCGACGTGTCGGGGAGCTTCCGCCCGGGGCGGAGGAGCGCGCTGGCCTGGAGCGCCTCGTCGGGCTCACCATCAGCGGGATCGCCGCCGGCGTCCAGGGAACGGGATAGCGGGTCCGCCGCCTGCCACGGGCCGTCCGCGGACGCGCTACGCTTCGGACCCCCGATGACGACTCCCAATCGCCCCGCGCGCGGCTCCGCGGGCGGCGCCCCGCTTCCGGCCGACGACCCGACGCTCTTCGAGCTCGACCTCGACGGGCTGGCCGCGCGCTGGGCCGACGCGATGTCGCGCGCGCCGATGACCGCGGAGGAGATGACCGGCGCCGACGTCCGGGCTCAGCGCCTCGGGGTGGCGGGGATCCGGCTGATGGAGCAGGCGGGCACCGCGGTGGCCGCGGCGGCCCGCGCCCTCGCCGTCGCGAGCGAGCGGTGGGGGAGCGGCCCGATCCTGGTCCTGTGCGGTCCCGGCAACAACGGTGGTGACGGCTTCGTTGCCGCCCGGCGGCTGGCCGCCCACGGAGCACGCGTGGCCGTCGTGCTCGTGGCGACCGAGGCGCGGCCCCATGCTCCGGATGCCCTCCGCAACTGGGACCGCCTCGACCGCCTGGCCGACGTGGAGCGGATCCACGTGGCGGTGGCCCGGGACGTGGCGATGCTGGGCCACGGCATCGAGCGGGCCTCGATCGTCGTGGACGCCCTGCTCGGCACCGGCGTCCACGGGCTGCTGCGCGAGCCGGTCCGGTCGGCCGTGGAGCTCGCCAATCGCGCCCGGGGGGCGGGCGTGCCGGTCCTCGCGGTCGACTGCCCGACGGCGGTGGACCTGACGTCCGGCGAGCTCTCCGACCCGGTGGTGCGGGCGGACACGACCGTGACGTTCCACCGCCCGAAGACCGGCCTGCGCACGCGGCGTGGTGCCGCGGTGGCCGGGCGGGTGCTGGTCGCGCCCATCGGGATCCCGCCCGAGGCGGACCGTGCCTGAGGTCCCGGCGGGCACCGGCGACGGGCTGGCCCCGCGGCCGCCCGGACGCGGATCCGCGGAGAGCGGGCCGGAGGGCGAGTCGCGGCCCCCCGGCTGGCGCCAGGTGCTCCTCGTCGCGGCGCTGGTGCTCGGGGCGGTCTTCGCCGTCGAGGTCCTGAGCTCGCTCCTGCCACCGGTGCGGGAGGCGTTCCGGGCCCTCCCGATCACGATCGTCGCGCTCGTCGCCGCGACGGTCGGCCTGCTTCTCCTGATCGGGATTCGCAGGCCGCGGCACTAGCTACCCACCGTCGCCGCGATGGGTCCTGCGGCCTGCGCCACGATTCCGCCGAGGATGCCGAACGGCCCGGGCGTCGCCCGGGCCGTCGCATGTCGGGGGGCGCCGTCGGGGCGCCGGAGGGCTACGCTCCGCCGCCCTTGAGCGCGGCGAGGCGCGCCTCGACCTCGAGGTCGTCGGCCGCGGAGTCGAGGCTGGCGAACTGCTCCTCGAGCGAGCTGGAGGCGACCTCGGCCATCCCGCGGGCCTTGGCCTCCTCGTGACGGACCTTCTCCTCGAAGCGGCTGATCTCGGACGTCGGGTCCATGACGTTCACGCTCTTGAGCGTGTCGGTGACCTGCGCCTGCGCCTGCGCCATCTTCGAGCGCGCGATCAGCTCGTCCTTCTTCTGGACGAGCTCCTCGCGCTTGAGGCGCATCCCGTTGAGGCCGTCCTTGAGCTTGTCGACCAGGACCGTCTGGGTGGCGATCTGCTCGTCGAAGGTCCTCGTCTGCTCCTCGAACGTGATCTGGCGCTTGAGCGCGATCTTGGCGAGGCTGTCGAACTTGTCGGCCTCCGCCGTGTTGCCGGCAGCGCGGAACTCGTCGGCGCGGCGCGACGCGGCCATGGCCTTGGCGCCCCACTCGGCGGATGCTTCCCGGGCCTCCTTCGCGTCGTCCTCGAGGAGCCGCAGGTTGCCGATCGTCTGGGCGACCGCCTCCTCCGCCTCGCGGATGTTGTTGGTGTAGTCGATCACCATCTGGTTGAGCATCTTCTCGGGGTCCTCGGCGGAGTCGAGGATCGCGTTGATGTTGGCCCGAACCAGCTGGCCCATGCGGCCGAGGATCGAGGTCTGCGCCATGGAGCGTCCCCTCCGTGCTGTCCCGGCGCCGCATCTCGGCGCCGCATCTCGTTGGATCCGTCTCGCCGGTCGGTGGGCCGTGCCGCACCGCCGGCGCTCATCGTACTCCGCTCGCTACCAGCGACCGCCGCCCCCGCCGCGCCCGCCACCGCCCCCGCCGAACCCTCCTCCTCCGCCGCCGCGGCCGCCCCAGCCACCGCCCCCGCCGGGGAAGCCGCCGAGACCGCCCCCGCCGCGGCCGCCGCCGGACAGCATGCCGCCGATGATGCCGCCGATGATCGCCGCGGCGACATCGCCACCACCGCCGCCGCCACCGCTCGGCCCGCCACGCCCGCCGCGCCAGGGGTCGTCCCAGCCGCCGTAGTCGCGCTGCGCCAGCGAGAGCGCCTCGTTGGCGAGCCGGGCGGACTGCTCGGCTTCCCGGATCCCGGCAGCGGGATCGGCGGCGCCGGCCGCGACGGCCTCGTCGAGGTGGCGCTTCGCCTCGGCCAGGCGCGTCCGCGCCTCCTCGCGAACGCCGCCGCGGTGGGTCGCGACGTAGTCGGAGGCACGGGTAAGGGTCGCCTGGGCGCCCCGGATCGAGGTGTCGAGGCGGGCCGCCAGGGCTGCCCGCTGCTCCGCCGCCGTCCGGATCCCGGCAAGGACCTCGTCGGCGATCTCGTTGGCGCGGCGCGCCTTCCCGTACGCGGCGGCGACGTCGGGCTTCGGGACGCCGATCTCCCGGCGCGCGCCGGCCAGGAGCGACTCCACCTCGGCGAGCCGGCCCGGGAGGCCGGGATCCCCCGGCGACGTGGCCGCGGCGGCCTTCGCGCGGCCGAGGTCGGCCTCCGCCTCGGCGATCTCGGCCGACACCTTGTCACGTGCCTCGTCGAGCTCGGCCGAGAGCCGCTCGATCGAGTCGAGGAAGGCTCCGGCCTGGGCGAGCGCCTCCTGGCCGACACGCGCGGCCGCCGCGACCTTCGCGCTGTCCCCGGCGGACGCGGCTCCCTCGCCCTCGGCGATGGCGGCCCGGGCCACCGCGACGCGCCCCCGGGCCTCGGCGACGTTCGGCGCCACGGCCTCCCAGGCGGCATCCGCGTAGTTCTGCAGGTGCGCCATCGTGGCCTCGACGCCGGGCAGGCGGGCCTCGACCGCCGCGGCGGCCGCCGGCAGGCTCGCGAGGACTGCCGGCGCCTCGCGCTCGAAGGCGCGCAGCTCCTCGAAGCGGTCGGCCTCCTTGTCCAGCCGATCTTGTGCCACGCGGCAGCGGCCGATGAGGTCGCCGAGCATCCGGCGCCGGGTCGGCTTGTCCTCGGGGGTCGCGTCGTCGAGCTGCTGGCGCGCGTGGAACGCGGCCCGCAGGTCTTCCTTCGCCGCCGCGATGGCCGCGCCGAACGGGGCGGCCGCGGCCTCCCCGAACTGAGCTTCGGCGAACCCGAGCTCCTGCTCGCTGTCGCGGACGGCGTCGTCCGTGGCGAGGAGGAGGCGGTTCGCCTCGGCGTTGAGATCGTCGTCGGACAGCCCCGCCAGCGGGTCGGCGGAGCCACCCGGGGCCGCGGCGCCGGCCGGGCCGCCGCCCGGGACGCCGACGGCCGCCCCGAAGCGGCGCCGGACGAAGAAGAACCAGCCGACACCGGCAACGAGGGCGACGATCACGATGACCATGAGCAGGGTGCCGAGGCCGCCTCCACCCCCGCCGCTGTCGGCTCCTCCGTCAGCGCCGGAAGGTGCGACGGTCGGGCGCGGGGTCTCGACCGGGGCGGGTGTCGCGGTCAGCTCCGTTTCGAGGGCGGCGGCGACCGAGATGATCGCGCCGGCGTAGTCCTCGGCGCGCAGGCCGGGCTCCAGCTCGCGCGAGAGGAGCTGCTCGATCTCGGGGTCGGTGAGCGGGAAGCCTTCTGGCGACGAGAAGCCGTAGGCCCGGTCGTCGAGGGCGATGACCAGCAGGAGGTCGGTGCCGCCCAGCGAGCTGAGGTCGGCCGTCTCGGCCGCGAAGTCGACGATGTCCTGGCCGCTGGTGGTGGTCGTGTACCAGACCCACAGCTGGACGTCCGTCGTGTCCTGGAGCTTGGCGAGCGCGTCCCGGACCTCTGCCTCCTCGGCTGCCGAGAGCGCGTTGGCCCCGTCCGTCAGCTGGTCGGCAAGGTTGCGGGGCTCGACGGCGGCGGCCGGGCGAACGCCGACCGTCAGGAGGGCCGCGATCACGAGGGCAAGCATCGCGACGATCACCCGGGAGCGGCCGATCGAACGAGGTCCGGTGCGGAGAGCGGCGGTCATGGTCTCCCCCGAGCCCGCAGCAGGTTTGTTCGGGCGGGCGCTTCCCCCATTCTCGCGCGATCGCCGCGGGGGCGCGCGCCGCTCGGGCGCTACCATGACGCCACCTTCTCACCCCGCTCAGCCGGGGCTCGCCCATCCCGCACCCTGGAGAACCCGTCCATGGCCGTCGGCTCGTCCAACTCCTTCGACCTCGTCGTCCTCGGCGCCGGCACCGGCGGGTACAGCGCCGCGTTCCGGGCCGCCCAGCTCGGCCTGCGTGTCGCCCTCGTCGACGAGGACAAGATCGGCGGGACCTGCCTCCACCGCGGCTGCATCCCGACGAAGGCGCTCCTCGAGTCGGCCGACTTCTACCACCGGGTCACGGCGAAGAGCCGCGAGCTCGGGGTGCTCGTCGCCGGAGACGTGGCGCTCGACTACGCGGCGGTGGCGACGCGGCGCGACCAGGTCGTCCGCCGGATGTGGACGGGCCTCAAGGGCCTGGTCGGCAAGAACAAGGTGGAGTGGATCGCCGGGCGCGGCCGCCTCGACGGGGCGGGGAAGGTCCGCGTGGCCCTCCACGGGGAGGACGGCACGCCGGGTGCGGGCGGGGAGCGGGTGCTGGAGGCGACCGACGTGATCCTCGCCACCGGGAGCCGCGTCAAGAGCCTGCCCGGGATCACGCCCGACGGCGTGCACATCGTCACCTCCGACGACGTGCTGAAGATGACCGACCTGCCGGCGAGCATCGTGATCGTCGGTGCCGGCGCGGTCGGCTCCGAGTTCGCCTCCATGTTCCACGACTATGGGGTGAAGGTGACCCTGCTGGAGTACCTGCCGGCCATCGTGCCGCTCGAGGACCGCGACGTCAGCAAGGAGCTCGAGCGGAGCTTCAAGCGCCGGGGCATCGACGTGATGACGAACGCCCGCTTCGACGTCGCCTCATTGGAGGTCGGTGACGACGGGATCCGCCTGGCGGTCGGCCCAGAGGGCGGCGAGGCGAAGGAGGTCGCGGCCGACTGTGTCCTGGTGGCCACCGGGCGCGCCGCAAACGTCGAGGGGATCGGCCTGGAGACGACGCGGATCGCGGTGGAGCGGGGGATCATCCCGGTCGACGGCCACATGCGGACCGTCGAGCCGCACGTCTGGGCGATCGGCGACATCGTCGGCGGGCTCTGGCTGGCGCACACGGCGGCCCACGAGGGGCTCACGGCAGTGCACACCATCGCCGGCGACCCCGACGTCCACGCCATGGACTACGACGCCCAGCCGCGAGCCACCTACTGCCGGCCCGAGATCGCCTCGGTCGGCCTCACCGAGCAGGAGTGCGAGAAGCGCGGGCTGCCGGTCAAGGTCGGGAAGGTCCCGTTCCAGGCGATCGCCAAGGCCCTCATCGGCGGCGAGCACGAGGGCTTCGCCAAGGTGATCGCCCACGCGGAGACCGGCGGGGCGCTGGGAGTGCACATCATCGGGCCGCATGCCACGGACCTCATCGCGGAGGCCTCGCTCGGGTTCACGCTCGAGGTGGCGGCCTGGGAGATCGCGGCGGCCACCCACCCGCACCCCACGCTCTCGGAGGTCCTCGGCGAGGCCGCCATGGCGGTCGATGGCCGCTCGCTCAACTTCTGAGGGCCCACGGGTGGCGTGACTTCGCGGTCGGCGCGACTCCCCGGCCGTTTGCACCAGGCGCAAGCTAGCGACGCGCCGACCACCATCGCGGCGCGGCATGACGATCGCTTGCACCTGGTGGCAGGGTTCCGACGTCGCGACCCGGATGATGCGTCGTTCTGGTCGAGCCTATTGCACCACAGGCAAGGGATCGGCAGGCACCGGCCGGCGCTTGGCGCAGGACGTCGCTTGGTGTCCCCAGGTGCAACGTCTCGTCGAAACGGTGCGGCTGGCGCAAGGACTCGACGAGAGCTACTCGAGTCGTCGGTGCGCATGGCCCGTCCGCCCGGCCGGGTCTGGCGCCGGCCACGCCCCGGGCACTGTCGGCGCGGCCGTCAGGGTGCCGGCGTCAGGGCCCTGGAAACGCAGCACACCCGATGGGCTGTCCGCCCATGCCGAAGACGATGACGGCGACCGGCCGGATCGTGGCGAGCGACTCGTACAGCTCCCCGACGAACTCGAAGCGATCTCTGGGGTCCAACGGCTGAAGGTGGAGCACGACGTCGGTCGACTCGCATCCTCCCCGGCGGACGTCGGCAGCCGACGGCGGTGGGTCGGTCGGCTCGATGCCGACGTGGATGCCGATACGCCCAGACCCGAGGTCCTGGATCGACGCGATGCCGGAGATGGATGCGTCCCCTGTCGGCTCGACGATCGACTCGATCACCGGGTTCGGAGTCGGCGCGGACTCACAGCCGCCGACGGTCGCGATGGACAGCACGAGGGCGATCCCGAGGCGACGCCCTTCCTCCCACCGGCGCCTCGAGACCTCGGTCGCCACGTGATCAGCGGGCGAGGGCATCGAGGTTCACTCGGCGGGAGGCGGATCGAGGGCCGCGTGCCGCATCGCGGCCGCGATGTCCTCGGCGATCATCCGGCGCTTGCTCTTCTCGATGTAGAAGGCCGGACCGGCCTGCAGGTAGGAGGGGAAGACCCGGGCGCCCCGGAAATGGAAGACGCCGCCGCGGATCCGGCAGGTCGCTCCCGCCGGCACCGGCCGCGGCTCGCGATTCCGCCGGGCGATCTCGTTGAGCGCACGAACGGCGACGTCGCCCATCAGCAGCAGCGACCGCACCCGCGGGAAGAGCGCCAGCTCCCGTTCGAGGAGCTCCGAGCAGGTCCGGATCGTGGCCGGCTCCACGGCATAGGCGGTCTTCGCGCACTTGACTGCCGTTGTCAGGTGCACGCCCAGGGCGCGGACGTCGGCGATCGTCGCCACCTCGAACCCGGCGTCGCGAAAGGCCTCGACGGTCGTTCGGGCGAACAGGGGGTCGCCGGGCGCCTCGTAGCCGTCGGTCGAATCGGGCGCCGCCGCCTCGGAGATCAGCACCACGGTCACGGCCGCGGGATCCACGTCGAGAGCGGGGATCGCGTGGCGGTCGTGGCGCACGTCACCGCACGGGAACCCGTCGCAGCGGACCTGGTCGCAGACGCGCATGGCCACCTCCAGGGTCCTGGGACACCATGCGCAAGGTACCGCCCCGCGGCGTGCCGGCCAACGGCCAAGGGTCACGCCGCACCGCCTCCCAGGACCCGGAGCGGGCAGGATGCCGGCCGTCGGGCCGCAGCCGGGCGCGCCGCCTCGCGCCGAGCCCCCGGCCGGGGGCTGCTCGGCCGGGGCTCCCCAGCCGGGCGGGCGGCCTGTAGGATCGCGCGGTGACTACCGCAGGATCCCCGAGCGCCCAGGATCCCGTCGCCCGGTCCGGCCTGTCGCCCCGGCGCCTGGTCGATCTGTACCGGCTCATGGCGCTCGCCCGCGCCCTCGACGAGCGGGCCTGGATCCTGAACCGCTCCGGGCGCGTCCACTTCGTCATCTCCGGCCAGGGCCACGAGGGCGCCGAGGCGGGGATCACCGCCGCCCTCACTCCCGGCCGCGACTGGTTCCTGCCGTACTACCGCTCCATGACCGGCGTCATGGCCATGGGCATGACGCCGCGCGAGGTGATGCTCCAGCAGTACGGCAAGGCCGACGACCCGGGCTCGGGCGGGCGCCAGATGCCGAGCCATTACGGGCACGCCGGCCACCGGATCTTCACCTCGTCGTCGCCGGTCGGGACGCAGATCCTTCACGCGGCGGGGATCGCGCTCGCGGCGAAGCTGCGGGGCGTGCCGGAGGTGGCGCTCGTCGCGATGGGGGAGGGGTCGTCGAACCAGGGCGACGTCCACGAGGCGCTCAACTTCGCCGGCGTCCACCGCCTGCCGATGATCCTGCTCGTCGAGAACAACGGCTACGCGATCTCGGTGCCGGCGGAGCGGGAGACCGCGGTCCGCGACATCGCCGTGCGTGCGGCCGGCTACGCCATGCCCGGCGTGATCGTCGACGGTGCCGACGTCATCGGCTGCTACCTCGCGGCACGCGACGCGGTGGCCCGGGCGCTGGCCGGCGAGGGCCCCACCCTGATCGAGGCGAAGGTGACGCGCCTCACCGGGCACAGCTCCGACGACCAGCAGACGAAGTACCGCTCGGCGGAGGAGCTGGCCGAGCAGCGCGGGCAGGACCCCCTGCCGCGCTTCCGCGACGAGCTGCGGACGGCCGGCCTGCTGGACGAGGCCGCCGAAGCCGCCATCGCTGCCGACGTGGCGGCAGCGGTCGACGACGCCACCGACTTCGCCGAGGCGTCGTCCGACCCGGATCCGGGCACGCTCCTGCTCCATGTCTTCGCCGAGCCGGGCGACCCGGTGCCGGGGCCGCCGCCCGCCGCCGCCGCGATCCGAGCCGCCGGCGGCCCCGGGGGCACCACCTGATGCCCGTCCGCACGTTCATCGAGGCGATCCGCGAAGGCCTGCGCGACGAGATGCGCCGCGACCCGCGCGTCATCGTCCTGGGCGAGGACGTCGGCCGCAAGGGCGGCGTCTTCTATGCCACCGACGGCCTGTGGGCCGAGTTCGGCGACGACCGGGTGATCGACACGCCCCTGACGGAGTCGATGATCGCCGGCGTCTCGATCGGCGCCGCCGCCAACGGCCTGCTGCCCGTCGCCGAGATCCAGTTCGCCGACTTCATCTTCCCGGCCATGAACCAGGTCATCCAGGAGGCCGCCCGGATCCGGTACCGCAGCAACGGCACCTACGGCTGCCCGATCGTGATCCGGGCGCCGTACGGCGCCGGCGTCCACGGCGCGCTCTACCACAGCCAGTCGGTCGAGGCGTTCTTCGCCCACGTGCCCGGGGCTGAAGGTGGTGATCCCCTCCACGCCGTACGACGCGAAGGGCCTCCTGCTCGACCGCGATCCGCGACCCCGACCCGGTCATCTTCCTGGAGCACAAGAAGATGTACCGGAGCGTCCGCGGCGAGGTGCCCGACGGCGAGTACACGGTGCCCTTCGGGCGGGCCGCGATCCCGCGCACCGGCAGCCGCCTGACCGTCGTCGCCTACGGCCTGATGCTCCATTACGCGCTCGAGGCGGCGGCACGCGCGCGGAGGAGGGGATCGAGGCCGAGGTGATCGACCTGCGCACGATCCGCCCGCTCGACGAGGAGACGATCCTGGCCTCGGTGCGCCGGACGGGGAAGTGCCTGGTCGTCCACGAGGACAACCGCTTCGGCGGCTTCGGGGCGGAGGTGGCGGCGCTCGTGGCCGAGGAGGCCTTCGACTACCTCGACGGCCCGGTCACGCGCCTCGCCGGCCCCGACTCGCCGGCCTCGCCGAACGCCCTCCCGCTGGAGGAGGCCTTCATGCTCTCGCCGACGAAGATCGCCGCCGCGATCCGGACGCTGGCGGCGTACTGAGGACACCGCGGCGCCTCAGGGGCGGACGGCCCACAGCCGGTAGGGCTCCGGGATTCCCTTGAGCTCGTGGATGCCGCGGTCGTCGAAGGCTAGGCCGCTTCCGGCGACCAGGTCGCGCACGGTCCCCGTGGCGAGGATCTCGGACGGTCGTGCGGCGCCGGCCACCCGGGCGGCGATGTGCACGGCGATGCCCCGGAGGCCTGCCCCCACGCGCTCCACCTCGCCGACGTGGACGCCGGCCCGCACCTCGAGGCGCAGGTCACGAGCGTCGGCGACGACGTCCTGCGCACAACGGACGGCCCGACCCGGACCGTCGAACGCTGAGAAGAAGCCGTCGCCGGCGTTGTCCACCTCGCGGCCGCGGTGGGATGCCAGTCGCGCGCGGACGGCGGCGTGATGAGCCTCAAGGTGCTCAGCCCAGGCCCTATCGCCCAGCTCCACGGCCCGCGCCGTCGAGGCCACGATGTCGGTGAAGAGGAGCGTGGCCAGGACGCGCTCGGAGTGGTGCCGGCTCCCGCCGATCTCGCCAAGGAATTGCTCCAGCTCGCGGAGGAAGGCGTCCGTGTCGCCGGACATCAGCATGTGGTCGCGTCCCGGCAGCAGGGCCAGGCGAGCCCCGGCGATCTGCGAGGCCAGGTGCCGAGCGTCGTCGGCACGCGAGCCCCCGCGAGCCGTCACGAGCGTCGGGACGTGGACGGCCGGCAGCGCGGCGGCGACATCGGTCGCCGCCGCGACGCGCGCCATCGCGGCCGCGTCGGCGCCCGACCCCGACAGGCGGAAGTCATCCAGCAGCCACTCGACCAGGTGCGGGTCTCGCGCTCGGCTGGGGGCGCCGTTCGTGACGAATGCCTCCGCCAGCTCGCGCGTCGCCCACCGCGCGCGGATCTGCTCCGCGAATGCCTCCGCCTGCTCGGTGGCGGGCCCCGCGTCCTCGGGCCCCTGCGTGGGCCGCGGGCTCTCGTACAGGACGAGGCCCGCAGTCCGGTCCGGGTGCGACGCCGCGAAGACCGTGCACAGGGGTGCGGCGGCCGCGAGCCCGATCAGCACCGCACGCCGCGATCCGACGGCGTCCATCACTGACAGGATGTCGTCGAGACGATCCTCGATCGTCGGTGGAGCGCGGTGGGCGATCCTGTCCGACAGCCCGGTCCCGCGCCGGTCGAGACGGATCAGGCGGCCCATCGCGCCGAGCCGACGCAGGATCCGGCCCAGCACCGGCTCCTCCCATTCGTGCTCCACCATCGTGTACCACGCCCGGAGGAGAACCAGGTCGACCGGGCCGGCGCCCGTCACCTGGTAGGCGATGTAGGTCCCGTCCGATGCCCGGGCGTAGCTCGTCTCGGCGTGCACGCGCGGAGGTTCGCCGGTCGCGGTCGTGCCGTCAACCGGAAGCCTGCCCGTCCACGCTGAGTGCCATCTGCCCGGCGCGTGCCGGTCGGCGTCGGATCGGCCAAACTAGCGGGGCCCGGGGGTGCCGGTGAACCGGCAGGGCACTCGATCCGTACGAACGATGGAACGCGGGATCGTCCCGCGCAGGAGGATCCCGGTGGCGAAGGTCACGATGCCGCAGCTCGGCGAGAGCGTCGCCGAGGGGACGATCGGGCGCTGGCTCAAGAAGCCCGGCGACCGCGTCGAGAAGTACGAGCCGCTCGTCGAGGTGATCACCGACAAGGTGAACGCCGAGGTGCCGTCTCCCTTCGCCGGAACCCTGACCGCGATCCTCGCCGAGGAAGGCGCCACCGTCCCCAACGAGGCCCCGATCGCCGAGATCGAGACGGAGGGCGCCGAGGGCGCCGAGGGCGATGAGGCGCCGGCCGCTGCGGCCCCTGCCGAACCCGCTGCCGCCAAGCCCACGGCCGCACCTGCCCAACCCGAAGCCCGCGTCGGCGTCGCCTCGCCCCAGGCGCCCGGCGGCGCCGACTCCGTGCTCGCCGCGACCGTCGCAGCCTCCGCTCCGGCCGTTGGCGATGCCGATGCCCGGATGACGCCCGCGGTCCGGCGCCTCCTGCGTGAGCACGGCCTGTCCGCCGAGCAGGTCCCCGGCACCGGCGGCGGCGGCCGGATCACCCGTGAGGATGTCCTCGACGTCGTCGAGGCGATCCGGACGGGGGCGCCCGGCGTCTCCGCGCCCGGCGTCTCCGCGCCCGGCGCCGCAGCGCCCACCGCTCCCGCGCTCCCCGCCCTCGGGCGCCCGGCCCCCGTGGCTCCGGCCGGCCCGGCCATCGTCTTCCCCGACGGCGCGGACGAAGTCCTGGTCCCGATGACCCAGATGCGGAAGGGGATCGCGGCCCAGATGACCCGGGCTCTCCAGGTGCCGCACGCCTACGTCCACGTGGAGGTGGAGGTCACGAGCCTCGTGCGCCTCCGGGACGCGCTGAAGCGCGACTACCAGGCCCGCGAGGGCCTCTCGCTGAGCTACGTCCCCTTCGTCGTCAAGGCGTCCGTGGAGGCGCTGACGCGCAACCCGACCTTCAACGCCACTTACACCGAGCAGGGCCTCGTCGCGAAGCGGAGGATCAACGTCGGGGTCGCCGTGGCCGTGGACGACGGCCTGATCGTGCCCGTGATCCGCGACGTCGACCAGATGTCGATCAGCGGCATCAACCGGGCCATCGCCGACGTGGCGGCCCGGGCCCGGGCGAAGAAGCTCCGCGTGGACGACTTCGGCGGCGGCACGTTCACCGTCGACAACACCGGCTGGTTCGGCAGCAACCTGACGATGCCGATCATCAACGTCCCGGAGGTCGCGATCCTGACGATGGAGGCGATCACCAAGCGCGCCGTGGTGGTGGAGACGCCGCAGGGCGACGTCATCGCCATCCGGCCGGTCATGAACATGGTCATCGGGATCGACCACCGCGCCAACGACGGTGCCCAGGCGGGCTACTTCCTGCGCGACGTCAAGGCGTGGCTGGAAGGCGTGGGACCCGACACCGCGGTCTACTAGGAGGTCATGTGACGGGCAGTCCCGGATCCCGCGAGCGGCGTTCCGCCGACGGGGGAGCACTCGCGCCCGTCCATCGCCGAGCGCGCCGCGCGGCGCGAGGAGATGCAGGCCCACGGCCGCGACCGCTACTCCTCGCTCCTCCGCAGCCTGCAGGCCGGCCACGAGCTCCCGCTCTACCGGCGCGGCGGCCGGATCTCCATCGACTGGAACCCGGTCCTGTGGACCTTGCTGAAGGTTGCGGTCGTCATCGTGGCCGTCTACTTCACCGTCCGCGTCGGGACGCAGTGGTGGCGCGAGAACAGCGTCGTCACGTGGGACGGCCCGGACACGAGCGTCCAGTCGGGCGTCCGCCTTGCCGACTGCCCGGTCATCGACAGCATCCGCGTCGACGACTTCCCCTCGTGGGTGACCTACGGCGGCTCGGTCTACCGGTACACCGGCTGGAAGCGTCCGTTCATCGGGCCCCAGACGACCGGCTACACCCTCACGCCGTACACGAACGGGGCGATGCACCTGGTCACGATCGAGAACACCCCGGACGGCGTCGCCCGTGACACGATCCTGATCTGGCTCCAGGGCGCGTTGGCCGGCATCGAGTACGCCCGGACTCCCGACTGCTCGGCGCCACAGTAGCGGCGGCCGCCGTAGACTGGCGCCATGGGTCGTGAGCTCCCCGTCCTCGGCGCCGACGGCGCCCCCGGGCATTCGCACGCCGCCGGATCGCCCTCGGTCGCGATGTCAGGCGCACTCGACGGCCCGGCGGGCGCCCCGGACGGCGCCACCATGCCCGGGATCCCCGACGCTCCCCGCGCGCGCCGCCACCCCGACTGGCTCAAGGCGACGATGCCCGCCGGCGAGGCAGTCCGCGACCTGCGCCACCTCCTGCGGGGCCTCAACCTCAACACCGTCTGCGAGGAGGCCCGCTGCCCGAACCTCGGGGAGTGCTGGGACCAGCGCACCGCCACGGTGATGATCCTCGGCGACGTCTGCACCCGGGCCTGTGGCTTCTGCGCGATCAGGACCGGCCGGCCCACCTGGTTCGACCCCGACGAGCCGCGTCGCGTGGCCGAGGCCGTCGCGGCGATGGGGTTGGACCACGTCGTGGTCACGTCGGTGGCCCGCGACGATCTGCCGGACGGTGGCGCGTCGGTCTTCGCCGAGACGATCCGGGAGCTACGCGGCCGCTGCCCGGGGATGGGCGTCGAGGTCCTCATCCCCGACTTCAACGGCGAGCCGGGACCCCTGCGGGCGGTCATGGAGGCCGGGCCCGACATCCTCAACCACAACGTGGAGACCGTGGAGCGGCTCCAGCAGCCGGTTCGGCGCCGCGCCCGCTACGACCGCAGCCTCGGCGTGCTCGCGCAGGCGAGGGCCGACGCCCGCGAGCTGGGGCACGACGTCCACACCAAGAGCTCGATCATGGTGGGCCTGGGCGAAGAGCGCGAAGAGCTGCTGACGACCTTCCGCGACCTTCGGGCGGTCGACTGCGACATCCTCACGCTCGGCCAGTACCTGCGGCCGACGATCGACCATCTCCCGCTCGTCCGCTACTACCACCCCGACGAGTTCGCCGACCTGCGCTCCGAGGCGCTCGCGATGGGCTTTCGCCATGTCGAGTCGGGGCCGCTGGTCCGCTCCAGCTACCACGCCCGCGACCAGGTGCCGGGCGCCGAGCTCCGGGCCCTCCGCCGCCGGGCGACGATCGGCTCCGACGGGCGCGTGGAACCGGGCGCGTCGGCGTAGGCAGCGCGCAGGAGCCCGCCCGGCCAGGCGTCACCCGCGGATACCGTGCCGCCGGGCCGCCAGGCTGCGGCGACAGCCGCGGCCGACTCCTCGAGCGGCTATCCTCGCAGGGTGCCCCGCCAGCTGCCGCGCAAGATCCCCCTCGCCGAGCTCCACTGCCATCTTGGCGGCGCGGTGACGCCGGCCGTTATGTGGGGCATCGCCCACCAGCAGGGGATCCGGCTCCCGACGAAGGACTACTGGGAGTTCCGGGAGCTGATCACGGTGTCCCCGACCCACGGGCGATCGTTCGAGGGCTACCTGGAGCTCTTCCACTGGACCGAGCTGATCCAGTCGAGCCCCCTCGCCGTCGAGCGGGCGACCTACGAGGTGATCGGCGGTGCCTACCGCAAGAACAACGTCACCACGATGGAGCTCCGCTTCAACCCGATGAAGCGGAACCGCGGAGGCGAGCAGGACCTCGACCACATCATCGCGGCGGCCGTGCGCGGGATGGACCGGGCGACGCTCGAGTACCCCGTGAAGCCCGGCCTGATCCTGTGCCTCGACCGGGCCTTCCCCTTCCACCTCAACGAGATCATCGCGGAGAAGGCGATCGCCTGGCGCGATCGCGGGGTCGTCGGGGTCGACATCGCGGGCCCCGAGTCGAACGGCTTCCGGGTGAAGGAATACCGGCGCCTCTTCCAGGAGGCCCGGCGGCACCACCTCGGCACCACCGTCCACACCGGTGAATCCGGCCCGGTCGAGGAAGTCGCCGAGGTGATCGAGCAGCTCGAGCCCGACCGGATCGGCCACGGCGTGAAGGCGGCCTACGACCCACGGACGCTCGGGATGATCCACGAGCGGGGGATCGTGCTGGAGGTCTGCCCGACCTCGAACCTCAACACGCGCGTCGTCTCGGGCTGGGACGAGTTCCGCTGGATCTTCGACACCTTCCGGCGCAACGAGATCCGCTTCACGGTCAACACGGACGGCCCGGAGATGCTCAAGACCTACATCCGCGACGAGATGGCGACGCTCGGCCGCCTCGGGATCCTCTCGCCGGACGAGCAGGTCGAGGTGGCGCGGACCGCGATGCAGGCCTCCTTCGTGCCGAACGTGAGCGACGTGCCCCTTCCGCGCCTCGAGCCGGCGCCACGCGAGGTGGTCGAGCGCGAGGAGGCGTAGGCGGCGCGGCCGGCGGGCCGCGTGATCGTCGGTGGCGGGTCGGCCCCGGCGATGCGTGGGCCGCGGGAGGAGCCGCGCGTCAGGCCTCGCGGGGCTCGATCCGGTACCCGCAGCTGCGGTCGCCGGTGGCGATGTGCGAGGTGCGCACGACGCGGGCGCCGAGGACCTCCTCGAACAGCTGGAGCTCCGCGCGGCAGGCCGCGGGGTGGCCGGCCGCGGCGCCGAGGATCGCGCAGTTGTGCTCGCGAAGCTCCAGGGGTCCGCCGTCCACCGGGGCCACCTCCGCCCGGCACACGTATCCCGACTCGTCCTGGACCACCGCCAGCTCGCGGACCTTGTCGGCCAGGCTGGCGTCGGGGCCCAGCCGCTCGGCCAAGCGGGCCCGGATCCGGTCGCCGAGCAGGCGCCGACGGGCCTGGAAGACCTCCTCCACGAGGGCATCGCCGCCGACCTCCGCGATCGACTCGAGCAGCGTCGTCGCCAGGCCGTCGTAGTTGGCGGGGAGACTCCTCTGGGCCGCGGAGGTGATGTCGTAGAGGTGGCGAGGCCGGCCGACACCGTGGCGCACCGCCTGGCGGGCGACGAAGCCCGCAGTCTCGAGCTCGCGCAGCCGCTGCAGCGTGCTGGTGCGGCTCATCTGCAGGCTCGTGGCCAGCGCATCCGGGCCGGAGGGTCCCCCCTCGCGCAGCGCCAGGAGGATTGCCCGGCCAAGGGCGTCGTCGGGGGCATGCCCGTTGCGATGGCCGTTGGCGTGCCCGTTGCGCGGGCCGGTGACGTGGTCGCTGCCCTGCTCCTCGCGGACGCCGGAGACGTCGGCGCGAAGCGGGGCGACGGGGGCGCTGGGGTCGCTCACGGGACGAAGGCTAGCATCGGTCGCCCTCATCCGCCGACGGCGGCCCTCTCGAGCGCGCGCCGGAGGGCATCCTCGAACTCCGGGGCCCAGGGGCCGGGTCCCGTGAAGACGTACGGCGTGGCGTCGACGGATGCGTAGTCGGCCGGGTCGATCACGTAGCTGCGCGCGCAGAGGTCGACCACCGGGCGCAGCTCGTCGTAGACCGCCGCGTTCTTGAAGGCATACAGGTAGACGCGGGTCGGCTCGGGCTGGTCCAGGCCGGACGCGTCGAACGAGATCGCGGTTCGCGCCAGGCGCTGGTCGTCGCAGCCGGGGTCGCCCGCCACGACGTTCGCCACGCGGATGCCCTCGCGCGCCAGCTCGGCGACGATCCCGTTGAAGGTGGTCGCCGTGGGCTTCGGGGTCTGCGGCGTGAAGGCCGAGCAGCCGGCGAGAACGACGAGCATCGCGGCTCCGAGCACGAGCGCGAGCGGGATCGCGCGCGGGAGTCGAGGGCCTCCTGCCGCTGGCCGCGGCCGGGACGGTCGGCGGCGGGGCCGTGGCGAGGCGGCGGGAGCGGGCGAGTCCTGGGCGGGCACGCATTGAGGCTAGCACCGGGCGTCCGGGAGCGCCGTCGGCGGTGCCCAACGCGGTCGGCGGTGCCCGAACGCCCGCGGCGGTACCATGCCCACCCCGAGCTGCGATCACCGGCGCGACGAGGACCGCCATGCCCGCCCAGCGCTCCCGGGCTCATCCCCGCGGCAGCCGCATCGCAATCGCGCTCGCCTGCCTGGCGGTCGCGGCGAGCGTGGCGGCGTTCCTCGCGCTGCCCCCCGGCCCCACCGGCCCGCCCGTGGCCGACGGCGTCGCCGTCGCCGCGCGCGGTGACGGCGCGGACGGGATGGTCGCCCTGCCCGGCGGACCCTTCCTCGACGTCGCGACGCTCGCGGACGGCCGCCTCCTCGCGGTCGCCGCCCAGGTCGCCCGGCTCCCCGGCGGCCCGTCCGTGCGCCTCATCGAACGCTCGCCGGAGGGCTGGCGCATCACGTCGAGCATCGACCTCGACCCGCTCGGCAACCGCGCGGAAGGCGCCCCGTGGCTCGTCGAGCTCGCCCCCGACCGGTTCGCCGTCCTCACCCCGCTCCCGGCCGAACGTGCCACGCGGATCTCGGCGATCGAGGTCGGGCAGCGCGGGCTGGCCATGGGCAGGGTGGTGCGCTTCGATCGGCCGGTCGACGAGGGGCTGGGAGCGGACGTCGACGGCGATGGGACGGAGGAGCTGGTCCTCGACTCGTCGGCGGTCGATCCAGCCGGCCCGACCTGCCAGTCGGGCCTCGTGAGCGTCCTCGATGGACGCTCGCTCGCCGTGCGGGCGACCCATGTCTTGCCCAACGAGCGGGTCGTGGTCGCCGCGGCCGTGCCATTGGACGACGTCCCGGGCGCGGAGCTCGCGGCGTACACGAGCGGCAGCTGCCCGGCCACGCCCGCGTCGCCGGGGGACCACCAATTCCTCGTGCTGCGTCTCGATGACGGCACCATCCTGCGTCGGGGCGTCCTCGACGCGGCTGCGGGGGTCACCGCCGCAGCGATCCCGCCCGTTGCCGTGGACGCGGACGGCGACGGGCGGCTCGAGCTGCTCCTGCGCGACGGGCGCGGCACCGGGCTCGCGTCCGCGCGATCGGACGACATGAAGCCGCTCGTGGCGGACGGGACGCCGCTCGGCGTGATCGACGGCCTCGACGGCCGCCCGCGGAT
This sequence comes from uncultured Chloroflexia bacterium, assembly GCA_963713285.1. Classification (GTDB taxonomy): domain Bacteria; phylum Chloroflexota; class Limnocylindria; order Limnocylindrales; family CSP1-4; genus CTSoil-043. The sequence goes on along the minus strand of CAVQLA010000015.1, from coordinate 298,585 downwards.
CCTCCTGATCGAGGCCTCGCCGCGGGCATCCGACCCGATGCCGGGCGCGGTGCGGCTGGCGGCGTTCGGCAGCCCCGGGGCGGGCGGGCCGTCGCTCGAGGTGACGACGGAGCTGTTCGTGCCCGGCGGTGATCCGGCGCTGGCGCGCGTCCGGCGCGACCTGCTCCGGTTCGCGGGCTCACCGGCGGCGGTTCCGGTGCGCCTCGCCGACCTCGACGGAGACGGCTGCGCCGAGCTCGTCCTCCCGGGCGCCACGTGGCGGTGCGCCGCCGGCTCGCTCGAGGACTCGCCCGCCTGGGCCCCCTCCTTCCTTGCCACCACGCTCCTCGGCGTCCCGGCGGGAGCGTCGCCCGCGGGCGGCGCGCGCGGGGCTCCCGCGGCGGAGCCGCCCGACCGCGGGCGCATCCTCGTCGCGGCTGCGCTCGGCTGGGATCGCGGCGTCCGCCGGCTTGCCGCCCCCGGTCCTGCGGCCGCGGCGTCGCTCGTGCCGGGCGCGTTCCGCAGGGGGCCGGCCGGCAGCTTCTCCGTCGTCGACGCCCCGGCGACGGCGCTCCTCTCCGACGACCCGGGTTACTCGGCCGCCCCGCTGGCCGCGCGGGCGACGGACGAGCGCGCGGGGGCGAGCGTCGTCGCGCCGGCCGGCACGCAGGATCCTCGCGATCGGTGACCTCGGCGGTGAGCCTCCCTCCTCGGCCGCGCTCGATGCGTTCGTCGTCGCCCTGCGGCGAAGCCCAGGCGAGTCGGAGATCGTGGTCGCCGGCGGCACGGCGACGCTCGGCGCCTCGCGACGGGGCGAGGTCGTCTCGGCAGGGTCGCAGCGCCTCCCCGTCGTGGTCGCCTTCCCGTCGTTCGCCCCCGACGGCTCGGGGCGGAGCCCCGACCTCGGGGAGAACATCTCGCTCCGCGTGGTGGGGATCAGCCCGCTGGGCGAGCCCTCGGCCGTGGCGATCGTGCGGCGGGGGGCGCCAGCCGTCCCGCCGGCGCTGGCGATGGGATCCCCGACGATCTCGGTGCCGTGGCCGGCCGAGACGCTCCTCGAGGGGTCGACCGAGCCCGGGTCGCTCGTGGCCCTCGCGGACGGCGCCGCCACGGCCACGTCCGACGGCCGGTTCGCGATCCCCGTGCGGCTGCCGCCGTGGCCCACCGACTTCGTGGTGCGCACCACGGCGCCCGGCGGCGAGACGACCTCGCTGCGCGTCAGCCTGGTCGGCGGCATCGACTACCGGGGCCTCCCGCTCGACGCGATGGCGGCGGGACTGGCGCTGTTGCTCGCCGTCGTCGGGGTGTGGCGTGCGTCGGCCGTGCGCCATGGCCCGGGCGGCGGGGCGACGGCCGCCCCCGTGGCCGGCGAGGGCTGGGAGATCGAGGAGCTTCCGCCCGGCCCCTGAGGCCGCAGCCGCGCCGGGTCGCCGCCGCGCCGGGTCGCAGCCGGGCTGGATCGCTACCGCGCCGCCCGACGCTTGGCGTCGCGAAGGCGCGCCAGCGTGTCGGCGGGCTCGTTTGCGGCGGTGCCCGGCGTCGTCGTCGGGTGCGTGGCGGAGGCGTCGCCAGCTGCCGGCCGTGGCGAGGCGGGTTGGTGCGGGGCGGGCGCCTGTCCGGCCGGCGCGATGCCGGCCGGCCCGGCCTCGCGCCGCAGAGCCGTCCGTGTCGCATCGCCGGCCGCTCGCTCGCGGGCGGCCAGCATCCCCTCGACCGGGGCCGGGCGCGGGGCCACCCGCCCGCGACGGGCCGGGATCGCGCGGATCCACGCCGCGGCCGTGGAGAAGTCGCGCCGCGTCACCTGGACGCGCCGCAGGAAGACGTCGAGCGGCCAGAGCAGCAGGGCGAGCACGAGCAGCAGCGGCCAGAGGGGCGTCTCGCGGGCGGTGGTGCCGAGGTCGTGCAGCCAGACGTCCTCGGCCGTGGTCACCGGCCGTCCGTCCGTCGCGTTCCGGATCGCCGCCAGCAGCGGGTCGTTCGTGCCGAGGAGCCGGTACTCCGCGGGTGTCGGCGCGACGAGCCCCAGCGTCCGTCCGACCGCGGCCGCGCCGGCGAGGGTCTGGGTCACCCGCAGGGCGTAGGCCCCCGGCGTCAGCTCGCCGATCGGTGCCTCGTAGACCCCCGGCGCCACCTGCGCCAGGTCGACGACGCGCTGCTCGAGGACCGGGTCCACCATCACGACGCTCGTGGCATAGAAGTCGCGCGGCGAGCCGTCGGGGCCGACGCTCTCGACCCGCAGCGTCGATCCCCCGGGTCCCGTCACGAAACGGGCCTCGATGCCGCCGGACTCCTCCCCGGGGAACGTCCACGCGACCAGCTGGCCGAAGAACCGCGTGAACCCGTCCCACCCGATCCAGCTCTTCGCCCAGCGCCCCGTGGCGTCCGACGTCCAGGCGACCGAGCGCCCCAGCCCGTACTGCCACTGCGCCAGGACGGGATCGGAGCGACCAGAGACCAGGACGGTCGTGGCCGCCGCCTTCGCCGTGGTGCCGTTGTAGCCGAGGAGCGACGGGAAGCCGGCGTCGAGGCCGCGGATGATCGGCGACGAGGCCGTGATCGCGGGGAAGAAGCGCTCCTCGACGAGCTGCTGGCCCGAGACCTGCTGGGTCTCCTTGAGGAAGATGTCGGGGATGGACGCCGGGTTGACCGCGTCGTAGAAGCGGCCGCCGCCGCGTGCCGCCAGGCCCTCGAGGAACGGGTTCGCGCCGCCCCCGGCCCCCACGGTCGAGAGCGTGATCCCCGCCGCCTTCATCCGTGCCAGGATCTCGTCGTACTGCCCGGAGCTCGACCAGCCGTCGGTCAGCAGGATCAGGTGCCGCCGGGTCGCCTTCGCCGCCTCGAGCGCCTTCACGCCTTCGTCGAGGCCCGCGTAGATGTTGGTCTGGCCGTCTGCCTCGATCGCGCCGAGGCTTCCCTGCAGGTCGGTGATCGAGCCGAGCGGCGAGCGTCGGACCACCCAGCTGGCGCGCTCGTTGAAGGCGACCACGCCCAGCTCGTCGGTGGCCTGGAGGGCGGCAGCCGCGCGCAGGATCGCCTCCTTGCCGATGTCGACCTTGCGCACGCCCGACAGCTGCACCGCCTGGCTGCGGTCGAACGTGTTGCAGTGGCAGGCGGCCATCGAGCCGGACTCGTCGATCACCACGACGAGCGCGACATCGGGCTGCTTCTCGCGGTTGCGGACGCGCATCTCCACGGGGAGGGCGGCTTCGAGCGGGGTGTCGCGGTAGCCGCCGGCGCCGTAGCTGCGCGGCCCGCCGATCATCACGAGGCCCTTCCCGAAGTCGCGCGTCACGGAGCGCAGCGCCTCGAGCTGCTTCGTCGTGAAGCGCACCCGCGGGACGTCGACGAGGACGATGCTGTCGAACCCGGACAGGGTCGCCGGGTCGTCGGGGACGAGCTCCGGGAGCAGCGTCACGACGTCGCCCTCGCGGGTCTCGAGCGCCGCCACCAGGTCCGCCGCGACCGCCTGGTCGCCGGGCACGACGAGGACCCGTGGCGGACCCGACACGAGCGTCGAGGCGTCGGCCCGGTCGTTCTGCGGGAACGTGTCCCTGGCCGCCTCGACGACGGCCCGGAAGACGTGGAAGCCGGCCTCCTTCGGGGTGACCTGGAAGACGACCCGGGTGATCCCCGCGGCGAGGTTCGTCCGCTCGGTTGCCACGAGGGCGCCGTCGGCGTAGAGGCGCACGGTGGCCGGCTGGGCGGTCGTGGAGCGGACGTCGACCGCCACCTCGAGCTCCTCGCCGAGGCGCGAGCTGGTGGGCACGCCGATCCGGTCGACGAGGACCTCGTCGGCCGCCCCGAGGCCGATCGTCCGCGTCGTCACCTGGATCCCGCGCGCTCCCGCCCGGGCGGCCTCCACCTGGCCGGTCCCGGTCGTGTCGTTGCCGTCCGAGAGCAGCACGATCCGCTGCTGGGTCGCATCCGGGAAGAGGGCGGCCGCGAGGCGCAGGGCCGCCCCGATGTCCGTGGCGCCCCGGACCGGCGTCGAGGCGATCCGGTCGAGGTCGGCCAGCTCGTCGGGCAGCCGCTCGACGAGGGCGTCCCTGCCGAACGCGACGACCCCGGCGACGTCGTCGTCCGGCCGCTCCGCGAGGGCCTCGCGGACGAAGGCAAGGGCCTCGGCGCGCCCGCCGTTGCCGACGGAGTCCGAGAGGTCGACGACGAAGACGGTCGCGAGCCGATCCGCCGGCAGGACCACGGCGGCGCCCGCGAGGGCGAGGACGAGGGCCGAGATCAGCATGGCCCGGGCCAGGAGCGCCAGGCGCGCGCGCGTGTCCCCGAGACCGCGCCTGGCGAGGTGCTGGAGCCCCACGACGAGCCCGACGACGAGCGGGATGAGGAGCAGCAGGAGGGGCGCGGTCGCCGTGACGCCCATCAGCCGGGCCTCCCCACGCGGGGGAGCGCGGAGCTCGCGGGGGGCGTGGAGCCGGGGGGCGGGTTCGTCGCACCACCGCGGCCCAGCCTCGAGGCGAGCCAGCGCCGCATCCGGACGACGGCGTCGCGCTGGAAGACGAACGCCTCCAGCACGAGGACGGCGAGGGCGATCGCGGCGAGGGGGATCCACAGGTCGTCGCGGGCCGGCGGCCGGTCGCTCCCGGCCGCCCCGCCGGCCCCGCCCGTCGCGGCCGACCCGAGTCGCTCCAGGGCGGCCGCGGACCCGGGCGCGATCGTCGACTCGCCGACGTCGAACAGGTCGACCGCGAACTGGGCGGGGGCCGAGGGATCGACGACCACGGGGATCGGGGACGAAGAGCCGGCCGGGGTCGCGGTCGCGCCTGCCGTGGCCGATGCACCGGGCGACCCGGACGGCGCCGGGCCGTCACCCTCGAGCCCGAGGGGCGTCACCGTGTAGACGCCGAGCTGGTCCGTCGAGGCGAAGGTCGCGGTGGCACCCCCGGTGATCGCCGGGGCGAGGTCGAGCGTGGTGCCGTCGGGCCGCGTCACGCGCAGGCCGGTGGCGCCGGACGGGATCGGGAGGCTCACGAGGCTGCCCGGCGCCACGGCCGTGGTCGGAGCCCGCGAGGCACCGACCAGCTCCCCGACGAGATTGCTGACGAGGATCGGGAACGCGACCTGCAGCGGCAGGTCCGAGCGTCGCGGCTCGAAGGCGAGGACCCCCGTCGGGATCCCGTCCCGGGTGCCGGTGTAGAGGAGGGGATCGCCGGCCGCCGTCGGCACGATCGTGCGAGCCCAGTCCGGCAGCGCGAGACGCGCTGCCTGCGCGATGTGGAGCGTCGTCAGGTCGACGTAGCGCAGGAGTGGCTCGTCGGGGGCCGCGCGCCCCAGGGCCGGGTCCGTGAGCGTGCCGGTCAGCGTGCCCAGGAGGCTCGTCCTCGGGGGAGCGATGGCCAGCGTCGGGACCCGCGGCAGCGTGGCAGGGAGCGCCGCGTCGAAGATGACCAGGTCGAACAGCTCGGGCTTCGTGCCGGCGCCGTAGTCGGCCGGCGTCACGCCGTACAGCTCGGCGTTGGGCAGGTAGCTCAGCGCCGTCTCGAGGTACGGATCCCCGTCGCTGACGAGGAGGATGCGCAGGAGCCGATCGGGCGGCACCACGGCCCACGCCCGGTCGTCGAGCGCGAGCTGGTCGGCGCCGGCCAGCCGCGCCTCCAGGACGCGGACGTCGAGCGGCACGTCGTCGATCCCGACGTCCGCCCGGCTGACGGGATCGAGGAAGAGATCGCGGGCCTCCAGTAGCCGGCCGTCGCCCCACAGCTCCACGCGCTCGTTCGCCGGCTCGAGGTCCAGGTTCGCGACGGAGATGAAGACGGAGCGCGTGACGGCCGTCGGGGCGCTCCGCACGGCGAACGCGACGATGGCCTGGTTCTTCCGCTCGCGGCCCACCTGCAGGACCGTCACCGGCGCCGCGACCTCCAGGTCCGCCGGCGGGGTGAAGGCGGCGTCCGTCGCGATGAGCACCTGGGCGTCGCCGGCCCGCGCGGCGAGCGCGGAGGCGAGCGCCAGGGCCTCGCCCATGTCGGCCGTGGCGGGCGTCGCCGTGATGCCGGCCAGCGCCGCCCGCACCCGCCCCATGTCGGCGGTCGCGTTCGCCACCACGCGGGGCGTGGCCCCCGCGGCCACGACGCTGACCCGACCGCCCGCCGGCAGGTCCCGCAGCGCGTCGAGGGCCAGCTGCCGGGCCGCCTCGAGGCGCGAGGGCGCGACGTCGGTGGCAGCCATGCTGGCGGAGGCGTCAATGACCAGGACGAGGTCGCGGGCCAGCGAAGCGGGCCGCTCCACGAACGGCTGGGCCGCGACGAGCGCCAGCAGGACCACGAGGAGCAGCTGGAGAAGCAGGAGGAAGGACCGGCGCAGCCGCTGCCAGGGAGCGTTCGCCTGGAGATCCTCGCCGAAGCGCTGCCAGAGCAGCGTCGAGCTCACCGTGCGCTCCGTCCGCCGCAGCTTCAGCATCCAGAAGGCGACGATCAGCGGCAGGAAGGCGAGGCCGAGGAGGGCGAGCGGCGCGGCGAACGGCATCGGCGCTCTCCTACCCGACGACCCGCCGGCGCCGCAGCTCGGCGAAGACGAGGTCGGCCAGGGGAAGGTCGGAGGTCAGGGGAACGTAGGCGATGTGTCGCTTGGCGGCGAGCGCCGCCAGCTCGGCCTGCCAGGCCTCCACGCGCTCGGCGTAGCGCTCGCGGGCCGCGAGGTCGAGGGTCACGTCCACCGTGGCGCCGGACTCGGCATCGACGAGGCGGAGGTCGCCGTCCAGGGTCGGCGCGACCTCGTCGGGCGCGAGGACGTGCAGGACGATCACCTCGGAGCCCGTTCCGGCGAGGTCCCGGAGGGCGCGATCGGCGCCCGGATCGAGCAGGTCGGACACCAGCACGATGACGCCCCGCCCGGTCACCTGTGCGAGGGCGTGCCGGCACGCGGCGACGAGGTCGGTGACGCCGTCCGCCGGGGCGATGGCCGAGAGCTCGGCGAGGAGGCGGAAGGCCCGCCCGGAGCCCCGCAGCGCCGCCCGACGGCGCCCCGCCCTCCCGGCCAGCGAGGCCAGCACGACGCGGTCCTCGGCCGCCAGGGCGATGTAACCGAGCGCCGCCGCAGCCCGCTTCGCGAAGACGAGCTTGTCGGGCGAGCCACTCGCCATCGAGGCCGAGCCGTCCACGAGGAACGTGACGGTCAGGTCCTCCTCCTCGATGAAGAGCTTGACGAAGAGCTTCTCGAGGCGGGCGTAGACGTTCCAGTCCAGCTGCCGCAGATCGTCGCCCAGGCTGTAGTCACGGTAGTCGGCGAACTCCACCGACTGGCCCCGCTTCACGCTGCGCCGACCGCCCTTGAGGCCTCCCCGGACGGGCTTCTTGACGAGCACGGCGAGCCGCTCGAGGCGGCGCAGGAAGTCCTCGTCGAAGACGGTCGGGTCGACGTCGGACGGCAAGAACGCGGGGTGACCGCCGCCCGGGCGAGCCGTCCCGGCGGGACGGCCGTCGTCGGTCGTGGGGCGTTCCATCGTGGGGCCGGACTGCCGGCCTACTCCACGGCCGGCGGGGCGACGCTGTCGAGGATCGTGCGGACGATCGCGTCGGCGGTGATCCCCTCGGCCTCGCCCTCGAAGTTCAGGATGACCCGATGGCGGAGGGACGGCAGGGCGACGGCCCGGAGATCCTCCACCGACACGTTGTAGCGCCCGTCGAGCAGGGCGCGCACCTTGGCGCCCGCCACGAGCGCCTGCGCGCCGCGCGGCGAGCCGCCGTAGCGGACGTACTCCCGGACCAGCTCGGGGGCCCGGGGCTGGTCGGGATGGGTGGCCGCCAGCAGGGCGACGGCATAGGCGGTCACGTGCGGAGCGATCGGCACCGCGCGCGCCAGCCGCTGCATGGCCAGCACGTCGGCTGCCCCGGCCGCGATCGAGGCCGTCGGGCGGTCCGACCCGGTGGTCCGCTCCAGGATCAGGGCCATGTCCTCCTCGGTCGGGAACGGGACGTGGACCTTGAACATGAACCGGTCGAGCTGGGCCTCAGGCAGGGGGTAGGTGCCCTCCATCTCGAGCGGGTTCTGGGTCGCCAGCACGAAGAACGGCTCTTCGAGGCGGTAGCGGGCGCGGGCCACCGAGACCTGGTGCTCCTGCATGGCCTCCAGGAGCGCGGACTGGGTCTTCGGGGTCGCCCGGTTGATCTCGTCCGCCAGCACGAGGTTGGCGAAGATCGGGCCCTGCTGGAACCGGAAGACGCGGCTTCCGCCCTCCTCGACAAGGATGTTCGTGCCGATGATGTCGGCGGGCATCAGGTCCGGCGTGAACTGGATCCGGTTGAACGAGCAGGCGACGACGTCGGCGATCGTTCGCACGAGCATGGTCTTGCCCAGGCCCGGGACCCCCTCGAGGAGCGCATGCCCGCCGGCGAGGAGGACGGTGAGCGTCTGGCGGACCAGGTCGGCCTGGCCGACGATGACCCGGCCGACCTCGGCCTCGATCCCGCGGGCGAGCTCGACGAACCGGTCCGGCTCGAGGGTCGCGGTGGCGAGCCCGTCGCCCGCGGCGGCCGCGGCGGCGGGAAGGGTGGGGGACTGGTCCATCACTTCGTCTCCTGGCCGGTCGGATCGAGGGCGCTGAAGTAGTCGCGGACGAAGTCCTTGACCGCGAGCGGAACGTAGCTGCGGTCGAGGGTCGTCTGGGCGTAGCGGTAGAAGTCGGCGTAGACGTCCGAGTACGGCACGATCGCCGGATTGTTCGTTCCGGACCCCGTCCCGGAGCCGGGTTGGACCTGGCCGCCATCGCCGCCGGTGCCGGCGACGTAGGTCGGGTCGCCGGGGCGTCCGACGCGGTCGAACGGCGCGTAGACGGAGCCCTGGTCGGCGGGCTCACCGGCCGGCCGGTTCGGGTTCACGGGCCCGCGCGCGGTCCCGGAGCCGGTGCCGCTCCCGAGATAGCGGGCGTTCGAGCCTCCGCCCCCGATCGAGCCCTGCCCCTGGCCCTGGCCCTGCCCCTGGCCCTGCCCCTGGCCCTGGCCCTGGCCCTGCCCCTGCCCCTGGCCCTGCCCCTGGCCCTGGCCCTGGCCTTGCCCCTGCCCCTGGCCCTGCCCCTGCCCCTGCCCCTGGCCGGGGTTTGCCGAGCCGCCGGGGTTGCCGGATGCTCCGGGCTGCCCCTGGCCCGGATTGCCGGAGCCGCCGGGATTGCCCGAGCCGCCCGGCTGCCCCTGCCCCTGCCCGGGCTGGCCCTGCTGGCCCGGGCTGCCGGCCGTCTGGCCACCCGGCCGTCCGGCGTCGGCGAGCCGCCGCCGGGCATCCTGGAGCTGAGATGCGGCGCTGCCCAGGTCGCGGTTGGTGGCGACGCGGTCCTCGGCGCCGTGGAGCGCATCGCCGAGCCGGCGCAGGGCCTCGGCCGCTGCCGCGCGATCGCCCCGCGCCAGCGCGCTGGTGGCGTCCCGCAGCGCGGCGTCGGCGCCCGAGCCCGCCTGCGAGGCGGCGCCCTGGAGCGTGGCGAGCGACTGCCCCAGCTCCTCGAGCTGCCGGTCGGTCCGGTCGTCGAGCTGGTCGGCCAGGCGGTCGAGGTCGGCCTGTGCCTCCTCGGGGTCGCCACCCGGGTTGGCCTTCGCGTCCCCGGTCGCGGCGCGCGAGAGCCCCCGGCTCAGGGCCGCGAGCGCGGCGGCGCGCTCCTCGCTGGACGGATCGAGCTGCTCGCGGACCGATGCCTCGACGCCGCCGAGGCGGGCGAGGTTCCTGTCCAGCGCCCCGGGGTCGTCGCGGAGGCTCTTCGCCAGGTCGCGCAGGTCGCGTGCGAGACGTGTCCGCGGGTCCTCCGTCGTGCGGCCCTGCCGTTCGAGCTGCTCTGCGAGGCGATCGATGCGCTCCGCGGTCTGCGCGGCCTCCTCGCGGACGGCGCGGTCCTGGGCGATCTGCCGGTCCATCGCGTTCGGGACCAGGACGAGCGGAACGAGGAGGAGGGCGGCCACTGCGACGACGAGCGCCGGCCGCCGGGAGATGCGTGGCCGGAACGTGCCGGGAGGCACCGCCGCGAGCGCCGCGAGCGCATCCTGCCGCTGGCGGACCACGAACGCCTCGTGGGCGGCCTCATCGGGACCGGAGCCGGGGGGCGGCCCCGCGGCGAACGCGAGGGCGCTGCCGACCCGGTCGGCGAGGGCGGCCTCGGCATCGACCGCGAGCGCCGTCTCGCCGAGCGACGGACGGGCGACGGCCGCGGCAAGGAACAGCCCGACAAGCCCAGCAGCCGGGATCAGGACGGCGATCGTCGGCGCGAGCTCCAGGGGAATGACGCGCGCGATGCCGAGGAGTGTCGCCTCGGCCACCAGGACCACGGCGAGGGCCCACCATGCCCGGCGCACGAGGCGCCGGACCCAGAGGTGGTCGCGCTGGCGACGGAGCCCGCGCCGGAGCGCCCGGAGGTCGGCGTCGGCCGGCGCCGGATCGGGTGGCGGGACCGGGCGACCGGCCGACCGGGTCGGCGCCGACCGCGTGAACGGGTTTCTCATTGCGAAACCTCGCTGCGGGCGCGCCGGCGGAAGATCCGCCAGCGACGCGTCGGGCTCACGAGCTGCACGGAGAGGAGGACGAGGACGGCCGACATGACGAGCCAGGCTGCCGCCGCTCGCGGCCAGAAGGTGTCGCGGGTCGACGAGGTCGTGAACGGGTCCTCCGCGGCCACGGCAACGTTCACGCCCGCGTCGTTCCCGACGCCGACGACACCCAGGCCCACGTCCGGCTGCACCACGCCGTCCAGGCCGGGCTTGACCGGCGCGGGGACCGGCATGGGGATCGGCACGACGCCGCCGTTCGCGCCGCCGGGCACCGTGCCGGTGACCTCGGCGATCAGCTGGCACGCGGTGGAGTACGGGTTGACGTCCATGCCGCACACGACGTCGGCGGCGGCGACCACCGGGTTGAGCCACAGGAGCGCCTCGGGGGGCCCGGGGAGCTTCGGCGCGGCCGCCGCATCCTCCGCGGAGCCGGTGTCGTCCGTGCTCCCCCCGCCGCCGACGTTGGCCGGAAGGTCGCGGAAGACGGGCTGGGCGACCTGCTGCGATCCCGCCATCTGGTCCCAGAAGAACCACGCGAATCCCGTCCCGACGGTCAGCACGAGGACCACGAGGTACGTCAGGACCGTGGCGCTCTGGGTTCGGCGCGTCAGGCTCGAGAGGAGGATCCCGACCGACCCGAATCCCAGCGCCGTCACGAGGAGCACGAGGTAGCCGCGCAGGACGTCCTCGGGCCCCACCCCGCCGAAGACGAACACGACCGCCGTCAGCGGGATCGAGGCGAGGATCAGCACGAAGACGAACGCGAGCGCCGAGCCGAGCTTGCCGACGACGATCCCCAACGTGCTGATCGGCGTGGCGGTAAGGAGATCGAGCGTCTGCTTCTCGCGCTCCAGGCTGATGGCGCCGGCCGTCGCCGCGGGTGCCAGGAAGACCACGAGGAGGATCTGCAGGAAGAGGAGGACCGTGAAGACGGCCTGGCCGACCGACGCCGAGGCGTACGGGTTGCCGCCCCCGAAGGCCGCCTGCTGCGCGGCGGACTGGGCCGCGATGAGGTAGATCATGACGGTGAAGCCGGCCAGCAGGGCGAGGTACAGGGTCAGGCCGATGAAGGCCCGTGGGCCGCGCATCCGGCCGCGGAGCTCCTTCGAGCCGACCGCGACCGCGCCCGACACCACCGCTGCCATCCGCGTGCGCATCACGCCACCTCCGCCCGCGCGTCGCCGGTCACCTGCAGGAAGAGCTCCTCGAGGTCGCTCGCCGCACGGGCGAACGACACGACGCGAATCCCGGCCGCCACCGCCGCCGCGAGCAGCCGCGCGGCCGCCTCGTCGTCGCCCCTGAAGCCGACCTCCACGAGCCCCTCGCCGATGACCTCCGCCGCCGCCACCGATGGGTCGCCGGCCAGGTGGTCGCGGGCGGCCGCGATGGAGGCCTCGTCGCCCAGGACGCGGATCCGGAGCACCGACCCCACCCGGAGGCGCGCCTCGATCTCGGGGAGGCTCCCCTGGGCGACGACGCGACCGCCGTCGATGATCGCCAGCGAGGTGCACAGCTCCTCGAGCTCGGGGAGGATGTGACTGCTGATCAGGATCGTCTTGCCCAGCGTCCGCAGCTCCCGGAGGAGCTCCCGCAGCTCCACCCGGGCGCGGGGATCCAGGCCGGACGCGGGCTCGTCGAGGAGCAGGACCGCCGGGTCGTGGACCAGGGCGTGGGCCAGGCAGAGGCGCTGCTGCATCCCCCGGGAGAGGGTCGCCACGTAGGTGTCGCGCTTCGGGCCCAGGTCGACGAGCTCGAGCAGGTCGCCGATCATGCGCCGCCGCCGGTCGGCCGGAAGCCCGTGGCACCGACCGAAGAAGTCCAGGTACTCCCAGACCTTCATGTCGTCGTAGACGCCGAAGCTGTCGGGCATGTACCCCAGGGCGCGGCGCACATCCTCCGGGTCGCGGCGGATCGACGCGCCGGCCACCTCGGCGTCGCCGGCCGTCGGGACGAGGAGGGTCGCCAGGATCCGCAGGGTCGTCGTCTTGCCGGCCCCGTTGGGCCCGACGAGGCCGAAGATCTCGCCCGCCGCGACGTCGAGGTCGAGGCCGCCCAGGGCCAGGGTGCCGTTGTAGCGCTTCACGAGCCCATGGGCGGTGACGATTCCGCTCATCGCATCTCTCCCTCGAGCTGCAGCGACAGCTGGAACCCGATGGAATCCTGGCGCTCGTTCGTGAGGCGCAGCAGGATCGTGCCCGACGCCGGGTCGACGAAGCGCGCCGGGTCGCGGATCTCGATGGGCGCCCCGGAGAACAGGGGGCCGACGGCCCTCCACGCCCCCAGCGTCCGGTCGAACAGCTCGATGCCGGGAAGGCCCTGGTCGCCCCCGGCGGGGGGCGCGACCGGCTCGTCCGGCTTCGGCGGCGCGGGCGTGGCCTCGCCGGGGTCGCCGCTCGGAGCAGGCGTCGCGACCGGCTCGTCGGCGCTCGGGGGTCCGGGCTCCACCAGCTTGCCGGCGCCCGCCGGGATCGGCCCCGCCATGCCGAGGTTGATGCCCAGCGCGAGACGGGTCGCGGCGAGGTTCCCGGAGACCGGGATCGGCCGGTAAGCGAGCGTGACGCTGCCGCCGCCGATCGCCAGGTTGAACGGGTCCTTGTTGAAGAGCTGCGCCTTGACCTCGACGAGCGACGAGCGCATCAGGTCGGGCGTGAAGGTCACCTTGCCGGTCGCTGAGAGCGGCAGCGGGAGGTAGTAGAGCGTCTCGCCGGCGGTGCGCGGCTGGCGTCCGGCGACTTCCACCGGGAAGATGCCCGGCGGGCCCCAGGCGAGGAGGACGGGCCCGTCGGCCGGGAGCGTTCCGTTCGAGCCGAAGAACGGGTCGTAGGTCAGGGCGTCGGCGAGCTGCCTGCGGACCTGATCGCGGAGCCAGTCACCGGTCGGCCTGCCGTCCGGCGTCCACATCTGCTGGCCGAAGATCCGCTCGGACAGGGCGCGCCCGAAGGCGTCGGGGGCGGCCTTCAGGTCGATCGTGGCCGTCGCGCCCGGGGCGAGGTCGTCCAGGACCACGACGCCGGTCCCGAGGACGAGCGCCGGCTTCAGGAGCGTCTGGGTGGAGGCGTTCCGGATCGTGCCGACGACGCGCACGCCGTCGAGCCGCAGGTCGGCCTCGATGCGGGGTGCGGTGACCGGCGCCTCGGCCCGCACGGCGCGCAGCGTGCCGTAGCCGACGGCGAGCTGGCGCACCTGCGCCGGATCGCCCTGCACGACGTCGAGACCCTGCACTCCGGCCTGGCCGAAGCCCTCGCCGCTGTACGGGGCGGAGAGCAGGGCTCCCCCGGGGATCCTGAGGTCGTACGAGCCGCGCGACGGCGAGAAGACCCCGAGATACACCTGCGCCTGCGCCGCGTCGGTGCCCGGCGCTGCCCGCACGAAGGCCACCTGGTTGACGATGATGTCGGTGCCCCGCAGCGCGGCCCCGATGGCGAACGCCGCGACCGCGAAGCCGACCACGAGGAGCGGCATCGTCACCCATGCCCACTCCCGGCGGTCGAGGCGTCGCAGGACCAGGTAGTTCACCGGGCCGATGAGGATGATGTAGCCGACGAGGAGGAGCAGGAGCCCCTCGACGGGGGGCAGGGCAAGGCCGGGAAGCGTGCCGAGGAGCGAGACGACCGTGCCGTCGTCGCCGACGATGAGGGGCGCCCGCGACGTGCCGCGGGCCGGGACGACGGTCGCCCACATGACGTCGACCGAGGTGCTCTCGGCGAGCCACGGCGTGGCCGGGTCGATCCCGAGGAGCGTCACCGCGCCGGACCCGAACGGGCGATCGGCGGCGATCTCCCGGTCGCCGCTGGTGGCCAGCGCTCGGGCCCCCGGCGTGAGCTCGCCGGCAAGCGCGGGCAGCGTCTCCGCGCCGCGAGGCAGGGAGCCGCCGAGGAGTCCGCGGAGAGCCTCGGGCTCGGCGTCGATCGTGGCCGACGGGCGGTAGGGGAGGAGCTCGTCGGTGAACCCCGCAAGGAGGCCGAGACCCCCGGTGCCTCCCACGATCGTCAGGCGGCCGCCGCCTGCAAGCCAGGTGCGGAGCGCGGCGACCTGCTCCCCGGAGAGCTCGCCGGCATCGACGTCCTGCCAGACGAGCCGGTCCAGCACCGACCATGCCTCCGGGCGCTCGGGAAGATCCGCCGGCGTCAGCTGGACGACGGCGGGCTGCGGGCCGGACGGGTCCCGGAGGCGTCCGAGGGCCGCCACCAGGGGCCCGGGTCGCTCGGCGACCACGCCCACGACGAGCTGCCCGGGATCGTGCAGCGCGAACGCAGCGGTGCGCTTGGTGACCACGGCCTCGTTGGCGACGAGCGCCACCTCGAGGGTTCCGCCGAAGGCGGGCGACTGGGCATGGAGGGTGTACGCCTTGCGCGACGTGGTCGGGAGGTCGACCGGGACGGCGAAGCGCGTGCGGCCCTGCGTGCCGCCGACGAGCCGCAGCTCGCCGGTGAGGGCGGGACCGTCGTTGGCGAGGTCGACGCGGATCGCCATCCACGAGCCCGTCCGCGCGTGGCCCTGGACGAGGACCCGCGCCTCCATCGACATGCCCGCCGGCGTCGCCGGGGTGGGAGACGGGGTCGCCGCGTGCGCAACCCACGGCGCTGCGCCGAGGGCGAGGACGACGGCCGCGAACGGCGCGGCAAGGCGCAGGAGACGCGAGGCCCGGGCGTGATGCACGACACCCTCACTCGTTCCGCCCCGCGGGCGGCCTGCGCTCCAGACGCGCGGCCGGCCCGGAAAGTTGCGTTCGGCGCCGGGTCTGGCCCGCCGTCGCGGTACACTCTGCATCACCCTGCCGCGCCCGGCGCGGCGCGGGCTCCCCGGACCCTCGTCCCGGCGCCCCTGGAGGTCGTGTGCCCGAGATCCGCGCGTTCCGTGCGCTGCGCTACAGCCCCGAGACGGTCACCGATCTCGCGCGCGTGGTCGCCCCGCCGTACGACGTCATCTCGCCGGCTCGCCGCGCGGAGCTGGCGGGGCGCGACCCCCGCAACGTCGTGGCGATCGACCTGCCGGTCGACGCCGGCGCCGCCGACCCCGACGAGAAGTACCGCCAGGCGGCGCGCACGTTCGCGGCGTGGCGCTCCGACGGGACCCTCCGCAAGGACCGGCAGCCATCGCTCTACGTCTACGAGCAGGCCTACCTCGTGCCCGGCACCACCCTGCGGCGGGTCCAGCGGGGCTTCTACGCCCGCCTGCGCCTCGAGGCGTTCGGCCCCGGCTCCGGCGTGCTGCCCCACGAGCGAACGCTGGCCGGCCCGAAGGAGGATCGCTACAAGCTCATGCGGGCCACCGGGGCCAACTTCTCGGGCGTGATGGTCCTCTACGCGGATCCTTCCGGGACTGCCGGGCGGCTGCTGGGCGAAGCCACGGAGGCCCCGCCGGTCGCCGACGTCACCGACGACGAGGGCGTTCGCCATCGCCTGTGGATGGTCCCCGAGGACGGCGCGTCGGCCCCGCTCGTCGCCGGGCTCCGGGAGGCCGCCGGCCGCGAGCCGGTGACCATCGCCGACGGCCACCACCGGTACGAGACGGCGCTGCGCTACCGGGACGAGCGCCGCGTGACGCGCGGCGAGGAGGATCCCGCGTTCGACCACCTCCTGGCCCTCTTCATGGACACCAGCGCCGAGCCGCTGCTCGTGCTCCCCACGCATCGGGTGGCACGGGTCGTGAGCGCCGCCGACGGGCTCGTGGACGCGGCCGCCGCGTCGGGGCTCTTCGAGGTGGAGGCGGCCGACCGCGGGGCGCTCATGGCGGCGTTCGGGCCGGGTGCGGCGGGTCCGGGTGGCCGCGGCCGCATCGGGCTCTGGACGCGTGCCGGCGGGGCGGTGCTGACCGCCCGCCGCGAGGCGTTCGCGGCGCTCCTCCCGAGTGGGGGCGAGGCGCTCCGTCGCCTCGACGTCTCGCTGCTCGCCGCCGCCCTCGAGCGCCTCTGCGGCATCGACCGCGCCGCGACGACGACCGGCGGCCGGGTCGCGTTCACGAAGGACGCCGCGGAGGCCATCGCCTGGGTCGACGAGCGGATCGACGCCGCCGACGCGGCGTTCCTGCTGGAGGGCGCGCCCGTCGCCGAGATCATCGCCGTCGCCCGCGCCGGCGACGTGATGCCCCAGAAGAGCACCTATTTCTACCCGAAGCCCCTGACCGGCTTCGTCCTCAACCCGCTCGAGTGGTGAGATGAACGACGACCCGCTCGACCGCGACTGGCCGCGCCCGCCGCTGCAGGCGACGGGCCCCGGAACGTCCGGTCGACCCGTGCGCAAGGACGAGATGGAGATCGACGAGCGCGGGCTCTACATCGAGAGCTGGCTCCCCGAGCGCCGCTCGCGCCGCCGCCCGCTCTTCTACGTCCACGGCGAGCTCGCCGGCTCGTGGCTGTGGGAGCGCTGGCTGCGCTACTTCGCCGGCCGCGGCTGGGAGGGCCACGCCCTGAACCTGGCGAACCACTACTGGAGCCGCGCGGCGGACCCGCAGACGCTGACGTTCGAGAGCTATCTCGACGACGTCGTGGCCGGGCTGGAGCGCGTCGGGCCCAACGCCGTCGCGGTGGGACACGGGATGGGCGGGCTCCTGGTCCTCAAGGCCGCCGCGGAGCGGGTGCGCGTTGCGGGGCTGGTCCTGCTCGACGCCGAAGCCCCGGCCGCCATCCGCCCGCCGGTGAAGCCGCACGTCGTGCGCGACGTCCCCCCGGTCTACGGCCGCGCGGTGATCGGCTGGCAGACCCTGCCGGAGAAGCTGCAGCGCGAGAACCGTGACCTCACGATCGACGACGTCCTGCGAATCCAGCACCTCCTGGGCCAGAAGCCGCACGAATCGGGGCGGGCGCGGGCGGCGATGCTCGGCGGCGTCCCGGTGCGCCCGGAGCTCCTCGACGGCGTGCCGATGCTCGTCATCGGCTCGGGTGTCGATGGCGCCCCCGCCGCGCTCACCGCGGAGCGCCTGGCGGAGTGGCTCGAAGCCGAGCACGAGCAGTTCGGAGCGGCCTCCCACTACGGCCTGGTCCTCGCCGAGGAGGGGCACCGCCAGGTTGCCGAGCGGGTCCGCGCCTTCCTGGAGACGCACCGCCTGTAGCCGTCGGCAGGGGCGGGCTGCCCCCCGCCGCGCCCGCAACCGTGCTTGCCGCCGTTGGGCGCTGCTCGGCGACGCGTCGGTGCAGCTGCTTCGCGATCCTGTCAGCCGGCGCCTGGCCGAGCATGCCGCTGGCGGGCAGGTGTCGCCCGGGGGTGCTCGCGTGCAGGGGCGTTGCGCGGGCCGCGGCCGGCGGCGCGGCGATGCCGACCGTTTGAACAGACAGCCTGGTCAGGATCGGCAGGCCGGAACGCGCGGCAGACGCCGAACCTGTGCTTCGGCGTGACCTCCGTGCTCACGGGCCGCGTCGCTCGCCCGGATGGCGGATCCGTCCGACATGGGCCCGTTTGAACAGACTATCTGGTCAGAATGAGCCCCTCTGAGCGTGGCGATCACGCCCAACCTGCGGTCGGCTGCGACATGCACGCTCAGCAGGCCGGATCCTGACCAGACGATCTACTCAGCACCCCTGCCTCGCGCTTGCCGCCGTTTGGCGGCCTCTGGTATTCTCGTCGCCGGTCGAGGGCCCCGGCCGTCGATCACGTGCCGCATTCGTCTAGAGGCCCAGGACGCCGCCCTCTCAAGGCGGAGATCACCGGTTCGAATCCGGTATGCGGTACCAACCGAACGACCCAACGCCCCCGGTCCGCGCCCCGGGGGCGTTCCTTTTCCGGGAGCCGGCACCGCGGGTCACGAGAGGCCGGCCCACCGGGCCGGCGGGATCGGCCCGGCAGCCCGCAGGCAACGGGAGGACCGATGCATCCGCAGGCGCCGCGACGTCTGGTGATCCTCACCGAGGGCCAGTTCGGCCCACACTCGGGCAAGACCGCCTTCGGCGTGATCCGCTTCGGGCGGGACGAGGTGGTCGCCGTCCTGGACTCCACCCTCGCCGGTCGCAACGTCGGCGAGTGGATCCCCGGCCGCGACGTCCCCATCGTCGGCACGCTGGCCGAGGCGCTGCAGATCCCGGGCCGGCCGCGCCCGGACACGCTCCTCATCGGGATCGCCCCGACCGGCGGCCGGCTTCCCGACGAGTGGCGGGCGATCCTGCACGGGGCGATCGATGCCGGCCTGGAGCTCCACTCGGGCCTCCACACGTTTCTTGGTGACGACCCGGAGCTGTCGGCCGCGGCCGCCATCGCCGGCGTCCGCATCGTCGATTACCGGCGCCCGCCTGAGCGCTTCGAGACTGCCGTCGGCAGGCGCCACGACCCCGGGAAACGGGTGATCCTGACGGTCGGCACCGATTGCGCGATCGGCAAGATGTCGGTCGCCCTCGAGCTCCGCAACGCGGCCCGCGCGGCCGGCGACTCCGTGGCGTTCGTGCCAACCGGACAGACGGGCATGATGATCGACGGGTGGGGCGTGTCGGTGGACCGCGTGATCAGCGACTTCCTCAACGGCACCGTGGAGTGGCTCGTCCAGGAGGGGGAGCGTCTCGGCGACTGGGTGCTCGTCGAGGGCCAGGGGAGCCTGGACCACCCGGCATACAGCGCCGTGACGCTGGGCCTCATCCACGGGGCGACGCCGCACGCGATGATCCTGGTGCACCGAACCGGCCTGGCCGACCACGACTTCGACCACCTGCCGGATCGCACGTTTCCGATCGCCCCGCTGCGCCCGTTCATCGAGCTCCACGAGAGGATCGCCGGCCTGGTGGCGCCGTCGAAGGTCGTCGCGGTGGCGGTCAACACGTCGGCCTGCGCCGACGAGGCCGAGGCGCGCCGCATCGTCGAGGCGATCGGCGCGGAGACGGGGCTGCCGGCGGCGGACCCGGTGCGCTTCGGGGCCGGCGCGCTGTGGGCGGAGATCACCGCGGCCGTCGACGCGCTGCCGTGGGTTGGAGGTGACCGATGAGCGCCGGCTGGAACCTTCGGAGCCACGTGCTCCGCATCCCGTACCGCGATCCGTTCCGGATCGCCCGCGACTCGCACGGGGCGGGCGCCTCGATGTCGACGCTGATCGTGGAGCTCCGGTCGGATCGGCTTCCCGGCCTGGTCGGGCTGGGCGAGGGCTACCCGGACGCCTACTACGGCGAGACGCTGGCGACGATGCCGGTGGTCATGGACCACCTGCTCGCGGCGGTGGACCCGGCGAGCCTCGACACCTCGAGCCCCGGGGCGGCCGCGGCATCGCTGACGGCGATCGGCGAGGCGTTCGAAGGGGCGATCCGCGGCCACGGAGCCGCGAAGTGTGCGCTCGACATTGCCCTCCACGACCTGGCGGGGAAGGCGACGTCCACGCCGGTTCACCGGCTCCTGGGCCTCGCGCCCGAGATCCCGGCCACGGACTTCACCCTCGGCCTCGACGAGCCGCCGGTCGTCGCCGAGCGGGCCCGGCGCGCAGGCCACTTCCCGGCCCTCAAGATCAAGGTGGGGGGGCCGGCGGACCTCGCCACGCTCGAGGCGGTGCGGGCCGTCTACGCGGGGCCGCTCCGCGTCGACGCCAACACGGGCTGGACGCCGGCGATGGCGGCCGCCCTGCTGCCCTCGCTCGTGAGCCTGGGCGTCGAGCTGATCGAGCAGCCGTTCCCGGCCCGGCGCTACGACTGGCTCCTGGATCTCCAGGCCGCGTCGTCGCTGCCGATCGTGGCCGACGAGAGCGCGGTGATGATCGAGGACCTCGATGCCCTCGTCGGGATCGTCGACGGGGTCAACGTGAAGCTGGCCAAGTGCGGCGGCGTCGGGGCGGCCGCCCGGATGCTCGCCCGCGCCCGGGAGCTCGGCTTCCGGACGTTCCTCGGCTGCATGGAGGAGACGAGCGTCGGGATCGCGGCATCCGCGGCCGTCGCCTCGCTCGCCGAGTGGGTCGATCTCGACGGCTGCCTCCTCCTTGCCGACGACCCGTTCGCCGGCCTGGAGCTCGGGGACGACTGCCGTTGGCGCCTCGGCGACGTCCCCGGCCTCGGCGTGACGGCGCGGGCCTAGCGACCCCGAGACCGCCGCGTGCGCTGTCAAGGGGCCGGCGCGCGGACCTGTCCACGGAAGTCCCGGGGCGCGGGCGGGCCGTCCACCGAACGCCTGTTCCTGTGGACAAGTCGGTGGGTCGGTTGGTGGACAAGGCCCTTCCGGTGGACGGCCCTCACCGACTAGGATTCCGGGGTCGCCGGCGCTGGGGGAGCAGCGTCGAGCGGCCCGGGGCACCCAGATCGAGCCCCGGCGCTGCGGTCGGACCGCCCGAACCCGCGGGGACCGCAGCCCAGATCCGAGATCGGTTCGTGCTGCGCGCTGCGCAGGGAGGAGAGGACATCGATGGATTCGCGCGCCCATGCGCTCGACGCGGCCGACCCGGAGGCGCTGGAGTTCGTCCGGTTCTGCCGGGCCCGCCGGCGCGTCGGGTGGCCGGAGCTCTACGACGAGATGTGGGCGGTCGCGAGCCGAGGCCTCTTCCGCGGGTACAGCGTCCAGGAGCTCGAGGAGCGAGGGATCGGGTTCAGCCTCTTCGGGACACGCGACCTCGCGGCGCTCGCGGCGACCGTGATCGAGGAGGAACGCGCGGCCGGTGGCACCGGAGCGGGGGGCCGGGAGCGGCTGCGCGTCGTCAGGGAGGCACCCGCCGCGGCCGCGGCGGCCCCCGACGCGGTGGCGGCGGCCCTGGCCGGCTGACGGGGGGGCGGCGGCTACGCCCGGATCTGGCGGCGGGCCATCTCGCCTTCGATCTGGCGCTCGGCCTCGACGTACGTGTCGATCTGCTCGCGCAGCCGGTTCGCCTCGGGCGTGTAGAGGTGAACCTGCTGCTGGAGGATGTAGCTGAGCCGGCGGCTCGTCATCCGGACGTGGTCCAGGTTCTTCATGAGGACCAGGGGATCCATCGCCGCGAGGTCGTCCGGGTGGTACATCTGCTTCATGATCCCGGAGTGTAACGGAGGCCGGGGGCCCGGGCCGGCGTGACCGGCGGCCCGGCTGCCGCCATCAGCGGCGCGGCGGCCAGCTCCAGTCGACCGGGACCGACGCCCCGTCGACCGCCCGCCGCCGGCCAGCCTCCGTCGGCGCGAGGACCAGGATCCGGTCCACCTTCGTGGCCCTGCCGGCCTCCTCGCCCCACAGCTTCGTCATCTTGCGGGGCGCCGCGATCTCGTCGCGGACGACGCCCGCCAGCAGGTACCCCTCGGGCTGGGCAGCGCTCTCCCAGGCCTCGTCGGCAAGTCCGATCGCGAGCCCATCCGGAGCCGCGCGGCCGCGCTCCGCCTCGACGTCCCCCAGCACGAGGGCGACGACGGCGTCGGCCGCCAGCGCCGGCCGCAGCCCCGCGAGGACCTCCCGCAGGAAGACGAGATAGGGCTCGCGCCGGTGGGCGTCGTCGAGGGTGGCGTCGATCTCCGCGGCCGAGAACCCGAGGAACCAGGTTCGGAGCCAGTTGTAGTAGCCGTACTTCAGCACGCGCAGGTACGGCGGCGAGGTGACGACGAGGCGTGCCCGGTCGGGGAGCTCCCGCTCGCCCAGGGCCGCCCGGGCGCGCGCGCCTGCGTCGCGCGCGTCGCCGAGAAGTGCCAGGCCCGGCGCGGCCGGCCGGCCGTCGCGGGCAAGCCGCCGAAGCTTGGCGCCGAGGAGGGTGAACAGGTCGCGCTCGGGGGAGGCGAAGGCGGTCCGCGCGACGAAGTCGCGCACGTAGCGGGGGGCCATGCTGAAGGTGTTCGGCATCACCTCCGACAGGTAGCCCGGCCGCTTCCCGTGGAGGATCCCCACCAGGGCGCCGGCGAGGAACCGGTCTGCGGGCTCGTCCAGCCGGAGCCGGCTTCTCACGAACAGCAGCTGTCCCAGGGTCCGGGGGTGGAAGGCCAGGGCCACCTCGGCGGGGACGGGATCGGTCCCGGCGCCCGGCATCCCGCCGGAGCCGGCGGCCGGCACCGGCGCGGGCGCGCCGGCGGCGACGCCAGACGCGAGCTCGAGCCAGGACGCCGCCTCGAACGACCAGTCGATCCGAAGGCTCGCGAGCCGGGCCTCGAGGTCGCGGCCCGTGGGCGGCTCCACCTTCGCCGCCGTCAGCAGGTGCGCCAGCGGGTTGAGGTCGTTGCCGATCCCGATCCGGCCTTCCGCGCAGGCCTGCAGGGGGGTGGTGCCACGGCCCGAGAAGGGATCCAGGACCACGTCGCCGGGCCGGGTGTAGCGGGCGATGAAGGCGTGGGCAAGTCCCGCCGGGAAGCTCGCGAGGTACGAGCACATCGGGTGGAAGGCGTGGCCCCAGAGGCGCGGCTGGTCCTTCCAGTCGGGCTCGATCGCCAGCGCGGGAAGCGGCGCGAGCGGGAGCCGGAGCTGGCCAGGGACGCTGCGTTCCCGGCGCGCGCGGGGGCGCGCGACCGCGTGTGCGGTCGCGGGTGCGCCGGCGGCCGGGATCGGCGGATGTGGCTCCGACCGCGAGCGGACTGCCGGGGGGCGCGGGACGGCCGGGCCATCCGCGCGCGCCCCGGGCTCAGCCGCGACGCGCGGGGCGGCGTCCGTCGTGGGCGCCGTGCCGGCGGCCCCGTCCTGCGCGAGCATCGGGGCTCGATCGGCCACGCCGCGCGCCTCCATCCCTCGGTCGCGCGGGTCCCGGACCGCGCGGGCGCGGAGCATAGCACCGGGCGGGCACGCGACGGCAGCCGCCCGGACGAGGCGGCGGATCGGTGAGGGGCGGCCGACCGGGCCACCACTGGGCACCGGCGCTATGATGGCCCAGCCTTCGGTACGGGCTGTTCCCGAGCACCAAACGAGCAGCCACGCCGCACACGGGACCCCTCCGATGACCATCCTGGAGCGTTCGTCGTCGCGCGAGCTGATCGAGCTGGAAGAGCGCTACGGCGCCCACAACTACCACCCGCTGGACGTGGTGCTGAGCCGGGGCGAGGGCGTCTGGGTCTGGGACGTCGAGGGCAACCGGTACATGGACTGCCTCAGCGCCTACAGCGCCCTCAACCAGGGGCACGCCCACCCGCGCATCCTCCGGGCGCTCGTGGAGCAGGCCGGGAAGCTGCCGCTCACGAGCCGCGCCTTTCGCAACGACCAGCTGGGCCCGTACTACCGCGAGCTGTGCGAGCTGACCGGCTTCGAGCGCGTCCTGCCGATGAACAGCGGGGCCGAGGCGGTCGAAACCGCTCTCAAGGCCGCGCGCAAGTGGGCCCACGACGTCAAGGGCGTGCCGGACGGCGAGGCCGAGATCATCGCCTGCGGCGGCAACTTCGCAGGCCGCACGATCTCGATCATCAGCTTCAGCTCGGAGCCCCTCTACCGGGCCGGCTTCGGCCCGCTCACGCCCGGCTTCACCCTGGTGCCGTACGGCGACGCCGACGCGCTGGACGCGGCCATCACGCCCAACACCGCGGCGTTCATCGTGGAGCCGATCCAGGGCGAGGGTGGCGTCATCGTCCCGCCCGTCGGCTACCTGCGCCGGGTCCGCGAGCTGTGCACGCACCACAACGTGCTGCTCATCGCCGACGAGATCCAGACCGGGCTCGGGCGCACGGGGGCGCTCTTCGCCTGCGACCACGAGGGCGTTCGCCCGGACATCGTCACCATCGGCAAGGCGCTCTCGGGGGGCTTCTACCCGGTGTCGGCCGTGCTCGCGAGCGCGGAGGTCCTGGGCGTCTTCACGCCGGGCTCGCACGGCAGCACGTTCGGGGGCAGCCCGCTCGCCTGTGCCGTCGCCCGCGAGGCGCTGCGCGTGCTCGTGGAGGAGAGCCTGGTCGCGAACGCGGCCGCGATGGGCGACTACTTCATGTCCCGCCTGGCGGAGGTCGGCAGCCCGCACGTCGGCGAGATCCGCGGCCGGGGGCTGCTGATCGGCGTCGAGCTGCGGCCCGAGGCGGGCGGCGCGCGCCGCTTCTGCGAGGCGCTGCAGGGCGCCGGGATCCTAGCCAAGGAGACGCACGTCAACACGATTCGCTTCGCCCCGCCGCTGGTGATCACCAGGGACGAGGTCGACTGGGCGATGGAGCGGATCGGCCCCGTCCTCCGTATGGCGTAGCGGGACGCGGGGCCCTGGCCCCGGGGGGCCCGTGGCGCCGACGTATGCGGCACCGCGACACGCCCGCCGTCACGGTCATCGCGACCGCGACCTGTACCATCGCGTCGCACGTCATCGCGCGTCGTCGGCGCCACCCACGGGCGCCGGGCACCGCGACCGTGCTCCGGCGCCCCCGTAGCTCAGGGGATAGAGCGAGGGACTTCTAATCCCGAGGTCGCAGGTTCGAATCCTGCCGGGGGCGCCAGTGTCATGAGTCGCGACATAGGCGACACATGAGTCGCGACATAGGCGACACGTGTGATCACCCGGTCGCTCGAGACCCCGGCCATCGGCCGGGGTCTCTCCGTGTGTTGCGCCAGTAGCCCTTGTCGGGCTCGATCGCGTGGGCCGAGAGGATCTCGCCGGTGTCGAGGGCAACGACCGTGACCACGTGCTCGTCGACGATGGCCAGGACCCGCTGCCGGGCATGAGCCGCGCCGATGTTGAGGTGGTGCAGGCGGCCGGCCCGGCGCAGGGTGATCGTGCCCTTCCCGTCGGCCACGTCGTAGCGGAGCCGGAAGTGGCCGTCGGCGCGGGAGCCGGCGGCCAGCGCCTTGGGCGTCGCCCGGTACGCCTCGCCGGGCGTGACCCGGCCGACCGCCCGGTGCGGCCGCTGCTCGTTGTACGCGAGGCGGAACGCGTCGAGCTGGGCCTGGAGCTCGCCCAGGGTCCGCGCGGCCGGTTGGCGCCCGAGCCAGCGCTTCAGGGTCTGGTGGAAGCGTTCGATCTTGCCCTGGGTCTGGGGATGGCCCGGCGCCCCGTTCTTCTGGCGGACGCCGAGCCAGGCGAGCAGGTACTCGAAGCCGTTGCGACCCCCGGTGAAACGCGACGTGTAGACCGCCCCGTTGTCGGTGAGCGTGGCGGCGGGCCAGCCGTGCTCCTCGCCCGCTGCGCTGAACGTGGCCACCACGTCGTCGCCGCCGACCCGCCGGAAGGCCGTGCAGCCGAGCAGGTAGCGGGAGTGGTCGTCGAGCCACGAGCAGATCTCGACCTCGGATCCGTCGGCCAGGCGCCAGTGGGTGACGTCCGACTGCCACAGCTCGTTGGACGCGGCGGCCTCGAACCGGATCCAGGAGCTGCGCGGGCGCTTGCGCGGCTCGGGCGTCACGAGCCCCGCCGCGTGGAGGATGCGCCGGATGGTCGAGGTCGATGGGGCCGGCTGGCCCTCGCGCCCGAGGTGCCACGCGAGCGTGACCGGGCCGGCGTCGAGCCCGCGGGCGGTGAGCTCGGTGCGCAGCGCGACGATCCGCGCGCGCACGGCGTCCGGCGTTCGGCCGGGATTGCTGCGTGGCCGACGCGAGCGCGGCTCGATGGCCTCGAGGTCGCCGTCCCGGTACCGGCGGAGCAGGCGGTGCAGGTGCTGCCGGCTCATCCCGTACGTGGCCGCGGCGGCGGGGACGGACAGCTGCTTCGAGACGACCTTGAGGACGGCCACACGGTGCTTCGACATGCGCCCGACTGTCGCCTATGTCCCGACTCACCTGTCGCCTATCAGGTGTCACCTATGTCGTGGACTCAGACACCTGCCGGGGGCGCCAGCATCCCACGAGCCGGAGCTCGTGGGCACCGGCTGCGCGCCGCTCGGCGACAGATCCTCGACGCTACGGCGTGGACTGCCCGGAGCGAGACGACGCGGCCCGCGACGCGAAGGGTGACCACCGGGCGTGCGCTGGCCGAGGGTGGAAGTACTCCCGCCAGGTGGCGCCTTCCGGAAGGCCCCGCGCCCTCCAGTTGTCCGCCGGCACGGGGTCGTCGGACGCCCCGAGAACCGCGAATGCCCGGTCCATCGCGTCGCGGTCACTCCGTGGAGACTCGATGACCCGGATGGCTTCGTCGGTGGTCATCTCCGATTCCCTGTGCGGACTCCCATTCGATACTGGCGAGCGGCCGGCCGCGCGTCCCTGCGACGCTCGTCGCGCGGTCAATGGGACCTTCGTTCTTCCTCGGCCCGGACCGCTCCCGTACCCCCACCCCGTGCGCCGCCTCAGCCTTCAGTGCGGCGCCACCCCGGGCGGAGCTGCTCGGAGCCGACGATCACCAGCGCGAGGATGGCCACGACCAGCAGGACGGCGGCGGACTGCCTGATCGCCGAGGGGTTCGCCGCCCACCAGATGTTGCTGTTGGCGTAGCCGACCAGGTTGAGGATGCCGCCCATTGCCGCCCCGACGGAGGCCGAGAGCCCGAGGAGCCCGCCCGCGCGGTGCGCCGTGTTGTCGCCGGCGCCCAGGAAGAGGATGGCCGCCGCCAGGAGCGCGAGGCCGGCGGTGAACCACGCCGGGAGGGCGAGGCTGGCCGCCTGGCCTGCGGCGATGCCGCTCGGGTCGTCCGCGGGAGCGGTCGAGAGGCCGAAGAGGACGCATGCCCCGGCGACGGCCAGCAGGGACAGCGGGGGCAGCACCCGCGCCCAGATCGAGCCGCCCGTCCGTGCCGTCGTCATCGGGTCCTCCGCGTGATCGGGGATGGATGGTACCCGGTCGCGCAACGCCGCCCGTTGCGCGCTCGATCGTCCGCGCCGGATCGACGACGCCACCGGTCCGTTGTCCCGCCGCAACGGACCTCCGGGTACCCCGCACCCCACCACGAAGGTACGGCTTGGCCCGGGCCACCGCCAACCCCTAGCCTCCGCTCGTCAACCGCGCGAACCGCACCCGTGTCACCCCAACACCCCCCGGCACCCCGGGATCCAGTCAGGCGAGGACCCCCGCATGGCCGTCAGCGACCTCGGACCGTTGCTCACCGCGAGTGAGGTGGCCGAGATGCTCCACCTCCACGTCAACACCGTGAAGCGGCTCGGCGATCGGGGGGAGCTCCCGTTCTTCCGCGTCTGCTCGCGCGGCGATCGACGCTTCCGCCTCGAGGACGTGATGGCGTTCCTCTCCCGGAACGCGCGCCAGGCTTCCTGACGGGCGCCGGCCTCGCGCCGGCTCATCGACGAAGCGAACGGCCGCGCCCGACGGCGCGGCCGCACCGCGTCCGGCTCGCGGCCCCGGGTGGGTGCGCGGGCTACCGGGCGGCCGAGGGGCCGCCCGGGATCGAGGCGAGGACCCGGCCGAAGATCCCCAGTCCCTCGTCGATCTCCTCGCTCGTGACGTCGAGCGGCGCGATCCAGCGGATGACGTTGTGGGCCACGCCGCACGAAAGCAGCAGCAGCGCCTCGTCGGCGCAACCCTGGATGACGGCCTCGCACGTGGCGCCGTCGGGCTCGCGGGACGCGCGGTCCGTCACGAGCTCGACGCCGATCATCAGCCCCGGCCCGCGCACGTCGCCGATCCGGGCGTCGCCGGCCGCGATCTCCCGCAGCCCGGCCGTCAGCTCCGCGCCGCGGGCCGCCGCGTTCGCGACCAGGTCGCGCTCGCGAATCTCCTCGAGCACCGCGAGTCCGGCTGCGCAGGCAACCGGGTTGCCGCCGAAGGTCGAGCCGTGAGCGCTCTTCCCCCAGCGCTCCTGGAGCGCCCGCGAGCTGGCCATCGCCGAGAGCGGGAGGCCGTTCGCGATCGCCTTTGCCATGCAGACGACGTCGGGGACGATCCCGGCGTGCTCGAAGCCCCACATCTGGCCGGTCCGGCCGAAGCCCGTCTGGATCTCGTCGACGACCAGCAGGATCCCGTGCCGGTCGCAGACGTGGCGCAGGATCTGCAGGAAGGCCGGCGGTGCCGGGACGTAGCCGCCCTCGCCCTGCACCGGCTCGACCACGATGGCGGCGGTTTCCTCGGGGTCGATCGTCGAGTGGAAGAGCTCGCGCAGGTGGCGGAACGACTGCTCGACTGCGCGGGCCTCATCGCCGCCGAACTCGCGGTAGACCGACGGGTAGAGCGAGAGGTAGACGCCGGGCAGCAGCGGCTCGTAGCCGCGCCGGTAGTTCGGGTTCGAGCTGGTGATGCTCGCGGCCCCGAACGTTCGCCCGTGGAAGCCGCCCCGGAAGGCCACGATCCCCGGGCGGCCGGTCACGCGGCGTGCCATCTTGAGCGCCGCCTCGATCGCCTCGCTGCCGGAGTTGAGGAAGAAGACCGAGTCGATGGGGTCGGGAAGGCTCGCCGCCAGCTCGCCGGCCAGCCGGACCACCGGCTCGGTGTAGCCCATCGCGCCCGTCGGGCCCATGAGGCGGTCGACCTGGGCGTGGACCGCCGCGGCGACGCGCGGGTTGCCGTGCCCCAGCGCCGTGACCGCGATCCCGTTGGCGAAGTCGAGGTAGGCGCGACCCTCGGTGTCGAACAGCCGGTGCCCCTCGCCGTGGCTCCACGATCGCTCGAAGTAGCGTCCCAGGACCGGGGTGAGGGTGTCGGCCGCAAGCGCGGCGAGGTCGAGCGCGGCAGGGGCAGGTGTCGGCTCCATGGTCTCCTCGGCGTTCGTCCGGGCGGCTCGCCCCCTCGGGCCGGGCGAGTATAGGGCGGCACGAGCCGTGCCCGGCCC
The DNA here is from genome assembly GCA_963713285.1 of uncultured Chloroflexia bacterium. Taxonomy (GTDB): domain Bacteria; phylum Chloroflexota; class Limnocylindria; order Limnocylindrales; family CSP1-4; genus CTSoil-043. The sequence goes on along the minus strand of CAVQLA010000015.1, from coordinate 269,696 downwards.
CCTGTGGCCCCGGCGCGAGGTATCGGCTAGCGTTCGCCCATGCGGGTCGCCGGCATGCTGGTCGCGCTCCTCTTCGTGCTCGCGGCATGCGGCGGTACCCTCGTGTCGCCGACCGAGCCGCCGGCCACGAACGCGACGAGCCGTCCATCGCCGACGACCTCGCTCGAATCGATCGCGCAGGCTGCCCTCTCCGCCGAGACCAACTCCACGTGCTTCAGCGGGGCAGACGTGCTGGCGGCCCTCCCGGGGCAGGAGGTGGTCGACGGGCTGGTCGCCGCCGCAGGCGACAGCGGCGGGTGGACGCCGGACGGGACCGGGTGGATCGGTGGTCGCGACTCGGCGGTGGGCGCGTTGGGCGGATGGGTCGTGGCCGCGGATGCGGACACCGCGTGGATCATCCAGGGGAGTGGTGCGACCGCCGTCGCGCGGGAGCTTCGGAAGGCCGTCGCCACGTCCGGGCGCGAGGTCTGGTTCCCGACCGACGTGATCACGCCGTGCGGCGTCGTCGCCCCCGCCATCCCGTGATCGACTCGACCCACTCGGCGCAGGCGCGTACCGGCGGGATGCCACCCGCCGGACGGCGTAGGATCGGCGGGCAGGGGCGCCGACGCGCCCGCCCCGTCCCGAGGTCCGCCCGTGATCGACTTCAGCCTCTCCGACGAGAACCGGCTCGTCCGCCAGTCCGTCCGCGAGTTCGTGGAAGCGGAGATCCTGCCGAACATCCGCGAGTGGGACGAGCGCGGCGAGGCCCACCCGGAGGTCTTCGCCAGGATGGGCGAGCTCGGCTACCTCGGTGCGCCGATCCCCGAGGAGTGGGGTGGCGCCGGCCTCGACTACGTCTCGTTCGCCATCCTGTGCGAGGAGCTCGAGCGCGCCGACACGGCGTACCGCGTGGTGATGAGTGTCCACGCCGGGCTCAACTCGCTGGCGCTCCTCCAGTGGGCGACCGACGAGCAGAAGCGCCGCTGGCTCGTGCCGCAGGCGCAGGGCCGCAAGCTGGCGACCTTCGCGCTGACCGAGCCCGGGGCCGGGACCGACGCCGGCGCGCTCCAGGCGACCGCCCGCCGCGAGGGCGACGTCTACGTCCTCAACGGCAGCAAGATCTGGATCAGCCTTGCCGACCTTGCGGACCACTTCCTGGTGTTCGCGTCGGTCGATCGCTCGAAGAAGCACAGGGGCGTGACGGCCTTCATGGTCGAGCGGGGGATGAAGGGCCTCACGACGGGGACCTTGCACGGGAAGCTGGGCATCCGCGCCGGGAACACCGGGCTCATCACGCTCGACAACGTGGAGGTGCCGGCCGAGGACCGGATCGGCGAGGAGGGCGAGGGGTTCCTCGTTGCCATGAGCGCCATCGACCAGGGCCGCTATACCGTGGCCGCCGGCGCGGTCGGGCTGGCCCAGGCGTGCCTCGACGCGAGCGTGCGCTACGCCCACGAGCGGGAGACCTTCGGCGAGGAGATCGGACGCCACCAGCTGGTCAAGCAGATGATCGCCAAGATGGCTGCCGGGACCGAGATGGGGCGATTGCTCGTCTGGCGGGCCGGATGGCTGAAGAACCACGGCGTCCGGACCACGCGCGAGACGTCGCTGGCGAAGTGGCACGCGACCGAGCACTCGGTGCAGGCGGCGCTCGACGCCGTGCAGATCCACGGGGCGAACGGCTACTCCAACGAGTTCCCGGTCGAGCGCTACCTGCGCAACAGCAAGGCGGCCGTCATCTACGAGGGGACGAGCCAGCTCCACACCCTCATCCAGGCCGACTACGCCCTCGGCTACCGCGAGGACCGGCCGATCCGCTGCGAGCCGCTCCCGGCGCAGGGCTTCGAGCGCTGGCCGGCGCTTGGGCGCCATGACTGACGCCGAGCCGCCGGCCCCGGTCGACACGGCGCGCGCGCCGGTCGAGCCGGCATCCGGGCCGCTCGAGCCGGCGGCCCCGGCGATGCCTCCGCACGAGATCGAGGCGGAGGGGCCCCGCCCCGTGGACTACGACCCGCCGTGGCGGGAGGCACGTCGGCGGGTCGGGGCTGCCTGGAGCCGGGGCGGGACCGGGACCCGCGTCACGCTGGTCGTCGGCGGCGCCGTGGCGGCCGGGCTGCTCGGGGCGTTCCTGTTCGGCCTGTGGCACGTCGTGGTCGGCGGGCTCGTGAAGGGCAACTGGAACGCGGCCGGCTTCGGCTTCGCCCTCTCCAGCGTGACCGGCGTGCTGCTCTGGATCGAGGCGTCGTTCGCGCGCCGGCTCCTGCCGGCTGCCGGCACGTCCGGTCCCGGGGTGCGATCGTGACGCGCGACGAGTTCGTGGGGCTGGCGGATCGCTACGCCGCCGGCCTCGCGACCGGCGACGCATCGGCGACGGCCGCCTGCTTCGCCGAGGCGGTCGACTACGCCGACCCGCTCCGCTACGCGTTCTCGCGCCGCGACGAGCTCGTCCCGTTCTTCGAGGCGCCGCCGGGCGGCCACCGGGTGACCTGGCATCGGATCCTCTTCGACGAGACGGCCCAGGCGGGGCTCCTCGAGTACACCTACGAGGGGCACCACCGCTACCACGGCGCCGCGATCGTCGAGGTCGGCCCGGACGGGCTGATCCACCGCTGGCGCGAGTGGCAGCACGTCGACGACGACCACGACTGGGCCCCGTTCCTCGGCGGCGGGGCTCGCTGAGCCCGGGCCAGGGCGGGCGCCCCGGGCCGGGCGGGCACGAGCGCCGGCCGGCGCCGGCGGCGGGCCGCGACCCCTACGCGATCGGCTCGAAGCGGGCCTGGAAGAAGCGCAGGTACTTCGGCTCGTAGACCATGCGCAGACCCTTCGCCGCCTCGCGCGCGTCGAAGCACGCCTTGACGGATTCCGCGACGACATCCATGTGGGCCTGCGTGTAGACGCGGCGGGGGATCGTCAGGCGCGTCAGCTCGAGCTTCGGGCGCTTGTGGTCGCCGGTCTCCGGGTCGCGCCCGGCGGAGACGATGCCGCGCTCCATCGACCGGATGCCCGAGTCGAGGTACAGCTCGGCGGCCAGCGCCTGGGCGGGGAAGACATCCTGCGCGAGGTGCGGATAGAACGCCCGGGCGTCGAGGAAGATCGCGTGGCCGCCGACCGGCCGCACGATCGGGATCGACCACTCGTCGAGCAGCTCGCCGAGGTAGCGGACCTGGCCGACGCGGCTGCGGACGTGCTGGTCCTGCACCGATTCCTCGATGCCGATGGCCAGTGCCTCCATGTCGCGCCCGGCCATGCCGCCGTACGTGTGGAGGCCCTCGTAGACGACGACGAGGTTCCGCAGCTCCTCGAAGGTGTCCCAGTCGTTGACGGCGAGCCAGCCGCCGATGTTGACGAGGTGATCCTTCTTGCTGCTCATCCACGCCCCGTCGGTGTAGGAGCAGAACTCGAGCAGGATCTCGGCGATCGGCGTCGCCGCGTAGCCCTCCTCGCGCTCCTGGATGAAGAGCGCGTTCTCGACCATGCGGGTGGCGTCGAGGAGAACCTTGATCCCGCGCGGCTCGCAGTACGCGCGCACCTCGCGGACGTTGGCCATGGAGACCGGCTGGCCGCCGGCCATGTTCACGGTGCCCGCCAGCGACACGTACGGGATCCTCTCGGCGCCCACCTCGCCGACGAGCCGTTCCAGCTTCGCCAGGTCCACGTTGCCCTTGAACGGCGCGACCAGCTGGGAGTCGTGCGCCTCGTCCACGATGACGTCGTGGAACGTCGCCCCGGCCAGCTCCTGGTGGAGCCGTGTCGTCGTGAAGTACATGTTCCCCGGGATGTGGTCGCCGGGCTTGATGAGCGTCTGGCTGATGAGGTGCTCGGCGCCGCGGCCCTGGTGGGTGGGGACGATGTGCCGGTAGCCGTAGAAGCGCTGGACGGCCGCCTCGAGGTGGTAGTAGTTGCGGCTGCCCGCGTAGGCCTCGTCGCCCAGCATCATCCCGGCCCACTGGCGGTCGCTCATCGCCGACGTGCCGGAGTCGGTCAGCAGGTCGATGTAGACGTCGTCGCTGTGGAGCAGGAAGGTGTTGTAGCCGGCCTCCGCGAGGGCCGCCAGCCGCTGCTCGCGGGTCGTGACGGTGAGCGGCTCCACCATCTTGATCTTCCAGGGCTCGGCCCAGCTGCGGCGCCCGTGCTGCTGGCCCATCGTGTGGAGCGGTTCGTGCGCCATCGAGTTCGGTTCCTCCGAGCGGTGCAGGCGGGCAGGGGTGGGCAGGCGCCGGTGTCGCGGGCCGCCCGTTGGCCCGAACGATACGAGAACCGCCGCCGCCGCGAACGCCCGGCAGGGTGGCCACGGACGGTCAGCCTGGCTCGCCGACCTCCTCCGGCGCCTCCCGGCGCGATTCGCCAGCCCGGGCGCGCACGATGACGGCGACGGCGACGACGATGATCGCGCCGGCGGCGAGGGTGCGCGGCTCCAGCGGCTCGGCAAGGATGAGCGAGCCCAGGATCACCGCGATCACCGGGTTTACGTACGCGTAGGTCGCGACCAGCGAGATCGGCGCGACGCGCAGGAGCCACACGTAGGCCGTGTAGCCGACCAGCGAGCCCACCAGGATCAGGTAGGCGACGGCCGCCAGCGACTCGGGCGTGATCTCGGCCGTCCGCACCCGGAAGATGTCGCCGGTGATCACCGCGAGGACGAAGAGGACGGCACTTCCTGCCAGCATCTGCATCGCCGTGCCGACCAGCGGCCGCCGCGGGACGTGGGCGGTCCGGCTGAAGAGCGAGCCGGTCGCCCAGAAGACGGGCGAGAGGCAGACGACCGCCACGCCGAACGGATCGAGGCCGCCGGACCCCCCGGTCGGCCAGACCAGCAGGGCGACGCCGGCGAAGCCGATGACGGTCCCGGCGATGATCATCCGGGTCAGCACGACACCGAAGAAGACGCGGCCCAGGATCGCGACCCAGAGCGGGAGCGTCGCGATGATGAGCGCCGCGATCCCCGACGGGATGGTCTGCTCGCCGACCGCCAGGAGGCCGTTCCCGCCGGCAAGGAGGAGCCCGCCGATGATGGTCGCGTCGCGCCACTCGAGCCGACCCGGCCGGTCCGTCGCCGCGTCGCCGCTCCGGATCGTGACGGCGTAGAGGAGCGAGCCGGCGATCAGGAAGCGCACCGCCGACCCGGTGAGCGGCGGGATCGTCTCCACCGCGACCCGGATGGCGAGGTACGTCGAGCCCCAGACCAGGTAGAGGGCGACGAGCGCGACCGCCATGCGAGCGGGGGAGGCAGGCGCGAGGCTCGGCGCCGCTCGGGACGACATGCGGGCAGGATGGCACCCCGGGGCGGGCGCCGCTGGCGCGTTCCGGACTTCCCGCCGCTCCTCCGCATGCGACAATCCAGAACGCCATGACCGTCGACGACCGCTTCGACGACCTGATCACCAGCCTGGGTGGCTTCTACCGGGCGTGGGTCATCCAGCTCGGGCTGGAGCTCGAGCTCTTCGCGGCGCTGCGCGCGGCAGGCGGAGCCGGCCTCGCGTCCCACGAGCTCGCCGCGGCGACCGGCACCGCGCCGGATCCCATCAGGACCTGGTGTCGCGCGGCCTTCGCCAGCGATCTCGTGGAGTGCGAGGGAGACCGGATCCGCCTCGACGAGGACACCGCGTCGATCCTCCTCGACGTCGACCGGCCGGAGTACCTCGGCGGCCAGTTCGCGTACTCGGTCACCGCCAGCCTCGACTACGCCGACATGGCCCAGCTCCTGCGGACCGGCCGCACGGTCACCGGCCGGCCGCCGCGGTACCACCGCTCCATCGAGCAGCTCACCCGCGCGGACATCGCGGTCTTCTTCGAGGAGGCGCTGGCCGCCCTCCCGAACCTGGTGACCCAGCTGGCGAACGGGGCCGACGTGGTCGACCTGCACTGCGGGGGCGGTCGCTGGCTCGTGGCAATCGCTCGCCGGTTCCCCGCCACCCGGCTGGTCGGCGTCGAGTCGGAGCCCGACTCGACCGCCCGGGCCCTCCGGCTCGTCCGGGAGGCCGGGCTGGAGGCCCGCGTCCGGATCGATGCAGGCGAGGTGCGGGACATGGCCCACCGCGACGCCTTCGACCTGGCCTATTTCCAGCACGCGCTCCACGAGCTGCCGGACCCGGTGGCCGCGCTCGCCGCGGCGTGGCGCGCGCTGCGCCCCGGCGGCCGCCTGCTCGTGCTCGGGTGGTGTCTCCCGTCCAGCCTCGACGACCTCGCGACGCTCCACGGCCAGCTGATCACCGGCGTGGCCCTCGACGAGGCGCTCCATGGCGGCCGGCTGCGCACGGTGGAGGAGCACGGGGAGCTGTTCGCGGCGGCGGGCCTGCCGGCGCCCCAGGCGATCGCCCTGCCCTCCGACGCGACACTCCTCGTGGCGCAGAAGCCCGCCTGACCCCGGTCAGGGTTCGACGACGACCGTGCCCTTCATCGCCGGGTGGATCCCGCACGCGTAGGTGAACGTCCCCGGCGCATCGAAGGTTCGCTGGTAGGGCGTGCCGCCCTTCGCGAGCGTGCCGCTCCCCTCGGTCCCGTCATCCCACGCGACGGTGTGGGGCGCCGCGTCGGTGTTGCTCCAGCTGACCGTCGAGCCGACCTTCGCGGTCACGGTCGACGGGTCGAAGGCGAACCCGGCGATGGTCACGCTGTCGGCGCCGCCGGCCGCGGGTGCGGGTGACGGCGCGGTGCCGCCGCCGCAGGCGGCGACGAGCATGCCGGCGGCGATGGCGAGCCCCAGCACGGTGAGCACGTGGTGACGCATGGTTCCCCTCCCATCCAGGCGTTGGTGAGGGACCATACGCCAAGAGTGCCGTCGCCGGTCCTGCCGCGTGCTTCCTGCCGCGGGCGTCCGCTGCGACCCGTCCGCTGCGACGCGTCCGCTGCAGCCCATCCGCTGGCGATGGGCCGGCCCGGGGAACGTCGGCTACCATCGCGCCATGACCGAGATCGCTGCCGCTCCCACCTTCCGCGATGCCGACCCGGCCGACGCCGACTGGATCGCCGGCCTCCTGTCCGACGAGGGCTATCCCGCCGGCGCCACCGACATCGTCCGACGCCTGGAGCGATTCGCCGAGATGGGGTCGTCCGTGCGGGTTGCCGAGCGCGACGGCGAACGGCTCGGCTTCATCGCGGTCCACCTCATCCCGCGCTTCGAGCACGACGACCAGCTGGCCCGCGTGATCGCGATGGTCGTCGACCCCTCGGTCAGGTCGCGGGGCGTCGGCCGGGCGCTCCTGGCCGAGGTCGACCGGCTGGCGGCCGAGGGCGGCTGCGCCTTCGTCGAGGTGACGGCCGGCCACCATCGCGCCGATGCGCGGCGGCTCTTCGAGGCGGCCGGCTTCGACGCCTCGGTGACCACGTACCTGCGGAAGCGTCCCTGAGCGAGCGTTCGTTCCCCCGACTCCGGCTGCGGGAGCCGACCGAGGCGCTCCTCGGGCTTCCGTGGGAGGAGCCGCTCGCGGCCTGGCAGGCCGACCGCGTCGTCCTGCGCGAGCTCCCCGTCGGCCCGTCGCGGCACCTGGTGCGCTTCGCCGTCAGCGACTCCACGCTCTACGCCCTCAAGGAGGAGCCCCTGGAGATCGCCCGTCGCGAGTACGAGGCGCTCCTGCACATGGAGCACGTGGGCCTGCCGTCCGTCCGCCCGATCGGGATCGCGGAGCGACTCGGGGAGGGAAGCGGGATCCTCGTCACGGAGTTCCTGCGCCACTCGCTGCAGTACCGGCGGCTCCTGATGCGGGTCCCCCTGGAGCCAGGGGGGTACCGGGACCGCCTGCTGGACGCGATGGCAGGCCTCCTGGTCGACCTGCACCGGGCCGGGGTCTACTGGGGCGACTGCTCCCTCGCCAACACGCTGTTCCGCCGCGACGGTGACACCTTCGCGGCGTACCTGGTCGACGCGGAGACGAGCGAGGTCCACGCGACGCTGTCGGATGGCCAGCGCGCGTACGACCTGGACGTCCTGGTCGAGAACGTCGCCTTCGGCCTGGCGGACCTCGCCGCGTACCAGGGCCGAGGCGCCACGATGGACGAGCAGATCGAGGCGGCCGAGGCGGTCCGGACCCGCTACGTGCAGCTCTGGGAGGAGCTGTTCCGCCAGGTCGAGATCCAGCCGGGCGACCGCTTCGCCATCTCCGCCCACGTCCGCCGCCTGAACGAGCTGGGCTTCGCGGTCGGCGAGATCGAGCTGGAGCCGGGGCCCGACGGCCGCGTCAGCCTTCGCGCCGCCGTGACCCGCCGTGACTTCCACGCCCGTGAGCTCCAGCGGCGCACCGGCCTCGCCGCGCTGGAGGGGCAGGCGCGCCTGCTTCTCAACGACCTCCGCGAGTACCGCGCCTGGCTGGAGTACTACGAGAAGCGACGCCCGTCGTCGGCCGAGGCGGCCGAGCGCTGGCAGACGGAGGTCCTGGAGCCCGCGCTGGCCAGGCTGGCGCCGGCGATCGGCCCGACGCGCGACCCCCTGCAGGCCTACTGCGACCTCCTGGAGCACAAGTGGCTCCTGTCGGAGCGGCGGCGTCGCGACGTCGGGCTGGAACGAGCGATGGCCGCCTACCTGGCCGCGGGCGCGCCGGCCCCCGAGGCCCGGGGCGCCGGCGAGACGCTGGACCTCGACCCGGAGCCGGAGATCGAGGTCCCCCCGAACCCGGTCTCGCCCGCCTGAGCGCAGCCCTACCAGCGCTCCTCGTGCGCGAGCTCGGCGAGGCCCCTCCGGCCGCCGGCGCGATTCGGCGCCACGAGCACGCCGGGGTCGGCCGGGTACCCAAACGAGAGGATGAACTCGCAGTGCCAGCCGGCCGGGTACCCCAGGAGCTCGCGCGCCCGGTCGTGCTCGTAGACGGTGGCGGGGACGCTGCCGATCCCGAGTTCCCACGCGGCGAGCACCATGCTCTGGGCCGCCCGCCCGAGGTCCCACATGACCGAGAGGGGCGCGTCCGTCGTCCGCGGGTCGGGCGTGAGCAGGGCGACAGCGGCGGCGGCCCCGGCGAGATGGCCCGCCCACGGGCCGAGGGTCGCGAGCTCGGCGAGGTGGGCCCGGGAGCGGCAGACGATGAAGGCCCAGCGTTGCTGGTTCTTGGAGCTGCCGGTTCGGCGGCCGGCGTGCAGGATCCGCTCCACGGCCCACGGCTCCAGCGGGCGCGGGGCGAACTCCCGCACCACCCGCAGGGAGTCGATGGCCTCCCAGGTTCCCAGCGCCGGTTCCAGGTCGCCGTCCGCCATGGCCGTCACCTCCGTGGCTTCGCTCAGGATGCCGCCGCCACCAGGGAGCCCAGGGGCCCCTCCGTGTCGGGCGGCCGTTCCACCCACACCGCCGCCGCGCGTGCCGCGGCCACGTCCGCCGGGTACGGCCCGCCCAGGTGCTCCGCGAGGAAGGCGGAGATCCGCTCGCGGTACGCCACCGACTCGTACAGCCAGCGATGCCGGCCGCCGGGGACCAGGAGGAGGTCGACCTCGCGGCCGCGCCGGGTGCGGGCCGACCGCGCCAGCAGCTCGGCGTGGCGCGGCGCCACGATCTCGTCGTCGGTGCCGTGGACCACCAGGAGCGGTCCCGGGTAGCGTCGGATCGCCCGCAGGGCGTTGACGCGCCCCGCCCGGTGGCCCCGGGGCCGCAGGTAGACGTGCATCGTCAGCCAGGCCAGCGGGTGGGCGACCGGGGCCGGGAGCGGGAGGCCGGCGAGCTCGAACGTGCGGCGGGTCAGCAGGCGCGGGTGGGCCGGGATCGCCGTCGCCACGACGGCGCCGACGCCGGGCTCGGCCGCGGCCGCGAGCACCGCACCCACCGCGCCCATCGAGTGGCCGAGGATCCCCACGGCCGTGACCTCGGGCCGCGCTCGCAGCGCCGTTACGGCGGCCAGCGTGTCGGCGCCGAACTCGCCGCCGCTGATCGGGAGCGTCTCGGGCTGGTTCTCGCCGTGTCCCCGCACGTCGAACATGAGCGTGTGGAAGCCCGCCGCGTGCAGGAACCGGGCGTTCGGCAGCATGCGCGCGCGGTTCGACTCCCAGCCGTGGACCAGGACGACCGCCGGACCCGTGGCGCCGTCCCGGGCGGGCACGAACCAGGCCGGCAGCGGCCCGGCAGGCGAGGGGATCTCGAGCGCCTCGAAGGCGAGACCGTCGTCGGCGGGGGTCGTGAGGGGCGGCCGGCGAGCCGGGAAGCCCGCGCGCCGTCGATACTCGAGGGCGAACCGGTAGGCGGCAGCCAGGGGCGTCGCGACGGCCGTGGCTGCGGCCGCGGTCCCGAGGGCACGTCGGGACGGGCGGGCGGGCATGCCCGAAGCGTAGCGCCTACGATGTCCTGATGGTCCGGCGAGATCCCCACAGCGTGCTCGGCGTTGCCCCCGGCGCGAGTCCGGCGACGATCAAGGCCGCCTGGCGCCGCCTGGCCCGCGAGCACCATCCCGACCTGACCGTCGACGCCGTCGATCGACGCGCGGCGACGCGCCGGATGGCCGAGATCAACGCCGCCTACAACGAGCTGCGCGGGGCCGTCCCCCCGGCGTCCGCTCGCGGACGCCGCGCGGGGGCGGACGCGCCCGGCGCCGGGGCGCCGGGCGCGCGGAGGGCGGACGAGCACGCCGCTCCCTCCGGACCCCCGCCACCGCGGCCGACTCGGCCCGTGACGGCGCGCTTCGACACCTCGGACCTTCTTCGCCCGCGCAACGCGACCACGACGCCACGCGGCGACGGCTACCGCCACCATCCGCGTGGCACCCACCCCCCGCAGGCCCGGCCGGCGACGGCCGAGCCACCGCGCGCCTCGGACCCGACGGGGCCGCTCGAGCGGCTCCGCTCGCGGCGCAGCCGGCGCCGGCCCCTGCCCGTGCTGGAGGATGCCCGCGCGGTGCGGGTGACGTTCGGGAAGTTCCACGGCCGGACGCTCGGCGAGATCGCGGCGGTGGAGCCGTCGTACGTGGCCTGGCTGGCCCGGGCGATCACCCGCGATCCGGACCTGCTCGACGCCGCCCGGGTCGTGACCGATGCGCGCGAGACCGAGGCGGCCGGCTGACCTGCCGTCCGCGGGCGGCCGTGCTCCGCCGTCGGCGGTGGCCGGACACGTCGCGGGGCGCCCCGCGCCGGGCGCCCCGCTGACCTCGATCGATGCTTGCGTCCGACGGAAGGAGCTCCGCCGGTCGATGATTCCTTCGCCGCCGCCACGCCCGGGCCTGCTGGCCGGTCGCCCGTGGTTACTCGGCTCGTGGCCGGGATCGGAGGGACCCACCCTGTGGCGCCGCGCCCGACGCCCTCGACGACCGTGCGTCTCCCGTTCCCGGTCCGTGGCCGACGCCCCAGGTTGCTCCCGGTGATCGTGCCGACGGCTGCATCGAGACCGTACGCCTGGGGGCTGGCAGGGGCAATGGGAGCCTCGTCCGGGTCGCGTGCCGGTCGATGGTCGAGGGCGTTTGCGCACCACCGCAGGACCGTCGGCCGGTGCGCGGCGGCACGCCCGATGCCCTGCGCGGCGCTTCGGTGCGGTTCGGAGTAGGCTCGGGCCATGCCGATCCGACTCCCCCGATGGTTCGCCATCGCCCGCCCTCGCGCGAATACCCTGGCCGCCCTCCTGGCCGCCGGCCTCGTGGTTGCCGCCTGCTCGGGCAGCGGTGACACCACGTTCGACCCGGCGGCAGCCTGTGACCCCGCCGCCCGCGAGCAGATGCCCGGCGCGTACCCGGATCTCGAGGCGCGGATCCCGATGCTGATCGACGGCGAGGGAGCCGCCAGCCGGGAGTCCGGCCGCTTCTGTTCCAAGGAGACGCTCGGCTCCGTCTACGACGCCGGCGTGACCGAGGTGCGCTTCGGGGGCGGGATCTGGGAGGTGGGCGAGCGCGGGGGCATCCAGCTCGGCGCGTTCGAGGGGGACGGGCTCACCCCCGAGCTGTTTGCCGAGGAGTTCCGCCGCGCCGCCGACGCCTCGCGCCGGACCGAGGCCGTCCGCGCGACGACGCTCGAGGTGGACGGGCGGCCGGCGTGGCGGATCGACGTGGTCAACGGCAACTCGCGCCAGGCGATCGTGGTGTGGGGCTCGGCCGACGGCGAGGTGACGCAGTCCGTCATCGCGGCGGACGTCGACGAGGCGCAGCTCCAGGCGGCGATCGCCGCCCACCGCTGACCGCCGCCCGGGTCAGGGCAGCTCGGGCGTCCCGAGCGGGGCGCGCTCGGCGACCTGCCCCAGGGTCCCCCGCGCGAACGCGCCGGCGTCCGCGAGCGAGGTCCCGGCCCATGCCACGCCGAGCGACTGCATGAGCGTCGCATCCTCGGCCAGGCTGCCCCCGACCATCACCGGGAGCGGGTCGTCCGGGCGGACCGCGAGCGCCGCGGCCACGGACTCCCGCAGCGTTTCCACGCGATCGGGGAGTGACGCCGTCAGGGCCACGAGGTCCGCGTGGTTGCGCGCCAGGAATCGGGCGAGATCGGCAGCCGGGACGTCCGCGCCGAGGTTGGCGACCGTCCAGCCCTCCTCGCGGAGGACCTGGTCGAGGCAGATGAGACCGATGCCGTGGTGCTCCCCGGCCACGCCCGCGAGCACCGCGAGGGGGCCGATCCGGCTCTCGGGGCCCTGTGGCGCGCGGATCCGCTCCAGCGCGCGGGTGAGCGTCTGGGTGGCGAGGTGCTCCTCGGCGATGGTCCAGCGGCCCTCCTGCCAGCGCCGGCCGACGAGCGCCATGGCGCTGCGCAGGAGCCCGTCGAAGACGTCGGCCCGGCTGCGCTCGCGCAGAGCGTTGGAGAGGGCCCAGGCGGCCAGCTCGTCGTCGCCGTCGGCCAGCAGGCCGGCAAGCAGCTCCGGCGTCATCGTGGTCGCGGCGCCCGCGTCAGCGGCTCGCGAGGGGTCGACGGGAGGCAGGGGCGGAAGGGTGTCGCTCATCGCATCGGACTCTACCATCGGTTCGGCGGCACTTCGAGGCCGGATTGGGCGCTACCATCGGGCACCCCTCGCGGCCGCCGCTTGACATAGGAGCATCCGATGTACTTCGACGCCCTCTCCTTCCTCGAGGACGAGCGTGACGCATGGCGTCCGTTCGAGTCGCTCCTCGACGTCCCCGGCGAGCGCTTCGAGATGCCGGTCGAGGCGGCCCACGGGTGGTCGGCGCGCGAGCTCCTCAGCCACCTGGCGGCGTACCAGGCGCACTGCCTGGGGGTTGCGCGCGAGCTGGCGATGGGGGAGCGCAGCCCGACGTTCGAGGCGATGGAGGCCGCCTGGGCGGAGCGCGGCGATGCGGTCAACGACGAGCTCTCGGCGGCCTGGCGGGCTCTCTCGGCCGACGAGGTGCGACGGCGTGCCCACGACGTGCCCGGCGAGCTGCGCGGCTACCTGACCGTCGTTCCCGGAGACTCGCTGGGTGAAGCACCCGGTCTTCGGGCCGTTCTTCGAGGAGGAGCTGCTCGACCACTACGCCGACCACGCCGAGGACCTCCGCGTCATCCTGGAGGCCGTCGGGTGAGCGAGGGATCCCCGGCTGCGACCCTCGGGGACACGCTCGCCGATCACGCGGCGTCGCTGGAGGACGTGACGGTCCGGCGCGCGGTGGGGGGCCCGGACGCCTCGGACGCGCTCGCCTCGTCCGAGGTGGTGGTCGGTGAGCAGGTCGTGGCCGTCCTGGCTCCCGGCGCGCTGGAGGCTCGCCTCCGCCCCGCTGTCGCCGCGGCCGCGCTCCGCACCCCGGACGTCGTGGTCTCGCGACGCGGAGCCGGCTGGGTCCGGTTCGCCCCGTCGGAGCTCGATGACTTCGCTCGCGACCGGGCGATCGCCTGGCTCGAGAGCGCCGTCCGCCTCGTGACCGAGGGCGATCCGGGAGACTGACCTCGCCGGCGCCGGGCCGCCTGCGCGACGGGTGCACCCGCACGTCGGTCGCCGACACGGCGGTCGCCGACCCCGTCAGGTCAGCAGGAGCACCGCGTACGCCGCGAGCCAGTGCTCGACCATGTAGTCGCCACCCACCGCCACCGGGAGCCCGGCGGCGGCGTGGACGTGCGCAGCCTCCAGCGCCGGCCCACGGCGCGGGTCGCCGGGCGGGATCGCCTCGGCGATCCGCCGCCAGCACCACGCCCGGCTCAGGTTGAGGCCGTGCAGGTGGGCGATGTGCCCGTCGCTCGCGTCGGAGACGACGGCCGGGGTGAAGAGCGCCACCGGCCGGCGATCGGCGATCCCCGGCAGGAAGCCGGCCAGCCAGGCGTCGAACGCCGCCGCGTCGAGGAGCCTCGACATCAGCTCGGCCTCGACGAGGGCAGGGGAGAGGAAGTCGAACCCGGACGGCTCCCAGCCGCCGGGGTAGTCCGCGTCCTGCTCGAACCAGCGGCGGGCGGCAGCCTCGATCGCGTCGCGCAGGGCGGGCTCACCGGCGACGGCGCGTGACGTCGCATGGGGCAGGGCAAGGCCGAGGCCGAACGCGGAGTTGCCGTGGACCCCGTGGCGGACCGGGTAGGTCGCCCGCGGGAGCCAGTCGAGGAAGTTGCCGGCGACGGCGGCCGCGAGCGGCGCCGCCGCTGCCGCCCACCGCCGCGCGTCGGGGTCGTCCCAGCGCTCGAGCTCGTGGACGAGGGCCAGGGCCCAGCCCCAGCCGTAGGGGCGTTCGCGGTTCCGGTTGTCGGGGTGCGCGATGAAGGCGGCCTCGGCGGCGAGCGGTCCCGGCTGCAGCTGGCGCTCCAGGAGGGCGCGGGCCTCTTGCGCGGGGATCGCGCCGGGATCGAGGCGCAGGAGGCGCACGAGGAGCCAGTGCATCTCGACGCAGGAATGCCAGTCGAAGCTGCCCCAGAAGACGGGGGTCCGCTCGCGCGGGCGATGCGGCAGGTCGTCCGGCGCGTGCGCGACGTGCCAGATGTCGGCCGGGAACTCGCGGTCGATGTTGGCCATCGCCACGCGGACATAGGCGGCCGCGTTCGCGAGGAGGAGGCCGTCCCAGGCGGGAGCGTCGATCATCGGGAGCTCCGCGAGGTGATTCGCGCGTGCCGGGTCGTGACCGGCGGATGCCCGGCCGTCACACAGGGCCGCGGCCGTCGGGCCGCGGCCCTCATTGTCGCCGGAACGGCAACCGCCCCGCCCGGGGGGACCCGGGCGGGGCGGTTGCAGGTGCGTGATGGAGCGGGGGAGGAGTCCCGCCCGCGCACCCCCCTAGTTGGCGCTGGGCTTGGCGTACTGGGCGAGGCCGAACCGCGCTTCGAGCTGATCGGCCGGCTGGAAGCCCATCACGCCCATCGGCTGCTTGTCGCCGCCGGGGAAGAAGGCGATCGTCGGGATGCTCATGATGTTGAACGCGCGCGAGAGGCCGGGGTTGGCGTCCACGTCGACCTTCACCACGTCGACGGCGCCGTCGTACTTCTCCGCGAGCTTCTCGAGCTCGGGCGCGACCAGGCGGCAGGGCCCGCACCAGGCGGCCCAGAAGTCGACGATCACGGGGCGCTCTGCGTGGAGCACCAT
Source organism: uncultured Chloroflexia bacterium (assembly GCA_963713285.1). Classification (GTDB taxonomy): domain Bacteria; phylum Chloroflexota; class Limnocylindria; order Limnocylindrales; family CSP1-4; genus CTSoil-043. The sequence continues at coordinate 254,344 of CAVQLA010000015.1, read as the reverse complement.
CTCCTCGAACGTCGTGTCGGTCGCATGCTTGATCTCGGCCATGGGTGGCGAGGTTCCTTTCTCCCGGGGTCGCGGGCGCGCGGTCCGCCCTAGCGGGCGAGGACCTGGATGAGTCGATAGGCCTCGAGGACTCGGGGGTCCGCGAGCCGGTAGTAGACGGTGCTGCCGTCGCGCCGGGTCGTCACGAGCCCGGCCGAGCGGAGCACCGCGAGGTGCTGGGACATGTTCGGGACCTGGCACCCGACGCAGGTCGAGAGCTCCGAGACGGAGGCTTCCCCGGCGGCGAGCGTCTCCAGGACGCAGAGCCGTTTCGGGTCGGACAACGCTCGCCCGATCAGGGCTGCGCGCTGGTTGTCGAGATCCGGGGGTGCCGTGGTGTTCACGTCCCGGAGTATCTCATCACTTGCGCAAGAACGCAAGTGTCAATCGCGGGGCGCGACTCGCGCTGGCCGCCGCCGGCGTGGATCGGCGGCGCGCCCCGGCGTGCAACGTTCACCGGGGCCGCGACGTCTGACCGATGGCACTCGGCAACACCGCGTTGCCGTCGGCATGGTGACGGCAGGTGCCACCGGATCCATGGTTCGCAGCGGAGAGGACGGCAGGCATGATGGCTCAGAGACGGCCGTTGGCGTGGGCCTCGCCGATCAGCGCGCGGATCGGGTCGCTCTTGATCGTGGTCGGCGCGGCCGTCGGCGTGTTTGCTGGGTGTGCGCTCGCCGGCGGTGCGCCGAACCTGCCTTCCGGCACGCGCGAGTGCGTCGGGTTCCCGGCCGAGGTGTGCCAGCGCCAGGTCCGGGAGCTCGAGCAGGAGGGCGGGATCCATGGCGGCGTCGTCGCGTACCGGATCGTCTGCAGGCCGGGGATCTGCACGCTCGCCCAGGGAGAGGGCACGCAGACGGTCGTGTTCGGTGATGGGACGGGTCGCGAGGGTGGCTTCGGCTACGCCGTGCCGGCCGGGACGCCGCCCGACGGCACCCTGCCGCCGCTCGCGGTCACGCCGACCTGCGTCGGCGTCCCGCAGTCGTGGTGCGAGGACTTCGCGCGGACCGCAGCCGACGAGGCCGTGCGCGGAGGGCAGAGCGTGGTCGCGATCACGGTGCGCTGCACGACCTCCTGCACGGGGACGAACGGGGACGTGGAGACCCGCGTCACGCTGGGCGACGGCACCGTCGTGACGTCGACGGCCGGGTATCGGAGCTGAGCGAGACACGAGTAGCCCACAGGAGCCGACCGGCGTGAGCACCGGGCCGCTGTCGACGGGGACCGCCACGGGCGCGACCGCGCCACCCGCCGGTCGGCTGATCGGCCGCCGGAGCGTCGCCAGCTGGGTCCTCTACGACCTCGCGAACACGGCCTTCAGCTTCGGCATCGTCTCCGTCTTCTACCCGGAGCTCGTCAAGGACGTCCTCGGGTTCGGCGACGCGACCGTCGGGAACCTCGACGCCCTGGCGGCAGCCCTCATCTTCGTGGCCGCCCCCGTGCTCGGCGCCTTGTCCGACCAGGCTCCGCGTCGGCTGCCGTTCCTCGCCGTGAGCACGATCCTGTGCGTCGTCGCCACCTTCTTCCTGGGGCAGGGATCGATCCCGCTCCTGTTCGCGCTCTTCGTGGTCGCGACCGTCTGCTTCCAGGCCGGGCTGATCTTCTACGACTCACTGCTGCCCGAGGTCAGCACCGACGAGAACCGCGGCCGGGTCGGCGGGATCGGGGTCGGCGTCGGGTACGCGGGATCTCTCGTCGCCTACGGCGCGGGATCGCTCATCCTCTTCGGCAAGGACGACGCGACACCGGCGGACTACGCGGCTGTCTTCCAGGCCATCGCCGTGATCTTCCTCGTCTGCGCGATCCCGGCCTTCCTGTTCGTGCGAGAGCGGCCGAGGGTCGCCCCGCCGCTCTCCCTTCGCGTCCTGCCCGAGGCCTTCTCGCAGCTGGCCGCGACGGCCCGTCGCGCGGGCCGGTACCGGGGCCTCGCGCCCTTCCTGGTCGGCCGGATGTTCTATGCCGACGCTGCGAACACGCTCATCTTCATGGTCTACCTCTACGCGATCGACTCGCTCGGGCTCAGCAAGGGGGAGGCGAGGGCGGTGGCGATCCCGAGCATCGCGGCGGCGATCCCGGCGGGCTTCGCCTGGGGCGTCGTCGTCGACCGGATCGGCCCGAAACGGACGCTGGACGTCGTGCTCGTGCTCTGGATGGGCATCTTCGCCGCGGCCGCCGCGATCCCGGTTCTGGACCTCTCGTCGTGGCTGATCTACGTCGTCTCGGTGTTCGTGGGCGTCGGGCTGGCGGGGCTCTGGTCCTCCGACCGGCCCTTGATGGCGCGCCTCGCCCCGCCCCGCTACTACGGCCAGTTCTTCGGGCTCTACGCGATGGTCGGGCGGTTCGCGGCGATCGTCGGGCCGTTCATGTGGGGCGTCATCGCCGACGAGAGCGCGCTCGGCTGGGGCCAGCCGGCGGCCGTCGTGTTCCTCCTGGTCTGGGTGGTGATCGCCTTCCTGATCCTGCGGCGCGTCGACGACCGGCCGCGCGCGTGGGGGCCGGAGGACCAGCCGGAGCTGGCCGTGGACGGAGCGCCGACGGCGACCGGATGACCGCCGTCAGCCGGTGACCGTCCCGCAGACGGTGCAGAAGCGGGCGCCGGGAGCGAGCGCGGCCCCGCAGGCGGCGCAGGCAGGGGATGGCGGCGCTTCGGGGGTCGCGGGTGCGGTCGCGGGGGCCGCGGGCGCAGGCGCCGCGGGCGGGACGGGGGCCGTCCCCGGTGTCGCGGCCGACTCGGCCGTCGCCGCACCCGGCATCGGGGCCACGCCCCCCTTCAGCGGCGCGCCGCAGACGGCGCAGGCGATCCACGAGGAATCCTCGATCGGGGCGCGGCAGGCGGGGCAGCGGCCGACGACGAAGGGGTCGATGCGACCGCAGAAGGGGCAGCGGGCGACGTCCCGGGCGATGTACCTGCCGCAGGCGGGGCACGGGTGCTTGAAGGATGGCATCGTGGCTCCTCAGCTCGAAGCGTTCGCGCCGGCGCGGTGATCGGTCATCCCGCCGCGCCCCCGCCCGAGGCCTCGGCGACCTGGGCCTCCTGGGCGACCCGCCCGGGCCAGGTCGCGGTGTCGTCGCGGCAGGCGGCATGCCAGGCGATGAGATCGTCGAGGGCGGCTCCCCAGCTCGCCTCGTCGCGGTGCACCAGGCGCGCCACGAAGTCGGCGCGCGCGGCGGCCAGCGACGGGATGGCCCGGAGCGCAAGCCGGTAGCGGATCCCCTCCGGCGTCGCCAGCTGAGCGTCGGGGAGGGCGATCGGCTCGCGGAGGAAGCGGGCGTCGATCAGGGCCGCCGAGATCCGCGCGACGGCGCGGCCGGCCGCCGCCCGGTCGACACCCACCGGGTCGCTCCCACCGGCGAACGCCACCCGGGGCACGGTCCGGAAAAGGTACGTGGCGTGTGCTCCTTCGCTGACCAGCTCGAGGGCGACGAGGTTCCCGGGCAGCGCGACGAGGAACCACGCCCGGTGGCCCTCTGGCGCCCCGGGCCGCTCGGGGGCGAACGCCAGCCACCGGAGCGCATCGGGACCGCCCGCGCGCTCGCGGAGGGCGAGGTACGACACCGCGAACGTGGGCTCCCGCAGAACGCCCCGCTCGACGGCATCCCAGGCGTCGCCGAGGTCAGCAGGAGATGCCGGCCGGCCGTCGACGAGCGCCGCCGCAGCACGCCCCGCCGCGCCCGCCGCGAGGTCCGGCACGAGCGCGGCGAGGATCGCGCCCGCGTCGCGATGGGCGGCCGCCGGGAGCTCGGCCAGGGCCACCCGGTGACGCGCCGCCGCGGCACCCAGCCGCAGCAGATCGAAGCCGCCGTCCACCGCTGCGACCCGGACGCCGCCGACCGCGGACAGAAGCTCGACGCCCGTGATGTCGGCCCGGCGGATCCGCCGGACGGGCTGCCGCTCGTCGAGAGGCGCAAGGGTGATGCCCCACCCGTCGACCGCGAGCTGGGCGACGCCCTGGCCGTCGCCGGCCGCGTACTCGACCAGCTCCACCGGCGTGCTGTCCGGCAGCGCCACGAAGGCGTCGGCGAGGCGCTGGCGAAGGCGGCGCTCGCGGAGCTCGGCGACGAGGGGGCCCATGGCCGCGCCGAAGCGATCCAGCAGCCAGCGCTCGGCATCGGCCTCCTCGCCGGTCGCGAGGAACCCGGTGCCATCGGTGATCGCGATGACGGCAAGATCGCGGTAGGCAACCGTCCGCGGCGGCGCGCCGTCGACGGCCAGGATGACGGTCGCGTCGTCGAGCGTGACCGTCGCCGGCGCCGCCGGGGCGCCTGGCAGCCGCGCCTCGCCGGCGTAGGTCGGGTGGTCGGGATCGGCGGGTGGCATCGGACGGGCCGGCGGCTCAGCCGGCCTTCGTCCCGCAGTTGCCGCAGAACCGCGCGCCCGTCGGCAGCTCCGCGCCGCACTGCGTGCAATGGTCGGTCCCGAGCTTCGTGCCGCAGTTGGCGCAGAACTTCTCCGAGCCGACCGGCTTGTCGCAGCTCGGGCAGACCGTCCGGCGCGCCGAGGTGTCACCCGAGAAGACGGTCTCGGAGCGCATCGCGTCCCGCATCTGGCTCAGCTCGACCGACGCGCGCTCGCGCTCCATCTCGGCGGCCAGGTTCGGCGCGCAGCGGACGCACAGGTTGCGGTCGCGGTTGAAGCAGGTCTCGTCCACCCAGTTGCTGCACCCGGCACAGCGTGTGAAGAGCGGCATGATCTCGTTGGCGGCCTTCTCGAGCGCCTCGTCCCGCGCGTCGCGGTCCACGAGGTCCTTGGCGTTGTGGGCGACGTTGGACGCGCCCCACAGGCCGCCGAGGAGGTTGCTGGCCCCCGAGAGCATCGAGCTTGCCGTCCCGATGCCGGAGCGGATGAACTCGCTCTTGTAGCCCGAGCCGCACTCGTCGCAGCGAAACTCGAACTGGTAGCCGTTCTCGTCCGAGAGGTCGGTGTAGTTCCTAGTGAACGGGGTGAAGCCGGGCATGGGCGGAGCCTCCCGTCTGGACGCGTGGGTTCGACTGGGTGTGTGGGTTCGACGCAGAACGCACCAGCGAGGATAGCGCGCGCCGTCGGCACCGGGAGCGGTCTCAACGGCGCGACCGGTCGCCGGCGGTGCAGCGACGCACTCCGCCCTCGTGCGCATCCCCGATCGGGCATCCGGCCGTGCCTGCGATACTCCCTCGATGGACGAGCCCGACGCTGCCGACGCGCTGACCTTGGCCCGGATCGAGGAGGCCGCCCGCTTCCTGGCGGGCAAGGTCGAACGGACGCCGATGCTCTCCTCGACGACGGCCGCCCGGGTGATCGAGTCGGCGACCGGAGCGCGCGTCGCCGGCGGGCGCCTCCACGCGAAGGCGGAGCACCTCCAGCGAACCGGGTCGTACAAGGTCCGGGGAGCGACCGTCCGCATCGCGCGCCTCTCGCCGGCCGAGCACGAGGCCGGGGTCATCGCGATCTCGGCCGGGAACCACGCCGCGGCCGTGGCGGTGGCGGCGGGCCTGCTCGGGGTGCACGCGGTCGTGGTCATGCCGGAGACGGCCGTGCGTTCGAAGATCGAGGCATGCCGCGGCTACGGCGCGGAGGTGATCCTGGCCGGGGCCGACACGGCCGAGGCGTGGGCGGCGATGGAGGCGATCCGCGACGCCCGCGGCTTGACGTTCCTGCATCCGTTCGACCACCTCGACACGATCACCGGGCAGGGGACGGTGGGGCTGGAGATCCTCGAGGACCTGCCGGACGTGGACGTGGTGGTCGCCGGCATCGGCGGCGGCGGGATGGCCTGCGGCGTCGCCGCGGCCGTCAAGCGGCGCCGGGCGTCGGCACGGGTCTACGGCGTGGAGCCGGTGACGTCGAACGCGCTCGCCCTCGGGATCGCGGCCGGGACGCCCGTCCCGATCCGCCCGCTGAGCGTCGCGGACGGGCTGAACGCGCCCTTCGCCTCGGCCACGACGATCGCCCTGGGGCGCAAGCTGCTGGACGACATCGTGCTCCTCGAGGACGCCGAGATCCTTGCCGGGCTCCGGTTCGCCGCCGAGCGCATGAAGCAGGTCCTGGAGCCCGCCGGCGCGGCCGCGCTCGCCGCGGTCCTGCTCGGCAGGGTCCCGATCCGCGACGGCGAGCGGGTCTGCGTCGTCCTCTCCGGCGGGAACGTCGACCTGGCGCGGTTCGGCGAGCTGATCGCCGCGGCGGCCCCGCTGCCGGGGGCCTGAGCCCGCCAACCTGTGGCGTCCCCTCGCCGCGGGTCGGCACCCTGGTCGCCGCGATCCGGGTGTCCGCGCGGGAGCACGTTGATCCGGGCGGCGCCCGGGTCAGTCGACGCCGAGCTCCTCGAGGCGGTCGTCGTCGATCCCGAGGTGGTGGGCCAGCTCGTGGATCACCGTGATCCGCACCTCGTCCTCGAGGTCGAGCGGGTCGGGGAAGTCCTCCTCCAGCGGGAGCCGGAAGATCGTGATCGTGTTGGGGAAGGGGACGTCGTCGGCGCCCCAGGCGGTCTTCGGCGTGCCGTCGTAGAGGCCGTACAGCGTCTCGTCGGGGGCGAGGTCGTTCTCGCGGCGCTGCTCCCGGGACGGCTCGTCGGCGATGACGATCGCCACCTCGTCGAGGGCGGCCGCGAACGGCATCGGGATCCCGGCGAGCGCCCGGTCCACGAGCTCCTCGAACCGGACGTGGCGCACCTCCCGGCGCCGGCGGCGGGCGGCGAGCTCGGTTGCGGGGATCCCCCGGTGGCGCTTCGGCATGGCGGCGGTATCGTACGGCGCGATGGATCCCCTCATCGGTCCCGGGCTCGTCCCGCTCCCGGGGGCATCGGCTCCCTCCCCGGATCCGCTGGCGGAGCCGGCCGGGTTCGTGGTGGCGAGCGACGACGGGACGAGGATCCACTTCCTCGACTGGGACGGCGGACCGGCGGCCGTGGGGCCGGCGTGCGCCAGCCGGCGAGCCGGGCGTGCTGCTGCTCCACGGGCTGGCGTCGACGGCCTGGAGCTGGACGCCGGTCGCGCGGCGTCTCCGGCGGGCGGCCCGGGTCGTCGCCGTGGACCTGCGCGGCCACGGCCTCTCCGACGCGCCGACGGACGGCTACGAGCCCGACGCGCTCGCGGGCGACGTCATCGCCGTCGCCGAGGGCGCCGGGCTGCTCGCGCTCGCGGGCGACGAGGCGCCGGCCGGCCCGCTGGTCGTGGCAGGGATCGGCTACGGGGCGATCGTGGCGGCGTGGACCGCGCACGCGCTCGGGGACCGCTGCGCCGGCCTCGTCCTGGTGGACGGTGGCTGGGAGGACCTGGCCGCGGTCACGGAGGCAACGCCGGGAGAGTGGCTGGCCGCGATCGAGGAGCCGCCGGAGGTGCTCGCCTCGATGGACGCCTGGCTCGCCGACCGCGCGGCCTTCGACCCGGCGACCTGGGGCTTCGACGAGGAGCGGGCCGCGCGCGCCCAGGTCGTCGAGACGGCGGCCGGCAGGGTGAAGCCGGCGGTGCACCCGCACGCGCTCGCCGCGTCGGTGCGGGCGATGTGGTCGTACGACCCGGCGGCGGTCCTGCCGACGGTGGAGGCCCGGCTGGCGGTCATCCTCGCGCGGGACGAGGACGGCTCCCGGGCCGTCCGCCTCGCCGAGCTCGCGCGGCCGCCGGTGTGCCGCGGGACAGTCGCCGATCGAGGTGGCGGCCTTTCCCGGGCGCGGCCACAACCTCGTCAGGCACGAGCCGGCCGCCGTGGCCGCGGCCGTGCTGAGCCTGGCCGGCAGGCGAGGGGACGCTCGCGGCGTCGCCGGCAGCGCCGCGGAGGGCTAGGATGCGGGAATGACCGGCCAGAAGCTGCCCGACCACGTCCGATCGCTCGTCGAGGAGATCGAGACCGAGATCGGCGAGGAGCCGCGCCCCGATCCGGACGCCCTCGTCGGCGCGGCGGAGATCGAGGGCGGCGCCCGCAGCCGCGGCGAGGCGAACGGGCGCGTGGAGGGGGCCGTCCGCGAGATCCTGCGCGAGATCGGCGAGGACCCGGACCGCCAGGGGCTGCTGGGGACCCCGGGCCGCGTCCACCGGATGTACGCCGAGCTGACCGCCGGCTACCACGTGGACCCGGCGCGGCTCATGAACGGGGCGATCTTCGACGTCGACTACTCGGAGATGGTGGTCGTCAAGGAGATCCCGTTCTACAGCCTCTGCGAGCACCATCTCCTGCCGTTCTTCGGGACCGCCGCCGTCGCCTACATCCCGAACGGGCGCGTCGTCGGGCTCTCGAAGATCCCGCGCATCGTGGAGATGTACGCCCGGCGGCTGCAGGTCCAGGAGCGGCTCACCCTCCAGGTCGCCGACTTCCTCATGGAGCACCTCCGTCCGCAGGGCGTCGGCGTCGTCCTGGAGGCGACCCACCTGTGCGCCGTCATGCGCGGCGTGCGCAAGCCCGGGACGGTGATGACGACGAGCCACGTCCTGGGGATCTTCCGGGCCAACGACAAGACGCGCGCCGAGTTCCTCGCCCACCTCCAGCGGCCGTCGCCCGGCGCCTGACCGGCGACCCCGGCTCCGCCGACGAACGCGGCTCTGGCGGCGACCTCGCTCTGCCGGCGAACCCGGCCCCGCCCGGCGACCGGGTACCGTTTGTTCCGTCCGCGTAATGAAGTGGCGGCCCCGCGCGTCTGGAACTGCAAGAGGGGCGACGGACAACAGGAAGGGTTCGATGGCGTTTCGGGCGGAGATCGAGGACTTCGGCTCCTTCTACGAGCGCACCTACCCGGCGGCCTTCCGAACCGCGTGGGCCATCACGCGTGACCGGGGCGCCGCCGCCGACGTCGTCCAGGAGGCCTACGTGTCCGCCTACCGCGAGCGCGACCGTTTCCGCGGCGACGCGCCGGCGCAGGCCTGGCTGCTCCGGATCGTCGTCAACAAGGCCCTGTCCGACGCCCGGCGACCGAGGCCCCGCCTCGTCCAGCTCGACCTCGCCGGCAGCGCCGCGGCGCCGGGCGACGACGTCGGTCGAGCGGCCGACCACGTCTCCCTCGACGCGGCAATGCGCGCGCTGGAGCCGCGGGCCCGCGCCGCGGTCGTGCTGCGCTACTACCACGACCTGGACTACGCGTCGATCGCGACGATCCTCGGCACGAACGCGAACAACGCCGGGGTGATCCTCCACCGGGCGGTGGAGAAGCTCCGGCACGAGCTCGCGCGCGACGAGCCCGGGACCGTCGTCCTCGAGGAGGTCCGACATGGCTGAGCAGCGCTTCGAGCGCGACCTCCGGGTCCTGCTCGCCGAGGACCTGGACCCGGTCCACGGCCCGCATCCGCGCTGGGCGGATGCGCCGGCCGCGCGCCGCGTCGCGGGCCGCCGCGCGGCGCCGCCGCGCTGGCGCACCGTCGCCCTCCTCGCGGCGGCGTTCGTCGGTGCGCTTGTGCTCGCCCTGGCGCTCGCCGTCATGCCGCGCGAATTGCCGGTCGCCAGCGCGCCCCCAGCGACCATCGAGCCGTGGCCCAGCACGATCGGCCCGTCGGCCACGCCGACGAGCGGCGAGATCGCCCTCGGTCGCGTCGCCGTGGCCACGGCATACGGCGAGCCGGCGCTCCTGGTCCGCGTGTCGCCCGCGTCCACGCGGGGCCGCGATGCAACGGGCGTGACGATCGAGGTTCGCCTGGTCGGCCCGCTCAACCGTGACTTCGGGATCGACCGGTTCATCGTCGTCCGAGGCGGTCGCGCGGAGGCACCTGGACTCGGGGTGACCGGCGCCGATCCGCTGGCGATCCCCGCCGACGCGCCCGTCGGCACCCAGGTCTCCGCGACATTCTCGATCCCCGCCGGTGTGAACGAGAACGTCGACCTGGGCTACGCGGGATCTGGGACGTCGATCACCTTCCGCTATCCGGTCCACCGGGCACCCGCCCCGCCGTCGCTCGAGGGACGCTGCCCGACGCTCGAGGACTACGCGTTCGCGAGCCTGCAGCCGTCGGCCGAGCCGGCCCCGCCGAGCTTCGAGCCGGTTGCCCCGGACGCGACACCCTCGACCGGCCTCCTCGAGCCCGGCCAGGTGGGAATCGTTCCGGCCCCGGACGGCTCGCCCGGGGCTCTCGTCCGGGTTTCGAACATCCGCTTCTGCGACCGCCTTCCCGACTACCGTCCGGACACGGAGGGTTGGGATGGCGAGAGGAAGATCCTCCTGGCGGACGCGGAGATCGAGACGCTCGCCGCCGGGACCTTCGACCAGGGGTTCATCCCCGGTGCGGCGATCGTGGTGGCGAGCTACGGCGGTCACGTGGATCTCGAGTCCCTGCGCCCGTTCAATGGCCCAGGCGGCCGGATGCCGGCCGTGCTGGACACCGGCCCCGGCTTCAGGGCCCGTGGCACGATCGCCTGGGTCGTGCCCGACGACGACATCCGGCTGACGCTCGACGTCCGGCGCGCGGGGACCGACGAGAGCGGGCGCCGCCCGGTCCAGTTCTCGTACCTGGCCCGCGAGGGAACCGACTACGCCTATTCACCCCCGCCGCCGGAGCCGACCTCGGACCCGGCCGCGAGCCCGACGACAGGCACCGCCGAGGTCGACGAGACGGTCGTGCTGGTGGCCGACGGCGGCACGGTTCCGCTCGTCGTCGACGGGATCGCCGAGCTGCCGCGCTATCCCGGCCTCGCACCGTCGCCCGGAGCCGGCGGTTTCCTCGAGGTGAGGCTCCGGTTCGGGGCGGCCAGCGGCAGCCTGGTCTTCGACCCCGCGGAGTGGGTCGTCGTGGGGCCGGCCGGCGAGGTGCTGCCCGAGGTGGAGCAGCCACGCCAGGGCGATGGCTGCAACGTGCTGCCTGGGTGGCCGAACGTCGCCCGCTGCGGAGACGGAAGAGTGGTCGTCCCCGACTGGTGGTTCCCGGTGTTCATCGTGGCCGAGGTGCCGGCGTCGGGCCGGGTCACGCTCGAGTACCGTCCGGACGGCGGGCCGGCGCTCGTCACGTGGGTGCTGCGCGACGAGTGAGAGCCGGTGACGGGATCGGTCCCTCCCCCACGTGATGCGGCCGATAGACTGGCCGATGGTCGAGACAGCGGTCAGAGGTGCCCAGCCATGTCGCCCATCCCTCCGCCTGGCGTGATCCTGCGCTGCTCGGCAGTCGGCCTCGCCGTCTCGCTCCTCCTGGTGATGCTGGCCGCGTGCGGGGGCACCACACCGTCGGAGGGCCCGACAGGGGCATCGGGAGCGACCTACACGATCACGGCCAGGGACTTCAGCTTCTCGCCGTCGACCCTCGCCGTGAAGGCGGGCGTGCCGCTCTCGGTCGTGCTCGACAACCAGGATGGCTCCGTCCCGCACGGGATCCTGGTCACGCCGCCGGGGCCGGGCGAGGGGCAGTGGTTCGAAGGAGAGGTCGTCTACGGGGTCGCCCAGAAGACCTACTCGATCCCTGCCCTGGGGCCCGGGATCTACCTCTTCTCGTGCCCCCTCCACGGCGACGAGGTCGTCGTCGTCACCGCCGAGGACTGAACCCGGAGCGACGGCCGAGGCCGCGCTGGAACGCACACGGCATGCGGCGGCTGCGGTACGGGACCTCGAGCGGTTCAGGGACCGGGTTCTCGAGGGCGAGTCGCAACAGATCACCAGGGGCCTCGGGGTCATCGACCTGCCCCGACGACGGCTATGATCCGGGCATGAGCGAACGACCGATCAAGGTCCTGATCGCGAAGCCCGGGCTCGACGGCCACGATCGCGGCGCGAAGGTGCTGGCGCGCGGCCTCCGCGACGAGGGCTTCGAGGTCGTCTACACCGGCCTGCGCCAGACCCCGGAGATGGTTGTCACGGCGGCGCTCCAGGAGGATGTCGACGTCGTCGGCCTGTCCATCCTGTCGGGCGCCCACATGACGCTCGTCCCGCGCATCTGCGCGCTGCTGCGCGAGAAGCGCCTCGACGACGTCCTGGTGACGGCCGGCGGGATCATCCCCGACGACGACGTGCCGGCCCTGCGGGAGGCCGGCGTGGCCGCGGTCTTCGGGCCGGGCACGACGATCGGCGAGGTGGCCGCCTTCATCCGGGCCAACGTCCGGGCGCTGGACTGACGGGGTGGGCCCGGCGTCCCCGGACGCGGCACCGCGCGGGGAGACCCTCGCCGAGGCCGCCCTGGCCGGGGATCGGCGGTCGCTCGCCCGACTCCTGACCGCCGTCGAGAACCGGACCCCGGTCGCGGAGGCCGCCCTCCGCCTCCTGCATCCGGCCGCCGGGATGGCGCACCTGGTGGGCATCACCGGGGCGCCTGGTGCCGGCAAGAGCACGCTCGTCGCCGCCCTCATCGGCGAAATCCGGGCCTCCGGCCGCTCTGTCGCGGTCATCGCCGTGGACCCGTCCTCGCCGATCACGGGGGGCGCCATCCTGGGCGACCGCGTGCGGATGCAGGCCTACGCCGCCGACGACGGCGTCTTCATCCGGAGCATGGCGTCGCGCGGACACGCCGGCGGTCTCGCGGCCTCGTCGGTGGCCGCGGCGACCGTCCTCGACGCGGCCGGCTTCGCCGTGATCCTGCTCGAGACGGTCGGCACCGGCCAGAGCGAGGTGGAGGTCGCGGCGGCCGCGGACACGACGGTCGTCCTGGAGGCGCCCGAGATGGGCGACGAAGTCCAGGCGATCAAGGCCGGCCTGCTCGAGGTGGCGGACATCGTCGTCGTCAACAAGGGCGACCGCCCGGGTGCCCAGCGAACGGCCGCGGAGCTGCGGGCAATGCTCACCGCGGCGGCCAGCCCGCGACTGACCGGGGCGGATCCGATGGCGCCCCCGCCGGGCACCGAGCGACCCCATCCGAAGCGCCCGGAGGTCCTGGTCACGACCGCGATGACCGGCGAGGGGGTCCCGGAGCTGCTCTCCGCGATCGAGCGCCACCGGACCGGCCTGGCCGAAGCCGAGGGCGGGATCCCGGTCCGGCGCGCGCGGGCGGCGGCGCTCGTCTGGGCGCTCCTCGGCGACCGCGTGCGCCAGCAGCTGGAACGCCCCGATCGCGCGGCGTCCACGGCGGAGACCCTCGACGCCGTCGTTCGCCACGAGCTCGACCCGTACGCCGCCGCCGACCAGCTCCTCGCGAGGGTGCAGGCGGTGCGCTGACGGCCCAAGGGCAGTCCGTTGATGGGGCCGCCGCTGGTGCGCGCCGGCACCGGCCACGTCGCGGGCTGGCGGAACTCGGGCGACTCGGCGTGCAACGACGGGCCGAATGGGCGTGACGGGGGCGGGCGCCCGTGCGCCATGCTGCCGCCGTCGTTTCGCCTGCGGAGCCCCTGCTGCCCCGGCGCGTCCCCCGGACGACCGTGGAGAGTGGTATGTCCAGCTGGACTCGCCCGCTTGCCGGTCTCGCGGCCCTCGCCCTCGCCCTCGCCGCCTGCGGTGGAGGTGCGTCGCAGCCACCCTCGACCCAGGGGAGCGGCTCCCCGGCTGCCTCGGAGGCGCCGGCCTCCCAGGCTCCCTCCTCGAGCGAGGCTCCCGCGTCCGCCGCTCCGACGGCCGCCGGGGAAGGCCCCGACATCAGCGGCGCGGCCGCCGCCCTCGCGGATCTCGACTCGTACCACCTGAACATGGTCATGAAGATGGCCGGGATGGAGGACAGCCTCTTCTCCTCCTTCGGCGACGGGCTCGAGCTGGACGGGACGATCATCTTCCGGCCGACGCAGGCTGCCGACCTGGCCATCTCCATGGGCACCGAGGCGCAGAAGCTGGTGATGGGCTACCGGCTCATCGGCGACAAGGCGTGGGTCTCGCTCGGAGACTCCTGGATGGAGACGACCGCCGACGACGCGCAGCAGACCATCGACAGCTTCGCTCCCGAGAAGATGCTCGGCTCGTTCTCGGGGATGAGCGGCCTGACTGCCGTCGGCAATGAGACGCGGAACGGCGTCGAGACGGTGCACTACGCGGCATCCGGGAACGCAATCGGCGACGCCATCGGGGATTCGCTCGGCCTTCCGGGTGCGGACTGGACGGTCGACCTCTGGGTCGCCAAGGACGCCGGGTACGCCGTGGGCTACGCCATCGAGGGGAAGAGCGACACCGGGTCGTTCGAGATGACGCTCGACGTCAGCGACATCAACAGCCCTTCGAACGCAGTGGAGCCGCCGCCCGCCGGCAGCTGATCCCGGGGCAAGCTCAGCCTCGCGGGCGTCCGGGGGCTGGCGCGCGCCCGGACTGGGGCTGACGCGCCGCCCGGCAGGGGGTACCCTGCCGGGCATGCCGATCGAGCGCGCCTTCGTCGCCGGGGCCGGCCTCATGGGTCACGGCATCGCGCAGGTCCTGGCCGCGGCCGGCCGGACCGTCGACCTGTACGAGCCTGTTCTCGCCCGTGCCGCGGCCGGGCGCGACCGGATCGCCACGAACCTGGAGCGGGCGGTCGCGAAGGGCCGCCTCGACGTCACCGCGCGGGTCGAGATCCTCGACCGGATCGCCGCGACCGACCGCATCGCCGCGGCCGCCGAGGCGGACCTCGTCGTCGAGGCCGTCTTCGAGGACGAGGCCGTCAAGAGCGCGCTCTGGGCCGACCTCGACGCGCTGGCTCCCGGCCGCGCCGTGTTCGCCTCGAACACCTCCTCGATCTCGATCGATCGCCTGGCCGAGGCGCTCGCCCCCGCCCGCCGGCCGTCGTTCTGCGGGATGCACTTCTTCAGCCCGGTGCCCGTGATGCCGCTCGTGGAGCTGATCCGGGGCAGCGCGACCGACGATGCGACCACGGATGCCGTGCGGGCGCTCGCGGCCGATCTCGGCAAGCAGGTGATCGTCTCGGCCGACCGACCGGGCTTCATCGTCAACCGGATCCTCATGCCGTTCCTCGCCGAGGCGATGCGCGCGCTCGAGGAAGGGATCGGGACGGCCGAGGACATCGACACGGGTGCCCGCGTTGGCCTCAACCACCCGCTGGGCCCGCTGGCCCTGGCCGACTTCATCGGGCTCGACGTGGTGCTGGGGATCATGCGGGTGCTCCACGAGGACCTCGGCGACGAGCGGTTCCGGCCGCCGCGCGTGCTGGAGGACCTGGTCGCCGCCGGGAAGCTCGGCCAGAAGAGCGGCGCCGGCTTCTTCGCGTACCCGCCGGCCCCTGGGGCCTGAGGGTGCTTCTCGACGCGCTCGCCGGCCTCGACGCCGAGACGCGGCTGCTCGGCGAGACGGTCCGCGACTTCGCCCGCGAGGTCGTGGCGCCCGGTGCGATCGGGCGCGACGAGGCGGAGCGCTTCGACCGCAGCCTCGTCGACCGGATGGCGGAGCTGGGGCTCCTCGCCGGGCCGTTCCCCGAGGAGGTCGGCGGCGCCGGGCTGTCGTCGGCGGCCTGGACGGTGGTCGTCGAGGAGATCGCGGCTGCCGACATGGCGCTCGCCGTCACGCTCTGTGTCCACGTGCTCCACCAGAACCCGGTCGTGCGGTGGGGGACCGACGAGCAGAAGGCACGCTGGCTGCCGCCGCTCCAGGCCGGGAGCGCGCTCGGTGCGTTTGCGCTAACCGAGCCGGAGGCGGGCTCGGATGCCGCCGCGATCCGGATGCGGGCCCAGCGGGTCGGGCCTGCCGAGGCGCCCGCGGCCTACCGCCTCACCGGCACGAAGGTCTGGATCTCGAACGCCCCCGAGGCCGAGCGCTATCTCGTCTTCGCGACGCTGGACCCGTCGCGCGGGCCGGCGGCGATCACCGCCTTCCTCGTCGAGAGGGGGACCCCCGGCTTCGGGTTCGGCGCCCACGAGAAGAAGATGGGGATCCGGAGCTGCCCCGCCGCCGAGCTCGTCTTCGACGGTGCGGAGGTCCCGGCGGCGAACCGTCTCGGCGGGGAGGGGGAGGGCTACAAGGTTGCCCTCTCGGCCCTCGGCGATGGGCGAATCGCGATCGCGGCGGCGTGCACGGGGCTGGCACGCTCGGCCCTGGAGCAGGCGGCGGCGTACCTCGGCGAGCGCCGGGCGTTCGGGGCGCCGATCGCCGAGCTGCAGGCGCTCCGCTTCATGGTCGCCGAGATGGCCCAGCAGGTCGCCGTGGCGCGGGCGGTCACGCGGGCGGCGGCCGCGACGCGCGACCGGGGGGCAGGCGGCGTGGAGGTGGCAACGGCCGCGAGCCTCGCCAAGTGGACGGCCTCCGACGTTGCGATGCGCGTCACGACGGACGCCGTCCAGCTCTTCGGGGGGGCCGGCTACTCCCGCGAGACCGGCATCGAGCGCCTGATGCGCGACGCGAAGGGCGCCCAGATCTACGAGGGCACCAACCAGGTGCATCGCGGGATCGTCGCCGACGCGGTCCTGGGCCGGACAGGCGGGTAGCGGCGCCGGCGTCCCGCGCCCTCGCCGGCGTTCCGCGCCTCCGCCACATCCCGCGCCCCGCCCGCCGCCCGCGCCCGCCGCCCGCGCCTCCGGCCCGCGCCTCGCTCTCCGGCGCTTCCTGCCAGATGTGCTCCTCCCGCACTTTGCGGGGGATCGAAGGGCTCGGCGCGGCGGGTCGAGGGCGTGCGGGGGAACGCTGGAGCCGGCGAGACGTGCTGAACGTGACACGTGGAGCGCGGGCCGCCACAACAGCCAGGTTGGCAAGGCGCGGAACCGGCGTGGCTATCCTCTCGAGGGCGCCCGGACGCGGCGGCGTCGGTCGGAAGCGCGCGTTAGGTGCGCCGCCCGCTCGTCTGGCATGAACGTCAGGGCGGAGATCATTCGGCCAGGGCTGCGAAGCCAGCCGCGGACTCCGCGCCCATCGTCCGGGAACGCCGCACGCAGGACGCCGCGATGGTCGGCCAGGCGGCGGCGGTTGGTGCGCGTGTCGGCGACGACGACCAGCGTCGCGACCTGCAGCGGGTTCCACCCGCGCCCGGCGGCGATCTCGGGCGCCAGCCGCCGGTAACGATCGACCTGGGCGACGAGACGACCCGCCTCGACGATCTCCGTCTTGATCTCCACCACGAGGAGCGTTCGGCTGGCCGGATGCCATGCCAGCAGGTCGATGATCCCCCGTTCGCCCCAGATCGAGAAGGTCACTTCCACGGCGAGATCCCAACCGCCGCTGTCCGTCAGCAGGCGCACGGCTGCCTCGCGCAGGGTGTCGTGACCCGCGCCGAGGACCCGGTCGAGCTCGGCTCCCTGCCAGCGCACCGCAAACTCGACCGAGATGTCGAGGCTGCGGGCAACCGAGCGGAGGCTGGCCAGCGAGACGCTCTCGAGCCGCCCGTGCTCGATCCGCGCGACCGTCCAGCGGCTCACTCCAGCGTGGTGCGCAAGGTCCGATTGGCGCTGGCGGCGTCTGACGCGCACGGCCCGGACGGCGCGCCCGACGAGCTGATCGTTCATGGCGCCACGATGACGAGGGCCACTCACGCGCCACTCATCGCGCGCCGACGGAACCGACCGCCCCCGACCCGCCCTGACCCGCCCCACGCCACGTCCGTGCCGGGCATCGTCGGTGGGCCATCGACATCGGGGATCGACCAGGCAGCCGGCAGTGCATAGACTCCGGTTCGTGAGCACCGATCGATCGCAGCCCGCCGGCCACGTGTACCTCGTCTCCGCGGCGCGCACGCCGATCGGGAAGTTCGGCGGGGCGCTGGCGGGCGTTCCGGCGACCGAGCTGGGGGCGATCGCGATCCGGGCGGCGGTGGAACGCGCGGGTCTCGAGCCCGCGACCGCGGACATCGACGATGTCCTCATGGGCCAGGTGCTCCAGGCCGGGGCCGGGCAGGCGCCGGCCCGCCAGGCGGCGCTCGGGGCCGGCCTCCGCGAGACGACCCCGGCCACCACGATCAACCGTGTCTGCGGCTCGGGCCTCAAGGCGATCATGCTGGCCGCCGCGGAGATCCGGGCCGGCGACGCCGAGATGGTCGTCGCGGGTGGCATGGAGAGCATGAACCGCGCGCCGTACCTGCTGCCGGGCGCCCGCTTCGGGTACCGCCTGGGGAACGGCGAGCTGGTGGACGCGACCGTCGCGGACGGGCTCTGGTGCGCCCTCGAGGATTGCCACATGGGGACCCACGCCGAGCGGACCGCGATTCGCGAGCAGGTCACCCGGGCGGACCAGGATGCGTTCGCCCTCGAGAGCCACCGCCGGGCGGTCGCGGCCCAGGAAGAGGGCCGGTTCGCCGCCGAGATGGCGCCGGTGACCGTCCGCGACGCGAAGGGCCGGGAGACGGTCGTCGACGTCGACGAGGGCCCGCGCCGCGACACCACCGCCGAGGCCCTGGCGCGCCTCCGGCCGGTCTTCCCGCTGCCCGAGGGCGAGGATCGGGGCGCGGCGGAGGAGGGGACCGTGACTGCGGGCAACGCCCCCGGCATCACCGACGGCGCCGCGGCGACCCTCGTCGCCTCCGAGCGTGCCGTCGAGCGGCTGGGGCTGGCGCCGCTGGCCCGGATCGTCGGCTACGCCCAGGCCGAGGTCGCCCCGAAGTGGCTCTTCCTGGCGCCGGTCGAAGGGGTCCGGAAGCTCGAGGCGCGCACCGGCCTGCCCGTCGACGCCTTCGACCTCGTCGAGATCAACGAGGCGTTCGCGGCCCAGGTCCTCGCCGACGGCCGCGCCCTCGGCCTCGACTGGTCGAAGGTGAACGTCAACGGCGGCGCCATCGCGCTGGGGCATCCCATCGGGGCCTCCGGCGCCCGCATCGTGGCGACCCTGCTGCACGAGCTTCGGCGGCGGGAGGGCCGCCACGGCCTGGCCACGCTGTGCCTCGGCGGCGGCGGGTCGGTCGCCATGGCGTTCGAGCGCGCCTGAGGGCCAGCGGCGGCGTGACGCGGATCGGCGTCCCGCGATAGACTTCCGCCGGGCCGGTAGCTCAACGGCAGAGCAAGTGACTCTTAATCACTAGGTTGGGAGTTCGAATCTCCCCCGGCTCACCAGCTCTGCACGCACGCAGCGACCCCTGGAGGCACCTCCGGGGGTCGTCTGATTCCGGGCGCTGCCACTCGCCGTGCCACCCGGAGGGCGGCGGACTCCCCGGGGATGGTCGTCGAGCACCCGGCAGACGTCGAGCACCCGGCAGACCTCGATGACGTCGCGGCCGCGTTCAGGCCCGCTCTCGCTCGACGCTGGACGCGCAGCCGGCGTCCGAGGGCCATGACGAGGACTAGACTCCACCCGGAGGAGACTCGCAACCCTCGGAGGGACCGGTCACGTCCACCCAGGATCAGCCCCACGGCGCCCTGCTCCGGCGGAACGACCACCTGATGATCGGTGGGGTGCTCGCCTACGCCGCGCTCGTCGTGGTCCTGATGGTCGCCACCGGTGTGACCATCACCCCGGACGTCATCGCGATCGGGTTCGGGCTGGCGGCGATCCTCCTCGGGCGGGGGCGCCTCTTCCTGCGCGACTGGCTGCCGTTCCTCGTGCTCCTGCTCGCCTACGAGCTGATGCGAGGGCTTGCCGACGACGCCGGCCTGCCGCTTCACGCGGAGGACCTGGCCAACGCGGACCGGCTGCTCTTCGGGGGGGCGCTGCCGACCCAGGTGCTGCAGGACGCCCTGCGGCCGGCGTCCGGGCTCGACGGGCTCGCGATCCTGGCGACCGTCGTCTACCTGCTCCACTTCGCCCTGCCCCTGGGAACCGGCTTCGTCCTGTGGGTCGCCCGACGCCCCCTCTACTACGATTTCGTCGCGGCGCTCATCCTCCTGAGCTTCGCCGGGTTCATCACCTACCTGCTCCTGCCGGCGGCGCCTCCGTGGTACCTCGCCGATCACGGGATGCTCGACGGGCCGGACGGCCTGCCCGTGATCGCGTACCTCAAGCCCAGCACGTTCGTGGCCATCGCCGAATCCCTCGGGCTCGACGGACGGCACGTCTATCCGATCGCCTTCGGAACCGCCAACCCCAACGACGTCGCCGCCCTCCCCTCCCTGCACGTGGCCTACCCGTTCCTGTCGTTCCTCGTCCTGCGCCGCGCCTTCGGCGCGGTCGGCTGGCTCGCGTTCGGGTACACCGCCCTGGTGGCCTTCTCCGTCACCTACCTCGGCGACCACTGGGTGATCGACGCGCTCGCCGGCATGGCCTACGCCTACATCGCCTACTACGCCGTCGTCCACGCGCCGGCGCGCCTGCGCGCATGGCGCCCGGCGGCGCTCAGCCCCCGACCGCCGTCCCCGTCTCCGTCAGGCTGAAGCCGCCAGGGGCGGCCGCGGCAGCTGGATCCACAGGGGTCCTTCGGCCGGCGGCCGACTCGCGTCGTCGTGGGGCCGCCGGCGAGCTCCGCGCCCTGACCTAGGCGGCCACGACGCCGTTGCGGCCGTGCACCAGGCGCGGGTCCGCGGCAACGCCGGGATTCGCGGAGGGCAACGATCGAGGGTAGTCTGGCCGCGGGATGGCCCGAGCGTCGCTCGGCCGCCGCCGAAGAGGAGCGCCCATCGCATGAGCATGCGCAGACTCAGTCTCGTTGCCGCCGCCTCCGCGTTCGCGGTCGTGGCCCTCGCTGGATCCGCCTCTGCCGTGGTCCCGGTCCCGGTCCCGACCACTGCCAAGGTCTTCGTCGCGCACGGCATCCCCGGTGCCGTCGTCGACGTGTGTGTCGACGGCAAGGAGGTCCGCTCGACCTTCCAGTACGGCCAGCAGTTCGTGCTGGCGGCGGTCCCGGCCGGCACGCACACCATCAAGGTGCACCCGGCGAGCCGGTTCCGCTGCGCCGGCGCGGCCATCATCAGGAAGACCGTCACCCTCACGGGCGGGCTCAACGCCACGCTCGTGGCCCGGATCATCGGCGGCAAGCCGGGCCTCCAGGTCTTCGTCAATGACACGGCGATCGCGCCCGCGGGCAAGGCGTCGATCACCGTGCGCCACACGGCCACCGCGCCAACGGTCGATGTATGGCTCAACGGCGGCGCCGCGCCGGCGATCACCTCGCTCGCCCGCGGCAAGTCGGCGGGCCCCGTCGTCGTCGCCCCCGGCGTGTACTCCTGGTGGGCCTCGGCCGTCGGCAGCTGGAAGCCGGCCATCGGCCCACGCGTCGCCAACCTCCATGCCGGCCGGGCCTACCAGATCTACGCCGTCGGAACCAACGCGAACAACTACCGGTTCATCGTCATCTCGCAGCCCGGAACCTGAGCCGAGCCCTCGAACCGTCTCCCCGCGGCAACCTCGCACGAGGCTCTGCGACTCCGTCGGTCGTCGGCATCGAGGCCCGGGGTCCGGCGGGCCGATCGGACGCCGCCATTGCGACACCCCTCCCCGGACCGGGAGGGGTGTCCCGTTTTCGGCCCCCGACACGATCCGGGAGGCGGACGCTGCGCGAGGGCCGGCCAGACCGGCCGGGACGATGCCGGCGCCGGCCGGGCGCGGGGGAGCGCGGGCATGACCGCGAATGGACGACAATGCCGGGGCCGCCGGGCCGCACGCGGGCGGCCCCTTTGAAGCCGCCCTGGGAGCCCGGATGATCCCGACCGAACCGATCAGCGTCTCGTGGGAGGAGCTCGACCGCCTCGTCGGCGTGCTGGCCGAGATGGTCGGGACCGACTACGACCTCGTGCTGGCGATCACCCGCGGTGGGCTCGTGCCGGCCGGGATCCTGGCGTACCGCCTCGACCTGCGGGAGATCCTGGTCGCGGGGGTGGAGTTCTACACGACCGGGGGGGCAACCCACGAGGCGCCGATCTTCGGCCACTTCCCCGAGGCAGAGCTCCTCCAGGACAAGCGGATCCTCGTCGTCGACGAGGTCTGGGAGAGCGGCGAGACCATGGCCGCCGTCGTCGAGCGGGTCCATGCCGCCGGCGGGCGCCCGAAGACCGCGGTGATCCACTACAAGCCCGGTCGATCGCGGGTCCTGCTGCAGCCCGACTTCCATGCCGCGCTGGCGCACGGCTGGGTGACCTACCCGTACAAGGTCGGCGACTGACCCACCGACACGTCGACGGACGCCCACCGCCGGCTGGGGCACAATGTCGCCGATGCCACCGCGCCAGCCGCCTCGCCGCCCCCCGATGGCCCGTCCCATCGCCGGATCGCCCGCGTCCCGCGGAGCACGGGGCGGGGGAGGCGCGCGCGGCGGAGCCCCTCCGCCCACGCGGGGAGGCGGGCGCTCGCCCGTCGGGGGAGGGCCGGGCCCCATCAGCGGCGCGAACCTCCTCGTCCTTCTCGTCTCGCTTGCGGGCGTGGGGCTGCTCGTGGGGGCGGCCGTCTTCGCGAGCGGAGCACCCGGCGTCTCCCCGGGTCCGGGCACCTCCCCCGCGGCCTCCGGCGCCGCCGCGGCGAGCGGGGCACCGGGGACGTCCGGCGCCGCCCCGAGCGGCGGGTCGGCCTCGCCCGGCCCCGGTGCCACCCCGGGGGCGACGCCGGCGGGATCCGTGGAGCTTCCGCTGGCCCTCGTCGCCGACGTCGACGACCTGCGCGTGGGGATCACCGTCGCGAAGCTGGCAGCGGAGATCGAGGCGGGTCGTGTCGCGGTCCCGTGCGGCGTCTCGGCCCTGGCGCTCGCCGGCAACCCGGTGGCCGTCGATCCGGCGGCCTGCGCGAAGACCTCGGACATCGTCACGGCCGTCCGCAAGACGAAGTCCAGCCTCGGCCTCCTTCCGCCCGCGCTCGTCTCGCCGCGCGTGAAGGCCCTCCGCGTCGGCGGAGCGGATCTCTTCGGGTCGCCCTCGATCCGGGCGAAGGCCTACCCGCTCGTCGCCACCGTCGACTCCCCGCCCGCAGCGTGGACGGCGTTCGATCCGGCGGAGGTCCGGACGCTGATCTCGACCGGCGACACGTGCCCGGACCGCGGGGTGAGCCACCAGGCGAACACGCTGGGCAAGGGATGGGACTGGACCCTCGACGGCGGGACGGCGAAGTACACGGGCACCCGGATGGACCGCCGCTTCGACGGGCCCGACGGCAACGGCTGGCCGGTCGTCGACGCCGTTCGGACCGGCAACGAGGGTGCGGTCCGCAAGCTGATCTCCGACGCGGAGATCACCCTCAATGACTTCGAATGCCCGATGACGTCGAAGTTCCGCCAGCACGACACCGGGACGATCTTCTCGATCGACCCGAAGGTCGCGCCGCTCCTGGCGGGCGCCGGCGTCGACGTCGTCACGCTGGCCTCGAACCACATGACCGACCAGGGCGTGGCCGCGCTCAAGGAGACGCTCGCGCTCTTCGACAAGAACGGGATCGAGCGGTTCGGCGCGGGCATGAACCTCGCCGAGGCGCTGAAGCCCGCGGTCCTCGACGTGCGCGGCGTCCGCTTCGCGTTCGTCGGCTTCAACGAGATCCCGGGCTCCGCGCGGGCCGACGCCTCGACCCCGGGCGTGGTCTACCTGGACGAGACGAACGTGCGGGCGGGCATCGCCGCCGCCCGCACGGTGGCCGACGTCGTCATCGTCGTCCCGCAGTGGGGCTGGCCCGAGTACCACGCGAACTTCACGGCGCGCCAGAAGCAGCAGATGAAGCTCTTCTGGGACGCCGGCGCCGACCACGTGATCGGCCACGGGACGCATTGGGCGGGACCGGTCTCGATCACGAAGGACGACCGCGGGTTCCACTTCGTCATGGGCAGTCACGGCAACTTCCTGTTCGGCCAGGACTGGAGCCGCCAGACCCAGGAGGCCGTGATCGTCGAGGCGACGTTCGTCGGAAGCCGGCTGGCCCAGGCGCGGCTCCACCCGTTCATCATGCTCGACCAGGCGCAGGCGAACCTCACGAGCCCGACGACGGACGGGAAGTACGTCCTGACCCAGGTCTGGGGCAACAGCATCCTCAAGTAGCCGCACACGCCGCGCCGGATGTGGCGGTGCGCGCCGCGCCGGAAGCAGCCGCGCGCCGCGCCGGCGCCCCGTGCTACCCTTCCGCCGTTCCTTGCAGCCGGTCCCGTGAGGCCGGCGTACCGGTTCCGTGAGGCCGGAAGGGAGGCCATCCGTGCGCAGGCCAAGCATCGTCCACCGCGCCCCTCGGGCCGGTGGCGTTTTCGTGTCCGGGGCCCGGTGAGCCGGGTGAGCCTGGTGAGCCCGGGACGCCCGGTGAGCCCGGTGGGCCCGCTCCCGCCGCTGCCCGAGGCGGACGCGGTGGTCGACCCACGGGTGGGTGCCCGCGGCCCGGCGCTGCTGGCGCTCGAGGACGGGACCGTCTTCGCAGGGATCGCCTTCGGGGCCGATGCCGCCGCGGGCGGCGACCTCGTCGTGAACACCAGCCAGACGGGCTACCAGGAGGTCTGCACCGATCCGTCGTACGCGGGGCAGGTCGTCGTGATGACCTACCCGCTCATCGGCAACTACGGACGGATCCGGGCCGACGACCAGTCCGAGCGGCCCTGGCTGCGGGCGCTCGTCGTGGCCTCCGCGACCGCCGCCGTCGCGGAGCAGGCCCGCCAGCTCGCGGCGCTGCTCCGGGGGGAGGGGATCCCGGCGCTCGCCGGGGTGGACACGCGCGCCCTCGCGCGCCACCTGCGGACCCACGGCTGCCTGCGGGGGATCGTGTCGGCGCCGGGAGACGTGGACGTGGAGGCGGCTCGCGCCCGCGCCCGCGGGGTTCCACGATGGGAGGACCAGGACTTCGTCGAGGCGGTCTCGCCGACGACTTCCTTCGAGATCGGCGAGCCGGGCGCGGAGCCCGACGCGCCGCTGGTGGCGATCGTCGACTTCGGCCTCAAGGCGAGCATCGTCGGCAGCCTCCGGCGGCGCGGCGTCCGCGTGCGCGTCCTGCCCCACACCGTCACCCCCACCGACCTGCTCGCCCCGGACGTCGCCGGCGTCATCCTCTCGCCGGGCCCGGGCGACCCGGCCCGCCTCGACGGGCCGGTGGCCCTGGCGCGCGCGGTCGTCGACGACGGCCGACCCCTGCTCGGCATCTGCCTGGGCCACCAGCTCGTCGCGCGGGCCGCCGGCGCCGAGACGCGGCGCCTGCGCTTCGGACACCACGGCGCCAACCACCCGGTGCAGGACGCCGCGAGCGGCTACGTGCAGGTGACGGCGCAGAACCACGAGGTGACGGTCGACGCGGCCACCCTGCCGGCCCAGAGCGGGTTCGTCGTCAGCCAGGTCAACCTCAACGACGGTTCCGTCGAGGGCCTCCGCCACCGAACCCTCCCGATCGAGACGGTCCAGTACCACCCCGAGGGCGCACCCGGGCCGCTGGACGCGCTGGCCGTCTTCGACCGGTTCGTGGCGGCCGCGCGGGACCGCGCTGGATCGCGCGGATGAGCGCCCCGGGCGCCTCCGGGCCTGGCACCACGGGTGCCCTCGTGGCCGGGGCGGACCACGGCGCCCGGTCCGGCAAACCGGCCTCCGTGCTCATCATCGGCTCCGGGCCGGTCGTCATCGGCCAGGCGGCGGAGTTCGACTACGCGGGCACCCAGGCCTGTCGGGCGCTGCGCGCCGAGGGCGTCCGGACGATCCTCGTCAACTCGAACCCGGCGACGATCATGACCGACCCGACGGTCGCCGACGCCGTCTACCTCGAGCCGCTGACGGTCCCTTCGATCGAGGCGGTGATCGCCCGGGAGCGGCCCGAGGGGCTTCTCGCCGGGCTCGGCGGCCAGACGGCGCTCAACCTCGCGATGTCGTTGTCACAGGCTGGTGTGCTAGCACGCTACAACGTCAGGATGTTGGGGACGCCGCTCAGGGCGATCGAGATGGCCGAGGACCGCGAGGCGTTCCGCGACCTGCTCGACCGGCTGGGCCAGCCCTACGCGCCGTCCGCGATCGTCGGGGGCGCGACGGAAGCGGAGCGCGCCGCGAGCATCGATGCCGCCCTTGCCGCGATCGGCCTGCCGGCGATCGTCCGGCCGGCATTCACCCTCGGTGGGACGGGCGGCGGGATCGTGGAGACCGAGGCCGACTGCCGGGAGCGGGTCCGGACCGGCCTGCGGGCCAGCCCGATCGGCCAGGTGATGCTGGAGAAGGTCCTCGTCGGCTGGCAGGAGATCGAGTACGAGGTGATGCGCGACGCCGACGACACGTGCATCGCGGTCTGCTCGATGGAGAACGTCGATCCGCTGGGCGTGCACACGGGTGACTCGATCGTCGTCGCGCCCGTGCAGACACTCCCCGACGCCGTCCACCAGCGGCTCCGCAGCGCGGCGCTGGCGATCATCCGCGGCCTCGGCGTGGAGGGCGGCTGCAACGTCCAGTTCGCGCTCTCGCCGGACTCGCGGGACTACGCGGTCATCGAGGTGAACCCGCGCGTCAGCCGGAGCTCCGCGCTGGCCAGCAAGGCAACGGGCTACCCGATCGCCCGGGTGGCGGCCCAGATCGCGGTGGGCCGGCGCCTCGCCGAGATCCCCAACGTCGTGACCGGGACCACGGTTGCCGCCTTCGAGCCGGCCCTCGACTACCTGGTCGTCAAGCTGCCGCGCTTCCCGTTTGACAAGTTCCCGCGCGCGGACCGGACCCTCGGCAGCCAGATGAAGGCGACCGGCGAGGTGATGGCGATCGACCGGACGTTCGGCGCGGCGCTGAACAAGGCGCTGCGGGCCCTGGAGCAGGCGGGCGCGGGACCGCTGGTGGAGGACCCGGCCTGGGCTCCGGCCCTGGACTACCTCGGGGCCGCCCTGGGTGGCGACCCGGACGAGGCCGAGGCCGTCATCCGCTGGATCGGGGAGGACGGCGAGGCCTGCGAGAGCACGCGGCTTGCACAGCGCAGCGCTGCCCCGGTCGTCCTGCGCCGGTTCCTCGCTCCGTCGGACAACCGCCTGTGGCGGGTCCTCGCCCTGCTCCGTCGCGGCCTGGCCCAGGAGACGCTTGTCGACGCGACCGGCATCAACCCGTGGTTCGTCGCGGAGCTCGGCCGCTCCGTCGCGCTGGAGGAGCGGATCCGGGCCGCCGGCCCGGCGCTCGCGGATCCGGGCAACCCGGTGTCGGCGACGCTGCTCGCGACGGCGAAGCGGGCGGCCCTCGGGGACCGCGAGATCGCCGAGCTCGCCGGGGTGGGGGAGCGCGACGTCGCGACCGCCCGGGCGGCGCTGCGCCTGGCACCCGGCTTCGCGATGGTGGACACCTGCGCCGCCGAGTTCGCCGCCGAGACGCCGTACTTCTACAGCACGTACGCGGCCACCGGGTCGCCGCCCGAGGCGCCCCCGGTGTCGCGCCCCGCCGCGCTGGTCATCGGGTCCGGGCCGGTCCGGATCGGACAGGGGATCGAGTTCGACTACTGCGCCGTGCGCGCCGCCGAGAGCCTCCGCAACCTCGGCTGGGAGGCGGTTCTCGCGAACTCGAACCCGGAGACGGTCTCGACGGACTTCGACGCGAGCAGCCGCCTCTACTTCGAGCCCCTCGACGCCGAGAGCGTGCGCGAGATCATCGCGGCGGAGACGGCGCCCGGCGCAGGCCCGCTCCCGGCGTTCGTCCAGTTCGGCGGCCAGACACCCCTCAATCTCGCAGCGCACCTGGCGGCGACGGGCGTGCCGCTCCTCGGCGCGTCGCTCGAGACGATCGATCAGGCCGAGGATCGCGTCCGCTTCAGCGCGCTCCTCGACCGCCTGGGCATCCCCCAGCCGGAGGGCGGGATGGCCCGCTCGATCGACGAGGCGGAGGCGCTCGCCGAGCGGATCGGTTACCCCGTGATCGTGCGCCCGTCCTTCGTGATCGGGGGCCTGGCCATCGACTTCGCCTACTCCCGCGAGGACCTCGTGGCGCAGCTGGCGGCCGCCACGGTCGTCGATCCCGACCGGCCGGTCCGGATCGACCGCTACCTGGAGGGCGTCGAGGTCGACGTCGACGCCGTGGCCGACGGCGAGACGGTCCTCATCCCCGGGCTCCTGGAGCACGTGGAGCGGGCCGGCGTGCACTCGGGCGATTCCGTCGGCGTCTTCCCGCCGCAGAGCGTCTCGGAGGCCGACCAGGCGCTGATCGTGGCGTCGATGGAGCGGATCGTCCGGGCCCTGGAGGTGCGGGGTCTCGTCAACGCCCAGTTCATCGTTCGCGAGGACGGCGTCTACCTGATCGAGGTCAACCCGCGGGCCAGCCGCACCGTGCCGTTCATGAGCAAGGTGACCGGCGTCCCGATGGTGGACCTCGCGGTGCGGATCGCGCTGGGTCAGCGGCTTGCCGACCACGGCTGGCCGAACGGCCTCCTGCCGGCGCCCACCTTCGTCGCCGTCAAGGCGCCCGCGTTCTCGACGGCCAAGCTGCGGGGCGTGGACCCGTCCCTCGGGCCGTTCATGCAGTCGACGGGCGAGGTGATCGGGCTCCACGAGGACGTCCGCGTGGCCACCGCGAAGGCCCTGGTGGCAGCGTCGCTGGTGCCGCCCCGGCCGGGGCCCGACGGCGCGCTCGCGCTCCTGACGGTGGCCGACCGGGACAAGGCGCTCCTCGGCCCGCTCGCCGCCGCGCTGGCCAAGGCCGGCTACCGGTTTGCCGCGACCCCGGGCACCCGGGCAGCCCTGGCCGCGCTGGGGCACGCCGCCGCTCCCGTCGCGAAGCTGGGAGCCCAGGCCGGCCCGGGCGAGGTCGCCATGCTCGACCTGATCGCGTCGGGCACCGTCCGGCTCGTCGTGAACACGCCGACGCCGCGCTCGGGCCCGGTCCGCGACGCGGCGGAGATCCGCCTGGCCGCGATCGCGGAGAGCGTTCTCTGCCTGACCGCCATCGAGACGGCGGTGGCGGCGGCGGAGGCGATCGACCCGGACCTCGCGGGCCGCCTGGCCGACGTCCGCCCGCTGGGCGAATGGGTGCCGGCACCGGGCGAGCCGCCGGGGCGCCGCCGGACCGACGACCGCGGGCGTGCAAACCGCCGGGCCGTCGCGCGCGAAAACAGGGCATGAGCATGCCGCAGATCACCTTCGACACCCCCCCCGGCGAGTATCGTCCCGGCGCCTGCAACATCGGACCGGCCGAGATCGCCCGCCGCCGCCGCGCCGGATACACCGGCCTCGCCGCGGCGGGCGTGCTGGCCGTCGCGCTCGTGGCGCTCGACGCCCCAACGGCCGCGCGCTGGCTCGTGGCCCTGCCGCTGGCCGGGGGTGCCGTGGGGTTCCTTCAGGCCCGCTTCCGCTTCTGTGCCGCGTACGGGATGGCGGGCGTCCGCAACTTCGCGGAGCTCGGGAGCGTGGAGCGCGTGGAGGACACCGCCGCCCGTCGCGCCGACCGCTCCCGGGCTGTCGCCATCTCTCTCGCTGGTGCGGGGATCGGCGCCGCTGGCGCGCTCGCCTTCGTCCTGCTGCCCGTCTAGCACCAAGAAGGGGCGCCCTGCGGCGCCCCTTCTCGATTCCCGCGGCCGGCCCATCGCCGGCGGTGTCCCAGTCAGCGTGGCCCCAGGGCCGGCCGCCCGTGCTGCTCGGGCTCGAGGCCGTGGATCGCGTGGCCCAGCGCCATCAGGGCGTGCCCGAGGCGCTGGCGCAGGCCATCCCGCGGGCCGGCCAGGCGCTCGCGGTGGGCCTCGCCCGCGAGGCGGTGCATCCGGAACTCGATCTCGTCCGACATCGCGGAGCCCTCCCCGGTGAAGATGCTGCCGGCAGGCGTGAGGCCTGTCGCGGTCTTCGTATACATCTCGTCGTCCCCCTGTTCGATGAACATCTAACTCATGCTCGTGCTGGGTAGCGGGCGGGCGCTCGCCGGCGCCGCTAGGTGGTGGGCCCGCCCAGGAAGCGGGAGAGCTCGGCTCCGGCGTCGGCGATCCGGTCGCGCCGGAGGCTGTAGTAGGTGAGGGCTCCCGCCTCGGTGATCGTCACGAGGCCGGCGGCCCGCAGCTGGGCGAGGTGATGGCTGACGGTCGGCTTGGAGAGCCCCATCCGCTCGGCGATCTCGGTCAGGTACAGGTCGCCCGAGGCCAGGAGGCGGAGGATCCGCAGCCGGCTCTCGTCGCCGAGGGCCTTGAAGAGGCGCATGCTCGCGGCCGGCACGGCATCCGCGTCGGCGCCGATCGCGGCCTCCGCGAGGGGGTAGGCGAACATGTGCCAGCCGGTCCCCCCGAAGACATAGTTGTAGGGCCGGGCGAAGTAGCTGGGGCTCAGCACGAGGCGCCGGATGGCGGGATCGGCAACCCAGCGGACGCCGCCCGTGGTGCGCTCAACGAACTCGGCCAGGGGCAGCCGCTCGAGGTCGGCCCGCCGGGCGTCCACGTCCCGCTGCTCCATCGCCGCGACCCGCGCCTCGATCGGCGCGAACCGCTCGGCCCACGCGCGCAGCACGCGGCGGAGGGCCCGGACCTCGGCGGCGGGGTCGTCCAGCAGGCGGCCGATCCCCGGCCGGTAGGGCTCCGGGAAGGCCGCGATCGCCTCGTCCCTCAGGTCCGCTTCGCCGGCGAGCACCCGCGACGCCAGCTCGAGCGGCACGCGCATCTCGTCGTCGTCGCAGAGGCTGCCGAGGAGGTCGGCGGCCTGGATCCGCCCCGCGAGGGCGACCACGTCGGCCGCGGTCCGAGCGGACGGCTCCTGGACGACGAGCGGCGCGATCGCCGCGCCGATGCCCTTGCCGGTCTTCTCGTCGCCGAAGACGCGGGCGAGATCGCGCTTCAGCGCGTCGGAGAGCGAAGCACGCGCCTCGATGTGCCACTCCTGGTCGACGGGCAGCAGCTCCGACTCCGTGTCGAGCATCAGGCTCACGAGGAAGTCGATCGCCGGGCGCGCCTCGAGGACCACCTCGGGGGCGGCGGCGGGCGATGCCGCGGCCGTCAGGTCGCGCACGAGGACCCGCGTCGGGCGGGGCGCGTCTGCGGTGCGAGCGGAGCGGCTCATCGGGGTGTCCTTGCTGGTGCGGTCGTCTGTTAGACAACAATCTAACACGTGTTCGGCGGTTGTCAAGACCCCATCGGCGAACCCGGCGTGCCCGGCGCCCTTGCGCGCCTGCTCGGCACGGGCCGGAGGTCCCCGCGTCGGCGTCCGTTTGGCCTTGACCAGTGCGCATATCTGCATTCACCATTGCGGCATGACCTCCACGCGCGTCCCCCGCGAGGAACCACGTCCCGTCACCGTCACGACCAGCGTGCCCGTCGAGGGCATGACCTGCCGCACGTGCGAGCGCCGAATCGAGCGCCACGTGGGGCGGATCCCCGGCGTCGCCTCGGCCACCGCGTCGGCCACCCACGCCCGCGTCGAGATCGTCTCGCAGGGCCCGATCCCCGACGTCGCCCTGGCCGACGCCATCGAGGCTGCCGGCTACCGCGTCGGGCGGACACCCTGGCTGGCGCGCGAGCCCCGGACCTGGCTGGCGGCCGCCGGTGGGCTCGCCATGGTCGTCGTGATCACGCTCGCCGCGGAGGCGACCGGCCTCCTCGGCCTGGCCTCGGGCATCGGCGACATCCGCGAGGGGGGCCTGCTCGTGGCCGGCCTCCTCGGGCTCGCGGCCGGGGTCTCGACCTGCATGGCCCTGACGGGCGGCCTCGTGCTGGCCCTGTCGGCCGCGTTCACGGCGTCGCGTCCCCCCGATCCGGGGGCCGGGATTGCCGTGCGGCTCCGGCCGACGGTCGTCTTCCTGGGCGGCCGGGTCGTCGGCTTCGCGGTGCTCGGGGCCGCGCTCGGCATGCTCGGGTCGGTCGTCGTCCTGCCACCGCTGGTCGTGGCGACGCTGATGATCACCGTCGCGATCGTCATGACGATCCTGGGGATCCGCCTCACGGGCCTGTCGCCGAGGGTCGCCGCCTGGTCGCCCACGCTGCCCGGTGGCCTGGGCCGCCAGCTGGGCCTCGACGAGGGCAACGTTCGACGCTACTCCGACGCGCGTGCCGCGCTCCTGGGCGCCGCAACCTTCTTCTTGCCCTGCGGTTTCACGCAGGCCGTCCAGGTCTACGCGCTCTCCACCGGCTCTCCGCTGACGGCCGGGGCGATCATGGCGGTCTTCGCCCTCGGCACGGCGCCGGGGCTCCTCGCCCTCGGCGGGCTGCCGGCGATCGTGCCCGCCCGGCGCCAGCCGGTCGTGCTGCGGGTCATCGGCGTCGTGGTCCTCGGGTTCGCGCTCGTGAATGCGGCGGCCGGCCTGCGCCTGGCCGGCTTCTCGCCGGGCATCGGCGGCGAGGACGGGACGGCGACAGCGCCGCAGGTCACCCTGGAGGGCGGCGTCCAGGTCCTGCGCACCTTCCAGGTCGCGACCGGCTACCTGCCCGCCGATGCTGCTCTCTATGCCGGGATGCCGACCCGCTGGATCGTGGAGTCCCTCGACGCCCAGTCCTGCGCCGTCTTCCTGCAGGTGCCGTCGCTGGGGATCGCCGTGACGCTCGAGGCGGGCGAGAACACCATCGAGCTGCCGCCGCTCGAGCCGGGCCGGGTCGGCTACACGTGCTCGATGGGCATGTACGGCGGCCAGCTGACGGTCGTCGAGGCGCCGCAGGGCCTGGGCGCGACGCCCGGCGGCTGAAAGGGCGCGGCAACCGGCGGCTGACGCGGCGCCCACCTCCGCGCCACGCGGCCTACAATCGCCCGGCGCCGATCCCTCCGTCGCGGTCGCCACCCTGCGTCCCCGGCGGGCCATCCCCCCAGCAGTCGAGGCCCGCATGCCAGTCCCGGTCGTGCCCTTCACCGACGAGCGGCTCCCGAACGGGCTCCGCCTCATCATCAGCGAGGACCATCTCGTCCCGGTCGTCGCGGTGAACGTCTGGTACGACGTGGGGAGCAAGCACGAGGTCGCCGGCAAGACCGGCTTCGCCCACCTCTTCGAGCACGTCATGTTCCAGGGCAGCCGCCACGTGGCGAAGGCCGAGCACATCGCGCTCGTCCAGGCGGCCGGCGGCACCATGAACGGCACGACCTGGCTCGACCGGACCAACTACTTCGAGACGGTGCCGTCGCACCAGCTGGAGCTGGCGCTCTGGCTGGAGGCCGATCGGCTGGCGACGCTCCTCGATGCGCTCAGCCAGGAGAACCTCGACAACCAGCGCGCCGTCGTCAAGAACGAGAAGCGCCTCTCCTACGACAACCAGCCCTACGGCACCTGGCAGGAGAAGCTGCTCGGCCACCTCTACCCGCCCGAGCACCCGTACCACCATCCGACCATCGGGTCGATGGAGGACCTCGACGCCGCCTCGCTGGAGGACGTCACTGCCTTCTTCCGGACCCACTACGCCCCGAACAACGCGGTGCTCTCCATCGTGGGCGACGTCGACCCGGCTCGGGCGCGGGCGTGGGTCGCGAAGTACTTCGGGCCGATCCCGGCCAACCCGGCGATCCCGCCCTTCTCGGTCGATCCGCTGCCGATGACGCTGGGCGGGGAGCGCCGGGAGACGGTGGAGGACCGGGTGCCGCTGCCCCGGATCTACGCCGCATACCGGGCCCCCGCGCTCGGCGACCGGCGTCTCTACGCCCTCGAGATCGCCGCCCAGGTCGTGGCGGGCGGGAAGGGAAGCCGCCTCCACCGGCGCCTCGTGCGCGAGGGCCGGATCGCCCAGGACGTGGCGTTCTTCCTGCTCCCGTTCGCCTCGGGCCCGTCGGTCTTCATGGGCTGGGCGACGGTCCGCCCGGACGCCACGAGCGAGGCGGTCGAAGCCGGGCTCCTCGACGAGATCGGGCGCCTCGGGCGCGAGGACGTGACCGAGGACGAGCTGCTCCGCGCGAAGGCCCTCATCGAGACCGACGAGCTCGGGTCGCTCCAGCGGGTGGCGGAGCGCGCCGATCGCCTGAGCATGTTCGCGACCCTCCTGGACGAGCCGGAGGAGATCAACCGGCAGCTGGAGCGCTACCTCGCCGTCACCGCGGCCGACGTGCGGGAGGCGTGCGCCGAGCTCCTCGCGGACCACAACCGGGTGGTCATGACGTACGTGCCCGCACCCGGGACGCCGGCCGACGGCACCGAGGACGAGGGCGCGGGGGGCGACGACGAGGGCGGGCCCGGGGGTCCGCTCGAGGACGGCATGACGGAGGCGCGGGCATGAACCCGGTCGATCAGCTCGAGGCGGCGCTCGCGACGCGTCCCGTTCCCGGGACGCCCCGGCCGTTCACCTTCCCGGACGTAGAGCGAGGGCGACTCTCCGGCGGCCTCCCCGTCCTCCTCGTCCACCTCCCCGGACGCCCGCTCGTCTCGGCGGCGCTCCTCCTGCCGATGGGCGCCGTCGACGAGCCGGCGGCGATCGGCGGCGCGACGGTGCTGGCGGCCCGCTCGCTGCTCGAGGGAACGCGCCGGCGCGACGCCCTGGCCCTCGTCGAGGCCTCCGAGCGCCTCGGGGCCTCGCTCCGGGCAGAGGCCGGCTGGGATTCGACGGTGATCGGCGTCGACGTCCCAGCCGAGCGGCTCGCCCAGGCGCTCGAGCTGCTGGCGGAGGTGGCCCGCGAGCCGGCATTCCCGGCCCACGAGGTGGAGCGGCTGCGCGACCAGCGGCTCAACGACCTCCTCCAGGCGAAGGCCGACCCGGCGCGCCGCGCCGAGGAGATGTACCTCGCCACCGTCTACGACCCAGCGAGCCCATACGCGCGCCCGGCCGGGGGCCTGCGCGACACCGTGGCCGGGATCGACGCCGGCGTCGTGGCCACCGCCTACGCGAGCTGGCCGGGCTTCGACCGGGCGGCGCTCGTCGTGGGCGGCGACCTCGGGGGCCTCGACGTCGGGGCGATCCTCGAGCCGCTGCTCGGCGACCTGGCGCCGGCTCGCGGCGCCGGCGCACCGCCCGCGCCCACCGACGCCGGTCGCCTGGATCGGCCGGTGGTGCGGATCGTGCATCGACCGGGGTCCGTGCAGTCGGAGCTGCGCGTCGGCCACCCCGGCCTGGCCCGGCGGATCCCCGACTTCCATGCCGTCTCCGTCATGTCGGCGATCCTCGGCGGCCTCTTCAACAGCCGCCTGAACCTGAAGCTCCGCGAGGAGAAGGGGTACACGTACGGCGCCGGCGCCGGGTTCGACCTTCGGCGGTACGCCGGGCCGTTCACGGCCCGCGCGGCCGTCAACACCGATGCCACGGCCCCCGCCCTCGCGGACCTCGTCGCCGAGCTCCGGCGGATGCGCGAGGCTCTCCCGACCGACGCGGAGCTACGGGCCGCCCGCGACTACCTCGTCGGGGTCTTCCCGCTGCGCTTCGAGACCCCGGGCCCGGTCGTCTCCGCGGTCGGCGGCCTCGTGACCCACGGGCTGCCGGAAGACGAGCTGGAGCGCTACCGGCCGGCCATCGAGGCCGTGACGGCCGACGACGTCCTGGCGGCGGCCCGAGCGCACCTCCACCTCGAGCGGCTGGCGATCGTCCTCGTTGGCGACGCCGACGCCGTGGCAGGGGATGTCGAGGCACTCGGGCTCGGTGAGCTCGAGGTGATCCGCGACGAGGAGGCAGCCTCGGAGTAGGGCGGCCGACTGCCTGAAACCTTTCGCGAGGTCCCTGTCTCAGGTGGGGTAGCGGGCCGGTCAGATCGACCGGCGGCGCGGAGTCCGGAGTCCGCCGGCCCGCCGCAACCCTGGAGGAACCTCGCAACCATGGATCGCATCCGACCCAGCATCGCTCGCGGCGCAGCCGCCGCGGCCGTCTCCGTCTTCCTCGTCGCCGGCGCGGCGTTCGCGGCCAACGCGGTCCTCGGTCCGGCCTCGCCGGACGCGGCGCCCGTGGCCACGTTCTCCGACCGACGACCCGACCGCCGAGCCGACCGCCGAGGCGACGTTCGCCACCGGATCTCCGGACGCGACGGCCGAGCCCACCGAGACGGCCGAGCCCACCGAGACGGCCGAGCCGACGACGGCGCCGGGCGCCGACGACAGCGTGAGCCCACGACCGACGGGGACGCCCGAGGCGGGCGACGACGATGCCAGCCCGCGACCGACGGGGACGCCGGAAGCCGGCGACGACGACGCCTCGCCGAGCGCCTCGCCCGATGACGACGACGCCTCGCCGAGCGCCTCGCCCGATGACAACGGCGGCGACGACGACGGCGACGACGACGGCAGCGGCCACGGCAGCGACGACTGACCGACCCAGCATCCCACCTGCCCGCCGGGCGAGGATCTCCGTGATGGCGAACGAGCGACCCGCGACTCCCCGCGTGGCGTATCGTCTCCCCCGGACCCTCGCCCGGCGGGCGAACCCAGCCCGGGAGGCCGAACGATCGACACCGCGCGCGAGATCCCACGGCCCGAGCCAACCGCGGCCGACGACCTCGAGGCCCGACGCGTCGTCGCCGCAGTGCTCGCAGGCGACGCGGATGCCTTTCGCGTCCTCGTCGAGCGCGAGTCGCGGTCGATCGTCCGGACCTGCTACCGCATCCTCGGCGACCTCCACGAGGCCGAGGACGCCGCCCAGGAGGCCTTCGTGACTGCGTACCGCGCGCTCGGGACGTGGCGTGGAGATGGGCCCTTCGGGGCCTGGCTCGCCCGCATCGCGACCCGGATCGCCGTTCGCCGGGCCGGCCGCCGCCGACCCGTCTCCTGGATCGACCCCCGGCCGGTCGGGGCCGACGCGGACGCCGCCGGCGGCCGGGACGGCATCGGCGAGGGCGCCCTCGGCAGCGCCCCGGATCCCGCACACCTCGCGCTCCGCTCCGAGCGGGCGGCGGCCATCCGGCGGGCGGTCGCCGGGCTCGACGAGCCGTATCGCGAGGTCGTGATGCTGCGGTTCTTCTCGGAGCTCTCGCTCGCGGAGATCGCCGCCCAGAGCGACCGGCCGCTCGGCACGGTGAAGACGCATCTCCACCGCGGCATGGCCCGTCTGCGGAAGACCCTCGAAGCCCAGGGGGTTTCGTGATGGGCGAGCGCTGGACCCGCCCCGACCGCTTCCGCTCCGACGAACTCGAGGGCGACCTGACGGCCGGCGAGCAGGCCGAGATGATCGCGACGGCCCGCGAGCTGGAGTGGCTCGCTGCGACCGACGACGTCGCCCCGAGCGCCGGGTTCGCCGACCGCGTGATGACCGCCGTCGCCGCCGAGCCGACCCCGCGCCCGATGACCGCCGCCGCCTCCGCGGCGCGGCGAGGGGCGCTCCTCGGCGTGCTGGCCGCGTTCGGCGACCTGTGGCGGGTGGCGATGACCGGCGGCCGGCCCATGGCCGTCCGGGCGCCCGCGATGGCGCTCGTCGTCGTCCTCCTGGCCGGGACGCTCGGCGCGGGCGCGCTCGGGGTCGGGGCGCTGAGCGGCCTCCTCGATGGCAGCCGGGAGACCCCGCCTCCCAGCCAGGTCGCGAGCCCGAGCCCGGCAGTCCCGTCCGGCAGCCCGTCTCCGTCGCCGTCCGCGTCTCCGTCTCCGTCTCCGCCGCCATCGCCGTCGGCGTCGCCGTCTGCCACGCCCGACTCGAGCGAGTCGCCGGGGCCCACCGAGACTCCCAGCGGCACGGACGATGCGACGGCCGCGCCCCGCCCGTCTCCCTCGGCGACGTCCGAGCCGACGCGGACGCCGCGGCCGACGGAGACCCCCGAGCCGACCGAGACTCCGAAGCCGGGGGAGACTCCGAGACCGACCGACGAGGCCGAGTCCGACGACGCGGGCGGCGGCAGCGACGACGCGTAGGGCGCGCCGCCCGCGCCCGACGTCGCTCGCCGGTGCTAGGCTGGCGCCCGTGATCGTCGTCATCGGCAGCGCCGCCTATCTCCCGGTTCCGGCCGCAGCAGGTCGCGCCGTCGGGTTCGCCCCGGAGATCGCCGCGGCGGCGGCCGCGGCGGGGGCGGCCGTCGAGCTGCTGGCCCGGGTCGGCGAGGATGGCGCCGGCGACGAGCTCCTTCTCGCCCTCGCGCGGCGCGGGGTCGGCCACCTCGCCGTCCTGCGCGACCCCGCTCGCCCGACCGCGCTCGCCCCCGCCGCGCCGGAGGACGCCATCAGCGACGACGACGATCCTGGGCAGGCCCTGCTCGCCGAGGGCGAGCCCACGGCAACCGCCCGCTCGGGCCCGCCAGAGCCGCCCGTCGCGCCCGTCCTCGAGCCGGCCGACCTCTCGCTGGGCCTGCGCTACCTGCGGGACTTCCGCGTCGTCGTCGCGGTCGAGCCGATCGCGGACAGCGGGGCGGCGGTGATCGCCGAAGCCGCCTCGTTCGCCGACGCCGCGCTCGTGGTCGTGACACGGCCGGGGGCACCCGTCCCGGAGGAGTACGCGAGCGCCACGCTCCTCGAGGCACCCGCGGACGACGCCGAGGGCGCCTTTGCCCGCCTCGTGGGCGGGTATGCGGCGGCCCTCGACGGCGGGGTGGCGCCGGGTGATGCGTTCCGTGCCGCCGCCGAGGTCGGCGGCTGGCAGGCCGCGACGGACTGACGGGCAGACAGCGCTCCGGGCGAGGCCCGGGCGAGCGCAGCGTCAACCGGAGAGCAGCGCCCCGGGCCCCGGCCCGGTCGGCCCGAGGGGCACCACGAGGTCGGGACCCTCGTTGCGCGCGTTGTTGACCCGCTTCGAGACCGGGAAGCGTTCGAGGAGGTCGTCGGGCGCCGGCTGGAGGAGCGCCAGCAGCTCACCCGGATCCCCCGGGGCGGGCGCCAGCCAGTCCGCCCAGGCCGACGCGGGAAGGATGACCGGCATCCGGTCGTGGATCGGCTCCAGGGTCGCGTTCGCCGACGTCGTGATGATGGAGAACGTCCGGACCGGCTCAGCCTCGGGCTGCGTCGGGTCGCGCCAGATCGACCAGAGGCCCGCGAAGGCCATCGGCTCGCCGTCGACGCGCCGGACCAGGTTCGGCTGGCGGATCTCGGGCGTCATCCGCTCCCACTCGTAGAAGCCGTCCGCGGGGACGATGCAGCGGCGCTTCGCGAACGAGGCCCGGAAGGCGGGCGTCGACGCGACCGTCTCGGCGCGGGCGTTGATCAGCCGGTTGCCGATCTTCGCGTCCTTGGCCCAGGAAGGAACGAGGCCCCAGCGGTAGGGGACGACCGCGCGGCGCAGGTCGTCGCGCTCGACGACGACGAGGCCGAGCTGCTGGGGCGCCAGGTTGTACCGCTCACCGGGGCTCTCGGCGAGATCCTCGGCCGCGAACAGGGCCGCCAGCTCGGCGGAGGGACGCTGCTGGGTGAACCGTCCGCACATGCCCCGGAGTCTACCCGCGCGGCGCTCCGGCGGGCCTTCTGCTACGGTCGGGTTGATGAGCGGCTCCTTCGCATCCGATCCCCGCGTGCCCGGTCCGCTCGACCGGGCGACCGCCGCCGCGCTCCTCGCGCGCGCGGACGAGCTCCTCGCCATGGGCGAGTACGACGCGGCCCGGGCGGCGTACCAGCGCCTCGTCGGGATGCCCGATCCCGGCCTCACGGCGGCGGCCCTCGTGGGTGCGGGCGAGGCGATGTACCGCCTCGACGACGAGGAGGGCGCCCGCCAGTGCTGGGAGCAGGCTGCCCGCCTGCCGGAGAACCCGATCACGTATCGCGCGCTGCGCCAGCTGGCGGCCGCCCGGGTCCGCGAGGGCGACCTGCGGGGTGCACGCGACGCGTACCGCGAGGCGGAGCGACGCGCCCCGGCGGACGACCGGGCCGAGATCGCCTCGCGCCTGGGCTGGCTCAACAAGGAGCTGGGCGACCAGCGCGCGGCCGGCCGCTGGTTCTCGCGGAGCCGCCCGGACGAGCCGTCCACCGTCGCGACCTACACGATCATCGGGATCACGGTCGTCATCTCGTTCCTCGCGATGCAGCCGGCCGGGGGCGACCTGCAGGCCCTCCTCATGCTCGACAAGCAGGGCCTCGCCGCGGGGGAGTGGTGGCGCCTCGTCACGCCCGTGCTGGTTCACGGTGGCCTGATCCACCTCCTCTTCAACATGTACTTCCTGTACCTCGTCGGCCCGCTCGTCGAGCAGCTCTACGGCAGCGCTCGCTTCGTGCTGCTCTACCTCATCACGGCGGCGGCGGGGTCGGCGGCCAGCTTCGTCTTCGGCGGGCCCGCGCCCAGCGTCGGCGCCTCGGGCGCGATCTTCGGGCTGTGCGGCGTCCTCGTCGCCGTCAGCGCCGTCCATCGGCCCATCCTCGATCGCCGTGGACGGGCGGTCATGAGCCAGATCGGGATGCTGGTGGTCCTGAACCTCGTCATCGGCTTCGGGTTCGACGCCATGGGGGCGAACATCGACAACGCCGCCCACGTCGGTGGCCTCCTGGCCGGCCTGTGGCTCGGCTTCGTCCTGCCGCCGGTCCGGGCGACGCTCGCCTCCTACTGGCAGCAGCCCTCCGCGACCGGCGCTGCCTCGGGGGCGGCGCTGGCCTCCGGGGCGACAGCAGCCGCCGACCGGCGGCTGCTCGGGCTCCTGCGGGCGCTCGCCGTCCTGGCCGCGGTCGCCGTCGTCGTGGGTTCCGTCGTGGTGGTCTCCGCGGCTCGCTGAGCATGTCCGGACCGGCATCCAATCCGTCCGGACTTGTCGCCCGATTAGGAAGGCGACCCGAGCGGATACGAGAAGCCGCCGGGGCGCCGGACTCACCGGCACCCACACGACGGAGGAAATCGAAGACAATGCGCACCCGCTTCCGCTCCCTCGCCGCACTCGCCCTCGGCGGCGCCCTCTTCCTG
Organism: uncultured Chloroflexia bacterium; assembly: GCA_963713285.1. GTDB lineage: Bacteria > Chloroflexota > Limnocylindria > Limnocylindrales > CSP1-4 > CTSoil-043. Next base: position 214,214 of record CAVQLA010000015.1, on the reverse strand, counting down.
GGGGTCGCGATGCCGGCCGCCGCCGCCGACCAGGCGATGGTCCGCGCGGCCCACCTGATCCCGGATGCCCCGGCCGTCGACGTCCTCGTCAACGGCGATGTCGTCCTCGAGGACGTGCCGTTCAAGGCCGTCAGCGACTACCTGATGGTGCCCGCCGGCACGTACAAGATCTCGATCAACGCGGCCGGCAGCGCCGACGAGCTCCTCACGATCGACGCCGCGGTCGAGGCCGGCAAGGCCTACACCGTCGCCGCCATCGGCACCCTCGCCGCCGAGGACACGGAGGCTCCCCGCCTGACGGCCTACGTCGATGACCCGGTTGCCTCGTCCGACACCGCCAAGCTTCGCGTGATCCACGCGTCCCCGACGACCCCCGCGGTCGACGTGAACCTGAAGGGTGCCGCCGCAGCCGACGCGCCGGTCAAGAACCTGGCGTTCCCGGATGCGACCGACTACCTCAGCCTCCCCGGCGGGACCTACGACTTCGTGGTCTACCCGACCGGCGGCGACCCGGCCACCCCGGCCCTCGACCTCTCCGGCACCGCGCTGGAGAACGGCAAGAACTACACGGTCTTCGCCGTCGGCCTCCTCGAGGGGACCGGCGCCCAGGCCCTCGGCGTCGTCGTCGCGGTCGACGGCACGCTCCCTGACAGCGCGACCGAGACCGTGCCCGCCGGCACGAGCCCGGCCCTCGTCCTGGCCCTCGGCCTCCTGGCGATCGCCGGCATCGGCCTCGCCTTCAGCCGCCGCCTCGGCACCGTCAGCACCAAGTAGCCCTCGCTCTCGCTCTCAGCACCCCGGTCGGGCCCATGCCCGACCGGGGTGCTGTCGTTTCCGGAGGCTGATCGGCAGGCCACGGCCTGCGGCGCAGGACGCTCGCGATGGCCGAATCCCGCGAGCACCACCTGGGCGCGGATGCGATGCTGCGAGCATGCTGCCCGACCTGGACTTCGCCGGCCGCTACCGCGCCGTGCAGAGCCGCGACCCGCGCTTCGACGGCTGGTTCTTCACCGCGGTCACCTCCACGGGGATCTACTGCCGTCCCAGCTGCCCGGCTGCGACACCCCGGCCGGAGCACGTCCGCTTCTATCCCACGGCCGCCGCGGCCCAGGAGGCCGGGTTCCGTGCCTGCAAGCGCTGCATCCCCGGCGCCGTGCCCGGCTCGCCCGCCTGGGACCTCTCGGGCGACCTCGCCGGCCGGGCGATGCACCTGATCGCCGACGGCGTCGTCGAGCGAGAGGGCGTGCCCGGGCTCGCCCGGCGCCTCGGCTACAGCGAGCGGCAGGTGCGCCGCCACCTCCGCGCCGACCTGGGTGCCGGGCCTCTCGCGCTGGCTCGCGCGCAGCGCGCCCACGTCGCCCGGCTGCTCCTCGAGACCACCGACCTCCCCGTGACGGAGGTCGCGTTCGCCTCGGGCTTCGGCTCGCTTCGCCAGTTCAACGCAACGATCCGCGACGTCTTCGCGATGGCTCCGACGGGGCTCCGCGAGACACGCCGCCCCGGCGGGCCGGCGCCGAGCGGCCGGATCGTCCTGCGCCTCGCCCGGCGGGCGCCCTTCGCCTGGCCGGCGCTCCTCCGGTTCCTGGCCGCGCGGGCCGTCCCGGGCGTCGAGGAGGTGGCGGAGGGCGTTTACCGGCGCAGCCTTCGCCTCCCGCACGGCGCGGCGGTCGTGGAGCTGGCCGACGACGGCGAGGCCGTGCGCTGCGCCCTGGCCCTCGCCGACCCTCGCGATCTGGGCGCGGCCGTCGCCCGCTGCCGCCGGCTGCTGGACCTCGACGCTGACCCGGTGGCCGTGGACGACGTCCTGCGGCGGGATCCGATCCTGCACGACCTCGTCGCGCGGACGCCGGGACGCCGCTCGCCCGGCGCGGTGGACGGGGCGGAGCTGGCCGTCCGGGCGGTGCTGGGGCAGGGGATCACGGTGGCGGCCGCCCGCACCCTCGCGGCCCGGCTCGTGGCCGCCCGGGGAACGCCGCTGGCCGTGCCGGTCGGCCGCGTCACGCACCTCTTCCCGGCCGCCGCGGATCTCGCCGCGGTCGACCCCTCCGGCCACCCCGGGCCGGCTCCGCGCCGCGCGGCCCTCCACGGCCTCACGGTCGCGCTCGCGACCGGCGAGCTGGATCTCGATGCGGGGTCCGACCGGATCGAGGCCGGGCACTGCCTGCGCGCGATCCGCGGCGTCGGGCCCTGGACTGCCGCGTACGTGGCGATGCGCGCCCTCTCCGACCCCGACGTGCTCCTGCCGGGGGACGTCGCCCTCCGGCGGGCGGTGATGCGCCGCGGTGGGCCCGGCGACGCACGCGGCCTGACCGCCGCGGCGGGGCCCTGGCGCCCGTGGCGTTCGTACGCGGTTCACCACCTCTGGGCGTCGCTCGACGCGACGCTCTCCAACGAGAGTCGCCCGACCGACGAAGGAGCGTCCCGATGACCACCACGCTGTACGCCAGCCACCCCAGCGCCCTGGGGCCGCTCCTCCTCGTCGGCGAGCGGGCCTCGGACGGCAGGACCGTCCTGACGGGCTGCTACCTGCCCGGCCACCGGCGCGGCCCTGCCGTGGACCCGGGGTGGCACGAAGAGCCCGCGGCGTTCGCGGCGATCGGCGCCGCCGTCGATGCCCGGCTCGCCGGCCCGCCGGCGGCGACACCGCCCGTCGAGATCCCGGTCGCGTTCCGGGGCGGGACGGCGTTCCAGCGGCGGGTCTGGGAGGAGCTGCGGACGATCCCGAGGGGAACGACCGTGACCTACGCCGAGCTGGCCGCCCGCATCGGCAGACCGGGCGCGGGGCGGGCTGTGGGTGCCGCCGTGGCACGCAACCCGATCTCGATCGTCGTGCCCTGCCACCGCGTGGTCGGGTCCGACGGGTCGCTCGCCGGGTACGCCGGAGGCGTCGAGCGCAAGTTGGCGCTGCTCACGCTCGAAGGATCGCGGTAGTCCCGGCTGGCCGGCCGCCGGGTCGACCGGCGCCGGACACGCGGAGGGTCGGGACGAGCCTCCGGAGCTTCGGCCGTCAGCCCTCGAGCTCGCCGAAGGCGACCTGCGGGCCCGGGTCGCCCTGTGCGCCGCCGGCCGGCTCGAGGGTGACCATCGTCGCCTTCGCGCTGGCCAGGTCGACGCCGAACGGCGCCAGGCAGGTCTGCGTGTCCGCGCAGGTGAACGTCGTGAGGGCGTGGACGCCGGCCGCGTCTGACGACCAGAGCTGGTAGACCTTGCCCTCGGGCGTCGCCGGGAGGTTCCCGGCCATCATCCAGGCCTCGGTCGTGCCCGGCCGGTAGACGACGAAGACGGTCGCCTCCCCGGCGAGCGGGTCGGGGGTCAGGGTCGCCGTGAGATGGTCGGGGGCGAGGGCGACCGCCATCGCCTCGTCGGTCGTGGCGAGCTGTGCCACGGCGGCGTCGCGCTCGAGGGTCGCCGTCTCGAGCTCGGCGCTCATCCCCGCGGCGGTCGCGCCGAGGGCACCCACCGCGACGGCCAGCGCGGCGGCGACCGCCAGGCCGGTGAGCGAGAGGCGACGGTAGCGGGTTCGATCGCGGCGCAGGGTCTCGAGCTCGATCAGGTTGCCGTCCGCGGCGGCAGGAGCCACGGCGTCAGGAGCCGCGGCGGCAGGAGCCGCGGGGAGTGCGGGCTGCATGTCGTTCGGCCTCGCCGGCGAGGGGCCCGCCGGAGCGACGATGCTTCCCGCGGTCGTGCCGCCGGCGTAGGCGAGCGAGGCCGCGGGGATGCCGACGGGACGATTCTCGGAGGCGGCGATGGCCCCCAGCACGCTGCCGCGCAGCGAGGCCGGTGCGGTCCGGTGGGGAACCGCATACGCAAGCATCCCGGCCGTGTCGACGAGGGCCCGCGCGTCGGCGCGGCACGGCGCGCAGGCGGCGACGTGGGCGTCGAGGGACGCCCGCTCCGTCGGGTCGAGGTCGTCGAGGGCCGCGCCGGCGGCTAGCTCGCGGTAGTTTCCGTGATCCATGGTGTCTCGCGTGGGTCGGTTTCCGACACGCTCGGGCCCAGGATGTCGCGCAGCTTCAGGAGCGCCGTGCGGATCCGGGTCTTCGCGGTGCCGAGGGGGATGTCGAGCTTCTCGGCGACCTCGACGTGTGTGAGGCCGGCGAAGAAGGCCAGCTCCAGCGCGGTGCGCTGGGCCTCGGGGAGCTGCAGGATGGCCGCTCGCACCGTGTCCCGGCGAAGGCGCAGCCACGCCTCCTGGTCGACGTCGTCGTCGGCCTCGTGGAAGTCGAGGTCGACGTCCGCCGTGTGCTTGCGGACGTTCGCCTCCTTGCGCACGAGGTCGATGGCCTTGTGGCGGGCGAGCGCGAACAGCCAGGACGAGAGGGCGCCGCGGCTGGGGTCGAAGCGGCCGGCGTCCTTCCAGACGGCCACGAAGACCTCTTGCACGACCTCCTGGGCGAAGCGGTCGGCACCCGTCACCTGGTAGGCCAGGGAGTAGAGCGGGCCGGAGTAGCGCGCGTAGAGCGCCTCGATCGCGCGCTCGTCCTTCTCGCGGATGCGCAGGAGGAGGGCAGCCTCTTCGGCGCGGCGTTCGTCGATCGGGGGCGTCAGGGACTCGTCAGACAAGCGCGACTCCGTCGTGGCCGCGGCCGGGATGGACCGAGCGTCACCCCTCGACCGTGGCGCGGCCGTGCTCATCCGGCCCGCGAGAGTATACCAACGGGTGCGCGCGGAGCCATGGGTCGCCGTGCCGCCGAGGGCCTGGACAGAGAGAAGTGCTTCCACGCCCCCTCTTCGCTCGTCGCGCCCCGGCGGATGGGGGCGCCGATGTCGTCAGGACGGTCCGGGCTCGCCGGGCGCGGGGGTGGGCCGATGGACGGGGCCGGAAAGGAGGTCGCGGCGGCCGCGGAAGCGGTCGAGGACGCGGTAGAAGTTGCGCTTCGCGTGGCGGTCCAGGTCTCCGGGGGCGAGGGCCGGCCAGCCGCGATGCGGGTGCCGGGCCAGTGGGAGATCGAGGCGGACGGCGGCGCGCGGCGCCGCGTCGTCGGCGAGGCCGGCGCGCAGGGCCAGGCTCCACCAGGCGTCGAGGCTCAGGGGCAGCGTGAACTTCTCGTCGAGGGGACCGAGCGCGGTGACGTCTGCCCGGCGGAACGCGAGCCAGTCGAGGGTGATCGCGTCGACGGAGGCTCCCGTGGCTTCCTCGAAGTGCCGCAGGTCGGCCGAGACCAGGCCGATGCCGCCGGCGACGCCGACGGCCGGGTCCTGGAGCGCCGCGCCAAGGGGCGTCAGGGCGTCGCCGGTGGGCTCGACCGAGGTGTCGGCAAGGACGACGAGCTCCCCGTGGGCGCGCCGCAGCCCGATGTTGCGCGCCGCCGCGTGGCCCAGGCGCTCGCTGGTCCAGGTCACGTCCGGCTCGGCTCCCGCGATCGGCTCGAGGTCGGGGCAGCCGGGCAGCAGGCGGGCGGCCTGCTCCGGCGACGGGTCGTTCGCCACGACGACGACCTGCGTGCCGCCGGGCGCGTGGGAGCGCAGGCCGGCGAGCATCCGGGCGAGGTCGTCGGGCCAGTCGTCGGCGAGCAGCTCCACGGTGAAGCGGGCGCTCGGCGCCTCGTCGAGGAACGACGGGACGGCCGCGGCCGTCCCGTAGCGCACGATGCCGCCGGCCTCGACGGTCGGCGGCGCGGCGGGCTCCAGGACGAACGCCGTGCCGCGATCGATCACCTTCCAGCCGGCAGCCTCGATCTCGGCCCGCAGCGCATCGGCGCGGGCCCAGTCGCGCGTGGCGCGGGCTCCGGTCCGGGCACGGGCGAGGGCGACCACCTCGTCGGGCGGCGCGGGACGGGGGAGGCTCACCGGGCGAGTGTAGCCGGGACGGCGAGCCCGGCTCGATGGACTGCGATCCGGAGGTGTTTGCGACGCTCGCCGGCGGCTACCCGTGGCCGCCCGGCCTCGCGCCGGCCGACGGGCTGACCCCGTCCTGCGCGACCAGGTCGACGCCGGGATCGGGTTGCGCTCGGACGGCCGGGTCCACGCCGCCCCGGCGACGACGGGGGCGCTCGTGGCTGCGTGGCGGTCCCGGGCCGTCCCGGCCCTTCTCGGGGAGGCCGCCCGGACCATCGCCGGAGGCAGGGGCGAGGTGCGGGAGCGTCTCGACCCGCGGGCGATCGACGCACGAAGTGCCGCGCTGGGGCAGTATCAGCCGCAACGGCGCCGCCCCGGCGGCTGACCGATCGCCCGGGCGACGACGGCTCGAGGGCCGCCCGATCGCCACCACTCGAGGAGCCCATCGCCGCGATGCCGACCCGCTACTGGCACCCCTTCGCCGACATGCACAAGGTGCAGGACCACGAGCTGGTCCTGGTCCGGGGTGCCGGAGCGTGGATCGAGGACGCCGACGGGCGGCGCTATCTCGACGCGACGGCGGGCCTCTGGTACTGCAACGTCGGCCACGGCCGGACGGCGATCGCCCGGGCGGCCGCCGAGCAGCTCTCGACCCTTGCCGCGTACTCCAACTTCGGCGCGTTCGCGACCGCGCCGACCCTGGAGCTGGCCGATCGACTGGCGGCCCTCGCACCCATGGAGGACGCAGCGGTCTTCTTCGGCTCGGGTGGCTCGGACGGCGTCGACACGGCGGCGAAGCTGGCCCGGCGCTACTGGGACGCGCTGGGGCACCCGGAGAGGCGGATCGTCGTCAGCCGCGAGCACGCCTACCACGGGATGCACGCATTCGGGACAGGGCTGTCCGGGATCCCGGCCATGCAGGCGGGCTACGGCGGCCCGATCGTCGGCGACACGATCCAGGTCTCGGCGCACGACATCGACGAGCTGGAGCACCTCTTCAAGGCGCGCGGCAACGAGATCGCCGCGTTCATCGGCGAGCCGGTGATCGGCGCGGGTGGCGTGATCCCGCCCGAGGACGGCTACTGGGAGGCGGTCACCCGCCTGTGCGACGCGCACGGGGTGCTGCTGGTCGCCGACGAGGTCATCACCGGCTTCGGTCGCCTCGGCACGATGTTCGGCAGCGAGCGGTACGAGATCGCGCCCGACATGATCTGCTTCGCCAAGGGCGTGACGTCGGGCTACCTTCCCCTCGGCGGCGTGCTCGTCGGGCGGCGGGTCGCGGAGCCGTTCTGGGACGGCGCGAGCGGGCCCGTCTTCCGGCACGGGTACACGTACTCCGGGCACGCGACGGCCTGCGCCGCCGCGCTGGCGAACCTCGACATCCTCGAGGGCGAGGCGCTGCTGGCGCGCGTGCGGTCCCTCGAGCCGATCCTCGCGCGCGAGATCGCCCGCCTGGACGACGCGCCCCTCGTCGGCGAGACCCGGGTCGTCGGGCTGACGGCGGCCGTCGAGCTGGACGCCGAGACGCTGGCGGCGAGCCCCGGCGCGCCGGAGGTGGTCGCCGCGGCCCTGCGCCGTCACGGGATCCTGACGCGGGTCCTGCGCGGCGTGGCGCTCCAGGTCTCGCCGCCCTTCGTGATCACCGAGGGCGAGATCCGGGGCATGGTCGACGGCTTCGAGGCCGCGCTGTCCGAGGTCGCCGCGGGCTGAACCGCAGTGCGCGGCTGGGTGGCGGCGGGCGTGGCGCACGGCTGCTCGCCTGGGTCACGGCGTGAACCTCACCCGCGACATACGCTTCCGCTTCCCGCCGTATGCGCGGGAGCTGGACTCGCCGGAGGGGTAGGCTTCCAGGACCCGCCAGAACGTGGCACCCAGGCGCGACGATGACCCTCCACCTGGCGAAGCGAAAGGAGCGGCAATGGCCACCGGGACCACCCTGACAGCTCCGCGCATCACGCCCTTCCTCTGGTTCGACAGCCAGGCGGAGGAGGCGGCAGCGCTCTACACCTCGCTCTTCCCGGACTCCAGGATCACGGGCCTCACCCGCTACGGCGACGCCGGCCGCGAGGTCACCGGCGGCGCGCCCGGATCGGTCATGACCGTCTCCTTCGAGCTCTGCGGGCTGCCCTTCACGGCGCTCAATGGCGGGCCGCTCTTCCGGTTCACCGAGGCGATCTCGTTCGAGGTGCGGTGCGCCACCCAGGCCGAGGTCGACCACTACTGGGAGCGGCTGACCGAGGGTGGCGACCCAGCCGCCCAGCAGTGCGGCTGGCTCAAGGATCGGTTCGGCCTCTCATGGCAGATCGTCCCCGAGATGCTGGGGTCCCTCCTTTCCGACCCCGACCGGGAGAAGGCCGGGCGGGCGATGGAGGCGATGCTCCGCATGAAGAAGCTCGACATCGCCGAGCTCGAGCGAGCGCACGCGGGGCGGGCGTCCGGCCGGTGACCCCGCGGACTGCCTGGCGGGTGTCCGCCGAGCGGGGCACGCCCGCGCCACAGGTGTAGGATCGGCGCCCATGACGACGCACGAGTCTGCGCTGCCCGCCCAGCTCCGCACGATCGAGAGCCTCCAGGCGGCCTTCCGCACCCGCGACTACATCGCCGACCGCTCCCTCGCGACCTCCGTCTTCCTGGCCCTCGCGCTCGGGCGCCCGCTGCTGGTGGAAGGCGAGGCCGGCGTCGGCAAGACCCAGCTCGCGAAGACCCTCGCGGAGACGCTCGACACCCGTCTCATCCGGCTCCAGTGCTACGAGGGCCTGGACGTCACGACCGCGGTCTACGAGTGGAACTATGCCCGCCAGATGCTGGAGATCCGGCTCCTGGAGGCGCGCGGCGAGATCGAGCGGGCCACTGCCCACGACATCTTCGGCCCGGAGTTCCTGCTGAGGCGCCCGCTGCTCCAGGCGCTGGAGGCGTCGGAGACCGGCGTCGCGCCGGTGCTCCTCATCGACGAGATCGACCGCGCCGACGAGGAGTTCGAGGCGTACCTCCTCGAGATCCTCTCCGACTTCCAGGTGACGATCCCGGAGATCGGAACCGTGCGGGCGGCGGTGCCGCCGCGGGTGATCCTCACCTCGAACCGGACGCGCGAGGTCCACGATGCCCTCAAGCGCCGCTGCCTCTACCACTGGATCGACTACCCGACCGCGGCCAAGGAGATCGAGATCGTGCTGGCACGCGTGCCGGCGACGCCCGAGCGGCTCGCCCGGCAGGTCGTGGGCTTCGTCGGGCGCCTGCGGACGACCGACCTGACGAAGGTCCCCGGGGTGGCCGAGACGCTCGACTGGGCGGCCGCGCTCCTCGCGCTCGGCGCCCGCGAGCTCGCACCCGACCTCGTCGACGAGACGCTGGGCGTCCTCCTCAAGTACGAGGAGGACGTCCGCCGGGTGCGGGGCGCGACGGCCGCGACCTACGTCGACGAGCTCGCGTCGAGCGGGGTCTGAGGTCGTCCGGCCGAAGCGATCATGACCGGCAGCCGCGCGCCCGCGCCCGACCCGCTCGCCGACTTCGACGGCACCGTCTTCCTGAAGAACGCCGTCCTCTTCACGCGCGCCCTGCGCAGCGCCGGCGTCCCGACGGATCTCGGCGGCGCGCTCGACTTCGCCCGGGCGCTCACCCTCGTCGACATCGGCGACCGAACCCAGGTCCACGCCGCGGGATCGGCGATCTTCTGCCGGCGCCACGCCGACCTGCCCGTCTACGACGCGGTCTTCGACCAGTTCTGGCGCCGCCATGTCGCCCGCATCGCACCGACCGCGCTCGGAGCCGAGGCCCCGCAGCCCCGAGATAAGGAGCGCGAGCAGGCGGCCATCGCCCCCGACTCCTCGGCCGAGCGCCAGGGACGTCGCACAGGCCGCCCCGAGCAGGCCGAGCCGTCGGACGCGGACGAGGGTGAGCACGAGATCGGGGAGGGGAGGGCCGTCTCGCCCCGGGCGTGGTCCACCGCCGAGGCGTTCTCCCACCGCGAGTTCGACCGCATGACGTCGTCCGAGCTGCGTGATGCGGAGCGCCTGATCGACCTCCTGCGCCCGCGCCTGGAGACGCGCCTGACCCGGCGCTACGAGCACCACCCGCACGGGCGCCGGCTGGCGCCGCGAGCCATGTTCCGGCGCAACCTCGCGACGGGTGGCGACCTCGTCGACTGGGTCTGGCGCCGTCGCGTGCGGCGCCCGCGGACCATCGTCGTCCTGTGCGACGTCTCGGGCTCCATGGAGCGCCACGCTCGGCTCCTGCTGCGCTTCGTGCAGGCGCTCACGCGGGCGTCGGGCGTGCGGACCGAGTCGTTCGTCTTCGGGACCCGCCTCACGCGGGTCACCCACGAGCTGCGCGGGCGCGACCCCGACCTCGCCATCCACCGGGTCAGCGAGACCGTGACGGACTGGTCCGGTGGGACTCGAATCGGTGAGTCGCTGCGCACATTCAACCTGCGCTGGGCCCGGCGCGTGCTGCGCTCGTCGGGGGTGGTCGTCGTCGTGTCGGACGGCTGGGACCGGGGCGACCCGGCGCTCGTCCGCGAGGAGACGGCGCGGCTGCAGCGCAACTGCCACCGCCTGATCTGGCTCAATCCGCTCGCCGGCGTCGACGGCTACGAGCCGCTGGCCGCGGGGATGGCGGCGGCGTACCCGTCCGTCGACGACTTCCTGCCGATCCACAACCTCGCCTCGCTGGAGCGCCTGGGCGAGGTCCTGGGCGGGCTGGGGCTGGGCGCGGCCGGGCGGCCGCCTCGTACCGGCGTGCCGAACGTCTACCGGATCGAGGCGACGGGAAGCGGGCGCCGGGCGATCACCGCGGTGGCGCCGCGGGTCTTCGGCCTGCCGTCGCGGGCGGGCGGCGGTCCGGCCGGGGATCCTGCGGCGGCGCGGCCGCTCCGCCGATGAAGGGAGGGGATCGACCATGAGGGAGCTGCTCGAGCAGGTTCGGGCGTGGCGGGCGGAGGGGGCGGAGCTCGGCCGCGCGGTCGTCGTCCGGACGTTTCGCTCGACGCCGCGACCGGAGGGGGCGAGCCTCGTGGTGACGGCCGACGGCCGCCTGGCGGGGAGCGTCTCCGGAGGCTGCGTGGAGGGCGCCGCGGTGGAGGAGATCCGGCGGGCCCGCGCCGACGGCGTTGCGCGGGTCATCCGGTTCGGCATCAGCGACGAGCAGGCCTGGGACGTGGGGCTGGCCTGCGGCGGGACGATCGATGTCCTCGTGGAGCCGTTCCTGCGAGCCGAGCTGGTGGAGGCGGCCGCCGGACCGGGCGGCGTGGCGGTCGTCATCCCGCTCCCCGCGGATGCGCCGCCGGCGGCACCCGGGCCCGCCGAGCGGGGGTGGGGCGAGCCGCCCGCACCGGGGTTCACGGTGGCCGAGGACGGCACCGCAACGGCGACGACGGGCTTGCCGGAGGCGGACGCGGCCATCGCCCGGGCCGCCCGCGAGGCCCTCGGGCAGGGTCGCTCGGTGGTCGTGGAGGTCGCCGGCCGCCAGTGGTTCGTGGAAGGCTTCGGCGTCCCCCCGCGCCTGGTCATCGTCGGCGCGGTGCAGGTCGCGATGCCGCTCGCCAGGATCGCCCGCGAGCTCGGCTACGTCACCGTCGTCGCGGACGGACGGGCGGCCTTTGCCACGCGGGAGCGGTTCCCGGACGTCGACATGCTCGTCGTCGGCTGGCCGGACGAGGTTGCCGAGCAGATCGGCCTGGGGCCGTCGGACGCGGTGGCCGTCCTCACCCACGACGTGAAGTTCGACGAGCCGGCGATCGTCGAGGCGCTCCGGCGGGGCTGCCGGTACGTGGGCGCGATCGGGTCGCGGAAGACACAGGCCTGGCGCCGCGAGCGCCTGCGCGAGGCAGGCGTGGGGGAGGAGGACCTCGCCCGGCTGCGTGGTCCGATCGGGCTCGATCTGGGTGGGCGCGACCCGGCGGAGACGGCCCTGGCGATCATGGCCGAGATCGTGGCCGACCGATACGGGGGCACGGGCGTCCCGATGCGGGTGCTGGGGAAGGGGTGATCGACGTCGTCACCGTCGTCCTCGCCGCCGGCGCCGGCACGCGGTTCGGTGGCGGCAAGGTTCGCGCGCTCCTCGAGGGCCGCCCGCTCGTCGCCCACGTGCTCGCTGCGGCCCGGGCTGCCGGGGTGACGCGCCTCGTGCTCGTCCTCGGGCAGGATGCGGCCGAGGTGCGGGCGGCGCTGGTCGCCGACCAAGCGCAGGCGCTCGCGGGCGTGCTCGTCGCCGAGAACCCAGCCCCGGAGCGCGGGATCGCGTCGTCGCTCCGGCTCGGCCTGGCGGCGGCGACCGCGGCTCCGGTGCCCGACGGCGTCGCGATCCTGCTGGGGGACCAGCCTCGCGTGCGCCCCGAGGTGATCGCGGCCCTGGTGGCGGCCGCCCGCTCGGCGCCGGCCGGCACGATCGCGGTAGCCCCGGCCTACGAGGGCGACGGGGCGCCGAACCCGGTCCTCGTGCTCCCGGCGGGGTGGGCCGCCGCCGCGTCGCTCGACGGCGACCGGGGCCTCGGGCCTCTGCTGGCCGCGGCGCCGAACCGCGTGATCCGCGTCCCGGTGCCCGGTGCCAACCCCGACGTCGACACCCCTGCTGACCTCGCCGCCCTCGCCTCGTCCGCCGCGACGGCCTCTTCCGAAGGGAGCCTCCCGTGACCACCGTCAAGCCTGCCGTCGCCCGCGCCGCCGCCGAGGCCGCCTGGGCCGCCCGCGTGCGCGCCCACCACGAGCAGACGGCACGCCTGCGCGAGACGCCGGAGGGCGGCGACTTCTACGCCCCGGTGAGCCGGCTCTTCATCGCCGACCCGCGGCGCACGGACGATGAGGTGCTCGACCACCTCCTCCCGCTGGCGCAGCCCGGCGAGGTCTGGCTCGACATCGGGGCCGGCGCCGGCCGGTACGCGCTCCCGCTGGCGCTGAAGGTCCGCGAGGTGATCGCGCTCGACCCATCGCCCGGGATGCTCGAGGCGCTGCGCGAGCAGGCGGCCGAGCATGGGATCGCGAACGTGCGCACGATCGAGGCGCGCTGGCCGCCCGACCCCGCCGCCGGGCCGCCACCCACCGCCGACGTCGCGCTCATCGCCAACCTCGGCTACGACGTGGAGGCGATCGGGCCGTTCCTCGACGCGATGGAGGCCGCCGCCGGCCGTCTCTGCGTCGCGATCCTGGCCGACGGCCCGCCCGCCGCGGCAGCCCACCCGTTCTGGCCGCTCGTCCACGGGGAGGAGCGCATCGAGCTCCCCGCACTCGACGACTTCCTCGCCCTCCTGCGCGCCCGTGGCCGCCGTCCACGGGAGGTGCGCCTGCCCCGCCCGGTCCGCGACTTCGGGTCGCGCGACGAGGTCGTCCGCTGGCTGCGGAACCAGCTCTTCGTCGAGCCCGGGTCTGCCAAGGACGGCGTCCTGGCGCGCGAGCTCGAAGGCCGTCTCCTCGAGCGACCGGATGACTCGGTGGGGCTCTCGACGCAGGCCCGGGCGGCCACCGGCATCGTCTCCTGGGAGCCGCGCTGAGCCGCCATGGAGATCGTGACCGGGGTCCTCGGCCCCCTGCAGACGAACGTCCATCTCGTCGCCGACGTGCGCACGCGCGAGGCGATCGTCATCGACACGGCGATCCCCGGCCTGCCCTGGATCACCGGCGAGCTCACGGCCCGAGGTTGGCGCCTGCTCCTCATCGTCTCGACGCACGGCCACTGGGACCACACCGGCGAGAACGCGACCCTCCAGGCCTGGTCGGAGGAGGGCGTCACCGCGGCCGGCGACGAGGCCCTGGCCGCCCACGCCGTCGAGCACGGCCTCGTCGTCGTCGCCCCCGACGGGGCGGAGCGGCGGCCCGACCCCTCGCGCGGCGCCGAGATCGCCGCTCACCCTGCCGACTGGTACCGTCTCACGGACCCGCAGCCCCTCTACGCCCCGTTCCCGATCCCGCCCTGCGTTCCCGCGGCCGAGCTCGCCGAGGGCGGGGTCGTTCGCTTCGGCGAGGTCCGCCTCGACGTCCTCCACACGCCCGGACACACGGAAGGCTCGGTCTGCCTCGTCTCCCACGAGGCGGGGGTGATCTACTCCGGGGACACGCTCTTCCAGGGCGGGTGGGGGAGGGTCGACTTCCCCGGCGGCGACGCGGCGGCGATGGTCGAGTCGCTCCGCCGGCTCGCGACGCTTCCCGACGCCCTCCGTGTCCTGCCCGGCCACGGCCGGGCGACGACGATCGGCGCCGAGCGTCCCTGGCTCGAGCTCGTGGCGCGCGAGGGCCGTCTGCCGCTCTGATCGACTCGGGCCCGCGCCGCCGACGGCCGGTTGGCAGGCGGCCCGACGCGGCGGACCGGCTCAGGCGGCGGGCGGCGGGGATCCGGGTGCTGGCGGGGCCGGCTTCCGATAGACAGTCGATCGCCGGTGCAGGCGGAAGCCGACCGACTCGTAGAGACCGAGGGCGCCCTGTGGGTTGTCGGCGTCGACGCCGAGGACCGCCTCGGCCATGCCCCGCTCGCGGAGGGCCAGCAGGCCCCGGACCAGCAGCGCCCGGGCGACACCCCGGCGGCGCCACGGTCGACGGACCGAGACGGAGTCGATCCAGCCGCGGCGCCGCTCGAACCGCTCGTTCTCCGCCGCGTCGATGAGGGGGATGACCGACCCGGCGACCTCCTCCCCGGCCCGGGCGACCTGCCAGAGCGTGACGTCCTGGCGCGGGTCCTCGAGGTAGCCCTCGATCTCCTCGGCCAGCGTCGGCATGTAGCCCCAGTGGTCGCGGAACGCCTCGTCGTCCGCCCACAGGACGGCGAGGGCGTCGGCCCGATCGAGAACGGGCCGGACCTCGATCTCGGCGGGCACCGGCACGTCGGGGATCGATGCCAGTGACCGCCGCAGCATGTCGAAGAACCAGCGAACCGGTTCGTACCCCTCGGCCGCGAGGAGCGCCCGCGCGCCGACCGCGCCGTCGTCGGCCCACGTGTCGTAGGACCGGCGTCCGCCGGCTGCCGGCGCCAGCGGGTCGTCCGCCAGGGAGGCCTCGCTCGCCCGCAGGATCGCCCGCCCCACCCCTCGGCGCCGGGCCTCGGGCACGAGGTAGCAGCGGTGCGAGAGGATCACATCGCCCGATGCTGCCTCCTCCCACCGCCAGCGCGCCGCGTAGCCGACCACTCGTCCGTCGAGCTCGACGAGGGAGAGGTCGCGGGGCGGATCGATCCGCGGGTCATGGAGCAGCTCGTTGCCGAGGACCGCCCCGGTCGTCGTCTCGTCCAGGCCGTCGGCGAGGAAGGCCGCATTCCTCGCCGCGGCCATGTGCTCGAAGTCGCCGACGTCCCGCCACGGCCGGACCTCCAGACCAGGAACGGCCGGGAGGTCGGGCGCGAAGCCCGGCGTCGATCGTTGGTCACGTCTCATGGAACCCACTCCCCGCGCTTGACCTTTGCCCGCGCTGCGCCGGCCTTGCCGATCGCCGCCCAGCGCTTCTTCTCGGCGCGACGCGCCCCGGCGTCCATCTCGAGCGCCCGGTAGCGTTCCTCGCGGGCCAGCTTCTGCCAGCCGGCGAACCGGTCGGCCCCAAGGGCACCCTCCGCCACGGCGGCGCGGACCGCACAGCCCGGCTCCGACTCGTGGCGACAGTCGCCGAAGCGGCACGACTCCGCCGCCGAGGCGACGTCGGCGAACGCGAGGTCGAGGCCGGTCCCGTCATCCCACAGGCCGAGTTCGCGCAGCCCGGGCGTGTCGAGGAGCAGCCCGTCGCCGCCGGGCAGGGCGACGAGCTCGCGCCCCACGGTCGTGTGGCGGCCACGGGCGTCGTCCTCGCGGATCTCGCGGACGAGGAGCCGCTCCTCGCCGAGGAGCGCGTTGGCGAGCGTGCTCTTGCCGACGCCCGACGAGCCGACGAGGGCGACCGTCCGGCCCGGCCCGAGGAACGTGCGGACGGCGTCGAGGCCCTCGCCGCTCACGGCGCTCGTGGCCACCACCGGGACGCCCACCGCCACCTCCTCGAGCTGGGCTTCGGCGACGGCCACCTCGACCGGGTCGCGGGCGAGGTCGACCTTCGTCAGCACGACCACGGGCCGAGCGCCCGACTCCCACGCCGTCGCGAGGAAGCGCTCGATGCGCCGTGGGTTGAGGTCGCGGTTGAGCGACGTCGCCACGAGGACGACGTCGACGTTCGCCGCGAGCACCTGCACCGGCGAGCCATAGTCGGCCGGTGCCTTGCGTCGCAGCTGGGTCCGGCGGGGGAGGACGACGTGCACCGAGGCCGAACCCTCCGTGGGCCGGGCATCGACGGCGACCCAGTCGCCCACGACCGGCAGCTCGGCCGGGCCGGCCTCGAAACGGAGACGGCCAGTGGCGCGGGCCTCGAGGGGTTGCGGGCCATCGCCCGTCGTCACCTCCCAGGCGCCGCGATGGGCCGCCACGACCCGGGCCGGCACGAGCCCGGGCGCGGTGCCCGCGAATGACGCCTGCCAGCCGGGATCCCACCCGAGAGCGGCGAGCCCGGACAGCGAGGTGGCGGCGCTCATCGCCCGGACCCCGGTTCGACGGCGAGCGGACGTCGCCACTCGACCTCCCGGAAGACCGGCCGGAAGCCCATCGCCTCGTAGAGCCGGAGGGCGCCGGTCTCGTTCTGCGCGTCGACGCCCAGCGCGGCCTCCGCCATGCCCCGGTCCCGGAGGGCGCGGAGGGCCAGGCAGATGAGCGCCGAGGCAACGCCCTTGCCGCGCCAGGGGGCCCGGGTCGAGATGTTCTCGCACCAGCCGCGGCGAACCCCGGCGCTGACGTTCTCCTCCTCGTTGATGAACGGCCGCACCATGCCGACGATCTCGTCACCGGCCCAGGCCACCTGCCAGAGCCCGGTGTCGCGGTTGAACGGGTCCTCCTGGAACTCCTGCCAGCGAGTGTCGGAACCGTCCTCGAGAGCCGCGCCCCAGTGCCCGGCGAAGGCCTCCACCTCCGCCTCGAAGATCGCCCGGACGTGGCCGGGCTCCACCGGCCGGACGTCGACGCCGGCAGGGAGCGCCCGGTCGGGGATGTCGTCGAGGGTCGGGCGGAGCATCTCGTAGCCGAAGCGGACGTCGGCGAAGCCGCGGCCCCGCAGCTCGGCCGGCGTCTCGGGGTCGTCGCCATAGGTGGCGGCGACGACCATCGCCCGGCGGCCGTCCGCCGGTGTCGCCGCCGCGTTCACCCGGTGCCGGGCGAGCGCCCAGTCGAGGAGCGCGGCATACGTGCCCGACGGCGCGTCGGGCGTCCGGAAGATGGCCGTCCCGAAGGCGCGGTCGCCGCGATGCTCGTCCCGCCACTCGACGCGGACGTAGGCCACCGGACGGCCGTCGACCTCGCCGATCCGCAGGTCGGAGGCGAGGTCGCTGTGCTCGAGGTGGTCGTAGTAGGCGCGGAGCCCCTCGACGGTCAGCACGGCGAGGCTGCCGGCCGCCAGGCGCGTGGCGTTGTTGATGTCGTTGACGACCCCGGCCTCCTCCGGCCAGCGGACCGGCCGGAGGAGGAGCCCGGGAACCGCGGTCGGGGCGGCCCCGGCGGGGGAGGCGGCCGTCGTCCCGGCCGTGGCGTCGTTCGTTCGTCGTCATCACCCGACTCGCTTGAGCTTGCCGGTGCGCTTCGCGTATCGCTCGGCGCGCCCGAAGAGCCAGAGGCCGGACGGGATCAGGACGACGCCCATGATCGCGAGGGGCCAGATGTCGTACCAGACGTCCGCGAGGGTCGCCCCGTCGAGGAGCCCGGCGCGCACGCCGTCGAGGATGTAGGTCGCCGGCGAGAGCTTCGCCAGCACCTGCATCCAGCCCGGCAGGACGTCCACCGAGTAGTAGACGCCGCTGACGACGAGGAGGCAGGACTGGATGACGAAGGTCATCTGCGCCCCGCGCTCCACGTAGAGGAGCGGCAGGATCGCCGCCATCACGCCGATCCCGACGATCGAGAACGAGCCGATGACCATGATCCCGGCGGCCGTTGCGAAGTTCGCCTGCGAGAGGTCGAGCTCGAAGAAGAGGGTCAGGACGACGAGGACGACCGTCGTGTGGATCAGCCCGTAGACGATGGCGTAGGCCGTCGAGCCCAGCAGCTGCGAGGCGCGCCGGACCGGCGCCATCATCGTGTACTCGAGGGTCCCCTCCCAGCGCTCCCAGCTGATCGTCTCCGCGACGAACGAGAAGACGGTCGAGAGGTAGTTCCAGAAGATGGCCCCGATCACGAGGCTGAAGGTGAGCCGCTCGTCGGCCTGCTCGGCCCCGATGAAGGAGATCGCGAGGGCTCCCGCGATCGCGTACACGAGGAACGCGAGCTCCCAGCCCCAGTAGCGGCGGCTGAGGTTGAAGTTGCGCTCGATGAACGCGACCGACGCGCCGAGCTCGCGCGTCGCCGTGCCCATCGGGCGGTGGAGGGTGGTCACTGGAGTGTCGCTCCCTGGTGGGGTGGGGAGGCCGCCCGGCCCCGCATCAGCGGGACCGGGCCGGCTGGAGTCGCTCCGGGGCCGGGTCGGCGGCGATGCGCGCGCCGACGCGGACGATGGAGCGGCCGATCGCCCGGCGGACGCGGCGCTCGTCGGCGCGGGCCGCCCGGTGGGCGATCCGTGCGTGGTGCGCTTCCGCGGCGAACCGGGCGGCGCGATCCGCGTGGACCGCGTCGACGTAGCGAGTGGAGTTGTTCACGGCGCTCACCTCCCTTCGGTGGGCGGGGGGATGGTCGGGTCGGGGCCGGGCGCGGCCGGCCGGCTGGTGCAGGTCGAGCCTGGTCATTCGTCGTCCTCCGGGGCCTCCTCGACGTCCTCGTCGAGGGAGCGGCCCGTGTAGGTCATGAACACGTTGTCGAGCGTCGGCGGGAGGCCCGTCTCGCGGGCCACCCGGGCCTTGAGGGCCTCCGGGGTGTCCTCGACGACGAGGCGCCCCTGGTCGAGGATCGCGATCCGGTCGCAGAGCCGGTCGGCCTCGGCCATGTCGTGGGTCGTCAGCAGGATCGTCGCGTCGTGGGCGGCCTGGACGTCCTCGATGAAGGACTGGACCTCGAGCTTCGAACGGGGGTCGAGCCCCGTCGTCGGCTCGTCGAGCAAGAGGAGCGTTGGCGATGTGAGCAGGGCTCGCGCGATGGCGACCTTCTGCTGCATGCCGCGGCTCATCTGCTCGATCGGGCTGCCCATCCGCTTCTCGGAGATGCCGAGCCGGGCGAGGATCCGGACCGCCTCCGCCCGGGCCTCGCCGGCATGGAGGCCGTAGAGGCGGGCGGCGAAGGCCAGGTTCTCGTACGGCGAGAGCTTCTTGAAGAAGGCGGCGTCGACGCTCACCCGGTTGATGAGCCGCTTGACCGCCATCTCGTCCCGCTCCACGTCGTGGCCGAAGATCTCCGCCCGACCCTGGTCCAGGGTCAGGAGGGTGGACACGAGGCGAATCAGGGTGCTCTTGCCGCTCCCGTTCGCGCCGAGGACCCCGTAGATCTCGCCGCGCTCGACGCGCAGCGAGACGTCGCCCACGGCCGTCACGGGCTTCTTCCTGCGACCCACGACGAACGTCTTGGAGACGTGCTCGAGGAGCAGGGCAGGAGGCCCGACGGGCCGCTCGGGCGCGGGCTCGTCGATCTCGACCGGGACCGGGGCGATCATCTCGTCGCGTGCCGAGACGGGCCGCCGGAGCGCGATCTTCGGTTCGGTGAGGATGCTCACGGTGTCTCCTTGTCTCGGTGGTCGGCGATCCCGGTGGAGACGGGCCCGGTCGCGGCCTTCGATCGTCCGGAGACGAGAAGAGCCGCGGGCCCGACGTTGGTTCCTGCGTCGTGGGCCCGCGGCTCCGGGTCGCCGCCCCGCCGTGCGCGGGGCAATGAAAAAGCCGCTGGGCCCTGATCTGGCCCGCGGCTTCGGTCCCTGCCTGGCGGCGCTGCCGCCGCGTGACTAGGCCGAGCTGGGCACAGATCGCCCGCAGAGCGCGCCGATGGGCGCGGTGCAGGACCGCTCCCGGGCGCTCATGAGGTTGATCCGGTTGCTCATTCGGGGTTCACGCCTCTCTGTCGTGGACGCGGGGCTGCCGCGCCGGTTGGGACGGTACTCCTCGCGCGGAGGGGCTGTCAACCCCCTTTTTTTTTTTTGTTGTTTTTGGGCGCGGGGCGGTCGCGCGCTCTCTCGCTCGGGGGCGGTGGGCCGGCGGGGGCCGCTGGCGGGTGGGCGCCGGTCCTTCGGGCCGCGCCGGCTCGGCCCCGCGGGGCGCGTCCGCGCTGCTCGCGTGGGCGCGGGGGGGGGTCGTCTCCGGGTCGCGGCGCGGCCTCGGCCCGCGCGGCCCGCCCCGGCCCCTCCCCCCGGTTCGCAGTTGTCCACCCGTCCGGGCGTATTGTTTCGGTGGAGTGCGACAGCCCCCGAGGTGCTGCCGGTCACCACGCCGCGGGTCACCACGGCGTCGGTCGCTCGAGGGTGGCCGGGCGTCGTCGCGCCCACGCGCCGGTGGGCGTGCCGGGTCGGCGGCCGCGCGGGGATCGCCGAGGGCGATCAGTCCAGGTCCAGCCGCATGACGACGCGGGGCGCGCCGCCGCTGTAGGAGGTGGTCGGCGCGGCGACGACGAAGCCGGCCCGCTCGAACATGGACCGGGTGCCGGTGTAGGCGCCCGTGTCACGGACACGGCCGCCGGGCTCCGAGGACGGGTCGATGGGGTAGCCCTCGACGGCCGGGGCCCCCGCGGCCCGCGCGTGCTCTACGGCCGCCGCCAGCAGGGCGCCCGCGACCCCTCGCCCGCGGGCGTCGGAGGCCACGACGAAGCAGACGATCGCCCACGGCGTAGGCCCCTCCACGCGCGGGATCACCCGCGACCGCTCGATCCGCTCGAACTCCGGACGCGGCCCGAGGCCGACCCAACCCACCGCCCGCCCGTCCTCCAGCGCCACGAGTCCCGGCGGTGGGCCTGCCTCGACGAGTCGGCGGAGGCGGGCCCGGTTGGTGGCCGACGCGCTCGTTGCGAAGTCCTTCGCCCTGACGCGCCACCACAGGCACCAGCAGGAGCGCGGATCCGGTCCGGCGCGGCGCGAGAAGAGGTCGACGAGCGCATCCCAGGTCGACGCGGTGGCCGGGACGATCTCCAGCCCGGCCGTCATGATCCTGCCGGCCGCGCTCGCCGGTCAGCCCTGGCCCGACTTCTCCGCCATCTGGCGGTCGACTTCCTTCTGGATCTGCTCGTCGCGCCGGGACTTCGCCCGCCGGCCCAGCCAGATCCCGGCCACGACCGGCCAGAAGAAGCTGGCGATCGCCCCGATGAGGACCGCGGAGAAGTACCACGGGATGAGGTCGGTCTGGTTCGTGAAGTCGCTGAACCAGAGGATCGCGAACGTGATCAGCGCGCCGATCGACACGCCGATGAGCCGCTGGAGCATGTGCCGCACCTCCCTCGCCGGATCCCCCCGGACGATCGAAGTATCGCGTACTCGTCGAGGGCGTGATGGCCGACCCGTCTTTGCTCCGCGATCCTGTCGGCGCCCCCTGCTCGGTGACGTCGGCCGTCTCAGTGGTGAGGGAGACGATGACGCTGACGAGTGGGGGCCGGCGCGGATGCCGCGGGGGTGAGGTGGGCTCCATCGGCCCGGAGGTGCGCATCCCGTGGCGCCCCGCGCCCGTCGCGTGCCGGCCGCGCGCCGCCGATCCTCCCACCGCACTCCGGCTCGACGCTGGCCCCGGGCCCGCCGCGCGTCGCCGATCCTCGCTTGAACAGACTATCTGTTCAGCGACGCCGTCCGTAAGCACGGGAGTCACGCCGAAGTGCTGGTCCGGAGTGGGTCGCACGCTCGGGCCCGCCGATCCTGACCAGACTATCTGTTCAAAGGGTCGGGATTGCCACCCCGCCGGCTCCGCCCACGGCCCCGCCGGCTCCGCCCACGGCCCCGCCGGCTCCGCCCACGGCCCCGCCGGCTCCGCCCACGGCCGCCGGGCGCCGTCGCCGCGCCGCACCCGGCCCGCACCGCGCCCCCGCACCCGAGCACCGCGGGCGCCACGAGCCAGGCAGCGGCACGCTCCGCCAGCGCCGACCGACAGGATCGCGGAGGAGATCCACTGGCTGGCACCGAGATGCGACGGGGCGTGATGGCTGTCCGCGGACCACGGCGGAGCGCGAATTGACGGGTACCGGGCGGCCGCGTACGCTCCGCCACCGTGCCGGCAACCGACTCGCCCCCGACGCTTCCCGCGCTCGTCGCCGCGCGGCTGCTCGACCCGTCGCTCGCCGGGCTGGCGTGGCTCCTCGCGGAGCGCGGCGTTCCCGTGCTCGTCGCCGGGCGTGATGGCGCCACCGGCTCGGCGCTTCTCGACGCGCTGGTCGCCGCGCTGCCAGGGGATCGCCGTCCCGCTGCCACCGCACCGGGGACGGCCGGGCGATTGGTGCGCGTGGCGGGGACGCTGGCGCGAGAGACACAGCCGGGGGTCGTCCGGGCAGCCCTGGCGACGACGACGGGCCGGAGCGGCCTCGCGGCGCTCGTCGACGCCGCCGACCTGGCCGGCGTCCTCGACGTGCTGGCGCGCCAGGGGCTGACCGACGACGAGACATCCTTCCTCGGCGCCGTCCTGCTGGTCGACCGGCCGGCGGAGGGCGGCGGAGAACCACGGGTCGTCGCGGGCCACTACCTCCGGCCGGTCATGCGGGACGCCGGCGGCCATCCGCGCCGCGAGCGTCCGGCCGTTCTCGCCACGTGGGATCCCCGCGAGGATCGCTGGGAGGACTTCGCGTGGGGGATCGTCCCCGACCTCGCCGAGCGCTGCCGGATGCGCGCCGGCGACTTCGAGGCGGAGCGCGGTCGGAGGGCCGCCCTCATCGCCGATCTCGTCGCGCGCGGCGCCGTCGACGCCGTCTCGTTCGCGGCCGCGGCCGATCGCCTGGCGCTCGATTCACCGGTGGCCGGCGACTGACGATCTCCAGATCGCGCGCCGGGACCCGGACGGATCAGCCCCAGCGCTCCCAGCGGACGATCTCCTCGAGCGGCTGGCGCCCGCCCGCCTTCGGCGCGCGGGGCACCATCTCCTCGGGCGCGGGGCGCCCGACGGAGAGGGCGGTGTGGAAGGTCAGCTCCGCCGGGATCCCCAGGATCGACTTGGCCCGGCCCGGTTCCCACATCGAGGCGATGCAGGCGCCGTAGCCGCGGGCGTGAGCCGCGAGCTGGAGGTAGGCCAGCGCCTGTCCGAGATCCATGTCGGCGTCCGGCGCGGTCCCGACGAGGGCGATGCCCGCGGCCGCCCCGGCGAGGTGGCCGGCGTACGTGCCGCAGCCGGCGAGCGCCTCCAGGGTCGCCCGGTCGCGCACGACGACGAAGCGCCAGGGCTGGCTGTTCATGCTGGACTGGGCGCGGCGGCCCGCATCCAGGATGGCCCGCAGGTCGTGGTCGAGGATCGGGTCGTCCGTGAACCGGCGGATGGAGCGGGTGGTGCGAATGGCGGTCTCGACGTCCATGGGCCGCATCGTACGGCGGGTCGGGAGCGCGCACGCGGGCGCAGGTGGGCTACGCTCGCGGGCAGGCGTCCTGCACTCGACCCATCGCCCGCCCGGCCACGCCGCACCCCGCCCCTCACCGGAGGCACCCCGATGCCCGACCCCGCCTCGCCCGTCCGGTCTCTCCCGATCGGCGAGCCGCCCCTGCGCCCATTGTCGGCGGATGGCATGGCCCGGCTGCACGCCGCAAGCCTGCGGATCCTCGAGGAGACCGGCGTTGCCGTCACGTCGCCGGCGATGCGCGCGCGGCTGGCCGCGGCCGGGGCGCGCGTGGACGGCGACCGCGTCCGCCTGCCGGCCGGGCTGGTGGAGGCCGCGCTCGCGGCGGCGCCGCATTCCTACACCCTGGCCGCGCGCGACCCGGCCTGGGACCTGCCGCTCGACGGCGCCCACGGCTACCTCTCGGTCGACGGCAGCGCGGCCGAGATCCTCGACGAGGAGACGGGCCAGCGGCGGGCCTCCACGGAGGCCGACCTGGCCCGGGTCACCCGGCTTGCCGACGCGCTCCCCGAGATCGCCTTCCTCTGGCAGGGCGTGGAGGCCGGCGACCGGCCGGTCGCCGTGCGCCCGCTCCACGAGCTCCGGACGCAGCTGGCGAACAGCGGCAAGCACGTCCAGCTCATGACCGCGACGACGCCGTTCGCCGCGCGGGGTGCCGTCGAGATGGCAAGGGCCGTCGCCGGCGGCGCCGACGCCCTCCGCGCCCGGCCGGTCCTCTCCTCGTTCCAGGTGAGCCTGAGCCCGCTCACCTTCGACGGTGACGCTCTCGAAGCGGCGCTCGTCTACGCCGAGGCGGGCGTCCCCGCCGGGTTCGTGGTCATGGCGATCGGCTGCGCGACCGCGCCCGCGACGCCCGCGGGCGTCCTCGCCCAGAGCAACGCCGAGGTGCTGGCCGGGATGACGATCGTCGAGCTGCTCGTCCCGGGCGCCCCGACGTTCTACGGAGCCTGCTCGACCACGATGGACCTGCGGACGGGCCTCACGACCTGCGGTGGGCCCGAGGACCTGCTCTACCAGGCCGCGTTCGCCCAGCTCGCCCGCCACTACCGGGTTCCGTCGAGCGTCGGGACGTTCGCGCCCGGCGCCAAGAGCCCCGACTGGCAGGCAGGCCTCGAGAATGGCCTGTCCGGCCTCGCGAGCCTCCTCGCCGGCGCCGACATGCTGTCGGGCGCCGGGCTCCTGTACGCGGCGCGCGTCTTCGCCCTCGAGGAGATGGTCCTCGACGCGGAGGTCTTCGGGCTCGTCCGGCACCTCGCCGGCGGCCTGACGATCGACGACGAGGCCCTCGCGGTCGACGTCATCGGCGAGGTGGGGCCCGGCGGCAACTTCCTGGCCGAGGACCACACCGTGGCCCACATGCGCGAGCTCTGGCAGCCGCGCCTCTTCGACCGCGGCACCTGGGAGGACTGGGAGGCGGCCGGGCGCCCCTCCCCCCGCGACCGGGCGCGTGAGCGTGTGCGCTCGCTGCTCGCCTCGCATGTCCCGCTGCCGCTGGACGAAGGGCTGGCGGGCGAGCTCGACGCGATCGTCGCGGCCTTCTCTCGGGAGGCGGGCGTCGGGTGACGGGGGCCGGCCGGCCGCGGGCGACGCACCGGGAGGTCGATCTCTACCCGCCGGTCAAGGCGTTCCTCGAGCGCGAGGGGTTCGAGGTCAAGGGCGAGGTCGGCGGCTGCGACGTCGTGGCCGTCCGCGGCGAGGAGCCGCCGGTGATCGTCGAGCTGAAGCTCCACTTCACGCTCGGCCTCGTCCTCCAGGCGATCGACCGGTTTCGCGTCGCGGAGACGGTCTACGTGGCTGTTCCCGCCGACACCGTCCGGCGGCGGGGGATCCGGCCCCTGTGCCGGCGCCTGGGGCTGGGCCTGCTGGTCGTCCACGGGCCGAGCCGCACCGTCGAGGTCGCGGTCGAGCCGGGCCCGTACCGCCCCCCGCGCGACCGGCGGCGGACGGCGCGGCTGCTGGCCGAGCACGCGCGGCGGCGCGGCGACCCGACCCCGGGAGGCGCGACGCGGGTCCCGATCATGACCGCCTACCGCCAGGAGGCGGTGCGGGTCGCGGCGGCGCTCGCTGACGGCCCGGCGACGGTGGCGGCTCTCCGCGAGCGGGCATCTGCTCCGAACGTTGGCCGCATCCTCGCCCGCGACCCGTACGGCTGGTTCGAGCGAGTGGAGCGCGGGACGTACCGGCTTCGCGTCGACGCGCGCGAGATGCTCGCCGCCCCGGCCGGGCCGGCGCCGGACGATGCCACACGCCCCGGCTGAAGGGGCGCGTGGCGAGGAGGGTGTTCGTCGGTCTGATCACCGCTGCTGGAGCGTGGCGAGGCATGCCCGATGCTCGGCGTCGAGCGCCTTCGTCGCGTCGCGTCGATCCCCGCTCGTCCCTTCGGCCCCCGACGAGAGGCCGCCCGGACGGGCGCCCCGGCCGCCGGTCGGCGTACCATGGGCGGGTTGTCGCTCCCGGCACGCAGCTGCCGCTCGGGCGCCTCATGAGACCCGCCGTCACCCAGCGCGTGCGGCCGCATCGCGCCGCCGCCCGCCCTCGACAGGAGACCCACCCCGATGCCCACCGTCGCCGCCTCCATCCCCGAGCTGATCGGCCTTCTCGATGGCGCCGCCCACATCGACGGCGACCGCGTCGTCGTCACGGACGAGGCCGCATTCCGCGACCGGACGATCGAGGATCTGGCCTGGACCCAAACGTTCTCGGAGGACGAGGCCACCGTCGAGGCGGCGCGCTGGATCATCTGGGAGGCGAGCCAGGTGCTCGGCGCCCGTTCCGCCAGCATCCAGGACCTCTACGCCGCCCGGGCGCGCGGCGAGGTGTCCGGCTTCACCGTCCCGGCCATCAACGTCCGGATGGACACCTTCGACACGGTGAAGAAGATCTTCGAGACGGCGAAGGCGAAGGCCGTCGGGCCGGTGATCCTCGAGCTCGCCCGCTCCGAGCAGACCTACACCTGGCAGCGCGTCTTCGAGTACGCGCCGAACTGCCTCGCCGGGGCCATCGCAGCCGGCTGGGTCGGCCCGGTCTTCATCCAGGGCGACCACTACCAACTCAACGCCAAGAAGTTCGCGGCCGACCCGGAGACGATGACGGAGGAGATCCGCAAGGCCTGCCGCGACGCGGTGGCCGCCGGATACCTCAACATCGACATCGACAGCTCGACGCTGGTCGACCTCTCCCAGCCGACCGTCGACCTCGAGCAGAAGGTCAACTACACGGTCGCCGCGGAGATCGCCGCGCTCATTCGCGACCTGGAGCCGGAAGGGGTCACCATCTCGATCGGAGGGGAGATCGGCGAGGTCGGCAAGTCGAACTCGACGGTCGAGGACCTGCGGGCGTATCTCGAGGGGTTCCGCCGTGAGCTCGACGCCCGGAAGCCGGGCGCGATCGGCGTCAGCAAGGTGAGCGTCCAGACCGGCACGAGCCACGGTGGCGTCCCCCTGCCCGACGGCGGCGTGGCCGAGGTGAAGCTCGACTTCAACGTGCTGAAGGACCTCGGCGAGGTCTGCCGCGCCGACTACGGGATCGCGGGGGCCGTTCAGCACGGCGCGAGCACGCTGCCGGACAGCCTGTTCCACCTCTTCTCGACCGTCGAGACCGCCGAGATCCACCTTGCGACGGGCTTCCAGAACGCGGTCTACGACCACCCCGCGTTCCCGGCCGACCTGCACGCCGAGATCGAGGCCTGGCTCGTGGAGAACGCCGCCGACGAGCGCAAGCCGGGCCAGACCGACAGCCAGTTCCTGTACACGACCCGCAAGAAGGCGATCGGCCCGTTCAAGCGCCGGACCTGGAGCCTCGCCACGAAGGGCGAGATCCTCGCCAGCCAGGCGGTCAAGCTCGCCTTCCTCTTCGACCAGCTGAAGGTGACCGGAACCGCCGACCTGCTGGCGCGCTACGTGCCGAACGGGCCGGAGTGGCACCGCCCGGCGCCCGCGGCGCTGAAGGCCGCAGGCGAGGCTTCGTGATCGTGACGGACGGCATTCCGTTCGGCGCGGCCTGGAGCGCCGGGCGGCGCCGGGCGA
Organism: uncultured Chloroflexia bacterium; assembly: GCA_963713285.1. GTDB lineage: Bacteria > Chloroflexota > Limnocylindria > Limnocylindrales > CSP1-4 > CTSoil-043. Next base: position 187,013 of record CAVQLA010000015.1, on the reverse strand, counting down.
GCGAGGGCGATCTCACCGCATGGCTGTCCCTTGCGCTCGAGATGTGCAACGAGGCCGACCGGCTCGCGCTCCGCTCGTACCGCCGTGAGATGACGGCGACGCGCAAGGCGGATCGCACGTTCGTCACCGAGGCCGACCGCGCGATCGAGCGCCTGATCCGCGATCGGATCAGGGCGATCTACCCGGCCCACGGCTTCGTCGGCGAGGAGTTCGGCGACGAGGACGCGGCGGCGGGCGTTCGCTGGTACATCGACCCGATCGACGGCACGCACAACTTCATCCGCGGCATCCCGCTCTTCGCGACGCTGCTCGCGGTGGAGGTCGAGGGCGAGCTCCAGATCGGCGTGATGTCGGCGGCAGCCCTGGGCGAGCGCTGGTATGCGGCGCGCGGCATGGGCGCCTGGGCCGTGAACCGCGACGGCCTGCGCCGGCGCATGCGGACGAGCGAGGTGCCGGAGCTCGGCGATGCCCAGCTGATCTACGGCAGCCGCCGCGAGAACGTCGAGTCGGGCCTGATGCCGGGCTTCGACGCCCTCCTCGGTTCGTGCTGGCGCGACCGGGGCTTCGGCGACTTCTGGGGCTACGCCCTGGTTGCCGAAGGTGCCGCCGAGGCGATGCTCGAGACCGGGATGCACAGCTGGGACGTCGCCGCGCCCATGGTCATCATCGAGGAGGCGGGCGGCCGCGTGACGGACGTGACCGGCGCGCGCGACGTCTGGGCACCCAGCTTCGTCGCCAGCAACGGACACCTCCACGAGGAGATCCTGGCCCGGCTCCGCGGGTAGCGGGCGGGCGGCCGGGAGGGCGGCGATGGACGGCACGACGGCAAGTCCCGGCGGCGGCCGCCCGTTCCGCGAGGACGACTGGACCCTCGTCCGCCGGATGCTCATCGACGTGCTGCCTCGCTCCGCACCCGGGTTCACCTGGGAGGTTCGGCGCTGGGACGGCTGGCGCTGGTACCGGGCCGACCCCGCCTGGGACCCGGCCCTCGAGCGCACGGCCCGGGCATGGGAGGCGCCGGACGGGAGCCTCATCGGCGTGGCCCACGCCGACGGCGACGGCCAGCTCGCGATCCAGGTCGACCCGGCCCACCGCCATCTCGAGCCGGAGATGCTGGCCTGGGCCGAGGGCACCCTCGCCGCGCCGGACGGGGCGGGCGGCCGGCGGCTGGTGACTCCGGTGCGGGACTACGATCACCGGCGCGGTCGCCTCCTCGCGGCCCGCGGCTGGCGTCCCACCGACGACTGGGGCGTGACCCGCTGGCAGCGGCTTGGGGCGGAGCCGGTGGAGCGCCGCCCGCTCGCGGCGGGGTACGGGCTCCGCGCCCTGCGCGCCGTCGATCGCGAGGACGCCGCGCGGCTGGCGGCCCTCCTGAACGCGGCCTTCGGGCGGACGTTCCACGTCGCCGACGAGTTCCTGGTCTTCGCGGCGCACGCGCCGGACTTCGACCCCGAGCTCCACCTCGTGGCCGAGGCCCCGGACGGGACGTTCGCGGCCCACGTCGGGATCACCCACGAGCCGGTGAACCGCCTGGCGATCGTGGAGCCCGTCTGCACCCACCCGGACCACCGCCGGCGCGGCCTTGCCGAGTCGCTGATCCGCGCCGGCCTCGAGCGGGCCCGGCAGGCCGGAACAACGCAGGCGTGCGTCGACACCGGGAGCGGCGAGGCGGCCAACCGGCTCTACGCCGACGTCGGCTTCGGCGAGGTCTTCGTCGAGCGAGCGTGGGAGTGGCGGGGCCCCACCGCCTGACGGACGTCGGGCGTCAGCGGAGGTCGAGGCGCACGAGCCAGCGCGGCAGTCCGGCGCTGTGGGCGTCGGTGAGGAGGACTCGCCGGAAGCCGGCTGCGTCGAACATCGAGGTGAAGCCGACGAACCCGAACGAGGTCGACACCCGGGCGCCCGCCGGATCGATGGGATAGGCCTCGAGGCACGGGGCATCGTGGGCGCGGGCGTACGCGATCGCTCCACCCAGCAGCGCCCGGGCGACGCCGCGGCGCCGGTACCCGGGCCGGACGACGAAGCAGCCGATCGACCATGCGGCGAGCTCGTCGACCCGGGGGATCGTTCGCGAGCGGACGAGCCGCGACATCGCGGCCCGCGGTCCGAGACCGCACCAGCCGACGGGCTCGCCGTCCAGGTAGGCGACCACGCCCGGCGCGGCGGTCCCCGATCGCACCTGCGCCTCGAGCCGCTCCCGGTTGCCGGCGCCCGGACCGCTCGGGTCGTCGAGCACCCTCCCTCGCCATGCCTGGCACCAGCAGCCGCGCTCGTCGGAGCCGCCGAGCAGCACGACGACGTCTGGCCAACGCTCGGCCGTCGCCGGCAGGACGACCACGGCCGAGGGATCGATGGTCGCGGCCGGATCCCGGGCCATCCGGCTGGCCGCCGCCGTGGGTCTCATCCGAAGCGCTCGCGGAGCGCAAGCACGGCCGGCGTCGGCACGATGCCGGGCCGGAGATCCGCGGCGTCCTCGGGGAGGCCGGCCGTGACGCGAAGGGGGACCACGCCGGCCCAGGCCGGCGACCCGAGGTCGCGCGCATCGTCGGCCGGCCCACCCGCGCGGAGCTTCACGGACGCCTCCTCCAGGTCGAGCCGGAGGACGGCAGTCGCCTTCAGCTCGCGCTCGTCCGGCGGCCGGACCTCGGCCCAGCGCCCGGGCGTCACGCGCTCCATGAACGCCTCCAGGGCGCGGACCTTCTCGGCGGGCTCGGTCACGAGCGACGCCCGGCCCAGGACCACCGCCGACCGGTAGTTCACCGAGTGGTGGAAGGCCGAGCGCGCGAGGACGATCCCATCGATGTGGGTGACCGTGAGGCACGCCGGCGCGCCCTCTCCGAGCACCCGCATCGCGCGACTGGCCGGCGAGCCATGGACGTAGACACTGTCACCCACGCGCGCGTGCAGGACGGGGATCACGTAGGGCTGGCCGTCGTCGACGAACCCCAGGTGCGCGACGACCCCCGCATCCAGGACGGCCGCGATGGAGGCCGCGTCGTAGGCGGCGCGCTGCGGGAGGCGCCGGACCCGGGTCCGCGGGCTCGGGGCGTTGGGAGCCGTCACGCCCTCACTCCGTCGTCGCCGCGATGCTCTCCGCGAGGATCCCGAGCGCCAGGTCCACCTCCTCCGACGTCGTGACGAGCGGCGGGATGATCCGGGTCACATTCGTGTAGGCGCCCGCCGAGAGGACGATCAGCTTCCGCTCGAGGGCCCCGGCGATCACGCGTTTCGCGAGGTCCGGGTCCGGGGTTCGCCCATCGCCGTCGCCCGGCTTCACGAACTCCATGGCGACCATGCAGCCGAGGCCGCGCACGTCCCCGACGGCGGGCTGGCGGGTCGCGATCGCGCGGAGCCCCGCGAGGAACTGGGCGCCCCGCTCGCGCGCGTTGGCCACCAGGCCCTCGTCCTCGATCACGTCGAGCGTCGCGTTCGCGGCGGCGCAGGCCACGACGTTGCCGCCGTAGGTCCCGCCGTGGGCGCCCGGCCGCCACGCGGCCAGGAGCTCGGGCCGGGCGATGATCCCCGAGAGCGGCAGGCCCGACGCGATCCCCTTGGCGAAGACCAGGATGTCCGGCTCCACGTCCCAGTGACGGACGGCGAAGAGCTCGCCGGTCCGGCCCACGCCCGTCTGCACCTCGTCGGCGACGAGCAGGATCCCGTGGGCCCGGGTGATCTCGCGGAGCCGGGGCAGGAAGCCGGGCGGCGGGACGATGTAGCCGCCCTCGCCGAGCACGGGCTCCACGATGACGGCGGCGACGTGCTCGGGGTAGGTCAGCGTGCGGAGCGTGAGGTCGAGCTGCTCCTCCCAGTCGCAGCTGCAGTCGGCGTCGGGGACGTGCGGCCCGCCGGGCGCCCGGTAGCAGTACGGGAAGGCCGTGCTGTAGACGGAGCCCGGGAGCGGCTCGAAGTCGCCCCGGTAGATGTTCTTGGCCGTGGTCAGGGCCATCGTCTGGGCCGTTCGGCCGTGGTAGCCGCCGCGGAAGACGAGGATCACCGGCCGCTTCGTCGCCGCGCGGGCCAGCTTGACCGCCGCCTCGACAGCCTCCGCGCCGGAGTTGGACAGGAATCCCTGCCACGGCCCGCCCGGGATCAGCGTCCGCAGGCGCTGGTAGAGCCGCAGCCCGGCCTCGTGGTAGACGATGTTCTGCTGGCCGTGGAGCAGCTTCGCCGCCTGGGCCTGCACGGCGGCGACGACGCGGGGGTGGGCGTGGCCGGTGTTCGTGACGCCGATCCCCGAGCTGTAGTCGAGGTAGCGCTCCCCGTCGGTGGTGACGAGCCAGCTCCCTTCGCCGTGGTCGACCGTGATGTTCGTGACGCGGCTCCAGACGGCCGGAACGACGGAACGATCCGGGAGCGCCCCCCCGGCGGCGGGCGTGACGGCGGCCGTGTCGACCATGGCGGGCTCCTTCAGAAGGCTGGCGGCGTGTTAACCCACAGCATGTGCGTCTCGTCGGCGCCGAGAGCGACGAAACGGTAGGGGGGAGGTGCTCAGGCCCCGCGATCGCGGCGCTGCAGGAGGGTGCTCAGGAGACGGCTCCCACCGCGGTCAGGAAGATGATCGTGCCGATCACGTTCACCTGGACGGAGACACCGACCCGCGCGGAACCCCAGATGAACATCGGGAAGGTGACCGTCTGGCCGGCGGTGAAGTTGGTGATGACGACGTCGTCGATCGAGAGGCTGAAGGCGAGCAGGCTGGCCGCGATCGCACCTTCACCGACGCTGCCGCGCTGCCGTCGCGGCGATCGTACGGTCGCGCGGAAACGCGTGTCAACATCGACCCCGTCCTGCGCGGATCGCACCCTGCCGGCCCGATCGGTGCGAAATCCGCGGTCCGGGATCCGGCTGGCATCGGTGCCGGGCCGTCGGGTTCGGGGCGCGGACGGCGGCACGGGCGCGCACGGGGGCGGGACCCGGGCGTCCGCGCTACGATGCGGTTCCGGGCGCGAGGCCCGGGATGCAGCGTCCCACACCGGAAGGACACGACCGCCAGATGAGCACGCTCACCGAGGGCGCCGTCTTCGACGCGCTCCGCACCGTCCAGGAGCCCGAGCTGGGCCGTGACATCGTGACCCTGAACATGGTCAAGGGGATCCAGATCGACGGTCCGAGGATCGCGTTCACGATCGAGCTCACGACGCCCGCGTGCCCGCTCAAGGACGTGATCGAGAGCAACGCCCGCGCAGCCCTGGCGGCGATCGGGGCTTCCGACGTCGAGATCACGTGGGGGGCGATGGTCCGCCGCGCGGCGCCGTCGGCCGGTCCGCAGCTCCTCGAGGGGGTCAAGAACATCATCGCCGTCGCCTCCGGCAAGGGAGGGGTCGGGAAGAGCACCGTCAGCGCCAACCTCGCGGTCGCGCTCGCCCAGGCGGGCGCGGCGGTCGGGCTCCTCGACGCCGACATCACGGGCCCCAACATCCCGCTCATGATGGGGATCGACGGCGCCCCCACGGCCAACGCGGACAACAAGATCCTGCCCCTCGAGCGCTACGGTGTGAAGGTGATCTCGATCGCGTTCTTCGTGCCCGAGGGCCAGCCGATCGTCTGGCGCGGCCCGCTCGTCGGCGGCGCGATCCAGCAGTTCCTCCGCGACGTCGCCTGGGGCGAGCTCGACTACCTCGTCGTGGACCTGCCGCCGGGCACGTCGGACGCGCAGCTGACGCTCGCGCAGGCCGTCCCGATCTCCGGGTCGGTCCTGGTCACCACGCCGCAGCAGGTCGCCATCTCGGACGTCGAGAAGGCGCTGGCCATGTTCCGGCGCATGAGCGTCCCGGTGATCGGCGTCGTGGAGAACATGAGCGCCTTCGTGTGCCCGCACTGCGGCGAGGCCACCGAGATCTTCGGCCGCGGCGGCGCGGAGCGGTTCGCCCTGGAGCACGACGTGGAGTTCCTCGGTGGCATCCCGCTCGACGTCACGGTCCGCCAGGGTGGTGACGCGGGGATCCCGGCCGTCGCGCAGCGCGAGCCCGGCGCCGCGGCCCAGGCGATGACCGCCCTGGCCAAGACCGTGGCGGCGCGGGTGAGCGTGCGCGCGGCCCGCCAGCAGCCGGTCCTCACCATCAGCTAGATCCCGCACCCCGCTCGGTTCCCCGCGTCGAACGGCCCCGGCACCCGGCAGCCGAGCCGCAGCCGAGCCGCAGCCGAGCCGGAGGGGCTCGCCGGGCAGCACCTGAGCGCACGGCGCGCTGCGGCCGGGGACACGCGGCGGCGCCCGCGTCCGTGCCGGTGCCGAGGGCCCGGACGCGCATTGCCGGAAGGACCTCCCGCGGTCGTCGATCGTGGCGGTATCATCGCCGGGAACGCATCCCGGGAAGGAGCCCGACCCTGAGCGCGCAGCCACCCTTTGACGCGTCCCGACCGGCCGAGCCGTCGGGTCCCGAGCCGCCCCTCGATCCGGAGGTCGCGGCAGCCGCCGAGGCCGCGGCCGAGGCGGACGCGGCCGCCGACGTGGCCGCGGCGGACGAGCGTGCGGCTCTCGCGGCCGCGAGCGGGGTGCCCCCGACGACGGATGGCCCACGGCCGGCGGCGTCCGCCGAGCCGCAGGGTGGGGCATCGCCCGCCGACTCCCCGTCCGCCGAGCCGCTGCCCGGCGCACCGCCGCCTGGCCCGCCTGCCGAGCCGCCACCCCCTCGCGCCCCCGGCGCCAGCCGGCCCGGGGGCTCGCCCCCGCCCAGGCCGCCGAAGCCGCCAAAGCCGCCGAAGCCGCCGAAGCCGCCGGGGCTCCGCGAGCAGGTGGGCCGGACCGTCGAGGCGGGTCGCACCCTCGTCAACGCGCACATCGTGCTGGCCAAGGCCGAGCTCGCCGTCATCCTCGACGACGCCAAGCAGGTCGCGGTCCAGGTCGGGATCGCGCTCGCGCTCATCGTCTACGTCGCGCTTCTCGTCCCGGTCGGAACTGCCCTCTTCCTGGGCGAGTGGATCTTCGGCTCCATGGGCTGGGGGATCCTCCACGGGACGCTCTTCTCGCTGGCAACGGCCGTCGCCCTCGTGCTGGGGGCCCTGCGGATCTCGCGGGGCTACCTCGCCGGGACGCTGCTCGTGGGCGTGCTGATCGGGATCGTGGTCGGCACGGTGCTCGGGCTGGCGTGGCCCAACGCAGCCTACGCAGCGATCGGCGAGTCGGTCTACGCGGGCGTCGACCCGGCGGTCCGGCCGCTGCTCGTGGGCATCACCCTGGGGGGCACGGTCTTCGCGTTCCTCGGCCTGCTCGGTGGTGCGCGCGCGGGTGGGGTCGGGGGCGCCCTCGGCGGGTTCGTCGGCGGAGCCGTCCTCGGGGCGCTCCTGGGCGCCTTCACCGCGATCAGCTTCAGCCTGCAGGTCGGGGTCGCCCTGGGCGTCACGGCGACGTTGATCGCCTGGCCGGCGCTTGCCGCCCTCGCGCTCCGCGGCTACGACTGGGAGGAGCTCAAGCAGCGCTTCATGCCGAGCGCATCGATCGCGGCGGCCGAGGAGACGAAGGCCTGGGCGACGTCGCGGTTGCCCGGCAGCAGGGAGGACGGGGCATGACGGACGAACGCGCCGGCGTGACGCCGGCCGCCCCTGCGACGGCGCCCGCGCCCGCCCCTGCGACGGCGCCCGCGCCCGCCCCTGCGACGGCGCCCGCGCCCGCCCCTGCGACGGCGCCCGCGCCCGCCCCTGCGACGGCGCCCGCGCCGGCCGACCTCATGATCGCCACGCCCCCGCCGGACCCGGTGTCGGCAGCCGCGCTGGCCGACGTCATCGCCGCCCGCGAGGCCCTGGGCGCCGAGCTGGTCAGGCTCGAGGCGACGGCGCGTGCCGCGGTTGACGTCCGGGCCAAAGTCAGGCGCAACCCCGGCAAGACCGCCGCGGTGGTCGGCGGAACGGCGTTCGTCGTCGCCGGCGGCCCGCGGCGCGTCTTCCGATCGGTCCGGCGACGGGTGTTCGGATCTCCCGATCCACTCCCTGCGAGCCTCCTCCCCGACCAGGTGGAGAAGGCCGTCCGCGCTCTCGGCGACGACGGGGCGAAGGTCCGCGGGTCGCTCGAGAGGGAGTTCGCCGCGTTCGTCGACACGAACCGGAAGGGCGAGTCGCGCTTCACCCGCCGGGTCCTCCTGACGGCCGGCGTGCCGCTCGCCGCCGAGGTGAGCCGGATGCTCCTGAAGCGCCTCTTCGAAGGGTCGGCCGAGGACGTCGCGGCCCGGGAGGAGGCGATCCGCGCCCGGATCGAGGGCAAGGGGACGCCGCCCACCCGCTAGACTCCCGCCACGGGCGAGTGGCGGAATGGCAGACGCGCCGGCCTTAGGAGCCGGTGCCGCGTGAGCGGCGTGTCGGTTCGACCCCGACCTCGCCCACCAGCGACAGGACGTGCGAGCTGCGCGGCGGCGTTCGACGCCGCGCACAGCCACCAGGCGCGCCACCCGGCACGAGGGGCAACCCCTCGACCGCGACCGGGCCGACCCCGACCGGCCGGTCCCGGCACGCTCGGGCGCCCCCCCGAAGCCGCCCCTATACTTCTTCGGCCATGCATGTGACCACCACCCCCTCCGAGAAGAGCACCCTCGTCGTCGAGGTGGAGCTCCCCGTCGATCAGGTCGCGCGTGCCGTCGCCGACGCCACCCGCCGCCTCAGCCAGCGCACCCGCGTCGCGGGCTTCCGGCCCGGCAAGGCCCCCCGCGGCATGCTGGAGCGTGTCCTCGGTGAAGGCGCGGTCTGGGACGAAGCCGTCGAGACGCTCGTCGACTCGAGCTACCGAACGTGGGCGGAGGGCACGGTCGCGGACCCCTCGATCGTCATCATCGGCCGCCCCGACGTCGAGCTCGTGGAGGCCGAGGAGGGGAAGCCGCTGCGCTACAGGGCGACCGTCCCGCTGCGCCCCGAGGTGCAGCTCGGCGACTACGCCAATTTCCCGTTCGCGCCGGAGATCGAGACGGTCGACGATGCCAAGGTGGACCGCGTCGTCGACGAGCTGCGCGACCAGCAGGCGACCCTGGGCCCGGTCGAGGAGCGCCCGGCCGCGAAGGGCGACTGGGCCGTCATCGGCTTCGTCGGCACCCGCGACGGCGTCCCCTTCGACGGCGGCACGTCCGAGCGGATGCCGCTCGTGATCGGCGAGGAGCGCCTGGTCCCGGGCTTCGAGGAGCACCTCGTGGGCCTCCGGCCCGGCGAGACGGCCGAGTTCGACGTCACCTTCCCCGAGGACTACCAGGAGGAATCGCTCCGTGGCGCCGCGGCCCACTTCAGCGTCGAGCTCAAGGAGCTCCGCGAGAAGATCCTGCCGGCGGCGGACGACGACTTCGCGCAGTCGATGGGCGACTTCGCCGACGTGGCGACGCTCCGGGCCGAGATCCGCAAGCGCCTGGAGCGCAACGCCCTCGACCGGGCGCGCCACGGATTCGCCGACCGGATCATCGACTACGCCGTGAAGAACGCGACCGTCGATCTCCCCGACATCCTGGTCGAGGAGGAGGTCGAGGTGATGCACGACGAACTCCGCGGCGCGCTCGCCCGCCAGGGGATCACCGAGGAGGCCTACCTCTCGGCCACCGGGAAGAGCTCCGAGGAGCTCCACGCGGAGTTCCGGCCGGGCGCGGAGGAGCGGGCGAAGACCCTCCTGGTCCTGGGCGAGATCGCGTCACGGGAGGGGATCGACGTCCCCGACCGGGACATCATCGACGAGATCATCCGGGCGAAGGCCCGGTACGCCGATCAGCCGAAGCTCTCCGCCTACTTCGACACGCCGCGCGCGCAGGCGGCGATCCGCAGCTCGCTGCGCCGGTCGCGGGTCGTGGAGACGCTCGTCGACCGCTGGCTGGCGGCCCATCCCGAGCACCCGGCCATCCCGCACGCCGAGGACGACGAGCCGTCGCCGGTCGCCGGCGCCGCGCCCGAGGCCGGCGCCGCGCCCGAGGCCGGCCCCGCCGGTTCCGTCGCCGCCGGTTCCGTCGCCGCCGGTTCCGTCGATACCGAGGTCGCGCCCGCGTGACCGCCCGCGTTCCTGATCACTCCCGCCCGACGCCGGTCCACGGCCGCGCCGAGGGCTCCGCACCAGGAGGTCCCCAGATGCTCGTCCCGATGGTCATCGAGTCGTCGAGCCGCGGCGAGCGCGCCTACGACATCTACTCCCGCCTGCTCAAGGAACGCATCATCTTCCTTGGGGACGCGATCGAGGACAACCTCGCCAACCTCGTGATCGCCCAGCTCCTCTTCCTCGATTCCGAGGACCCGGAGAAGGACATCAACCTGTACATCAACTCGCCCGGCGGCGTGATCACCTCCGGGCTGGCCATCTACGACACGATGCAGCTGGTCCGCGCCCCCGTGAGCACGATCTGCGTCGGCATGGCCGCCAGCATGGCGGCCGTGCTCCTCGCGGCCGGCCACCCGGGCAAGCGCTATGCGTTGCCGCACAGCCGGATCATGATCCACCAGGGGTCCGGCGGCTTCCGCGGCAACACCCCCGACGTCTTCATCCAGGTCAAGGAGATGGAGACTCTCGTCAACGCGAATCACGAGCTGCTGGCGCGCCACACGGGCCAGCCGATCGAGAAGATCATCAAGGACACCGAGCGGGACTACTTCATGAACCCCGAAACCGCGAAGGGGTATGGCATCATCGACGCCATCTACATGCCCCCGGAGAAGGTCGGGGCGGCGTCGCCGGGCCTGCCGGCGGCGAGCAACCCGGCCAAGGGCGCGCCGTCGGCAGGCGACGGCGGTCCCGCCCCGGCCGGCGCGTAGGCCGGCACGGCGCCGGACGCAGCCGCAGAGGGAGTGAGGAGACCGTGACCACCGGCAAGACGCCCAAGGTCCCGTATCGCTGCTCGTTCTGCGGCAAGAGCCAGGAGCAGGTCCGCAAGCTGATCGCCGGGCAGGGCGTCTACATCTGCGACGAGTGCATCAACCTCTGCCAGGAGATCATCGAGGAGGAGCTGCTCGAACAGCCCCGCCAGAAGCCGGCGGCGGCGAAGCTCCCGGCGCCCCGCCAGATCAAGAGCTCCCTCGACGACTACGTGATCAGCCAGGAGAAGCCCAAGAAGGTCCTCTCCGTGGCGGTCTACAACCACTACAAGCGGGTCAACGCCGGCGCCACGGCGGCCGACGACGTGGAGCTCCAGAAGTCGAACGTCCTCCTGGTCGGCCCGACCGGGTCGGGCAAGACGCTCCTCGCCCAGACGCTCGCCCGGGTGCTGGACGTGCCCTTCTGCATCGCCGATGCGACCTCGCTCACCGAGGCCGGCTACGTCGGCGAGGACGTCGAGAACATCCTCCTGCGCCTCATCCAGGCGGCCGACTTCGACGTGGCTCGCGCGCAGCGCGGGATCATCTACATCGACGAGATCGACAAGATCGCGCGCAAGGCGGACAACCCCTCGATCACCCGCGACGTCTCGGGTGAGGGAGTGCAGCAGGCGCTGCTCAAGATCCTCGAGGGAACGGTCGCCAACGTGCCGCCGCAGGGCGGGCGGAAGCACCCCCACCAGGACTTCATCCAGATCGACACGACGAACATCCTGTTCATCTGCGGCGGGGCGTTCGACGGGCTCGAGAGGATCATCGAGGAGCGAGTGGGCAAGCGCTCCCTCGGCTTCGGCCACGACGAGGCGGAGACGCGGACGGAGCGCCAGCGGATCTTCGACCGCCTGATGCCGGAGGACCTCCTCAAGTTCGGGCTGATCCCGGAGTTCGTGGGGCGCCTGCCGGTGGTGGTGACGCTCTCCGCCCTGACCGCCGACGACCTGGTCCGGGTGCTGACCGAGCCGAAGAACGCGATCACCAAGCAGTTCCAGCGGTTCCTGGGGCTCGACAAGGTTGACCTTGTCTTCACCGAGGGCTCTCTCCGGGCGACCGCCGATGCTGCCATCGCGCGCAAGACCGGGGCGCGCGCGCTGCGCACGATCGTCGAGGAGGCGCTCCTCGAGGTGATGTACGACATCCCGGAGCGGACGGAGGTCCGCAAGTGCATCATCACCGAGGAGACGATCCGCGATGGCCGCCCGCCGCTCCTGCTCACGGAGGCCGAGGTGGAGAAGGGCGTCGACGAGACGAACTACGCCGAGCTGATCGCGGCCCGCGGCGCCAGCGCGTAGGAACTGCGCCTGCGCCCCCGGTCCTCCGCCGCGGCGCCCCTCCGCCACGGCCCACCCCTCCGCCACGGCCCCGGTCGCCGTAGCAGGCCCCTCTAGCCGCTGCATTCCTGCATCCGGGGGTGGCGCGGGCTCGTGCCCGCCACGGGTGGCCGTTGGCCGCGCCACGACGACCTCCATTCATGGGAGAGGCCTCAAGGCCGGCCTTGTCTGCCTCGTGGGGCCGCCGGGACGGTGCCGGATGGCGATAAGCGCGAGGCAAGTGCCGGAAGGAAGAATGCAGCGACTATGCCGACCCGCATCCGAACCCAGCTCGAGATCGCCGCCGACCTCCGGATGCGCGAGCAGTGCGGCCGGCTGGGCCGCGAGCTCCGCGAGGGGCGAGCAGCGCGGCGGAAGACCCAGGTCCAGATCGGCACGCAGGTCGGCCTGAGCCAGGGAGCGATCAGCCGGGCCGAGCGAGGCCTCGGCGGCGGCCTGACGCTCGACGCCTGGCAGAGGATCGGGGTCGCGCTCCGGCGGCCGCTCAGTGTCGGGTTCCAGCGCGATGTGACCGGGGAGACGGCCGATGCCGGGCACCTCGCGATGCAGGAACTCGTGCTCCGGCTCGGGCGGGAAGCCGGCTACCCGGGCAGCTTCGAGCTTGCGACCCGGCCGGCCGAGCCCTGGCGATCGGCCGACGTCGGACTTCGGGACGATGCGCACCGGCGGCTGATCCTCGTCGAGTGCTGGAACACCATCGGCGACGTGGGAGCCGCGGCGCGCAGCAGCGACCGCAAGCGGGCGGAGGCAGCGTCGCTCGCCGTCGTCCGCTGGGGCGAGGCGCCGGCGACCGTCGGCGTCGTCTGGGTCGTGCGGGCCACGGTGCGCAACCGGGCGCTCGTCGCTCGCTACCCGGAGGTGTTCGCGGCGAGGTTCCCGGGATCGTCGACCGGGTGGGTGCAGGCGCTCTACCGCGGCGAGCAGCCACCCGCTGCGCCGGGGCTGGTCTGGTCCGACCTGCGATCGACCCGGCTGTTCGCCTGGCGCCGGTCGCGAGCGGCGACCGCCCACCCGTAAGGCGCTCGGTGGCCACGCTCTCGTGCCGGCGCAGAGCGACGGTTCAGGAGCCGTCGGCACGCTGCAGGCGGCAGCCGGCGGGGAGCTGATCGGTCCGCCGTCCGGGGCATCCGCGAGGCAGCCGACCGGGAGCCACGTCGCGAGGGCCAGCGTGGCCAGGAGAGGCGGTACCCCCGGCAGCGGACGAGCGATCCCATCGCGACGGGCCCCCGGGTCGACGCCGCTGCGCCTTCCCCCCGTCGTGCGCTGCGCGCCGGTCCGGTCGAGCACCGAGCGGCCGCGGCCCGATCATGGGACGAGCCGCCGCGGCAGGCCAGGATCTCGAGCACCCGAGGGGTCGGCACGAGATGGCCCCGTGCTACACTCCTGCCCTCACGGCGGTGACCGAGAGGAGTAGCGTCGGCAGGGGCCGAAGCGAGCGCGGGATGGTGTGAGCCGCGCGGCAGACCCCGGCGCGAACGTCGCCCGCGAGCCGTGCGCCTGGCGCCCGATAGCGCGCCGCGAGGGGAGCCGGATCCCGCGCCCGCGATGAGCGGCCCGCGCCGGAGCCCGAACCAGCAGGTGGTACCACGACCCCGTTCGTCCGCTGGACGAGCGGGGCGTTTCGTTTCACGAGGGAGCGGCGGAGATGGCGGACCGAGAGACGGGCGGAGGGCCCGCGGGCACGGAACCGGCAACCGCGGCGCAGGCCGGCGGCCTCGAGAAGGCCTACCGGCCCAGCGCGTTCGAAGGGCCGATCTACGAGCGCTGGCTGGCCGCGGACGTCTTCGCCCCCGACGGCGCCGGCTCCCGCGCCGACGCCGACAAGCCGCCCTTCGTGATCATCCAGCCGCCGCCGAACGTCACCGGCAGCCTCCACCTCGGGCACGCCCAGCGGAGCGCTGTCGAGGACCTGATGATCCGCCACGCCCGGATGCAGGGCCGGCCCGCGCTCTTCCTGCCCGGCCTCGATCACGCCAGCATCGCGGCGCAGTTCGTGCTCGACCGGATCATCGCCGCGGATGGCGAGACCCGCGCCAGCCTGGGGCGCGAGCGCTACCTCGCGCGCATGTGGCTGTTCATCGACGAGACGCGGGACGTGATCCTCGGCCAGCAGCGCCGCCTCGGCGCCTCGATCGACTGGGGTCGCCTCCGCTTCACGATGGACGAGGTCTCCAGCCGGGCCGTCCGGGAGGCATTCGCCCGCCTCTACGGGGAGGGCCTGGCCTATCGCCACGAGACGCTCATCAACTGGTGCCCCGGCTGCCGGACCAGCCTCTCCGACCTCGAGGTGATCGCAACGCCGGAGACGGGCACGCTCTGGACGATCCGCTACCACCTGCTCGACGAAGAAACGGGACTGGACGACCCGAACACCTCCCTTGCGGTCGCCACGACCCGCCCGGAGACGATCCTCGGCGACACGGGGGTCGCGGTCCACCCCGACGACCCGCGCTACCGGGACTTGGTCGGCCGAAGGGCCCGGATCCCGTTCGTGGACCGGATCGTCCCGGTCATCGCCGATGCCGTCGTCGACCCCTCCTTCGGCACCGGCGCCGTGAAGATCACGCCGGCCCACGACAACGACGACTACGCCACCGGCCAGCGCCACGACCTGCCGTTCGTCGACGTCATGCGCGACGACGGCCACATCTCGGCGGCCGGCGGTCGCTACGCAGGCCTCGAGCGGTACACGGCGCGCCAGCGGGTCCTCGCCGACCTCGAGACGGCCGGTGACCTGCTGGGCAGCAGGGCCCACGAGATGATCATCGGCCGCTGCCAGCGCAGTCACGACGTCGTGGAGCCGCGCCTCAAGACGCAGTGGTTCATCCGCACGGCCCCGCTGGCCGCGGCGGCCCTCGCTGCCACCCGCTCGAAGCGAACGGTCATTCTTCCCGAACGCTTCGAGAAGGTCTGGGAGCACTGGCTTACCGAGATCCGCGACTGGAACGTGAGCCGGCAGCTCTGGTGGGGCCACCGGATCCCGGCCTGGTACTGCCCCGACGGCCACGTGACCGTGAGCGCCGCGAAGGACGGACCGGGCGCCTGCGCGGCTTGCGGCCGGCCCGCCGCCGAGCTGACCCAGGACCCCGACATCTTCGACACCTGGTTCAGCTCCGGGCTCTGGCCGTTCTCCACGCTGGGCTGGCCGGACGAGACCCCCGATCTCGCCCGCTTCTACCCGGGAACGGTCATGGAGACCGCCTACGACATCATCTTCTTCTGGGTTGCCCGGATGATGATGCTGGGCATCCACCTGATGGGCGAGGCGCCGTTCGACGTCGTCTACCTGTCCGGCCTGGTCCGCGACCCGTACGGCCAGAAGATGTCCAAGACGAAGGGCAACGTCGTCGACCCGCTGGAGGCGATCGACGAGTCCGGCGCCGACGCGCTCCGGTTCGCCCTGATCCACGGCGCGGCACCCGGCAACGACCAGAAGTTCAGCGCCGAGAAGCTCGAGAACGCCCGCAACTTCGCGAACAAGCTCTGGAACGCGGCGCGCTTCGTCCTCGGGGCGCGCCCCGCGACGATCCCGGGCGGGGCGGTCCGCGTGGACCCCGACCCGGCGCACCTGGGCCCTGCCGAGCGCTGGCTGCGCAGCCGCGTCGCGGCGACGGTCGTGGCCGCGGACCGGGCGCATGCCGAGTACGCCTTCGGCCAGCTGACCGCAACGCTCTACGACGCCATCTGGGGCGACTACTGCGACTGGGCCCTGGAGCTGGCCAAGGTGCGCCTTGCCGACGAGGCGCTTCCCGCGGCCGGCCGCGAGGCCACCTGGTGGACGCTCGTCGCCGCCCTCGACACCTACCTGCGCCTGCTCCACCCCGTGATGCCCTTCCTGACCGAGGCGATCTGGGCCCAGCTGCCGCGCGTCCCGGGCGACCCCGACCTGCTCGTCGTGGCCGACTGGCCGGTGGCCGGCCCGGTCGATCTCGCGGCGGAGGCCGACACCGCTGCCCTGCTGGACCTGGTGCGCGCCATCCGCAACGCCCGCAGCGAGGCCCGGGTCGATCCGACCGCCTGGCTGCCGGTGGACGTCCTCGTGCCGGAGCCCCTGGTCGCGGTGTTCGACGCCCTGCGGCCGGCGCTCGAGCGCCTCGGCCGGGCTCGGCCCCTCGCCCGGGCGGGGGAACCCGCGGCGCTGCGACGCGCCGCGGCGGAGGGCGGCCTCGCGGTGGTCGCGGGTGAGCTGGAGGCCGTCATCCGCCCGGCGGCGTCCGACGCCGACACCGCGGGGCGCGACCGCGCGCGCCTGGAGAAGGAGCTCGCCGACACGGAGGCGCAGCTCGGCTCGACGCGGGCCCGCCTCGCCGACGAGCGCTTCACGTCCAAGGCCCCGCCGCGCGTCGTCGAGGGCGCCCGGGCGCGGGAGGCGGAGCTGGCCGAGCGGGCCGCGAAGCTGCGCGCCCGCCTCGGCGGCTGAGCGGGCCCCGGCATCCTGTGCGCCGCTGCTAGGATTACGGGCGAACGATCCGAGGGAGGTTCCGTGCCGCTCGAGTTCCTGAAGCGCAAAGGCCGCGACGAGACGGCGCCCACCGCGGTGCCGGTCGTCGCGGAGGATGTCTCCGCGCAGGAGTACATCCTCAAGCTCTACTACGCGGGCAAGAGCAGCGAGGGAGTGCGCCTGCAGGCCGGGCCACGCGCGCTGGCCGAGCTCCCGTCGATGCTGGCCGGCGTCGCCCGCACCGAGATCGAGGTCGTCGAGCCGCTCCCGATCGAGTTCAGCGAGGCGTCGCCGACGATCATCCGCTCTTCCGAGGCGATGCAGTGGGTGAACGCCCACCACGGCCACGGGCCGATCACGCGCCACGCGATCTACGTGCTCGAGTCGCTCGACGCAATCGACCTCGCCTTCGACACGCTCGCCGTCGCCCTGCTCGACGGCGAGATCGACACCTCGGGCTATCCCGACTACAGCGCGATCGTGGGCGGCGTCGTCTCGCACTGGGACGAGGGAACCGGCGACATGCTGGTCCGCGCCGTCGTGGGCTGGGGCGGCCGCGGCGTCCGGGGCGACACCGACCGGATCGGCGCCCGCATCCTCGGCGGGCTCTTCCAGAGCATCCTCGCCAACCAGTACGCGCTCGGCATCGCGCCGCCCGACCGGCCCATGCCGGCGGCGGGCCGGGGCGGGCTCGTCTGTGCCCACTGCGGGTTCGCGTCGGCGCACGAGCGGGCGTTCTACTGCCCGAAGTGCGGCATGCGCCTGCTGCGCGGCTGACCCGGGACCACGGGCGACCGACGTGCCGATCTACGACTACGCGTGCCGCACCTGCGGCCACCGCTTCGAGGCCTTCCACGGCCTCAACGAGGCCGGGCCGCACCAGTGCCCGGAGTGCGGCGGGACCGTGAACCGCGTGTTCGCCCCGCCGACGATCGTGTTCAAGGGGAGTGGATGGGCCAAGCTCGACCGCCGCTACTCGGGCGCGCCCACGAAGAAGGGCTCGGGCGGCGAGGGCAAGGGCGGGGCGGGATCCAGCGCCGGGTCGGAGTCGGGATCCGATTCCCGCTCGGGGTCGGAGTCCGGCTCGAGCTCGAGCAGCGTGCCCGCATCGAGCTCCTCGTCGAGCGGGTCCGGCGACACGAGCGCCGCGCCGGCCGGGGGGCCCAGGGAATGAGCCGACCTCGATGAGCCGCGTTGCAGCCGACTGGATCACCCTCGCCGAGGCGGTCGAGATCCTGGCCACCGCCAACATCCACCTTCGCCCGGAGACGCTGGGGCGCTGGGCGCGCGATGGACGCCTCCAGACGCTCAAGCTGGGGGGGCGGCGCTATGTCCGCCGCGCGGAGGTCCGAGCCCTCCTGCGCCCTCGACGCCGCGTGGCCGCCGAGGCGCTCCAGCCGGGCCTCTTCGAGGAGCTCTGAGGTTGGCCGCGCCGGACATGATGGGCGACGAAGCCCGGCGTCCGGTGCTGGAGGAACGGCCCAGCCTCGTCGAGCGGACGGCCGGGCGCGTCGTCGCCGCCGTCGAGCCGCTGGTCGAGCGGATCCTCGGCGTCCCGCGGATCGGGATGGCCCACGCCGTCTACATGCGGTTCTCCGCGTCCAGCGGCCCGGTCCTTGCGCGCGGGCTGGCGTTTGTCGCCCTGTTCGCCCTGGTCCCCGCCCTGCTGGTGGTCCTGTCGGTGGCCGGCTTCTTCGTGAGCGATCCGGCCGTACGGGACGAGATCGTGGCGATCGTCGCCGAGGGGTTCCCGCCGCTCGCCCCGATCATCGACGAGGCCCTGCAGGCCGCCTCGGGCATGGCGGCCACGACCGGGATCGTCGGCCTCCTGCTCCTGGTGTGGACCGCGAGCTCGCTGGTACGCGCCCTCGACGGCGCGTTTCGGGTCGTCTTCGAGGACTCGGGCGAGGGTCGGACGCCCATCCGCGACGTGGTCGCCGTCGCCTCCGTGGCGATCGGGACATTCGCAGCCGCGCTCGCGCTGGTGCTCATCACCCTGCCGGGCCCATTCGGCGACGCGCTCGGTGTCCCGAACTCCGCGGTCCGGTCGGCAGTGTCGCTCGCCGCGGTGACCGGGCTCGTGGCGCTCGCCTACCGGTTCGTGCCGCGGCCGCGGCCGGGCTGGCGGATGCTGGGCATCCCCGCGCTGGCCACCGGCGTCGCGATCTTCCTGCTGACCTCGCTCTTCGCGTTTCTCGGGCCCCTGCTGTTCGGATCGGCCCAGCTCTACGGTGCCTTCGGTGCGCTCTTCCTGGGCATGATCTGGCTCGGCAACGTGACGCAGATCCTGCTCCTCGGTGCGGCGTGGGTCGCCGAGCGTGACCGCCGGGCGCGCGCCCGGGCGGCAGCCGAGCATCCGGGGGAGGCGCCGGGGATCTAGCCGATCCGGCCCGGGCGGTCCCCGGGTCGCGCGGCGGTGGTATCGGCGCGGTCGGTCAGGCCTGGCGGGTGCCGCAGCGCCGGCAGAAGCGGGCGTTCGCCGACAGCGAGAGGCCGCAGCTGACGCATGCCTGGATGGCCGGCGCTCCCTGCGGGGCCCCGGCGGGGGAGCCGAGCACCTCCTGGCTGGATGCGGCCCAGACGCCGGTCGGCTCGGGACGCGCCGTCGCCAGTCGCGCCGCCCACGGGGCAGCTCCGGGTCCCGGGACCGTATCGGACCGCGGGACCGAGCCGGGCCGCGGGACCGATGGGTTGGTCGGCCAGGCGGGAGTCGCCGGCCAGTCGCTCGGGGGCGTCGGGCTCGTCGGCTCGGCCGGGGCCGGCGCGGCATCCGGGGCGACCACCCGCCAGGTCGGCTGCTCGATGGAGTCGGTGGGTGCCGGCGCCGCGGCAGGCTCGGCCACGGGCGCAGGCTCGGCCGCCACGGGCGCAGGCTCGGCCACGGGCGCCGCCGGCCCAGGCTCGGGGGCCGGCTCAGCCTGGGCGGCGGCGGCCATCGCAAGCGCGGCCGCAGCCGGCTCGTCTTCCGGGCGTGGCGCGGCGGGGCGGCCGGGGCGGAAGCGCCCGAGCAGGCTCCTGGTCTGGCTGCGGCCGGCCTCGACGGGATCGACGGGCGTGGCGGCAACTGCCGGGAGCTCGGTGGCCGACAGCTCGGCGGGCTCCGCGGGAGCCCCGGGTGCGCGGGTCACGTCGGGCATGTCAGGCAGGGCGACGACCTGCGCTTCGGCGGCGGCCTCCGGCTCGAGCGCGACCTGCGCTTCGGCGGCGGCCTCCGGCTCGAGCGCGACCTGCGCTTCGGCGGCGGCCTCCGGCTCGAGCGCGACCTGCGCTTCGGCGGCGGCCTCCGGCTCGAGCGCGACCTGCGCTTCGGCGGCGGCCTCCGGCTCGAGCGCGACCTGCGCTTCGGCGGCGGCCTCCGGCTCGAGCGCGACCTGCGCTTCGGCGGCGGCCTCCGGCTCGAGCGCGACCTGCGCTTCGGCGGCGGCCTCCGGCTCGAGCGCGACCTGCGCTTCGGCGGCGGCCTCCGGCTCGAGCGCGACCTCCCGGGCCTCCTGCCCGTCCGTCGCGCTTGGCGTCTCGGGGACGGGATAGGTCGCCGCGAGGGCACTCTCGATCTCGGCCAGCTCCTCCGCGGTCAGCTCCTCGACCCCGCCCCGGGTGGGTGCGGCGACGAAGGCGTCGAGGCGCGCCAGCACGGCCGGCTCCTCGGCCGATGGCTCGGCGACAGAGGACTGGGCGTCCTCCGGCTCGGGGGCCGCGAGGGAGGCCTGGGTCGCCGGCGCCTTCGCCTCGTCTGCGGGCATGGCGCCCGGCTGCCCACGCTCGAGGTCGACAACCGGCCAGACGATTGCCTCGGGGATCGAATGGCCGTTGCCGGAGGCGACGGGGCCCGCTGCGGGAAGGTCGGGGAAGGGAGCCGGCAGGATCTCGCGGGCCAGGTCCGGGGCGCACGTGAGGCACTCGCCGGCCGTCGCGTTCCAGCAGTTGGCGCAGGTGTACTGCCGGCACGAGATGCAGAAGTTGAACGCCGAGTGGAAGGCGTCCAGCTGCCGCACCGTCCCGGCGCGGCTCTCCTCGTCGCGCGCTTCGGCCATCGCATCCGCCATCGGAAGGCCGTCGTTCACGACGTAGTTCCTCAGGCCGCGCGTCAGGACCCGGACACGGCCGATCCCGCCACGGCGAGGCTTCGCGGTCTGGTCGAACGAGTACCGCGTGCCGCAGCGTTCGCAGAACGATTCGGTCAGCGTGTCGGTCATCTGGCCCCCGGTGCAGTGCCCACGGGCGGATCGCGTGGACCCATCCGCGGGGCCGAGAGTATACCGTAGGGGTTCGACTGCCCCGGGGACCGAGGTACCCCCGGACCCGCCCGATCGTCCCTCGTCCGCGACGCCCGCACCGGAGGCCTGCCGCTCCCCATGCGCCCGCTCGCCGCGCTCGAACGCTTCCTGGAGCGTCTGTTCGAGCGACCGACCGCCCGCCTCCTCGGGGCGCGACTCGAGCCCGTGACGCTCGTGCGGCGGCTCGAGCGAGCGATCGACGGCGAGCGGAGGGCCGGACCGGACGGCATGCTGGCCCCGACGCGGTTCACGGTTCAGGTCTGCCCTGCGGACGCGGCGGCACTGGCCCGGCTGGGCACGCTCGAGGACGATCTTTCCGCCGCTGCACTGGAACACGCCCGGCGGCGCGGCTATCGGATCCCGGAGCGTCCCACGGTTGCGCTGGTCGGGATCGCCACGCTCGAGCCGGGTGACGTGGTCGTCACGGCGGCGTTCGCGGACGGCCGCCGGCCCGTGGTCGATGCCGGCGCCCAGCCCGAGCGGACGCTGGTCCACCCGCTGCCGCCGGCGATCCCAGCCGGCGCGGTCCTGCGGGTCCGCGCGCCCGGCGGCGCGTTGCGGGACGTCCCGCTGGAGGGGCACCCGGTGACCATCGGGCGTGCGACCGACGCCGAGGTGACGCTCGCCGACCCGCTCGTGTCGCGCCGCCACGCGCGGCTCGCGCCCCGCGCCGGGCGCCTCGTCCTGGCGGACCTCGGCAGCACGAACGGAACACGCGTCAACGGGGACCTCGTGAGCGAGGCCGTCGTGGGTCCCGGGGACCGGATCGAGATGGGCGCGACCCGCCTCGAGATCGTCGTGCCCGCGGCCGGGAGCGTGCCCGCGGCCGGGCGTGGGCACGGGTCCGCGAGCGGGCACGGGGCCGGGAGCGGAGCCTGATGGACGCCGGCCTCAACCTCGCCCTGTGGGCCCTGCGCTTCGCGTTCCTCGGCCTGCTGTGGCTCGCCCTGGCGCTGATGGCGAGGGCGCTGATCCGCGACCTGCGCGGCGCGACGCGCGATCCCGCGGCGGCGCTGGGACGGCTCGTCGTCGTCGCCTCCGCGGGCCTGCCCCCGCCCGGCGCGATCTTCGCCCTCGACGCGGTGACGACCCTCGGCCGCGACCTCGGCAGCAGCGTCGTCCTCGACGACCCCTACGCGTCGGCGCAGCACGCGGTCCTGACCTTCCGCGGCACGGCCTGGTACGTGGAGGACCTCGGCAGCACGAACGGGACGTACGTGGGCGGCGCGCCGGTGGCCGGCATCGCCCGCGTGGGCTACGGCGATGAGATCCAGATCGGCGAGGTCCGCCTGCGCCTCGAGCGAGGGCGCGGGTGACGGACCTGGCCGCCGGCGCGGGCACCCCCGCGCTCCCCGCGTTTCCGCGGCCGCGACCCCGGCGCCGGGAGCTCGCGCTCCTGGGTGCGGTCGTGGCAGCGCTCGCCGTCGGCAGCCTCTCCCTCGGCCTCCTGCGCACCGGGCGGCTGGAGCCGGCCGACCCGGCCGGGCTCGGGCTCTACGCGGCCGGCCTCCTCCTGGCCCACCTCGTCCTGGTCGTCTCGGGGCGGCGGCTCGACGAGATCCTGCTCCCGGCGGCGGCCTTCCTGGGCGGGGTCGGGCTCCTCCTGATGGAGCGCCTTCCGCAGGACCTCGTCGTCCAGGAGATCGGGCCATGGACCCTCGGGCTGGGCGACCTCCAGCTCCTCTGGCTGGGGATCGCGCTCGCGGTGGCGACCACGGTCGCCGTCGTCCTCCGGACGGATCGCTGGCTGCGCCTCTACAAGTACACCTGGGCGGCCGCCGGCCTCGTGCTCCTTGCGCTGACCTTCGTCTTCGGGTCGGAGGTCAACGGCTCGCGCCTGACGCTCTCGCTGGGACCGATCAGCGGGCAGCCGTCGGAGCTGCTCAAGGTGATCCTCGTCGTCTTCTTCGCCGCCTACCTCGCGGAGAACCGGGTGCTCCTCGCCGACGCGCGCGTCCGCCTGCTCGGTCCGGTCACCGTCCCCCCGCTGCCGTACCTGGCGCCGATCGGCGCGATGCTCGCGCTGGCCCTCGGGATCGTCGTCGTGCAGCGTGACCTCGGCGCGGCGCTGCTTTTCTACGCGGTGTTCCTGGCGCTCCTCTTCCTTGCCACCGGCCGCCTCACCGACGTCGTGCTGGGACTGCTCCTCTTCGCGGCCGGGTTCGCGCTGCTGGCCCTCCTCTTCCCGCACGTGCAGCAGCGGATCGCGATCTGGCTCGACCCGTGGGTCGACCCGCTCGGCGACGGCTACCAGCTGATCCAGGCGCTCCATGCCTTCGCCCGCGGCGGTCTCCTCGGGACGGGGCTCGGCGCGGGCCTCCCGGAGATCGACGGGCGTCCGCCGATCCCGGCCATCCACACGGACTTCCCGCTGGCCGCCATCGGCGAGGAGCTGGGCATGACCGGCGTCGTCGCCGTGCTGGCCGCGTACCTGCTGATCGTCGAGCGTGGCCTGCGGATCGCCGCCTCGTCGCGCGACGACTTCCGAGCCCTCCTGGCCGCGGGCCTGGCGCTCGTCGTCGGGGTCCAGGCCGCCATCATCGCCGCCGGGAACCTCAAGCTCATCCCCCTCACCGGGATCACGCTGCCCTTCGTCAGCTACGGCGGGTCGTCGCTGCTGGCGAATGCCCTCGTCGTGGGGATCCTCCTCGCGCTCTCGGACCGCGGCCCGGCACCCCTGGCGCCGCCGCGCCCGCCGCGCTTCGCCCGGCTGCGCCGCGGGGACCGGAGCGCGCCGGTCGGCGCCGGCGGGCCGGCCGCGGCCGGCGGCGGCTGATGATGCCGCGGGAGCGGCCACTGGCCGGGCGGATGACGGGGCTCGCCATCGCTGTGATCCTCACCTTCGGCCTCGTGACCGCCGGGGCGACCTGGTGGCAGGTCGTGCGATCCGACGAGCTGGCCACGTCGCCCACGGACGCCGCCGTCATCGCGGCCTCGCGCAGCGTGCTGCGGGCAAGGATCCTCGACCGCGACGGCCGGACGCTCGCGTCGAGTCGTCGCGCCGAGGACGGGACCCCGTACCGGGTCTACGCCGACGCGTCGATCAGCCATCCCGTGGGCTACGCGTCCGCGACGTTCGGCTCCGCGGGCCTCGAACGGGCATACGCCGCCGAGCTGACGGGCTCCGGCGGCGGCGACCCCCTGACCCGCGCCCTCGCCAAGTTCCTGCCGCCGGAGGACCGGCGGCTCACCCTCCGCACCTCGCTCTCGCTGGCCTGGCAGCGGCTCGCGGTGCGCCTCCTGGGCCGCGATCGGGGCGCCGTCGTCATGCTGGACCCCCGGACGGGGGACGTCCTCGCCATGGCCTCCACGCCGACCTTCGATGCGTCGGCGATCGCGAACCCGGCGACGGCCGAGGCGACGTTCGAGGGGCTGCGCGCGGCCGAGGGTTCGCCGCTCCTGAACCGCGCCACGCTGGGGCGCTACGTCCCCGGCTCCGTCTTCAAGATCGTGACCGCGATCGCGGGCCTCGGGAGCGGCTCGGTGGCGCCGTCGACGGTCTTCCCCGAGCAGCCCGCGGCAGAGGAGGACGGGCTGGTCGTGGACGGGTTCACGATCCGGGACGGCCACCACCCGTTCACGGGGGACGAGGCGCTCGACCTGACGGGCGCGACCGAGGTCTCGTGCAACATCTGGTATGCCCTCGCCGGCCTCGACACGGGCGGGGCGAACCTCGACGCGTTCGCGCGGCGCCTCGGCTTCAACGCGGCGATCCCCTTCGACCTGCCGACGGCGGCCTCCCAGCTGACGAACGGCGGGGGCCCGCTCCCGGGGGGCTTCGCCGACGACGTGGAGCTCGCGAACGCCGCCTACGGCCAGGGCGAGGTCCTCGCGACGCCGCTCCAGATGGCCCTCGTCGCGGCGGCGGTGGCGCACGACGGCGAGCTGATGGAGCCACGCCTCGTCACGGGGCTGGTCGACGCGCAGGGCCGCGAGACCACGGTCGGGGCCCGGTCGATGGGCCGGGTGCTCGACGCGTCGCAGAACGATGCCGTCGTGGAGGCCATGACCCAGGCGGTGGAGGGCGAGTGGGGGCGCCTGTTCACGGAGGGCGCGAAGGTGCCGGGGGTCCTCACGGCGGGGAAGTCCGGCACGGCCCAGCTGGGCGGGACCGGCGAGCCCCACTCGTGGTTCATCGGCTTCGCGCCGGCCGACGCGCCGACGGTCGTCATCGCGGTCGTCGTGGAGCAGGGCGGCCGGGGCGGCCAGCGCGCGGCGCCGCTGGCGGGGCAGATGCTGCAGGCATACTTCGAGGCCCAGCCATGACGACCGACCCCCAGCCGCCCGCGCCCGCCGAGGCGGACCCCCGTCCCGCGATGCCGGCCGAGCCGCCCGATCCGGCGACGCGCCGCCCCCTCGTCGAGCGGATCGGGATGGCGGCCATCGCGGCCGTGCTGGCCACCCTGTTCGGGGGCGTCGCCGCGGTGTCGTTCGTCTCGGGCGAGCCGTTCCTCGCGATCATGGCCGCCATCGGCGCCCTGATGACCGCGTGGGTCGGCCTCCTGACGCTGGTCCGCGGCTGAGGTCGCGGATCGCGTCGACCCGGCCACGCGGAACCGGCCTGGAACCGGTCCGGAACCGATCTGCGCGATCGGTCGTACTATCTCCACACCCGAGTCTCAGCCAGCGCACGCCGGGCGGGCGTCACGGCCGTGGCGCCAGCGCCGGCCATGCGCCGCCGGACAGCGAGGAGCCCGATGACGAAGATCCAGGAGTCCGGCGACCGGGTCGTCGCGAACGTCGAGCGCGTGATCGTGGGCAAGCACCACGAGGTCCAGCTCGCGCTCGTCGCGCTCCTGTGCCGGGGCCACCTCCTGATCGAGGACGTGCCCGGGACCGGCAAGACCGTCCTCGCGAAGGCGATCGCCCGCAGCCTCGGCTGCTCGTTCCGCCGGATCCAGTTCACGCCTGACCTTCTCCCGTCCGACGTCACGGGCCTCTCGATCTACAACCAGAAGACCCAGGAGTTCGAGTTCCGGCCGGGCCCGATCATGGCCCAGGTGGTCCTCAGCGACGAGATCAACCGGGCGACACCCAAGACGCAGTCGGCCCTCCTCGAGTGCATGGAGGAGCGGCAGGCCACGATCGACGGCATCAGCCACCAGATGCCCGACCCGTTCCTCGTGATCGCGACCCAGAACCCGATCGAGTACGAGGGCACGTTCGCCCTGCCCGAGGCCCAGCTCGACCGTTTCATGCTTCGCCTGCGCATGGGCTACCCGACGGCCACCGAGGAGATCGTCATCCTCGACGAGCAGAAGCGCGTCCACCCCCTCGACGACCTCTCGGAGGTCTGCTCCGTCGCGGAGCTCCGGGCCCTCCAGGCGGCCGTCCGCGAGGTCTACGTTGACCCGAGCGTCTCCGAGTACATCGTCCGCCTCGTCCACGCCACCCGTACGCACCCCGACGTCTACCTGGGGGCGTCGCCCCGGGGCAGCATCGCGCTCTACCGGGCCGGGCAGGCCCGCGCGGCGCTCCTGGGCCGTGACTACGTGATCCCCGACGACATGAAGGCGCTTGCCGGGCCGGCGCTGGCACATCGCCTCATCATCAAGACCAGCTCGTCGATCCGCGAGGTGGACGCCGAGACCGTCGTCCGCGAGCTGCTCGAGACCGTGCCGGTGGACGCCCCGGGCCGGCCCGGCGGCCCGCGGCGCATCGAGCCGGAGGAGTCGCGGGTCCGCTAGGACCCGCAGCGCCCGCGACCGAGGGGGATCGTCGTGCACCTCCTGCGCCGCCTGCCGTTCCTGATCGTCGCGACGATCCTCGTCCTCGCGGCGTTCACCACGGGCGAGGGGTTCCTCTTCTTCCTGGTCTACCTCGGCCTCGGCGTGCTCGGCGGGAGCTACCTCGTGACGCGCTTCGGCCTGACCGATCTCGAGGCCGGGTACGCGGTCAACCAGCTCCAGGCCCACGTCGGCGAGGTCCTCCGCGCCACGTACACGCTGCGGAGCACCAGCCGGCTGCCGAAGCTCTGGCTGGAGGTCCACAACCCCTCGACGCTGCCGGTGCCCCTCCCCGGGCGCGTCATCTCGCTCGGGCCGAACGGCGAGCGGTCGTGGATCGCCAAGGTCCCGCTCGGCAGGCGGGGCCACTTCCGCGTCGACCCGCTGCAGATCCGCACCGGCGATCCATTCGGGTTCTTCGAGGCGAGCGCGTCCGTCGGGCACGGCCTGACCCTCGTCGTCTACCCGCGCCTGGAGCGCATCCCGCGCTGGCGCCTCCAGGCCGTCAGCCTGGAGGGCAGCCGGTCGACGCCGGTCCGAACCCAGCAGACCACCCCGCTGGCGACGTCGGTGCGGCCGTACGCCCCCGGCGACGCGTTCAACCGGATCCACTGGCCGTCGACCGCCCGGACCGGCGACATCCAGGTGAAGGAGTTCGACCTCGAGCAGACCGCCGACGTCTGGATCGTGCTGGACCTCCAGCGCGCCACGCAGGTCGGCGCCGGCGACGACGCCACGGTCGAGGTCGGCGTGCGCGTCGCGGCGGCCATCGCCGAGCGCGCGATCGAGGAGAACCGGGCCGTGGCGCTGACCACGACGGGAAGCCGCGTCACGGTGCTCCCGCCGGACCGCGGGCCACGTCAGCGCCAGAAGATCCTCCAGCTGCTCGCGGCCGTCGACGGCGACGGGACGACACCGCTGGCGGAGGCGCTCGTGGCGGGGCTGCCGCTCCTGCGGCGCGGCATGTCGGCCATCGTGATCACCGCCTCCACGGACCCGACGTGGGTCCGGCCGCTGGCCACCCTGCGCCCGCGCGGGATCGGCTGCCAGGTGATCTGGCTCGATCCGGCCGTCTTCGCGCGCCACGCGGCGGAGATCGACGGCAGCATCGACGACCCCGCGGTGCTCGCGGGCCTCACGGAGCGCGAGACCGCGTCGCGGAACACGCGGCACCACGTGGCCGAGTTCGACATCCGGGTCCATGCCGTCCCGCCCGGCGTCCCGCTCGGCGAGGCGCTCGTCGGATGACGACCACCCGCACGCCGTTCGACCTCGGCGCCAGCTACACGGCCTCCCAGGCGCCCGAGCGCCGTGTTGCGCTCGCGCCGGCCGAGGGTTGGTCGAGCGTGCTGCTCCTGGTGCTCATGGTGGCGCTCGTGGGATGGGCGATCGACGACGCCCACTGGGTGCTGGGCGACCAGTCGAACACGGACTTCCTGCCGTGGGCCGGCGGGCTCGCCGTCCTGTGGGGGTTCGCGGCCTCGAAGATCGGCCGCGGCCGTCTCGTGGCGCACGGGCTGGGCGCGGTCCTCGCGACGGCCTTCCTGCTGTACGCGGTCGGGAGCCAGCTGGCGCCGGGCGAGGATCTCGCGACGATGATCCGGATCACCGCGGAGGGTGTCTGGGGCGCCGTCTCGGACCTGGTGATCGACGGTCGAGCCACGACCGACGAGATCGCCCACTACCTGCTCGTGCTGGGCGGCCTCGTGTGGGCCACCGGCCAGTTTGCGGGCTACACGGCGTTCGCCCACCACCGGCCCCTCTCCGCGGTCGTCGTCCCCGGCACGATCCTGATCGTCAACGTGTCGGTCACGATCCTCGACCAGTTCGCGCTCCTGGCGATCTTCTGCCTGGCGGCGCTCCTGTTCCTCGTGCGCTTCCACGTCGCGGACGAGCAGCGCACGTGGGCCCGCCACCGCATCGCCGACGTCGGGAACGCGGTGGGCCTCTCGCTCCGGGCCGGCCTCGTTTTCGTCGGCCTCGCCCTGGTCGGGAGCCTGGTGCTGACGAACGTCGCCAGCTCGGCCCCGCTCTCCGGCTTCTGGAGCGGTCTCGACCGGCAGCTCATCGAGTTCGGGTCCCAGCTGGCACGATTCTTCCCGTCCGGCGGACCCGGGACCAGCCTCGGGTCGGCCGGCTTCGGGTCGACCGTCGTCATCGAGGGCGAGTGGACCTCCGACGACACCCCGATCCTCTCCATCCGCCGTGATCCCCTGGCTCCGCGCCTCAAGTGGCGAGCGGTGGCGTACGACCGGCTCGTCGAGAACCGGTGGAGCCGCTCCGAGTCCATCGATGTCACCCGGCCGGCGGAGCAGGCGATCCTCGAAGGGACGGCGGAGCTCCCCGAGGAGACGGTCGCCACGGAGGCCATGGGCTACGTGGTCACCGGGATCAGCGGCGACCCCGGGTACCTCGTGGCGCCGGGCCTCCCGCTCACGGTCGACCGTCCGACGCAGGTGACGCTCGTCGCCGAGCGGTGGTTCGGCGGCGCCCGCGTCGAGAGGACGCGGTCGTACGCCGCGTCCGCGGCGATCCCGATCGTGGACGGCGACGTGGAGGGCGCCCTCACCGAGAGCCGCCTGCGTGCCGCGGGCACCGACTACCCGGCCGACGTGGAGCAGATCTACCTGGACCTCACGCCAGGGACGGACGGGGCCGAGGTGCGGGGCCTCCTCGCGCAGGTCCTGGAGGCGGCAAGGCCCACGAACCCGTACGACACCGCGCGCGCGATCGAGGCCTACCTGCGCGACGGCTCGATCTTCTCGTACGACGCGAACGTCCTCGACGTGGACTGCGGCGACCTCGGCGTGGCGGACTGCTTCGCCGTCAGCAAGCGCGGCTACTGCGAGCACTTCGCGACGACGATGGCCGTCATGCTCCGCATCCAGGGCATCCCCGCCCGCCTGATCGAGGGGTACCTCCCCGGGGATGTCGACACGGCCGGGACGGAGACGATCCGCAAGTCCCGCGCGCACGCCTGGGTGGAGGCCTACTTCCCGGGGTTCGGGTGGGTCGACTTCGATCCCACGGCGTCCGTCGGTGCGCCGCAGGCGATTGACGAGGGACCCCCGGTCGCGACCGCCACGCCCGCCCCCAGCGGCGCCCCGGGCGCCTCGCCCCGCCCGACCGACCGGGACGGCATCGACGAGCCCGACGGCCCGGCCGGCGGCGGCTCGACCCCGCCGAGGACGCCCGGCATCGGGCCGATCATCGTGATCGTCATCCCGCTCGCGGCCATCCTCCTCGTCGCCGGGGTCCTCTGGCTCCGCCGCCGGCTGGCCCGGCCGGTCCAGCCCGAGATCGTCTACCGGACCGTGGCCGGGATGGCCGGTCGGCTCGGCCACCCGCGCCGGCCGACGCAGACCGTCTACGAGTACCTGGGCAGCCTCTCGGACGCGGTGCCGTCCGCCCGGCCGGAGCTCCAGCTCGTGGGACGCTCGACCGTCGAGACGACGTACGGCCGGCGCAAGCTGCCGCCCGACCGGCTCGCGGCGCTCGGCGAGGCCCAGCGCCGGCTCCGCTTCGCGCTCCTCCGGCTCCTGGTCCGACGGGGTCGCCGGCCGCGGCGGTAGGGCGCTACAGCGCTCCCGATCGAGCGCGCTCGGCGGCGGCGTCCTCCTCGGCGCGCGTCGCCTCGGCCGCCTCCAGCTCCAGGGGAGCGAGGTGGTCGGTCCGGTTCCACGCTCGCAGGATCGCGCGGCCGTTGCGGACGTCGACGACCGCGATCCCGGTGGTGGTCTGGGTGAAGGTCCAGAAGCGGTCGAGCGGGAGGCCGAGGAGGGCCATCAGCGCGACCTTGAACGCCCCGTCGTGCCCGACGAGGATCGCCCATGGGCCCGCGTGCGGGTCGTAGTAGGACGGCGTGCCGTCGGGACCCGGACTGGCGGCCGCACCGAGGTCGGCGAGGACGCGGCCCAGCGCGACGCGGACGCGCGCGTCGACGTCGGGGAGGGCCTCGCCGCCGGGGGCGTGGACGGCGACCGGGTCGCGCCGCCAGCCGGCGATCTCGGCCGGGTAGCGCTCCTCGACCTCACGCTGGAAGAGGCCTTCCCACTCGCCCTGCGCGATCTCGGCAATTCCCGGATCGGGTTGGAGCGGCGGCACGGGACGGCCGGCCGCGGCGAACGCCGCTGCCACGGCCTCCGCCGTCTCGCGCGTGCGGGCCAGCGGCGAGTGGACGATCGCCAGGGGCTCGCCGGCGGGCACCGGGAGCCTCGGTGGGGCGTCCGGCGCGGCGAGCCGGCTGCCGGCCAGGCCTGCCTGGCGCCGGCCGAGGGGCGACAGGGGCGTGTCGGCCCGCCCCTGGAAGCGGCCTTCCGCCAGCCAGACCGACTGGCCGTGCCGCAGGAAGACGAGTGTCGCCGCCAGGTTGGCCGGGACGGTCAACGGAACGGGCGGGTCGGTCATGCCGACGGCTCGAGGTCGATGACCCACTGGTCGATGACGCCGTCGATCGCGCGGATCGCGGCCTCCGTCTCGGCGGGGACCGGGTCGTCGAGGGCCAGGAACATCACCGCATCGCTGCGGGGAGCCGACCGCCCCAGGTGCATGGCGCTGATGTTGACGTCCACCGCCCCGAGGAGGCTCCCGACCCGGCCGATCATCCCGGGCCGGTCCTTGTGGAGGGAGATGAGCACCCACGGCGCCGGGGCCACGTCGAGCCAGTAGTCGTCGAGGCGGACGAAACGCGGCTCGCCGTTCGCCAGCGTGCCGGCTACCGTCCGCGGCGTGCCGTCGGCGGCCGTGCCGGAGATCGTCACCAGGGCGGCGAAGGGCCCCGCGTCGGGGGTCCGGCGCTCGACGATCGTGATGCCGCGGATCTTGGCCAGCGTGCCGGCATTGACCAGGTTGACCCGCTCGTTCGTCGCGTCCTGGAGGAGGCCGCGGAGGACCGCCGCCTGCAGCGGGGTGACGTCGTGGCCGGCCAGCTCGCCGGCAACCTCGAGGGTCACCGTGCGAACGCCGCCGCGCGAGAACTGCGCGAAGAAGCGGCCGAGGAGCTCGGCCAGGGGCAGGTACGGGGCGATCGCCCGCGCCGTCTCCGGCGTGAGCAGCGGGGCATTGACCGCGTAGCGCGCGGGCCGGCCGTCGAGCACGTCCAGCACCTGCTGGGCCGCCTCCTCGGCGACCGCGACCTGCGCCTCCGCGGTGGAGGCCCCGAGGTGCGGCGTCAGCACCGTGTTCGGGGCCGTCAGCAACGGGTTGTCGGCTGCGGGGGGCTCGCTGGCGTACACGTCGACCGCGGCGCCGGCGATCACCCCGTCCCGCAGCGCCTTGGCGAGGGCGGTCTCGTCGACGACGCCGCCGCGGGCGACGTTGAGGAGGAGGGCCGTCGGCTTCATCCGCGCCAGCTGGGCCGCCCCGAGCATGCCGGCCGTGGCCTTCGTCTTCGGGACGTGGAGCGTCACCACGTCGCTCCGCCCGAGGAGCTCCTCGAAGGGCACCAGCTCGATGCCGTGGTTGGCCGCCGCCTCGACGGTCACGTAGGGATCGCTCCCGAGGACCGTCATCTCCATCGCCCGGGCCCGGTCGGCGATGGCGCCGCCGATCTTGCCGAGCCCAACGATGCCGAGCACCTTGCCGCGCAGCTCCACGCCGGTGTAGGCGCTCCGCCTCCACTCGCCGCGCCGCATCGAGGCGTCGGCGGCCGCGATCCTGCGCGCGAGCGCGAACAGCAGGGCCAGCGTGTGCTCGGCGGCGGCGATGGTGTTGCCGGTCGGGGCGTTCACCACGGTGATCCCGGCGTGGGTCGCGGCGTCGAGGTCGACGTTGTCGACGCCGACGCCGGCCCGCCCGATCACCGAGAGGCGCGTCCCCGCCGCGATCATCGCGGCGTCCACCTTCACCTGGCTCCGGACGAGCAGGGCGTCGTACTCCGGCAGGATCGCCTGGTACTCCAGCGACGTCAGGCCGATCCGCTCGTCGACCTCGTGGTGCTGGCGCAGGAGCTCGATCCCCGACGGGGCGAGCGGCTCGGCGACGAGGATCTTCATGCCGGCGCCCCCGCTGTCGCCGGGCGTGGCTCGCCGGCCGCGACCCCCGGGACGTCGAGTGCCGCGAGGGCGGCGCGCTGGGCCGCGGCGACGGCGACGCCGGGCTCGACGGGCCGGCCGACGCGCAGGGACGCCTCCTCCATGACGGCGATGGCACCGAGGATCTGCTCGAGCTCGACCGAGCCGAGGTGGCCGACCCGGAAGATCCTCCCCTTCAGTCTGCCCTGGCCACCGGCAAGGACGAGCCCTCGCCGCTTGAGCTCCGCGTTGAACGCCTTCCAGTCGAGGTCCTCGGGGACCCACGCGGCGGTGACCGTCTGCGAGGCGTGGGCCGGATCGGCGAGCAGCCCGAACCCGAGGGCGGTCAGCCCGGCGCGGGTCGCGGCGGCACAGGCGGCGTGGCGGGCGAAGACGCCCTCGGGCGTCTCCTCCTCCATCAGGCGCAGGCCCTCGTCGACCTGGTACATGACGGCGACGGCCGGCGTCCAGGGCGTCTGGCCGGTGGCCGCGCTCTCGCGGGCCCGCCGCAGGTCGAAGTAGAAGCGCGGCATCCGCGCCGTCTCCGTGGCCGCCCAGGCTCGCTCGGCGACGGCGGCGAAGGCCATGCCGGGCGCGCTCATCCACGCCTTCTGGGAGCCGGTGACGACGAGGTCGAGGCCCCAGGCGTCCATCGCGAAGGGGACCGCGCCGAGGGCGCTGATCGCGTCGACGAGGATCAGGGCGTCGGGCGCCAGCTCGCGGATCGTCGCCGCGAGCTCGGGGATCGGGTTGGTGATCCCGGTCGAGGTCTCGTTGTGGGTGAGGAGGACGGCGCGCACGTCCGGCTCCTCGAGGAGCGCGGCGCGGACCGCGGCGGGGGTCGCGGCCTGCCCCCACTCGACATCCAGGCGGCGGACGTCGGCTCCGTAGACCTCGGCCACCTTGGCGAAGCGGTCGCCGAAGGCGCCGACGGTCACGGCCAGCACGCGGTCACCGGGGGAGAGGACGTTGACGACAGCGGCCTCCAGGGCGCCGGAGCCTGCGGCGGTCAACAGCAAGATGTCGGCGTCGGTGCCGAAGAAGGGACGCATGCGCCGGACGATGCGCTCCATCAGCGCCGCGAACTCGGGGCCGCGGTGGTTGATCATCTGGCGCCCGCCCGCGGCCATGACGGTCGGGGGGAGGGCGGTGGGCCCGGGGATCCGCAGGTTCTGCTCGAAGCGGGGCACGGGTGGCCTCCTCGGCTGGCTGGGCGGTCGTGTCTGTCGGCCGTCAGCGCCCGCGCGGGGCACGGCGGAAGGCGAGGGTAGGGGAGGAGCGCCGGGTCGTCCAGCGTGGTATATATGACCTCATATGTCAGCCGTGAAGCGGACAACGATTCTCGCCGCCCCCGACCTGCTCGACCGCGTCGACCGCTACGCCCGCCTGGTGCGGACCACGAAGACGGCCGTGATCACGGCCGCGCTCGAGGAGTACCTCGCGGCGCACGCCCTCCCGCCGGAGCTGCCGTTCGTTGCGATCGGGCGAAGCGCGCACGGCCGCCTGTCGCTCGACGCGCGGCGAATCGCCGGGCGGGAGATGGGCCCGCGGCGCCGCGGCGCCGCCGGGTAGCGCGGCGTGGCCGTCCTGCTCGACGTGTCGGCGATCCTTGCCGCGGCCGACACGGCCGACCTCAACCATGCCACCGCCCGAGCCTGGTTCGCGAGCGTCGACGAGCCGCTGCTCATCGGGGCCCTGACCCTCGCCGAGGCCGATCACGTGCTCCAGCGCGAGCTGGGGCTTCCGGCGTCTCTCGCCCTCCTCGCCTCGGTCACCTCCGGCGCGCTCCGCGTGGTCCCGCCGACGGACGCGGACCTCGAGGCGGCGGCGGCCGTCCTGACGGCCGCCGCCGAGCATCGGCCGCGGCTTGCCGATGCCCTGCTCGTCGTGGCGGCGCGCCGCCTCGGGATCCGGCGGGTGGCGACGTTCGATCGCCGGCCGCTCGCCGTCCTCGTTCCCCGCGGCCCGCGCGGCGAGCGGCTGATCGACCTCGAGCCGTAGCCCCGGGGCTCCCCGCCCTTCGGCCGCGTACCATGGCCGCGTGCCCGCGCGACGCCCGGCCGGCCGGGCTCCCGACCCGCTCTTCGTGCCGCCGCCCGAGCTGACGCCCCTTGCCGCGCGGATGCGTCCCGCCACCCTCGACGAGGTCGTCGGCCAGGCGCACCTCCTGGGTGCCGGCGCCCCGCTGCGCCGCCTCGTGGAGGCCGGCCGTCTTCCGTCGATGCTCCTCTGGGGCCCGCCCGGGTCGGGCAAGACGACGATCGGCAGGCTCCTCGCGGAGGCCGTCGGCGCCCGTTTCGAGGCGCTCAACACGACGATGGACGGCGTGGCGGCCCTGCGCGACGTCGTGGCCGAGGCGCGCAGCGAGGCCGCGTTCCGGGGCTCCACCACGGTCGTCCTGCTCGACGAGATGCATCGCTACTCCAAGGCCCAGCAGGACGCCCTGCTGCCGCACGTCGAGGCCGGCACGATCGTCCTCGTCGGCGCCACGACGGAGGCGCCGTTCGGCGGGGGGATCACGCGGCCGCTCCTCTCCCGGCTGCGGGTCTTCCGGCTGGAGGCGCTCGGCGAGGCCGAGCTTCACGAGATCGCCGGCCGCGCGCTGGCCGATCCCGTGCGCGGGCTCGGTGGCCGCGTCGAGCTCGACGACGTCGCGCTCCGCCAGCTCGTCGGGTACGCCTCCGGCGATGCGCGGCGCCTGCTGGGCATCCTCGAGACGGCCGTCTCGCTCGCGTCGGCGGACGGACGCACGGCCCTCGACCCGACGGACATCGCCCGGGCCGCCCAGTCGGCGACGCTCGACTACGACCGTTCGGGGGTCATCAGCGCGTTCATCAAGAGCATCCGGGGAAGCGATGCCGATGCGGCCGTCTACTGGCTGGCAACGGCGCTGGAGGCCGGCGAGGACCCGCGCTACCTGGCTCGCCGGCTGGTGGTCAGCGCGTCCGAGGACGTCGGCACCGCCGAGCCCCGCGGACTGCCTCTCGCGATGGCGGCGCTCGACGCGGTCGAGAAGATCGGGGCCGAGACGAACGACGAGGGGCTCTACGCGCTTGCCCAGGCGACCGTCTTCCTGGCGCAGGCGCCCAAGGACCCGTCCGCGGGGAGGGCGTTCTTCGCGGCCCGCGAGACGGTCCGCGGTGAGGGGACGCGGCCGGTGCCGCCCCATCTCCGCCCCGCCGCGAAGACGTACCGCAACCCGCACGACGACCCGGCCGCCGCGGGCCAGCCCTACCTGCCGAAGGGGATGGAGGGTCGGCGCTACCTGCGCCGACGGGACGGGGGACCCACCGGTGGCGCCCCGCCGGGCGGGAGCTAGACCGCGACCACGCCGATGACGACGATCAGGAACCAGCTGAGGAGCAGCAGGCTGAAGATCCCGGTGAACACGACGGCGATGCGCCGCAGGTCGCGCTTCACGTAGAGGTACTCGTTCTCGGCGACCGCGGTGAGGGCGCCCACCGGGCGGCTCCGGCCGGCAGAGCCGGCGTCGGCAGCGGCGCGCCGGCGGTCGCGGCCACGGGAGACCGAGGACGTGGCGGCCCGCTCCTCGGCCACGATCGCGGCCTCAAGCTCCGCCGCGCGGGCGAGCTCGTCGTCGCTGAGGCTTGCCGCAGGCCGCGCGGGGACGGGCTTCGGGGCCGGCTTCGCCGGGGGCTGGCCGCCGCGCTGGAGGGGAGCGCGCTGGCCCGGTCGTGCGCCGCCGCGCTGCCGCTTCGCCATGGGTCGGGTCGTCTCCTGGTCTGGTGCGAGGTGGTGTCGCGCGGGCGGACCGGTGTGGCGCCGCCGCGCGGAAGGATACGCCATCGGCCGCGCCGGGGCCGCCGGCCCCCGCCGGCGATGCCGGCCGGTCCCCGGTCGGGCCGCCGCAGTGAGTCCCCGGTGAGCCGGCCCTGCTAGACTCGGGACACCCCAGCGGAGGACCCGTGAGCGATCTCAACGCGCTCGTCACCCAGAATGCCGCCCTCTTCCTCTCCCTCGTCGTCGTCGCGGTCGGCGGGCTGGCGCTGGCGCTCGCGCTCGTGGCCCGCCGCGCCCGCCGCCTCGAGGAGCGCCTCGTGGCCCTGACGCGCGGCGAGGACGGTCGCGACCTGGCCGGCGTCCTCGACGCGCACCTCGCCAAGGTGCTCGCGGTCTCGCGCCGGCAGGACGAGCTCGACGCCCACTCGGTCGTCCTCGACACGCAGGCCGGCCGCGCCGTGCAGGGAGTCGCCCTCGTCCGCTTCAACACCTTCGAGGACACCGGCGGCAACCAGAGCTTCGCCATGGCGCTGGTCGACCCGGCCGGCGACGGCGTCATCCTCAACAGCCTGCACGCCCGCAACCAGACCCGCCTCTACGGCAAGGTCGTGCGCGCCGGCGCCCCCGAGGGCGCGCTCTCCGAGGAGGAGGCCGAGGCGCTCCGCCTGGCCACGGCACGCGCCCACGGGCGCTGATCGAGGACCGGCCGCGATGACCCGCTCCACGCCGGGTCGCGGCGCCGAGAGCGCGGGTGGTGCCCCGGCCGGCCGGGCCACCCCCTCCACGGGGGCCGCCCGGCCCGCGCGGAGTGGTCGCCGGCGACGCGGCGAGCCCCCCGGTCTCGAGCAGATCCCTGTCTGGCTCGAGCATGCCGCGGCGCCCGGAGCGCCGGAGGGCCCGGCGGTCCCAGCGGGGGTCGACGCCCTGCTGGCCGGCCTCAACGCCGAGCAGCGCCGCGCGGTGACGCACGGCGAGGGCCCGCTGCTGGTCGTCGCCGGCGCGGGGACGGGCAAGACCCAGGTCGTCACCCGCCGGATCGCCTGGCTGATCGCGACCAAGCGGGCGGCCCCCTCGGAGATCCTCGCCCTCACCTTCACCGACAAGGCCGCCGAGGAGATGCAGGTCCGGGTCGACCAGCTCGTGCCGTACGGCTACACGGACACGGTCATCTCGACGTTCCACGCGTTCGGCGACCGGATCATCCGCGAGCACGCCCTGGAGCTGGGCCTCCCGTCGGAGCCGCGCGTCCTCTCGCGACCGGAGACCGTGATCTTCCTGCAGGAGCGCCTCTTCCGGTTCGATCTCGACGAGTACCGGCCGCTCGGAAACCCGACTCGCTTCCTCGACGCGCTCGCCACGCTCTTCTCGCGACTGAAGGACGAGGATGTCTCGCCGGCCGCGTACGCCGCGCACGCCGTCCGCCTGGCGGCCGAGGCCGAGGCCGTCACCCGCGACGCGCCGGCGCGGGAGGCGCTGCGCGAGACCGCCAGGAAGCAGGCCGAGCTCGCGACCGCGTACGCGCGCTACCAGGAGCTCCTGGGCGAAGCCGGCGCGATCGACTTCGGCGACCAGGTCGCGCTCGCCCTGCGGCTCCTCCGCGAGCACCCGGCGGCGCGGGCGGAGCTGCAGGGACGCTTCCGCCACGTCCTCGTCGACGAGTTCCAGGACGTGAACCGGGTCCAGGCCGAGCTCGTCGCGCTGCTCGTCGAGCCGCGCCGGAACGTGGCCGTGGTGGGCGACGACGACCAGTCGATCTACCGCTTCCGGGGTGCCGCGACGGGGGCCATCGTGGACTTCCTCGACCGGTTCCGCGGTGCGCGCACGATCGTCCTGCGCCGCAACTACCGCTCGCGGGCGCCGATCCTCGACGCCTCGTATCGGCTCATCCGCTTCAACGACCCGGATCGCCTGGAGGTGCAGCAGGGGATCACGAAGCGGCTGCTCGCCCAGCGTCGCGCGGGCTCCGTCGCCGGGACCCGGCCGGCGCCGTCCCCGGTGCGCCACGTCGCCTTCGGCACCGGCTCCGAGGAGGCCGACTGGGTCGCCACCGAGATCGGGACCCGCCTCGCCGGCGGTGCCGCGCCGCGCGACTTCGCGGTGCTGGTGCGGGCGAACGCCGACGCCGACCCCGTTCTGCGGAGCCTCAACCTCGCCGGCGTGCCGTGGCGCTTCTCGGGCGCGTCTGGCCTGTACGGGCGCCCGGAGATCCGCGTCCTCCTGTCGTTCCTGCGTGCGGTGGGGGAGCCCGCCAGCTCGGTCGACGTCTACGGCCTCGCGGCGTCGGACGTCTACGGGATGGGCGGCGACGACCTGGCCGCGCTCGCCAGCCGTGCGCGCCGGACGAACCGCTCCCTGTGGGAGACGCTCGTCGAGGTGGACAGCCAGCCGGGCCTCCTCCGCCTTCGCCCCGAGGCCCGGACGTCGCTGGCGCGGCTCGTCGCCGACCTGCATCGCTTCATCGAGCTCGGCCACCGGCGCCCGGCTGGCGAAGTCCTATACGACTTCCTCCGGTCCTCCGGTTCACTGGCCCGCCTGATGGAGGCCGGCTCCGCGGCGGCAGACGAAGCGCTCTCGAACATCGCGCGTTTCTTCGAGATCGTCCGGGCCCAGTCGGACCTGCTCGCCGACGACCGGGCGGTCTTCCTCGCGCCGCACCTCCAGACGCTCATCGAGGCCGGCGACGATCCCGCCACGGCCGACCTGGACCCCGACGCCAACGCGGTGGCCGTCGTCACCGTCCACAAGGCCAAGGGCCTGGAGTGGCCCGTCGTCTTCCTCGTGGGCCTCGTCGACGGCCGCTTCCCGGCCCGCGGGCGGCGCGAGCAGCTCGCCGTCCCCGACGCGCTCCTGCGGGGCGTCTTCCCCACCGGCGACGCGCACGTCCAGGAGGAGCGACGCCTCTTCTACGTCGGCATGACCCGGGCCCGCGACGAGCTCGTGCTCAGCCACGCGCTCGACTACGGCGGCAAGCGGACCCGGCGCGTGTCGCCGTTCGTCCTCGAGGCGCTCGACCTCCCAGCGGGGGCCACGCCGCCGACGCGGGCCACCAGCCCAGCGGAGCGCCTCGCTGCATTCGAGGCGCCGCCGGTGGAGGCGCCCACGGCGCGGGGGTCGGATGACGAGGCAGCCGAGCCGCTCGTCCTCTCCTTCTACCTGGTCGACGACTACCTGACCTGCCCCCTCAAGTACAAGTACGTCCACGTGATGCGGGTCCCGATCGCCCCGCACCACGCGATCGTCTACGGCTCGGCGCTCCACCAGGCGGTGCAGGAGTTCCACCGTCGCCACGGGCGCGGCGACGTGATGACGGAGGAGGCGCTCATCGCCGCCTTCGAGGCCGCCTGGCGCAACGAGGGCTTCGTCTCGCGGGAGCACGAGGAGGCGCGGCTCGACGCCGGCCGGCGTGCGCTCCGCCGCTTCCGCGAGGCGCAGCTGCTCCCGGGTGCCGTGATCCCGGCGTACGTGGAGCGGGAGTTCACCTTCACGCTCGACGGCGATCGCGTGCGCGGGCGGATGGACCGGGTCGACGTCATCCCCCGGGCGGCCGGCGACGTCGGTCCGGCAGGTCCGGTCGCCGAGGACGTGGGGCCACGGGGGCCGACGGGGCGCGGAGGAGTCGACGACGAGATCCCGCTCGGCGCCGAGATCCGGGGCGCCGACGTGGTCGAGCCGACGCTGGCACTCCTGGCCGAGCGCGTCGTGATCACCGACTACAAGAGCTCCGACGTGCGTGACCCGTCCCGGGCGCGCGAACGCGCCAGGGAGTCGCTCCAGCTGACGATCTACGCGATGGCCTGGCAGGCGCAGACGGGGCGTCTCCCCGACGCCGTGGCGCTTCACTTCCTCGAATCGGGGCTCGTCGGCACGGCGGAGGTCGATGCCGAGCGCGTCGAAAGAGGGGTCGCGGACATCCGGGCGGCCGCGGCCGGCATCCGGGCGCGCAGGTTCGAGGCGACGCCCTCGTACATGGCCTGCTCCTGGTGTGCCTTCCGCGAGGCCTGCCCGGCGAGCGTGGCCCGATGAGCCCGCGCGCCGGCCACGGCGCTGCGCGTGGCCGCCCGCCCCTGCAGGCCATCACGTTCGACTTCGGGAACACGCTGGTCGCGGTCGACCGGGCAGCCCTGGAGGCCGTCGTGGGCGCGCTCGCCGACGCGGCGGGATCCCGCTTCGGCGTCGACCGCGAGGCGTTCCTCGCCGCCTGGGCCGACGAGCGGGCGCGCCAGTTCCGCGAGGAGGTGCCGCGGTTCCGGGAAGTGGACCTCGCAGTGCGGCTC
This sequence comes from uncultured Chloroflexia bacterium, assembly GCA_963713285.1. Classification (GTDB taxonomy): domain Bacteria; phylum Chloroflexota; class Limnocylindria; order Limnocylindrales; family CSP1-4; genus CTSoil-043. Next base: position 146,457 of record CAVQLA010000015.1, on the reverse strand, counting down.
CGGCGCGTGCTTGCGCGCCTGCGCGGCCTGCCGACCCCGCCGGCGGGCGCGGCCTGGGACGACGCGGCCGCAGCCGCTCGGTCCGCCCCCGGCGAGATCGACGTCGGCCTCGACGTCTACAGCCGGGCATTCGTGGAGGGGATCCCGCCGGGCCCGGTGGAGGGCGCGCTGCTGGCGCGCCTGGCATCGCGCTACCGGCTCGCGATCCTCTCGAACTGGCCGCTGGCCGTGACGATCGACCGCTACGCCGAGGCGGCCGGCTGGACGCGCCACCTCGCCGCCATCGTCGTCTCGGAGCGGGTCGGCGCCATCAAGCCGCACCCCGCGATCTTCCGTGCCGCGGAGGCGGCCCTGGCCCCGGCGGGAGCGCCGCCGCTCGACCCGGGCTCGGTCCTCCACGTCGGCGACGACTGGGCGGCGGACGTCGTCGGTGCAGCCCGGGCCGGGTGGCGGTCAGCCTACCTCCGGATCCGGCCGGCGGATTCGCCCCTCCCCGCCAGCGATCCCGACGGCGACGGCGAGCCGGATCTCGTGCTCGACCGGCTGGCCGACCTGGAGCCGGCGCTGGCGACGCTGGAGGGTTGACGTACCCCGCGGGGGGCGTGCCCGCGCCGCCGGGCCACCCGGTGCCCCGCTATCCTGACCTCGATGGAGACGCGCGATCGGCTCGCCAATCTCGGGGTCCTGGCCGCCGCCGTCGCCGCGTGGGCGGTCGTCGCGCTCCTGGTCCTCAACCGCGATCCGCGCGAGGACCCCGTCGCCGGGGTTCTCGGCGCCGTGGCGATGGGGACCGCCGTCGGGCTCACCGCCACCCCGCTCTTCTGGCTGGCGGCGTTCGCGCGGCACGGCCGGATCGCCTACCGCGGCGACTGGCTGCGCGCCGGGCGACGCGGCCTGTGGGTCGGCCTCGTCGTCGGCCTCATCGTCGAGCTCCGGGTGCTCGGCGTCTTCTCCATCCCCATCGCCCTCTTCATCGTCGTCCTCGTCCTGTTCGCGGAGCTCACGCTCTCGATCGAACGCTGATCCGCCCGTCGCCTCGGAGGTTCGCCATGCCCGCCACGCCCGATCTCAAGGCCCGCGCCGCCGCCGCCGTGGCGGACGCCCGGCCCGAGATCCTGGAGCTCTCCGCGCGGATCCACGCCAACCCGGAGCCGGCCTTCGAGGAGTTCCGGGCGGCCGCCTGGTGCGCCGAGGCGGTCGCGCGGGCCGGCTACGCGGTGGACCATCCGGCCGGGCGCCTCGCGACGGCGGTGCGGGGCCGGCTGACGGGCGGGAAGGGGTCGGACGGTCCGCGGATCGGGGTCCTCGCCGAGTACGACGCCCTCCCCGGCCTCGGCCACGGCTGCGGCCACAACACGATGGCGGCCTCGGGCGTGGGCGCGGCGATCGCCCTGGCCGCGCTCCGCGACGAGTTCGCCGGCGAGATCGTCTTCCTGGGCACGCCCGCCGAGGAGCGGGGGAGCGGCAAGCAGTTCATGCTCGACGACGGCCTGCTGGACGGGCTCGACGCGGCCCTCCTCTTCCACCCCGGCGACCGCGACATGGTCGGCTGCCTGCTGCTTGCCAGCGAGGACGTCGACGTCACGTTCACCGGCAAGGCGGCCCACGCCGCGGGGGAGCCGTGGGAGGGGAAGAACGCGCTGGACGCGGTCGTCCTGCTCTTCCAGGCCATCGGGCTGTGGCGGCAGCAGCTGCCGCAGCACGCGCGAGTGCACGGCATCGTGCTGGAGGGCGGCACTGCGGCCAACATCATCCCGGACCGGGCGACGGCGCGGTTCATGATCCGCAGCACCGATCAGGCCTACTACGCGTCGATGCGCGAGCGGATGAGGGCGCTGGTCGCCGGGGCCGCGATGATGGCCGACGTCGAGGGCGAGGCGGTCTTCTCGGGCGGCTCGACGACGATGAAGGACAACGCGGTGCTGGGCGATCTCTGGCGCGTCAACCTGGAGGCGGCCGGGCGCGTCGACGAGGGTGTCGACCCCGAGCACATCGGCAGCTCCGACATGGGCAACGTCTCGCTCGTCCTGCCGACGATCCACCCGACGCTCGCGATCTGCGACCACGGCGTGGCGTGGCATTCGATCGAGTCGCTCAACGCGGCCGCGACCCTCCGGGCCGACGAGACGACGCTGGTGGCCGCGACGCTCGTCGCCCAGACCGCGCTCGACCTGCTCACCGATCCGTCCCTGGTGGACGCCGCCTGGCGGGAGTTCCGCGGCGAGGGGTAGGGGCCCGGCGCGCCCGCCAAGGGGCCCGGCGCGCCCGCCAAGGGGCCCGGCGCGCCCGCCCCGCGCTATCATCGGCGGGCGCCCCGGGGCCCATGCCCGCGCCGTCGCCGCGGGCCGCCAGGAGGTTTCACGTGACCGAGCGACCCGGCCACGAGCCCGCCGCAGGACGATCCGCGGGGTGGCGCGCCCCCGACGCCTTCCCGGATGTCGACTTCGGTCACCTCCACGGCTGGGACCGCGACTTCGAGGCGTTCGCCGACTTCGACCTGCCGTCCTATGTCGGCCCGACGACGTTCAGCAACCTGCCGTGGGTGACCGACGCGGCCGAGATCGGCCGACGGGGCGTCGACGTGGCAATCGTCGGCGCCCCCTTCGACGACTCCGTGAGCCACCGATCGGGTGCCCGCTTCGGGCCGCGCGCGATCCGCGAGGCGAACTACTCGAGCGGCTCGATCAACTCGCTCCAGCTCGGCCACGTCGAGCCGTTCGAGGTGCTGACGGTCGTCGACGCGGGGGACGCGAACATCATCCCGGCATGGATCGAGCGCGGCCACGCCTTCATCTACCGCAAGGTCCGCGAGATCGCCGCGACCGGCGCGATCCCGATCGTCCTCGGCGGCGACCACTCGATCACCTGGCCGTCGGCGACGGCGATCGCGTCGGTCCGCCGGCCGGGGAGCATCGGGATCGTCCACTTCGACGCCCACGCCGACACGGCCCCCGAGGACTGGGGCGTCCTGGCCGGCCACGGGACGCCCATGCGGCGGCTCATCGAGAGCGGCGCGGTCAGGGGCAGGAACTTCGTGCAGGTCGGCCTGCGCGGCTACTGGCCGCCGGTCGACGTCTTCGAGTGGATGCAACGGCAGGGGATGCGCTGGCACCTCATGCGCGAGATGGAGGAGCGGGGCGTCGAGGCCGTCGTCGACGACGCGATCGCCGAGGCGCTCGACGGCGCCGACGCGGTCTACCTCTCGGTCGACATCGACGTCATCGACCCCGGGATGGCGCCCGGGACGGGGACCCCCGAGCCGGGCGGGATGCTGACCCGCGAGGTGCTGCGGGCGATCCGGCGGATCGTCGGCGCCGTGGAGCTGGCCGGCATGGACATCGTGGAGGTCTCGCCGCCGTACGACCACGCCGAGGTGACCGCGGCGGCGGCGAACCGCTGCGCCCTCGAGGCGATCTCGGCGCTGGCCGTGAAGAAAGCCGCGGGCCGCGAGGTCCGTTTCGCGCCGCGCTAGCATCCCGCGGTGGCCTGGTGCCGATGGCGGGCGATCATGACCGTCCCACGGCGTAGGATCCGCGTATGAACGCGTCGAGTGGCCGCGCGAGCCCGGAGACCCCCGGCGAGGCACTCGCGCGCCTGTACGACCTCGATCTGCAGGACGATCCCGGCGATCTCGACCTCTGGACGGCGCTCGCCGCGGAGGCGGGCGGCCCGGTGCTCGAGCTCATGGCCGGCAGCGGCCGGATCGCCGTTCCGCTGGCGGCGGAGGGCCACCCCGTCACGGCGGTGGACCTCGATCCGGCGATGCTCTCTCGGGCCCGCCGTCGCGCGGAGGCCGCCGGAGCGGACGTCGCGGCCCGCGTGGAGCTGGTCCTCGCGGACGTCGTCGGACTGGAGCTCGAGGCGGGCGCTGCCGGCACCCCGACGACGTCCGGGGGCGGCTCTCCGGCGCGCCGTTTCCGGCTTGGGCTCATCGGCCTCAACTCGATCCTGCTCCTGCCGAGCCGGGCAGCCCAGCGAACGGCATGGACGGCGCTTGCCGCGCACCTGGAGCCCGGGGGACTCGCTGTCGTGGACACCTGGCTCCCCGACGCCCACGACCTGGCGCGCTACGACGGCCGCCTCCACCTGGAGTACCACCGGCCCGACCCCGAGACGGGGCGCTGGGTGACCAAGACCGCGGCCGCCCAGCACGACGCCGCGACGCAGACCGTCGCCCTCACCACGATCTACGAGGAGGGCGACCCGGGGGAGCCTGCCAGCCGCTGGGTGCGTCGCGACGTGGTCCGGCTCGCGACGGCCGAGGAGCTGCGGACGATGGCCGAGGCCGCCGGCCTCGAGGTGGAGCTGGTGGCCGGCGGCTACGACCTCGAGCCCCTGGGACCCCATGACGATCGGGCGATCGTGATTGCCCGAATGCCGGGGTCCGGCGCGACGGATTGAGCGTGGTATCGTCGCCCTCGATGTCAGCCGCAGCCGGTCCGATCCGCCTCCTCCTCGTCGAGGACGTGCCCCAGGTCGCCCAGTACGTGCGCGGCCTGCTCAACGCGCAGAGCCAGATCAAGCTCGTGGACGTCGTCACCGACGGCGGGCGGGCCGTCGCCCAGGCCCAGCAGCTGCGGCCGGACGTCGTCCTCGTCGACTGGCTCCTGCAGGGGCGGACGAAGGGCGAGAAGGTGATCGCCCAGCTCCGCGAGGCGGCGCTCGGGATCCCGGTGGTCGTCCTGACGGTCCCCCAGAGCCCCGTGCCCAAGGACCCGGCGGCGGGGATCGACGCGGTGCTCGGGATGCCGTTCTCCGGCTTCGAGCTCGTCAACGTCGTCGCGTCCTCCCACCAGGCCGCCCAGGAGGCGAACGAGTCGATCCGCTCGAGGCTGATCGTGGTCTATGCGCCGAAGGGCGGCGTGGGCAAGACGACCATCGCCTTCAACCTGGCCGTCGCCCTCGGCCAGGCCGGGACGCGGACCGCGCTCGTCGACGGCAGCCTGCAGTTCGGCGACCTGCGCTCCCTGCTCCGGGTCCCCGCCGACGCCCCCTCGATCCTCGACCTGCCGACCGACCGGATCGGCGAATCCGACCTGCAGGACGTCCTCTGGCGCGACCCGTCGGGGATCGACATCCTCCTGGCCCCGCCCCGCGTTGAGATGGCCGAGATGGTCAGCGTGCGCGACGTCGAGAAGTCGCTGTCGCTCCTGCGCCGCCTCTACGGCGCCGTCGTGGTCGACATGCCGTCGGCCCTCGGCGACATCCCGCTCGCGCTCCTCGACGCAGCCGACACGATCCTGGAGATCGTCACCTACGACTCCACGACGATCCGCAACACGCTGGCCGTCGCCGAGGCGTTCCGCGCCATCGGCTACCCGGCCGCGAAGATCCAGTACGTCGTCAACCGGGCAGACTCCACGGGCGGCATCGCCGCCGAGGACCTGGCACGGGCCCTGGGGCGCGTGCCGGAGCACACGGTCATCTCCGACGGCAAGCTCGTCGTGCAGGCGAACAACGAGGGCCTCCCGTTCGTCCTCGCGAACCCCGACGCGCCGATCAGCCGGGACATCGCCACGCTGGCCGCGGCGGTCATGGGCGCCGTCCCCGTCCCCGCGGGGCGGCGCTGAGCGGTGGCCGACCCGCGCCCGATCGGCGTCTTCGACTCGGGGGTCGGCGGTCTCACGGTCCTTCGCGAGATCCTCCGGCGCCTCCCGGCCGAATCCACGATCTACCTCGGCGACAACGCCCGGGCGCCGTACGGCGTGCGGCCCGACGACGAAGTGCGCCGCTTCAGCACCGAGGCCCTCGACCGGCTCGTGCACGAGGACGTCAAGGCGCTGGTCGTCGCCTGCAACACGTCCACGGCGGTGGCCCTCGGGGAGTACCGCCGGCGCTACGACACGCCGGTCCTGGGCGTGATCCGCCCCGGCGCCCAGGCGGCGGCCCTCGCGACGCGGACGCGCCGGGTCGGCGTGGTCGCCACGCCGGCGACGATCCGCTCCCACGCCTACTTCGACGCGATCAAGGAGGAGAACCCGGCGGTCGAGATCTACGAGCACGCGACGCCGGCGCTCGTGCCCCTCGTCGAGGCTGGCGTGCACGCCGGCCTCGCGGCCGAGGCGGCCGTCGCCGAGGCGCTGGCGCCGTTGCTGGGCCACCGCGACCAGACCGGCGAGTTCATCCACCCGCTGCCTTCGTCGGCGAGGATCGACACGCTGCTCCTCGGCTGCACGCACTACCCGCTCCTGCGATCGCTGCTCCAGGCCGCGGTGGGGGAGGGCGTCGCGATCGTCGACTCGGCAACCGCGACCGCCGGGGCGCTGGCCGAGCTCCTGTCGGTCAACGGGCTGGAGGCCCCCGGCTCCACGCGCGGCACCGCGGCCGACGCCGGTGGGGCGGGACACCACCCGCCGTCGGTCAGGGCCGTCCCGCCCGTCCACCGCGTGCTGACCACGGGCGACGCCGACGCCTTCGAACGGATCGCCGTCCGGATGTTCGGCGACGCGTTCCCCGTGGTCGAGTCGATCGACCTGGAGCCCCTGGGGCGATGAGCCTCCCGGTGCCGTCGTGACGGGACCCCGCCGGGCCGGCCGGTCCTCCTCGGGCGCCGTCTGGCAGGCCGGCTTCCTCGTCGGCGCCGCCCTGGGGGCGGCCGTCACGGTGCTCGGCCGCCGCGCGGAGGCCCAGGCGAGGACCGGGCTCGTGGACTGGGATGCCGTCGAGCGCCTGGCCGAGGCACGCATGCGCAGCGCCGCCGGCCGGCTCGAACCGGCCGAGATCGCCGCGACGCAGCCGCTCTACGTCGAGGCGATGCGGCGCGTCGTGCCGGCCCTGGAGGAGGCGCTCGAGACACCGCTGCCGGGGATCGTGGAGCGCGTCGCCGTCGTCGACCGGGCAGGGTGGGTCCGGGCGAACCTCACGACCTTCTCGGGGTTGTTCGGCCGCCTCGAGGGAGAGCTCCTGGACCAGATCGTCCCGCCCGGCGCCGGCCTCGGGAAGGCCTCGCTCGCCCTGGCGAACCGCTGGTTCACGACGCGCCAGTTCGGGCTCCTGCTCGGCTTCATGGGCCAGCGCGTGCTGGGCCAGTACGACCTCGCGCTCCTCTCCGCGGAGGCCGAGCCGGGCCAGCTCCTCTTCGTCGAGGAGAACATTCGGCACACGGCCGCGACCCTCGGCGTGCCGGTGGCCCCCTTCCGCACCTGGATCGCGCTTCACGAGACGACGCACGCCTTCGAGTTCGAGGCCCACCCCTGGCTGCGGCCGTATCTCGCGGAGCGCCTGGACCGGCAGCTTGGAGGCCTCTCGCGGAGCGCCGCCGACCTCGGGCGGGACGCGTCGCGGGCGCTCGGCCGCGCGCTGCGGGGCGGCGACGGGCACTGGATGGAGCGCCTGATGTCGGACGAGCAGCGGCGCCTCTTCCGGGAGACGCAGACCGTGATGAGTCTCCTGGAGGGGTTCTCCGATCACGTGATGGACGAGGTCGGGCGCGACCTCGTGCCCGGCGTGGAGACCATCAGCGCACGATTCCACGCCCGGCGGGCGACGCGCACGCCGATGGAGCGGGCGATCCTGCGAATCACCGGCCTCGACCTGAAGATGGAGCAGTACGCCAGGGGCGAGCGCTTCGTCGCGGCGGTCGAGCGCGCGGCCGGGCCCGCCGGCCTCCGGCGACTCTGGGAAGGGCCCGAGACACTGCCGCGGGACGGCGAGCTGGAGCGCCCGGAGCGCTGGGTTCGGCGCGTCGTGGGGGCGCGCGCGTGACCGGGCCGGGACGCGGCCCCGGCGGGGTGCCGCGGGCGATCGCCCTGACGCCGGTGCTCTCCGCCCGCTATCGCGCCGAGGACCTGGCGGTCATCCGCGCGGCGGCGCCCGGCGCGCGCATCGTGACGATCTCGCGGGAGGGCCTGGCCGACGGGCCGATCGACGACGTCGAGGTCCTGCTCCACGGCTGGCTTGCCGCCGACGCCTACGAGCGCCTCCTGGCCCGCGCCCCCGACCTCCGGTGGGTCCATTCGGCGGCGACCGGCATCGAGCGGCTCCTGACGCCCGCGGGGCGCGCCCGGGGCCTCACGATCACCAACGCCCGCGGCGTCTTCAGCCGTCCGATCGCCGAGTACGTCCTGATGATGGTCCTGGCGGTGAACCGCCGGCTGCCGCAGCTCCTCGAGCTCGCCGCTGAGCGAACCTGGCAGCCCCTGGAGGGGCGCGAGCTGCGCGACACCACCCTCGGGATCGTCGGGTTCGGCAGCATCGGGCGCGCCGTCGCCGAGCTCGCCGCGCCCTTCGGCCCACGGATCCTCGCCACGCGCCGGTCGGGCGCGCTCCGGCCGGGCGAGCTGCCGCTGCCCGCGGGCGTGGAGCTGGCCGGTCCGGAGGCCTTCGGCGAGGTGATCGCGGCGTCGGACTTCGTGATCCTGGCGGTGCCCCTGACGCCCGAGACGGAGGACCTGGTCGACGACCGGGTGCTCGCCCTGATGAAGCGCACGGCGTGGCTCGTGAACGTCGCACGCGGCCGGCTGATCGTCGAGCGGGCCCTGCTGCGCGCGCTCCGCGAGGGCTCGATCGGCGGCGCGATCCTCGACGCGTTCCGCGAGGAGCCGCTGCAGCCCGACTCGGCGTTCTACGGCCTCCCGAACGTCATCGTGACGCCCCACACGTCCTGGTCCAGCGGGCGCGTCCTCGCCGGCACCGTGGAGCTGTTCGCCGAGAACCTGCGCCTCTACGCGGCCGGCCGGCCGCTCCTCAACACGGTGGACCCGGGCGCCGGATACTGACGCCATGCAGATCGCGATCGTCGGGCTTGCCGGAGCCGGCAAGACCACCGTCTTCAACACGCTCACGCGCGGCGACGCCCAGACCGGCGGCTTCGGCGGGATGGAGCTCCACGTCGGCGTCGTGAAGGTGCCCGACGCACGCCTCGACCGGCTCGCCGCCATCTTCCACCCGAAGAAGATCGTCCACGCCGACGTCACCTACATCGACCTGCCCGCGCCGCCGGCATCGTCCGAGGGACGCGTCGGGACCGAGGAGCTCCCGGCCGAGCACCTCGCGCGGCTCCGCGAGTCCGACGCCCTGCTCCACGTCGTGCGGGCATGGGACGACCCGCACCACCCGCATCCGGCCGGCTCGGTGGACGCCTGGCGTGACCTCGAGCAACTCGACCTCGAGTTCGTCCTCGCGGACCTGGCGATGGTCGACCGCCGGCTCGAGCGCCTGCGCGGCTCGGGACGCCACGGGACGCCGGCGGAGCGCGAGGCCAACGAGCGCGAGGCGGTGATCCTGGACCGGGTCCGGGTCGGCCTGGTCGACGGCCACCCGATCCGCGACGCCGGGCTCGATGCCGACGAGGAGAAGGCGCTGCGCGGCTTCCGGTTCCTGACGCAGAAGCCGGTGCTCGTCCTGCTCAACGTCGGCGAGGACGCCCTGCCTCGGGCGGGGGAGATGGTTGCCGAGATCGCCGGCCGCTACGCGCACCGCCACGCCCTCGTCGACGCGCTCTCGGCCCGCATCGAGATGGAGCTGGGCCAGCTCGACCCCGACGAGGCGGCCGTCTTCGCCGAGGAGCTCGGGATCGCCGAGAGCAGCCTGGACCGGGTGATCGCCCTCTCGTACCGGCTGCTGGGGCTGATCAGCTTCCTGACCGCCGGGCCCGACGAGGTGCGCGCCTGGCCGGTCCCGGACGGCGCGACCGCCGTCGACGCGGCAGGTGCGATCCACACGGACCTTGCGAAAGGCTTCATCCGGGCCGAGACGGTCCCTTACGAGGACCTGCTCGCGCTCGGCTCCACGGCGGAGGCGCGCAGGCACGGCAAGCTGCGCTCGGAGGGCAAGTCCTACCGGGTCCGCGACGGCGACGTCCTGGAGATTCTCTTCTCGAAGTAGGGCCGTTCGTCTCGCGACGGGCACCGCTCGCCTTGGCGCCGCGCAGCGAGGTCTCGGTGACGAACGGCACTGGCCGGACGCCCGCCCTCACCGGACGATGCCTGCACGGCGGGTGTCCCGACCGCGCGAGCAGGCGAGGCGGACCGTGGTCCTCGGCTGGCCGACGGGCAGCAAGACGAGCCTCGAGATGGCGCGCCTCGACGACGAGGATCTCAAGCGCGAGCGCGCTCGGATGGCCGTCGAGGCCGCGGTGGCCGGGCGCAGTGACGCGCTTGGAGAGAACCCGGCTGCGATCCCATCCATGGGACCGGTGCGCAGGGTGTGGGGCAGGCTCCTCGCCTTCTTCGGTCGTCGCTGACGGTCTGCGCCCGCCGCCACCGGTCGGCGCGAGCTGCCCCCTGCAGTTGCCGCGGCGATCCGCCCGCGGCGTGATCCACGATCAGTCGTTGCCGACGTCGTCGTCGCCCGCGTACTCCACGAAGACCGCGCGATAGTCGGGATCCGCCCCGGCCGCCTCCAGGTCGTCCTCGCTGGTGGCGATGACGAAGTTCTCGTCCTCGTCGGCGGAGACGTTGACGGCGGCGACGAGCCGATCGTCGGAGATGTACAGGAAGCCGTGGCTGCGCTCGAGCTCCGCGGCGATGGCCTCGATCAGCGTATCTTCCTCGAAACCGTCCGCGACCCGGTGGCGGATCGCCTGGACGAGGTCGAAGAAGTCGTCCGGCGAGATCTCCTCCTCGCGTGCGAGCAGCACGTCGGAGTAGAACTCGTCGTCGCCCTCGTGGAGCTCGTAGAAGTGCACGTGGTCTCCTCGTCTGCGGAGCCGACCGGGCCAGTATACGGACCGGCCGACGCGTCTCCCGTGGCCCCGCCGCTCCGGACGCCCGCGGCGACCGAGGACCGGATGCCCGCGGCGCTCGCTGCGCCGGCGGCGCCGGCGGAACCCGTCGCCGGCCCGCGGGCGGCCCAGCCCGAGCGTGCCGCGGCGGACGGGCCGGTCCCGGAGGTCGTCGTCGTGGGTGCCGCCTCGCGGGACGTCGACGCCGCCGACCCGCGCGGCTGGCGCCTGGGAGGGGGCGCCACGTACGGGGCCCTCGTGCTGGCGCGCCTCGGCCTGCGGGTCGGCGTGGTCCTGGGCGTGGACGCGCCGGCCACGAGGGCCCACGAGCTGGACTTGCTGTGGGAGGCGGGCGCCGAGCTGCGCCTCGTGCGGCTGCCCGCCGGCCCGGTCTTCCACCTCGAGGAGACGGCAGCCGGGCGTGCCATGCGGTGCGACGACCCCGGCGGCCCCCTGCCCGTCGCGGCGCTCCCGGGGGCGTGGCGCACGGCGCCCGCCTGGTACCTCGCCCCCGTCGCGGACGAGCTGCCCGACGGCTGGGCCGCCATCCCGCCCGGCGCCGTGGTGGCGCTCGGCTGGCAGGGATTGCTCCGTGACCTCGAGCGAGGCGCGCTCGTGCGGCCGCGCCCGGCGAGCCCGCGGGCCTTGCTGCGGCGGGCGGATCTCGTCTCGGTGAGCGCCGAGGATCTCGATCCGGGAACCGACCTGCGGGCGTTGCTCCGCCTCCTTCGGACGGGGACCCTGTGCACGCTCACCCGGGGCGCACGCGGCGGCATCGCGTTCACCGTCCGCCCGGACGCGCCCCGGATGCGGCGCTTCCCTGCCGTGCCCGTCCATGGGCCGATGGACACGACGGGGGCCGGCGACGCGTTCCTGGCCGCCCTGCTGGCGGCCCGGGTGGCGCCGGACCTTGCCGGCCGCCGGCCGCACCTTGCCGCGGCGCTGCGCTTCGCGGCCACCGTCGCGGCGACGCACGTCAGCTCCGTGGGCCTGGCCGGGGTGCCGACCCTCGCCGAGATCGGGGACGTCCTCAGGCGGACCGAGCCGGGCTGAGAGCCCGCGAGGCACGGCGCCGGAGTCGTCGCAGGCGGGCCGCCACCGCATCGTCGAACGCCGGGTCCCCGCCCCAGCGCAGGCGCGCGCGCTCGGCAGCCCGGGCGGCCGCCTCCGCGGCGCCGAGCGCGCCGGCGGCATCGCGAAGGACGTGCTCCCGGATCTTCGCGCACTCCACCCATGCCCGCGGGGCACTCACGCCGCCGTCCGTCGCGAGGGACTCCCAGGCACCCAGCGCCTCGTCGATCCGCCCCAGCCGGCGCAGGGTCCTGGCGCGCTCGGCGCGGATGCGCTCGCGGCTGACGGTCGCCGGTGGCGGCGCCGGCGCGCCGTACGGCCATGCGGCCGACCCGAGCGCCGGCGGTCGCCAGGACGCGTCCGCGTCGACGAGGCAGGCCAGCGCCTCCGCGTGGCGGCGCTCGCGGGTATAGGCGCGGGCGAGCGCCACGAGATCGCCGGCCGGGGCGAGCGGCCGCCGAGCGGGGTCGCCGTAGCACGCGTCGAGGTGCGCGAGCAGGCGGGCCAGCGACGCCACGTCCTCGGCGTTGTGGTGGAGGACGGGAGCCAGTGGGGCCGCGGCGCCCCCGCGGACGAAGTCGAGGTAGCGGCCGGGGATCTCCCAGCCGCCGACGTCCCCGTGGCGCCGGACGCCGAGCAGCTCGCGCTCGACGGTTGCGAGGCGGGCATCCCCGAGACGGTGCCGGAAGAGCCGCCGGACGCCGGGCAGCAGGTCGAGCATGCCCGCATGGGCCGGCGCGTCGCGACGATGGAGGCGATAGCGCGTGACGAGCAGCGGCCAGTCGAAGCCTCCGCCGTTGTACGTGACGAGCCAGGCGTCCGGCGGGATCGCCGCCTCCAGCGCCGCCAGCAGCGCGGGCTCCTCCCCGTGGTCGGGACAGACGAGCTGGAGCCGGCAGAAGCGATCACCCTCCCACCAGCCGAGCCCGACGAGGAACGCGAGGGTCCCGGCCGCGGTCCCCAGCCCGGTGGTCTCCGTGTCGAGGCAGACGAGGCGCGCAGCCGGCGGCGGCTGGCCGGGCAGAGATGCCAGTCGCTCCCGGTTCAGCGGGACCTGGAGCGCCTCCGGCTCGACCCGCACGACGTGGCCGCCCGGCCCGGCGATCGCCTCGCCGCCGAGGACGTCGGCAAGGCGGCGGGCCTGCTCCGCGCCTCGTGGCGTGCGGGGCCCCGGCTCCGCCGTCGCGCGGCCGACCGCTGCGCCGCGGGCCGTCCGGAAGCGGGCCAGCCGGCGCTCGAGCGTGGCGGCGTCGCTCACCGGGCGACCGCGTCGGCGGCCCCGGCGCGCGCCGCGGCGGCGGGCGCGGCGCGCGCCGCGAGGGCACGGAGGAGGCGCAGGGCGAGGGCCCGCGCGTCGAGGTCCGCCTCGCCGCCGGCGGGGCGCGGGCCCGTGCAGGAGGGGCAGCCCCCGTCGCAGCCGCACGACGCGACGAGGTCGGCCGCCCCGTCGACCAGCTCGGCGTGGCGCTGCCACAGCCGCTCGGCCAGCCCGACCCCGCCGGGGACCGCCTCGTAAAGGTAGACCGTCGGCTCCCCGTCGTGCGGCGAACGGACCTGGCTCACGAGCCCGAGATCGCGCGGGTCCACCATGAGGAGCACGCTGGCGACCGCCTGGAGCGCGCGGCCGGCCCCGGCGAGCGCGACGTCAAGCTCGGCGCGTCGCCATCCGGCTGCCGCCTCGCCGGCTGTCAGCCAGTACGCCGTCGTCTGGAGCTCGATCTCCGGCAGATGGATCGGTCCCCAGCCCAGGTTCTCGTTGGTGACGAGCTTGAGCTTCTTGAAGAGCGTGGCCCGGCTGGCGACCATCACCTCGCCGTGGCGGCGCGACCCGCCCGGCGCGACAGCCGCCGCGAAGACGTCGAGCGGCTTGAGCGTGACCGCTCGGTCGGCCATCGTGTAGTGGTCGACGTCGACCCGCCGCACGTAGGCCTTGCGCTCGTCCCAGTCGAGGCGGTCGACGTGGAACATCGCCGACTCGTGGAGGTAGATCGCGTTCTCGTGGACGAGGGTCTGGGCCGAGAAGAGGTCCAGCTCGCCGATCACCTTCGGGCGGTCCGGGGTCGTGTCGATGATGACGACGTTCTCCTCGGCCGCCGTGCGGAGCGAGATCGCGGAGGCAGGGAAGTTCTCGGAGGACCAATACCAGCGCCCGTCGTCGCCCTGGTGGACGTGGCCATCCTCGGCGAGGAAGGCCAACAGGTCGTCCGCGGCACCGGGACCGAAGACCTCCCCCGGTCCGAACGGCAGCTCGAACGTGGCCGCCTTCAGGTGGGCGAGGAGGACGTGCAGGTTGTCCGGGTCGATGCGCGCCTCCTCCGGCGGATGGTCCAGCACGAACGCCGGGTGGTGGACGACGTACTGGTCCACCGGCGCGGCGGAGGCCACGAGGATCGCGACGCTCGTGCCGCGGCGCCGGCCGGCACGCCCCATCTGCTGGCGCGTGGCGGCCACCGATCCCGGGTAGCCGGCCAGGACGGCGACGTCGAGGCTCCCGATGTCGACGCCGAGCTCGAGGGCGTTCGTGGCCACGACGCCGAGGACCTCGCCGCCGCGCAGCCCCTCCTCGATCGCGCGGCGCTCCGTCGGGAGGTAGCCGCCGCGGTAGCCACGGACCCGGGAGCGCGGTCCGGCGTGCTCGCGGAGCGTCTCGCGGAGGCCCGTGAGGATCAGCTCGACGGCCGTCCGGGAGCGTCCGAACACGATCGTCTGGCGGCCTGCCCGGAGGAAGGGCAGGGCCCAGCGCTGGGCGAGGGTGAGTGCCGAGCCCCGGGCGCCGGACGCGGCGTCGACGACCGGCGGGTCGACGAAGAGGACGTGGCGCTGGCCGCTGGGGGCGCCGTTGCGGTCGACGACGAGCGGCGCCCGGCCCGCGATGAGCGTGGCCAGCTCGCCCGGGTTCGCGATCGTCGCCGAGCACGTGATGATGATCGGGTGGGACCCGTAGTGCGCGCACAGCCGGAGCAGGCGCCGCAGGACGTTCGCGACATGGCTCCCGAAGAGCCCCCGGTACGTGTGGAGCTCGTCGATGACGATGATCCGAAGCTGCTCGAACAGCTGGAACCACTTCGTGTGGTGCGGAAGGATGGCCGCGTGGAGCATGTCCGGGTTGGTGACGACAACCTGGCCCGCGGCACGGATCGTCGAGCGGATCGGAGCCGGGGTGTCGCCGTCGTACGTGGAGGCCGAGACCGGGAGCCCGGCCGCCTCCGCGAGCTCGCGGAAGGCGACGACCTGGTCGTGGCCGAGGGCCTTGGTGGGGAAGAGCCAGAGCGCCCGGGCCGCGGGATCCTCGGCCAGGGCCTGCAGCACCGGCAGCTCGTAGACCAGGCTCTTGCCCGACGCCGTCGGGGTCACGACGCAGACGTCGCCGCCCCGCCGGACCTCGTCGAGCGCCTCGGCCTGGTGGGTGTAGAGGGCGTCGATGCCGCGGGCCGCGAGCGCCCCGCCGATCCGCGGGTCGAGCCACGCGGGGAACGGGGCCGTGACGGCATCGCGCGCCGGCTCGACGGCGTGGCGCAGGACGCCGCGCGCCAGCGAGGGCTCATCCAGCACGCGGGCGAGCACCGCCTCGACCGCCCCAGGAGCATACGTGCGCATCGCCGGGCACCTCCCTGGCCAAAAACGAACAGGCGTTCGTATTTGCGTCGAGTCTAGCAGCCGGCGACGACCCGGCCTGTCCGCACGGTCGCCGCGTCGCGTGCCAGCTCGTGTGGCACGCGACGGTGGTTGACACTCCGTGCGTGCGCAGCTACGCTGCGCGGCATGCCGCGGCACCCCAGCTCCGCCCCGGACGATCTCGACGCGCCGGCCCGCACCGACGGCGACCCTGCACCCGACGACGGTGACGCGCCCGACGGCGATCGCGCGGCCTCGAGCGTCCAGCTGCCCGGGCGACCGAGCGCCCCGTCGCTGGCGAGCCTCGGGATTGCCGGCGTCTCGCGGAGGCGCGTCGCGTGGGTGGCCCTCGTCGGCCTGGCCGCCTGGATCGTCATCGCCTTCGCGGGCCAGGCGGCGTCGGCCGCGCAGGCGACGGCGGACGTGGCCGAGGCCCGGGCGCGCAACCTGGCCGCCGCCGCGGAGACCGACGCGCTGCGGCGTGAGCTCGAGCTGGTGACCCAGGAGCGCTGGGTCCTGCAGCAGGCCCGCGCCTACCAGCTCGGCTCGCGCACGGAGCGGCCCTTTGCGCTGGCGGCTGACGCGCCGGACCTGGCGCCGGATGCCCCGGGGTCCCAGGCACGACGGCTGGGGGCCGAGGTGGAGCGGGTGACGCCGCTCGACGCCTGGCTGGACGTCCTGTTCGGACCCGCCCCCGACCGCTGACCGCCGCGGATCGTCGATCGCCGACCCACGGCGCCATGAGAATCGCCGGGTCGCGCTACAATCGAGGTACGTGGCTGGGTAGCTCAGCGGCAGAGCAGGCGACTCATAACCGCCCGGTCGGCAGTTCGATTCTGCCCCCAGCCACCACCACGCCGTCCTCGTGCAGCAAGACCGGCACCGGGCAGCCCGGGGCCGGTTTCGTTTTCTCATCCAATCCGCGGCGGACTGCCGGCTCGTAGGGACAGTGACCACCGGCGCGCCGCCGGAGCTCCGCCCGGCAGGCTGTCGGGCGACCCGCTCTATACTCGTCGACGAAGCCGGCCCTCGGGCGCCGGCTCCGCTGACCCGGAGGCCAGGTTGAACGGCAAGTTCATGCGCAACGGCATCGTGATGCTCGTCCTCGTGGTGGGCACGGTGGCGCTGCTGTACACGTTCCTCATGTCGTCGCCGAGCGAAAACACGGTGGCGTACTCGACGTTCCTCGGCAACGTCAGGACGAATGAGGTCGCGGAGGTGGTCCAGCAGGACCTGCGGCTGACCGTGAAGCCGAGGGGCGGCGGTGCGGACTACGCGGTGATCGTCCCCGGCATCGGCTTCACCGACGTCTTCGCCGACGTCACGGCCGCTGCCCAGGCCGGCGGCATCGAAGCCTCGTCCATCACCTTCTCGGGCAAGGAGGCATCCCAGTCCGGCCAGTGGATCAGCCTGCTCATCGGGGCGCTCCTGCCGGTCCTGCTGATCGGCGGCTTCCTGTTCTTCATGATGCGCCAGGCCCAGGGCACCAACAACCAGGCCATGAGCTTCGGCAAGAGCCGGGCCCGGATGTTCCTCGGCAACAAGACCGTCGTCACGTTCGCGGACGTGGCCGGCGTCGACGAGGCCAAGACGGAGCTCCAGGAGGTCGTGGAGTTCCTGAAGTACCCCGAGAAGTTCAACTCCCTCGGCGCGCGCATCCCCCGCGGCGTCCTCCTGGTGGGCCCCCCGGGCACCGGCAAGACCCTCATGGCCCGCGCGGTCGCCGGCGAGGCCGGCGTGCCCTTCTTCAGCATCTCCGGCTCCGAGTTCGTGGAGATGTTCGTCGGCGTCGGGGCCAGCCGCGTGCGTGACCTCTTCGACCAGGCCAAGCGCAACTCGCCGTGCATCGTCTTCGTCGACGAGATCGACGCGGTCGGCCGCCAGCGCGGTGCCGGCCTCGGCGGCAGCCACGACGAGCGCGAGCAGACCCTCAACCAGATCCTCGTCGAGATGGACGGCTTCGACACGAACACCAGCGTGATCGTGGTCGCGGCGACCAACCGGCCGGACGTCCTCGACCCGGCTCTCCTGCGCCCCGGCCGCTTCGACCGCCAGGTGATCCTCGACCGGCCCGACATGAAGGGTCGCGTCGAGATCCTGCGGGTCCACACGAAAGGCAAGCCCCTCGACAAGGCGATCGCCATCGAGGAGGTCGCGAAGCAATCGCCGGGCTTCTCCGGTGCCGATCTCGCCAACCTCGTCAACGAGGCGGCGATCCTCGCCGCGCGCCGCAACAAGAAGCTCATCGGGATGTCCGAGTTCCAGGAGGCCCTCGAGCGCATCGTGGCCGGCCCTGAGCGAAAGAGCCGGGTCATCTCCGACGCCGAGAAGCTGATCATCGCCTTCCACGAGGGCGGCCACGCGGTCGTCCAGCGGATCCTTCCGAAGTGCGATCCGGTGAGCAAGATCACGATCATCAGCCGCGGCATGGCGCTCGGCTACACGATGGCCCTCCCGCAGGAGGACAGGTACCTCCAGAGCAAGTCCGAGTTCGAGGACAAGATCGCGGGCATGCTCGGCGGCAACGCCGCGGAGCGCCTGGTCTTCGGCGACACGACCACCGGCGCCAGCAACGACATCGAGAAGGCAACCGACCTCGCCCGCCGCATGGTCACCGAGTTCGGGATGAGCGACAAGATGGGCCCGCGCGCCTACGGCAAGCGCGAGGAGATGATCTTCCTCGGCAGGGAGATCAGCGAGCAGCGCAACTACTCGGACGACGTCGCCCGCCAGATCGACGAGGAAGTCCGGAACATCATCGAGACCGCCTACGCCCGCGCCCAGGACGTGCTGACCCGCCACCGCGACAAGCTGGACACCCTCGCAGCGACGCTGGTCGAGAAGGAGACGCTCGACGGCGACGAGTTCGAGGCGCTCTTCTCCGACCTGCCGCCGAAGGAGCCGCTCCACGGCGTCGTCCCGAAGCTGGCAGAGGCGCCCGCCTCCGAGCCGACGGCCCAGCCGGCCTGACGCGCCGGCCCGCCGGCCGGGCCTGGTGACGGCAACCCCAGGGGGGCGGGCTCCGGCCCGCCCCCCTCCGCACGTCCCGGCCGGTCGCGCCCCCGGCCGGGGATCGATAATGGGCCGACCCCGTGCCGGGACCTGCAGCGGAGACGTGCCGTGACCATCCCCAGCGCCGACGTCGAGGCGTACCTCGCGGCGACCGGAGAGCGACGCCTCGAGGCGTACCTCGCGTTCCTGCGGATCCCCAGCATCAGCGGGATCCCCGAGCATGCCGACGACTGCCGGCGCGCCGCCGAGCACCTCGCCGCCTCCCTCGCTGCGGCCGGCATGGACCACGTGGAGGTGGCCGAGACCGGCGGGCACCCCATGGTGTACGCGGACTGGCTCCACGCCGCCGGCGCCCCGACGGTCCTGCTGTACGGGCACTACGACGTCCAACCGGTCGATCCCCTCGAGGAGTGGGAGGCGGCCCCGTTCGAGCCGATCGTGCGCGACGGGCGCGTGCTGGCCCGCGGGGCGTCGGACGACAAGTCGAACATCACGGCGGCCGTCGCCGCCGTCGAGGCGGTCCTGGCGACGCGCGGAGCGCTCCCGGTGAACCTGAAGCTCGTCTTCGAGGGCGAGGAGGAATCCAGCTCGGTCCACCTGGACGCGTGGCTGTCGGCGAATGTCGCCCGCCTGGCCGCCGACGTGGCGCTGGTCGCCGATTCCGGCTTCTTCGAGGGCAACCTCCCCGCCATCACGGTCGGGCTGCGCGGCATCTGCGCCGCCGAGATCCACGTCCGGGGCCCCTTCCAGGACGTCCACTCGGGGGTCCACGGCGGCGCGATCGAGAACCCCATCAACGCCCTCGCGGCCATCATCACCGCGCTGAAGGGCCCCGACGGCCGGATCCGCATCCCCGGCTTCTACGACGACGTGGTGACCCTCTCGGCCGCCGATCGCGAGGCGCTCGCCGCGCTGCCCTTCGACGAGGAGGGCTACCGCGCCGGCGTGGACGTGCCGGCGCTCGCGGGGGAGACGGGCTGGACGACCCTCGAGCGCCGGGGTGCCCGCCCGACCTTCGACGTGAACGGGATCTGGGGCGGCTTTGCCGGCGAGGGCAGTAAGACGATCATCCCGGGGCGGGCGTCGGCCAAAGTGACCTGCCGCCTGGTCGCCGACCAGGATCCCGAGCGGATCTTCGGGCTCCTGCGGGAGCACGTCCTCGCGATCGCCCCGCCGGGCGTCCGCGTCGAGGTCGTCTACCAGGGCGGTGGTCGCCCGACCCTGACGCCCACCGATCACCCTGCGACGCGGGCCTACGCGAGAGCGCTCGAGGCGACGTTCGGCCGGCCGCCGCTCTTCGTGCGCGAGGGCGGCTCGATCCCCGTCGCGGCCAGCTTCGCGTCCATCGTCGGCCTGCCCGTGACGGTCATGGGGTTCATGCCGCCGAACGGCAACTTCCACGCCCCGAACGAGTGGATGGACCTCGCCAACCTGGAGGGCGGCATCCGGACGCTGATCCGCTTCTTCGAGGAGTTCGCGGCCGACGCCGGCTGAGCGGAGCGCGCGGCATCGGGCGACCGGTCACGGCCGGATGGTACTCCGGTAGGGTGTCCGCCCAGCGTCCGGGTGCTAGGATCCGGGCACGGGGGCCTGCCCCGCCGTCTGCTACGCCAGGGGAGCGAGTGCACGCGTGAGCACCGAGATCGAGCAGCCCGCCGTCCGCGGGCCGAAGACCCAGTGGCGCCTCGACGCCGACACGGGCAGCCTCGTGCCCCAGTCCGCGCTCGACGTCCTGGTCAACCTCAACGACCGGATCACGTCCGGGAACCTCTCCGACTACCAGCCGATTCCGCTCGGCTTCACGCCGCTGGACAAGACCATCGGGATGGGCATCCGCCCCGGTGAGCTCTTCCTCATCGGCGGCGCGCAGGGCACCGGCAAGACGACGATGGCCCTGCAGATGGCCCGCAACGTCGCCTCCGGCGGCCAGGCGAACGTCCTGTACATCTGCTTCGAGCACGAGGAGCACTACCTCCTCAACCGTCTGATCGCCCTGGAGTCCGCGCTGGCCCACTTGCCGCACAAGACCGGCGCGATCAAGATCCAGGACGTGCGCCGCGAGATCCTGGGGTCGTGGGTCGCGGAGGGCGCGGGAGGGACCGGCCCGCAGCTGGCAGCCAACCCGCGGCTCCGCCCGAGCCTGGACCGTATCGGGCGCTACGGCCAGAACCTCTTCCTGATGCGGGGCACGCAGACGGCGAGCACGGTCGACAACATGCGGCGCCTCGTGCAGATGCACAAGGAGCTCTCGGGCGGCCGCCAGCTGGTGGTCTTCGTCGACTACCTGCAGAAGGTGCCGATGATCCCGGAGCCCAACACGGAGACCGAGAAGGTCACGGTCGTCGTCAACGGCCTCAAGGACATCGCGCTCGCCGAGCAGGTCGCGATGGTCGCCATCGTGGCGGCGGACAAGGAGGGCCTCAAGGCCACTCGCCTGCGCAACCACCACCTGCGCGGCTCGTCGGCGATCAACTACGAGGCCGACATCATCCTGATCCTCAACGAGAAGTACCACATCGTCGCGAAGGTCAACATCGAGTTCAACCCGTACCAGGCGCAGCGCTTCCGCGACTGGGTGGTGGCCTCGGTCGAGAAGAACCGCGGCGGCCAGGACAACGTCGACCTCGAGTTCGAGAAGCACTTCGAGTTCTCCTGCTTCGACCCGAGCGGCCGGACGGTGCAGGAGAAGCTCATCGAGGAGCGTCTCTACAACGAATAGGCCGGCGGCTGATGCGCCGCCAGCGCGGCGTTGTCGCCTCCGCGCCTCGCTCACGCACCCTCGGGTGCGCTCGCTCCCCGTGCTCGGCTCCGCCTTGCGCTGGCGACACCTGAGCCGCCGGCACGTGGCGGCTGATGCGCCGCCCAGGCCGACCGTCGTGAGCAGGGCCATGACACCTCCATGGGCCCCGGCGGCCGGGCCCGACCGAGACCGGCCGCCCGAGGGCAGACGGTCTGACGTCCGGCCCACGGGCCCGGCCCGGCAGCCGAGGCACGGAGGTGGCCCCGCGGGCCGGCATATCAGCCGGGGCGACGCTACGGGCCGATCGGGCGTCGCATGGTGCGGGATGTCAGCGGGGGTAATGGTCCGGTCACACCCACGGGGGAGTGCCGGGCACCGCGACGCTGGGCGTGCTGGCTTCGTGCCCGGCTGGCCCGCCGCCGGGGGGCACCGGCTCCCATCCGGCCCGAGGCGGACCGGTGGAGCGCCGGAACTCGTCCGTAGCATCAGCCCGGGCGACATCCCGGAACGCCGAGCCGTTCAGTCGTCGTGCGCGGGGGTGGCGGGACCCCCACCGACGAGGGCGGACGAGGCGGCCAGCCGCGGGTCCGCTCGGCCACCCGGCGCGACGTGGAGGACGCGTCGCCTCGATCAGGGCCGCAGTCGGTCCGTGCTGTCGATCAGCATGTAGCGCTCGGCCGGGCAGGCGTCGAGGGTGGAGCGATCAGCGATGTCGCGGAGGCCCGCCGCCGTGTAGTCCATCCCACCTCCGAAGTACGCGTCCCGACCTACCGTGGCGATGGTCACCCCATCCCGAGCGACGACGGTCTCTCCGTCAACCTCCCAGACGGAGACGCCGCGCGGCCAGACAGCGGTCTGTGGGGCAGCGCCGTCCCAGGAGAAGGCGAGGCAGTCGCCCGTGACGACGAGACGGCCACCAACAATCGCAGCCGGCCCTCCGCCCAGGTCCCGGTGCGTGACGGCTCGCACGGACGATCTGGTGACGTTGGTGCCCGGTGGCGGTCCGGCCGCGCATGCGACGAGACAGGACACCACCGCCCAGACGAGAAGGCTCGCTATGGCGGGTCGGATCACAGGGAGTCTCCGATCGCGTGGACTCGTTGGTCTTGACCGTGACCCCGAGGACACTCTCCTGGAACTGGATCGAGCCGAAGACGCCATCCGCCGTTCCTGCCCAAGGTGAAGTAGCGGCCCTGGTTGATTCCCACGGCAGTCGACTTGCTCATTCGCGCCCTCTGTTCGTTGGTGGCCATCGCCCGATTGGCCGACCGCAGCGATGCTACCCCCCCGAACGGCTGCATCAAGTCGCCACGGTCGCGACCACGGCGAAGGCCGTGAACCAGGCTTCAAGCGACGCTTCGGTCCGCTTCGCGTATGACCGCTGCGGGAACCTCGTCACCGACGCCGCGGCCGGCCCGCCCGCAGCGCTCGTGACGTACGGCTGCCACCTCGCCGCCAGGACCGGCGCGACCACGCGATCCGGGACCGGCACGAGCCACGCCCTGTACGCCCTTGGATGGATTCGGACCCGGGCGCGCGGGCCCTCCGTCGACACCCTCACCTACGAGGGCGCCGGCACCACCGTCCTGCAGGTGGCCAGTGCCGGGGGCAGGGGAGTCACCCCCGACGGGATCGCCGACGCCGCCGGC
Organism: uncultured Chloroflexia bacterium; assembly: GCA_963713285.1. GTDB lineage: Bacteria > Chloroflexota > Limnocylindria > Limnocylindrales > CSP1-4 > CTSoil-043. Next base: position 123,707 of record CAVQLA010000015.1, on the reverse strand, counting down.
ACGCCCCGGGGTACCTGGCGCGGGAGCACCGTCGCCTGCCCGTGCCCGACCTCCACGGGAGTGTCCGCCGCGAGCCTCCCGCTCGCCGCCACCGCCCACTGGCGCCGCAGGACCGGCTCGACCTCATTCCGGGGGTCCCGATTGGACGTCCCTCCCTCATGACGTCGCGGCCAGCGCGGAGGACTCTGGCCGGAGCATCCGTGCTGTCGGGGTGTCGTAGAGTTCCCCCATGACCGTCCAGCACGAGGCCACCTTCCCCGACGTCATCGAGGTCGTCGTCGAGATCCCGCGAGGGAGCCGCAACAAGTACGAGTTCGACGAGGAGGCGGGGGTCTTCCGGCTCAACCGCGTCCTCTCGTCGGCCGTCTTCTACAACTTCGACTACGGCTTCATCGAGGGGACGCGGGCCGGCGACAGCGACCACACCGACGCCCTCCTCGTGATCGACGAGCCGACCTTCACCGGCTGCCGGGTCTGGGCCCGCCCGGTCGGCGGCCTCGAGATGCGCGACGAGATGGGCTTCGACTTCAAGGTCCTGTGCGTCGCGACCAGCGATCCGCACCAGGCCCACATCATCGAGATCTCGCACGTGCGGCCCCACCGGCTCGTCGAGATCGAGAACTTCTTCCGGACCTACAAGATGCTGGAGAACAAGGCGGTCGACATCGTGGGTTGGCGCGACCGCCGCGAGGCGCTCCGGGTCCTGCGGACCGACCGTGAACTTTGGGAGCAGGAGACCGCCGAGCGGGCCGCCCGGGAGCGTGCCGACGGCCGCTGAGCGGAGGGATGGGCGCGGCTGGCGCCATCCCGTCGGCAACCCGGGCGACCTGCGCGTCTTCGTGGCCGTCCCGGTGGGCGATGCCGCGCGGCTGGCGGTCCGAGAGATGGTCGACACGCTCGTCGCCGACCCTCGCGTGCCGGCGGCGGGGCGGCTCCGGTGGGCCGTCACCGAGAACCTCCACCTGACGATGCGCTTCCTGGGACCCACCGCCCCCGCGCGCGTGCCCGAGGTCCGCGCCGCGGCCGAGGCCGCCGTGGCGGGCATGGACCCCATCGAGGTCCGGCTCGCCGGTGGCGGCGCGTTCCCGTCCGCGGGCCGGCCGCGAGTCATGTGGCTGGGCATCGACCGCGGTGCCCCCGAGCTGGCGCGCCTGGCGGCGCGCCTCGACGGGGAGCTCGCCGCGCGCGGCTGGCCCGCCGATGAGCGGCCCTTCCGGGCCCACCTCACGCTGGGCCGGAGCGACGGCGTGCCCGGGGCCGCCGCGGCGGTCGCGGCGCTGGGGGACGCGGCGCGCGACCTCGACGCCGCCTGGACCGTCGCCCAGCTTGTCGTCTATCGCAGCGTGCTCGGCCACGGCCCGCCGCAGTACCAGCCCCTTGCCGTCGCCCGCTTCGAAGGCGGCGGCTTGCCCGTTCGGCCGTCTCTGGGGTAGCCTCCGCCTCCGGCCCGACGTTGCCGGCCCTTGCGCGTTTCCCCGCACCCCGCGACTCCCAGGAGGCGACCCGTGGCGACCGACCGGACGAAGTTCGTCCTCGACGAGGACCGCATCCCGCGGGCCTGGTACAACATCGTCGCCGACCTCCCGGAGCCGCCGCCGGCCGTGCTCCACCCGGGCACCGGCCTGCCGATCGGGCCGGCCGACCTCGCGCCGCTCTTCCCGATGGCCCTCATCGCCCAGGAGGTCAGCACCGAGCGCGAGATCGAGATCCCGACCCCGGTCCGCGACGCCTATCGCCTCTACCGCCCGAGCCCCCTGTACCGGGCGCGACGCCTGGAGAAGGCGCTCGACACCCCCGCCCACATCTACTACAAGTACGAGGGCGTCAGCCCGGGCGGCAGCCACAAGCCGAACACGGCGATCGCGCAGGCCTTCTTCAACAAGGAGGAGGGCGTCCGTCGGCTGGCGACCGAGACCGGGGCGGGGCAGTGGGGGACGTCGCTGGCCCTGGCCGGCGCGCTGTTCGGCCTCGAGGTCAAGGTCTACATGGTCCGGGCCAGCTACGACCAGAAGCCGTATCGCCGGATGCTGATGGAGACCTACGGCGCGGAGGTGGTCGCGAGCCCCTCGCCGACGACCGCCTACGGCCGCTTCGTCCTCGAGGCGACCCCTGCGAACCCTGGGTCGCTCGGAATCGCGATCAGCGAGGCCGTCGAGGATGCCGCGAGCCGCGACGACACGAAGTACTCGCTCGGCTCCGTCCTCAACCACGTCCTCCTGCACCAGACCGTGATCGGCCAGGAGGCCCTCCTCCAGATGGAGATGGCAGGGGAGAAGCCTGACGTCCTCATCGGCTGCACCGGGGGCGGCTCGAACTTCGCGGGCCTGACCTTCCCGTTCATCGGCCGCATGCTGCGCGGCGAGGCCGACTACCGCGTCATCGCCGTCGAGCCGGAGGCGGCGCCGTCGCTGACGCGCGGCGTCTACGCCTACGACTTCGGCGACACGGCGAAGCTGACGCCGATGGTCAAGATGCACACCCTCGGCCACGGCTTCATCCCCGAGCCGATCCACGCCGGCGGTCTCCGCTACCACGGGATGGCGCCGCTCGTGAGCCTGCTCAAGGACCAGGGGATCGTCGAGGCCCGGGCCGTCCACCAGAACCCCAGCTTCGCGGCCGGCGTGCTGTTCGCCCGGACCGAGGGGATCCTGCCCGCGCCCGAGGCCAACCACGCGATCCGCGCCGCGATCGACGAGGCGCTCGTCGCGAAGGCCGAGGGAGTCGAGCGGGTGATCCTCTTCAACCACTGCGGGCACGGCCACTTCGACCTGTCGGCCTACGAGCGCTACCTCGCCGGCGCGCTCGAGGATCTCGAGTTCTCCGCCGAGCAGGTGGCCGAGGCGCTCGCGGCGCTTCCGGCCGTCGGCTGACCGGCGACGCGGCCGGGGTCCCGGCGAGGCGTCCGCGCGGCGCACGGGCCGAACGAGCACGCCCGCGGTCCCGCGGGACCACGGCGGCTACGATGCGCGCATGCCCCGTCTCGCATGCTGGAGCTGCGGTCGCCAGGTGTACGCGACCTGGCCCCTCGAGTCGCTGTTCGTCGACGAGCGACGCTGTCCGCGCTGCGGCGCCCAGATGAGCCTCGAGCGCCGCTTCGCGGAGCGCCGCGAGCGCATTCGCCGCCGGAACCCGCCGCACGAGCCGGGGCCACCGGCCGCGAGCGGCGAGCGACGAGCCGGCGACCGGCGGCGCGGCCCCCGCCGCCTGGCCCCCTGACCGACGTGCGCGTCGCGCTTCTCGGCCTGGGGCTGATCGGCGGCTCGGTCGCCCGCGCCGTCCACCACGCGGGCTGGCGGGTGACCGCCTGGACCCCGGGGGGCGCCGGGCCGCGCGCCGCGCTCGAGGCGGGCGCGATCGACGTCGCCGCGGGGTCGCTCGGGGAGGCCGTCGCGGACGCCGACCTCGTCGTCCTGGCCGCCCCACCCGGCGCGTGCCTCGACCTGCTGGACGCGCTCGCCGAGGATGCGGGCTCGGCCCTCGCCCGCGGGACGGTGGTCACCGACGTGGCGAGCACCAAGGCGCTCCTCGTCGCGCGGGCGACGGCGCTCGGACTGCCGTTCGTCGGCGGGCACCCGATGGCGGGCCGCGAGACCAGCGGCTTCGCCGCCGCCGACGCGGAGCTCTTCCGGGGCCGGCCGTGGGTCGTCGTCCCGCCGGACGGCGCCGGCGAGGACGCCGTGGCCGCAGTCGAGGCGCTCGCGATCGCCTGCGGCGCGCATCCGGTCCGGATGTCCGCCGCGGATCACGACCTCGCGGTTGCTGCCATCAGCCACGCGCCGCTGGTGCTCGCGGCAGCGCTCGTGGAGGCGATGGCCGGCGGCCCGGGCGAGCCGCCGGCGGCGGGATGGAGGTCGGCCTCCGGCCTTGCCGCAAGCGGCTGGGCCGGCGCGACCCGGCTGGCGCGCGGCGACGCGGCCATGGGCGCCGGGATCGCCCGAACGAACGCGGGCCCGCTGGCGGCGCGCCTCCGCGATGTCCGCGGGCGCCTCGACGAGTGGCTGGCGATCCTCGAGACGGCGGGCGCCGACGGGCTGCCGGACGAGGCGGCGCTCGAGGCGCGCTTCGCAGCGGCGCGGGCACGCCTCGAGGAGGCGGGGTGACCGAGGAGCAGGTCCTCGTCGTCCCGCGCGAGCGGATCATGGGCGAGCGCGCATGGCGCGGGATCCTGAGCCCCGGCGCGGGGCCCTACCTCGACACGATCGCCGCCGAGGGGCGCTTCGAGTCCCGCGCCGCGATGGAGCGCGATCCGCGGTTCAAGCAGGTCATCCCGTACCTCGTCCTGCGCGACCGGGGCCGCTTCTTCCTCATGCGCCGCACCCGCGCCGGTGCCGACGAGCGCCTCCACGACCGGTTCTCCATCGGCGTGGGCGGTCACCTGAACCCGGGCGACCACGATCTCGCCGGTGGCCTCGCCCGCGAGTGGGCCGAGGAGCTCGCCGCGGACTTCGTCCCCGAGTTCCGCCTCCTCGGCCTGCTCAACGACGACGAGACCGATGTCGGGCGGGTGCATCTCGGCGTCGTCTACGTGGCCGAGGCGGCCGGCCGCCCGGTGGCCGTGCGCGAGACGGAGAAGCTGGAAGGGCGGTTCGCGACGCCGCCGGCCCTCCTGGGCGTCTACGACCGGATGGAGACCTGGAGCCAGCTCGTCTTCGACTTCGTGAGCGGGCGCGCGGCGGGCGTCCGCGGGGGCCGGCCGGGAGCCGGGCAGGAAGCCCCACACCGGTTCTGACACCCGGCACTATCGGAGGACCCGGGCGCGGATGCGATACTGCGCCTGAGCAAGCATGAAGCGCCGACTCGCCACCCTGGCTCGCCTCCTGCCGCTCGTGCCCCTGGGGCTCGGGACGATGGGCCTCGTCCTCGGCGCGGTCGGCCCGGCCCGGGCGGCGGACGGCGAACGCGAGGCGTGGGTCCTGCCCGCCACCGGCGTGGTCGACGGCGTGATGGCCGGCTACCTGGGCGACGGCGTCGCGAAGGCGGCGCGGGAGGGGGCCGAGGTCGTCGTCGTCAAGCTCAACACGCCCGGCGGCAGCCTCGACGCGACGCAGCAGATCACGAGCACCTTCCTGGAGGCGGAGGTCCCGGTCATCGTCTGGGTGGCGCCGGCGGGCGGACGAGCTGCCAGCGCAGGAACCTTCATCACCCTCGCCGCGCACCTCTCCTGGATGGCGCCGGGGACCAACATCGGCGCGGCGAGCCCGGTCTCCGGCAGCGGCGAGGATATCCCGGGAACGCTCGGCGAGAAGGTGCTGAACGACGCGATCGCCAACATCACGTCGATCGCGGAGGCCCGCGGGCGGCCGGTCGAGTGGGCCGTCTCCACGGTGAAGGATGCCGCGAGCTACTCCGCCACGGAGGCGGTGGCAGCCGGCGCTGTCGACGGCATCGCGGCGACAATCGAGGAGGTCCTGGCGGCGGCCGACGGCCGCACCGTGACGCTGGCGGGCGGCCAGGAGGTCACGCTCGCCACCGCGGACGCCGTCCCCGTCGAGGTCCCGATGAACCCGCTGCAGGGATTCCTCCACCTGCTGTCCGACCCCAACATCGCCTTCATTCTGTTCACCGTCGGCTTCTACGGTCTCATCTTCGAGCTCCAGAACCCGAACTTCGTGACCGGGATCATCGGCGCGATCGCCCTGCTCCTCGCCTTCGTCGGCTTCGGGAGCCTCCCGCTGAACGTCGCGGGGCTCCTCCTGATCGTCTTCGGCCTCGTGCTGCTCTTCCTGGAGACGCAGGTCGCCAGTCACGGGCTCCTCGCGATCGGGGCCGTCGTCTGCGTGGCGCTGGGCGCCGCCGCCCTCTACACCGAGCCCGGCACCCCGACCGCCCCCGACGTGGCCGTCGCCCTGCCGGTGCTGCTCACGGTCGTCGGCCTGACCGGGGCCTTTGCCGTGCTCCTCGCCGTGGTCACCTACCGGTCGCGGCACTCCCCAGAGAGCCCGATCCTGGTGGGCTCGCTGGAGGTCGTGGGGCAGGGGGGCAAGGTCGCCCGCCCCCTCGATCCGGTTGGATCCGTCCTCGCGGTCGGCGAGGAGTGGACCGCCCGCAGCGTCGACGGTCGGGTCCTCCCGCGCGGGGCCACCGTCCGGGTCGTCCGCATGGACGGCCTTACCCTCTACGTCGAGCCGGCCGACGCGGCGCCGGCATCCTGATCAGGCAAGCAAGTCGCTGGACTCGAAAGGAGCCCGCCCGTGGAGCTCGCAATCGGGATCGCCACCTTCGTGGGGATCCTCGTCATCGTGCTGCTCATCCTGTACCTGTCGGTCCGGGTCGTGCAGCAGTACGAGAAGATGGTCGTCTTCCGCCTGGGGCGGACGAACGAGCGCCTGGTCCGCGACCCGGGCCTGCGCTTCCTGATCCCGATCATCGACCGGCCGGTGAAGGTCGACATCCGCGAGCAGTTCATCGAGGTCCCCAGCCAGACGACGATCACCAAGGACAACGCCCCGATCAACGTCGACTTCCTGATCTACTGGCGGATCAACGACCCCCTCAAGAGCATCGTCAACGTGGCGTACTTCGCCGGCGCCCTGCAGGGCGTGGCGACGACGACGCTGCGCGCGGTCATCGGCGACATCCTCCTCGACGAGGTGCTGTCGCGCCGCGAGCAGATCAACGAGGTGCTCCGCACGAAGCTCGACGAGGTGACCGAGCGGTGGGGCGGCAAGGTCACGACCGTCGAGATCCGCGAGATCACCCCGCCCCGCGACGTCCAGGAGGCGATGAACCGCCAACTCTCCGCCGAGCGGACGCGGCGCGCCGTCATCACCGAGTCCGAGGGCCGGCGCCAGTCGGAGATCAACATCGCAGAGGGCGCCAAGCAGGCCGCCATCCTCAATGCCGAGGGTGAGCGCCAGTCCAACATCCTGCGGGCGGAGGGGACCCGGCAGGCGCAGATCCTCAACGCGGAGGGCTTCGGCCAGGCGCTCGAGCGGATCTACGCGGCCGCGCGGACGATCGACCAGAAGACGATGCTGCTGCAGTACCTCGACGCCCTCAAGGCGATCGGCGCCAGCCCCTCGACGAAGTACGTCATCCCGGCCGAGTTCACCCAGCTCGTCGGGCCCCTGACAGCCGGCCTCGGCGTCGCCATCGGGGCGGCCTCCAACGCCGACGAGGAGCCGGCACCCGGCGCCTGACCGGCGTCCAGGCTGGTACCACCGGACGGGGGTCAACCCGGACCCCCGTCCGCTACTATTCCATGCGTCCGGGGGCGCAGCGCGCCGGCCCGGCCCAGCCAGAGAGGTCCGGATGGCCGCCAAGATCCTCGTCGTCGACGATGACCCCAACGTGCAGCGCCTGCTGAGCTACACGCTCAAGCAGGAAGGCTACGAGGTGGTCGTCGCCGCCGACGGCGCGGAGGGCTTCAAGCTCTGGGGCCAGGAGGAGCCCGCGCTCATCCTCCTCGACGTCATGCTCCCCAAGCTCGACGGCTACCAGGTCGCCGCGAAGATCCGGGCGGAGGAGACCGAGTCCCACGTCCCGATCATCATGCTCACCGCGGAAGCCGAGGTCGAGCAGAAGATCCGGGGGCTCCGCGCCGGCGCCGACGACTACCTCGTCAAGCCGTTCCATCCCGCCGAGCTGCTGGCCCGGATCAAGAGCCTGCTCGCGCGCTTCGCGCCCCGGGACCTGCTCGTCGGTCGCCCGCCCCTGGGCCGGGTGCTGGCCTTCTACGGCGCCAAGGGCGGCGTGGGCACGACCACGATCGCGATCAACGTTGCGATCGCGCTGCAGCGCGAGCTCGGGCGGCGGGTCTGCCTGGTCGACGCGAACCTCCAGTTCGGCGACCACCGCGTCTTCATGGACCTCGGCCTCGACCGCAAGAGCATCGTCGACGCCGTCAGCGCGCCGTCGATCGATGCGGACCTCCTGCGGGGCATCGTCGTCGAGCACGAGTCGAAGATCGACCTGCTTCTCGCCCCGCCCTCCCCGGAGACGGCCGAGCTCGTGACCAAGGAGCACCTGGCAACGATCGTCGACATCCTGCGGGGGATGTACGACTACGTCGTGGTCGACGTCGACAAGCGCCTCGACGACCTGAACCTCGGCGTCTTCGACGCCGCGGAGCACCTGTACGTCGTGCTCACGGCCGACCTGTCGTGCCTCAAGAACGTCCGGCTCGTGCTGGAGACGCTCGGGCACATCGGCTACGAGGGCGACCGGATCAAGCTGATCCTCAACCGCGCGAACGCATTCACCGGGATCAACGCCAAGACCGCCGAGGGGGCGCTCAAACGGCCGATCGACCTCCAGGTGCTCAACGAGTATCGCGGCGCCATCAGCGCCCTCAACTCGGGCGCCCCCGTCATGCTCACGAAGTCGGACTCGCCGCTGGGGCGCTCCTTCCACGACGTCGCCCGGGCGATCGACAAGTCGGCCGCGACGGGGTCAGCGGCCCCGGCGACGGCCCGCTGACCGGTCGCCCGTCCGGCGGGCATCTCGCCCGTTCCCGGCGCGGGCTGAGGCGCCGCCGATAAGGCAGCGATAACCGGCGGGTGAGCAGGCGTCGCTACCGTGCGGCGCATGCTCGCAAGCGTGCTCGCCGCCACCCTCCAGGGCCTCGACGGCCGGCCCGTGCGCGTGGAGGTCGACGTCGCCCCCGGGCTGCCCGGCTTCACGATCGTCGGGCTGGCGGACGTCGCTCTCCGGGAGGCGCGCGAGCGGGTCCGCGGGGCCCTCCGCAACAGTGGGTTCGTCCATCCCCCGCGCCGGATCACGGTCAACCTTGCCCCGGCGGACGTGCCGAAGGCTGGTTCCGCGCTGGACCTCGGCATCGCCATCGCCGTGCTCGTCGGCTCGGAGCAGGTCCGCCCCCGGGGTCATTGGGCCCTGCTGGGCGAGCTCGGCCTGGGCGGCGAGGTCCGGCCCGTGCCCGGGCTCCTGCCGATGGTGGCCGCGCTGGCGCGGCGCGGCGCCGGTCGGGTCGTCGTGCCGGCGGCCGCCGTCGCGGAGGCGCGCCTCGTGCCCGGGATCGAGGTGCTCGGGGCGGCATCCCTGGCCGAGGCGGCCGACATCCTCCGCGGGCGCCGCGTCGGCGGCCACCGGCCCGGCCTGCGCACGGAGATGGTCCCGGTCGAGGTTGCGGCGTCGCCCGGCGGGGAGTCCGCGGCGGACCAGCCCGACCTTGCCGAGGTCCGGGGCCTCCTCGAGGCGCGGCGGGCGCTCGAGATCGCGCTCGCCGGCGGTCACGCGCTCGTGCTCGTCGGACCGCCCGGCTCCGGCAAGACGATGCTCGCGTCGACGATCCCGGGCCTCCTCCCTCCGCTGGACGACGAGGAGGCCCGCGAGGCGACCGTCATCGCGTCCGTCGCGGGGGCGGGCAGCGTGCACGGCCTCGTGCGAGCGACGGCCGTTTCGCGCCCCGCATCACACGGCGTCGTACGCCGCGCTCGTCGGCGGTGGGCCCCGCATGACGCCCGGCGAGGTGACCCTCGCCCACCACGGCGTCCTCTTCCTCGACGAGCTCCCGGAGTTCGACCGGTCGGCTCTCGAGGCGCTCCGCCAGCCGCTCGAGGAGGGCCGCGTGTGCGTGGCGCGGGTGGGGCGGGCGGTCGTCTTCCCGGCCCGCTTCCAGCTGGTCGCGGCGCTCAACCCGTGCCCGTGCGGCTGGGACGGCGATCCGGCCGGTCGCTGCGGGTGTCCCGCCGGCCTGCCCGAGCGGTACCGCGGCCGGGTGTCGGGTCCGCTGCGCGACCGGATGGACCTGTGGGTCGGCGTGCCCCGGCTGGCGCCGCGGGAGCTGCTGGGCGCGGCGCACCCGGAGTCGTCCGCGCTCGTCGCGTCGCGTGTCGCTGCCGCCCGGACGCGCCAGCTCGAACGCCGGGCGCGCCTCAACGCGCGCCTCCGGGGGAGGGCCCTCCGCGAAGCCGCGGGGCTCGGTCCGCCGGCGGAGCGGCGGGCGATCGCGCTCGCGAATGCGGCCGGGATGACGGCGCGGGCCACCGAGCGCCTGGTCCGGGTGGCCCGGACGATCGCCGACCTCGCGGAGGCCGAGGTGATCGCCGCGGAGCACCTCGAGGAAGCGGCGCGCTTCCGGGCGCCGGCATCGGGTCGGGTCGTCACCGCGCGCGGGGCGGCCTGACGTGCTCGGCGTGGGTCGCGCGGGGCCGCTCGGGGCGGCTGCGCGGGCCGACCCGGCCGCCGACCGCGCGGGGGCACCCGGCCCGGAGCCATCGGCGGACCGAGCGCCGGCCGGCGCCGCGCCGCGGAGCCGCGCGGCGCGGCCCCCCGCGGTCGCCGCGCGGCTCGCGGAGCGCGAGGCATGGATCGCGCTTGCCGCCGTCGAGGGGCTGGGACCGGTCACGTTCGGGGGCCTGCTGCGCGCGTTCGGGAGTGCCCGGGATGCCGTCGAGATCGCCGCCGGGCGCGGCGGCGTCGCCAGGCTCGTGCGCGTGGTCGGCGGCGAGGGCCTCCGGCTGGATCCCGCCGTGGCGGCCGCCATCGCGGCGGCTCGCGCGGGGGCGCCCGCGCTCCTGGCGCGGCTGGATGCCCTCGGCGTGGTGGCCGTGACGGCGGAGGAGGCGGCCTACCCGGCCCGCCTGCGCCTCATCGAGCTCCCGCCGCCCGTGCTCTTCGTGCGGGGCGACGTGGCGGCCGTCGGCCACGAGCGATCCGTCGCGATCGTGGGCACCCGGCGCCCGACGGACGACGGGCGTCGAGCCGCGTCGCGGATCGCCGGCGCCCTGGCGGCCACCGGGGCGACCGTCGTCTCGGGCCTGGCCGTCGGGATCGACGGCTCGGCACATGCGGGAGCCCTGCTCGGCGGCGGGATCACCGTGGCGGTCCTCGGGAGCGGGCACGCCCATCTCTACCCCGCGGTCCACGCCGATCTGGCCCGCGAGATCGAGCGGACCGGGGGCGCCGTCGTGTCCGAGCTGCCGCCCGACACGGCGCCGCGGCCCGCCGGGTTCCCGCGGCGGAACCGGATCATCGCCGGCCTGGCGGACGCGACGGTCGTCGTCGAGGCCGGCGAGCGCAGCGGCGCCCTCATCACGGCGAGCTGGGCGCTCGAGCAGGGGCGCGCCGTGTTCGCCTGTCCGGGCCCCCTCGATCGGCCACAGGCGGTCGGCTGCAACCGCCTGATCCGCGACCACCCGGGCGAGGTGGGGATCGTCCCCGGGACCGACGAGCTGATCGCCGACCTCGGCTACGGGATCCCGCTCGCCGTGCGCCGGCGGCGTGCCGGTCGGGCCGAGGCTCCGGCCCCGGATCCGGGAGCGATCGTCGCCCGCCTCGGCGCCGCCGAGGCGGCGGTCGTCCGGCGCCTCCTCGAGGGAGCCGGGACGGCGGATGCGCTCGCCGCGGCCGCCGACCTCCCAGGGGCGACCGTGCTGGCCGTCCTGACCCGCCTCGAAGAGGAGGGCCTCGTGCTTGCGACCTTCGGGCGCTATCGGCTTGCCGGCTCGCTCGCCGGCGTCCGGACGGCGGGACCGCGTCGCGGTCCGGCGCCGGCCGAGGCCGGTGTCTCCGCCGCGACCGGGCCCGGGGTCCCCGCGGCCGGCTCGGACCGGTGACGATCGTCCCGTGGCCAGCCGCGAATCGCGGTGCTAGCCTCGGTCACCGTGATCCGCGACGCCGTCATCCACCTCTTCAACGAGCAGCCGCTTCTCGCGGACCTGCCGAAGATGCCCGCGCCCACCGATCTCGCCCTGCTGTGCACGAACCTCCGCACGCTGGGCCGCAAGCGCCCGATCTTCGTCGACCACAGCGAGTCCACGTTCGTCATCCCGTACTCGCAGGTCCGCTTCGTGGAGATCCCCCGCGAGAAGGAGCGCCTCGAGGAGGCGCCTGCGGTCCTGCCGCCGCCCTCCGGGGAGCCCGAGGAGCTCGAGCTGGACGAGGAGCTGCTCCGGCGCGTCCGCGAGCTCTGAAGGGCGCGGCCACGAGGCGAGCCGGCCGGCCGTCGCTGCGCGACGCCCCGGGCACGCGCGGGCGCGGCGGCGAAGCCGCGAAGGTCCGGGCCGCCGGAGCCCGGTGCTAGACTCGGGCGCCATGAGTCGACACCTCGTGATCGTCGAGTCGCCCGCCAAGGCCAAGACGATCGAACGCTACCTCGGGCCCGGGTACGCCGTGCTCGCCTCGTACGGCCACGTGCGGGACCTGCCGGAGAACCCGGGCAAGGGCAAGTTCGGGGTCGACGTGGAGCACGGGTTCGTGCCCGAGTACGTCATCCCCGACGAGCGCACGCGCCGCCACGTCGGGGCGATCGAGAAGGCCGCCCGCACTGCCGACCGGATCTACCTCGCCACCGACCTCGATCGCGAGGGCGAGGCGATCGCCTGGCACGTCGCTGAGGCCGCCTCCCTTCCCGTCGACCGGCTCTCGCGGGTCACATTCAGCGAGATCACGGAGTCGGCCATCCGGGAGGCGTTCGCCCACCCCCGCGACATCAACCGCGACCTCGTCGACGCGCAGCAGGCGCGGCGGATCGTCGACCGCCTGGTCGGCTACACCCTCAGCCCGCTCATCTCGCGGAAGGTCCGCTCGGGGCTGTCGGCCGGCCGCGTCCAGTCCGTGGCGGTGCGCCTCGTGGTGGAGCGCGAGCGCGAGATCCGGGCCTTCGTCGCCCGGGAGTACTGGACGATCGCCATCACCCTCCTGGCACCCGACGGGACACCCTTCGAGGCCGACCTCGTCCGCGTCGACGGGGAGAAGCCCGAGATCGGGGACGGCTCCACGGCCGAGGCGCACGTCCGGGCGCTGGCCGCCGGCCGGCCGGTCGTCGGCGAGGTGGGCGCGCGGACCAGCAAGCGAAGCCCGGCGCCGCCATTCACCACCTCCACCCTCCAGCAGGAGGCAAGCAGGAAGCTCGGCTTCAGCCCCAAGCGGACGATGAGCGTGGCCCAGCGGCTGTACGAGGGCGTCGCGACGCCCGAGGGGCAGGTGGGGCTCATCACCTACATGCGCACCGACTCGGTCGCCATGTCCGGCCAGGCGCTCGGCGAGGCGCGCGGGGTGATCGCGGCCCGCTTCGGGGCCGCCTACACGATGCCGAAGGGGCGCGCCTTCAAGACCAGGTCGAAGAGTGCCCAGGAGGCGCACGAGGCGATCAGGCCGACCTCCTTCGCCCGCGATCCCGAGGCGCTGGCGGCGCACCTCGGGCGCGACGAGGCCCGCATCTACCGCCTGATCTGGCAGCGGGCCATCGCGAGCCAGATGAAGGAGAAGCAGCTCGAGACGACGACGGTCGACCTGGCCGACGGTCGCTACGGGCTCCGCGCGAGCGCCACCCGGACGCTGTTCGACGGGTTCGCCGCCGTCTATACCGAGGGCCGCGACGACGCCGAGGACGAGGCGGAGCGGACGCTCCCGCCCCTCCGCCCCGGCGACGTGACGAGCGTCGCGGACGTCGTGCCGACCCAGCACTTCACCGAGCCGCCGCCGCGCTACACCGAGGCCAGCCTGGTCAAGGCCCTCGAGGAGAACGGGATCGGCCGGCCATCGACCTATGCCGCCACCATCTCGACGATCGTCGACCGGGGCTACGTCGCGGTCCGCGAGCGCCGTCTGCACCCGGAGCCGGTGGCGGAGATCGTCAACGACCTCCTCGTCGACCACTTCGGCGAGTACGTCGACCTCGAGTTCACCGCCCGGATGGAGGAGGAGCTCGACGAGGTCGCCCGCGGCGAGCGCGCCTGGGTCCCGCTGCTCGAGGCGTTCTACGAGCCCCTGCGCGCCCGCGTCGAGGCCAAGCGCCGCGAGCTGCGACGCGCCGACTTCACCACCGAGGCGACCGACGAGGTCTGCTCCCAGGGCCACCCGATGGTGATCCGCCTCGGGCGCAACGGGCGCTTCCTCGCCTGCAGCCTGTTCCCCGAGCACAAGGAATCCCGACCACTTCCCGGCGAGGAGCCCGAGACGCCGGTCCTGCCCGGGGTTGGGGAGCCCTGCCCGACCTGCGGCGCGACCGACGGCGGCGAGCTCGTCGGCAAGCGCGGCCGATTCGGGCCGTTCGTGGGGTGCAACCGCTACCCGGAATGCACCTTCATCAAGAAGGAGGGTCCGCCGCCGCCGGAGCAGCTCCCCTTCGAGGTGGCCTGCCCGGTGTGCCAGGAGGGCCGGCTGGTCGCTCGTCGGGCGCGTCGCACCGGGTCGGTCTTCTGGGGCTGCTCGCGCTATCCCGCCTGCCGCGCGACGTCCTCGCGCGAGCCTCTGGGACCCGTCCACGAGCCCGACGGGGCGCCGCTCGCCCGGGCCGACGCCGACAGCGCCATCTGCCTGGGCTGCGGTGCCACGCTGCCGCTGGCGGGCGAGTCTCTCGAGCCCGGCCGCCGGATCGCTGGGGGGACGCCGAACCCAGCCGCCCTCGCGCGCCCCGCACGGGGGGCCGGAAAGGGTGGGACCCGGAAGGCCGCCGCCACGGATCGCCCCCGCAGGACGGGGGCCTCGCGGGCCCGGGCGGCGCGCCCGGCGTGAACGGCGAGGACGCCCTCGAGCGCTACCTGGCGAGCCTCGCCGCCCGCGACGCCTCCCCGCACACGCGCCGGGCCTACGCCACGGCCATCTCTGCCTACCTGGAGTGGCTCGACGCCGCGGGTCTCGACTGGCGCATGCCGGACCGCACGGCGCTCCGCGCCTACCTGGCGGACCTGTCCGAGGGTCACGCCCGCACGACCGTCGCCCAGCGGCTCGCGGCGATCCGCTCGTTCCATCGGTGGGCGCGCCGAACGGGCCTCGCAGCCGGCGACCCGTGGGCGGCGCTCGCCACGCCGCGCCGTGCCCGTCGGCTGCCCGCGGTGCTGGCACCCGACGAGGTGGAGCGCCTCCTGGCCGCCGCCGCGCTCGAGCCGACGGGCACGGCGCCGGGCGCCGGCGACGACGTGCGCCAGGCACGCCTGACCGCGCTGCGCCATGCGTTGGCCCTGCGTGACGTGGCGCTCGTCGAGACGGCGTACGCGGCCGGGCTCCGGATCTCGGAGCTGGCTGGCGCCCGGCTGGGGGCGCTCGACCTCGGGCGGGGCGAGATCCGCGTCGCCGGCAAGGGTCGCAAGGAGCGAGTCAGCCTCCTGGGGCGGCCGGCGCGATCGGCGCTGGCCCGGTACCTGGCCGAGGGCCGGCCGGAGCTCCTCGCGCGCGGCGGCCTCGACCCGCGACGGGCCGACGCGCTCTTCCTCAACCACCGCGGGGCGCCGCTCGGCGTGCGTGGGATCCGCTACCGCCTGCACCGCGCCGGCCTCCGCGCCGGCCTTCCCGAGGACGCGTCGCCCCACACCCTGCGCCATTCCTTCGCCACCCACCTGCTCGACGGCGGCGCGGACCTCCGCGTCGTCCAGGAGCTCCTCGGTCACGCCGACCTGGCGACGACGCAGGTCTACACCCACGTGGCGCCCGCCCGCCTGCGGAGCGTCTACCGGAAGGCGCACCCGCGAGCGGGCGGGACGGGGCCACGGTGAGCGGCAGCGCGCGCGACCTGGCCCGGGCGGGAATGGTGGTTACCAGCGCCCTGTTCGTGTCGCGGATCCTGGGCTGGGTGCGCGTCGCGGTCATCGCGGCGAGCCTGGGGATCGGCCGCGAGCTCGACGTCTACACCGCGGCGTTCCGCATCCCGGACTTCCTCTTCCAGCTCGTCGCCGCGGGCGCGCTCGCCTCGGCGGTCATCCCGACGATCGCGGCGCTCGTGAAGTCCGGCGAGCAGGAGCGCGCCTGGCGGGTCGTGTCGACGATCGCCAACCTGCTGATGCTCGCCCTGGCGGCTCTCGCCATCGTCACGTTCATCGCCGCCCCGGCGCTGGCCCCCCTGATCGCGCCCGGGTTCGGGCCGGCGGCGACCGAGCAGCTCGTGGAGCTGACGCGGATCCTGCTGCTCAGCCCGATCTTCCTGGCCCTCTCGGCGGTGGCGACCAGCATCCTCAACTCCGCCGGACGGTTCGCGGCCTCCGTGATGGCACCGATCGTCTACAACCTCGCGATCATCGCCGCGGCGGTCTTCCTCGTCCCGCAGTTCGGCCTCGCGGGGCTCGCCTGGGGGACCGTCGCCGGCGCCGTCGCCACGCTCGCCGTGCAGGTGCTGCCGGTCGTCCGCCAGGTCGGGTTTCGGTACACGCCGCGGGTCGACCTGCGTGACGCCGAGGCACGCCGGACGCTGGTCCTGCTGGGCCCCCGGGCCATCGGCATGGCCGGCGGTCAGCTCACCCTGCTCATCCTCACGATCCTCGGCTCGACGCTCGCCCCCGGCGCCATCGGGGCGTTCGGCCTGGCCTTCACGATCTTCCAGATCCCGCTCGGCACGATCGCGTACCCTCTGGGCATCGTCGCGCTCCCGGCGCTCTCCACGAGGATCGCCGGGGGCGAGATCGACGAGTACGTCGGGCTCGTGACCCGGGCGCTACGCCTCCTGGGCTTTGCGATGCTGCCGATCGCCTGCATCGCGGCAGGCGTGGCGCTCCAGGTCGTCGACCTCATCGTCGACTTCGGACGCGTCGAGGACGCGGGCATCGCGCTGACGGGCGCGGCGTTCCTCGGGCTCCTTGCCGCGCTTCCGTCGGAGTCGATGATCATCGTGCTCTCGCGAGCCTTCTTTGCCGCTCGCAACACCTGGATCCCGGTCGGGGCCGCGCTCGCCTCGGTGGTCGTCGCCGTCGTGACCGCGACGCTGCTGGTCGGGCCCCTCGGGATCTTCGGGCTGGCCCTCGGCGTGACGATCGCGTCGTGGGTGGAGGCCGTGCTCCTGCTGGGTGCCTTCCGGTACCGGCACGCGGGCTTCGGCCTCCTCCGGCTGGGCCGGGCGCACCTCTGGTACCTCGCCGCGGCCGCCGTCGCCGGGCTCGTCGCCGACCGGGCCTACGACCTGGTCGCGGGCGCGCTGCCGGCCGATCCCGGCCCGCTCGCAACGCTCCTGGCGCTGGCGGGGGTGGGCGCGGTGGGACTCCTCGTGTACGTCGCGCTGGCGGCGCTCCTCCGGGTGCCGGAGCTTCCCGCGACCGTGCGGCTCGTGCGCACCGGGCTCCGGAGGGGGGCGGCGTGAGCGGGGGCCCCGACCTGCGCCGCGACGCCTCCGCCTGGGATGCGTTCGTCGAGGGCACGGAGCACGGCTCGTATCTCCAGCTCGACGGCTGGGCGCGGGTGAAGGCGCCGAACGGCTGGCGCGCCCGGCGCGTCGTCGCCGGGGACCCGGGCCAGCGGATCGGGCTCCAGGTGCTCCTGCGCCGTCCCCGGCCGCTGCCCTGGGCCTTTGCCTACGCTCCGCGTGGCCCCGTGGCCGAGGCCTGGACGCCGGCGGCGATCGCCGAGCTGACGGGGGCGCTGCGGGCTGCCGGCCCCGAGCTGGGGCGCATCTCCCACGTGCGCGTCGACCCGGAGGTCGAGGCCGACGGGCCCGACGACCAAGGCGGCGCCCTGCGCACCGCCATGGAGCGTGCGGGCTGGCAGGCGGCTCCGTCGATCCAGCCGCCGACGAGCCGGGTCGTCGACCTGGCCGCCGACGAGGACGCCCTCTGGTCGGACCTGCGCAAGAAGTGGCGCCAGTACGTGAACAAGGCCCGGGCGAACGACGTCAGCGTGGTGGAGCTGCCGGGCGACCCGATCCCGCCCTTCTACGAGATCTATCGCGAGACCGCCCGGCGCGCCGGGTTCCTCATCCGCGTCGAGCAGGCCTATCGCGACGTCTACGAGGCGTTCGCGCCCGCCGGCCGGGCCCGGATCCTGTTCGCCGTCGGACCCGACGGCGCCCCCCTGGCGAGTCTCTTCCTGGTCCGCACCGGGCGTCGCGTCGTGGAGCCGTACGGAGGCATGACCGAGATCGGGGCCGAGCTGCGCGCCAACTACCTCCTCAAGTGGGAGGCGATCCGGCGCTCCCGCGAGGAGGGAGCCGCCACGTATGACCTGTGGGGCCTGGCACACCCGGGGATCGCCCACTTCAAGGCCGGCTTCGGCGGCCGCGAGGTGCGCTACGTCGGCGGCTGGGACCTCGTCCTGGACCCGCTCGGCCGGAGGGTCTACGAGGCCGCCCAGCGCACCCGCGTCCGCTGGGCCCGCGCGCGGGCGGGCCTGGGTCCGGGCGCGCCGGGCGGGTCGCCGGGAGGGACGGCGGGCGACGGCGGAGACGCGGGATGAGCGGCGGGAGTCGCGAGGCGGCACCGGAACGCCCCGGCCCGGGCCCGATCCAGGTCGTGCGCGAGGCGGCCCGCGCGGAGCTCGGCGACTGGGACGCGCGGACGGTGGACGTCCGCGGGGGCGACGTCCAGCAGTCGCTGGCGTGGGCGGCCCATCGCGAGCGGACCGGCTGGGAGGCCCACCGGCTGGTCCTCGACGACGGCTCCGCGGCCCTCGTGCTCGGCCGGCGCTGGCGGATGCTGGGCGGGGGTCGGGCGTACGTGCCGAAGGGTCCCGCGGCGGCCGGGGCCGCGCCCGCGGTCGTCGCGGCGCGCCTCGAGGGGATCGCCACGTGGGCGCGCGGGGCAGGCTTCGACGTGCTGGCGGCGGACCCGGAGATCCCTGCCGGCAGCGGGTTCCCGGCGCTGCTCGCCGGCGCCGGCTTCCGGCAGGTCGAGGAGATCGGGCCATCGCGCCACCGCGTCGCCGTGCCCATCGCCCCCGGCGTGCCGGAGGCGTCGCTCCTCGAGGGGATCACCCAGAAGACGCGCCAGCAGCTCCTC
This sequence comes from uncultured Chloroflexia bacterium, assembly GCA_963713285.1. GTDB lineage: Bacteria > Chloroflexota > Limnocylindria > Limnocylindrales > CSP1-4 > CTSoil-043. Next base: position 105,111 of record CAVQLA010000015.1, on the reverse strand, counting down.
GCCGCCGAGCGACGCGGTGTCCGCGTCGTCCGCTACGACGCCCGCGCCGGCGTCGATCCGGGCCCCGGCCTGGAGGCCCCCGAGCCGGCGCGGCTCGCGGACGCGGCCGAGGAGGCCTTCACCCGCTTCCATGCCCTCCTGGTCGCGACCGGCGAGCGGCGCGGGTTCCGGGTGGGCAGCCGGCCGATCGCCCTCGCCTGGTGGCGTGCGGCGCTGGACGCCGGCCACCTCCTCCTGCTCGAGGCGCGGGGCATTGAGGACGAGGTGGTGGCGGCCGCGGTCTTCTACCGCCACGGCGGGCGCGTCACCTACAGCCACTCGGGCGACGTCGCCGCCCTCCGCTCGGCCTACCCGGGCGCCATGGGGCTCGTCCTGTGGCGCGCCCTCCAGCTGGCCGCTCGCGAGGGTCGCGACGAGCTGGACCTCGGCGGTGTCGATGTCCGCGGAGCACGCCGCGAGCCCGTGCCGGGCGAGCCGACGTACGGGCTGCTCCGCTTCAAGCAGTCGTTCGGAGGCCGGTGGGTCGAGCTGTCCGGGGCCCACGAGCGCGTCCTGCGCCGGGCGCGCCACGCGGTCGCGACCGGCATCCAGCGCTCGGCTCGGGCCGCCCGGTCGATCCCGGGCTCCCTGCGCCGCCGCGGCGGAGAGGCGCCGTGAGCTCGGCCGGGCGAGGCGGCGACGTGCCCTTCGGCGAGGACGAAGTGGGCGACGGCGGCGCGGCGGCGCTGCGTGCGGTCCTGGCGGCCGCCGAGCCGGCCGGGCCTCGTCCGCTCGGCGGCCTCGTGGCGCGCCTTGCCGCCGCCGGCCGCCTGCGCAGGCCGGTGGCGCTCGGCGCAGGCGAGCTGCCGGTGCGGGGCATTGCCTACGATTCGCGCCGGGTCGTGGCCGACGGGATCTTCGTCGCCGTCCCCGGGGCGCACGCCGACGGCCACGCGTTCGTTGCGCAGGCGGTCGCGCGCGGTGCCGTCGCCGTGATCGTGGAGCGGCCGGTCGCCGATGCCGAGGCGGCGGTCCAGCTCGTCGTCGACCGCAGCCAGCACGCCCTCGCAGTCGTGGCGGCGTGGTGGTACGACGACCCGGGCCGCGCCCTGGGCGTCGTGGGGATCACCGGCACCGACGGGAAGACGACGACGGCCGGCATGGCCGTGGCGGCCCTCGAGGCCGCCGGGATCCGGACGGGCCTCGTCAGCACCGCAGAGCAGAAGATCGGCCCCCTGCGCGCCGACACGCTGGCGCACGTCACGACCCCCGAGGCGCCGGAGCTGCAGCGCGCGCTGCGGGCGATGGTCGAGGGGGGCGACGCAGCGGCGGTCGTCGAGTCGACGTCCCACGGCCTGGCCCTCGAGCGGGTGGGCGAGATCCCGTACGACGTCGCCGTCCTCACCAACCTCACCCACGAGCACCTCGAGTTCCACCGGACGTTTGCCGCCTATCGGGCCGCCAAGCGGTCGCTCTTCGAGCGGTTGGCCGGAACGTCGGGACGGGCGGCGACCCCGCCGACTCTCCCGGGCCGCCGGGCCTGGCCCCGCGGCGGGATCGTCAACGCCGATGACGCGGAGGCCGCCGTCTTCGAATCCGCCACGCGCGACGCCGGAGCGCGGCTCCTGACGTACGGCGTCGCCGGGCGCGCCGACGTGCGTGTCCTGCACCTCGCCGAGTCGGCCGCCGGCCTGCACGTCGACGTGGCGACGCCCCGCGGACGCGTGCGCCTCCGCCTGCCGCTCGTCGGGCGCTTCAACGTCCACAACGCGCTGGCCGTGGTGGCCCTCGGCGAGCTCCTCGACCTCGACGCCGACGCCGTCGTGAGCGGGCTGGCGGGCTTCCGTGGCGTCCGGGGGCGGATGGAGCGCGTGGATCGCGGCCAGCCGTTCACCGTCGTCGTGGACTACGCGCACACGCCGGCCTCGCTGGCGACCGCCCTCGACGTCCTCGCCCCCCTCGTGGGCGACGGCGGCGGGCTGATCGCCGTCTTCGGCTCGGCCGGCGAGCGCGACATCGCGAAGCGGGCGATCCAGGGCAGGATCGCGGGCGAGCGATGTCGCCTGCTGATCGCGACCGACGAGGACCCCCGCGGCGAGGATCCGGCCGCCATCCTCGAGCAGATCGCCGGCGGCGCCGAGGAGGCCGGCCTCCGGCGCGGCGAGAACCTGCTGCTGGTCGCCGACCGCGAGGCGGCGATCCGCGAGGCGTTCGCCCGCGCCCGCCCCGGGGACGTCGTCCTGCTCGCCGGCAAGGGCCACGAGCGGGGGATCCTCTACGCGGATCGCGAGCAGCCGTGGGACGAGCGAGCCGTCGCCCGGCGGCTCCTGGCCGAGCTGGGGTACTAGCGGCCCTCCACGCCGGCCCTGCTATCCTCGCCGGACCGATGTCGATCGAGCAGCTGCCCGCCGCCGCTCCGTCGCCGGCCGAACCGCCGGCCGCGAAGCCGCGTCGCGCCTCCGCCGGGCGCCGCGAGCGAAGCCCCAACCGGCCCCTCCCGGCCCTGCGCCGGGAGCTCCTCGCGGCGGTGGCGGAATCCAGTCCCGGTGCCGACACCGCCTCGATCGCGCGCGCCTTCGACTTCGCCGTCGTCGCCCACGAGGGCCAGCTGCGGGTCTCCGGCGAGCCGTACGTCACGCACCCGATCGCGGCCGCCATGATCCTGGCGGAGCTGGGCCTCGACGCGATCGCCATCGAGGCCGCCCTCCTGCACGACGTGCCGGAGGACACGGACTACAGCCTCGCCGACCTCGAGGAGCAGTTCGGCGCGGAGGTCGCCCAGCTGGTCGACGGGGTGACGAAGCTCTCCAGGTTCTCGACGCACTCGCACGAGGAGCGCCAGGCCGAGAACATCCGGAAGATGCTGCTGGCGATGGCCCAGGACATCCGGGTCGTCCTGATCAAGCTCGCCGACCGGCTCCACAACATGCGGACGCTGGGCAGCCTGCCCCTCGAGAAGCAGCAGCGGATCGCGCGCCAGACGATGGAGATCTACGCGCCGCTGGCGGAGCGCCTGGGGATCTGGCAGGTCAAGTGGGAGCTGGAGGACCTCTCCTTCAAGGCGCTCGACCCCGAGCGCTATCGCGAGCTCGCGGCGAACCTGGATGGCCGGCGCAACCACCGCGAGAGCTACATCGACCGGGCGATCGGGATCCTGACGCCGGAGCTGGCGAAGGCCGGCATCGAGGCCGACCTGAACGGCCGGCCCAAGCACCTGTACAGCATCTGGAAGAAGATGCAGCGCAAGGCGGCCGCCTTCGGCGAGATCTACGACGTCTACGCCATCCGGCTCCTCGTCGACGAGGTCCGCGACTGCTACGCGGCCCTCGGCATCGTCCACAGCCTGTGGAAGCCGATCCCGGGCCAGTTCGACGACTACATCGCCGTTCCCAAGCCGAACGGCTACCAGAGCCTCCACACCGCCGTCATCGCCCTCGACGGCAAGCCGCTCGAGATCCAGATCCGGACCCACGCGATGCACGCCGTGAGCGAGGTCGGGATCGCGGCCCACTGGCGCTACAAGGAGGGCTCGCGGGCCGAGCGCGACTACGACGCGAAGCTCGCCTGGCTGCGCCAGCTGATGGACTGGCAGCGCGAGGTCTCCGACGCCCGCGAGTTCGTCGAGGGCATCAAGCTCGACATCTTCCAGGACCAGGTCTTCGTCTTCACGCCGAAGGGCGACATCAAGGACCTGCCTGCGGGCGCCACCCCGCTCGACTTCGCCTACCGGATCCACACCGATGTCGGCCACCGCACGATCGGCTCGAAGGTCAACAACCGGCTCGTGCCGCTCGACTACCGGCTGCGCAACGGCGACATCGTCGAGATCGTGACGACCAAGGCCGAGCACGGGCCGTCGCGCGACTGGCTGTCGATCGTCCGAACCTCGCACGCCCGGGAAAAGATCCGCCAGTGGTTCAAGAAGAAGGACCGCGACGAGAACATCGTCCACGGGAAGGAGGCGCTCGAGCGCGAGCTCAAGCGCCTCGCCCGGACCTCGATCGCGGCGGTCGGCCACGAGCGGCTGCTCGAGGTGGCGCGCCACCACAGCCAGGAGACGCTCGACGACTTCTACGCGTCGATCGGCTACGGCGCAGTGTCGGCCCAGTCCGTCGTCATGCGGCTCGGGGTGGTGGACGACGCCCAGCTCGCCCTGCCCGTCACCGCGCCGGCGCCGCCGCGGACCGGCGGCGTCCGGGTCAAGGGCGTCGGCGACCTGCTGGTCCGCTTCGGCAAGTGCTGCCACCCGATCCCCGGCGACCCGATCGTCGGCTTCATCACCCGGGGCAAGGGGGTGACCGTCCACCTCAGCCGCTGTCCGACGGTCGTCAACGAGCGCGAGATCGCGCGGCTCATCGACGTGGAGTGGGAGGCGGCGCCCGCCCAGACCTACCCGATCGCGATCCGCGTGGAGGCCCACGATCGGACGGGCCTGCTCAACGACATCGCCGGCGCCGTCGCCGAGAGCAAGGTGAACATCGTGGCCGCGAACATCTCGGTCACCCAGGACCACACGGCGATCATCGCGGCGACGCTGCAGGTGGCGTCGGTGTCGCAGCTGGCCCGGGTGATGGGGCGTCTCGAGCAGGTGAAGGACGTGCTCTCGGTCCAGCGCGACCTGGGCTAGGGAAGGTCAAGCCGATCGCCGGGGTCGGCGCGCTGAGAGCGGCGGCCGCTAGACTTGCCGGCGATGGCCACCTTCCGCGCCCCCCGCGGCACCCGCGACCTCCTGCCCCCCGAGCGCGCGGCGTTCGCTCGCCTGGAGCGGCTGGCCCGCGACCTCGCCGGACGCTACGGCTACCGCGAGATCGAGGTCCCGCTGTTCGAGCAGGGGGCGGTCTTCGAGCGCGGGATCGGCGAGGTCACCGACGTCGTGGAGAAGGAGCTCTTCCGCGTCTCGCCGACGCGCGGCGAGGAGCGCGAGCGGTGGGCGCTGCGGCCGGAGGCGACGGCCGGCATCTGCCGCGCGTACGTCGAGCACGGCATGCAGACCTGGCCGCAGCCGGTGAAGCTGACCCTGACCGGCCCGATGTTCCGTTACGACCGGCCGCAGGCCGGGCGCTACCGCCAGTTCTGGCAGTGGAACGTGGAGGCGATCGGCGACCCGGGACCCGCGGTCGACGCCGAGCTGATCGAGCTCGGGTCCCGCTTCTACCGCGACGCCGGCCTCGGCGACGTCGAGGTCCTCGTCAACTCGATCGGCGATCCTGCCTGCCGGCCGGCCTACGTCGCCGGGCTCGCGGCCTACTTCGGGCGTCACGCGGAGGCGCTCCCGGAGCTTGAGCGACGGCGCCTCGCCACGAACCCGCTGCGCCTCCTCGATTCGAAGGAACCGGCCATGGCGGGGCTCATCGCCGCCGCCCCGAAGAGCACCGACGGCCTGTGCGACGCCTGCGCCGCCCACTTCGCGGCCGTCCGGGCCCACCTCGATGTCGTCGGGATCCCGTACCGCGTGGAGCCGGCGCTGGTCCGCGGCCTCGACTACTACACCCGCACGACCTTCGAGTTCTACCGGCGCGGCGCGGAGGGCCAGCAGCAGGCGCTCGGCGGCGGCGGCCGGTACGACGGCCTGGTGGAGCTGCTGGGCGGGAAGCCCACGCCGGGAATCGGCTTTGCCCTCGGCCTGGACCGGGTCGTCCTCGCCCTCGAGGCCTCCGGCGCCGACGCGCCGGCCGAGGCCCCGCCGATCGCGGTCGTCGTCGGGGCCGACCCGTCCGACACGGCCCGGCGGCTGGCGGTGGCCACGCGCCTGCGCGACGCAGGCCTCGCGGTGCACGCCGATCTCTCGCACCGCAAGCTGGGCCGCCAGCTGGAGGCGGCCGTGCGCGAGGGCGCCCAGTTCGCGGTGATCCTCGGCGACGAGCTCGCCGCCGGCGACGTCCAGCTGCGGGATCTCGACGCCGCCTCGCAGAAGCTCGTGCCGCTCGTGGACCTGGCGACGCTGCTGCGGCGCAAGACGCCGCCGGCCTGAGCGTCGTGACGGCGCCGCGAGCGCCCACTGCGCCCCCGCCAGCGCCCCGGCAGCGGGCGGTGGTTGACGGGGGGCCCACAATCGGGCGATCACGGGCCGCGTCCCCGACGGTCCGGACCCGCACGAGGAATCCCGATGCAGGTCCCGAACCCGTTCCCGGCAAGCGTCCTCCGGGCGCCCTCGCCGACCGCTGCGTGCACCTGCGAGCACTGGGCCCACTGCGACCACCCCTGCCACGGGCGGCACTGCGATCCCCTGGACAACACCTGTGACGTGGCCTACCTGTCCGACGAGGGCGGGCTGACCCGCTGGGGCTGCCCGGACTGCACGCCCGGCGAGGGCGCACCTCACTTCCTCGGCTGCGAGCTGATCGGCTGGCACGTTCCCGCGCCTCGCGACGCGACCCGGTAGACGGCCCGCCCGATCGGACCCGCCGAGCCGCTACCATGACGCGGCCATGACCGAGTCCACCCCCAGCCTCGCCACTCCGTATCGCAGCCACACCTGCGGCGCCCTCCGCGCCGCCGACGAGGGCGCGGAGGTCCGCCTCGCCGGGTGGGTGCACCGCCGCCGCGATCACGGGCACCTCGTCTTCCTCGACCTCCGCGACCGCCACGGGATCACGCAGGTCGTCGTCGACGCGGACGACGCGCCGGAGGCGCACGCCGCCGCCGTCCGCTGCCGCACGGAGTTCGTGGTGAGCGTCGCGGGCGCCGTCGCCCATCGCCTGCCCGGCGGCGAGAACGCGCGCCTGGCCACAGGCGACATCGAGGTGCACGCCCGCGAGTTCACCATCCTGTCCGAGGCCAAGACGCCACCCTTCTACATCAACGAGCCCGACGCGCCGGTCGACGAGATGGTGCGCCTCCGCTACCGCTACCTCGACCTTCGACGCGAGCCGATGCTGGCGCGCCTGCTCCTGCGGGCGCGGCTCGTCTCCGAGATCCGGCGGGTCCACGAGGCGCACGGCTTCGTCGACGTCGAGACCCCGATCCTGATCAAGAGCACGCCGGAGGGCGCCCGCGACTACATCGTCCCGTCGCGGCTCCAGCCGGGGTCGGTCTATGCCCTGCCCCAGAGCCCCCAGCAGCTCAAGCAGCTCCTGATGGTCGCGGGCATGGACCGCTACTACCAGGTCGCGCGCTGCTTCCGCGACGAGGACCTCCGCGGCGACCGCCAGCCGGAGTTCACGCAGCTCGATCTCGAGATGAGCTTCGTGACCGAGGCGACGGTCATGGACTTCGTCGAGACGATGGCCATCGAGGTCACCCGGGCGGTGACACCCGAACGGCCGATCCAGCAGGTGCCGTTCCCGCGCTTCACGTACGAGGAGGCGCTCGAGCGCTTCGGGTCCGACAAGCCGGACCTGCGCTTCGGCATGGAGCTGGTGGACCTCGCCCCGGCGCTCGTCGATGCCGCCGGGGCGCCGGCGTCCGGCTTCCGGGTCTTCGACGAGACGCTCGCGGCGGGCGGGCGCGTGAAGGGCATCGCGGTGCCCGGGATGGCATCGGCGAGCCGGAGCCAGGTCGACGAGCTGACCGAGACGGCGAAGCGCTTCGGCGCCCGCGGGCTGGTGCACCTGGCCGTCGCCGCGGACGGCATCCACGGCCCAACCGTGAAGTTCCTCGGCGACGAGCGGGTCCGGGCGCTGGCCGAGCGGGCCGGGGCCGGCGAGGGGGACCTCCTGCTGGTGATCGCGGACGCGCCGGCGGTCGTCGCCGACGTCCTGGGGCGCCTGCGGGCGGAGCTCGGGACGCGGCTCGGCCTCGCCGACCCGGACGTCCTCGCCTACTGCTGGGTCCACCGATTCCCGATGTACGAGTGGGACGAGGACCGGAACGGCTGGCGCGCGACGCACAACCCGTTCTCGGGTGTCGTGCCCGAGGACGAGCACCTGCTGGTCACCGCGTCCGGCGACCCGTACCGCCCTTCGCCCGAGGATCCCGCCGGGCGGGCCCGGGCGATGCAGTACGACATCGCCGTCAACGGCTGGGAGCTCGGCGGCGGCTCGGTGCGGATCCACCGCCGGGACCTGCTCGAGCGGAGCTTCGCGCTGCAGGGCCACAGCCTCGAGGCGATGCACGACAAGTTCGGCGGGATGCTCGAGGCGTTCGACTACGGTGCGCCGCCGCACGGCGGCATCGCCCTCGGCATCGATCGCTGGGCGGCGATCCTGGGCTACCAGAGCAACATCCGCGAGGTCATGGCCTTCCCGAAGACCTCCTCCGGGACGGACCTGATGCTCGAGGCCCCGTCCGCGCCGGACCCGGAGCAGTACGCGGAGCTCGGCCTCCGCTTCGTGGGCCTTCCGGAGAAGGCCTGAGCCCGCACGGTTGCCCCGCGGGCGACAATGGGACTTCATCCCGAGTGGACCCCGCACCCGAGAGGAGGCCCGCGAGATGGGCACGCAGTTCGTCGTCCAGCTGGAGAACCGGCCAGGCGCGCTGGCGGCACTCACTCGCGCGCTGGCGGCTGCCGAGATCGACATCCGTGGAATCGCGGGCGGTGGTGCCGGCGAGCAGGCCTACGCGGTCCTGACCACCAGCGACGAGGACGCCACGCGGGCGGTGCTCCGGGCGGGCGGCTACCCGTTCGTGGAGGGCGAGACGATCATCGTCGCCGTGGAGGACCGGCCGGGCGGCCTGGCCGCCGTGGCGGAGAGGCTCGCGGCCGCGGGCGTCGACATCCGGGGCGTCCTGTTCGTCCGGTCCGCCGACGGCACGGTCGAGACCGCCCTCTCCGTCGACGACGTGTCCCGCGCCCGGCGCGCGCTCGGCCTCGCCTGACGGAGTCGCGGGCCTGAGGCGCGCCCCGCGCCCGCCCCCGGGTGCCGCGATCAGGGTGCCGAGGCAATCGCCTGGAGGAGCGCCAGCCACGCGGTGACGATGCGGATCTGCTGGTCCTCCCGCGTGACGGTGGCCGGTGGGTCGTTCGGCTGGCCCGTGTACCAGCCGCACTGCTCGTGGTTCCCGCCTTCGATCCGGTCGTACGCCGTGGTCGCGGGCAGGAGGGCCTGGGTGGCCGGGTCCTCGATCTTGGGCGCCGCCGCGTCGAGCGAGCCGTACACGGAGGAGGCCGCGAGGCCGCTGGCCGAGAGGTCGGAGGCGCTGTAGGCGCCACACAGGACCAGGCCGGTGACGGCGCCGGGGTTGTCCGCCGCGTACTGCGCGGCCATGGCTCCTCCGAGGGAGTGGCCACCGATGGCCCAGCGGGTGATGTCGGGGTGGGCCGCGATGACGCCGGAAGCCGCGTCGACGCCGAAGATCGCGAAGTTCAGCGGCATGGGGACCACGACCACGAGGTAGCCCTCCTCGGCGATGGCGCGGGCGGTCGGCGCATAGCCGGCGGCCGGCACCTTGGCGCCGGGGTAGAGGATGAGGCCGGTCGTCGGCGACGCCCCGACCGGGGTGTAGGTGAGGCCGGTCGCCTCCTCCGAGAAGGTTGCCGCGGGGCTGGACGCGAGCGCGGCCGTCGCCTCGGGCAGGAGCGGCTGCGGGCTGAAGAACCAGGCGAGGCCCCCCACGAGCGCGACGACGAGGACGGCGACGACGCCGAGGACGACGGTCCGGCGGCGCGGCCCGCGGCGACGCATCGTGGCCGGTGCCGCCGTGGCGTCCGGCGGCTGCGGCGTGACCGCGTCCGGCGTCGGTGCCGCCGTGGCGTCCGGCGGGTCGATCGAGCCGACGGGATTCTCGGGTTCGGTCATCGGGTGCTCTCCAGCCAGGCGAGGAGGATGTCGTTGAACGCCGCCGGCTGCTCCTCCATCGGGAGATGGCCGGCAGCGTCGATGATGTGCCACTCCGCGTCCGGCAGTGCGTCGCGCAGGGCCTCCCCGGACGCCAGGGGGATCCAGGGGTCTTCGCGGCCCCAGATGATCACCGTCGGGACGGTGAGGACGTCGCCGATGGGGGAGTCGAGGACGCTGTCGCCGCTGTCGCGCAGGATCGCGAGCAGCCCCAGGTCCCAGTCGACGGTCTGGAGCGGGGCCACGTAGCCCGAGATGTCCTCGGCGGTGACCCGTGCGGGGTCCGCGTACGCGCTCCGGAGGATGTCGGCCATCCGCGCCTCGGTGAGCTGGCTGCGCAGGACGAGCTGGCCGATGCGCCGCACGTTCGGCAGCCGGACGAGGCCCCCGACGATCCCGGAGCCGCCGCCGGTCGCCGCCGGCCCCGTGGCGGCGTCGACCAGGACGGCGCCGTCGATCCGGCCGGCGTGGCGCGCGGCGAACCAGGCGAGCACGTTGCCCCCCATGCTGTGCCCGACCAGCGTGGCCCGCGCGATCCCGCGGGCGTCCATGACCGCCGCGACGAGGTCGGCCTGGGCGGCGTGCGTCGTGTCGAGATCCCAGGACTTGTCGGCCAGGCCGAAGTTGGCCAGGTCGAGGGCAACCGCCCGGTAGCCGGCCGCGGCGAGCGCCGGCACGGTGGCGCGCCAGGACCAGGTCGCCCCGCCGAACCCATGGATGAGGACGACGGGCGTCCCGTCGACGGGACCCGCCTCCTCGACCCATGTCCGCGTGCCGCCCGCGTCCACGAGGGTGCCCGCCAGGCCGAGCTCGGCCGCCACGTCCGCCGCCTCGCGGTCGGGCTGCTCGGGGAGGGGGATCAGGAAGGGAACGACGAGGAACGCCGCGAGGAGAACGAGGAGGGCGATTCCCAGGCGCCGGGGCCAGCGCCGGCGCGCCACGGGTTGCGGTTCGAGGGTCTCGGTCATGACGCCTGGTTCGGATCGCGACGGACGGCGGACGGCCGCGCCGGTCAGCCGACCGTCCGGGCCGGATCGGGAGGCTCGTCGGGTCCGGCGGCAGCCGGCGAGCCCCATTCGTGGTGGTGCGCGGAGGCCGGCTCCGGCGGCGCTTCGAACGGCGGCAGCTGATCCCGCGGCGTGTCGAGATCGTGCACCGCGCCCGGATCCCCGAGCTCGACGTCGCGGCTTCCGGCCGCGGCCGCGAGCGCCTCGAGGAGGGTCTCCGGCATGAGCGTGGGCGGCAGCCCGCGGAGCGTCTCGAGGTGCGCGACGGGCACGAGCACCGGCCAGCCCGCGGCGCCGCGGAACACCGGGCGCAGCACCGCCGACCGGTCCGCCCCGTGGGCCTCGATCAGCGAGGTCACCGTCTCCGCGTCGACCCAGCCCATGCGGGCCGGCCAGACGAGGGCGGCAGCGCTGCCGTCGACCTCGGCCCGGGCCGCGTCGATGCCGCGGCAGATCTGCCCGACGGGCCCGGCCTCCTCGGGCGCCGGGGAGGCGAGGATGCCCGGCGAGCCAGCCAGGGCGCGCGCGACGGCGCCCGTGGGATCGTGCGTGACGACGACGATCGGGAGGGCCCCGCCGGCCCACGCGGTGTCGACCAGCCGGCGGACGTTGGTCACGCCGTCGACCTCGCGGAGCGCCGATTCCGGCCGGGCGGCAAGGATCACGGCGGCAACGGTCACGGGTGCGTCTCCCGGGCGTAGGTCACGAGGAGCGTACCGACGCGGTACGCCTCCTCGAGATTGCCGAAGAAGAACGCCGAGCCGGCATCGGGGAGCGTCTGACCCCAGCTCGTGGCGACGGGCAGGTACCCGGCGGCCGCGAGCACCTCGGCGTGGGCGCGATAGCGAGCGGAGGCGTCCAGCTGCTCGTTTCCCGGGTAGAGCAGGACGAGGGTGCGCCCCGCCGGCCACCCGCTGCCGGTCGGTCGCAGGGCCTGGCAGCGGCGGCACGTCGCGTACCCTTCGTCGGTCCGCTCGTCGCACTCTCCGCAGGTCCACCGGCTCATGCCGCGAGTGTAGTGCCGCAGCCGGGGCCGGCGCACCGCGCCCGGCCGAGCCCGGTTCGGGTCCCCGACGACCGTCCGTGCGACAATGCGACGTCCCCATCGCCCGGAGATCCGCCACCGCATGCCCGCCCCCACGCCTGCCGCCGGCCCGTCCACACGTGCCGCCGCCGTCCGCTCCGACATCCGCAACGTGGCCATCGTCGCCCACGTCGACCACGGGAAGACCACGCTCGTCGACGGGATCCTCCGCCAGACCGGGGCCTTCCGGGCGAACCAGGCCGTCGTCGACCGGGTCATGGATTCTGGCGACCTCGAGCGCGAGAAGGGCATCACGATCCTGGCCAAGCAGACGACGGTCGACTACGCCGGGATCCGCATCAACATCGTCGACACGCCCGGCCACGCCGACTTCGGCGGCGAGGTGGAGCGCTCCCTCAACCTCGTGGACGCGGTCCTCCTCCTGGTGGATGCCGCCGAGGGACCCTTGCCGCAGACCCGTTACGTGCTCCAGAAGGCGATGGCCCGCCGCCTGCCGGTGGTGGTCGCCCTCAACAAGATCGATCGCGGCGACGCGCGCCCTGCCGAGGTCCTCGACGACGTCTACGAGCTCTTCATGGATCTGGGCGCCGACGAGCACCAGATCGAGTTTCCGGTCGTCTACACCAACGCCAAGGCGGCCACTGCCACCCGCGACCTGGCGAGCCCGGGGACGGACCTCCGGCCGCTCCTCGACCTCCTCGTGGAGCTGACGCCGCCGCCGGCCTACACCCCCGGCCACCCGCTCCAGCTCCTGGTGACGAACCTGTCGGCCAACGACTACGTCGGCCGGATGGCCGTCGGCCGCGTCGTCAACGGGGCCATCCGTGTCGGGCAGCGGATCGCCGTCGTCCGCGAGGAGCCCGACGACACGGCCGGGTCGATCGAGCCCGGCCGCACCGTCACGCTCTCCGGGACCGTGACCAGCCTCCAGACCGCGCACGGGATCGAGCGGATCGACATCGAGGAGGCCGGCCCGGGCGACATCGTCTCGGTCGCCGGCCTGCCCGAGGTCACGATCGGCGACACGCTCACCGAGCCGGGCGATCCCCGCCCGCTGCCCCGGATCGAGGTCGACGAGCCGACCCTGCGGATGACGTTCGGCGTCAACACCTCGCCGCTCTCCGGGCGCGAGGGGAAGTACCTCACCAGCCGCCAGCTGCGCGCCCGGCTCGAGAAGGAGATCCTGGGCAACGTCGCGATCCAGTTCTTCCCGACCGAGACCGGTGACACGTACGAGGTGCGGGGGAGGGGAGAGCTCCAGCTGGCCGTCCTCGTCGAGCAGATGCGTCGCGAAGGGTACGAGCTCCAGGTGAGCCGCCCGGAGGTGATCCTCCACACGGTCGGCGGCAGCGTCCAGGAGCCCTACGAGCGGATCACGATCGACATCCCGCCCGACTACATCGGCGAGATCCAGCACGCGATGGCCGGCCGCAAGGGCCGCCTCGAGCAGATGACGACCGACGCCGACGGGCGCGTCCGGATGGAGTTCGTCCTGCCCGTCCGCGGGCTGATCGGGTACCGCGGACAGCTCCTCACCGAGACGCGTGGGACGGCCCTCCTCCACCAGATCGGCGAGGGCTACGGCCCGTGGGCCGGCGAGGTGACGCACCGGACGAACGGCGTCCTGGTGGCCGACCGGACGGGGACCTCCAACGCCTACGCGCTGTTCAGCCTGCAGGAACGCTCCGAGCTGTTCGTCGGCGCCGGCGTCGAGGTCTACGAGGGAATGATCGTCGGCGAGAACGCACGCTCCGGCGACATGGACGTCAACGTCACGAAAGAGAAGAAGCTGACGAACATCCGGACGCACGCCCACGACGAGGCGCTGCGCCTGACGCCGCCCCGGCCGATGACCCTCGAGGCGGCGATCGAGTTCATCGGCGAGGAGGAGCTGGTCGAGGTGACCCCCGGCTCGATCCGGCTCCGTAAGCGCCAGCTTTCGATGCACGACCGTCGCCGCCAGGCGAGCCAGCGCGACGACGCGCGGAGGGCCGAGACCCGCTGACGGCGCGCTCGCCGCCGGGTCCTCCCGTCCGGGACTACCATCCGGCCATGGAGCGCTTCGGAACCCGGCTGGTCGGCAGGGCGACGCTCGTGGTGCTGGTTGGAGCGGGGGTCCTCGCCGCGACGACGCTCGGGATCGGGTTCCTTGAGACGGTCGTCGGGATCGGGAACGCGTCGGCCGTCTACCTCCTGGCGGTCGTGGTGATGGCGGTGGCTTTCGGCATCGCCACGGCGGTCGCGACCGCGGTCTGTTCGTTCCTGCTCTACGACCTGCTGTTCGTCCAGCCGACGGGCATCCTCGCGGTGGCGAACCCCGAGGAATGGCTGAACCTCCTCCTGCTGCTCGTGCTCGGCGTCGTGGTCGGACAGCTCGCGGGCATGCAGCGGGCCCGCGCTCAGGCGGCGCTCCTGCGCGAGCGGCAGGCGCGCGCGCAGTATGCGATCGGGCGGGCGCTCGCCACGACCCCGACGGCGATCGAGGCTCTGCCCGAGGTCGTCCGGATCCTGCGGGCGGAGACCGGGACGGGTCGCGTGTGGGTGGCTCTCGGGTCGGAGGCCGCGCCAGAGCGGCTGGTGAGCGACAGCGACCCCGGATCGCCCCGGGCGATCGGCGCCACGCACAACCTGATGAGGCGCTCCGGCGACGGGGAGCGGGTGGAGTGGATCCGGGTCCACGAGCCGCGGTTCGCGAGCGCCGGCGTCACCGCCGTCCCGGAGGATCCCTTCCGCGTCCCGATCGTGGCGGGCGACGTGGAGCAGGGATCGCTGTGGGTGCTGCGCCCCCGTTCGGAGGGATCGCCGGGACGAGGCGAGGCGCGGGTGCTGGCGGCTGCGGCCGACCAGGTCGGCCAGGCGATCGAACGCGACCGGCTCGCGAGGGAGGCGACGAGCGCGGAGATCGCACGGAGGAGCGAAGCGGCCAAGACCGCCCTCCTCGACTCAGTGTCCCACGACCTGCGCACGCCGCTCGCGACGATCCGGGCAGCGGCGGGCATCCTCAGGGACCCCTCGCTCGACATCGACCCGCCGTCGCGGCGTGAACGCGCCGACGTCATCGACCGCGAGGCGGAGCGGCTCAACCAGCTGGTGACGAACCTACTGGACATGAGCCGCATCGAGGCCGGGGACCTGCGGGCGCACCTCGAGCCCTTCGCGCTCGAGGACGTCGTCGAGACGACGCTGGCCCGCATGGGCGCGGCCCTGGCCGAGCGCCCCGTCACGCTCGTCAGTCCCGCGGATCTCCCGCCGGTTGCGGTGGACCCGGTCTTCATCGACCAGGTCCTGACGAACCTCCTGGAGAACGCCGTCCGGCACACGCCGCCGGGCACGGCGATCCGCGTCGTGGCCCACGAGACGGCGTCCGGCACGGTTCTCCTCACGGTCGAGGACGCCGGCCCGGGAGTGCCCCACGAAGCAATCGGAAGCCTCTTCGACAAGTTCTCGCGGCTCCCGCCCGCTGGGCAGGGCGCTCGTCGCGGCTTCGGGCTCGGGCTGGCCGTTGTCCGGGGACTCGTCGAGGCGATGGGAGGGAGCGTCAGCGCGCGGCTCAGTGACCTGGGCGGCCTCGCCGTGGACATCGAGCTGCGCAGCATCCCGGAGCCGGTGACCGATGATGGCTCCGGGGACGTCGGGCTGGAGGCCGCCCGCCCATGATCCGGGAGCAGGCTGCGGGGGCGCAGGTCCTCCTCGTCGAGGACGATGCCCCGACGCGCCGGGAGGTCGCCACCTACCTTCGGCTGCACGGCTTCCGGGTCCACGAGGTGCCCGACGCCGCGGGGGCCCTCGCGCGCTGGGAAGCCGGGAGGCCGGACCTGGTCCTGCTCGACCTCGGCTTGCCCGACCTCGACGGCGCGGCGGTGATCCGGCGCGTGAGGCGCGAGGCGTCGACGCCGATCGTCATCCTGTCGGCGCGCGATCGTGAAGAGGCGAAGGTGGAGGCGCTGGAGCAGGGCGCGGACGACTTCGTGGCGAAGCCGTTCAGCCCGGCCGAGCTGGTCGCCCGGTTGCGGGCTGTCCTACGGCGCGCTGCCGGCCCGGGGGCCGACCCGACCGGCGAGCTACACCTCGGAGCCCTGGTCATCGATGTGGCGCGTCACACCGTGAGCGTCGGCGACCGGCCAATCCACCTCACGGCCCGTGAGTTCGAGGTCCTCAAGGTCCTCGCCGGTCATGCCGGACGGCTGGTAACGCACGGGCGGCTGCTGCGCGCGGTGTGGGGGACGGCCTACGCGGACGAAGCGCACTACGTCCACGTCTACGTCAGCCGGATCCGGCGGAAGCTGGCCGCGGCCGACGTCGACGGCTCCCTGCAGGACCTGATCGTCGCGGAACCGGGCGTGGGCTACCGCGTCCGGATGCCCGAAACGCCGGGGAGTTGAGCGATCGTTGAGTGGGTCTCGGCCCCGCCGGGCCGTCCTCTCTTGGGGGAGGGGACGATGCTGGGGGCATGGAGATTCCACGGAGCTCTCACCTCGCCATCGTCCCGGACGGCATCGATCCGGCGTGCGACGAAGACGCTCGGAAGCGCGCGGCGATGGAGTTGTGTGCAGCCATTGCGATGGTCTCGCGCAATGCCGTCTACCGGGTGGTCGTCTGCAGCCAGGCCACCAGCGCTTCCCTGCTTGCGGATCTTGACCCGCTTGCGGCGGAGGCCGGAGTCGTCCTGGAGCGGCGGATCCGCGCAGGTGGCGGGGGCTTCGACGTCGTTGTTCGGGCTGCCTGAGACCGACCCGCCGGATGACTGCCGAACAGACGCCCCTGCGGGGGCGCAAGCCTGGCGACCGCCGCGTGCGCATCGAGCGCCCCGAGGCGCGCTACTTCCGCTACTCGCGACCCGGGATCATCGTGGCGAAGTCCTCCGCCATCGTCCCACGGGACCGGCTGGGCCGGGCGGGCTTCACCGCCCGCCGCAGGCTGTTCGGGGCACCTCTCGCGAGCGCCCAGGAGATCCATGAGCGACTGCCGAAGTGGAAGGCGCTGGCGGTCTTCTCGAGCGATGTCATGTCCTCCGTGGCCTACGCCACGGAGGCGAGCATGTTCACGCTTCTCGCCGCCGGGACCGTCGCCTTCGCCTACCTGATGCCGATCTCGTTCCTGATCGTCGGTCTCCTCGTCCTCGTCACGTTCTCCTACCGCCAGACGATCCGGGCGTACCCCGGCGGCGGCGGCAGCTACATCGTCGCCCGCTCCAACCTGGGAACCCTGCCCGGGCTCGTGGCCGCCGCGGCACTCCTCACCGACTACGTCCTGACGGTGGCCGTCAGCGTGTCGGCCGGGGTGTTCAACCTCGCGTCAGCCTTCCCCGTCCTGCACGCCGTCACGGTGCCCCTGATCGTGGTGGCGATCCTGCTGGTGATGGGCGTGAACCTGAGGGGGATCCGGGAGAGCGGCACGATCCTCGCCCTCCCGACCTACATCTTCGTGGTCAGCGTGGTCCTGCTCGTCGTCGTCGGGGTCGTCCGCACCGCTGTCGGACAGGCTCCGCAGGTGACGGACGTCGTCCCGGCACAGGTGCCGGCGGAGGCGATCACCCTGCTGCTCCTCATGCGGGCGTTCGCGGACGGATGCAGCGCCATGACCGGCACCGAGGCGATCTCGAACGGCACGCCGGCGTTCAAGCCGCCGGAGTGGAAGAACGCCCAGGCCACGATGGTGGCGATGGCCATGATCCTCGGCTTCGTGTTCCTCGGCATCTCCTTCCTCGCGGGTGTCTCCGGGGCGGTCCCGTCCCCGACCGAGTCCGTCCTGTCGCAGATCGGCCGGGCCACCTTCGGGCAGGGGCCCGCCTGGTACATCCTCCTGATCTCGACCATGGGCATCCTCGTGCTCGCCGCGCAGACGAGCTTCGCCGACTTCCCGCGGCTGGCCTCCATCCTGGCGCGCGACGGGTTCATGCCCCGGGGGTTCGCGTACCGGGGTGAGCGGCTCGCCTTCAACGCGGGGATCGTGGCCCTCGCCGTCCTCGCCATCGGCGTGGCCGTGGCGTTCGGGGGTCGGGTGGAGGCGCTCATCCCGCTCTACGCCATCGGCGTGTTCACGGCGTTCACCCTCTCGCAGGCCGGCATGGTCCGCCACTGGTTTGCTGAACGGGACCCGGGGTGGCGAAGGAGCGCGTTGATCAACGCGATCGGGGCCACGGCGACCGGCATCGTGGCAGTCGTGTTCGCGATCGCGAAGTTCGGCCTGGGGGCGTGGGTGATCCTCGTGATCGTGCCGATCCTGGTACTTGTCATGCTCCTGGTCCGCCGCGAGTACGCGCGTGGCACGTCCGAGCTGGCCGTCTCGCCGGACATCGTCTGGGGTCCCCCCGTGCACGAGCGACGCGTCGTCATCCCGGTGGGCGACGTGTCGTGGGACGTCATCCAGGCCGTCCGCTTCGCGCGGTCGATGTGTGATGACATCACGGCGGTCCACGTCACAGATGACGTCCCTGCCGGGGAGCGTCTCCGCGCGCGCTTCGAACGCCAGCTTCCGGGCCTCCGGTTCGTGATCGTGGAGTCGCCCTACCGGAACCTTGTCGAGCCGCTGATCCGGTACCTCGAAGTCGAGGCGGAGCGGCCGGACGGAAGCGTGACGGTGGTCCTGCTTCCGGAGCGCATGACTCGCCACTGGTGGGAGCGGATCCTGTTCAACCAGAATGCCCACCGGATTCGCGACGCCCTTGGCGGCCACCCCGGCGTGCTCGTGGCCGACGTCCCGTTCCGGGCGAGGAACCCGCGGCGTGAGGGGCGGCCCAGGCGTCCGCCGGCCTAGATGGGCAGGTCGCCCTCGTCCGGTCCCTCGTACGGGTCGAGCGTCTCGGAGTAGTAGCGGGAGTAGAAGTTCGTGAAGTGCGCGCCGTGGGCGCGCAGGATGGCGCGGATCGACTTCCGCCGGGCGGGATCGGGCTCCTTCACGGCGATGACGGGGTGCCCGCGACGCGCCTCCAGCTCGTAGCGCCGGAAGTCGGGTGCCTGGTCCATCTGGGTGAACTGGACGAGGCGGTACAGCCGCGCGAGCAGCCCGTGGTGCGTCCCGCGGCCGTCGATCCGGAGGGCGGCGTCCTCGCCGACCAGCACGTGGATCGCGTCGGCCGTGTAGCCGGCCCCCCGCAGCGCGGCAACCGCGGCGTCGGCGTCGGCCGGGGAGGGGAGCACGCCCATCAGGTGGTCGGTTGGGTAGCCCAGCAGCCAGCCCGAGGGTCGCGCCGGCGCGCCCGGGGCCGGCGTGCCCGGGGCGGGCGCATCGTCGGGCATGGGTCCGGTGGGGGTGGTCACGTCGTCCGTCACGGCGGCCAAGGATACCGGCCGCCGGCGGTCGCCGGCGTCGGCCGTACAATCGGCGCCTGATGCCGATGCCCACGCCGATCTACCTCGATCACGCGGCGACGACCCCGCTGCGACCGGAAGCCCTCGAGGCGATGCTGCCGTATCTCGGCGGCGCCTTCGGGAACCCGTCGTCGGCCCATGCCATGGGGCGCGTCGCCCGGAATGCGCTCGACGAGGCCCGCGAGCAGCTGGCGGCGGATCTCGGGGGGGCGGCGCGCGAGATCGTCCTGACCTCCGGCGGTACGGAGGCGAACAACCTGGCCGTGAAGGGCGCCGCCTGGGCCGGCAAGGCGCGCGGCAACCGGATCGTGGTCAGCGCAGTGGAGCACCACGCCGTCGGCCACGCCGCCGAGCACCTGGCGAAGTGGGGGTTCGACGTCGCCTGGGCGCCGGTCGACGGCACCGGGCGCGTGGACCCGGAGGCCCTGGAGGCGCTCCTCGACGAGCACACCGTGGTCGTGGCGGTGATGCTCGCCAACAACGAGGTCGGCACCATCCAGCCGCTCCGCGAGATCGCGGAGCGCGTCCGAGCGCGGCGCGGGGTCCACCTCCACGTCGACGCGGTCCAGGCGGCGCCCTATCTCGACCTCGATGTCGCGACCCTCGGCGCCGACACCGTCGCGGTGTCCGCCCACAAGTTCGAGGGACCGAAGGGCGTCGGGGCGCTCTGGGTTCGCCGGGGTACGCCGCTCCTCGCCCAGCTCCACGGTGGGAGCCAGGAGCGCCATCGCCGGGCCGGGACGGAGAATGTCGCCGGAGCCGTCGGCATGGCGACGGCGTACGGCCTCGCCCGGGCCGCCAAGCCCGCCACGCGCACCCGTCTCGTCGACCTCAGGACGCGCCTCCTGGCGGCCTGCCTCGCGGTCGACGGCGTCGAGCTCACGGGTCACCCCACCGAGCGGCTGCCGGGCCTCCTCTCCCTGCTGGTGCGCGGCGTCGACGGCACGGCGGCGTCGGTTGCCCTCGACCTCGCGGGGATCGCCTGCTCCACCGGATCCGCCTGCGCGACGGGTTCGCCGGAGCCGTCCCACGTGCTGGCCGCGATGGGGATTCCCGACGCCGACGCCATGGGGGCGCTGCGGCTGAGCCTCGGCCGGGGCACGAGCACCGCCGAGGTCGAGGCCGCCGCCGCCGTCGTCCCCCGGGTCCTCGCCGAGATCCGGGACGGCTCGCTGGCGCTCGCCGCCGACCCGCTCGGCAGCCGGATCGCCTGAGGCCGTCGGGGTGCGCGTGCTCGTCGCGATGTCCGGCGGCGTCGACTCGTCGGTCGCGGCCGCGCTGATGGCCGACGCCGGCCACGACGTCGTGGGCGTCTGGATGCGCGTCCACGACGGCGCCGACGCCTACTCCGAGGTCAAGAAGAGCTGCTGCAGCGCGGATGCTGCCGAAGACGCCCGGCGGGTCGCCGGGCAGCTGGGGATCCCGTTCTACGTCCTGAACCTCGAGCGTGAGTTCGACGCGGGCGTGATCCGCCCGTTCCTGGCGGCCTACCTCGCCGGTGTGACGCCGAGCCCGTGCGTGGACTGCAACAGCTACGTGAAGTTCGGCGCGCTGCTCGGCCGCGCGCGCCATCTCTACGACTGCGATGCGGTCGCGACCGGTCACTACGCACGCACCGATGCGGTCGAGGGTCCGGCCGGGTCCGTCCACCGGCTCCTGCGGGGCACCGACCGCGCCAAGGACCAGGCCTACTTCCTCTACGGCCTGCGCCAGGATCAGCTGGCCCGCGCGCTCTTCCCGCTGGGCGACCTCCACAAGGAGGAGGTCCGCGCGATCGCGCGGGCGAAGGGTCTCGCGACGGCTGACAAGCCGGAGAGCATGGAGGTCTGCTTCGTGCCGGGGGGCGACATCGGGGGAGCGCTGGCGGCGCGTGGCGGCTGGCGCCCGACCCCGGGTCCGGCGGTCGATGCGGACGATGGCGGCGTCCTCGGGGAGCACGCGGGCGCGGCCGCGTTCACGGTCGGCCAGCGGCGCGGGGTGGGCGTGGCGGTGGGGGAGCCGCGCTACGTGAGTCGCATCGACGCGGCGGCCAACACGATCGTCCTGGCGCGGCGCGCCGACCTGGAGACCCGCGCGTTCGCGATCGAGGAAGCGACCTTCGTCGCGGGTGCCGCCCCGTCCGCCTCCTTCGGGGCCCTGGCCCAGGTCCGCCATCACGCAGCCCCGGTCCGGGCGACCGTGACCGCCACCCCGGACCCGGGACGGGCGGACCCCAGGGCGCCGGACCCCCGGGGAGGTCGCTGGACCGTCGCGACCGACGCCCCGGTCTGGGCCGCGGCGCCGGGGCAGGCCTGTGTTCTCTACGCCGCCGACGAGCCCGACGTCGTCCTGGGCGGCGGACGGATCGGCCGCCCGGCCGCCGAGGCGTGAGCGCGGTGCCCACGGCGACGGTGCGGCGTGCTGATCGGGCCGGCAATCGTGCTGGCGGCGCTGGTCGGCGCCTTCTGGACGGCCTTCGCGGTGCTCGTGACCGGCGTCGCCGGGGCGCGGCTCCCGTTCGTGCTGATCCTCGCGATCCTCGGCGCCTGGGCCGGCGATGCGCTCGGCGCGCGCCTGGGGATCGACCTGCTCGCGATCGGCGACTTCCGCCTGGTCGCAGCGTCCGTCGGGGCCTGGGCGGGCATCGGGCTCGTCGTGCTTGTCTCGATCCTGGGCCCGACCCGGCCGGTCGGCCCCGGCAGCACCAGGGGAGGTGGACGGTGATTTGCTCTCCGCGGCGGGCGGCCGAGGACCGCCTGGCGGTCTTCCTCCGCGGGCTCGTCATCGGCGCGTTCGTGGGCGCGATGATCGCCGGCTCGGCGGCCCTGCGGAGGGCCTTCCGTCGCTGAGGCGCGGCGGCGTCGTGCCGGGCGCCCCGTTCGGTACCATTAGCCGGATGTCGACTCCCCCGGCGCCCCTCCCCGTGACCCCGCTCGCGGCCGCCGAGATCCGCCGCCGCTTCCTGGCGTTCTTCGAGGAGCGCGGGCACACGATCGTGCCCAGCGCCAGCCTCATCCCGGCCGGCGACCAGACGCTCCTCTTCACGAACTCGGGGATGGTCCAGTTCAAGGAGGTCTTCACCGGCGCCGAGACGCGGACCTACACGCGCGCCGTCGACGTCCAGCGCTGCCTGCGGGTGGCCGGAAAGCACAACGACTTCGAGGAGGTCGGGCGCACGCCGCGCCATCACACCCTCTTCGAGATGATGGGCAACTGGAGCTTCGGTGACTACTTCAAGCGCGAGGCGATCCACTGGGCCTGGGAGTTCCTGACGCAGGACCTGGGGATTCCGGCCGAGCGCCTGGCGGCGACGACCTACGCCGAGGACGAGGTGGCGTGGGCGATCTGGCGCGACGAGATCGGCCTGCCGCCGGAGCGGATGGCCCGCTGGGGCGACGTGGACGCCGGCGACGACAAGAACTTCTGGCGGATGGCCGAGACTGGACCCTGCGGGCCCTGCAGCGAGATCCACTACGACCGCGGCGCGCACCTCTCCGAGGGCCCGGAGTGCGTCCCGGACCACTCGGAGCAGTGCCCACGCTGGCTGGAGATCTGGAATCTCGTCTTCATGGAGTTCAACCAGCTCCCCGAGGGTCCCCGCGTGCCGCTGCCGTTCCCGAGCGTCGACACGGGGCTCGGCCTGGAGCGCCTCGCGAGCGTCCTGCAGGGCGTCCTCTCGAACTACGACACGGACCTCTTCACGCCGATCCACGCGACGCTGCGCGGCCTGCTGGGCCACGACCCCGAGGCGTTCGAGGCCGAGCGCTTCAGCTACCAGGTGATCGCCGACCACAGCCGGGCGACCACGTTCCTCATCGCCGACGGCGTCCTTCCGTCCAACGAGGGGCGCGGCTACGTCCTGCGGAGGATCGTGCGGCGGGCGGCGCGCCACGGTCGCCTGCTGGGCCGCCGGGATCCCTTCCTGGCGGAGACGGTGAGCACGGTCGTCGACGTCATGGGCGACGCCTACCCGCTGGTCCGCGAAGAACGCGAGCGGATCCTCGCCACCGTCGCCCGCGAGGAGGCCCAGTTCGCCCGGACCCTCGACGCCGGCACCGCCCAGCTCGAGGAGGCCCTCGTCCCGCTCACCGACGCCGAGCGCGTCGTCGGCCGGCGCCCGGAGGATGTCCCGGCCGACGCGCCGGTCCTGGCCGGCGCCCTCGCCTTCAAGCTCCACGACACGTACGGCTTTCCGATCGACCTGACCATTGAGCTGGCCGCCGAGTACGGCGTCCGCGTCGACCGCGCCGGCTTCGAGGTCGCCCTCGCGGAGCAGCGCGAGCGCAGCCGCGGCGGCCGCAAGGCCGAGCTCGCGCGCCATGCCGAGCTGACCGCCCTGTACGAGTCGATCGTCCGGCGCCTGGGCGACACCACCTTCCTGGGCTACGAGACGACAGAGGCCGAGGGCACGGTCGTGGCGATTCTCCGCGACGGGGTCGCCTTCGACGAGCTGACCGGCCACGGCGAGGCGGAGGTGGTCCTGGACCGCACCGCGTTCTACGCGGAGGGCGGCGGCCAGGTGGGCGATCGGGGCGAGATCACCGAGCCCGGCGGCGGGTCGCCGCTCTTCACGGTGACCGACACGCAGAGGCCGGCGGGCGGGCTGATCGTGCATCGCGGCACGCTCCACGGGCGCCTGCGCGTGGGCGCGACGGTCGCGGCGACGGTGGACGCCGAGCGCCGGGCCCGGACGATGCGCAACCACACGGCGACGCACCTGCTCCACCGGGCCCTGCGCAACGTCGCCGGACCGTCGGCGAAGCAGGCCGGGTCGCTGGTCTCGCCCGACTACCTCCGCTTCGACTATCCCTTCGACCGCGCCCTGACCGACGACGAGAAGCTGCGCCTCGAGGACGAGGTTCGCCGCGTCGTCCGCGAGGACCGCCCGGTGAGCATCGCCTTCCTCTCGATGGCCGAGGCGATCGCCGCCGGCGCCGACGCCTTCTTCGACGAGAAGTACGGGGAGACCGTCCGCACGATCCGGGTCCAGGACTACAGCTTCGAGCTGTGCGGTGGCACCCACTGCCGGGCGTCGGGGCAGATCGGGAGCTTCGTGATCACCGCCGACCGCAGCATCGGCTCCGGCATGCGCCGCATCGAGGCCCTGACCGGCGACGGCGCCGACGCCCACCTGCGCGAGCGCGCCCGCCTGCTCCAGGCCGTGGCCGATCGGCTCGGCGCCCAGTCCGCCGACGCGGTGCTCGACCGGGTCGCGGCGCTCGAGACGGAGCTCCGTGAGACGAAGCGCCGCCTGCGCGAGGGCGGTGGCGGCGTGCCGAAGGCGGCCGATCTCGCGGCCCGCGCCGAGGAGGTCGCGCCCGGGGCCCGTCTCGTCCTGCACGCCGGTCCCTGGGAGTCGATCGACGCCGTCAAGAGCGCCGCGAAGGAAGTCAGGGCGCTCCTGGGTCCCGGCGTGATCGCCCTCGCGCTCGACGCGGACGAGCCCCAGCTCTTCGTGACCGTCTCCGACGACCTCGTCGCCCGCGGGCTCTCCGCCGGGGACCTGGTCCGCGCGGCGATCGCCGCCGTCGACGGCAGGGGCGGGGGGCGTCCCGAGATGGCCCAGGGCAAGGGGACCCGGCGGGACGGGCTTCCCGACGCACTGGCGTCCGTGCGGGCGGCGGTTGCCGCCGTCCCCGCGGGCGGCTAGGGCAGCGGAGCCGGCATGGCCTTCCTGCGGCGGTTCTGGCAGCGCGACGGGGGCGACCAGCTGTCCGCGTGCACGGCCCTCGACATCGGCACCGAGTTCGCCAAGGCGCTCGTGTTCGACATCGACGACCAGAGCCACGGGACCGTGCGGGGCGTGGGCCGCAAGCGCCAGGGCCTGGCCCACATGCAGTCGGGGACCGTCGCCGACATCGGGGCCGTCGTGGACAACTGCGCCGTCGCCCTGCAGGAGGCAGAGGAGATGGCCGGCTTCCGGCCGACCCAGGTCGTGATCGGGATCGCCGGGGAGCTCGTGAAGGGGTTCACGACCACGCACACGCAGGAGCGCCGCAAGCCCGACGCGCCGATCACGGACACCGAGCTGCAGAAGCTGATCGACGGGGTCCAGCGCGAGGCGCTCGAGGAGGCCGAGCGGGCCATCACGTGGGAGACCGGCCTGCCCAACGTCGACGTCCGCCTCGTCCACGCGTCGGTGACCTCGTCGAGCATCGACGGGTACGCGGTCACGAACCCGGTCGGGTTCCAGGGCCGGCACGTGAGGATCGGGATCTTCAACGCGTTCGCCCCGCTCGTCCACCTCGGCGCGCTCGAGAGCGTGGCCGCCGAGCTCGACCTGGAGCTCCTCGAGATCGTCGCCGAGCCGTACGCGGTCGCCCGGGTCATCGGCAGCGAGCAGGTCCGCCAGGCCGGCGCGCTCTTCGTCGACATCGGCGGCGGCACCACGGACGTCGCGCTCGTGCGGTCCGGCGGCATCGAAGGCACGCGGATGTTCGCCCTCGCCGGCCGCGCCTTCACCAAGTCGCTGGCGGATCGCCTGGACCTGCCGTTTCCGCGGGCGGAAGCCCTCAAGGTCGACTACGCGCGCGGGCTCGACGTGGAGAACCGCGCCGAGGTCGCCGGCATCATCGCCGACGACGTCGCGGTCTGGGCGGCGGGCATGGAGCTCGTCCTCGACGAGCTGGGCGGCGGCGACATGCTCCCGTCGCGGATCTACCTGTGTGGCGGAGGCTCGCGCCTCCCGGAGACGGCGACCGCGCTGCGCGGCGAGTCGTTCTGGAAGCGGCTCCCGTTCAGCCGGCCACCCGAGGTCATGGTCATGGGCCCCGAGATGGTCGAGACGCTCGACGACGCGACCCAGCTGCTGGTGGACCAGCAGGACGTGACCCCCCTGGGCCTCGCCCACCAGGCCATCGAGCTCCAGTCCGAGCACGACCCGCTGGATGCCGCGCTGCGGCGCGTCCTGCGATCGATGAAGCTGTAGCCGCGATGGCGATCTTCTACCTCGACGTCGACGACGAGATCACCTCCGCCGCCACGCGGATCCGGTCCTCGGCGGACGTGGACGTGGCGCTCGTCCTGCCCGCCGGCTCCCGGATCGCCACCAGCCGGATCAACTTCCGGCTCCTCGCCCGGGAGGCCGCCGGGCGGAGCCGCCGCCTGGCCATCGTGGCGCCCGAGGCGTCCACGCGGGCGCTGGCGGCCTCGGCCGGCCTGCCGGTCTTCGCGTCGGTCATGGAGTACGAGGAGGCCGCCGCGGCCGACGAGGCGCCCGAAGGGACGCCGGCCGTGCCGCCCCCCGGGACGGCCCCTGACGAGACGACCCCCGGCGGGATCGCGCTCGCGGGGGCGGCCGCGATCGGGGCCGCCGGAGTCGTCGGCGCGGCCGCCACGCGGCCCGGCACGGGGCCGGCGCGGTCCGGGGGGCACGCCCGGCCGATCGTCCCGGCGGAGCCCGCCGCCACGTCGGCCGCAACCGCCGCGGGGCGTGGTCCCGGCACACCGCCGGAGGCGTCCGGCGGCAGCGTCCGGGAGGGGACGCGGACCCGCGGCGCGGTGGGTGCCTCCACGGGTCTCGCCGCGCGCCCGGCCGCGGCGGCCGGGGGGCGACGTCGCTGGCCGCTCGTGATCGCGGCGCTGCTCGTGGTCGGCATCCTGTCCGGGACGGGCGCCGCGGTGGGCTACGTCCTCCTGCCGACCGCGACGGTGACGCTGCAGCTCACGACGGAGCCCGTCGGGCCCGTCACGTTCACCGGGACCGCCGATCCGGACGCCGTCGCGGTGGACGACGAGAGCGCCACGATCCCGGCCGTGCGCGTGCCGGTGTCGCTCTCGGCCACGGGGACGTTCAAGGCGACCGGCAGGCGCGTCGACGAGACGAGGGCGACGGGCACCGTGCAGTGGCAGAACTGCGACCCGAGCCGGGCCTACACGATCCCCGCCCGCACCATCGTGCGGACGGCTGCCGGCATCGGCTTCACGACCCAGGATGCGATCCTCCTGCCGGTGGCCATCATCTCCGGCACGCCGCCCAACATCCGCGTCGAGTGCCAGGTGCGGAGCGTCGACGTCACGGCGATCAACGCGGGTCCGGCAGGGAACGTCGCCGCGGGCACGATCCGGGCGGTGCCCGGGACGTACGATCCGCAGCTCGTGCTCGTGACGAACCCGGCCGCGACCACGGGCGGCGCCCGCGAGGAGTTCCCGCAGGTCACCGCGAAAGACGTCGCCTCGGCGACCGCCGTCCTGACCACGCAGCTCGACGAGCAGCTGGTCGCCGTCGCCGCGGATCCCCCGGGGACACCCCCGGGGGCCATCGCCTACCCGGAGACCGCCCGCCGCGGTGATGCGGTCCCATCGGTGCCGGCGGAGGACCTGGTCGGCCAGGAGGTCGCGACCTTCGACCTCACCCTGACGGCGGAGGGCACCGTGGTCGCCGCCGACCCGAGCCCGCTCGAGGCGATCGGCGCGGCCCGCGTCGCCGAGGAGGTGCCCGACGGCAAGACGCTCCGCGAAGGGTCGGTCCGCGTCGACGTGGGGGAGGGGACCCCGGAGGGGGAGCTGATCCGGTACCCCGTCGAGGCGCGCGCCGAAGCCGTCGCCCAGGTGTCCGAGGACCAGGTGCGCGCGCTTGTCCAGGGGAAGACACCGGCGGAGGCGGAGGCGCTCCTGGGCGACTACGGGAGCGTCGAGGTCACGTTGTGGCCCGACTGGGTCACCACGATCACGACGCTCGACGCGCGGCTCACGGTCACGATCGAGGGCGTGCCGCCCGCCGAGCCGACGTCGATCCCGACGCCGCCGCCGAGCCCGTCCCCGGTCGCGGTTCCATCGACCTCCATCCCTCCGGCGACCGCGGCCCCGTGATCCGGATCCTCGGGATCGACCTCGGGACGCGCCGGGTGGGACTCGCCGTCGCCGAGGAGGGCGACATGGGGGCTCGTCCCCTGGCGACGCTGGCGCGCCGCCGGAGCGTCGCGGCGGATGTCGAGGCCCTGGCGCGGATCGTAGCGGCCAACCGGATCGACGAGGTCGTCGTCGGTCTGCCCCTCGACATGAGCGGCGTCGAGGGCGCGAAGGCGGCGGAAGCGCGAGAATGGGCCCTCGCGGTGGCGCAACAGACGGGCCTGCCCGTGCGTCTCCGCGACGAACGACTTTCGAGCCACGTGGCCGAATCCCGGGTGGGCACGCCCGGTCGTGGGCGGGCCGGGGGGCCGCCGGGACCCGTCCGGCGCGCCGCCCACCGGGCACGCATCGATCGTGCCGCCGCCGCCGTCATCCT
This sequence comes from uncultured Chloroflexia bacterium, assembly GCA_963713285.1. Lineage (GTDB taxonomy): Bacteria > Chloroflexota > Limnocylindria > Limnocylindrales > CSP1-4 > CTSoil-043. Next base: position 76,849 of record CAVQLA010000015.1, on the reverse strand, counting down.
CGAGGACGAGCTCGCGGCGCGGCGCGGCGGGTCGCCGGGCGAGCTCCTTCGCCCGGCCGGCGCGGCGACACAGGAGGATGGATGACGATCCGTGGCGGGGCCGGACCCCGGGGCGGCAGCGAGCCGGAGCGCGAGCGACGTCCGATGGCGCGCCCGATCGACGCGTCCGGCGCGCGCCGGACGAGCCATCGCGCGGGGACCGTCTCCGCGTACGAGCTTGCCCGCCAGCGACCGAAAGCCGGGATCGGCGGCCATGTCCGGTTCATCGTCTTCCTGGTCGTCGCCGCCGCGGTGGTGCTGGTCGCCCTTGGGACGGTCCTGCGGCCCGTGACCCGCAGCTTCGTCGTCGGATGGGCGGGCAGCAACCCGGGGGCGCTCGGGATGCCGTTCGTCGCCGATCTCGTGCGCGAGGATCTCGGGGAGGCCCTGACGGCCCCCTCCAGCAGCGACACGACCGAGGTCGACTTCGAGGTTGCCAGCGGCGAGACCGCGGCGGGCATCGCCGGACGCCTGGTCGAGGCCGGGGTGCTGCGCGACGAGCGTGCCTTCCTGCTGATCGCCATCGAGAAGGGGATCACCGACCAGCTCGCTGCCGGCACGTTCCTGCTGCGCCGCAACCTGACGCCGGACCAGCTGGTCGGGACGCTCCTCGAGGCGAAGGATCCGTCGATCACGCTCCAGCTCCGGAGCGGCCTGCGCCTGGAGCAGATGACGGCCTACCTGCAGGCACGTCCCGACGAGATCGCCGGCCTCGAGATGGACGCCGCCGAGTTCCTCGCCCTCGTGCGCACGCCGACGCCGGCGCTCCTGGCCGACTACGCGTGGCTCGACCTGCCGAAGGGCGCGACCCTGGAGGGCTACCTGGCGGCCGGCGCGTACCGCGTCCTCCCCGACACCACGCCCGAGGAGCTCGTCCGAAAGATGCTCGATCGCTTCATCGAGCAGGTCGGCATGGCGCGGATCGAGGCGGCGAGGGACCGTGACGTCTCCTTTCACGAGGTGCTGGCGCTCGCCTCGCTCGTCGAGCGGGAGACTCGCCTCGACGCGGAGAAGCCCCTCGTCGCGGGCGTCTACCAGCGCCGCGTCGAGCGGGGCATGCTGCTCAACGCCGATCCCACGGTGATCTGGGGTGTCGACCTGCTCGCGCTCGAGGAGGCGGGGCTGGCCGCCTGGCCGCAGTACTCGTTCTGGAACGTCCCCAGGGAGCCGCTCGCCTCGATCGCGTTTCCCGAGGCGATCGCCGGCTACCAGACCTACCAGGTGGCCGGCATGATCCCGGGCCCCATCTGCACCCCCACGGTCGCGTCGATCGACGCCGCGCTCGCGCCGAACACGGCCAAAGGCTTCCTCTACTTCGTGGCGATCCCCGGGGCCGACGGCAAGCACGACTTCTCGAAGACGTACGACGAGCACCTGCAGAAGCTTCGCAAGTACGGCTACATCTCGTGAGGGGCGGCTCGGGGCTGCGCCGCATGGCGCGAGGCCGCCCGGCGTGACCCGCCGACGACCCGGCGCGCTGCCCGTGCCCGCCGACTTTCCCGCGCCGCCCGGCCCCCGGCGCCTGCGTGCCTGGGCCGAGGCGGACCGGGCGGCCCGGCCGGCGCGCCTGGCCCGGCTCCGCTCCCGCCTCGCGGTGGCGAGCGTGGATGCCTACTTCGGCCTGCGGCGCGAGGAGATCCGGTACCTGGCGGGCGTCGCGCTCGGCGAGGGCGAGGAGAAGGTCGCCGGGCATTCCGGGCGCTTTCTCGTCGCGGGCGACGAGGTCGTCGTGCTGGCCGACTCGCGATACACGCTGCAGGCCCGGCGCGAGGCGCCGGAGGCACGCCTGGAGGACGTCACGTACGACCTGCCGGCCCGCTGGCCGGCGCTCGTGGGATCGATCGGCGCGCGCCGGGTCGCGGTTCCCGCCGCCGACATCTCCCGCGCCCTGTGGGAGGCCCTCGCCGAGTCGGCACCCGATGTGGAGCTGGTGCCGGCGGAGCCGTGGCTCGACGCCGACCGGGCCGTCAAGGAGCCGTCGGAGGTCGAGCGGATCGCCGCCGCCGCGGCCGTCGCAGACCGGGCCCTCGCGGCCCTGCTTCCGGAGATCCGCCCCGGCGTCACCGAGACGGCGCTTGCCTGGCGCCTCGAGGTGCTGATGCGGGAAGGCGGGGCGGAGGCCCTCGCCTTCGACGTCGCCGCCCTCGCCGGCCCGCAGGCGGCCCTGCCCCACGGGTCGCCGGGCGGCCGGCGCGTTCGCGCCGGCCAGGTCGTCCTCTTCGACTTCGGGGCGCAGGTCGCCGGCTACCGGAGCGACATGACCCGCACGCTCTTCGTCGGCGAGCCGAGGAGCCGCGACCTCGGCGTCTACGAGGTGGTCGCGCGCGCGCAGGCCGCGACGATCTCGCTCCTGGAGGCCGCCGTGACGTCGGGGGCCGCCCTGCCGAGCGGGCGGGCCGCGGACGAGGCGGCACGCGAGGTGATCGCGGCCGCGGGGCACGGCGAGCACTTCGGGCATGGGACGGGGCACGGCATCGGCCTCGCGACCCACGAGCGCCCGAGCCTGGCCCGAGCCGCCGCCGAGACGCCGCTGCCCAGCCCGACCGTGTTCTCGGTGGAGCCGGGCGTCTACCTTGCCGGCCGGACCGGCGTGCGGATCGAGGACCTGGTGCTGCTGGACGCCGCCGCCCACCGCCTCGAGCTTCTCACCGGGTTCCCGCGCGACGTGCTGGTCCTGCCTGCCTGACGCGGGCCGCAACGGAGCCCCGCGTTTGCCGCGGGTTGCGGGGCGGTGGTACGGTAGCCGGGATCATGCCCCAGCTGATCGGCTTCGCCCAGTCCGAGCTCCCGCGATCCGACCAGGAGCCCCATTGCCCGTTCGTCGCGCCCTAGCCGCGATTCTCGCGCTGCCCGTCCTCGGCGCCGTCTACCTCACGTTCGCGCTGCGCCGCGGACCGGCGACGCGGATCAGCCTCGGCCTCGGGCTCGGCGGCTTCGTCGCCATCGCGGCCATCGGCATCCCGGCGGGCACGATCGGATCGCCGCCCGCCACGCAGCCACCCCTCGCCGCCAACGCGCTCGGGCCCGTCGTGGCCACCGGTCGCGACCTCACGGCCGCGATGATCATCGACTTCGATGCCCCGATGGATGCAGCCTCGGTCGCCGGCGCCACCCGGGTGGAGCCCGCCTCCGAGATCCGCCTGGGCTGGTCGGACGACGGCATGCGTCTCTTCGTGGAGCCGGTGGGCGGCTGGCGGGCTGCCACCTACTACACCATCACGGTGGGGACCGCGGCCCTGGATCGAGAGGGACGCCCGCTCGCCTCGCCGCTGCGGGCCGGGTTCCTGACGCGCGAGGCCACGACGACGCAGCTCGCCGTCACCGACCGCCTCGAGTCCGGGGTGGCCCTCGACAGCTCCATCGCCCTGACGTTCGACCGGCCGGTGGCGGTCGCCAGCGTGCTGCGGGCCTTCCGCATCACGCCGGCGATGACGGGCCAGCTCTTCGTGGCGAGCGAGGGGACCGACGGCGCCGACCCGACGCTCGCCGAGGCCTTCGTCTGGGAGCCGGAGGGGCTCTTCACGGCGCAGACCGAGTACACCGTCGCGCTCGCGGCCGGCGTGCTGGACGCGGAGGGCGCCGCGGTGACGAGCCCGGACGCCCTCACGTTCACGACCACGAAGTCGCCGTCGGTGGTCCGGTTCCGGCCGCGCGGGGGCACGGAGGAGATCGCTCGCGACGCCGACGTGTCCGTGCGCTTCACGATGCCGATGGACCGCGCCTCCACGAAGCAGGCCTTCAGCATCGAGGTCAACGACAAGAAGGTGGACGGCAAGGTCCGGTTTGCCGAGGACGACACGGTCCTGGTCCTCGACCCGGAGGGCGACTTCCCGTACGGGGCGACGGTGGTGCTGCGCGTCGCCGACGGCGCCACGGCTGCCGACGGCACGCCCCTCGACCGCCGGCGCTCGGCCGCCTTCACGGTGGAGCCGAAGCCCGAGCCGACGCCGCGCCCGACCGCCGCCTCGCGTGGCGGGGCCACGACGCCGCGGGCGACGCCAAAGCCGGCCCCGCGGGCGACCACGGCGCCGAGGACCGCCCCCAGGCCCTCGTCGAGCTCCTGGGTCTCCGCCGAGAAGTACCTCCTCTCGCTGATGAACTGCACGCGCGGCGGCGGCTGGGTCCTCGCCGACGGCTCCTGCTCGAGCCCGGGCGGGAGCGGCATCCCGGCCCTCAGGTACCACGAGGGGGTGAGCGACAACGTGTCCCGGCCGTACGCGAGGAAGCTCGCCGTGAACGGTGCCTGCTCGCACTTCTACGGCGGCGACCCGGGCGACCGGCTCCGCGCCGCGGGGTACACGGGGTACCAGTGGGCGGAGAACATCGGCTGCCGCTACTTCAGCGATCCGCGCGACGCCGCCGTGAGCCTCGTGCGCTTCTTCCAGAGCGAGCGGTCCTGGAGTCCCGTGGGACCCCACTACGTCAACATGATGAGCCGCAAGTACACCCACGCCGGGATCGGGCTCTGGGTGGCCGGGGGCAACCTCAACTTCGTGGTCAACTACTACACCCCGTGAGCCCCGCCCCGTCCAAGCCCCGGACCGTCGTCGTCGAGGGCCGGACGTTCGAGCGCATCCCGGTCCGGACGCGCGTCCTGATGCCCGGGGACGACATCGCCGCGGCGATCCGCGAGCACGCCGGCGACGAGCTGCGGCCGGGCGACACGGTGCTGCTGTCGGAATCGGCGGTCTCGATCATGCAGGGCCGCGCGCGCGACTGGCGAACGATCCACCCGGGCCGCCTGGCGCGCTTCATGTCGTCCCGGGTCATCAAGACGTCGTGGGGCACCGGGCTGCGCAGCCCCTACGCCATGCAGTACGCGATCGAGCTGACCGGGGCGCCCCGGATCCTGCTCGCGAGCGGCGCCCACGTCGCCGGGAAGGTCCTCGGGAAGAAGGGCTGGTTCTACCTCGTCGCCGGCCTGGACGCGCGGATGATGGACGCCGAGCACACGATGGGCGTCGCCGAGTTCTACGAGTGCTGCATCCCGGCGCCCCACGACCCGCCCGGCACGGTGCGCGCCGTGAAGGAGGCACTCGGCGGCGAGGTCGACGTGGCGATCGCCGACATCAACGACATCGCCCCGGCGTGGGTGGTCGCCTCCACGCTGCCGAAGGAGCGCGAGCGCCTGCTCGCCCGGAGCTTCGACGACAACCCGCTCGGCCAGACCGACGAGAAGACGCCGCTCGGCATCTGGCGCGAGGCCGCCCCCGCGTCGTGAGGGATGGTGCGGGCGGGGCCGCCGCGCCCGTCTGCTACGATCCGCCGGACACCCCGACCCCTGCGCCGGCGCGCCCGCGATCCGCCGGCCCCGCACGGAGCACCCGACCGCATGATCTCCACCGGTGAGCTGCGCAAGGGCGTCGTCATCGAGCTCGACGGCGACCTCTGGCAGATCCTCGACTACCACCACATCAAGATGGGACGCGGCTCGGCCCAGGTGCGGATCAAGCTCCGCAACGTGAAGAAGGGAAGCACGGTCGAGAAGAGCTTCCAGGCCGGCGAGAAGTGGCCGCGGGCGCAGCTGGACCGGCGGGTGATCCAGTTCCTGTACCGCGACGGCGACGACTTCCACTTCATGGAGATGGAGTCGTACGAGCAGTTCCACCTCACGACGTCCCAGATCGACGACATCGTCCCGTACCTCAGGGACGGGATGACCCTCGACCGGATCACCTACGAGGGCGAGACGCTGGGCGTGGAGCTCCCGATCACCGTGGACCTCGTCGTCGCCGAGACCGAGCCCGGCTTCGCCGGCGACACGGCCACCGGTGCCCGCAAGCTGGCCACGATGGAGACCGGCCTCGTCGTGTCGGTGCCGCTCTTCGTGACCGAGGGCGACACGCTGCGCATCGACACGCGCACCGGCGAGTACCAGACCCGGCTCTGACCGGGCCTGCACGCCCGCGCTCCCGACGCCGTCCGACCCCGCAGCGAGGGCATCGATGGGGGACCGCGAGCCGCCGGACTGGGCCCTCCCGGCCTGGGACGCCATCGACCCCCTCCCGCGGCGTGGGCCGGCCGCTCCCGACGGCGGCGCGGGCGCGCCGGGCGCCCCGAGCGTGCCCGGCGGGACCTTCGGCCTGCGCGTGCTGGCCGTCTCCGACGTCACCCGCGCCGTGCGCGACGCGCTGCGCGGCGATCCCCGCCTGGCCGACGTCTGGGTGGAGGGCGAGGTGGGGCGGGTCACGATCAGCTCCGCCGGCCACGCCTACTTCACCCTCAAGGACGAGCGCAGCCAGCTGGCCTGCGTCTGGTTCCGCGACGACCGGCTGGCGAGCTCGTTCGAGGCGCGCGCGGGCCTGCGCGTCGTCGTGCACGGGCGGATCGACGTCTTCGACGCGCAGGGCGTCTACCAGTGCTACGTGGCCGCGGTCCAGCCGGCCGGCCTGGGCGACCTCGCCCTCCGGTTCGAGGCCACGAAGGCGAAGCTCGCCGCCGAGGGGCTCTTCGACGCCACGCGCAAGCGGCCCCTGCCGCCGCGCCCGGCGACCGTCGGCGTCGCGACCAGCCTCTCGGGGGCGGTCCTGCAGGACGTCCGGCGGGTCCTGGAGCGCCGCTGGCCGATGGCCCGCCTGCTGGTCAGCGCCTGTCGCGTCCAGGGCGAAGGCTCCCCGGAGACGATCGTCGCGGCCCTCGACCGGCTGGCCCGCCACGGGGCGGCATGCCGGGCGGCCGGCCGCCCGGACGATGCCGCGGCCGTGGTGATCCTCGCTCGCGGCGGCGGCTCGCTGGAGGATCTCTGGTCGTTCAACGACGAGCGCGTCGTGCGGGCGGTGGCCGCGCATCCCGTGCCCGTCGTCTCCGGCGTCGGCCACGAGACGGACGTGACGCTGGTCGACTTCGCCGCCGACGTCCGGGCCCCGACGCCCTCGGCGGCGGCGGAGCTCGTCGTGCCCGATCGTCGCGAGGCCGTCAGCGCGATGCGGGCCCGGCGGGCCCGGCTCGACGTCGCCCTGGCTGCGCAGCTGGGGTCCGTCTCGCGGCGCGTGGCCGCCGAGCGGCGGGCCCTCGACGGGTTGCGTCCGGAGGCCCGCCTGGCGGCGGCCCGGGAGCGGAGCGGCTACCTGCTCGATCGCGCCACGTCGACGGTGTCCCTCCGGCTCGCCGGCGAGCGGCGCGCGATGGAGTGGGCGAGCGGACGCCTTGCGCAGCCGGTCGTCGCCCGGCTCGGGGCGGGCCGCGCACGCCTGGACGCGACGCGCGGGGCGCTCGCGGCGCTCGCGCCGGACGCCACGCTGGCCCGCGGGTATGCGATCGTTCGCCGTGCATCGGACGGAGCCATCGTCCGCGAGCCGGCCCAGGCCCCGGCGGGGACGGCGCTGCACGTGCGGGTCGCCCGCGGTGAGATCACGGCGCGCGCCGAGGATGGAGGTTGAGCGATGAAGTTGGACTGGCTCCTGTTCGCCCTGCTGGTCGTCGCCGTCGGCGTCGTCGGGATCGGCATCGGGCTGTTCCTGGCGGGCCGGCTGTCACGGTGGGGCGAGCGTTCGGTCGCGAAGGACGACGGCGCCTACATGACCCCGGTCGGCGCCCCGGACGAGGACGCGGACGACGGCAACGCCGGCGCGCCGGACGAGGACGCGGGCGGCGGCAACGCCGGCGCGCCGGACAAGGACGCGGGCGGCGGTGACGGTGACGGCGGCGGAGGCGGGGACGGTGACGGCGGCGGAGACGGCGGCGGAGGCGGCGGCGGTGACTGACGAGATCCGCCCGCCGATCACCGACCTGACGTTCGACGCGGCGCTCGCGGAGCTCGAGCGGACGGTCGCCGAGCTGGAGGCCGGCGGCCAGCCCCTCGAGCGGACCCTTGCCCTCTACGAGCACGGCGTCGCCCTGCAGCAGCGCTGTGAGCAGCTCCTCTCCGACGCGGAGCTCCGGGTCCGGAGGCTCGTCGAGGGAGCCCGCGGGGCGGTGGCCGAGGCGGAGCTGCGCGACGAGGAGGCGGGCTGACCTGCCACCCGGAACAACCACGGTGGGCGTAGACTCGGCGAGTCCGCGGCACGGGTGCCCGCCGGCCTGGACCCCGGGCACCCCGGCATCCAAGCCCACCGTGACAGCGAATTGAACCTCGAGCGACGACCGCAGGTCGTCCCAGCGCACGCAGCCTGTCGGGCCGGCGTGGCACCCGAGCAGTGAATCGAGGAGCCAGCGTGGCGATCCTTCCGAGCATCCACGGTCCCGGTGACATGCGCGGCCTTCCCGAGCGCGACCTGTTCACGCTCGCGGAGGAGATCCGCGAGACGATCATCGCCACGGTGGCAAAGACCGGAGGCCACCTGGGCTCGTCCCTGGGCGTCGTGGAGGTCACGCTCGCCCTCCATCGACTCCTGGAGTCCCCGCGCGAGCCGATCGTCTGGGACACGGGCCACCAAGCCTACGCCCACAAGCTCATCACCGGGCGCTACGAGCGCTTCGGGACGCTGCGCCAGCTGGGCGGCGTCGGGGGCTTCCCGCGCCGCTCGGAGAGCGAGCACGACGTCTTCGACGGCGGTCATGCCGGCACCGGGCTCTCGATCGCCGCCGGCCTCGCCACGGCGCGCGACGCGCGCCACGGCCTCGAGCGAATCGCCGTCGTCGTCGGGGACGCCGCGCTGATGAGCGGCCTGTCGCTGGAGGCGCTCAACGACATCGGCCACCGCCAGACGCAGCTGCTGATCGTCCTCAACGACAACGAGATGTCGATCAGCCAGTCGGTCGGCGCGCTCTCGAAGTACCTCTCCGAGATCAAGCTGTCCAGCGCCTGGAAGCAGGGGCGGGGCGTGTACGACCGCACGGTCGAGCGGGTCCCCGTCGTCGGGCCGACGGCCCTCGAGCTGTCGCGCCGGTTCCGCAAGTCCGTGGTCAGCTTCGCCCAGCCCGGGCAGCTCTTCGAGGACCTGGGGATCACGTACATCGGCGTGGTGCCGGGCCACGACCTGCGGGCCCTCGACCACACCTTCAGCAGCGCCCTGGACCTCGGCGGGCCGGTGCTCGTGCATGTCCGGACGCAGAAGGGACGGGGCTACCACCCGGCCGAGAAGGACCAGGTCGGCTTCCACGGCGCGGCCCTGCCCCCGATGGCCGACACGTACCAGGCGCGTCGCGCCAGCGCCGCCAGCCCGCTCGGAGCCGGCGAGATCTCGGCCACGAAGTCGACGTCCTCCAGCGGCGACGGCGATGCCGTGCGGCCGAGCACCGCGCCGGCGCCGAAGACGCCCAACTACACGCACTTCTTCGCCCAGGAAGTCGTCGCCGCCGCCCGCGATGACCGCAGGATCGTGGCGATCACCGCGGGGATGCCCACCGGGACCGGCCTCAACAAGTTCCAGGCGGAGTTCCCGGACCGGTTCGTCGACGTGGGGATCGCGGAGCAGCATGCCGTGGCTCTCGCGACCGGCATCGCGATGGGCGGCGGGCGACCGGTCGTCGCCATCTACGCCACCTTCCTGCAGCGCGCCTTCGACCAGATCGTCCACGACGCGTGCCAGAACGACATGCCGGTGCTCATCGGCGTCGACCGCGCGGGACTCGTCGGCGAGGACGGGACGAGCCACCAGGGGATGTTCTCCTACCCGGCCCATCGCCAGATCCCGAACCTCGTCATCGCGGCGCCGAAGGACGAGCAGGAGCTGCGCTCCATGGTCCGCACCGCGTTCGCCCAGGATCACCCCTTCGCCCTCAACTACCCGCGGGACGCGGGCTTCGGGGTGCCGGAGCACGACCCCGAGGTGCTTCCCGTGGGGCGCGGCGAGGTCCTCCGCGAGGGTTCCGACCTCCTCCTCGTCGGCTTCGGCCCCATCGTCCGGCGCGCCGAAGAGGCCGCCGACGCCCTGGCCGCCGACGGCTGGTCGGTCGGCGTCATCAATGCCCGCTTCGCGAAGCCCCTCGACCGCCAGCTGATCCTCGACCAGGCCCGCGGCAAGCGGCTCGTCGTGACGCTCGAGGAGAGCACCACGAGCGGCGGCTTCGGCTCCGGGGTCCTGGAGGCCCTCGAGGAGGCCCGGCTGGCCGACGCGGCGTTCCGCGACGTCGCCCTCCGGATCATCGGCATCCCGGCCGACAAGTTCGTCGATCACGGCTCGGTCGCGGACCTCCGCGCGCTGATCCGGCTCGACACGCCGGGGATCGTGGAGCAGATCCGCGAGACGCTGGCGACCCTCAAGGCATCGCCGGGTCACGCCCGGCGCCGGCGCTCCGAGGCCGCCAGCGCCTGAGCCGCCGGGCGGCCGGATGCGTCGCAGTGCAGCGGCGCGTGGCATGATCGCGCCGTGACCCGCACGAGTGCGCCGCCCCGCGCCGCCCGCGTCCGTCTCGACCAGCTCCTGGTCGACCGCGGGCTCGCGGAATCCCGTGCCCGCGCCCAGGCGCTCCTGATGTCCGGCCGCGTGCGCGTCGGTGCCGGGGACGGGGCCCGGCTGGACCGCAAGCCGGGTGATCTCGTCGCCGCGGACGTCCCGGTCGAGGTGGCCGCACCGCTGCCGTACGTCTCGCGTGGCGGGGAGAAGCTCGCCGCGGCGCTCGACGCGTTTGCCGTCGACCCGGCGGGCCTCGTCTGCCTCGACGTCGGGGCCTCGACCGGGGGCTTCACCGACGCGCTCCTGCAGCGGGGTGCCGTCCGCGTGCACGCGATCGACGTCGGGCGCGGCCAGCTGGCGGAGGCGCTGCGGCGCGACGCGCGGGTGGTCTCCCGCGAGCGGACGAACGCCCGCGAGCTCACGCCGGAGCTGCTCGGCGAGCCGGTCGCACTGGCCGTCGTGGACGTCAGCTTCATCTCGCTGGCCCTCGTCCTGCGGCCCGTCGCGGCGTGCCTGGGGCCCGACGGCTCCGTCGTCGCCCTGGTCAAGCCGCAGTTCGAGGCCGGCCGCGGGCGGGCGCCGGGCGGGGTCGTCCGCGATCCGGCCGTCCACCGGGAGGTGCTCGCGGCGGCGCTCGCGCATGCGCGGGCCGCGGGGCTCGTGCCGATCGGGCTGGCCGATTCGCCACTCCGGGGCCCGGCGGGCAACCGGGAGTTCTTCCTCCATGCCGTCGCCGACGCGGGGCGGGCCGAGGCGGTCGGCTGGGAGTCCCGGATCGCCGCGCTGGTGCCGGGATGAGCGCGGTGCGGCGCATCGGCTTCGCCTACAACCCGACGAAGGAGGACGCCGTCGAGCTCTCGGCCCGGGCCACCGGCTGGTGCGCCGTCCGCGGGATCGAGACCTGGGCCGTCGCCTCGGGGGACACCGCCGCCCTCGTGGCCGCGCTGCCGGGCGTCGACGCGCTCGTCGTGCTCGGCGGCGACGGCACCTTCCTGCGCGCCGCGCGCGCCGTCGCCGAGGTTCCCGTGCCGATCGTCGGCGTCAACCTCGGCAAGGTGGGGTTCCTCTCCAAGGCCGAGGCCCACGAGCTCGAGGACCTGCTGGCGAAGATCGTGGCCGGCCGGTTCCACCTCGAGGACCGGATGGCGCTCCGTGGCGCGATCCTCGGTGAGGACGGCGGCGCGCCGCGCCGGACGTTCCTGGCGCTCAACGACGTGGTCATCGCCCGCGGCGCCCTGGCGCGCGTCGTCCATCTCGACGTCGAGATCGGGCCGTCGCACCTTGCCACGTTCATCGCCGACGGGCTCGTGGTGGCCAGCCCGACGGGCTCCACGGGGTACAGCTTCTCGGCGGGCGGCCCCATCCTCGATCCGCTCAGCCGCAACCTCATCGTCACCCCGATCGCGGCCTACCTGTCGGCGCTCGGGTCGGTGGTCGTCAGCCCGGACCAGGTCGTCTGCTGCCGGGTCGTGGAGGCGCACGAGGCGCTGGTGTCGATCGACGGGCGCGAGGACTTCCCGCTCGGCGTCGGTGACCTGGTCAGCGTGGCCGCCCTGGAGCAGCCGGTCCGCTTCCTCGAGCCCGAGGGGGCCGTTCCGTTCTGGGATCTCCTTCGCCAGAAGGCGCAGCTCCTGCCCTCGTGATCGGCCGATGACCGACGAGCGCCTCCCCGAACCGCCTGCGGGACGGCTGCTGGAGCTCGCGGTCGCCGACCTCGCCCTCCTCGAGCGGGTCCGGATCGCGTTCGGCGCCGGCTTCAACGTCGTCACCGGGGAGACCGGGGCAGGCAAGAGCCTCCTCATCGACGCCCTGGGGCTCGCCCTGGGCGCGCGCGCCGACCCCGGCCTCGTCCGTCACGGCGCCGAGGCGGCCCGTGTCGAGGCGCTCTTCGACCGCCTCCCGGAGCCGCTGGTCTGCGTGCGCGAGGTGGCTGCCACCGGGCGCTCGCTGGCCCGGATCGACGACGAGACCGTGACGGCGGGCAGGCTGGCGGCCACCGCCGGGCCGCTGGTCGAGATCCACGGCCAGCACGAGCAGGCGCGCCTCCTCGACGAGCGCTGGCAGCGCGACCTCCTCGACGGCTACGGGGGCCACGCCGCCGAGCGGGCCGCGATGGGCGCCGCCGTGGCCGCCTGGCGCGAGAACGAGGCCGCGCTGGCCGCGCTGGCCGCCGACCCCCGCGAGCTGGAGCGCCGGATCGCCCTCGTGGAGCACGAGGCGGCCGAGATCTCCGCCGCCCGGATCCACGCCGGCGAGGTCGCCGAGATCCAGGCGCGTCTCGCCGCCTCGCGCCACGGCGAGGCGATCGCACGAGGTGTCGTCACGATCGCCGCGCTCCTCGCGGGCGACGAGTCCGATCCCGACGTCGCCGGAGCCCGCGAGCAGGCGGGGCGTGCCGCAGCGGAGTCGGCGGCCCTCGGGCGACTCGACCCGCGCTACGCGCCCCTCGCGGAGCGCCTCGAGGGCCTGGCGGCCGAGATCGAGGACGTCGCGTTCGAGGCGCGTTCGCTGGCCGAAGGGGTCGACCACGATCCGCGATCGATCGCCGCGCTGGAGGAGCGCCTGTCGCTGCTCTACTCGCTCGAGCGCAAGTACGGCACCGATGTCGACGGCCTCCTCGCCCGCGCCGAGCGCGCGGAGGCCGAGGTACAGCGCCTGCGCTCGGTCGACGCCGAGCGCGAGCGACGGGTGCGGGAGGGTGCGCGCCTGCTGGAGACCATCGCCTCGGCCGGTGCGGCCCTGTCGGCGCGGCGCAGGGACGCCGCGGCCGTCCTGGCCGGCGCCGTCGAGGGTGCCGCCGGCGAGCTCGGGCTCGGCGGGACGCGCGTGGAGATCGCGGTCGGTCGCCGGCCCGCGGGGCCCGACGAGCCCGCCGTCGAGCTCGACGGCGACGCCGTGGCGTTCGACGCGAGCGGCGTCGACGTGGTCGTGTTCCGGATCGCGCCGAACCCGGGCGAGCCGGCGCGGCCGCTGGCGAAGATCGCGTCCGGCGGCGAGCTGTCGCGCCTGGCGCTCGCCATCGAGGAGGTGCTCGCGGACGCCGACGCGACCCCCACGCTGGTGTTCGACGAGATCGACGCCGGCATCGGCGGCCGCAGCGCGGATCCCGTGGGGCGGACGCTGTGGGCGCTCGCGCGTCGCCACCAGGTCCTCTGCGTCACGCATCTGCCGCAGATCGCCGCCTACGCCGACGCGCACTTCACGATCCGCAAGGTCCAGCGCGACGGGCGGACCGTGACCCAGGTGCGGCGGCTGGACGACGCGGAGCGTACCGCCGAGCTGGCGGCGATGATCGGGGGCGCTGCGAGCGGACCGGCGGCCGAGGCCTCGGCGCGGGAGCTGCTCGAGCGGGCGGTGCGCTTCCGCCGGGCGCGCGGCGCCGGGCCGGCCGAGGCGTGACGGCCGCGGCCGCCGTGGGGACGCGCCGCCGGCGGCGACGGGGTGCGCCAGGGGCGCCGGTCCCGGCGGACCTGGCGGCCGCGATCGACGGCTTCCTGCTCCATCTGCGGGTCGAGCGCGGGCTCTCCCCGGCGACGATCTCGGCGTACGGGGCGGACCTCGCGGGCTTCGCGCGATCGCCCGAGGCGGCAGGGTGGGGGAGCTCCCCCGACGCGGCGCTCGACTACCTCGGCCGGCTGGCCGGGGGCGCCGGACCGTCGGGACGGGTGCTGCGCCCGACGAGCCTGCGGCGGCGAACGGCGGCGCTCCGGACCTTCTACCGCTTCGCCCTGGCGGAGGACCTCGTCGCCGTCGACGTCGCGAGCCACCTCGACCTGCCGCGCGAGCCGCGGATCCTGCCCGACCCGCTGACCGTCGAGGAGGTGGACCGCCTCCTCGCGGTCGTCGACCCGGCTGCCGTCGCCGACGGCCGGCAGCGGGTGGTCGGCGGACGACAGGCGACCGGTGCGCGACCAGCTGCCGTCGCGGGCGTTGCCGCGCTGCGCGACCGCGCCCTCCTCGAGCTCCTCTACGCGGCCGGCCTCCGGATCAGCGAGGCGTTGCGGCTCGACGGCGACGACCTCGACCTGGTCGGCGGGAGCGTGCGCGTGGTGGGGAAGGGCGACCGGGAGCGGGTCGTGCCGGTCGGGGACGTCGCGGTCGACTGGCTGGTGCGGTACCTCGACGTCGGCCGGCCGCTGCTCGCGGCGGCGGACCGGAGCCGCTCGGCGCGCGGCGGGCCGGTCTTCCTCTCGGACCGTGGACGGCGACTCGGGCGCAACCATGCCTGGGTGCTCGTCAAGCGGTCGGCGGCGGCCGCCGGCCTCGGCGGCCGGGTGTCCCCACACACGCTGCGCCACTCCTTCGCGACGCACCTCCTGGAGGGCGGAGCCGACCTGCGGGTCGTACAGGAGTTGCTCGGGCATGCGAGTATCTCGACGACGCAGATCTACACGCACCTCACGGGCGAACGGATCAGAGAAGTCTACGCGCGGGCCCATCCGCGAGCGTAGGGACAGGGAGGAACGGGGCGTGGGCTACACCGAGTCGCAGCTGGCGACGAACGAGAAGATCCTGTACCGCACGAAGCAGCACTGGATGGCGCCGATCTTCGGGACGATCGCGGGCGTGCTGGTGCTGGTGGGCGGCGTCGTCCTGTTCATCCTGCAGCTGACGGTCATCGAATTCGACGGGGCCCTCGGCTTCCTGAACACGCTCCTTCTCTGGGCCTCGCTGGCGCTCATCGTCGTCGGCGTGGCGATGGTCGGCTACTCGTACATCCAGTGGTGGGTCGAGGACTACGCCGTCACGAACCAGAAGGTCATGAAGGTCGCCGGGCTGCTGAACAAGCGGACCAGCGGCGCGGCGCTCGAGAAGATCAACGACGTGATCATGGAGCAGGGCCCGCTCGGCCGGATGCTCGGCTACGGGACGCTCAAGGTGGCCACCGCCTCCGACTCCACCGACCTGGTCTACGAGACCATGCGCAATCCGGCCGACTTCCGGCGGGCGATGCTCGACCAGAAGATGGAGTTCGAGCAGGCCGACGCGCGCCACATCGCCGCCGCAGTTCGCGATTCGGCGTACCAGGCGCCGCCACCCCAGGAAGTGGTCACCCAGGTGCCGGCTCCGGCTCCTGTCCCGGTGGCTCCACCCGCCCCGGCCGCGCCGACGGCCGACGACAAGCTGCGCAGCCTCGCCAAGCTCCGCGATGACGGGATCATCTCGCCGGAGGAGTTCGAGGCCAAGAAGGCGGAGCTCCTCCAGGACCTATAGGCCGGGGCTCACGGCGACCCCGGGCGGGCGGGGCGGTACCATGTCCGCGCCCCGCCCGCCACATCGAGGTTCGTGTGCTCGCGACCGACATCGAGCAGCTGATCCCGCGCATCATCGCTGCTGCCGTCTTCCTGCTCGTAGGGTTCCCGATCCACGAGTACGCCCACGCGCGTACGGCCCTGCACTACGGCGACGGGACGGCGAAGCTCTTCGGCCGCGTCACGCTCGACCCGCGAGCCCACTTCGATCCGGCCGGGGGGATGGTGCTGATCATCTCGACCCTGGCCGCCGGTCTCCCGATTGGGTGGGCGAAGCCGACGCCCGTGAACCCGGCCATGCTCCGGGGTGGGCGCCGGTCGCAGGCGCTGGTCGCCTTCGCCGGCCCCGCCTCCAACGTCGTGATGGCGCTGGGCGCCGCGCTCGTGATCCGGGTCATCCTTGCCCTCGACGTCGCCCCGTCCGACGCCCTCTTCCTGGCCTTCCAGGTCGTGGCCACGTTCCTCGTCATCAACGTGGCGCTCTTCGTCTTCAACCTCATCCCCGCGCCGCCGCTCGACGGCGCCTCGGTGCTGGTGAACCTGCTGCCGCCGCCCTGGGCGTGGCGGGTGGGGACGTTCCTCGACCGGTACGGAACCTGGCTCCTCGTGGCGCTCATTGGCCTCGCAGTCCTGCCCGGGGTCTTCCCGCAGGCCTCCGGCCTTCCAGACCCGCTGGGTGACCTGATCTATGGGCTCGTTGGCATCCTGGTGGGCCGGTAAGTCCCGCCAGCTCGGCCGGCACGTCGTCGCTCGCGTGAGACCGGTGGAGCGCGCCGCTCTCGGCGAGTGGCTGACCCCGTCGCAGCTCGCCCTCTTCGACGGGATGCCCGTGGCCGACCGGCGCCACGGCCTGGACGTGGCGGCGGCACTGCGGACCGACGGCGTGACCGACCCGGAGGTGCTCCTCGCCGCCCTGTTCCACGACGCCGGGAAGGGGCGCACCATCCGGCTCTGGCACCGCGTCGCCTGGTCGCTCGGCGAGCTGCTGGGGCCGTGGGTCCATGCGGCCGCTTCGCGGCTTCCCGGCGGTGACGACGCGATGGCGCGGCTCCGCGACCACGCCGAGCGCTCGGCGGAGCTGGCCCGGGCCGCCGGCTCCAGCGAGCGGACCGCGGCGCTGATCAGGGGAGCGATCGCCGACGGCGATCGCGCCGCCCTCGCCGCCCTGCGGGCCGCGGACGAGGCGAGCTGATGGCCATCGACGCCGTCCGGCCGCCGGCAGCCGGGGCCCCCGAGATCGCCTTCGCCGGGCGGCGCCGACCGGAGGACGCCACCCAGGTGCGCCTGCCCGACTGGGAGGGGCCGCTCGGGCTCCTCCTCGCCCTGGTCGAGGCGCGGCGCCTCGACGTCATGACCGTGCCCCTGGGCGGGCTTGCCGAGGCCTACCTCGACGCGATCGCCGGCCTCGAGGACGACCGCCTTGGGAACCTGTCGATGTTCGTCACCGTGGCCAGCCAGCTCATCCTCATCAAGAGCCGGGCGCTGCTGCCGCGACCCCCCGACCCGGCGGTGCCGCTCGACGACGAGCCCGACCCCGAGGCCGCCCTGCGGGCCCGGCTGCTCGCGTACAAGGCCTACCGTGACGCGGCCGACCGGCTGCAGGGCCGGGCCATGGCGGGGTGGCTCGTGGCCCGGCGCGAGCCGTCGGTCGCGCTGGCCACGGCGCGGGCCGGGGCGGTCGCGCCGCTCCCGCCGCGCCTGGATCCGGGGTTGCTCGTCGGCGCGCTGGACCGGCTGGCCGTCATCGCCCCTCCCGTGATCCCGCCGCCGGAGGCGATCCCCCGGACCATCACGCTGGCCGAGCGCGCCGCGCTCATCCGGGCCGCCCTCGCGGAGGCGGGGCCCATCGTGCTCCAGGAGCTCCTCGCGGGGGTGCGCGACCGCGTCGTCGTCGCGGTGACCTTCCTGGCGATGCTGGAGCTCGTGAAGAGTCGCGAGGTCTCCGTCGAGCAGGGCGAGCCGTGGGGCCCCATCATCGTGCGGCCGGTTCCGCGCCCCGCGGGGGCAGCGGCGAACGCGGCGCCGACCCCAGGCGGGGAGGAGGGCGGATGACCGACGAGGCCCGCGACGCAGGCGACGCCGCGCCGGACGCGTCCAGCGCGCCCGACGACGTGCCCGGCGCGCCCGACGACGTGCCCGGCGCGCCCGACGGGCTGCCGGGCGACGACCTGACGGAAGCGCAGCTGGAGGCGCTCCTCTTCGTCGCCGAGCGTCCCCTCGGCCGGCGCGAGCTGGCGACGATCAGCGGCGCCTCGTCCGAGACGATCGACGCGCGCCTCGGCGACCTCGAGGTGAGCCTCGCCGAGCGTGGCATCCGGCTGCTCGTCGACGGCGACCGCGTCGCCCTCGCGACCGCCCCGGAGGCCGGCCTGCTCATCGGCCGCTACGTCGGGCGGGAGCCGACGCGGCTCTCGCCGGCGACCCTCGAGACCCTCGCCATCGTCGCGTACCGGCAGCCGGTGACCAAGGCCGGCATCGAGCGGATCCGGGGGGTGGACGCGGACTACGCGATCCGGAGCCTGCTGCATCGCCGCCTGGTCGTCGAGCTGGGACGCGCCGACGCGCCGGGCCGGCCGATCCTCTACGGCACGTCCACGGACTTCCTCGAGCGGTTCGGGCTGCTGAGCCTCGACGAGCTCCCGTTCCTCGACGCCGCGGTCGCCGAGCGGCTCGCGGCATCCGACGCGCCGGAGCCGCCGGACGCCGGGTCGGCCGACCCGTCCGAGGTGGCGGACCCCCGCGGCGACGTCGGGGCGACCTGATGCCGGCGGAGCGGCTGGGCAAGGTCCTCGCCGCCGCCGGCGTCGCCAGTCGCCGGGGTGCGGATGCGCTCGTGGCCGCCGGCCGCGTCACCGTGGACGGGCGTCCGGCGGTCCTCGGCGAGCTGGTCGACCCGGCCGTCCAGGCGCTCGCGATCGACGGCCGGCCGCTCGCGGCGACTGCCGTCGTCCCGGTCCACCTCGCCGTCCACAAGCCGGCCGGCGTGACCTCCACCGTGGCCGACCGGCACGCGGTGCGCACGGTGCTGGACCTCGTCCCGGCCGGCCTGGTGCCGCGGGGGACCCGCCTGTACCCGGTCGGGCGCCTCGACCAGGACTCGGAGGGGCTCCTGCTGCTCACGAACGACGGGGCCTGGACCGAGCGCGTGCTGCATCCGCGCCACGGCGTCGAGCGGGAGTACGCGGTCGCCGTGACCGTCCCGCTCGACGGCGCGCAGCGGGCGGCCCTCGCCGCGGGCATCCCGCTGGAGGAGGGGATCGCCCGGCTGGTGTCCCTGCGCGCGGCGACCCGCACCGAGACGGCGCTCCTCGCCGCGCTGGTCGACCCGGCGCCCCCCGGCGGCCTGGCCTGGTACCGGGTTGTCCTCGCCCACGGCTGGAAGCGTCAGGTCCGGCGGATGCTGGCCGCGGTCGGCGCGCCGGTCGTGCGCCTGGTGCGGGTCCGCGTCGGCACGCTCCGCCTCGACCTCCCCGCGGGCGCGGCCCGCCTCCTGACGCCCGCGGAGGTCCGCCGGCTGGCGGCGTCGCGCCCGGCCGAGCGGCCGCCCGTATCATCGACGACGGGACCCCGGCAGGAGGACGGCACGCGATGACGCCAGGCGCGGCGGTCACGAGCAGCGCGGACGGCGGCGGCCGCCCCGGGCCGGCCGATCTGCTCTTCGTGAACGGCTCGGTGCGCACGATGGAGCCGGCGCGTCGGGTCGCGTCGGCCCTCGCGGTGCGCGGCGGGCGGATCGTCGCGCTGGGGCTCGACGCCGACCTTCGGTCGTTCGCCGGCCCGGGCACCCGCGTCGTGGATCTCGAGGGTCGCACCCTGCTGCCGGGCTTCCAGGACGCGCACGTCCACCCGCCGCTGGGCGGCTGGGCGATGCTGACGTGCGACCTGCACGACCTGCCGTGGGACCGCGAGGCGTACCTGGCCCGGATCCGCGCCTACGCGGCATCGCACCACGACGAGCCGTGGATCGTGGGCGGCGGCTGGGGCATGCCGGCGTTCCCGGGCGGCACGCCGTCGCGGCACGACCTGGACGCCGTCGTCCCCGATCGCCCGGTCTTCCTGGAGAACCGCGACGGGCACGGCGCGTGGGTCAACACGCGGGCCCTCGAGCTCGCGGGTGTCACCGCTGCCACGCCGGACCCGGCCGACGGCCGCATCGAGCGCGCAGCCGACGGCTCCCCCCAGGGCACGCTGCACGAGGGCGCCGCCCTCCTCGTGCGGCGGCTCGTGCCGGCGTTCACCCCGGCGCAGTGGGAGGCGGCCCTCCTCGCCGCCCAGGCGCATCTCCACGGGTTCGGCATCACCTCGATCACCGATGCCTGGGTGACGGCGGAGCACCTGCCCGCCTACCGGGCGCTGGCCGAGCGAGGCGACCTCACCCTGCGCACGAACCTCTCGCTCTGGTGGGACCGCGAGGCGGGCCTGGAGCAGCTCGCGTGGTTCGAGGAGGCCCGCCGGACGGCCACCCTCGGGCGCCTGCGGGCCTCGACGGTGAAGCTCATGCTCGACGGCGTCCTCGAGAACCAGACGGGCGCGCTCCTCGAGCCGTATCTCGACCTCGAGGGGCAGCCCACCGCGAACCGCGGCATCGACTTCATCGACCCGGGGCGCCTGGCCGGCGAGATCGCGCCGGCGCTCGATGCGGCCGGCTTCCAGCTCCACTTCCACGCCATCGGCGACGCCGCCGTCCGCTCCGGCCTCGACGCGGTGGACGCCGTCCGGCGCGCCAACGGGCCGGCCGACCGGCGTCCGCACATCGCCCACATCCAGGTGGTCCACCCGGCCGACGTGCCACGTTTCGGCGCGCTCGGCGTGGGCGCCGACATGCAGCCGCTGTGGGCCGCCTGGGAGGCCCAGATGCGCGACCTGACGATCCCGTTCCTGGGCCCCGAGCGCAGTGCCTGGCAGTACCCGTTCCGGAGCCTGGAGCGCGCCGGCGCGCGCCTCGTGGGCGGCAGCGACTGGTCGGTCTCGACCCCGAACGTGCTCGAGGAGGTGGAGGTGGCCGTCAACCGCGTCCTCCCCGGGAGCCGGGGCCAGGAGCCGCCGTTCCTCCCCGACGAACGCCTGGACCTCGCCTCGGCGCTGGCCGCCTTCACCATCGGCTCGGCGTGGGCCAACGGCCTGGAGCAGCAGACCGGCACCCTCGAGCCCGGCAGGCTCGCCGACCTCGTCGTGCTCGACCGCGATGTCTTCGATCGCGGGGCGGGGGAGATTGGCGATGCCCGCGTCCTCCTGACGCTGTCCGGGGGGATCGCCGTCCACGCCGATCCCTCGCTGGGCTGGTAGGCGAGGATGGACGTACGGGCAGGGTCGACCGCGGAGACGGGCCCCGGTCCGGTCGTCACTCTCGACGGGCCCGCATCGTCGGGCAAGAGCAGCGTGGGCGCCGCGGTGGCCGCCGCGCTGGGCCTGCGCTTCCTCGACACCGGCCTGCTCTACCGGACCCTGACGTGGCTCGCGCTCGACCGGGACCTGGACCCGGAGGACGGGCCCGCCATCGCCCCTCTCGCGGATGCCATCGACCTCGGCGCGGACGAGGCCGGCCGGCTCACCCGGGTGGTCGTCGGCGGCCGCGACGTGAGCGGCGTCATCCGCACGCCGCGCGTCGATCGCGCCGTCTCGGCCGTGTCCCGGCAGCCCGAGGTGCGGGCCGCGCTCCTGGGACGCCAGCGCGCTCTCGCGGCGGCCGGCGGGATCGTCGTGGCCGGCCGGGACATCGGGAGCGTGGTCCTGCCCGACGCCGACGTGAAGGTCTGGCTGGACGCCTCGGCCGAGGAGCGCTCCGCCCGGCGGGCGCGCGAGCGCGGGATCGACCCGGCGTCCCCCGAGGGCGTGGCGATCCTCGACGACCTGCGCCGGCGCGACGCGGCAGACGGCTCGCGCGCCGTCTCGCCCTCCCGGGCCGCCGAGGATGCCGTGCACGTCCACACCGACGGCAACACCTTCGAGGAGACGATCGCGGCGGTCCTCGAGGTCGTGCGCCGTCGCCTTGCCCGGAAGGAGGCCGACCGATGAGCGGGTCCTCGCGGCCCCGGTCCGACCAGGAGGCGGCGGCGTTTGCGCTGCCCGCGGATCACCTGCCGATCGTCATCCGGGCGACGGATGCCTTCGGTCGCAGCTTCATCCAGTGCTTCACCCGGATCCGCGTGGAGGGGCTGGAGCACGTCCCGACCGAGGGGCCCCTGATCCTGGCCGCGAACCACATCAGCAACGCGGACCCGCCGTTCATGGCGAGCTGGCTCACGCCGGCGCTGGGTCGCCCCATCCACTGGATGGCCAAGGCCGAGGCGCTCGACTGGCCCGTCGCCGGCTGGTTCATGCGCCAGAACGGCTGCTTCGGCATCCGCCGCGGCGCCGCCGACACCGAGGCGTTCCGTCTCGCGAAGAGCGTTCTCGACGAGGGTCGCGTGCTGGGCGCGTTTCCCGAGGGAACCCGCAGCCCGACGGGGGCCCTCCAGCGGGCGAAGGACGGCGTGACCCTGCTGGCGCTGCGCACGGGCGCCCCGATCCTCCCGGTGGGGGTGGCGGGCACGGACCGCTTCTGGCCGCGCGGGGCGAAGGTCTGGCGGGTCGGAGGCCGCATCACGATGCGCGTGGGCGAGCCCTTCGTGCTGGAGCGCCTGGCCGGCGCGGACGGGCGCCGGGAGTCGCTCGACGACGCGACCACCCGCCTGATGCTGCGCATCGCCGAGCTGCTTCCCGAGCGCCATCGCGGCGCCTACGACGGGCTGGTCGAGCGTGCCTCCGCAGAGCCACCCGGCGTGCCCTCCGGCACCCCATCCGGCGAGGCGGGCGACGCGAATCGTCGATGATCACACCGTGACGCCCGGGCCGACGGCCGTCCCCCGTCGGGGTTTCGTCAGGAAGCGTGCAATAATCGAGCGATGAGCATGGTCCAGGACGTTCGCATCGCCAGGCGCACCGGCTTCTGCTACGGCGTGCGCGAGGCGGTGGACAAGGCCAAGGAGGCCGCGGACGCCGGGAAGCTGACGCAGACCCTCGGGCAGGTCGTCCACAACGAGGGCGTCGTCGCCGGCCTGCACGCGCGCGGCGTCGTCTCGATCTCCGGTCTCGAGGAGGCCGAGGGCGGCTCGACGGTCGTCATCCGGGCCCACGGCGTGACGCCGGCCGTGCGCGAATCGGCGGCCGCCCGCGGCCTCGACGTCATCGACGGCACGTGCTCCTGGGTGATCGCGGAGCAGAAGCAGCTCCAGAAGCTGGTGGACGACGGCTACACGATCGTCCTGCTCGGCACGCCGAACCACCCCGAGGTCGTCGGCCTGCTCGGCATCGCGCCGGACGCCGTCGTCGTCGACGAGGAGGACGACTGGGACCGCATCCCGCGCAAGAAGCGGATGGCGCTGATCACCCAGTCCACGCAGCCCCCGTGGAAGTTCGAGCGGCTGGCAGCGCGCATGGTCCACCTGGCCCACGAGCTCAAGATCGTCAACACCGTGTGCCCCGTCACGATCCGCCGCCAGGAGGACACGATCGAGACCGCCCGCGAGGTCGACTTCATGGTGGTCGTCGGCGGGCGCAGCAGCGCGAACACCAAGGAGCTCACCCGCCTCTGCGAGATCGTCGGCACGCCGGTGATCCAGATCGAGCACGCCCGCGACCTGGTCGATCCGGCGGCCTTCGGGGACGCCCGTCTCGTGGGCGTCACCGGGGGCACGTCGACGCCCATCGAGGACCTGGAGCTCGTGGCGGAGCGCATCCTGGAGATGGCCGGCACCCCCGACGCGAAGGCGCGGGCCCGCGAGCTGGCGCTCCAGGCGCTGAACGCCGCCGCCACGCCGGCCGGCCGGACCAGCTCGCTGCCGACCAACCCGCGGATCACCGCGCAGGCGGCGCACGCGGAGCGCCACCTCCCGGCAGACGGCTCGTCGCGGCGGGCCACGGCCGCCGAGCCCGAGGCCGACCCGGCCCCGGCGGCACGGTGACCCGGGCCGCCTCGCTCCCGATCATCGCCATCGTCGGTCGCCCGAACGTCGGCAAGAGCACCCTCTTCAACCGCCTCGTCGGCGACAGCCGGGCCGCGATCGTCGAGGATCGCGCCCGCACCACCCGCGACCGGATCTACGGCGAGGGCGACTGGAACGGACGCTCCTTCCTCGTCGTCGACACGGGCGGGCTGGAGATCATCCCCGGCGACGCGATCGAGGCGAAGGTCCAGGAGCAGGCCCGCCTCGCCATCGCGGAGGCCGACGTCATCGTCCTCGTCGTGGATGCCGCGTCCGGCCTGACGCCGGCCGACCAGGAGGCCGCCGAGCTGCTGCGCCGCGCGAGCGCGCCGGTCTTCGTGGCCGCCAACAAGGCCGACAACGCGAAGCGCGAGCTCGACGCCGCCGAGTTCTGGGCCCTCGGCTGGGACCAGACGTGGCCGATCAGCGCGAGCCACGGGCGGGGCGTCGCCGACCTCCTCGACGAGATCGTGCTGGCGCTGCCGCCGGAGAGCGAGCCCGAGCGCGCGCGCAAGGCGCGCGAGGTGGAGACGGACCGCGAGGCCACGCTCATCGCGCACGAGCTGGCCGAGGGGCTGGAGCCGGACGAGCTGGAATTCGACGAGGACGAACTGCCCGGGCCCGTGACGATCGCCTTCGTCGGCCGGCCCAACGTCGGCAAGTCGAGCCTGCTCAACTCCCTGCTCGGCGAGGAGCGGGCGATCGTCTCCGACATCCCGGGGACGACCCGCGACGCCTTCGACACCTACCTGGCGTACGGGCAGGGGGAGGTCGTGCTCGTCGACACGGCCGGGATCCGGCGCCGCGGCAAGGTCGCCGCCGGACCGGCGGCCGAGCGCTACTCGACGCTGCGGGCCCTGCGGGCGATCGACCGGGCCGACGTCACCGTGCTCGTCCTCGATGCCGTCGAGGGCCTCACGGCGCAGGACGCCCACGTCGCGGGGTACACCATCGACGCCGGCAAGGGCCTCGTCATCGCGGTCAACAAGTGGGACCTCGTCGAGGGCAAGACGGACCGCACCTTCGACCAGTACGTGGCCTGGATCCGGCGCGAGGCGCCCTTCCTGGATTACGCGCCGGTCGTCTCGATCAGCGCGAAGACGGGCCAGCGCGTCGACCGCGTCCTGGAGATGGCGGTCGACGTCTGGGGTGAGCGGCGCAAGCGGATCGGGACCGGCGAGCTCAACCGCCTGCTGGCAGAGGCGACGGCGCGCCAGGTGCCGCCCGCCGTGAAGAACCGCCGGCCGAAGCTCTTCTACGCCACGCAGGCCGGGATCGAGCCGCCGACGTTCATCTTCTTCGCGAACGACGCCGAGCTGATCCACTTCAGCTACAAGCGCTACCTCGAGAACCGGATCCGCGACGTGCTGGGGTTCCACGGCGCGCCGATCCGGCTCGTCTTCCGCAACCGCGGCACGGACCGCCCGCGCCGGGGCCGGACCGCCGTGCGCCCGAAGGCGTCCTCCGCCCGGCGCCGCTGACGCGGCCGTAACGCGGTCCAGGGCCGGCGGTCGCGGGAGCTTCGGACCGGCCGTGGCCCGGTGGCGCGACCCGCGCGACACGGCCGGCGGAGTGCCACACTGCGTCCGGAGGAAGCCCGGCCGATGAGCATGCCGCATGACGAGTCCCGAGCGGAACCGTCCTCCAGCCTGCCCGTGCGCCCGGGCGGAGCGCTCCACTCGCGCGACTACGGCGAGCCCATGCCGGCCCCGGAGATGCCCCGCCTCACGATGCCGCTCCCGGGCACGGCGGCGGGGATCGAGGCCGACGAGCTCACGGAGCTGGGGAGCGGCACGGAGCCCGTCCGCGTGACCTGCGTCGACTACTCGCCGGAGCAGGTCCTCTTCGAGGACGTGGAGGACATCCCGGAGTTCCTGGCCCGCCATCGTCCGGCCTGGTCCCACGTGCGGTGGATCAACATCGTCGGGCTGTCCCGGCTGGACGTGATCCGCGCCTTCGCCGTGAAGTACCAGCTCCATCCCCTCGCCGTCGAGGACGTCCTGTACCGCGTGCAGGCGCCCAAGGCCGAGGACTATCCCGGCTCCGAGGACCAGCCCGGGCGCCTGTTCGTGGTCGCCCGCACCATCGAGGAGCACGCGGGCCGCCTGCGCAGCGACCAGGTCAGCTTCTTCCTGGGGCGAACGACCCTGCTCACGTTTCACGACGCCGACGTCGAGGATGTCGAGGCCGTCCGGGCGCGGATCCGGACGCCCGGCTCGCGGCTCCGCCAGAACGACGTGAGCTTCCTCCTCTACGTTCTCCTCGACGGGATCGTCGACCACCTGTTCCCCGTGCTCGAGCGCTACTCCGAGCGCCTCGAGGACGTGGAGGAGCAGCTCCTCGCCCGCCCCTCGCAGGAGACGCTCCAGCGGATCCACGCGATCAAGCGGGAGCTCCTGCTCGTGCGGCGGGCCGCATGGCCGCTCCGGGAGCTGGTCGCCCAGCTGCAGCGCGACAAGCACGAGTGCCTCTCGGAGACGGCCCAGACGTATCTCCGCGACGTCTACGACCACTGCGTCCAGATCATCGACCTGGTCGAGACGTACCGCGAGATCGCCAGTGGGCTGGCCGAGACCTACATCTCCGTCGTCTCCAACCGCACGAACGAGATCATGAAGGTGCTGACGGTCATCGGCACGATCTTCATCCCGCTCACCTTCCTCGCCGGCGTCTACGGCATGAACATGCCGATCCCGGAGAACGCCTCGCCGCTGACCTACCCGGTCTTCTGGGTCGTCTGCGCGGGAGTGGCGGGCGGCATGCTTCTCTGGTTCCGCCACCGCGGATGGCTGTGAACGGCGGCCGGGGCGTTCCGCCAGCGCGCCGTCGGCGAGCGATCGGGCCGGGACTCCACGAGGGGCCCGTGCAGTGCCGGGCCCCTCGCGGGTTGCGGTCTGAGCGCGGACCCGTCAGACGTCCCGCTCCAGCAGCACCGGCAGCGGGATCCTCGGCTGCGCCGCCACCGAGTACGACGGGTGATGCGTCAGGTCGACGCTCGCCACGCACCAGCCCTGCTTCCCGAGCTCGGTGAGCCGGTCGAGCAGCTCCGAGAGGTGCAGCTCCGGGTGCTCCTGGAACGGCATCCGCTCGATGCGATACTCCACCGGCCGGATGGTGCCGGCCGGCTTCTCCAGCAGCACGGGGAGCGGGACGCTCGGCTGCGCCGCCACCGAGTACGACGGGTGGTGGGTCATGTCGATGCTGACGACCCGCCAGCCCTGCTTCCCCAGCTCGTTGAGGCGATCGAGCAGCTCCGCGAGGTGCGTCTCGGGGTGCTCCTTGATCGCAAGGCGCTCGATGCGATAGTCGACCGCGCGGGCCGACAGGATCTCCGTGGCCATGGCCATCCCTTGCCTGCTCCCTGGGCGGATCGCGGCGCGTCCGCGATCGCCGCCGACATCCTGAGGATGGGTCCGCGCCGTCGCCCTGTCAGTGACCTCGGTGCCCGGCGAGGGTGACCCAGATCACGCGCCGCGCGCGGTTCGCCCCATCCGGCACTTGGGTCCGGCCGCGCTCCATCGTAAGGTCGGAGTGGAACTCGAACGTGGCCGCCGCGGCGGCCGGGAAGACGGATCGGTCGATGACGGAGCTCGAAGAGCTGGCTGGGGCGGGGCTCGCGGGAGGCTTCCTGGCCGCCCTCCCGCGCGAGGCCGCGGAGCGCCTGCTGGCCGAGGCCATCCGGATCAACGTGCCGGCTGGGGCGCTCGTCTACCGAGACGAGGAGAGCCCGCGGCTCATCGTGGTCGTGAAGGGGCTCCTCCGGGTGTTCCTCACGTCGGTCGACGGGCGCCAGGTCACCGTGCGGTACGCCAGGAACGGCGACGTGGCGGGACTGGCGCTCGTGATCGGCGGCCCGGCCCCGATGAGCATCCAGGCGATGACCAGCTCGCTGGTGGTGGCCCTCCGGGTCGACACCCTCCGGGCCCTCCTGGCGACCGATCCCGGCGTCGCCCGCACCTGTGCCGAGGAGCTGACGCGGCAGCTGTACCAGCTGCTCGACGACCTCTCCGAGCAGGCCTTCCTGCCGGTTCGCCACCGCCTGGCCCGCCAGCTGCTTCTCCTCGCGTCGGCGGGTCCCGGAGGCGACCTCGTCGTGCATGCGGGGCAGCAGGAGCTCGCCGACGCGATCGGCTCCGTCCGCGAGGTCGTCACCCGCAACCTTCGCCAGCTGCACGAGGACGGGCTCATCGACATCTCGCGGGACGAGATCGCACTCCGGGATCCGCTGGGGCTGGCGGAGATCGCCCGTGAGCCGGCAATCCGGGGCGGCTGATCGGCGGCACGACGCTGGCGCGGCTCATGGGCGAGCACGGGATCGGCGTGCGGAGCCGGTCGCCCGTCCCTGGGCTGGCCAGGCTGCCGCGAGTCGGGTCAGGCCGTCGCCGGGGGTCGCGGCATGAAGACGAGCGACATGAGGGCCCACACGGCCAGGAGCAGGATGAGCACGAGGACCGTGAAGTAGAGCGCAGCCTCGACGTCCGGCAGCAGGCCCAGCATGACGATGATCAGGGCGAGGACCGCCCCGCCGATGAGGAGCACCCAGGCCGCGAATTCGACGACCGCGACGACTCGGGACGTTCCTGAGCGGCTCGACCCCATGACGACCTTGTACTCGGGCGTCCGGATGTGCATGAACGAGATGCCGAAGGAGCCGACCAGGACCAGGACGCTGCTCAGCGCCAGGACCTGGTGGTCGGTGAGGTCATAGCGGCCAAGGGTCACCGGGGCGAGGGCCCCGATGACGGTCATCACCCCCATCGCCACCACGATGCGCACGGGCGCGACCTCCTGCGGCTCGCTCGGGCCGCCGCTCCGCACGGCGATGAGCGCCCCGAAGCCCACGAACACGCCGGCGATCCCGGCCAGCGATAGGAACAGATCGGCGTCCTGCATGTCCCGCCTCCTCCGCACACGGTGATCGGCGTCACGATGGGCGCGAGGCGACGGGCTGGCGAGAGGCGGACGGCCCCCGACGCCGCCTCATCGCCCATCCCGCCCGGAGGCGGAGCGGCGACCGACGAGCGGAGCGGGGGCCGCGTTCCATCCTGCAAGGAGCGGAGCGCCCGGTGCGCAGTCCGGGGGTCAAGGCGGACGGCGCGATGCGGCTACTTGAGCAGCTCGACGGCGTCGGTCAGGCCCCACGTGGCGACGATGGCCTTCATCGTGCCGTCGGCGTACATGGCGTCGATGGCAGCGGCGACGGCCTCCTTCATGCCGGCGTCACCCTTGCGGATGGCGATCCCCAGGGGCTGCGGGTCGAGCGCGGGGCCTCCGATCTCGGACGCGCCGGCGTACGGCGGCCTGTCCACGATGTAGACGGTAGCTACGGAGTCTTGCGCCAGGGCGTCGACCCGCCCCGCCGCGAGCTCCTCGGCCCATTCCTCGCCCGACTTGGTGACTGTGACGATCTCGATCGCGGGCTTCCCGGCCGCGACCAGGTCGTCGCTGGCGGCCCTGAGCGAAGCCTCGTCGCTGTAGCCGGGCACCACGGCGACCGACCTTCCGGCCAGGTCCTCCACGGTGCGGATGCCCTTGGGATTGCCGGGGGCCACGAGGAACCCCGTCCACGCCCGCAGGTAGTCGACGAAGTCCGCCTTCTCGGCGCGCCCGCCGAAGGTGCTGGTCATGCCCGAGATGACGAGGTCGCATCCTTCGGCGTTCAGCGAGGTGAGCAGGTAGTCCCACCCGGTGGGGTCGATCGTGCTGCTCACGCCCAGGCGCTTCGCCACCTCGGCGGCGATGTCGATGTCGAGACCCACGGCCTCCGTGCCCACCTCGGCGGGGCCTCCCGCCGCCGTGGACTCCATCGTCGGGTAGTCCAGGCTGGAGCACCAGACGAGCGTGCCGGCCTCCTTGATCCGGTCGGGAGCGGCGAGCGCCGCCGCTGCCGAGCCGGCAGGCACCGTGGAAGGCGACGCGCCCGCGCCGCAACCCCCCATGGTGACGCCGGCGAGTGCCAGGACCAGGCCGACCGATGCTCTGCGCCATCGCACGGCGCACCCCCTTTCGGGACGCCCGCGCGGGTCGGTCTCGCCAGTGGCTCGGCGCGGTCCCGGCGGCCGGTGTTCGGGCCGCGCGTCGGAGCCTCCCGCCAGCCGTGCACCGTAGGCGCGACTCCTCGATCCGGCAAGAGGCGAACGGCCCCCGACGCCGCCTGATCGCCCATCCCGCGCGGAGGCGGAGCGGCGACCGACGGGCGGAGCGGGGGGCTCAGCGAGCACAGGGGAGGGCCACAGCGACTTCCTGACAGCACCCCTGACTTCACCTAATATGGGCACTTCACAGCACTCGGCGGGACGACCGTCGAGCACACGTCGGGGTGTGGCGCAGCTTGGTAGCGCACCTGAATGGGGTTCAGGAGGTCCCGCGTTCGAATCGCGGCACCCCGACCACTCATCTGAGCACGAAACGGGCCCTCCGGGTCGACCGGAGGGCCTTTCGTTTGGGCGACTGAGCCACAGTCTGAGCCACAGTCACCCCGCGAGCACCGCGTCGATCCGCCGGGCCGACTGCTCGCCCAGCTGCGTCGTGATGTGGGCGTAGGTGTCGGCCGTCGTGCTCAGGTTCGAATGCCCGAGCGACGTGGAGATCACCGCTAGCTTCTCGCCGGCCGCGAGCATGAGCGTCGCGTAGCATGGCGGAGATCGTGGAAGCGCTGGCGGGGGAGCCCGACCCGCGGGAGCGCGTCCTGGAGCGTGTGCTCACGTTGATCCCGTCGAGCGGGCCGCCCGTGGCGGTCGTGAAGGCGAACCCCGCCTCGCGCCAGCGGCGCCCGGCCGCCAGTCGCTCCTCCAACTGCCGACGCCGCTGCTCGCGGAGGGCAGAGAGTGCTGTCTGCGACAGGACGAGCCGCCGACGGCTGCGCTCGGTCTCGGTGCCTCCACGTAAGGGTACAGGCGGCCCGCCGTCCCCGGCTCCGCACCGGGCACTCCGTTCCGCGTCGGTCTTCCACCGACGCCGGGATGGGACGCGCACCGGGCGTCCGGGGGCCGTCCGCCTCTCGACGGCCTCGCCGTGTCGCGCTCATCGTGGGCGTGAAGTTGACATGCCGGAGGTGCGGGAGATGCAGGACGCCGATCTGTTCATGGAGCTGGCCGGGATCGCCGGCGTGTTCGTCGGGTTCGGGGCGCTCATCGCCGTGCGGGGCGGGGGCGCGAGCGGCCGGGAGGAGGTCGCGGGGGTGCGCGGCGTCGTGTCGATGGGGGCGCTCACGATCGTGGCCGCCCTCGCCCCGGTGACTCTCAGCCGCTATGAGCTCCCAGAGCACCAGGTCTGGGCGCTGAGCGCCATCCTCGTCCTCGTCGGCCTCGTCGTCATGACCGCCGCCATGGCCAGGACACCCGAGTACCGGGGGAACTGGTCGGCGGACATCGAGGCGACACGAACGGCCCAGCGCCCGCGATGGCTGGTGGCCATCGAGGGCGCGGCCTACGTGCTCCTCATGCTCGCGTGGGTGGTCATCCCGATCATCGTCGTGCTGGGCGTGGCCCCCGACCTCGACGCGGCCCTCTACTTCACGGTCGTCGTGCTGAGCCTGGCCATGGCCGGGTGGACCCTGCTCGGCCTGGTGTACTCGCAGCGAGGCCCGTCGCCGGAGCCCGACCGGGCGGCGCTGCCCACGGTGGGTAGCACGAGCGCCTGACCAATCGAGCCTCCTCCGGCGCCCGCCCCTCGCGGATCGCCCGAACGCAGCGCGTCAGCTCGCCCGAAGGCACCGCGCCAGCTCGCCCCTGAGGTCCACGGGCGGTTCGCCTCTGGTGCACGACGCCGGTGTTCGCTCATCCTGCATGCCGGAGGTGCCGGGAGATGCAGGACGCCGATCTGTTCATGGAGCTGGCCGCGATCGCCGGCGTGTTCGTCGGCTTCGGGGCGCTCATCGCCGTGCGGAGCGGTGGCCCCACGGAGGCGGGGGTGGTCACGGGCATCCGCTGGCTGGTGTCGGTCGCGATGTGGGTGGTTGTCACCGCCCTCGCCCCGGTCATCGTCAGCCGCTACGACCTTGCCGATCACGAGATCTGGCTCGTGTGCAGCCTCGTCGCGCTCGCGATGTGGGTGGCCCTCGCGGTCGTGACCGGCCGGTCGCCCGAGTATCGACAGGACGTGGCGGCCACCTCCCGAGCGCGAGTCATCGGGGAGGAGGCCGTCGGCGCGCTCCTCTTCGTCCCCATGCTGGCTGCCCTCGTCGTCGTCGTGCTCGGCCTGGTCCCCGACCAGGAGCCCGCGCTCTACTTCACCGCCGTGTCGCTGGGCCTCTTCATCGCGGCCCTCATGCTGCTCGCCCTGGTCTTCGCGCAGCGCCGCCCGGAGAGCGCCTGAGATCCCGCGGCCCCAAGCTCCGCACCGGGCGCTTCGCACCGACGCCGCGATGGGGTGCGCCGGGCGTTCGGGGGCCGTTCGCCTCTCGCCAGGGGGCTACCTCTTCCTCGACGCTCGCCATCGCGACATGAGGTTCGCGACGGGCGGATGCCAGGCCCATTCACGCTGCGGGGAGAGACGATGGACGCTCACGAAGTGCTCAACCAGGCGCGCGACGCCATGACCGTCAAGCGCGTCTTCGGCGACGCCTACGAGAAGGACGGGATCACGGTCATCCCCGTGGCCAGCGTCATGGGCGGTGCGGGCGCCGGGGGCGGGACCGGAATGGGGACCCGGCCGGCGAGCGCCGGCGAGGAGACCGTCGGGGAAGGCGCCGGAGACTCCGGGTACGGGATGGGGTACGGGCTGCGAGCGACCCCGGCCGGGGTCTACGTCATCAAGGGCGGGGAGGTCGAGTGGAGGCCCGCCCTGGACACGAACCGCCTCACCCTTCAGCGTGCCGGCGTTGCCATCGTGGCGCTGCTCGTCCTCCGCTCGATCATCAGGGCGCTGGCGAGGCGTTGACCTTCGACTCGGGGGATGGGGCGGCATCCGGGCGACCGGGGGCCGCTATCGGCTCGGGACTTCGCACCGGGCGCCTGAATCGCGCTTGCGCCGACCCGCCCGCCGCGCGACGATGCCGCACGTGATCGCCTCCCTCGTCGCCAACGTGGCCGCCCTGGGTGGGCTCCTGTTCCTGGGCTGGTCGATCTGGATGGCCGTGGCCGTCTTCTGGCTCGAGAACGTTCTGAGCCTGCCCGTGCTCGCCGTTCGCGTCCGGCGCGCCTTCCCGCTGCTGACCGACGAGCAGCTCGAGGCGTACCTCGCGGCGCGCGACCAGGAGTCGACGGGCGGCGTCAGCGAAGGGCGCCGGCTGCGCGCCGTCCTCGCCGAGCGCGGGCGGGCCGGCGCCGCCCGGTACGCCGCGCGTCGCCTCGTGCTCTTCTACGGCGTCTTCGCCGCGGCCCACGGCCTGTTCGTCTTCTTCCTCGGCATATTCTCGACCGCGATCGCCGCGGACGACCCGGAGGCCGTGCCCGACCTCGCCGTGTTCGACTGGTCCGCGCTCCTCCTGGCCGGCGTCGTGATCCTCGGCGCCGAGCTCCTGGGCCTCTGGCTCGACCGGCGCCCGCTCATGCCGGACGTCGGGGCCTACACCGGGCGGATGATCGTCCTGCACGTGACGATCGTGCTCGGAGCGTTCGCCCTCACGATGCTCGGCGCGACGGCCGTGGCGGTGCTCTTCGTGGCCCTCAAGACCGCGGCCGACCTGCGCGTCATGGCGCGGACGCGGCGGGCGTCGCCCGGGACGGCGCGCGTGTCGTAGCCGGCTCGGGGCCGGTCCCGCGCGCGTCCGGGGCCCGGGGCTACCGCGTCAGCATCTCGTCGAGCAGGTGCTCGCTCGGCGGGTGAACGGCACAGATCTCGTCCTCGGCGGCCTGCTCGGCGGCGTCGCGGTCGGGAGCGTCTCCCTCGGCCAGGACATGGCCGGCGGGGGAGAGCACGCGCCAGTGCCAGGTGCGCGACCCCTCGCGAGCCACGGCCTCGGCGTCGCGCCCGTGGAGGTGCGTGCGAAACGCCATCCGCTCGCCCTCGCCGCAGGGGATGGGGTGCCAGGTGGCGACGTGCATCTCGGGCCTCCGGGCCGCTGAAGGTGGTCGATCGTGTCCATGGTCCCCCCGGCCGCGGGCGTTGCCAAGGGCCGGCCGACCCGTATCGCGGGAGCCCTCGGGTCGCCTAGACTCACCGGATGCGTGAGGTCGCGGCGGACGATCCGAAGGGAGCCTCGGGGCCCGAAGGCTTCGAGACGCTCGATCGAGCCCAGCTCGATGGCCTGGCCGACATGGACCCGGAGCGCTTCCGTGCGGCCGCCCACCTGGTCGTGGATGCGATGGCCGACTACCTGGCCACGGTCGAGCAGCGCCCTGTCCTGCCGGCGATCCCGCCGGGCTCCATCCGCCCGGCGTTCCCGGGGGATCCGCCCGAACATCCGGAGCCACTGGCCGCGATCCTGGCCGACCTGGACCGCCTCGTGGTGCCCAACGCGACGCACTGGCAGCACCCGGGCTTCCTGGCCTATTTCGCGACGTCCGCGTCGGCGCCCGGGATCCTTGGCGAGATGTGGACGGCGACCCTGGGCCAAAACCCCATGCTGTGGCGGACGTCGCCGATCGGGACCGAGCTCGAGCAGGTCGTCGTGGGCTGGCTGCGCGCGGGTCTCGGCCTGCCCCCGGCCTTCGACGGGCTCCTCACCGACACGGCCTCGACGTCGACGCTGATTGCCCTCGCCGCCGCCCGCGAGGCGGCCGGGCTGCGCACGGCCGCGGATGGCCTGGCGGCCCGCGCAGGCGGCGGGGCGCCGGTCGTCTACGCCTCGGCGGAGGGCCACAGCAGCATCGAGAAGGCGTGCATGACGCTTGGGATCGGCCGGGCCGGGCTCCGTCGCATCGCGATCGACGCGGACTACCGCATGCGCGTGGACCTCCTGACGCAGGCCATCCGGGAGGACCGCGCCGCGGGCCACGTGCCGATCGCGATCGTGGCCACGATCGGGACGACCTCGTCGACGTCCGTGGATCCCGTGGCGGCGATCGCCGACGTTGCCGCCGGCGAGGGCCTCTGGCTCCACGTCGACGCCGCCTACGCGGGCGCCGTCGCGCTGATGCCGGAGCGGCGGGGCCCCTTCGCCGGCTGGGAGCGTGCCAATTCGATCGTCGTCAACCCGCACAAGTGGCTCTTCACGCCGCTCGACGCCTCGCTGCTCCTCTCCCGCCGCCTGGAGGAGGTCCGCGCGGCGTTCAGCCTCGTCCCGGAGTACCTGCGCACGCTGGACCAGGAGCGGCCGGTCCACGACTTCACCGAGTATCAGCCGCAGCTGGGCCGCCGGATGCGGGCGCTCAAGCTCTGGATGCAGCTCCGCTACTTCGGGCTGACCGGGCTCCGGCGCCGGATCGACGCGCACTGCCGGCTCGCGGCGGAGCTCGCCGCGGCGGTCGACGCCGACCCCGACTTCGAGCGCCTGGCGCCGACACCCTTCTCGACGGTCTGCCTGCGCTGGCGACCGGCCGTGCTCGCCGGCCGGGAGGACGAGCCGGAGGTTCAGGAGCGCCTGGACGCCGCGAACGAGCGGCTCATGGCGACCGTCAACGCCACCGGCGAGGTGTTCCTGTCCCATACCCGCCTCCACGACCGGTTCTCCATCCGGGTGGCCATCGGGAACCTGCGGACGGAGGGTCGCCACGTGGACCGGGCCTGGGAGCTGCTTCGGCGCGAGGCCGCGACGCTCGACGTGTGACGCACGAGGGTCGCCTGCCGTTCGGCTCTCGCCGGGCGGGCTGCAGACGGGCTGCGGGCGCACGGCGGGCGCAGGGCTCTCGCCCGGCTCAGGCGTCGGTGGGTGATTCGACGGCGAACTGGAGCCGGTGCAGCCGGGCGTAGAGCCCGTCGTGGGCGAGCAGCTCCTCCTGCGTGCCCAGCTCCACCAGCCAGCCGTCGTCGAGGACCGCGATCCGGTCGGCCGCGCGGATGGTCGAGAGCCGGTGCGCGACGATGATCGTCGTCCGGCCCACCTTGAGCCGGTCGAGCGCCTCCTGGACGAGCCGCTCCAATTCGTTGTCGAGCGAGCTCGTCGCCTCGTCGAGCAGGAGGATCGGCGGGTCCTTGAGGATGGCGCGGGCGATGGCGACGCGTTGGCGCTGGCCGCCCGACAGCCGGGAGCCGCGGTCGCCGACGACGGTGTCGTAGCCGTCGGGGAGCGCGCTGATGAAGTCGTGGGCGTTGGCGGCCGCCGCGGCCTCGGCAACCTCCGCGTCCGTGGCGTCGAGCCGGCCGTAGCGGATGTTGTCGCGGATCGTGCCGCCGAAGAGCGTCGCCTCCTGCGCCACGAGGCCGATCCGCTCGCGGAGGCTGGTGACGGTGACGTCGCGGATGTCGCGGTCGTCGATGCGGATCGACCCGGTGGAGACGTCCCAGAGGCGGGGGATCAGCCCCACGAGCGTCGTCTTGCCGGAGCCGGAGGGCCCGACCAGGGCGAGGCTCTCGCCGGCCGCGATCTCCAGGTCGACGTCCCGCAGCACGGGCCGGTCCGGGTCGTAGCCGAACGTCACGCCGTCGAGGGCGATCCGTCCCCGGATGGTGCCGATCGGCCGGGCGTCGGGGGCGTCGAGGATCGTCGGCCGCAGGTCGATGATCTCGAACACCCGGGCGACGGCGCCGGTCCCCTCGCGGAACTGCCCGTAGAGACCGGCGATCGTGCCCAGGCTGGCGCCGATCGCCACGCCGTAGAGGAGGAACCCGGTCAGCGTCCCGATGTCGAGCTCGCCGTCGATCACCTGGTGGCCGGTGTACCAGAGCAGCGTCGCCACGGCGCCGAAGCCCAGGAAGCCCATGACGGCCCCGAAGCCGGCCCGCCAGAGGGCCAGGCGCGAGCCGGCGGCCACCACGCCCCGGAGGTCGGCGTCGTAGCGGTGGAGCTCCCAGTCCTCGCGGACGTAGCTCTTGACGACCCGGATGCCGGAGAGGACCTCCTCGGCGGTCGTCGTGCTGCGGGCGATCATGTCCTGCACCTGGGTGCTGACGCGCTGGAGCGGCCGGCCGAAGACGACGGCCACCACGATGAGCGCCGGCGCCAGCAGCAGCACGACCAGCAGCAGGGTGGGGCTGAGCGTGAACAGGATGATCACGGAGCCCACGAGGCCGATCACCGACGAGAGCAGGCTGGTGATCGTCTGGGTCAGCATCGTGCGCACGAGGGTCACGTCGCTCGAGAGGCGCGACACGAGCTCGCCGACGCGGCGCTGGCCGAAGAAGTCGAGCGAGAGCGTGACCAGGCGTCCATAGAGCTCGCCGCGCAGCTGCGCCACGACCCGCTCGCCCACCACGCCGAGCAGCCACGTCTGGACGAAGCTCGCGACCGCCTGGACGCAGAAGAGCGCGATCAGCCCGAGGATCAGGCGGTCGAGGCCGGCCGGGTCGCCGCCGGCGACCACCTGGCTGGCGATGCCGGCGATGACGAGGGGGAACGCGAGCCCGATCGCGGATCCCACCAGCAGGCCGACGATGGCGATCGAGAACGGCGCGAGGTGGGGTCGCAGGTAGCGGAAGAGGCGGGACCACGGGACGCCGCCGAGGCCGCGGACCTGGCGGACGACCTCCCCGGCGTCGGCCGGCATCCGCGCGAACTGCTGGGTCATGCGCCGATCATGGCATGCGCCGGCCGGCGCCCCCTCGCGCCGGGGCCAGGCGCGCGCGGAACAGGTGCGCGGAGAGCAGGTGCGCGAGCGTCAGGCCGGCTCGCCCTTCGCGTAGTCGCGGAGCTCCGAGGTCGTCGGCAGGATCGGCTTCCGGCCCCGGGCCACCTTCATCAGGATCCACGCGAGCGGGATCGGCACGAACCAGAAGTACATCCGGTAGAGGAAGACCCCGGCCGTGATCGCGGCTTCGTACCCGGACCCGGCGATCGTCGTGAAGGCCGAGATGAAGAGGAGCTCCGACACGCCGGCGCCCCCCGGCGAGAGCGGGATGATCGTGACGCACAACACCAGCGCGTAGACGCCGAAGATCACGCTGGGAGACAGCAC
This sequence comes from uncultured Chloroflexia bacterium, assembly GCA_963713285.1. Taxonomy (GTDB): domain Bacteria; phylum Chloroflexota; class Limnocylindria; order Limnocylindrales; family CSP1-4; genus CTSoil-043. The sequence goes on along the minus strand of CAVQLA010000015.1, from coordinate 39,383 downwards.
GTCGGCGGGAACGCCGCAGATTCGGAGGGCGACGACGAGGACGGCCGCCCAGGCGAGCTGGGCGAGGACCGCGATGCTCAGGGCGGCGAAGCCGCGCCGCCGGATGACGAAGCCGAGCTGGTCGCGGAAGCGGTGGATCGCTCCGGACACGTCCGGCGCGCCCGTTCGCTTGAGGCGGCGCATCACCCACTCCGCGACCCGCTGGCCGGTCCGGCCGATCCAGTCGGCGATCCGCTCGGAGCGGACGATCCCGACGATGAGCCCGGTCACGAGCACGAACGCCACCGCGCTGACGATCGTGATCGTCCAGGCGGTCCCCGCGCTCCTGGCGCTGGCGAGGTCACCGCCGACGGCGAGCGCGACGATCCCCACCAGGGGCAGGAACATCCGGCTCAGGATGTTGATGACCCCGTACAGGGCGACCCCCGACGTCGCCGGGGCGTTGCCGACTCCCCAGCCGCGAACCACGACCCAGAGGACCCCCATGTTCCAGGGGCCGAAGGGAACGCTCGCCCCGATGCCGGCGAGGATGAGCCACGACATCGTCCCCCGGATCCACGAGAGGCCCTCGATGAGGGCGCTGAAGATGAGGCCGCTGACGACCCAGGCGAGGGCCCCGAGCGCGGTGATCACGAGGAACTGGTCGAGCGTGAGGGCCTTGAACGCGGCGATGACGTCGTCGTAGTCGATGTACTGCGGGATGATGATGCCGAAGACGACGAGAAGGACGCCGACGATGAGGCCGGACCGCATGATGGCCGCCCGGCGGCTCGGCGGGGCGGCCGCGGTGACGGGGCTGTCCTCTGCCGGCGCCTGGGATCCGGGCGCGCCGGGTGAGGGGCTCGTGACGCCGGCCGGGTCGAGCTGTTCGTCGCTCACGTCTCGCGCCTCCTACCGCTGGGTTCGGCCAGCGTAGCCGATCCCGGGCCGCCCCGGCGCGCCTGACCGTACAATGGCGGCCGCCACCATCCCCGTGGAGGAGCCCGCGACCGTGCCGCCGATCACCGAGCTGTCCAGGATCGAGCCGATCCACCAGGAGCGCCTGGCGCACCAGGGCCTCTTCACGACAGGCCTGCTCCTGGAGGTCTCGGAGACCCCCGCCCGGCGCCAGACCCTTGCGGACCAGGTGGTCGCAACCACCAACGACGTGCTCGCCTGGCGCGACGAGGCCCTGATGCTCAACCTCGCGGGCTTCGGCGCCGCCGAGCACGACCTCTTCCGCTACGCGGGGTTCGACGGGCTGCGGGCGCTCCTTGACGTCGACCTCGACACGTTCCGGGCGGCCCTGGGCCGTGCCGCGGGCCGCCTCCAGGTGGAGCCGCCGAGCGACCTCATGATCGAGACGTGGTGGGAGCAGGCCCGGACGCTCGAGGACGAGTGAGCGGCACGGGTGCGCCGGGGCGGACGACGCCCGGCCGACGCCTGGCCGGGATCGCGGTTGCCGTCGCCACGGCACTCGTCATCGCGGGTGCCGCCGTCGCCCTCTTCTTCAACCCGATCTGGGTCTCCTTCGCCCAGGGACGCGCCGACGCCGCCGCCTGGACGGGCTGGACGGCGGAGCAGGTCGATGCGGTCACCCGCGACATCGTGCTCGAGGTCTGGTTCGGCCCCGGGAAGTTCGAGCAGGAGGTGGCCGGCGAGCCCGTCTTCACGGAGCGCGAGCGATCCCACATGGCCGACGTCCGAGGGGTGGTCCTCGGGTTCTACGCCTTCGTGCTGCTGGGCGCGGCGACGCTCGCGGTCGCCGGGTTCGCGTCCCGCGGCGCGCCGTGGTTCTGGCGGGCGGTCGCCCTGGGGGCCAAGGGCCTCGCCGCAGGGACGATCGCGGTCGGCACGGCGTTCCTGCTCTTCTTCGACACGGCCTTCACGATCTTCCACCAGCTCTTCTTCGCCGAGGGCTCGTGGACGTTCGACCCGGCCACCGATCGTCTCGTCCAGCTCTTCCCGTACCAGTTCTGGACGGAGACGTCCGTCGCGATCGCGGTGGTGGGGTTCGGCCTGACCCTCGCCGTCTGGGCGCTGGCAGCGCGCCTGGCGAGGCCCCACGGCACCCCGCCCGCGCCCGCGGCAGCGCTCGTCGGCGGCGGCGACCAGTCGTGACGCCCCGCTGGCGCAGGCTCGCCGGCACGCTGCTGGCCCCGACGCTCTGGGTCGCCGGGCTGGTCGTCATCGTCCTGGGCAACGCGATCGGGGGCCTGGCCCTCGTGATGGCCGGCGTGGTCGCGCGCAGCGCCCTTCGCTCCGCCCGGCGCCGCGAGGAGCTCGAGCACCTCATCGACGGCGTGACCGTGGGCGACGTGATGGAGACCGCGACCCTCGTCGTCGCCCCGCACGCGACGCTCGACACGTTCGAGGCGTCGCTCGACCCGGCCGGGCCGACCACCGTTGCCCGGGTCATGCAGGCCGATCGGCTGGTCGGCCTTGTCGGGGTTCACGAGGTGGAGAAGGTGTCGTCGGCGCGCCGGTCGACCGTGCACGCGTCCGAGGCGATGGTCGCCGCGGCCGACCTCCCCGTCCTCGCGCCGGAGGAGGCGCTGCGTCCCGCGGCGGACCGGCTCGGCGCGTCGTCGGCCCCGGGGCTGCCGGTCGTCACCGACGGCCGGCTCGCCGGGATTCTCACCCGCATGGCGGTGGGCCGGACGCTCCACGAGCGGGAGGCGAGCCGGGCGCGCGCCGAGGCCCCGGCGGAGTCGTCGGCGACCCAGGGGCCCCGCGGCGACTGACCCGCGAGCGAGCCCCCGGGGAGGGGACCGATCCGTGGCCGGGCAGGGAAGCCGGGTCCCGGCGACCCGGGCGGCTTCCGGGGCCCCGGCGATCGTGCCAGAATCGCTGGACGGGCTCCCTGCCGGAGCACCCGGGCATCCCGGAGGAGTCATGGACGACCGACCGCAGCCGCGCACCGAGCGCCGCCGCCTCAGCCACGTGGATCGCGGCGGACGTCCGCGCATGGTCGACGTCTCGGACAAGGTGCCCACCGCGCGGCGCGCCGTGGCGGAGGCCGAGGTCGTCTGCTCGCAGGAGACGCTGACCCTCGTCATCGACGGCGGCGGCGCGAAGGGTGACGTCCTCACGGTCGCCGAGCTGGCCGGCGTGATGGCCGCGAAGCGGACGTCAGAGCTGATCCCGCTGTGCCACCCGCTGCCCCTCACGGACGTGGTCGTGCGAATCACCCCGGACCGCGGCGCGTCGGCGCTGCGCATCCACACCGAGGCGGCGACGACGGCGCCGACCGGCGTCGAGATGGAGGCACTGACCGCGGCCAGCGTCGCCGCGCTCACGCTCTACGACATGATCAAGGGCGTCGAGAAGGGCGTGGAGATCCGCTCGATCCGCCTCGTGTCCAAGAGCGGCGGGAAGTCGGGCGAGTGGCACCGCCCGGCCGACGCGGCCGGGACGGCAGCCCCGCGCGCGCCCCGCCCGCGGGCAGTTCGCGGCCCCGCCCGTGCCGGTGGCGTCCGCCGGACGGGCAAGAAGGCAGGGAGCTGATCGCGTGGGCGGGGCCCGGACGGCCTACGTCCTGACGGTCTCGGACCGCGGCGCGGCGGGGGATCGCGAGGATGCGACCGGCGCCGCGATCGGCGAGCGGCTCGCGGCCCTGGGGTACGCCGTCGAGCGGGGGATCGTCCCGGACGAGCGCCCGCGGATCGAGTCGACGCTCGTCGCCGCGTGCGCCCGGCATCCGCTCGTCGTCACCACCGGCGGCACCGGCCTGACGCCCCGCGACGTCACGCCGCAGGCGACCCTGGCGGTCATCGACTACGAGGTTCCCGGGTTCGCCGAGGCGATGCGCGCCGACGGACGCGCCAGCACGCCGATGGCGATCCTGTCGCGCGCGGTCGTCGGCGTCCGGGGACGGAGCCTCGTCGTGAACCTCCCGGGCAGCCCGCGCGGGGCGATCGAATCGCTGGCGGTCCTCGAGCCTGTGCTGGGGCACGCCCTCGACACCCTTGCCGGGCCGTTCGAGCACGCCGGCTCGCCCGGCTCGCCCGGCTCGCCCGGCTCGACCGGCTGAGCGGATGACGGAGTCCCTGGCCCACGTCCCCTGGTACCCGCTGGCGTTCCCGCTCTTCTACGGTGCGCTGGCGGTCTTCGCGCTGCTGATGGCACGTCACCTGCGCGTCTTCGGCGCGGCCCGCCCGGCCCGCCCGTTCGCCGATGTCCCGCGCCGGGCTGCCGCCCTCGTGCGCTACGCCCTGCTCCAGACGCGGATGTTCCGCGACGCGAGCGCGGGCGTCATGCACTACCTGATCTTCGCGGCCTTCGTGGCGCTCTCGATCGGGACCGCGAACGCCGTCACGGGGGGCCTCGTGGAGGCGATCCTCGGGGCCCCGTTCGACGGGGCGATCTGGGCCGCCGTCCTGCTCCTGCGCAACGTCGCGGGCGTGCTGGCGATCGGCGCGCTCGCCTATGCCCTCGTGCGGCGCCTCGTCGTGCGCCCGGCGCGCCTCACGCTGAGCCGCTCGGGGATCGTGATCCTCCTGCTGATCGGCGGGATCGTCGGCGCCGAGCTGGGCGCGCTGGCCTACGAGGCGGCCGTCTACGGGCCGCTGCCGGGCGCGGTGATCACGAACGCGGCCGGAGCGGCGCTCGTGGACGCGGGCGTCGATCCCGGAGTGCTCGAGGCGCTCTTCGCCGTCCACTGGTGGGCGCACCTGGCGCTCGTGGCGGCCTTCCTCGTCTGGCTCCCGACCACGAAGCACCTCCACGTCGTGACGAGCTTCTTCAACGTCTACCTGCGCAAGCTCGAGCCGCGCGGGGCGCTCCCGGCCATGGACCTGGAGGCCGAGGATGCGACGTACGGCCTGCGGAACCTCGCGGACCTCGCGTGGAAGGACATCCTCGACGGCTTCACGTGCACCGAGTGCGGCCGCTGCCAGGAAGCCTGCCCCGCCCACTTCACGGGCAAGCCGCTCGACCCCAAGGCGCTCGTGATGGGGATCCGCCACCTCGCCGACGAGGCCGAGCGCGGGCTCCGCGTCCGCCCGAGCTCGCCCGAGGGTCCGGCGCGCGGCGGCGCGCCGGACACCTCCCTGGCCACCGCGGCGCTGGCGCTCCCGCTGGTGCCGGGCGCCATCTCCGAGGAGGCCGTCTGGGACTGCGTGACCTGCGGGGCCTGCGTCGAGGCCTGTCCGCTCCTCATCGAGCACGTCGACAAGATCGTCGGGATCCGGCGCAACCTGGTCCTGGAGGAGAGTCGCTTCCCGGCCGAGCTGACGCCGGCGTTCCGGGCGATGGAGTCGGCCCAGAACCCGTGGGGCCAGCCCCGCAGCGCCCGCCTGGACTGGACGAAGGGCCTGCCCTTCCCGGTGCCGGTCGCCGCGGACGTGGCACGGGAGGGCCGGCTGGCCGAGATCGAGGTGCTCTACTGGGTCGGCTGCGCGGCCGCGTTCGACGAGCGCAACCGGCGCGTGGCGCGCGCCTTCGCCACCTGCCTCCACGCGGCCGGCGTCCGCTTCGCGGTGCTGGGCCAGGAGGAGGCCTGCACGGGCGACCCGGCGCGCCGGATGGGCAACGAGTACGTCTTCCAGCTGCTCGCCGGCCAGAACGTGGCGACGCTGGCGAAGTACGGGCCGCCGCGGATCGTGACGGCCTGTCCGCACTGCTTCAACACCCTCGCCCACGAGTACCCCCAGCTGGGCGGCACCTTCGACGTGGTCCACCACTCGGCGTTCCTCGCGACGCTCCTCGCCGAGGGGCGCCTCGCGACGCTGGTCGGGCCGGAGGGGATGGCCGCCCGACGGGTGACCTTCCACGATGCGTGCTACCTGGGCCGCTACAGCGGCGTGATCGCCGCCCCGCGCGACGTCCTGGCAGCCGTCCCCGGCCTCGAGCTCGCCGAGATGGAGCGCCACGGCCGCGGGAGCTTCTGCTGCGGCGCCGGCGGCGGGCGGATGTGGATGGAGGAGAGCCGCGGGACCCGCATCAACGCCGAGCGGGCCCGCGAGGCGCTCGCAACGGGTGCCGAGGCGGTGGCCGTCGGCTGCCCCTTCTGCATGACGATGCTCGGCGACGGCCTCGCCGCCGACCCGGGCAACGCCGGGGGCGTCACGACCCTGGATCTCGCGGAGATCCTGGCGCCCGTCGCGACGCCGGGCCCGGCGGCGGGCCCGGCGGCGCGCGGCGGGCGCGAGCTGCCCGTCCTCCAGTAGCGGATCCGCGGCAGGCCCGGCGGGCCGGCGCTACCGCCGCATCGCCGGCGCTACCGCCGGCGGGCCGCCGCATCGCCGGCGCTACCAGGCGCGCGGCTGGGCGTCCGGCAGGCGCTTCCCGCACGCGACGCAGCGCGTGTCCATCCACAGGTTCTCCATCGCGCACGAGGGGCAGAGCTTGACGCCCTCGGACGACATCGCGATGGGGCTCTCGCGGGTGGCGTCGTCGCGCTCGCCCCGCTCCCGGCGCATGCGTGCCAGGAGGCTCAGGGCAGCGACGGCGCACGCGACGAGGAGGAGGATCAGGAGGGTCGACGTGTCCATCGACGTGCCCCCGTGTGCCGCCGGCTCGCCGGCAGGCGGGCGGATCCCCCGCGGCTCCGCCGTCCATGAGCCTATACCCGGCGACGGCCCGTGCGACGCCCGATCTCCTCTGCGGACCCATCTGGTGTGTACACTCGGCACCGCCGGGCAGGTCAGGCCCGCCGCAGCCAGCAGGGAGGCCTCCCACCCGTGCGCATCGTCGTGCTCGTGAAGCCTGTCCCCGACGCCACCGGCCAGGAGCGGCTGCTGCCGAACGGTCGTCTCGACCGCTCCGCGGCGCCGCCGGTGCTCAACGGCAACGACGAGTACACGCTGGAGGCTGCCCTCCAGCTGGTCGAGGCCGCCGGCGGGGACGTGACGCTGCTCGCGATGGGCCCACCGGATTCCCGCGACGCGCTGCGCAAGGGCCTCGCCATGGGCGCCGCCCGCGCCGTGCTCGTGAGCGACGAGGCCCTGGAGGGCTCCTGCGTGCTGGCGACGATGCGGGTGCTCGCGGCGGCTCTTCGGTCGCTCGAGCTCGACCTCGTCCTCGCCGGCGCCGACAGCGCCGACGGCGGCGGCGGAGTCGTCGGCGCCGGGATCGCGGCGCTCCTCGACCTCCCGCTGGTGTCGGGCGCCGCGGCGATCTCCGCCGCCGGCGAGGGACGGATCCACGTTCGACGCCTGGCGGGTGCCGGCGAGGAGACGGTCGAAGCGCCGCTCCCCGCGCTCGTCGTGGGCACGCAGCTGCTCGGCGAGCCCCGCTACCCCTCGCTGAAGGGGATCATGGGCGCGCGGGCCAAGGAGATCGCGGTGCGCTCGCTCGCCGATCTCGGGCTCGACGGCGCGACGGTCGGCGGCCGGGCCGCCACGACCGTGGTGGTCGCCCAGCGACCGCCCGCCTCGCGGGCCGCAACCCGGGTCGTCCGGGAGCCGCCCGACGTGGCCGCCCGCGAGATCGTCGAGCTCCTCGTCGAGCGGAGGGCCATCTGATGGCAGGCGCGATCTGGGCGGTGGCGGAGCTCGGCTCCGACGGCCTGCCGACGCGACTCTCCTGCGAGGCCGCCACGGCCGCCCGGGTCCTCGGCGATGCCGCGGGCCGTGCCGCCGCGGCCGTCGTTGTGGCGCCGGATCCCGCCGCCGCCGCCGCGGCCCTGGCGGCGTTCGCGCCGCGGGTCATCGCGATCCGTGCCGCCGACGAACGCGGGGCCGGGACGCTCGCCACGGCCGACGCCGTCCTGGGCGCGGTCGCCGACGAGGAACCGGGCGTCCTGGTCCTCGGGGCGACGCCGGAGGGTCGCGAAGTGGCGGGGATCCTCGCCGCGCGCCTTGGACGGGGTGTCCTCGGCAACGCGACCGGCATCGCATGGGGCGGCGACGACGGCGTCGCGCCCGGACCCCGCGTCGAGATGAGCGTCCTGGGCGGGCGGGCCCTCACGACCTCCGCCTTCGCCGACGGGCGCGGCATCCTCACGCTCCGCCCGAACGCCGTGCCGGCCACGCCGGCGGCGGCCCCCGGGGCGGTGGACGACGTGGTCGATGCACCGCCCCCCGCGGGACGCACCCGCGTCATCGCGCGTGCCGACGCCGCGGCCCGTGGGGCCAGCGTCGAGGAGGCCGGGATCGTCGTGGCCGGCGGGCGGGGCCTCGGCGGGCCCGCGGGAGTCGCCCTCCTGGAGGACCTTGCGGGCGCGCTCGGCGCGGCGGTCGCCTCGACGCGGGCCGCCGTGGATGCCGGCTGGCTTCCCTACGCCAGCCAGGTCGGCCAGACCGGCAAGACGATCCGCCCGTCGGTCTACCTCGGGGTCGGCGTCTCGGGAGCGATCCAGCACCGGGTCGGGATGCAGGACGCCGAGACGATCATCGCGGTCAACCGCGACCCGGATGCGCCGCTCGTGGAGCATGCCGACCTCTACGTCGTCGGGGACCTGTTCGAGGTCGTCCCGGCGCTGACCGCCGCCCTGCGCGCCCGGACGGGATGACGGGCGGGACCGTGGGAGATCTCCTGGCCGTCGTCTCGCTGGGGCTCTTCATTGCCCTCGCCGCGGCGTTCCTGTACGTCCTGCGGCGGGCGGCCCGGGTTGTCGCGGTCACCCGCGAGGATGACTCGTTCCGGCGGGACGCCGCCGCCCTGGCCGAACGCGCCGCAGCGTCGATCGCGGATGGGGCCGAGTGGATCGACCGGGTCCGCCGTCGCCAGGATGGGCCGGACATGCTCGACGAGGTGCTTCCCCGGCTTCTCGAGACGCTGGCCGGCCTTCGTGTCGAGGCCGATGCCCTTGCCCCGCCGGCGCCCCTGGCGCCCCTGCGGGCCCGGATCGCCGACGAGCTCGATCGGGCGGGCCGGGCGGTCGAGACGGTCCGCCACGGCTGCAGCCTCCTCTCCGTGACGGCCCGGCGCCCCCGGGAGATGGAGGGCGAGACGTCCGTCAAGCGGGGCTACCTCAACCTCCTCCATGCGCGCGAGGCGCTCGTCGCGATCGGCATCGACCTGCGCGCCGGGCGCATGGACGCGCAACGCTGGTTCAGCGACCGCCCGAAGCCGGGCTGACCCGGGGCGACGATTGCGCCGGGCGCGCTCGAACCACCGTATGTCGTGCTATCGTCCCGCGAGACCACTAGATGTTGTGGTGGAGGGCGCAGGAGGACCGGATGCGCTGTCCGACGTGCGAGGATCGCGACACGCGGGTGATCGATTCGCGCGACCTCGACGACGCCGCCACGATTCGACGCCGACGCGAATGCGTTGCCTGCGGGGCGCGGTTCACCACCTACGAGCGCCTCGAGGCGGCGCGGCTCGTCGTCGTGAAGCGCGACGGGACGCGCCAGGAGTTCGATCGCGACAAGCTGTCGGCGGGAATCCGCAAGGCGCTCACGCGCCGGCCGGTGCCCGACGGCGCCGCCGAGCAGGCGGCGGACGAGATCGAGGCGACCCTGCGGGCCGCCGGCGCGACGGAGGTCGTCTCGTCGCGGATCGGGGAGCTGGCCATGGAGAAGCTCCGCGCCCTCGACCAGATCGCCTTCATCCGCTTCGCCAGCGTCTACCAGTCGTTCGAGGACCTGGAGGCGCTCAAGCGCGAGGTCGATTCGCTGTATGCCGAACGCGAGCCGGAAGCCGGCGGGCGGCGGCCATGAGCGTCCTGTCCGACCGCGACATCCGGGCCGAGCTCGAGGCGGGCCGGATCCGCATCGAGCCCTACGATCCGGCGGACCTGCAGCCGTCGTCGGTCGACCTCCACCTCGACCGGAGCTTCCGGGTCTTCCGGAACAACCGCTACGCGTTCATCGACCCCCGGGAGGCGCAGCCCGACCTCACCGAGCTTCTCGAGGTCCGTGACGACGAGCCCTTCATCCTGCACCCCGGCGAGTTCGTCCTCGGCCAGACCCTCGAGTGGGTCGAGCTGCCGACCGACCTCGTCGCCAGGCTCGAAGGGAAGAGCTCGCTGGGCCGCCTGGGGCTCCTCATCCACTCGACGGCGGGGTACGTGGATCCCGGCTGGAAGGGGACCCTGACCCTGGAGCTCAGCAACGTCGCCAACCTGCCGATCGCCCTGTACGCCGGGATGCGGATCGGGCAGATCAGCTTCTTCCGGATGTCGAGCCCGGTCGAGCGCCCGTACGGCAGCTCGGAGCTCGGCTCGAAGTACCAGGGCCAGAGCCAGCCGACGGCCTCCGCGTTCCACCGCGACTTCGACGCCCGGCGAAGGCTCCCGGGAGCCGCCCACGCGCCCGGCGACCGGCCTCCCGGGAGCTGACGGCGGGATGGGCCTCAACGACGCCGTCCACTGGTCGGCCGACCTCGGGGGTGGGACCAGGGTCGCCCTCGTGCAGGCGGGGACGTTCCGCTCCGACGCCGGCGCCATCTTCGGGCCGGCGCCGCGGGTCCTGTGGGGGAAGCTGGTCGCGGACGAGCTCGACGACCAGCACCGCCTGCTGCAGGCGCTCAACTGCCTGCTCATCGAGACGCACGCGGGGCGTGTCCTGGTGGAGACCGGTATCGGGGAGCGCCTGGACGAGCGCGGCCGTGCGTGGCGCGGCCTCGGGGGCGAGCCGGTCGTGCCGGCGCTGGAGCGGGCCGGCTTCGACCCCTCGAGCGTTGACATCGTGGCGATGAGCCACCTTCATTACGACCACGCCGGGGGCCTCCTCCGCGCCGACGGCACACGCGCGTTCCCGCGGGCGCGGATCGTGGCCCAGCGGTCGGAATGGGAGATCGCCCTGTCGGACAACCCGCGGATCGTGGCGTCGTACGACCAGCCGGAGCTGCGGCTCGTCCGTGCCTGGGGCGAGGAGGGCGCCGCCGACGGCGAGGTGGAGCTCCTGCCGGGCGTGTGGGTCGTCCCGACGGGGGGCCACACCGCCGGCCACCAGGCGATCGTCGTCCGTGCGCCGGGACGCACACTCGCGTTCTTCGGCGACATCGCGATGCGCCCCTGGTCGGCCAATCCGCGCTGGATCCCGGCCTTCGACGACTTCCCGCTCGACTCCGTCGCACTCAAGGCAACGCTCTTCGCCCGGGCAGCCGAGGAGCGCTGGACGGTGGTCCTCTCGCACGAGCTGCGCCACCCCGTCGGGCGGCTGGTCCCGGAGCGCGACCGGTTTGCCTGGGAGCCGCTCGCGTAGGATCCGCTCGCCGGGCCGGTGCCGCGGGCTGTCCGGTCCGCCAGCCGGTACCGCGTGCTGATGCGCCGATGCGCCGCGGCGCGTGTGCCTCTGTGCGTCGCCGCCTTGCGCAGGATGCAAGGCTTCGGCAAGCCCATTGCGGCCGGAGCAAACAAGCGACGAGGCCTGCTGGATGCACGCGCACTCGTCTCGTGTCACGCATGGAAACGACGCGCGTCACCGAGCCCACCCAGCCTCCGGGTCAATCGCGTTCATCTCGTGCAACAGATCGACGCGTCTGGCCGGGGTAGGCGTTGGGCTTGGTCGCTTGTTTGCGTCGGGCGAAAGCGGTGCCGTCCCGATGACCGCGCGCGGCGACCTACCGCGACGCGCGGGGCGACCGACCGCCACGCGCCGAGCGACCTACCGCAATCCGCCCGGGACCGGGGAGGCGGCCGGGTCCGAGAGCCCGAAGAGCGCAAGGTTCGAGGCGGCGCTCTCCGGCGTGACCGGCCCCTGCACGATCGAGCGGATGATCCCGGCCTCATCGAGGAAGTACTGGGTCGGCAGACCGAAGACCCGGTACGCGCGGAAGACATCGCCGGTCAGGTCCGCCGCGACGGTGTACCCGAGGTCGTACTTCTCGGCATACGCCCGGACGTCGTCCTCGGTCGCCTCCTGGACGCTGATCCCGACGACCTCCAGCCCCTGTGGCGCATAGGCCTCGGCGACGTCGCGGATCGTCGGCGTCTCCGCCTGGCAGGGCGGGCACCAGCTGGCCCAGAAGTTGATCCAGACCGGCCGACCGCGCAGGTCCGCGAGCCGGATCGGGTTGCCGTCGAGATCCAGGAGCGGGGCCGGTGCGCCGTCCGGGCCGACGATCTCGAGCTCGGGCGCCCGGTCGCCCACGCGGAGCCCCTCGCCGGCGGACCCGATGACGTACTGGGTCGCCCGCGGGTCTTCGGGGGCCGGGCTCGCGCCGGGCGTCACGAGCGGACGGGTCGCGACAGCCAGGACGAGCGCCGCGGCCAGGACGACGACCACGGCCGTTGCGAGCTGGCGCCCGGTGAACGGCCCGACGACGCCGCGCCGCGCCTCGGGCGGGTCGGAGTGGGGGAGGGCCACGAGCGGCTAGATCCCTGGAGCCAGGCGCGAGAACCAGGTGAGCCAGTCCATCAGCATGAAGACGCCGATCAGCGCCACGAGGAGCCCGCCGACCAGGCTGACGGCCCGGCCGTGGCGCACCAGCGGCCGCACCACCGCCGGCGCCCGGTCGTACACGACGCCCAGCAGGATGAACGGGATGCCGAGGCCGAGCGTGTAGGCGACCAGTAGCAGGCCGCCCTGCAGCGTCGTCCCCGAGGACGCGGCCACGGTCAGGATGCTCCCCAGGATGATGCCGATGCACGGCGTCCAGCCGATGGCGAAGACGACGCCGAGGCCGAACGACGCGAGGATGCCCCCGCGCCCGCCCACGAGCCGGCCGCCCAGCCGCTCGCCGACACCGGGCCCGGCATCTCCGCCCGGTGCTGCGAAGGCGACGGTGCCGGTCTGCTGGGCCACGGCGCCGGCGGCCCCCGCCTCGAGCGGCCGCCACGTCCGGTCCAGGGCCGGGATCCGCAGGATCCCCGCGAGGTTCAGGCCCATGACGATCAGCAGGATCCCGCCGATCGTGCGCAGCGCCGGCAGGTACTCGCCCAGCGGCCCGCCGACGAACGTCGCGGTGATCCCGAGAATCGTGAAGACGGCCCCGAAGCCCAGCACGTACGCGAAGGCGTGGCGGACGGCCAGCCAGCGCGACGGCACCGCGTTCGCCCTCCCGACGACCGCGACGACGGTCAGCTGGCCGATGTAGGCCGGCACGAGGGGCAGCACGCAGGGTGAGAGGAAGCTCAGGATGCCGGCCCCGAAGGCGAGCAGCAGCGTGAGCTCCGATGCGTCCATCAGTCGTACGCGGCGGCCAGGAAGTCGCGGATCGGCCCGAGCCGGGTCGCGAGCGGCAACCGCCGGGACGCGGCCTCGAGGACCGGGACCAGCGCGAACAGCTCGCGCTCGATGGCGGGATCCTCGGCGATGCGACGCACGACGAGCGTGGGGACGGGGCGCCCCGCGGCGGTCCGCTCTGCAAGGAGGGCGTCGACGAGCGTTGCGGTCTCCTCGCAGAGATGACACCGGTCGGAGCGCCAGAGCACGAGGTCGGGGAGGGGAGCGGCCGGTTCCATCGCGGCCGATTGTATCGGTGGAACCCGGCGGAGGCCGCCGAGGGCCGACGGAGGCCGCCGGGGGCCGGCGAAGGCCACCGGGACGCGGCCGATGCCCCCGCGCGAGTTCGGCGGCCTCCGTCGCGCCGCCGGCGGTCGTCAGCGCCAGCGGCGCCGCTGGTACTCCAGGACCTCGTCGGTCAGCAGTCGCCGCGTCGCGTTGCCGACCCTGAGGTGGAAGTCGGCCGTCCGGGCGCCCCCGCTGGAGCCGACGAAGACCGGCGCGTCGGCCGGCGCCACGTCGATCCGGCAGACGTCCTTCCCGTCGATCGTCGCGAACGAGACCCCGACATCGGCCGTCTCGGCGCGACCCAGCCGTTCGGCGAGAAGCGTCCGGACCCAGAGCTCGAACCCGTCGCGGTCGCGACCGGGCACCACGGCGTAGTCGTCGGCCAGCCCGTGGATCGTTCCGTCGTCCTCGACGCCGACGAGGAGCGTCCCGCCGGCCGCGTTCATGAGCCCGGCCAGCGTGATCACGACCTCGTCCTCGATCCGCGGATCCTTCGCCCCGCTCCGAGTGTTCCAGCGGGCCGTCGCCTTGAGCTCGACGCGCTCCGTCTCGCCGCGGGCGATCAGCTCCTCGGCTGTCGCGCCCGGCACGCCCTTCGCGCGTCGACGCTGCTGCCAGACCAGGGCGGCGGATGCCGCCCCGACGGCCACGGCGCTCCCGAGCAGGCCGATCGGCAGGCGGACCCAGCTCTGGGCGGCGAGCCCCGCCAGGTCGAGGGGGAGCCACGCCAGCGCAGACCCGAGGACGGCGGCGACGATCGTGGCGCTCCACGTGAGGCGCCGGGCGTTGCGGAAGAGCAGCCGCATCAGGGCGGCGAGGAGCAGACCGGTCGCGAGGACGGTCAGGGCGACGAGCGAGGTCGGCAGGTCGGGCACGGCGCGGACGGTACCACCGCGGCCACGGGTCGGGCGCGGCCGGAGGGTGGAGCTGCATCCGTCCACCATGGTCTGCCGGGGTACGATGAGGGTCGCGCCCCCGTAGCTCAGTGGATAGAGCGCAGCCGTCCTAAGGCTGGCGTCGGCGGTTCGAATCCGTCCGGGGGCGCCAGAAGCCATGGACTTCCCGCGTGGGGGTCGCCGGGATGGGCAAGATGGAACAGCGGCATCCAGGCGGGTGCCACATGCCCGGCTGACAGTCGGCACTGGACGCCGTCGCGCGCCCGTGTAGCCTCGGCCCATGGAGCTGGTGCTCGGCTTGGTCGTCGTCGCCGCGGGCGTCGTCGCTGTCGAGTTGATCCTGAACCAGCGAAGCCCGCGCAGCCTCGCGCGGGGCTACGCGCGCGGCGCGGTTCGCCTCGCGGGGGTCGCCACCATCCTGCTCGTGGTCGCCCTCGGGATCGCCGCCGCCATCGAGGTTGCGAAGGGCCCCGCCGTACGCGTCGGCTCCAATCAGGGAGGCGATCCGAGCGAGGCGGCGTTCCAGGCGATGATCGACGACTGCACGGCGGCGACCGGCGTCCGCACCGTCGTGAGCTACTGGTCCTCGAACCCGTTCCAGGAGTCGATCGAGACGTACCTGGAGGGGTCGCCGGGCGACGTCTTCACCTGGTTCGTCGGCGAGCGGATGCAGGCTCTCGTTGCGGGCGGCCTGGTGGCCGACCTCAGCGACGTCTGGGCGACGGTCGGCGGGCGATACAGCACCGCCTTCCGGGCCGCCTCGACCGCCCGCGACGGCCGGCAGTACCTGGTGCCCACGGACATCTACCCGTGGGTCATCGTACCGCCGGAGCCTCTTCGGGTCCCGGCGACCTACGACGAGCTGCTGGTCCTCGCTCGTCGGATGGCGGCCGACGGCCTCGTGCCATTCGCCTTCGGCGACAAGGACGGCTGGCCCGCGATGGGCTGGTTCGACATCCTCGACATGCGCCTGAACGGCTACCAGTTCCACGTAGACCTGCTCGCCGGTCGGGAGCGCTGGACCGACCCTCGCGTCGCGGCGGTCTTCGCGCGCTGGAGCGAGCTCCTCCCGTTCGTGCAGCCGGGCTTCCTCGACCGCACCGCGTGGGAGGCGTCGGAGTCGATGCTCGAGAAGCGGGCGGGCATGATCTTCCACGCGACCTACGCGGGCGAGCCGGCGAGAAACCAGGGCGTGCGGGACGACCTCGACATGTTCCCGTTCCCGTCCTTCGGAAACCAGTGGGACGCGGAGCGGGCCATCGATGCCCCGATCGACGGCGTCATGCTGCAACGTTCGCCGGCCAGCCCGGCCCTCGCGCGGACGCTGCTTGAGTGCCTGTCAACGCCGGCCGCGCAGCTCGCGTGGGTGCGCGGCGACCCGGTCTTCCTGCCCGCGGCGTCCGACGCTGACGTGAGTACTCTCAGCCCGTACCAGCGACGGATCGCCGAGGTGATGGGGCAGGCCAACCGCGTCGCCCGCTTCTTCGACAACGACACGAGGCCGGACTTCTCCGGACCCGAGGGAATGCAGCGCTTCTTCCGCGAGTTCCTCGCGGACACTGACCAGGATCTGACCGCCCTCCTGGCGCGCATCCAGGCGTTCTACGACGCGCTGCCGTGAGGAGTTAGGGGGCCGCGGCTTGGGAGCGTTCGGCGATCACTGGGCAATGGCGAACCGTCAACGTCAGCTCTGATCACAACGGCCCGCTCAGCCGACCTCGAGGTACCAGTCCAGGACGTTGCGTTGCTGCTGGGGGCCCGAGTCCGTCCGGGGGCGCCAGGTTCCCGGCCAACCCATGAGGTTGCGCGGAACCTGACTGCCGTCAAGCTCGGAACGCGGTGGATGGCCGTGGACGGCCACCGGTCCGCGATCCTGACTGATGTCGATCCAGCGTCAGGCTCCCGCTAGGGCTGGTACAGCAGCGCCGACTCGAGCGGGCCCTCGGCGTCGGTGCCTCCGGCGGGCCCGTGAAGGCTCCCATCGAGGTCATGGGATGCGCACCGGGCGTCCGGCCGCCGCGCCTCTCGCTGGGGTGCGAAGCGGGCCGGCCGGGCCGCAACGTCACGAGGGTCTGGGACGTCCTACCTTCGGGTGGTCGACGGAAGGACCGGGAAACCGGTTCAGCATGCCGAGAAGGTGGACCATGAGCCGAGCGCGCATTGGGGCTCTCGTCGCCATTGTCGTTCTGGTCAGCGCCTGCGGGGGACCGATTGCGGCGAGTCCGTCGGGTGCGTCCTCGCGGCCGATGGCCACCTTGCCAGCGCCGTCCGAGCCCGCCAGTCCGGCATCGACGGAGATGAGCTCGCCCACGCCGCTCGCCGAGCCCGCCGTCGCCGTGACGTGCGACGGGCCGGCCGCGTCCGTGAGCGCGCCCGCCGTCCGCGCCCGTCCCGATGGCGTCCATCTCGAGGCCGTCCGCAAGGACGGCTCTTCGGCGACGATCGACGTCTCGCCCGAGGATCACGGAGTGATCGCGCACCTGGAGGGTTCGGCAGCTCTTGTCCTGGCGCCGGGGGCATACGAGCTCACCTGCCTCAACCCATCCGCGGCGGAACCGACGCGGGCGAAGGTCCTCGTCACGGACCCCGACGGCCTCTGGAAACCCGGACAGATCGAGTGCGAGGGCGGCGGTGGAACGGTCGGCAGCGGGGACGAGCCCCCCGCCTCGCCGGAGGAGGCCATCGCCTACCTGCGCTCCCTCGTGCTGAACTTCCGCCCGGGCGACGTCCTCGAGCCGGCCGGCTACCCGGCCGCCCCGTCGGGGTGGATCCGCCTCGTCCGCGACGGACAGCTGGCGGCGGCCTGGTCCGTTACCGGCAGTGGAAGCTCGATGGGCATCAGGTCGATGCAGCATTGCCCTGATGCCGGCATCACGTATCGAGAGTCGAGCACGGCCGCGCCGCCCGCACCGACGCCTCCTGTCGGCACGGCCGCGCCGCCCGCACCCACCGCTCTCCGCGCCACGTGGCAGGCGGCGCCCTGTCCCGACGAGACGGGCCACGGCGACATCGTCCTGGCGCACGCGGTCGCCGCGACCCCCAATTGCCTCGTCGTCAACCTTGGCTGGGTCTCCGCCAAGGGGACGAGCGCGGTGTACCGCATCTACGAGGCGTGGTCGGGAGAAGGCGCGGGGGCCGCGTGCGACCGAGCCGGCGCGACGCTCATCGCGACGAGCTCACCGAACGCGGCAATGATGACAGTTGGCCCGCTGCCGATGAACACCGGCGGCGGAGAGCTCTGCCTCTACGTGGCAGCTGCGAACACTGCAGGCGAGTCTGCTCGCACCCAGTTCAAGGGCGTCAGCCCGTAGGGGTTCGGTCAGGCAGAGTCTTCGCCGGACGAGGCAGAACCCCCGGGGCGGATTCACCCGGCCCGCGTCGGGAGACTGTCGGGCTGAGTCCAGTTGCCCCACGACCTCGTCGAGCAGGTACATGGCACGCCCCCGTCGATCGGTAGCTACCCGATCCCGGTCACCACCAACTGGGGTCGGCAGTACTCCGTCTCACCCGACCTCGAGGTACCAGTCCAGGACACCGCGTGGGTATTGGGGGCCCGAGTCCGTCCGGGGGCGCCAGTACCCCGCACATCCGGCGTGCGGCGGCTCGGGCGACGGCTTCGTTCAGCGGGGGCCCGATCCGCCACCACGTCCAACGGGCCGTTGTCCTCTGGCCGTTGGTACGACACCGACCTACGGTGCTCGCCAGCGGGAGGCTCAGGAGCGCGGCTCACACTCCGGCCGCCGGGACCGCGTCGAGCCACTGGCGAGACCGGCCCGCCGTTGCCGTGAATCGCGGGATACCCGGTTGCGGATCCGCCCCCGGACGCATCTATTGGGTATGAACGGACACGCGATGGGCAGCCAGACGGTCGCCAATACCGTCGCTCTCGCGGGGGCAGGCGACGAGGCGGCCTTCGCCCAGCTCGTCGCGACGTACCACGTCGACATGGCCCGGGTCGCGTTCGCGGCGTGCGGCGACCGGGAGCTGGCCGAGGACGCTGTCCAGTCGGCCTGGCTCGTCGCCTGGCGCAAGCTCCACTCGCTGCGCAACCCGGAGCGCGTCCGGCCATGGCTCCTCGCGGTCACCGCGAACGAGGCCCGCCAGATCCTGCGCCGGCGCCACGGGCCGGTCGTCGAGATCGAGGTGGAGGCTCCCGGCGACCCCCGGGGCGACCCGTCGACCGGCATCGAGCGCGTCGACCTCCGCCGCGCGTTCGCGCGCCTCTCGCCCGACGACCGCGCCCTCCTCGCCATGCACTACGCCGTCGAGCTCGGCTCGGACGAGCTCGCCGCCGCCCTCGGTACCTCGCCGTCCGCCGTCCGCATGCGTCTCTCGCGGATCGTCGACCGCCTCAGGAAGGAGCTCCGCGATGGCTGAGCGCGATCGCTTCGAGCTCGACCTCGCCGCCGCCGTCCGCGCGTACCTGGAGGACGCGCCGACGCAGGTCCGGCCGTCCGAGCTCGCCCGGCAGTTCGCCACGGCCTATCCCCACCGGCGAACCGCACTCGCCCGGTGGGGCTTCGGGAGGACGCCGGCGATGGCCTGGGTCCTGCTGCTCGCCGGGCTGCTGCTCGCGCTCGTCGTCGGGGGTCTCGTGGCGGGGTCGTGGCGCCCGTACCAGGCGATCGTGATCGCGCCCTCGCCGACGCCGACCGGAACTCCCGTTGCGACGCTGACGCCGACGCCGGGAGCAAGCGCGACCAGCCTGATGACGACGCCTCGCGCCTTCCACGCCGCCACCCTGCTCGCCGACGGTCGGGTCCTGATCACCGGCGGCGACGTAGCCTTCTGGAAGGCGCTCGCCTCCGCCGAGCTGTATGACCCGAGTACCGGGACGTTCAGCAGCACCGGATCGATGGAGATGCCTTATTCGTACCATGACGCGACGACGCTCGCCGACGGCCGCGTCCTCATCGTCGGCGGCGGGGATGGCTCGAAGGCCGAGATCTACGACCCGAAGAAGGGCACCTTCCGCTCGACGGGCTTGCTGAAGACGGCTCGCTCCGGCCCCACCGCCACACTCCTCGCCGACGGCAGGGTCCTCGTCGTGGGGAGCCTGGGGGACTCCGTCGTCGTTCTCACCTCGGCCGAGCTGTACGACCCGAAGGAGAGCACGTTCAGCCCGACGGGCTCGCTCAAGACTGCTCGTGGAGGCCAGACCGCCACCCTGCTCGCCGACGGGCGCGTCCTCATTGCCGGGGGCGAGTTCCCATCCCTCGCGTCGGCCGAGCTGTATGACCCGAAGACCGGGACGTTCCGCTTGACCGGCTCGATGACGACCGCGGGGGGAGTCACGGCCACCCGGCTTCTCGACGGCCGCGTCCTCATCACCGGGGGCGGCGATGGCTCGAAGGCCGAGGTCTACGACCCAACGACCGGCACCTTCAAGCCGACCGGCTCGATGAAGACTCCCCGTTGGCAGCAGACCGCGACGCTGCTGCCCGACGGTCGTGTCCTCCTCGCCGGGGGGGCAGATCCTGGAGAGTGTTGTACCCCTCTCACCTCGGCCGAGGTGTACGACCCGAAGAAGGGCACGTTCAGCCTGACTGGCTCGCTGACGACCGCTCGTCGGGGCCAGACCGCCACCCTGCTCGCCGACGGGCGCGTCCTCATCGCCGGGGGCCTGGGGGAGGATCCCACCGCTACGGCGGATTTCGTCGCTCTCGCCTCGGCCGAGCTGTATGACCCCGTAACCGGCACGTTCGGCCCGACCGGTCCTTCGGCACCAAGGGACTGAGACCAACCCGCACGCATGCGTCCCAGGAGGGTCAAGGATGCGTGGGCACTCCTCGACGAGGCGTTTCCTCGTCGGCTTGACAGTCATGGTCGTGCTGGCGGGCTGTGCCGCCGGGGCCACCGTCGCTCCGTCGTCGACGACACCGGCTCCGGCGAGCGCGGCTCCGGTCGCGACGGCAACCCCCGCCGCAACTCCCACCGCGTCGCCATCGTCGCCGTCCGCGTGGGATGAGCCGAACGACGCGGCCCTGCCCGACGCGACGGTCTCGACCCTGCAGGCGCTGCTGGACGGGTGGGTGTCCGGCGGCGAAGTGATCGGGCTGTCCGCGGCCGTGGTCTCCCCGGAGGGGTCGTGGGCCGGTGCCGCCGGCGACGATGCCGCGGGCACGGCCATCGAACCCACCTCGGCGTTCGCGATCGCGAGCACGACGAAGACGTTCGTCGCGGCCGAGGTCCTGCTCCTGGCCTCCGGGGGGAAGGTCGACCTCGACGCGCCGGTGACCACGTACCTGAGCCTGCCGTTCGAGACGAGCGGCGCCACGATCCGGCAGGTGGCCACGATGAGGAGCGGGTTCCCCGGGGTCCCCGACGAGGCCCTGAACGAGCAGGTCCCGAAGGACCTGGCCCGCGCGTGGACCGCCGAGGAGATCGTCGCCCTCGCCAAGGATCAGCCGCGGGTCGGGACCCTCGGTGGTCCAGGCACGTACAACGGGCTCAACTACGACGTGCTGGGGATGGTCATCGAGAAGGTGACCGGCGAGCCACTGGCCACCGTGCTGCGCCGCGACCTCCTCGGGCCCGCCGGGCTGGACCGGATCTGGATGCAGGTCGCCGAGAAACCGCAGCCGCCGCTCACCGTGGCCGTGGACCGCACCGACGCCAAGGTCGTCGACCCGGCCAGCGGCTACCTGCCGTCGCTCGCCTCGGCCTCCACCGGCCAGGGCGGGGCCGGCATGGCCGCCGACGCGCCGAGCCTGGCGCGCTGGGGCTACCTGCTCTACGGCGGCCGCGTGATCGAGCCCGACCTGGTCGCGACGATGACCGACGGTGTCCCGGACGCGGACCTCGGCTTCGTCTTCGGGACCATGGTCGCCTACTGGGAAGGCGCGACAATCGTCGGGCACATGGGCGACTACATCCAGTACTCCTCCATCCTCCTGGTCTGGCCGAGCACCAGGACGGCGGTGGCCGTGCTGGTGCCAGTGCAAGGGATGAGCGTGAGCGGCACGCTCTCCGGCTGGGCGATCTCGCTGCATAAGGTTCTGTCGCGCGGGTGACCCGGGCCCACAGGACGGCGGGTTCTCTGGCCCCGGGCAGCCCTCGATGGGCTCACCCGGTGCTCAACGACAATCGGAGGGATCGGGTGCCGATCCTCTCGGCGGCGTTCCCAAGGATCTTGGTCGTGCCGCCCGTCCACGTGATCCTCGTGGCTTTCGGCCTGAGTTCGGGCCGGTGCGCGTCCAACCAACCGAGCCAGAGGACGGCCACACCTGGTCGGGCTGGGGGGAAACGGGCCGTCGAAGGGGCCGAGGCGGACGGCCAGGATGTGCCTCACCCGACCTCGAGATACCAGTCCAGCACGCTGCGTTGGTATTGGGGGCCGGAGTCCGTCCGGGGGCGCCACAGCAACGCAACCGGCTCGTAGAACGGGTGAGCAGGCGGGGTCCGGGTGGGATCGATGATGGAGCGCTTGGAGCGGATGGAAGCGGAAGTGAAGCCCTCTACAGCCGGCCAGCCCAGTAATCAATGACCAATGCTTTGGCCAGGTGAGGTTGGAGCCTGGCGACAAATGCCTGGTGGGCGGGATGGACCAGGTAGGTGTCCCGGTCGGGGAGGCTCGCGAAGGTGACCAGGAAGCAGTGCGTGTAGCCATCAGCCAAGTGTTCGACGCTCACATCGGTGCCCCACTCGTAGCCCTTGATCTCGGCGATCTGGGGCGGCAGGGCGGCAAAGTCCTGTTCGATAGCCTGGAGTTGGTTGGGGGTCGTCGTCTCTTTGAAGGCGAACAGGACGACGTGGCGTAGCACTCGGCGCCTTGGCTGGCTCATCAGGACCTCTCTACGGGCCAATCTTCGGAACGCGCTGTCCGGCTGATGATCCCACCCTCGAGCTCTGTATCCGGTGGACAACCCCCGCCGCACGAGTACGTTCTCGACTACCGCGGCTGGGATGTAAGGACCGGCCCGTGGATAGATGCCGCGCCGCCATCACCTCGTCGCGTACCACGCGAGCGTGTCGGCCATCTTGGTTTCCGAGCCCCCGCGTCCGTCCGGGGGCGCCAGGAAGATCCCCAACCGGCGAGTGTCGCCGTGCGTCGACAGCTGTTAAGCCGTGCGGGCGGGCAGGCCCCGATCAGCGCCCGGCTCGAGCCTGGGCGGCATAGGCCATGAACCACGCCTCGGTCAGGGCCGGTGTCGAACCGTACACGTTGTCGCCGGCGAGGAGGTCACACACGACCTCTCGGGCACGGGCAAGCTCGCGCCGCCTGTGGCCAGCCCAGCGGGGGTCGGCGAGGGTGAGATCGAGCTGGGCGAGTGCTCGGGCGAGGGCGGCTGCGCAGCGGGGTTCGTTGCCGGTCTCTCGTGCCCTGATCGCCCGACCGACGTCCGCTCCGGCATTGCCGAGCTGCTCGGCGAGCGTCATCTTCTCCCATCGCTCAGGCACGAGATCCGGGTGAAGGGTCACGGGACGACCACCCGGCCGATGAGCTCCTCGATCGCCTCTCGGACCGCGGGATCGTCAACCGAACGGGTGCGGTTTCCCTGGCTGGGGCGCAAGTTGACCATCGAGTCGAACTCGAGGAACCCTGCGGTGCCGAACTCGGCCGGATAGAGGTTGATCCCCCAGAGGTCGCCTTGGCGCGACCCGGCATCGAGCAGCAGGGCCTCCAGGTCGCTGTGCATGCCGGCGTCTACCGCGAGAAGGCCTCGGCCCACGTCGACGACGGCCTTGACGAGGTCCCCGAAAGTGGCCTCCGCCATCGTGGCGAGGGCTGCGGCGGTGATCTGTCCGGCAACAATCTGCATGCTGTGATGTTCGCTCTCGGGACCCGTTCCGCGCAAGTGAGGCGCCGGATGGCGCGGACGTCCGCGATGGGCAGAGGGTCCGGTCTGTCAGGCTTGCGAATACCACGCGAGCGCGTCGACCGCTTTGGCTTCCGAGGACGACGCGTGCGATGCTAGCGGGCGTGGCCGATCCCACGGAGAAGGGCGAGACCCGCATCGACCGCTGGCTGTGCGCGGTGCGCCTCGTGAAGACGCGCCCGACGGCGACGCAGCTGTGTGACGCCGGCCACGTCCTCGTGAACGGGAACACCGCGAAGCCGTCGACGAAGGTCCAGGCCGGCGACCGGGTCGACGCGCTGATCGCCGGCCGCGAGCGCATCGTCGAGGTCGTGCGGCCGATCGAGTCGCGGGTCGGTGCCCCGGTCGCCGTGACGTGCTACGTGGATCACAGCCCGCCGCCGGTGGTGACGGAAGTCCGGCCGGGGATCATGGCCGTCCGGGGCGAGGGCCGGCCGAGCAAGCGCCTCCGCCGCGAGCTGGAGCGCCTTCGCCGGGCTGCTGACGCCTAACTGCGGATCCGCCGCGGCCAACCTCGCTTGGCGTGCTCCCCCGCGGGTCCACCACTTTGCTTCGTGAGCCCCCGTTGGGTGGCACCCCCAAGATCGGTGGTTGAAACTAGCCGACCGCGTACCACGCCAGCCGGTCCACCACGTTGCCTCCCGAGCCCCGGCGTCCGTCCGGGGGCGCCAGTCCCTGCCCAGCCGATGAGCATGTGCCGGACCGCGTATCTGTCGAGGGTCCGGCGCGCAAGCGCCCCTCGGCCTCCCGGACCGGGAAGCGCTCCCTCGCCGCGGCTTCACCCAGCCGTTCCCGCTGCGTGCGACAGGCTCAGCCCACCCGCTCGAAGTCACCCAGGGGCCAGCTCCGGTCGAAGTACGCCTGGGTGGGTCCGTAGAAGCGGAAGTAGGAGAACCAGTTCCTGCCCGGAACGGTCGGGATCCAGTTCGCTTCGAAGCCCGCGGGCGCCGTCGGGCCGCAGTACACGTCCACCGATCCGTCGTCGTTCGTGCGCAGGTCCATCCGGGATGAGCGGTCCGCGATCTTCTCCGGGTTCCGGATGAGGCACCTGGTGTCCACGTCGTACACGGTGAGAGACCAGAAGAGGTCGACCGGCGCATCGGCCGGCACGCGCAGGCGGTAGGTGTGACTGCCATCGAGCCAGTCACCGGCCGCGTCCTGGTACGTGCCGAGGTAGGCCGATGCGGGTCCGGTCGTTCACGGTGCTGCGGGCACCACGTGGTGGGCTGCTGGAAGCTGGACCCGGGCCTCAGCGCTTGTGCACCGTCGGCTGCAGCCGGGCCCCGCGCACGGGCTGGTAGGCCCGCAGGATGCCGTAGAAGGGCTTCCCGGTCGGGATGCCGTTGCGGCCGCTGCCGTCGGGGCTCAGCGTGATCACAGCCGTCCCGTCGGCCTCGAGCTCGGTCGTGTAGCTGGTGCGGTCGTAGATCCGGCGGTCGTTGGGGATCAGCAGCTTGTTGTCGATGCCGTAGACGGTCACCGAGAAGTAGCCGTCGTCGCGGACGATCCCGGCGGGCACCGTCACCTCGTAGGTGTCGGTCCCGTTGAGGGGAGCCCCGTCGGCGTCCGCCAGGATCGGCGCGTAGCGCACGGTGTCCGACGGCGTCCCGAGCTGGCCCAGCATGACGGCCGCGGCCCGGGTGATGTCGCCCGTGTCGGTCGAACGCCGGCCGAAGGCGATGTCGGGGTCGATGTGCGGGATCGCGGCGGCGATGATCGCCTGCGCGGCCTGCTCGACTGCCGGGGAGAAGCGGGCCACCGGCCGCTGCATGTCGCCGTCGCCGCCCTCCATCGTGATCTGCGGGCGCCGGGCCTCGACCTCGGCCAGGTTGTCCACCACGACCATGCGGGTGAAAACGAGCCCCTGGTCCGTCTCGAGCTCCACGATCTCGAAGTCCCCATCCGGGATGGCCTGGCCGGGTCGGATCAGCAGGATCGGTCTGGCGGGATGTGCCACCACGGCCGGCACGTTGTGGTGCATGTCGAAGACCGAGACCGAGAAGAAGTACCGGTAGCTCGGCGTCCGCACGATGGCCGGCCCCTCGGACAGGCTGAACCAGCAGTATCCGTAGTCCACGGTCGCCTGCGGGGTGATGACCGTCGCGTCCGTAGGGTCCACCAGGCCCGTGAAGCTGAAGGTGCCGGGCCGGTGCTTCTCGAGCCAGGCGGCCATCATCCTGACCTGCTCCTGGTGGGCGTACTCGTGGATGTACTGCTCGATCGTGTCCCGGCCGCTGAGGTTCGCGCTGTGGACGGTGGCCATGGGGTGCCCCTCTCGCTGCCGGGTTCCAGGACGGTGACGCTGCTCGTGCGCCGTTCTCGCCGCAGTATGCATGGAGGCGTGGGGGCCGCCGCCGTACGCCGACCTGCCGTACGCGAATGCCTTCGTCATGGGCTGGTACGAGGCGCTCGAGCCGCCGTACCAGCCGTCCGAGGCCCACCTTGCTCGCGGCGAGGCCGCCGGGCTCGACCCCTTCGGGGTGCTCGGCAGCGAGTACGACCTCGTCGCCAAGACCAACGTCCTGCGCGGCCTCATCGACATGTTCACGATCATGTACCCGCAGCTCCAGGAGCTTGACTTCCGGGTGGACGTTCCCCGCCTCGAGGTGCCGCTCTACTTCGTCGACGGCACGGCGGAGCTGGCCGGCCGGCGCGACCTCGCGCTCGAGTGGTTCGCGATGCTTGACGCGCGGATCAAGCGGATCCTGACCGTCGACGGTGCCTCGCACGCCCCGGCGCTCGAGCAGTACGAGGCGTTCCACCGGTTCCTCGTCGAGACGGTCGTCCCGGAGACATACGCGGGGGCCTGAGGGGGCCGGCGCCCGGCGCGTCGGCCCGCGCTCGCCCGACAGCCGAGCTGCGTCCGAGCCTCCGCGATCAGGACGGATCGCGTACCTTCCGGGACACGGTGCGGCGGATGGCCGCTGGCAGGGGCAGAGAAGGATGGCCGACTCGCGATCCACATCCTCGCGTTTCGAGGCGACAGCCAGGTCCGCTTCGTCGGGGTCGGCGTGAGCGACGCTGGAGCGCTCCGGCGGCAGGCGCGGAGCTCGGCGCGGAACCAGGCCCACCGCGTCCGGCACCTGCGTCTGGTGGCCTGAGGGCGCGGGAGATGCGCGCATCGATCGCGATCGAGAGCCGCCATGTTCCACGGCTGCTCGGGACATTCGAGCTGGGCACGACCGGTCGCCTGTCATCGGGCCCGGTGGCCGAGGGTCGCGTCGGCTCCATCTGGCGGTTGGACAGCGAGCTCGGCAGCTGGGCGGTCAAGCCGGTCGCCGGCGATCTCGCCCCGGAGGCCCTGGCGGCGCTCCGGGACACTACCGCCTTCCAGGAGGCCGCCCTGTGCGACGGCGTCCCGACGCCCGAGGTCCGCCGCACCCGAGCAGGGGAGGTGGTCGGGGACCTGGGCGACGTCCGGGTGACGGTCCTGTCCTGGGTGGACCTGCTGGGCCCCGACCGCGATCTCGATCCGGTCGCGCTCGGGCGCCTGCTCGCGCGGCTGCATCGGGTCCGGTACGCGGGAACGCGCGGGCTCCACCCCTGGTACTCGGAGCCCGTGGGCGCCACCACGTGGCGTGCGCTCGTGGACGAGCTGCGCCGGC
Source organism: uncultured Chloroflexia bacterium (assembly GCA_963713285.1). Classification (GTDB taxonomy): domain Bacteria; phylum Chloroflexota; class Limnocylindria; order Limnocylindrales; family CSP1-4; genus CTSoil-043. The sequence goes on along the minus strand of CAVQLA010000015.1, from coordinate 12,738 downwards.
GGGGCGCGCCGTTCGCCGACGAGATCGCGGCCCTGGTGCCGGAGCTGGTTGGGCTGGAGTCGCTCCTGGGCCGGCCGCCGCGATCGGTCCGGACGTCCCACCGGGACCTGTGGGCCGACAACCTGCGGGCGACGGCGGACGGCGGCCTGTGCCTCATCGACTTCGACGACGCCGGCCTCGCGGACCCGAGCCAGGAGCTCGCGCTTATCCTCGTCGAGTTCGCCGATCCCGACCCCGCCCGGGCGCTGCTGGTCCGCGAGGCCTATACGGAGGCCGGTGGCCCGGGTCGGATCCTGGGGCCGACCGACTTCGCGATGCCGATCGCCGCGCTGTGCCACATCCTGGAGACGGGTTGTCGCCAATGGCTGGCCGCGACGACCGAGGCCGAGCGCGCCGACAACGAGGGCTGGGTCCGGGAGTTCCTCGAGCGGCCCCTGAGCCGCGATGCGATCGAGCGCCTGCTCTGAGGGCGGACGCTGATGACGTCCTTTGGGTCGCTGACGTGAGGACCGACCTCAGCGACGTCGCTATCCGCAGGGTGACGCCCGACGGGGTGGTGACGACGCTGAAGGGCGATTGGGAGACCTACGGCCTGCCGAGCGTCGTCTGGGTCGACCCCTCTGGCGATCTCTACGGCACGTCCTGTCTCGGTCACACGGTCATGAGGATCGCCGAGGACGGGACGGTGACGCTCCTCGCCGGCAAGCCGGGCGAGGCGGGATCGGCCGACGGGCCGGGAGACGTCGCCAGGTTCCCAGGCCCGATCGGGATCATGCAGGACGCCTCGGGCCTGTTCTACATCGTCGACTCGGACAACCACACGATCCGCACGATGCGGTGCCCCTGACGGCGATTGCCCGGCCGCGTCGAGGACGGCGGGACGGCGGGTCGGCCGTTCCGCCGTCCTGCTGCCGGTACGGCGACCTTCGCCCGACGGAGATCAGCCCCACCCGACCTCGAGGCATCAGTCCAGGGCGCTGCCGGGTACTGGCGGTTCGCGTCCGTCCGGGGGCGCACAGCGCGTGGTGGGCGAACGACCGAGACGGCCGGCAGGTCCAGGCGCACCCCGGGCTCAATCTCGGACTCCAGGTGCCGGAGCCCACCGGTGGCATCGGCGTCAGCGCCGACGCGCCAGCCGGGGATGTTTCTCGCCGCCGCTTCGTTCAGCGGCCCGCTCGCCCCGCTCGGTGGTCAAGCCTTTGTCGAAGGCGGATGGTTTCCGAGCGCTATCTGGGGCGACTCGCAAGCCCAGGCCGACGTGTGGAAGGCCCACGACCCGACCGCCAACGCGGCGGCCCTCAAGGGCACCGCGCTCTACGTGGCCTACGGCAACGGCGAACTCGGACCGCTCGACCACGGCTCGGCATCCCGGTGGGACCCCGACGGCTCAGCAGAGCGGGAGGTCGCGACCGAGAGCGCAGCCTTCGTCCACCAGCTCGCCGAGCTCGACATCCCAGTGACCGTCGATGCCTACGGGAACGGGACCCATGACTGGCCGTACTTCGAGCGCGACCTCCATCGCTCGCTTCCGCTCCTGCTCAAGGCGCTCGGCGAGACGCCGTGACTGCCGCGCCCGCCTGAACCAGCGCCTCCGCCAGGCGTTCATCGAGGGTGCGGGTGGACCCGGGAGCGGCAGCAGCATGCATGCGTCAATGCAGCCGGCGGCACGCAGCGGGATCCGCTGGCGGCGCGAGACACCGCCGCTGCTCCTGCGCCTCGCGCTGCCGGCCGACCTCGAGGTACCAGTCCAGGACGCTGCTTTGCTCAGCGAGCTGCAGTGCGTTACGGATACCTCAGGCGTGGGCGGGGACCGTCGCCTCGGTGAACGCCTTGATGTCCACGAGGATCTTGTGGACGTTCCCTTCCATCCAGCCCTTGGTCATGAGGTTCTTGACGAACCCGGGAATGTGCCCCGGCATCTCGTAGTCGGACTCGAGGACCAGGCGGGTCGCGTCGCCGGCGGGCTCGAGCCGCCAGACCATCTCCCACGGACCGGCGTCGCCCCGGACATGGAGGAGCCGCTGCGGCTCGACCTCGACGACCGTGAGCGTGGTCTTCGACTCGAAGCCCATCATCCGCCCGGTCTGGACGAACGTCGTCCCGACCTGGTCCAGCGGCCCGCTGAAGTCGGTGTGCTTGGCCCGGGGCTGGATCTCGTCCCAGTGCGAGCCGTCAACCAGGTACGACCAGACATGCTCGACGGGTGCCTCGATGCGGATCTCGTCGCGGAGGTGCTCCATGACCCACTCCTGCTTCGGGCGGGTCGGTCTCGCCAGTGGCTCGGCGCGGTCCCGGCGGCCAGCGTATGGACCGCGTGTCACAGCCTCCCGTGCGGCGTCGAGCATCCGCCTCGACCGGCGGGTGGGCAAGTGCCGTCGGGACCATTCGCCCGGCCTCAGCTCCGCCCCGGCCCTCCGACTTCCCGAGGACGACGCCTCGACACGAGCGCCGCCACGAGACCTGACCCGCCCACGGCTGACCACCTGGTCCGGGGAGCCCGCTCAGCCGACCTCCACTCCGCCGGGCCCATCCGGGCGTTTCCGTCCCGGACGGAGCCGACGATGGACCGCAACGGGTCGACGTCGACCACCTTGTCGGCCCGCCGCGGTCCACGCGGCCCTCAGGTGGACCCGGCCGGGGCACATGCACATCGCACGGTGCGCCTGGATCGGACACGTCGCCTCCCTCGCGCCGGGCGTCAGGCGGCGCTGCTGTCCGACGCGCTCGCGAGCGGCGTGGCCGTGGGTCGAAGCGTGAGTTGATCGTTGGCCGTTCCCAGGGCCGTAGCGCGACCCCGCCATCAGAGGCCCCAGAACGCCCCGGAGAGCCCGGCCCCGCGCAGGTACGCGTGGGCCGCGGAGGGCTCGCGCCGGACGTAGCCGCGGTCAAGGCGCCCCGCATACCAGCCGCTCGCCAGGCGCCACACCGTGGCGAGATCCGTCGCGGAGCCGCGCTCACGGCCCTCGCGGACCAGCCAGGCGCCGAGACAGTCCTCGTCGCAGAAGACCCGCTGGTTGCTGCAGGTGAAGACGACGTCGTCCCACATGCGGGAGGCCGGGACAAGGAAGTGGGCGAGCTGGTCGCCGGCAGGCGGCGCATCGCGGCCCACCACCCAGGCGTGCGCCCGACCACAGCCCTGGCAGGTCGTGGCCACGAGGACCTCCGGCTCGTCCGGGACAAGGTGCGGGACCGCGAACGAGTCCCAGATGCAGCCGCCCCACCAGAGCGTGTGCCTGCCCTTGACCGAGAAGCCGAGGTCGATGGTGGAGAAGGGGTGGGCGAGCACGATCCGCCCGCTGGAGTCCAGCACCAGGTGGCGAGCGGCCGCAAGCTGGCGCAGGCCGCTCTCGATCTCGTCGGGTTCGACACCCAGGCGTGCGCCGAGGGCGGCTGGGTCGGGCGCGCGGCCCGTCGACGCGAGCGAGGCGTAGATGGCGAGACGAAGGTCTTCGAGATCGAGCGGCATGCTCCCGAGATCCTACCCCGCGCCCAGCGCCGCGGGAGCTCGTCGGCGTAGGTGGCGAGGCGGAAGAGGACGAGATCAGGAACGTGGGAACCCCTCAGCCAAGCGCGGCGCGCAGTGCCCCGTCGAGGTCGGCCCACAGGTCCTCGACGTTCTCGATGCCGACCGACAGGCGGCAGAGGGTGGGGCCGACGATGGAGGCGTCTCCGGCGTACCGCGCACGACGCTCGATGAGCGACTCGACGCCGCCGAGGCTGGTCGCGTGGGTGAGCAGTCGCAGGTGCGCCAGGAACGCCTCCGTCTGCTCGACCGTGCCGGCGACCTCGAAGGAGAGCATGGATCCCGACCCGTTCGGGAGTACCCGAAGGGCACGCTGGTGCTGCGGGTCCCGGGGCAAGCCCGGGTAGTTGACCTTCGCGACGTGCGGATGCGACACCAGGCGACGGGCGAGTTCGGACGTCGACGCCTCGGCCCGGTCGAGCCGGACGGCGAGCGTGCGCAGCCCGCGCAGCGCGAGGAAGGCCTCGAGGCCCCCGGGGATCGCGCCGTGGTCGTGGCGGTGGGCTGCCAGGAAGTCCGCATGCGCGTCGTCCCGGCACACCACTGCGCCCAGCAGCACGTCCGAGTGGCCGGCGATGAGCTTGGTCGCAGAGTGCATGACGAGGTCGGCCCCGAGGTCGAGCGGGCGCTGGCGCAGAGGCGTCGCGAACGTCGCATCCACCACGGTGATCGCGCCGCGCTCTCGGGCGCCCGCGGCGATCGCAGGGACGTCTGCCACCACCATGAGCGGGTTGGCGATGGACTCCACCCACACCATGTCCGCCCCGTCGGCTGCGGCCAGGACGGCTTCGGTGTCATCCGCGGCGGCCAGGCGGACGTGGAGGCGGTCACGCGCCTCCATTCGCTCGAAGATGTTCCGCACCCCGAAGTACGTCACGGAGGACAACACCACGATCCCGCCCGCCGGCACCAGGTCGGCGATGGCGGTGGTCGCGGCGAGGCCCGATGCGAACGACACCGCCCGGCCGCCGTCGAGCGCGCCGAGCGCCGTCTCCAGCGCGCCCCACCCGGCGTTGCCGTCGCGCCCGTACTCGAGGGCGGCGTCGTGGACGTACGTCGAGCTCAGAGTGATCGGCGTGTTCATGGGTGCGCCGGCCACGCGTGCGGGCCGGCCGGCCTGCACGGCGACGGTGTCACCACTCCACGCCGGGTCGAGCGTCACAGGCATGGGGTACAGCGACTCGCTCATGGAGTGGCCCTCCTTCAGGCGCCCGTGCGGCAGTCCAGCGACGTTCAGGCGACAAGCGTAAGCCGCGGCGAGGACCGCCCGTGGTCTGTTCAGGACCGATGCCTCTGGCACTCCCGGGCAGCGCACGTCAGCCTTCGCCCCGAGTGCGGGAGGCTCTGACGCGCGGCCCACACCCTCCGCCGCCGGAACCGCGCCGAGCCACTGGCGAGACCGCCCCGCCCGGTACGACGGAGCGCACGAAAGGAGGCTGGGATGGGCTGGGCGAAGGTCGGGACGGGGGCGACGCTGGCGGCGATCGGTGGGCTCGCGGCGCGCTACGTCGTGCAGCGCGAGCGCCTCGAGCGCTCGTGGCTCGCCGCCGTCGGCCCGAAGCTGTCGGCAATCGGCGAGGTCGAGCACCTGTCCATCCTGCCGCTCGTCGAACGGCTCGTCCCGGGCGGGGAGCTCGAAGGCGAGCCGGGGGTCTCGTACCTCCTCCGTGCGGATGGCACGACCCTGCTCTTCGACGTCGGCTTCAATCCGAAGCATCGCGCGCAGTCGGCCCTCGTGCAGAACGCGGCGACCCTCGGGGTCGACCTGCAGTCGCTCGACGGCATCGTGATCTCCCACCTGCACGTGGATCACGTGGGCGGCGCGCTGAACACGTTCCGGCGGACGTTCAGCCTGGCGGCGGCGCCGCTGGAGCCCAAGGGCCTTCCCGGCTACGTGCCGGCGCCGATGCGCCACGAGCGTGCGGATCTCGTGCTCACCACAGGTCCGCGCGTGATCGCGCCCGGGATCGCTGTTCTGCCGCCGCTGCCGAGGATGCTGTTCTGGATCGGACCGACCGCCGAGCAGGCGCTCATGGTCAACGTTCGCGGCTTCGGCCTCGTGCTCGTGAGCGGCTGCGGCCACCCTGGGATCGAGCGGATGCTGGCCGCGACCGAGGCGGTGCTCGACGTGCCGATCCGGGCGGTGGTCGGCGGGCTGCACCTGCCGGTACACCCGGGGACGGCCTATCTCTCGCAGGCGATCCTCGGCTCACCGCACTGGCCGTGGCGGCCCATCGGGGAGCAGGACGTCGCCGAGGCGATCGACGCGATCCGCGATCGCGGACCGCGGATCATCGCGGTCTCGGGCCACGACAGCACGCCGTGGACGTTCGGCGCCTTCGAGCGTGCCTTCGGCGAGCAGTATCGGACGCTGCGGGTCGGGGAGGAGCTCCTGATCCAGTGAGCGCGTGGCGCGTCCGGGGCGCGGTGGATCAGCCCACGTACTCGGCGAGGTGCTGGCCGGTGAGGGTGCCCCGGGCGGCGACCAGGTCCGCGGGCAGGCCGGCGAAGACGACCCGCCCGCCGTCGTGGCCGGCGCCGGGGCCGAGGTCGATGATCCAGTCGGCATGCGCCATCACCGCGAGGTGGTGTTCGATGACGATCACCGACTTGCCCGCGTCCACCAGCCGGTCGAGCAGCGCGAGCAGGTGCTCGACGTCGGCGAGATGCAGGCCCGAGGTCGGCTCGTCGAGCACGTAGACGCCGCCGTCGGTGGCCATCTGGATGGCCAGCTTGAGCCGCTGCCGCTCGCCGCCGGAGAGCGTGGTGAGGGGCTGGCCGAGGCGCAGGTACCCGAGCCCGACGTCGGCCATCCGGCCCAGGATCGCGCGGGCCGCCGGAGTCTTCGCCGCGCCGGTGCCGAAGAACGCCAGCGCCTCGCTGACCGACATCGCGAGCACCTCGCTGATGTCCTGCCCGGCGAGCTTGTACTCGAGCACGCTGGCCTCGAACCGCTTGCCCTCGCACTCCTCGCACACCGACTCCACGGTCTCCATGAAGCCCAGCTCCGTGTAGATGACGCCGTTGCCGTTGCAGTTCGGGCAGGCGCCCTCGGAGTTCGCGCTGAACAGCGCGGGCTTGACCCCGTTCGCCCTGGCGAACGCCGTCCGGATCGGGTCCAGCAGCCCGGTGTACGTCGCCGGGTTGCTGCGCCGCGAGCCCTTGATCGGCGCCTGGTCGATCGAGACGATGCCGGCACCAGCCGGCATCGAACCGTGGATCAGCGAGCTCTTGCCCGACCCGGCCACGCCGGTGACCACGCACAGCACGCCGAGCGGGATGTCCACGCTCACGTCCCGCAGGTTGTGCTGGGTCGCGTTGCGGATCGCCAGGGTGCCGACGGGCGTGCGGGTCTTCGGCTTGAGCGCGGCGCGGTACCCGAGGTGGCGTCCGGTGAGCGTGTCGCTGGCGCGCAGGCCCTCGACCGTCCCCTCGTAGCACACCGTTCCACCGTCGGAGCCGGCGCCGGGGCCGAGGTCGACCACGTGGTCGGCGATCTCGATCACCTCCGGCTCGTGCTCGACCACCAGCACCGTGTTGCCCTTGTCGCGCAGCCGCCGCAGCAGCTGGTTCGTCCGCTGGACGTCATGGGCGTGCAGCCCCGCGGTGGGCTCGTCGAAGACGTAGGTGACGTCGGTGAGCGACGACCCGAGGTGGCGGATCATCTTGACCCGCTGGGCCTCGCCGCCCGAGAGCGTCCCCGCCGGCCGGTCGAGCGAGAGGTAGCCGAGCCCGATCTCCACGAACGACTCGAGGGTCTGCCGCAGGGCGGTGAGCAGCGGCGCGACCGACGGCTCGTCGAGGCCGCGGACCCAGTCGGCAAGGTCGCTGATCTGCATCGCGCAGGCGTCGGCGATGTTGATCCCACGGATCCGCGACGACCGGGCCGCCTCGGCCAGGCGTGTGCCGCCGCAGTCGGGACAGGCGGTGAAGGTGACCGCCCGGTCGACGAACGCCCGGATGTGCGGCTGCATCGCCTCCACGTCCTTGGCCAGGAACGACTGCCGGATCCGCGGCACCAACCCCTCGTAGGTCATGTTGATGCCCTCGATCTTCATCCGGACCGGCTCCCGGTAGAGGAAGTCGTGGCGCTCCTGCTCGGTGTAGTCGCGGATCGGCTTGGCGGGGTCGACGAAGCCGGAGGACGCGTAGAGGCGGTAGCTCCAGCCGCCCGTGGTGTAGCCCGGGATGGTCAGCGCACCCTCGGCGAGCGACTTGTCTTCGTCGAAGAGCTGGGTGAGGTCGATGTCGGTGACGCTGCCCATGCCCTCGCAGCGCGGGCACATGCCGCCGACCACGGTGTAGGTCTTCCGCTCGGTCCTGCGAGCCCCGCGCTCGATGGTGATCGCGCCCGTCCCCCGGACCGAGGGGACGTTGAAGGCGAACGCCTTGGGCGTTCCGATGTGCGGCTGCCCGAGTCGGCTGAAGAGGATGCGCAGCATCGCGTTGGCGTCGGTGGCGGTGCCGACGGTGGAGCGGGGGTTGCCGCCCATCCGCTCCTGGTCGACGATGATCGCGGTCGTGAGCCCGTCCAGGACGTCGACGTCGGGCCGCGCCAGCGTCGGCATGAAGCCCTGCACGAAGGCGCTGTAGGTCTCGTTGATCAGCCGCTGCGACTCGGCGGCGATGGTGGCGAAGACCAGCGAGCTCTTGCCGGAGCCCGAGATGCCGGTGAAGACGGTCAGCCGGCGCTTCGGGATCTCGACGCTCACGTTCTTGAGGTTGTTCTCGCGGGCGCCGTGCACCCGGATCAGGTCGTGGCTGTCGGCAGGACGCATCGGCCCACGATAGCAGGGCCGGCCGGGCTTCCTCCCCGGGACGGCTCGGTCAGCGCCGCGTCTGGCCGGCCGACGGCTGGTGCCGCGCGCTAGCATTGGCCGCGATGGTCCCCCGGCTCCGGTCTGCCCCTGGGCTCGCTCGCGCGGCGGCCGTCGCGACGCTTGCCGTCCTCCTCGCCGTGTCGGGCGCCGTCGCCCCAGCCCCGCTCCTGCCGGGCGCCCCGGGGCCGGCGACCGTCCTCGCGGCCGTCTCGGCCGGCTATGTCTCGGCGGGTCGAGCGCCTGTCGCGCCCGGCGTGCACCACGACTGGGGAACCATCCAGACGACCCGCGCGGGACGCCAGGCGGTCCACCTCCTCGAGGTCCGCGCGGGAACCCCCGAGATCAGCCTCGAGGCGTCGCTCGCCGGGGATCGGATCACGAGGCTCGAGACGACGAGCAGCCAGGCGCTCCGCACGTCGAGCGAGGGTCACCGCGCCGTCGCCGCGATCAACGGGGACGTGTGGAGCGGCTTCGCCAGCCCGACGCAGTTCGCGCCGAACGGGGTCCACATCCAGGCGGGGGAGCTCGTGACCGGGGTGCGAACGGCCCGGCCGACGTTCGGCATCGACGCCTCGGGCCGCCCGCTCATCGGGAACGTCCAGGTGAGCGCATCCGTCACCTGGCCCGACGGGACGATCGGGATGATCGACCGCGTCAACCAGAAGAGGACGAACGGGGGCCTCGTGCTGTACACGCCCCGTTTCGGCCCGGCGACGCCGGGTGACGTCGGCGGCACGGACGTCGTGCTCGCGGGCCTCGCGCTCCCGCTCACCCCGACGGGCGTGCACCAGGCGGTCGTGCTCGACGTGCGTCCCGCGGCCGGCGGCATCCCGATCGCGCCGGACACGGTGGTGCTGAACGGCCCGGCGGGGGCGTCGCTCGACGCGCTCAAGGCGGGCGATCCGTTGTCGCTCAGCTTCTCGATCACGCCGGGGTGGGAGAGTGTCCGCGAGGCCGTCGGAGGTCGCGAGCTCATCCTGCGCGACGGCGCAACGTACATCTTCCCGCGCCCTGCCACGGCGGACGAGCTCCACCCGCGGACCGCGCTGGGGATCACCGCCGCCGGCGATGTCGTGATGGCCACCGTGGACGGCCGCGACTCCGGCTACAGCACCGGCGTGGACCTCGGGGAGCTGGCCGAGCTGATGCGGTCCCGCGGGGCGGTGCAGGCGCTGAACATGGATGGCGGCGGCTCGACGACCATGGCCGTCCGCCTCCCCGGCGATGTGGAGGTGTCGGTCGTCAACCGCCCGTCCGACGGCCATGAGCGCGCGCTGGCCAACAGCCTCATCGTCTTCAGCTCCGCGCCGACCGGCCCGCTCGCCACCGTCGGCGTCCAGCCGGGGACGTCCGTGCTCTGGCAGGGCGACGTCGCGACGTTCACTGCGAAGGGCCAGGATGCCGCGTACAACGGCGTGGCGCTCGCTGACGGCGAGGTCACGTGGGCGATGAACGGGCCTGGCACGATCAGCGGTGCCGGCCGGTACTCGGCGATGGGGGAGGGCACGGCGACGGTCGCCGCGACCGCGCGCGGCATCGCGGGCTCCGCCACGGTCACCGTCCGCCTCGACGCCTACGCGCCGGTCGCTCGCGCCCCGACCGGCGCGCTCGTCGCCGCGGCCGACCTCGACCCGTCGGGCATCCCCTTCCGCGTCAGCTGGGCCGCGGCCACCGACCAGGGCCGCGGCGTGGCGGGATACGAGCTGGAGCGGTACCTCGGGGCCGCCTGGGTGCCCGTGCCGCTCCCGAAGGCGACCGACAGGAGCGCGACGGTGGCGCTGGCCCCCGGCCAGGCACACCGCTTCCGAGTGCGGGCGATCGACCGGGCCGGGAACGCGAGCGCGTGGGCCACCGGCCCGGTCCTGGGCCCGCGCCTCGTTCAGGTGTCGAGCGGCGCGGTGCGCTACGTCGGCCGCTGGCGGACCGGCACCGGGGCCGCCTACTCGGGCGGCTCCACGCGGTTCGCGAAGGCCGCCGGGTCCTCGGCTCGCTACACGTTCACCGGTCGCTCGCTCGGGCTCGTCGCGACCATGGGTCCCACGCGAGGCAAGGCAAGGGTGTACGTCGACGGCCGCTACGGCGCCACGGTCGACCTCCATGCCCCGACCACGCGCTACCGGGTCATTGCGTGGCAGCGGACGTGGACCTCGTCGGGCACCCACACCGTCCGCCTGGTGGTCGCCGGCACGCCCGGCCATCCGCGGGTCGACCTCGACGCGTTCGCCGTGCTGAAGTAACGCGTCGAAGGTGCGCGTCGCGAGAAGCCGCAATCCGGTGCGATCCTCCAGTGCCGGGAAGAACGGCATGCCGGCCCCAGGCGGGCGTCCGGGGGGTCGTCGGCCTCTCGGCAGATGCGTGCCCGTTGCCTAAGCTGACGGCAGCGCCGGATCTCCCGATGGCGATGACCCGTCAGGAGGTTGCGCGGTGAGCCGGACGCAGCCGTTCGGGTGGGTTCGATCGCCGGGGTGGGCGAGGCGTCAGCGGCTGCGCTCGGCGCTTCCGCCGCGCCGGCGCCTCGCATGCCCCGACCCCGGGCCTCGCGACGCCTTCCGGCTGCTCGCGCACCTGGTGCCCGGTCAGGTCGAGCGGGGGAACGTCATGCGGTTCAGCTCGCGGGCGATCCGGTAGGCATAGTCGACGATCGACTGCCAGTCGCGATAGTCGCCGAGGCGGTGCGTCTGGAGGACCTGGGCGTCGACGTTCGCATCCCGTGCCAGCCTGCCCCCGAACGTGCGGTGGGCGATGGCGCCGAGCCCCGCGGTGATCTCCGCTCCGTGTGGCGTGATGGGCTGGTCGGCCCTGGCGAGGCGCCGGTCGAGGGGCCCGCCGCTGAACAGCCAGAGGGGGCGGACCTTCAGGTCGTCTCGGAAGCGCTCCGTGAACCGACGGGCGTCCCGCTGCCAGTACGCGGCATACACGGCGCTGCCCAGGATCACGGCGTCCCAGTCGTCGAGGCTGATGACGTCACGGACGGGCTGCGCCACGGCTCGATGGCCGTTGTCGCGCAGGACATGTGCGATGGTCTCGGCGATCTCACCCGTGGATCCGAGCTTGGTCGCGTAGGCGACGAGCACGCGAGCTGCCACCGGACTCCCCGCTGCGACGGCCGCGCCGGCCTGTTGGGCGCGACCTGCACATCTTGACGCCGGGCACCTGGCTTCGTGTGCACGGAGAACGAGCGCCACGCACGGATGAGATGCGCACCGAGCGTCCGGGGGACCTGCGGGAGCGCCGGGCTCCGCAGAGACCGACGCACGGCGGCCCCGACCAGCCCAGGGACGGGCGAACGGGGTCCTCAGGGAGACCCTGGTCTCCTGGGGGGTGTGCGGGTGCGACCTCGGAGCAGGTCACGGCGCGCCATGCCATGCTGAAGGCCGACCCGGACCGTCGTCGGTGCATGGCAGGTAGCTCGCGGCTCACCGCCCCGGACCAGGAGGAGCGAGCATGCTCTCGGAGACCCTGCAGGTCATCACGCAGGTGGCGATGCTCGTGTTCGTGGTCGGCAGCATGGCCGCCATGGGCCTGGGCCTGACCGTCGCGCGGATTGCCCAGCCGCTGCGCGACCTCCGGCTCGTCGTCGCGCTTCTGGTCGTGAACTTCGTCGTCGTCCCGGCGGCCGCCATTGCCGCGGCCCGCCTTCTGCCGATGGAGCCCGCTGCCGCGACTGCCGTCGTGCTGATCGGGTGCGTGGGCGGCGCGCCGTTCCTGCCCAAGCTCGCCCAGCTGGCGAAGTCGAACCTGGCCCTCGCGGTCGGGTCGATGGTCCTCCTCATGGTGGTCACCATCGCCTACGCCCCGATCGTCGTCCCGCTGGCCGTCGAGGGCGCGACCGTGGACCCGCTGGCGATCGCCCAGTCGCTCGTCCTGTTCATGCTGATCCCGCTCGGGCTCGGGCTCCTCGTTCGTGCCCGCTACCCGGAGCTGGCCGACGACTGGGTTGGCCGCGCCGGCCACGCGTCGAGCATGGGGCTCCTCCTCGGGATCGCGAGCGCCCTCCTGCTGACGTGGCGCGAGGTGATCGGCTCGATCGGGACCGGGATCTTCGTGGGCCTCGCGATCATCCTGGTGGTCGGCCTCCTCGCCGGGTGGCTTTCCGGGATGGGGCGCCCCTCCAGCGAGCGCACCCTGATGGGGCTCGCGACCGCCAACCGCAACATCGCGGCAGCGCTCGTCATCGCCAGCTCGATCGGCGGCGACACCATCGTGTACACGCTCGTCGGAGCGCTGACGATCCCCGTGGTCCTCATCGTGCTCGCCGGCCGGGTCGGGCGACGGGCGGCAGGGGTGCCCGACGCCGCGGCATCTACCACGGCGCCGCCGACTGCCGATCTGGCATAGAGCGCGTCTGATGGCCGAGCCCGCGGGACCCCGGCGGCGATCGTGCGGGCTCCGGCA
>CAVQLA010000014.1:0-204872 GCA_963713285.1 uncultured Chloroflexia bacterium | reverse complement strand
GAGAGCGTCGCCGCCGAGTTCACCGACCGGCTGGCCACGTCCATGAGCCAGGCGACGTACGGGAACGCGCTCGTCGATGAGGGCCGCGACCTGGGTCCCCTGGTGAGCGCGCGGCAACTGGAGGCGGTCACCGGACGTGTGGAGCGTGCCACCGCCGACGGCGGCCAGATCGTGACCGGCGGCAAGCGTGCCGAGGACGAGCCGGAGGGCCACTACTATCCGGCGACGGTCATCGCCAACTGCCGTCAGGACATGTCAATCGTCCGGGAAGAGATCTTCGGGCCGGTGATGCCGATCGTCACGTTCAACGACCTCGACGAAGCGATTGCCTGGGCGAACGACTCGATCTACGGTCTCGCCTCGTCGATCTTCACCAAGAACGTCGACGTGATCATGCGAGCGTGTAACGAGCTCCGATTCGGGGAGACGTACGTCAATCGCGAGAACATGATGGAGAACATGCAGGGGTTCCATGCCGGCTGGCGCAAGTCAGGGATCGGGGGCGCGGACGGCAAGTACGGCGTGCTCGAGTACACGCGAACCCACGTCGTCTATCTGCAATACGACATGGCGGCCGGCCGGCCGTAACCTCCCTGGAACCCGGCGGCCGAGACTGCCGGGAACCCCAAGCCCGCCGCTGCGGCTCACGCTGCGGTCGCCGGCCGAGACCGTCTGGGCGCCCCGAGCCACGCTCGGGGCGCCCATCGTCGTGCCGGCCGGTCGTCAGTGACGGCCACTCGTGACGGGCGACGATCACGGGTAGGCGACACCGGACCCAGAGAGCATGACTCCGTTCGCACCGCCCGACGGTGGGATCGCGATCGGTTGGAGCGCGCGAACCGCACGATAGTCGGTGCCTTCGCCGCTCGGCGACTCGTGCTCAGGACTGCCGACCCTACGCCGCATAGGCCCCAGCGGCTCCCGAAGCACGTGCGCTACCACTGCGCCACACCCCGGCCGGTCCATGCTCGCGAAACGCATGCTTCCCGGGCGACGCCCAGAAGCCTGGCCTACAGCGCTCGAACCGCAGGATGCCGCCGTCGACCGTGGATTGGCTTCGATCAGTCCGTGGCGGTCGGGGTCTCGGGTGCGGCCTCGGGCTCCGCCTGCGCGGCGTCCGCGACAGCATCGAGCGCCTCCGTGGTGACCTCGAAGAGCTCGACGGCGCCGCCCAGCTCGGCGAGCTTGCCGGCGATGGCGCCCGCTTCGGCGTCCGTGGCGAGGACGCCCACGGCCGCCTTGCCACCCACGATCTCGGCGCCGATTCGCTCCTCGTCCTCGAAGCGCAGGCCCAGCCCCTTGTGGTGGAAGTGACCGAGGATGCCGCCCCCGACCACCCCGGCGAGCAGCGTCGGCGGTGCGATCACGGCCAGGACGAGCCCGATGCCGGCGCCCTTCCTGCCGCTTCGCGCACCCAGCTTCTGCTGCTTGAGATCGCCGTGCTCATCGGTGACGAGGACGCCGATCGCGCTGAGCTTGATCTCGTCCGTCGCCTGATCCCAGCTCTTGAGCGATTCGACGGCCGCGTCCGCGGCAGCCTCGTTCGGGAAGATGCCCAGGACCACCTGGTGATCAGCCATTCGAGGACCCTCCGATCGCATTCCCCATCGCAAGCATCATGCTGCGACGGGGGTGATCAAGGCAACTGCCGCGCGCATCACGCGATCCCCGGACCCGCCGCCGGCGGGCACTCCACCCTCCTCGGAGGACGGGACGACTCGTCCGTCGTCTCCGCGTCAGACCGACGCGGCCGGCTTCTCGGCGTGACGGCTCTCGCGTTGCGAGTCGCGTCGGCGCCACGGCACGACGCCCTCGAGCTCGATCTCCAGCGAGAAGCTCAGGAACGTCCGAACCAGCACGATGATGCCGAGGGTGGCGGCGCTCTCGATGGTCGGGTCGATCGTCACCGTCTGGACGATGTCGGCGATGATCAACACCTCGAGGCCGAGGAGGATGGCCTGCCCCACCTGGACACGGGTCCGCTCGTACACCCCCGCCCGCTCGCCGCGAATCAACGCCGCCGCGGCCACCACCGCCGCACGCAGCGAGCCGACCGCGAGAATGGCGATCCCGGCGATCTCGAAGCCTCTCACGACGGCTTCCATCGCAGCCTCGAACGTCACCGGCGATCACCTCGCGCTTCCTCTGCCGGTCGAACTCTGCGCACGTGGCCCTCCGTGAACGTTCCGCCGCCGCGAGTGTGACACGCCGCAGCTCGGCGGGAGGACCGCGGAGGTGCGTGTGCCCGCACCGGGCGCTCCGCTCCGGCTCGCCGAAATGGGGTATTGCGTGGACACGCTGCGGATCCGGCGGCTTCCTCTCCAGCTGGCCCAGCGCCACGAGCTCCTCGAGGTCCCGGCAACGCATCAGCGATCCTCTGCGACGGTGACGCGCGTGCGCGGGCCCGCCAGCACGTCCGAGATGAACGGGTCGCCGGCCGACACGAGGTCGGCGAGCTCCCCCCGCGTGTACGCGACCACGTTCACGTCGCGTCCCAGCTCCTGCTCCACCCTCGACGAGCCGCTCCGAGAGGGCCGTCCGATCGACGCGGCCGATGACCAGCAGGTCGATGTCGCTCGACGGCCGCTCGGTTCCACGAGCATGGGAGCCGATGCTTGGTCGCCCGAGGGCCAGACCTGCAACACGACGTCGCAGAGATGCCGGCCCAACGGCACTGGCGCCCGGGCCCGCCCCGAAGCACGATGGGACACCTGGGCGCCCTGCCGGTATCTCTATGTCATGACGAGCCTCGCCCTCGACAGCGCCGCGATCGCCACCACGGTGGAGCGCGCCATCGCGGGCGATGAGCTCGCCTTCGCCCGGATCGTCGGTGCCTACCACCTCGACCTGGTCCGGGTCGCCTACGTCATCTGCGGCGACGAGAGCCTGGCTGAGGACGCCGCCCAGGCGGCCTGGTGGATCGCCTGGCGGAAGCTCCCCTCGCTGCGTGACCCGGAGCGCCTTCGACCCTGGCTCGTCGCGGTCGCCGCCAACGAGGCGCGCAAGTTCCTCAAGCGGGAGCAGCGGCACGGGGTCGTGGAGCTCAAGGTCGCGGCCGACCCATCCCCGGGGACCGACCCCACCGTCGGGATCGACCACGTCGACCTCGCCAACGCCCTGCGCCACCTGAAGCCGGAGGACCGGGCGCTCGTCGCCCTCCGCTACGCGGCGGACCTGGACTCGACCGAGCTGGGCCCGGTCCTCGGCATCTCCCCGTCGGGCGTGCGGACACGGCTCTCCCGGCTGCTCGACCGGCTGCGGAAGGAGCTCGGCGATGACTGAGCGCGACGCCTTCGAAGCCCGCCTCCACGCCGCGATCCGCGGCTACGTCGGGAGCGTCTCGTCCGAGCTTGACCCGGCAAGCCTGGCCCACCGAATCGCCGAAGGAGAGCCCCGCCGCCACGGGTTCGCGGCCGTCGTCGGGTGGCGCGGGATCGCGATCCCACGGGCTGCCTGGGCGCTGCTCCTGTTGGCGGGCCTGCTGGCCGCGCTGGTCGGCGGGATGCTGTTCGTCGGCTCGCAGGGGGAGCCGAAGCTCCCGGCCGTGGTGCCGCCCGTCGGCGAGGTGTTCGAATGTCCGCCCGGGACGGACCCCGACAAGCCCGGGCCGGCCGACCAGGCCCGGCCGTTGGGGGTTCCTGACTTGTCGATGGCGTTCGACCGCCGTGCGGGCAGGCTGGTTGCCCTCGTGGGCGTCGACGACGCCGTCGAGACGTGGACGTTCGACGTCTGCACGAACACCTGGACGCGCATGCATCCCGACCGGGAACCGGATGGCATGAATGGCTGGGACCGGCCGGTCTACGACATCGACTCACAGGTGACGATCGCCGTCAACCGGAGCACCGGGAAGGTGTGGGCCTACGACCTCCAGGCCGACACGTGGACCGAGAAGGGGCTTGCTCCGCCCTACGCGAGGCCCTGGGCCTACGATCCAATCTCCGGCCTCGTCGTCGCCGCATCCTCGGGTGTCGCCGAACCCACTGCCATCCACCGGGTCGAGACCCTCTTCGTGCTCACGAACCGCACCATCATCGGTGCCTTCACCGCTCGCCCGCGAGGAACCGGTTGCGGTAGTGGACGACGGCGAACAGCAGCAGGGCATGCCCGATCGTGGAGCCGATGGCGGACACCTGCTCCACGTAGAGGCTCAAGAGGGCACCGGCCGTGAGGGCGATGACGAGCCCGACCGTGGCGATGGCGACACCGAGGGCTTCGCGCCCGCGCGCCAGGACGACGGCAGCCGTCACCAGCAGCAACCCGCCGACCCCGAGAACGGCCGCCTCGAGGAGGTAGAACGCCGGCTCCGTCGGCCGTTCCACCCGGTCGCCCGGGACCCTGGCGATGGACTCGATCAGGTCACGAAGGGTCGCGGCGTCGAGCGCGACGAAGAGCACGAGGGACGCCAGCCATGCAAGCCCGACCACCAGGAGCAGCGCCACCAGCAGGCGTCGATACCGTCGCCGGGACAGGTGGGCCTCCTCCCACGCGGACACGCGTGCCGGCCGTCCGACGGCAGGCGCTCCCCCGCGCCGGTGGCGGACGAGGAGGAAGACCAGCGCGAACGCCAGCAGGAGCCCGTAGATGAGCGGCGCGGCGAGAGGATAGAAGTAGTCGTTGGAGGCGGTGATGAACTTGCCCACCTCGTCGATGAACAGCCCGGTGCCCGCGCCCGCGAGGATCGCGGTGACCGGCGGCACCCACGACGCGCTGACGACGAGGCCGAGCAGGGCCGCGATCACGAGCGCCAGGCCGCCCCAGAGCATGTGAGCGACGTGCAGCTCGCCGCCCCCGACCTGCGGGTAGCCGGTCGCCTGGAGGAACCAGCGGGTGCCCACCACGGCGATGGCGAACGAGACCGTGACGAGCAGCAGCGAGCGCTCGGCTCCCTCGCGGATCATCGGGTGCGACCTTCCTGAGGCGGCTGGTGACGGCGGGGATCGCAGCGGCGCGGATCCCCGCCGAATCCTACGCGACGCCGGGCCGGGCGCCCCTGAGCCGCTCGACCGCGCGTCGGTTCCGGCGGGTGCCGGGCTCCGGGCGGTCCGACCGGCGCTCGACCCGCAGCCCCTCGGGATCGCCATCCGCAAGGGCGACGCGGGCACGAAGGACACCGTCGCCGAGGCCATCGACGCGATGTACGCCGACGGCACGATGCAGGCCATCGTCGCCACGTGGGGCCTGACCGACGCGGTCGAGCTGCTCCAGCAGGCACCCGGGGGTCGTCACCGGGGCCACCTGAACGCCCAACCTCGGGTCACCCGGGCGCCCTGCTCCCCTGGCGGCGTAGGGGCCTCGTCCGACCCTTCTCATCGTCCTCCAACGATGCGCGGGCGACCCTGAGGCGATCCTCCCTGGTCTGCCGTCCCGCGAACCAGGCGAGCCGCGCCGGGGGGATTGGGGGTTACCATGCTTCTGCACCATCTCGCCGACACCTTCGAGGAAGACCGCCACCGCGGCGAAGAGCGGCGCCACGCTCACCATCGCGCCCTGCGCGAGACGCAGGCCGAGCGGCCGGCGATCCGGACGAGGCTCCTCGCCGCGACGATGCGGATCGTGGGGCGGAACCGGCATGCGAGCTACCCATGTCGACTTCCTGACGGGCGGATCGGTCGGACAGCGGTCGTCCTGAACGGAGGCGAGTGGACCCTGGTCTGCCGGGTCGCGTAACCATGGCCGTGCCTGCCGGCGATCACGCTCGTCGGTCCTACCCGCTGACGGTGCACGGGAGGTCCCGCACATGAGTCTGGCTGCTGTCGTGTGGATGTACCTGGCCGGCCGGCGGGCGTCGCCAGCGAAGCATCGCGAGCCGGAGGAGCTTCCGCCGAGCGCAGAGGGCCGCTCCGCCGCGTGGGTGCACCGGGATCGAGCGCTCGCCCGGGCGACCATCGCCGACATCCAGTCGAAGACGGACGTCCGATGCCTCCTTCCAGACGGGAGCATCGGCAGAGTGGCCCTCGTCTCGGACGGGGGCGGCCTGACCGTCGTCTGCAAGGTGGCGATGTTGCACCCGGTTCGGGGCAGGGCTGGCGCTGGATCCCGCCGCGCCTGATCCCGACCCCCGGCATCGGGAAGCTGCACCCCGGGGGGCCGTCCGCGTTCTCGCTCTCATGGTTCTTTAATCAACGGTGCGGCATGGTCCGTCCGGGGCATTCAACGCGGCCACTGGCTCCGCCACCCGGCTCTCCTCCGGGCCGGTACCCGGGAACCGGGGCCGCACCCCACGGCCCCCGGCGCAACTCTGTCGCCCGCTCCGCAACTGGGGGGGGAGCGCGGCGACGGAGGACCGCCGGGGGCCTCCGCATGAGAGGACGGTCCGCGGGCGCTGCCACCTCGTGCCCCTGGCTCAAGAACCTCACCCGTCGCGGACAACCCGTTTGCCGTCCGGGGCGCACCATAGCGCCGGGGGTTCGGCCATGCGCCTGCTGCTGCTCGAAGACGACATCCGACTCGCGGGGCTGCTCCAGCGAGGCCTGCGGGCGGAGGGGCACGCGGTCGACGTGGCTGCGCGGGTCGAGGACGGACGATGGCTGGCGACCGAGAACCCCTACGACGTCCTCGTCCTGGACGTGATGCTCCCCGACGGGGACGGCTTCGACCTGTGCGGCGAGATCCGTCGCGCGGGGGTCTGGACACCCGTCCTCATGCTCACCGCCCGGGACGCCGTGAGCGATCGCGTGCGCGGGCTCGACGTCGGGGCCGACGACTACCTCGTGAAGCCGTTCGCGTTCGCGGAGCTGAGCGCGCGGCTGCGGGCGCTGGCCCGGCGGGGCGCGCCGGAGCGCCCCACGATCCTGGTGGCCGGCACGCTCACCATCGATCCAGCCACCCGGGCCGTCGAGGTCGACGGTGTGCCCCTGGGCCTGTCCCCGCGCGAGTACGCGCTCCTGGAGCTCTTCGTCCGCCGCGCGGGGGACGTGCTGACGCGGACCGAGATCATCGAGCGCGTCTGGGACTGGGCGTATGACGGGACCTCGAACGTCGTCGACGTGTACGTCCGGTACCTGCGGACCAAGCTGGCACCGCACCCCTCCGCGCCCCGGATCGAAACCGCCCGGGGCGTCGGCTATGTCCTCCGGGTGGTCGACGGGGCCGCCGCGGCGCGTCCGCCGCGCACGCCGCTGAAGAGGCGCGGCCGCCGCGCGCGCCGGGCGAGGGCGGCGGATCAACCGTGACGCTTCGGCTCCGCCTCACGGCCTGGAATGCCCTCGCCTTCACGGCGACGCTGCTGGTCGTGGCCGTCGTCTTCTGGCTGCTCTACGGGGCCGCCCTCCGGCGCGGCCTCGACGAGGTCCTCCAGGCGACCGCGATGGCAACGGTCGACCTCCTGGAGGTCGACCCCAAGGGTCAACCTGATCCGGGCACGCTTCCGCGCGGCATCTACATCGTGATCCTGGACCCCTCTGGCAGCCTGGTCCACGCGACCGCCGGCGCACCGGCCGTGGCGCCGCCCTCGCCGGGCCTCTCCACGCTCCAGGTCCGGGACGGGGCGAGCGACGCCGTCTACGCGGTGCCGGCACCGGACGGCCGGACCGTGGTCGCCGGCAGCACCCTCGCAGAGATCGATCGGAACCTCCGCAGCCTCGCGGAGACGATGGCCGTCGCCGGCGGCGCGCTGGTCGTCCTCTCCGTGCTCGGGGGCTGGTGGCTGGTCGGGCGGGCCCTTGCTCCCGTCTCGCGCCTCGCTCGCGAGGCCGACGCGATCGGGAGCAGCGAGCTCGACCGCCGGCTGGTCGGGGTCGAGGGCGACGACGAGCTGGGAGCGCTCGCCCGGACCCTGAACCGGATGCTCGCGCGAGTCGAGGCATCCGTCCGGCGCCAGCGCGCGTTCGTCGTCGGCGCCTCGCACGATCTCCGGACGCCGCTGGCGGCACTCCGGACCGAGCTCGAGCTCGCGCTGCGCCATCCAGCCGATGGGCCGGCCCTGCGGGCAGCAGTCGAGGCCGCTCACGCGGACGCGGTCCGCCTGAGTGAGCTCGCCAACGGCCTCCTGCGCCTGGCGGCCGCCGAGCCGGACGGGCGACGGCTCGATTGCGAGGACGTGCGCCTGCCGCAGCTGATCCAGGGCGGCGTGGAGCTCGTGACCGCGTCCGCCTCGGCCCGCAACGTGGCAATCGAGGTCACGGCTCCCGACGTCCTGGTCCACGTCGATCCATCGCGCCTGGTCCAGGCGATCGCCAACCTGCTCGCCAACGCCGCGCGCTTCGCGCCGGCGGAGTCTGCCGTCGAGCTGACTGCCGAGCTCGGCCTCCGCGAGGCGACGCGTGTCCTTCGCGTGGAGGTGCTCGACCGAGGGCCGGGCGTCTCACCGGACTTCCGCTCGTCGCTGTTCGAGCCGTTCGCCAGGGCGCGGCCGGCCGGGTCGCCCGGCTCCGGGCTGGGCCTGGCCACCGCGGCGGCCGCCGTCCACGCACACGGCGGGACCATCGGCTACGAGGATCGCCAGGGGGGCGGCGCCCGGTTCTGGTTCTGGATCCCGGCCTGAGCCGGCTCTCATCGTCGTCACATCCCGGCTCCTCGATCATCGTGAACCTCGACCGCCCCCCGAGGCGACCGGCGGGCGACGAGCCGCTCCGGAGATGCCCGCCGTGACCGCAGGTCAGCCGATCCCGTCCACCGGACTCGCCCCGCCGACACGTCCAGCGATCAACCGTGGGGGCGACCTCGGCGCGCTCGGGATGCCGATCCGCTGGCGGATCGACGCCGGCTCGGTGTCCCGTCGCGAGGCCGCACGCGCCTGCCGCCGACAGGCCCTCCTTCTGTGGCCGCGCCTTGATCCGCACCGGCTCGCCCGGACGCGAGGAGATCCCTGGCGGATCGCCCGGCTCGTTGCGCGGCGAACACCGCGCTCTCTCGACGAGATCGTCGGGATGCTGACCCGCTCCGCGCCCGCGTGCCCGATCCTCCCGGCCCGGTCGGCCCGGGGAGTCACGTTCTCATGACGCTCTCATGAACCCGGCGGAACATTCCGGCATCAAGGTGGGGGGCACGGGGACTCTGGGTTCCCACCAGCGCGGCGTCCCAACACGGTCGCCTAGATCGTCGCGCGGGGCCAATGGCGAGTCCGACCCGCCTCACGCTTCAAGGGGGGCGCCTCATGCGCACGGTCGAGCACCCAGACTTCTCCAAGCCGGACGAGGTTCGCACCTTCGGACACGGCCGGGCCGAGATCCTCAACACCTCAGCCGGGGTGATCGGCCGGCTCGTGCTGGAGCCGGGCTGGCGCTGGTCCGAGGACGTCAAGCCGGCCGCCGGGACGGAGTGGTGCGAGGCGCCCCACCTCCAGTACCACGCGTCGGGGACGCTCCACGTCCGAATGTCCGATGGCACCGAGTTCGACGTGGGCCCGGGCGGGATCTCGTCGCTCCCGGCCGGTCACGACGCGTGGGTCGTCGGCAGCGAGCCGGTCGTCGTGGTCGACTTCTCCGGCGCGACGGACTACGCCAAGCCGTGACTCCGGGGTGAGCCGGGCATCACCCGCGGCGCTCGGGCCGATCTGAGCACCCCTGACCACCTGGTTGACGCCGTCGCGACGGCGCTCACGAAAGTGTCGTCGTCGCGAACGGCACTGCCCGGGCCTGCATCGGGCTGCATACTTCCGGCCGTGCCGCCGAACCCGCGCCCGACTCGTGCCACGCGCCCGTCGCCCGGGCGCGTGCGTCCTCACGCCCGGTGACCTCTCGACGCTGGCCGATCCTCGCCATCTTCATCCTGTCCGGCGCGGCCGGCCTCATGTACGAGGTGGTGTGGTCGCGCCAGCTCGTCCTCGTCTTCGGCAACACCACCCAGGCCGTCTCGACGATCCTCACCGGGTTCTTCGGCGGCATGGCGATCGGCTCCTGGGCCGGCGGGCGCTTCGCCGACCGGGTGCGGCGCCCGCTCCGCCTCTACGGCGTGCTCGAGGGGATCCTGGTCGTCGTCGTCCTCCTGACGCCGTTCACGTTCCAGCTCATCGGCGACGTCTACCGCGGCGCCTTCGCGTCGCTCGAGGGGGCGCCCCAGGCTCTCGCCCTCGTCCGCTTCGGGCTGGCCCTCCTCGCGCTGGCGCCGGCGACGATCCTCATGGGGGCGACGCTGCCGACGCTCACGCGCTACCTCTCGCGGGACGCGGCCCACCTGAGCTCGGCGTTCGGTCGGCTGTACGCGGCGAACACGATCGGGGCGATCCTCGGCGCCGCGGCGGCGGGCCTGGTGCTGATCGAGATCGTCGGGCTCACCGAGACCCTGGTCGTGGGGGCCGCCTGCTCCGCGCTCGCGGGGCTGATGGCGGTCGTCCTCGACCTCCGGCGGCGGGCGACGGCGTCCGAGGCGGTCGCGCGCGGCGAGGCGGTCGCGCGCGGCGAGCCGGCACCCGGACCGCCGGCCATCCCGGACGAGGTCGCCGACCAGGACCCGCGGCCCCGGCTCGCGCTCGTCGTCGCGTTCGTCTCCGGCCTGACCTCCCTCGCCTACCAGGTCCTGTGGACCCGGCTCCTCGCCTCGGGGACCGGCAACTACACGTACGTCTTCACGTTGATCCTGGTGGTCTTCCTGGCCGGGATCGCGATCGGCGCCGTGCTGTTCACCGTGCTCCGGCGACGGATCCGGCACCCGGTGGCCCTGCTCGCGCGGACCAACGTGATCGTCGGCTTCCTGGCGCTCGCGGGGGTCGCCTTCGTGCTGTCCCAGCCCGTCGAGTTCACCCTCGAATGGGGCCGCATCGACGGCGTGATCAGCGTCCTGTTCTGGCGGGTCCTGGTCGTGGTCCTCCCGGTCACGATCATCATGGGCCTGAGCTTCCCGGCCTCCTCCGCGCTGGTCGCCGGCCGGGAGGGCAAGGTGGCGACGAGCGCCGGCCTGCTGCTCGCGGCGAACACGGTCGGCGCCATCGTCGGGACCTTCGTGGTCCCGTTCTTCGTCATCCCGGCCATCGGCTCGCCCGACGCGATCGGCCTCATCGCCCTCGTCAACGTGGGCCTGGGCATCGTCCTCGCGTACAAGGCGCCGATCCGGTCCGCCCTGGGGCGCCTCACGACGTACGGCCTCGGCACGGGGACGGCGGTGGTCCTCGTCGTCGCGCTCGCGACGAGCGGCATCCTCGTGGACCCGACGGTGGCGAGGATCGAGGCGGCCAAGGGGGAGCTCTTCGCGAGCCGGGAGGACGAGATCGCGTCGGTCCAGGCCGGCATGATCGCCGGGTACCCGGAGCTGTGGGTGACGGGCACGTCGATGACCCTGCTCACGGTGGATGCCAAGCTCATGCCGATCCTGCCGCTGATGCTCAGGCCGGAGTCGACGAGCGCCCTGACGGTCGCCTTCGGGATGGGATCGGCGTTCCGGTCGGGTGTCATCGCGGGCCTGCGGACCGATGCCGTGGAGCTGGTGCCGTCCGTCCCGACGATGTTCGGCTACTACTACCCCGACGCGGCGCAGATCCTCGCGAGCCCGAACGGGCGCGTGGTGGTGACCGACGGCCGCAACTTCATGGCGCTCACCGAGAGCCGGTACGACATCGTCGTCACCGACCCGCCGCCGCCGATCGAGAGCTCCGGGGTCTCCGTGATCTCGTCGCTGGAGTACTACCGGGCCGGCCACGACCGCCTGAACCCGGGCGGGATCATGATGCAGTGGGTGCCGTACGGCCAGACGATCGACGAGTTCCGGGCCCACGTCCGGACGTTCGCCTCCGTCTTCCCGCAGGTCCTGGTGCTGCGGGGCCCGGGTGGCTACGGGTTCTTCATGCTGGGCTCGGACCTGCCGATGGCGTTCGCCGACGCGACCGTGCGCGAGGTGCTGGCCCGGCCGGGCATCCTGGAGGACATCTCCGGGGCCTACGACTCGCCGCAGAAGACCGTGGACGGCTGGACGGAGGCGATCCCCGGCCTCATCTGGCTCGACGGAGGGCAGGTCGCCTCGTTCGCGGGCTCGGGTCCCCTGGTCACGGACGACCGGCCCCTGCCCGAGTACTTCCTTCTCCGTCGCGTCTTCGGCGAGGCGTCGCCGCTCGTGACGCCGCAGAGCCTGGCCGAGGCCGGGTTCCCGTTCCGCTGACGACACGCCTCGACGGCGCCGCGCCCCTCGGAACGGAGGGGCCCCTGGCCGCGCCCGGGCATCGGCCGCATCGAGTGCCAGCGCGCACCACATCTCGGGGCCGGATGCCTCGGACCTGTGGCAATTCGCGCGAGCCGATGTACCGTCATCGCACAACCGAAGATGGATCGTCGCCGCGGGCGCGGACGACAGGCCTCGCACTCATCGATCGTTCATCGCTCGTTCATCTCGCTCCGCGCCGGCCAGCCCTCCTCGGGCGCCCGCGCCGTGGCGCGACCCCTTCGGCTCGTGCGTGAGCGGGCCGTGCGTGCCCGTCCGCGCGTCCATGTCATCCCGACATGCACGGGCCTGGACCATGAACCGACAACGCAACCGCCGATCCCCGGGCAGCGCGTGCCCCCCTCCGCGCATCCGGCCGCCGCGGGCCACCGGCCCGCATCCCCACCCTGAACGCCGCCCACCGGCGCGCCCTGCCGCAGAAGAGGCGGCTCTCGCCTTGCTCGCCGACATCCTGGTCGGCGACACAGCCTGGACCATGGACGAGGTCCAGCGACTGATCTCGATGCGCGAGGTCGCCGAGCTCGGACGATGGCGCGTCGCGGGCCTCGACGACGAGGCGGCGAGCGCAGGCTGAGCGGCGGGCCGGCCTGTGGACCGGCCCAGGGCGGCCGCGCCCGACGCAGGGCGACGGGGCCCGACGTCATCGGTGCCCGCGAGCCCGCATCGGCTGGGGGCCTGGTGAGGTCTCAGTTGCGACGGAGCGGCGGCGCGTCCGAGATGCCGATCCAGCTCTTCTTCAGCGCGAACAGCACGGCCTGCGTGCGGCCGTTGACCGCAAGCTTGCGCAGGATGCTCGACACGTGGTTCTTGACGGTGCGCTCGCTGATCGACAGCGCCTCGCCGACGGCCCTGTTCGTCAGGCCCTGCGCGATCGCCTCCAGGACCTCCATCTCGCGTGGCGACAGCGGCGTGAAGGCGGTTGCCGCGAGGTCGGCCGACGCGACCTCGCCGAGAAGCGACGCGTCCCGAAATGCCTCCAGCACGTGGCGCGCCACGACCGGCCGCGCCGCGACGGCGGCGTCGATCGGATACTCGCCCGCGGCCGCGGCGCGGATGGTACGGAGAAGCTCACTCGGCCGGGCGTCGTCGAGAACGTGGGCAGCGACTCCAGCCTGAAGTGCCGCGAAGAGATCGTCGTCGTTGCGGCGATGACCCAGGAGGACGACCGGCGAGCCCGGGCATTCACGCTTCAGCCGCTGGACCGCCGGGACCACCAGGGAGATCGGTACGTCCGTATCGACGAGGACGACATCGGGTGTCTCGTCCCGGATGATCTCGATCGCGTCCTCGACGTCGGCGACCTCGGCGACGATGTCGATGTCGGGCTGCCCCCCGACGATCTCCCGCAGCAGGGCGCGCACCAGGGCGTGCTTCTCGACGAGAACCATCCGGATGACATGTGGTCGGGCTGCCGTCCGCCCGGGACGCTGATCCGGCACTCTCGGTCCCCCCTTGGCTGCGCGTGATCGTGACCACCGTACCGCGCCGAGGTGGCGGTGCCCAGATGACCACCGGGCCTTTGTGGCAGGACGAACAAGTACTGCCCCGTCGCTCCTCGAGCGCTACGCGGGCTACGCGGTCGACACCGCCGACCCGACGAAGCGCCAGCGCACCCTCACCTACGGCTCCGTTCTCGTCGAGAACCCCCTGGTGAGAACCGAGTAGCTGCTCGTCGGGCCCGGTGCCGGCTGAACGGCACTCGACCGGCGGACCGGCCAGAGCATCCTGTAGGCGCAGCCGGCCGCAGCCAACCACGGCCCCAACGAACAGAGCCCCGGCTCAACTGGCCGGGGCTCCGCGCATTCACGGGGCGGGGCCGCCGGGGGGCGGCGGGGGGCGGCGGCGGGCGCCTGGCGAACGATCTAGCGGCTGGTGTCGGCGAAGGTCCCCGCAGTGTCGTCCTCCGGGGTGAGGGGCTCCGTGCGCTCGCCAGCGGCGAAGTCGCCGTGGAGGCCCTCCTCGAGCACTTCCTCCTGTGTCGGGAGCTCGGACCGCTCGCCAGAGGCGAAGTCGCCCTGGAGGGCCTCCTCCCGCGCTTCCTCCGGTGTCGGGGTGTCGGTCCGCTCCCCGGACGCGAAGTCGCCGGGCATCACGGGCGCCGGCGGTGGCTTGTCAATCATCTGTCTCTCCTTCTGGTTGAACCGCCAGGCGCGGCTGCCGCGAATGCGTGCCACTCGCACGATCGTGCGACCCGATCGAAGAGACGGGCGGTCCGCCGTTCGTTCGTCCACTGTCGTCCGCGACGGACGGGGTGTCATTACGCCCCGTCATCTGGTTGGGCTCCACCAACGTGCTCATCGCGGCAGATGCGCAGCCTCACGATGCGGGCTGCCGCGTCGTCTTCCTTCGTCGAGCGTGGTCGTTCTCGTCGACGTTGACTCGGCTCTCGGCTCGTCCTGCTGCGCGCGGCTCAGGCGGCGGTCGCCTCGGCAGCCACAGCGAGCACCGCAGGGAGGACCATGAGGATCAGAAGCCCCGCGATCGCGATGAGGGCGAGGCTGCGCAGCGCGACCGACGCGATCAGCAGGAGGGCGGGGCCGGCGAGCCCGACAGGCTCGCCGGCGATCGGAGCCAGGATCGAGGGTCGAAACGCCTCAGGAGCTCGAATCGCGGGCATTCGCGTGCCTCCGCGGGTGGCATCGTGGGCATGACGCCTGTCGCTGGCAGCCGGTCATGCGCTGGCCAGGCGGTCAGGCCTCTTCCTTGTCCTTGTCCTTGGGCCCCCGGACGGCGTCCTGGATGTCGCCCAGGGTCTGCTGCCCTGCCCCCTGGACCTGCTTGACCTTGCCGTGGAGCTCCTGCTCCTTGTTGCCGGTCAGCTTGCCGAGCCCTTCCTCGACCTTGCCCGTGGCCTTGCTGATGGCGCCCTTGGTGTGCTCGTCTGCCATGTCGAACGTTCTCCTGCGTCTGCTGTCGATGAGGGTCAAACCGTCTTGTCGATGAGGGTCAAGCCGTCCTTCGGCCCCCACCGAGGCCCAGCAGGCCGGCGACGAAGACGACGATGACCGCGCCGATCACGGCCACCACGATCGTCTCGAGGTTGAAGCCGGTCGGATCCTTGACGCCGAACAAGGCACCGGCAAGGAAGCCGCCGACGAGCGCTCCGACGATGCCGAGAACGACCGTCATCACGATGCCCGCCCGGGTCCCCGTGATGAAGGTGGCGATGACGCCGGCGATCGCGCCGACGACGATCCAGGCGATGATCCCCATGTGGCCCTCCGGATCCCGCCTTCCGCCGCCGCGTCGGTGCTCGGCTTCAGCAGAACACCCCCGGCGGAGGGTCGAGGCGACTGCCAGTGTCCCGTGGGAGACCCGCCGTGTCATGACGGGCCGTCATGACGATTGGTCAGCTCCGGGTGACACTCGGGAGCAGCATCCCACGGGGTGCGGGTACACCCGCTTCCCCCGGATGCCCCACAGGCACACGGAGAACACCATGGCCATCGACCAGGTCGACCGGACGGTCGTCACCCAGGCACCCATCACCCCCGCGGGCCAGGAAACCGTGCGGACCGACAGCCGGCGCATCACCAGGACGGGCCCCGGGGGCTCCGAGATGGCCCGGCGGATCGTCGTCCTCGTCTTCGGGCTGATCCAGCTCGTCATCGGGGCGCGGATCGTCCTGCTGCTCCTGGACGCGCGGGAGGCGAACGCCCTCGTGGCTGGCATCCTCGACGTCAGCCAGGTCTTCGTCGCCCCGTTCGAGGGGATCCTCCGGACGGACTCCCTCAACGCCGCGGGATCGACGCTCGACGTCGCCGCCGTCGTGGCCCTCGTCGGCTGGACGGTCATCGAGCTCATCGTGCTGTGGGCCGTCGGCATCTTCCGGCGCCAGCCGGCCTGACCCGACACCTGTGACCGTGGCCGGGCCGGCCCTGTCTGTCCACCCATCCAGCCGAGCGTCACCGGTTGCCGGATGGCGCGGGACTTCGTCCTGAAGGTGGCGACCGTGCGTCGGCGGCCCACCACGAGAGGTGCAACATGGCATTCAACGTCGACATCGTCGCAGCCGCAAAGGCGAACGCCTTCTTCCGACAGGTCCTCTCGACGGGGGCGAACGCCCAGGTCGTCGTGATGAGCATCCCGCCCGGGGGCGAGATCGGCGAGGAGACCCACGAGCACGTGGACCAGGTCCTCGCGTTCGTCCAGGGTGAGGGAGTCGCCACTCTCGATGGCCAGGAGAGTCCGGTGGGACCCGACCGTCTCGTCCACGTCCCGGCGGGAACACGCCACAACTTCGTCAACTCCGGGTCCGGCGACCTCCGCCTCTACACGGTGTATGCACCGCCGCAGCACGCGCCGGGCACGATCCACCGCACGAAGGCCGAGGCCGACGGCGACGAGGCCGACCACTTCGTCCCGGCGTAGTCGTCCCGACATCGGCGGCCGACGAGCCCGTCCAGCTCGTCGGCCGCTCCGTCCCTCCTGGTCTCAGGGGCTACCGCTGAACGTGTCGCAGCGATCCGGCAACCCGGACTCGTAGCCGATCGTGAACCACTTCTGGCGCTGGGTGGACGAGCCGTGGGTCCAGGTCTCGGGGTTGACCTGGCCCTGCATCTCCTTCTGGATCCGGTCGTCTCCGACGGCCCTCGCGGCATCGAGGGCGTCGGCAATGTCCGCGCCCGTGAGCGGCACGAGGTAGTTGGTCGCGGCCGCGTGGTTCGCCCAGACGCCAGCGTAGCAGTCGGCCTGGAGCTCGGTCCGGACCGACTGCCCGGCCTCCCCCTCCTGGCTTGTCCCGCCCGAGAGCGTTCCGACGAGATCCTGGACGTGGTGGCCGTACTCATGAGCCAGGATGTATGCCTGCGCGAACGGGCCTCCCTGGGCCCCGAACTTCGAGCGCAGCTCGTCGAAGAAGCCGAGGTCGATGTAGACGGACGTGTCGCTCGGGCAGTAGAACGGACCGCTGGCCGACGACGCGACGCCGCAGCCGGTGCTGATCTGCTCGGTGAAGAAGGTGGTCTTCGCCCCGACGTAGCGCTGGCCCGAGGCGGCGAACTCGCTGGTCCAGTAGGCCTGGATGCTGTTGATGTAGCCGACGATCCGGCAGTCGTCCCGGGCGTTCGCGTCGGCACCGGTCCTGCACTCGTTGGCGAGGGCAGTGCTGGCCGGCGCCGGCTCGCCGGCGCCACCGCCGACCGTCTGGTCGACCAGGCTGCCGAGTGTCCCGCCGGTCGACGGGCTGCCTCCCAGGAGGACCCACACGAGGGCGACGACGAGCCCGATCCCGCCGCCGCCGACGGTCAGTCCACGCCTCCCGATCCGCGACCCGCGGACGTCCTCGACCTGAGATGGATCGAGCTTTGCGCCGGGGTTGAACGACATTTCACGATCCTCCGGCGGGCGGGGCACGATGCCGCGTTCCAGCGATCATTCGGCGCGCCCGAGGCTCGGCCCGAAACCCGGCACTCTCAGGCCGAGCCACGGCGACACGCGGCCGCCCCCTGTGCTCACAGGTTGATGACGCCGAGCACGAAGAGGATCACCACCACGATGACGATCACGCCGATGATCCCGATGCCACCGCTTCTGGTATTCATGACGATCTCCCGTTCCGGACTGGCAAGGCCGTTCCGCCGGTCGTCGGGGTGGGGATCGCGCTCACGTGCGTGATGCCTCAGCGCGACGACGCCTTCGCGATGCCAGTGTGTCGCGCCGCCATCGGCGCGTCATGACGGTCCGTCATGTCCGGGGGATCCCCTGCCGAGCGCCGCCGCCGTCCTGCTGATCGTACCCGCGGAGGAGCGTTCGCCCGGTCGTCCGCCTCCTCGGGCCACCGGTCGCATGCCGTTACCCGGAAGCCCGCGGGCGACGGGCGAATGACCCTGCGACGCTCAGTTGCGACGCCGCTCGGGCGGCCGCCCCACCGGCTCGACCCCGGCACCCCAGCCCGTGTTCGTGAAGGTGGGGATGAAACGGTACCCCTGGCCGGGGACCGTGGCGATGAAGCGCGGATGCCGGTAGTCGTTCTGCAGCTTGACCCGCAGGCTGCGAACGTGGCGATCCACGATGTTGCTCTCGGTCAGGAAGTCGGTGCCCCAGACGGCGTCGAGGATCTCCTCGCGCGTGACGACGCGTCCGCCGCGACTCGCGAGGAGGTACAGCAGGCTCTGCTCGATGCCGCTCAGGTGGATGACCGAGTCGCCGGCCCGCACCTGGCGGCTGAGGATGTCGATCTCGATCTCGCCGAGCCTGATCGTCGGCACGATGGGTCGGTCGGTCCCTGAGGCGCGACGGGTGATGACGATCGACCGGGCCAGGAGCTCCTCAGGTGAGAACGGCACCGTCAGGATGTCGTCGACGCCGAGCTCGAAGGCCCGCAGCTTGGTCTTGAGGTCGCCGCGCCGGGTCAGGCCCAGGGCCGGCGTCACGCTGCGGGTCAAGGTGTTCGAGGCGCCGATACGCTGGAGCAGCGCCGTGCTGTCGTCGTGGTCCATGTCGATGACGGCGAGGTGCGGGCGCCACTCGTCCAGGATCGCCTCGGCGTCTGCCAGGCTGCTCGCGGCCCGGACGACGAAGATGCCGTGGTTCAGCGTCAGCTCGATCAGGTCCACGACCAGCGGGCGATCGTGGAGCACCAGCGCGCGGTGCGCCTCGACCTCCGGGTCGCTCACGAGGCCGGGAATCATGGCTCATCCTCCCACGGTGGAAGACACCGGCAAGACATCCGCAAATGCAGGCCCGGCCTGAGTCGGGTCGGGCGCCTGCGATCTTGCCCGGCGAGCGTCGCCCCTGGCCCGCACGACCCGGACAGCTGTTCCCGATGCCACGCCCGCGACCACCTCCTCGCGCATCTCGCCTCGCCGCGCCAGGCTCCCCCCCTGCGGGACCCCAGGCCCGTGGAGCCTGGCGCGCGGCGTTCCCATCGCGCCCGGGCACGAAGGCGGCGGGACCGTCGTAGATCGCAACGTACCTTTCTTTCCAACGCCGGCAATGTCAAAGTTCACCTGCGAGTCGGAATCCAGGCTCGGTGCCATCGGCCGTACTCGAAGAGGGCCTCCATGGGTGCGATCGAACCAGTTGGTGATCACCTGGCACGGCTTCTCCCAGGCATGGAAGCCAGCACGCTGCGTCGCCTGGAGCGGGGGGCTCGCCTGCAGGCCTTCTCTCGCCGTGACCTGTTGCACTCGAGGGGGATCCAGCTGCCCCCGTTCGTCGTGCTCGACGGGCACGTCATGAACCGCCGCGTGGTGGAGACGGGACAGGTGTACGCAGCGCTGATCGCGGGCCCTGGCTATTTCGGCGGACTCCGCTCGATCAGCGACCCGACCGCCGACGCGCTGTACGAGCTCGTCGCGTTGAGCGACGGGACGTGGGCGACGTGGGATCCGGTCTTCATGCGCGAGCTCGCGCTCCAGGACGCCGGGCTGGCCGTGGGCCTGCTCGACCTGGCCTCGGATTTCGCGGTGGTCCTCAATGTGCGGCTCGACGAACGGTCCTTCGCGAGCGCGCGCCAGCGGATGGCCGCCATTCTCCTTCGGTACGGGAAGGTGATCTTCGACACGCCCCACCCGGTCGCGCTGCGCGCCGACCTGGCGGCCATGATCGGCACGAGCCGCGTGATGATGTACCGGACGCTGAGCCGACTGGAAGCAGACGGCCTCGTGAAGCGCGAACGGGGCGGCGGGATCATCGTCCTCGACGAGGAGGGGCTCGCCCGACTGGTTGAAGTGGCCGCCCCGGACGGCGCTCCGGCTCTCTGACGAGCGGGCGGCCGGCGACCGCGCGCGGTGGTCGCCGCGCCACAGGGCGCCCTTCCTCCGGTTGCTGACCCGGCCGAGAGCCGGTGCTTTGAGGCACCGCCAGGGCGATCGCCGAACCGGAATCGGACAAGCGGTATATCCCTAGGTCGAATCACCTAGTACGTTCGGCCGGCGTTCCTCCGACCAGGTGGCACCTGGTCCCCGTGACATCCCGAGGGAGAGCCGGCCGCGAGTGCCCACGCGGTGGCCGCGCACCCGTGTCGCCGAGCAGACGCCGGCGACCACGGCACCTGAGGTCTCGGACCGACGCGATCCGCTGACCGAGCGTCTGTCCGCACCGCCGTCGCTGCCAAGTATCCGCAGCCCGCGGTGCTCACCGAGGGATTAATCGTGCGAAAGCTTCTCGCATCGTTGTTCGTCATCTCCGCGCTCCTCGGCGTCGGCGTCTTCGCGACTGCCGCCTACTTCCAGGTCCAGCAGGCAGGGCCCGGGTTCACGCTCACGACCGGCACCGCCGATCTCGACGTGGCCCAGGTCGACGGCACCCTCACCGGCTCGCCGCTGATGGTTGGTCCCGGCTTCGACGAGTACACGTGCATTCGAATCCACAATACCGGGGACTACGCGCTGGACGTGACCTTGACGCTCAGCACGCCCCCTGCGGATAGGTTGGCCCTCGCCGTCCAGAATGCGCTGGATCTCAGCATCAACCCCACCCCCGACTGCACCGGCTACGGGACGGACTACCTCCTTAGCGCCTACCTCGTCCCGAACAACCCGCAGTCGCTCGGCCCGACGCTGGCTGTCGGAGCCACCTCCTACGCCGTCCTGCGCCTCCATTGGAACGCAGCAGCCGACCAACTGAATCAGAACAACCTGCAGGGCTACACCGGGTTCACGATCACCGGCACCATCACGGGGACCACCCCGCACTGAGCCGCGTCCGTCGTGAAGGGAGGGGCGGGCCATCCCGCCCTTCCCGCAGTCGGACCACGAGGAGTCGGAACCGTGCGCGGTGTGTTGCGCTTCACCCGGTCGGCGATCCAGGGCGCCTTCCTGGCGCTGCTCGTCGCGGTCGTCGTCGTGCTCGCGCTGCCGCGCATCTCGCCATATGACGTGCGCGTGGTGAGCGGCGGGAGCATGGAGCCCGCCATCCACCTCGGCAGCGTCGTCGTGGTCGACCGGACCGAGCTGGTCCCCGAGGTCGGGGCGGTCGTGATGTTCCATGATGCGACCGAGGGCATCGTCACCCATCGCGTAGTCGCCGTCGGATCGGCGTCATTCCAGACAAAGGGCGACGCGAACAACAGCGTCGACGTGACGCCCCGCTCGTCCTCGGACGTCCTCGGGACCGTCCGGCTCAGCGTCCCCTACCTCGGATACCTGCTCTATGTGTTGCACCAACCGATCGTGTTCTTCGGCGTTCTCATCGCGACGCTCGGTGTGCTCATCCTCGGGCAGGTGCGCACCATCGGTGACGAGGTGAGCACGATCCGTCGTCGACGCGCGGCCGCCGTCCCGGTGAGCGGCAAGGAGCCGAACCCCGATGCGTAGAGGCCCACGCCACCTGCGCCTCGCGGTAGCCGGCCTGGTCGTCGCGGGATTGGCCGTGGGCATCGGGAGCTCGTCGGCCTACTTCTCGGACTCGATCACGTTCGCCCTGCAGCTCATCGCGCAGATTCCCGAACCGACTCCCACGCCGGCCGTGCCGCCCGAATGCGCCGACATGGAGTTCGCCCAGGTCATCGTCGGAACGTCGGGAGACGATGACCTCGTCGCCGGCAACGGGGGCGCGCTCGTCTTCGGGCTCGGCGGCGACGACACGATCGACGGCGGCAACGGCAAGGACTGCCTGGTCGGCGGGGAGGGCAACGACAGCCTAGTCGGCGGGAACGGAAAGGACGTGCTGCTGGGCGGCGAGGGCGCCGACACGCTCCACGGTGGCGGCGACGACGACATGATCGAGGGCGGCAACGGAAGGGACCTGCTCGACGGCGGCGCCGGGAACGCGGACGCCTGCTACGGCACGGCGAAGGACCGCTTCGAGAACTGCGAGCTGCGATCCCAGGACGGCTCGAGGGCCCCCGGCGAGATGCCCGTCACAACGCCCGATCCCACGCCGGCGCCGGACCCGAAACAGAACCCGGGGACGGGGCCCGACACGGTCACGCCCCCTCCGTCGATGGAGGTGACGCCGACACCCGAGGCGACACCCGAGGCGACCCCTTCGCCCGAGCCGACCCCGACGCCCGAGCTCACCCCGGAGCCGACCCCCACGCCCGAGGTCACCCCGGACCCGACCCCGACGCCGACACCGGAGGCGACGCTGCCGCCGACCCCAGTACCGACACCGACACCGACGCCTCGGCCGACGCCGAGACCTCGCCCGACGCCAACACCTACACCGACGCCGACACCAGACCCGACGCCGACACCAGACCCGACGCCGACACCGACTCCAGACGCGACGCCGTCACCGACTCCAGACGCGACGCCGTCACCGACGCCGCCACCAGACACGACACCGTCACCCACGCCAGACCCGACGCCGACACCGACGCCCGAGGCGACGCCCGCTCCCTGATCGCGGGTGACCCGGGTGCCTCCCGGGCCCCACCCTGGCCGCCGTCGCAACCGGCTCCCCGCCGGGCATCGACCCCCGCGCCTCGACAGGCTCGCTCGTGCATCCGGGGGGCGGTCGCTATGATCGCCAGGTCTCCCCCCGTCGAGGCGAGGGCTGACCAGGTCAGGCCCTGCGCTGACGGCGGACCATGAGATCGAACCAGCCCCTCGGATCCCTGCCCGGTCGCGATCGCGGACG
Source organism: uncultured Chloroflexia bacterium (assembly GCA_963713285.1). Classification (GTDB taxonomy): domain Bacteria; phylum Chloroflexota; class Limnocylindria; order Limnocylindrales; family CSP1-4; genus CTSoil-043. Next base: position 182,255 of record CAVQLA010000014.1, on the reverse strand, counting down.
AGCTCGCCCGGATGCCGAGCTCGAGGAGCCGATCCTCGCGGAGCTCTTCAGCGTGGAGCGGCTGGAGCAGCACGCCCAGACCCTGGCCGCCGCCCAGGCGGTCACGGACACGCCCGGCCGGGGGCAGGCCGTCGGGCCCCGCATCGCCGACAACGGCCGCGTCCTGCTCGACGCGTACCGCGTGCTGGCCCGGGCGATCAAGGACGAGCGGGCGATCACGCCGGCCGCCGAATGGCTCGTCGACAACTTCCCCATCGTCGACGAGCAGCTCCGCGAGATCCGCGACGACCTTCCCCCGGACTACTACCGCGAGCTCCCCAAGCTGGCCGACGGCCATCTCGCCGGTTACCCGCGGGTCCTCGGCCTCGCCTGGGCCTACATCGCCCACACGGACAGCCGGTTCGACCCCGAGAGCCTGCGGCGCATGGTGCGGAGCTACCAGGAGGTGGAGCCGCTGACGATCGGCGAGCTGTGGGCGATCGCGATCAGCATCCGCATCCTCCTGGTCGAGAACCTCCGCCGCCTCGCCGAGCAGATCGTGCGCAGCCGAGCGGCGCGCGAGAAGGCAGACAAGCTCGCCGACGGCCTCCTCGGCCTCGGCAAGGACAGCCCGGAGGTCGCGGGGGCGTCGCTGCGGCGGCTCGCGCGGACGGGGCTTCCCACGGCGGCCCGCGTCCAGCTCTTCCAGCGCCTGCGCGAGCAGGACCCGGCGGTCACCCCCGCCCTCCGCGGGCTGGAGGAGCTCCTCGCGGCCCCGGGGACCACCGTCGAGGAGATGGTCCGCCTGGAGCACCAGCGCCAGGCGACGATGAACGTGACGGTCCGGAACGTGATCACGAGCATGCGCCTCATCTCGTGGTTCGACTGGGCCGAGTTCGTCGAGAGCGTCAGCCTGGTCGACGACGTCCTGCGCGCGCGAGGTCCGTTCGGCGAGATGGACTTCGCGACGCGCGATCGCTACCGGCACGCCGTGGAGGTGCTGGCCCGGGGCTCCGGCCTCACCGAGGTCGAGGTCGCCCGGCTGGCCGTGGAGATGGCGGACGCCGCAACGACGGCCGGCGACGACGAGCCTGCCCTGGCGGGTCGACGCCGGGAGCCCGGCTACTACCTCATCTCGGACGGCCGCTCCGCGTTCGAACGCGCCCTCCACGTTCGGGTGCCCAGGGGAGCCAGGCTGCGGCGCGCCTATGTGCGAGCCGGAGCCCTCGGCTACCTGGGGACGTTCGCGGCGGTGACGGCGCTGATCCTGGCCGTGCCGATCCTGCTGTCCTGGGACGGAGGCGCCGCGGGTGTCGGCATCGTCGTGATCGCGATCCTCGCGCTCGGCCCGGCCTCCGACGTCGCCATCGCCGTCGTCAACCGCGTGGTCACGAACGTGCTGGGCCCGAAGGCATTGCCCCGGCTCGACCTGGACGACGGCGTGCCGGTCCGGCTGCGGACCCTCGTCGTCGTGCCGATGCTCCTCACCGGCGAAGCGGACGTCGAGGCCCAGGTCCACGGCCTGGAGGTCCACTACCTGGGCAACCGCGAGGGCGACCTGCGCTTCGCGCTGCTCTCGGACTGGCTCGACGCCCCGACCGAGCACGTCCCCGGCGACGACGAGCTCCTCTCGGCGGCAGCGGCGGCCATCGACCGGCTCAACGAGCGCCACGGGGAGGCGCCCGGGGGAGGCGCCCGGTTCCTGCTGTTCCACCGGAATCGCACGTGGAACGAGGCCGAGGGCTGCTGGATGGGCTGGGAGCGCAAGCGCGGCAAGCTCCTGGAGCTGAATGCGCTGCTGCGCGGCTCCGCGACCACCGGCATCCTCACGACGGGGCGGGCCGCGTCGACCCCGCCGACGGACGTGCGCTATGTCGTCACGCTCGACGCCGACACCCGGCTGCCCCGGGGCGCGGTGGGGCGCCTGGTGGGGACGATCGCCCATCCGCTCAACCACGCGTCGTTCGATGCGCGGGCCGGCCGGGTGACCCAGGGCTACGGCGTCCTCCAGCCGCGGATCACCTCGACGCTCCCGGCGGAGCATGGAGGATCGCGCTTCCAGCGGATCTTCTCCGGGCCGGCCGGGATCGACCCGTATGCATCGGCCGTCTCCGACGTCTACCAGGACCTGTTCGGCGAGGGGAGCTTCACGGGCAAGGGGATCTACGACCTCGACGCCTTCGGGGCTGCGATGGCGGACCGGGTTCCCGAGAACGCGCTCCTGAGCCACGACCTGTTCGAGGGCACCTTCGCCCGGGCGGGGCTGGTGACCGACGTCGAGCTCTTCGACGAGTTCCCCTCCGACTACCTGGTCGCGTCGTCCCGCCAGCACCGATGGGCGCGGGGCGACTGGCAGCTCCTGCCGTGGATCCTCGGCCGCGCCCGCGACGCCACGGGCCGGCGACCGCGTGGCTCGATCCCCGGCATCGCGCGCTGGAAGATGGTCGACAACCTGCGCCGGACGCTGTCCGCCCCGCTCACGCTGGCCACGCTCGTCGCGGCCTGGACGCTCCCGTCCGTCTCGGCCGGCGCCTGGACCGCGTTCGTCCTGGCGTCGGTGATCGTCCCCGCGGCATTGCCCGTCCTGGGTGGGCTGCTGCCGCAACGGCAGGGCATCTCCAAGCGCAGCCACCTGCGAGCCCTGGGCGAGGACGTCGCGCTTGCCGCGGCCCACGTGGGCCTCGGCCTCACGTTCCTGGCCCACCAGGCGTGGCTGATGGGCGACGCGATCCTGCGAACCCTGGCGCGCGTGTACGTCACCCGGCGGAACCTGCTCGAATGGATGACCGCCGCGCAGGCCACGGCCAGCCGCGACCTCGACCTCGCCGGGTTCTACCGGCAGATGGCGGGCGGCGTCGCGCTCGCGATCGCCACCGGCGTGCTCGTCCTCGCCCTCAAGCCGGGCGCGGCCTGGATCGCCGCACCGTTCGTCGTCCTGTGGCTGGTCGCGCCGCTCGTCGCCCACCGGGTCAGCCTGCCGCCCCCCGAATCGGCTGCGCAGCAGCTCTCGGCGGCCGAGGTCGGGGCACTCCGCCTGATCGCGCGCCGGACCTGGCGGTTCTTCGAGACCTTCGTGGGCCCGGAGGATCACGCGCTGCCGCCGGACAACTTCCAGGACGATCCCCGGCCGGTCGTCGAGCATCGCACCTCGCCGACGAACATCGGCATGTACCTGCTGGCGACCGTGACGGCCCGCGACCTCGGCTGGATCGGGACGCTGGAGATGGTCGAGCGCCTGGAGGCGACCCTCTCGACCATCGGCAGGCTCGAGCGGTTCCGCGGGCACCTCTACAACTGGTACGACACCCGCGACCTGCACCGGCTCGAGCCCGAGTACGTGTCGTCGGTCGACAGCGGCAATCTCGCCGGCCACCTGCTCGCGCTCTCGAATGCCTGCCGCCAGATGATCGACCAGCCCCTTCCGGTCGCGGCGGCGCTGGCCGGGATCGGCGACGGGGTCGCGCTGGCCCGCCAGGCTGCCGGCGCGATCGGCGACGACCGGCGAAGCCAGACGCTCACCCGGCGGCAGCTCGCCGAAGCCCTCGCGCCGCTCGCCGAGGCCGGTTCCGTCGTCCCCGCCTCGCCCGAAGCCTGGGAGGCACGCCTGGACGAGCTCTCCGCCCACGCCCGGACCCTCTCGGACGTCGCCGCGGCCCTGACCGCGGAGCGTGAGGAGGGCCAGGAGGGCGATCTCGTGACATGGGCCGAGGCGGCCCGGGCGTCAGTGAGCAGCCACGTCCGGGATCTCGCGCTGCTGCGGCCCCTGGCACCGGTGGATGCCTTCCCGACGATCGCCGAGCTGTCCGATCCACCGGACCGGCAGCCCGGCGAAGGATCGCCGGCCGCGGCGACGCTCGTCCGACGGCTCCAGGCGATCGCCGACCGGGCCCAGCAGCTCTTCCGGGAGATGGACTTCAGCTTCCTGTTCGACCCGACCCGCAAGCTCTTCTCCATCGGGTTCAGGGTCCGGGACGGCACGCTGGATCCGAGCTACTACGACCTCCTCGCCTCCGAGGCCCGCCTCGCGAGCTTCCTCGCGATCGCCAAGGGCGATGTCGCGCCGGACCACTGGTTCCGGCTCGGCCGCGCGCTGACGCCCGTCGGCCGTGGCTCGGCCCTCATCTCGTGGTCGGGGTCCATGTTCGAGTACCTCATGCCCGCCCTCGTCATGCGCGCTCCGGCCAACAGCCTGCTCGACCACACGTACGAGCTCGTCGTGGCGCGCCAGATGAGCTACGCCGCGGAGCTCGGGGTGCCATGGGGCATCTCCGAATCGGCGTTCAACGCGCGCGACCTCGCGCAGACGTACCAGTACTCGGGCTTCGGGGTGCCCGGCCTCGGCCTGAAGCGGGGCCTGAGCGAAGATGTGGTCGTGGCGCCGTACGCGACCGCCCTTGCGGCGATGGTCGACCCCGGGGCCGCGGTCCGGAACTTCACCCGGCTGACGAAGGCCGGGGCAGGCGGGCGGTACGGATTCCGTGAGGCGCTCGACTACACGGCGCGACGGCTGCCCGAGGGCGAGTCGGTGGCGGTGGTCAAGAGCTACATGGCGCACCACCAGGGGATGGCGCTGGTTGCGCTCGGCAACGTCCTCAACAACCGCGTGATGGTGGACCGCTTCCACGCCGACCCGGTCGTCGAGGCCACGGAGCTGCTGCTCCAGGAGCGGATGCCGCGCGACGTGCTCGTGGCGCGGCCGCGGGCGGAAGAGGTGAAGAGCGCCGCCGACGTGCGCGAGCTCGTGCCGCCGGTCGTCCGGCGCTTCACCTCGCCCCACGACGCAATCCCGCGCTCGCACCTGCTCTCGAACGGGCGGTACGCGGTCATGGTGACGGCAGCGGGATCCGGCTACAGCCGCTGGGGCGACATGGCCGTCACCCGGTGGCGCGAAGACGTGACACGCGACTCGTGGGGCAGCTACCTCTTCCTGCGCGACATGCAGACCGGCGCAGTCTGGTCCGCGACGCACCAGCCCAGCGGCGCCGAGGCGGACAGCTACGAGGTCACCTACTCGGAGGAGCATGCCGAGTTCGCGCGTCGGGACGGCTCCATCGCGACCGGCCTGACCATCGTCGTGTCGACGGAGCACGACGCGGAGATCCGCCGCGTCTCGTTGACCAATCTCGGCTCGCAGGCTCGCGAGGTCGAGCTGACGTCCTACGCGGAGATCGTCCTCGCGCCCCAGGCGGCGGATGTCGCTCACCCGGCGTTCCAGAACCTGTTCGTGCAGACGGAGTTCGCCCCCGAGATCGGCGCCCTCCTGGCGACCCGCCGTCCGCGATCCAGCGACGAGCAGCCGATCTGGGCCGCGCATGTCGCGGCGGTCGAGGGGGAGGCGGACGGGGTCGTGCAGTACGAGACGGATCGCGCCCGCTTCCTGGGCCGGGGCCGGTCGGTCCGCTCGCCGGTGTCCGTGATCGACGGGCGTCCGCTCTCCAACACGGTCGGCCCGGTGCTGGACCCGATCTTCAGCCTCCGCTGCCGGGTCAGGCTCGCTCCGGGCGCGACCGCCCACGCGATCTTCTCCACGGTCGTCGCCGAGTCCCGCGAGCAGGTCCTGGACCTGGCCGACAAGTACCGCGAGGCTGCCACGTTCGAGCGGGCGGCGACCCTCGCGTGGACGCAGGCCCAGGTCCAGCTGCATCACCTGGGGATCGAGAGCGACGAAGCCCATCTCTTCCAGCGCCTGGCCAACCGGATCCTCTTCTCGGACCCCTCGCTGCGACCGTCCGGGGCCCTGCTGGCACGCAACGAGCGAGGGGCGCCTGGCCTCTGGGCCCATGGCATCTCCGGCGACCTGCCGATCGTCATGGTCCGCATCGACGAGCTCGAGGACCTCGACATCGTTCGGCAGCTGCTCCGCGCCCACGAGTACTGGCGGCTGAAGCTCCTCGACGTCGACCTCGTCATCCTCAACGAGCACGGCGCCACCTACGCCCAGAACCTCCACGACTCGCTCGAGGCCCTGGTGCGGACCAGCCGGTCGACCCTGGCCCACGAGGGCCAGCCCGGCCGTGGCGGGGTCCACATCCTGCGCGGCGACCAGCTCTCCAGCGAGGACCGCACGCTCCTCCAGGCCGCCGCCCGGGCCGTCCTGCTGAGCCGCCGCGGCACGCTCGCCGACCAGGTCATCCGCCTCGAGCGTCCCGGGCCGAGTGCCCGGCCCCCGGCACCGCCGCCCTCGAGGGAGTCCGGCAGCGACGCGGCCGCGCCGCGTCCCGAGCTCGAGTTCTTCAACGGCCTCGGCGGCTTCGCGGACGGCGGCCGCGAGTACGTCACGATGCTCGGCCCGGGACAGGCCACGCCGGCACCGTGGCTGAACGTGATCGCCAACCCGTCGTTCGGGTTCCTCGTCTCCGAGTCCGGCGCGGGTTACACGTGGTCGGGGAACAGCCGCGAGAACCAGCTCACGCCGTGGTCCAACGACCCCGTCACCGACCCGGCAAGCGAGGCGATCTACGTCCGGGATGACGAGAGCGGCGACCTGTGGAGCCCGACGATCCAGCCGATCCGTCGCGACGCGTCGACGTACATCGCCCGGCACGGCGCCGGATACAGCCGCTTCGAGCACCTCCACGGTGGGATCCACCTCGATCTCGTCCAGTTCGTACCGCTCGACGACCCCGTGAAGATCTCGGTGCTGACGATCGAGAACCGATCCGGGCGGACCCGGCACCTGTCGGTCACGGCCTACGCCGAGTGGGCGCTGGGAACCTCGCGCGGGGCCGGCGCAGCCAGGATCGTCACGGCCCTCGAGCCGGAGTCCGGGGCGCTCCTCGCCCGCAACCCGTGGAACATCGACTTCGGCAGCCGGGTCGCCTTCCTCGACCTCGGCGGACGCCAGGCGGCGTGGACGGCCGATCGGACCGAGTTCCTGGGCCGCAATGGGTCCCCGGAGCGGCCCGCCGCCCTGGGGCGGGGATCCCGGCTGCGAGGAGCCGTCGGCGCCGGGCTGGATCCGTGCGCGGCCCTCCAGACCAGCTTCGAGCTGGCCAACGGGGCGCGGACCCAGGTGCTCGTCCTGCTGGGCGAGGCGGACGATGCCGCGGCGGCGGCGGAGCTCGTCCGGCGCACGCGGGCTGCCGACCACCAGGCGAGCCTGCACCGGGTCGCGACCTTCTGGGATGACACGCAGGGCACCGTCCAGGTGCGGACACCCGACCGCTCGATGGACATCCTGCTCAACCGCTGGCTCATCTACCAGGCGCTCGCGTGCCGGCTGTGGGCCAGGACGGCGTTCTACCAGGCCGGCGGCGCCTACGGGTTCCGCGACCAGCTCCAGGACGTCGTCGCCCTGGTGACCACGGGGCGCGACCTCGCGCGCGAGCACCTGCTGCGCGCGGCGGCCCACCAGTTCGTCGAGGGTGACGTCCAGCACTGGTGGCATCCGCCATCGGATCGGGGCGTCCGGACCCGGATCTCCGACGATCGCCTCTGGCTGCCGTACGCGGTCGATCGCTACCTCGCCGTGACGGGCGACACGTCGGTCCTCGACGAGACCGTCCCCTACCTCGAGGGGCCCGCCCTCCAGCCGGACCAGGCCGACGCCTACTTCGAGCCGGACCCGTCGTCGGCGTCGGCGTCGCTGTTCGACCACTGCGCGGCGGCCCTCGACCGGAGCCTCGCCGTCGGGGCGCACGGGCTGCCGCTCATCGGGTCGGGCGACTGGAACGACGGCATGAACCGGGTGGGCGCGGAGGGCCGGGGCGAGAGCGTCTGGCTGGCCTGGTTCCTGCACACCGTCCTGGCCGCCTTCGCGCCGATCGCCGAGGCCCGCGGCGATCGTCCTCGCGCGGAGCGGTGGCGGGCCCGCATGAAGTCCCTGCGGCGGGCCCTCGAGCGTCACGGCTGGGACGGCGACTGGTACCGCCGAGCCTTCTTCGACGATGGCACCCCGCTCGGCTCCGCCCAGAACGTGGAGTGCCGCATCGACTCGATCGCCCAGTCCTGGGCGGTCCTGTCGGGAGCCGCCGATCCAGCCCACGCCGAGCGGGCGATGGCCGCAGTGGAGGAGTACCTCATTCGGCGGGGCGACGGCCTCGTGCTGCTGTTCACCCCGCCGTTCGACCATTCCGACGTGGATCCGGGGTACGTCAAGGGGTATCTGCCCGGCATCCGCGAGAACGGCGGCCAGTACACCCACGGTGCGATCTGGTCGGTCCTCGCCTACGCGGCCCTGGGCGACGGCGACAAGGCGGGCGAGCTGTTCTCCATCCTGAACCCGATCAACCACGCCAGCACGAGGGCCGGGGTCCATCGCTACAAGGTCGAGCCGTACGTCATGGCGGCCGATGTCTACACCGAGCCTCCGCACGTCGGCCGCGGGGGCTGGACCTGGTACACGGGGTCGGCGGGCTGGATGTACCAGGCCGGCGTCGAGGGGATCCTGGGCTTCCGCCTGCGAGGCACGACGCTCCACGTCGATCCCTGCATCCCCCGGGCCTGGCCGAGCTACGAGATGGACTTCCGCTATCGCTCTGCCAGGTACGAGATCGTCGTGGAGAACCCGAACGGTGTCAGCCGCGGCGTCGCTTCGTCGGAGCTCGACGGGCAGGTGCTGGCCGGCGGCGGCGCGGCCATCCCGCTCGTCGACGACGGCGCCACGCACCGGGTCCGGGTCGTCCTCGGCTAGGCCTCATGCCGGCCGGGAGGCCCAGTTCGCGGGATCAGGCGCCCTTCTTCTCCTGGTGCGTCGCCTCTGCGACCGCGTCCCCGATGTCGCCGAGGGCCTCCTGGGCCTTACCCTGGACCTGCTTGGCCTTGCCGTGGACCTGGCGTTCCTTGTCGCCCGTCAGCGTGCCGAGGCCCTCCTCGACCGTCCCCGTTGCCTTGCTGATGGCGCCCTTGGTGTGCTCGTCCGTCATCTCGGTCCTTCCTCCCGTCGGCTCGCCGGCGTCCTCGCGGTCCGGGGCGGCCGGCTCGGTCCGGCGCAGCACGATGGCCGCGCCCACGAGCAGCGCGGGTGCCGTCCCTGCCATCCTGACCAGCCGCGGCGCACGGGCGAGCCTGAGGCCCGCGGCGAGGCCAACCGAGCCGGCGGCCAGCCAGCGAAGCGTCGAGTCGGGAAGCCGCTGCAGCGCGCTCGTGGTTCCCTGCACCCCGGCGCCTGTCGCGCGCAGGGCTCCGGGCGCCCGCTCGACCAGCGTGACGACACCCGTGCGGGCCATCCTCACCGCGCCCGACACGCGCTGGACGGCGCTCGACCGGCCCGTCTCGAGATCGTCGGCGGGGGCGGTGGTGCCGGGTTCGTTCGCGAGCTCCTGGGCCGTCATCTCGGGGCCTGCGTCGAGGTCGTCGTGGCTGGAGGAAACGGGCGGGACTGGCGGCACCGTCTCCTGCTCCGCGAGTATCGCGGGTGCCTGGGCTGCGACCGTCCGGTCGACCTGATCGATGGCCATGACTGCCTCCGTGTGCCTGCACAGGCATCCGGGGAAGCGGGGCCTCATGACCTCCGCCGGGCGACGCTCCGGCCACTGCTGTGCCTGCAGTGAACCATGGACGCATGGTATTGTCAACTGTAGTTATCATCATCTACTGTAGTGCAAGGAGTAGCCGTGGCGCCATCGATCGGGGCCGTGCTGAGGCAGGCGCGCCTTGTTCGCAAGCTGTCGGCCGCCGATGCGGCGCGCGCGGCGGACATCTCGCCGGCGTACCTCAACAAGCTCGAGAACAACGCGGTCAAGCGGCCCTCGCCGCACGTCCTGCACCAGCTGGGTCGGGCCCTTGCCGTGCCCTACGCGGAGCTCATGCGGCTCTCCGGCTATCACGTGCCCGGCGAGTCGGACGCGAACCCTGTCGAGGCCGTGGGGGCGGCCCTCTTCGCCGATCTCACGGACGACGAACGGGAGGAGCTGCTCGAGTACCTGGCCTGGTATCGCTCCAGGCGGACGCGGGGGCGAGCCGGCCCAAGCGATCGCGCCGCAGGCTAGGGGCAGCGGATGAGCCCCTGCGCCCAGGGCCAGCCGCCGCACGCCGGGGTCGGGCTGCCGAAGCAGTCCTCCAGGTTCTCGTCGGCAATGTCGCAGGTGTTGCAGGTCCCGCAGGGGGCGAAGTCGAAGTCCAATAACCGTTCGCGCAGCGCGACGTAGTCGCGATCGCGCCAGGCCTGGCCGAGGCTGCGCTCGCGAATGTTCGCCGCCGCGAACGCATGGTTCGTCGGGGCTGGAGGTCCAGGTGGCCGCGCCGGGGGTCGTGGTATGCCAGCGACCGGTACGAATGCCTCTGCCGGTCTCCGCGGGCCGGCGCTAGGGTTGGCGGGCAAGACCGATGATTCGCCGAGGCGACGCGTAACAGCAGGCCTCCCGGGAAGCCTCTCTTGGGCATGACGGGTCTCACGACGACCGGGGCGATCACCGCGGCGCTGCAGCAGGCGGTCGCGGGGGATGAGGCCGCGTTCGCGCGCATCGTGGCGGCCTATCACCCGGACATGGTCCGCGTGGCCTACGGCATCTGCGGCGATCCGGCGCTGGTCGACGACGCGGTGCAGGCGGCCTGGCTGATCGCCTGGCGCAAGCTGCGGACCGTGCGGGAGCCGGACAGCCTCCGCTCCTGGCTCGTCGCCGTCGCCGCGAACGAGGCGCGGCACCTGGTTCGCCGCCAGCGCCCGGGACGGGTCGTCGAGATCGATCTCGATCCGCCCGACCCCCGGACCGTGGACTCGCCGGCGGAGATCCGCCGGCTCGACCTGGTGAACGCCCTGCGCCGTCTCTCGCCCGAGGAACGATCGCTGGTCGCGTTGCGCTACGGCGCCGACCTCGACTCCGCGGAGATCGCGCCGCTCCTCGGGATCTCGGCCTCCGGCGTGCGCGCGCGCCTGATGCGCGTCATGGGCCGCCTCCGGAAGGAGCTCGACGATGCCTGAGCTCGACGTCTTCGAGGCGCGCTTCGCCGCGGCCTACCGGCGATACCTCGACGAGGTCCCGACGGCGGTCGACGCCGCGGCGATCGCCCGCCGGCTCGCCGACGCCCATCCCTACCGGCGAGCGGTGCTCGGCTCCTGGCCCCCGGTCGCCGTCCCGCGCCCGGCCCTGGTGCTGCTGTTGGCCGGCCTGCTGCTCGCGGCACTCCTCGGTTCGACCCTGCTCGTCGGGGCCTGGCGGGACGCGCCGATCTCCGTCGTCCCACCGACCTCGCCGAGCCCGTCGATGGCGGCGGACCAGGGCACGAATGTGCTCGCGACGACGCGGGCGCACGCGCTGCCGCCGGCCGCGACCTGCCCACCCGGCACCGATCCGGACGCCCCTGGGCCGGCCGCCCAGGTCCGGCCGCCGGACCAGCTCAGCGGTCCCCTGGAGCACACGATGGCGTTCGACCGCCGGGCCGGCCGCATCGTGCTGCTGTCCGAGCCGCTCGGCACGGCCCCGACGTGGACGTTCGACGTGTGCACGAACACCTGGCAGGTCACCAGCCCGTCCGAGCCGGCGGCTGCGTCGTTCGACCCGACGACCGCGGGGCAGAGCTCTTCCGCCTGGCTGGCGTTCGACGCGGATTCCGATTGCAGCGTGGCCCTCGTGGCGCCATCGGGCGGCGGCCCTCTCCAGACCTGGGACTTCGACCTCTCGGCCAACCGCTGGACCCGCCACGACGACGCCCCCGTGACCGATCGAACGGCCGGCGGATACGGCGTGGTGTATCACGACCCCTCGGGGCTCGTCGTCGTCTTCGACGGCACCGACCTATGGGGGTACGACGTCGACGTGGACGCGTGGACGGCGGTGCGCCAGCGGCCGGACCCGGCGATGCCCGCGGGCGCCGGTCTGCCGGTCGGCTTCATGGCCCTCGGATATGACCCGGTGTCGAACGTGCTCGTGGCGTACGCGGATCCTCCCGACGGTCGGCCCACGGAGACGTGGACCTTCGATCCCGTCTCGAGCACCTGGCGTCGCGTGCCCGGGGTGACCACGCCCGAGCTCAGGCACGGCTGGTTCGCGTCGGGCAGCGGGGCGGCGTTCGACGAGGAGCTCGGGCAAGTCGTGTTCGGAGCGGGAGACGCCAGCCTCGAGGGGTATGACGCTGGGCTCCACGCCTGGACGACGCTCTACGACTGGTCAACCGAAGGCCGAGCCGGGGCGACGGGCTGGTGCGACTCGAGGACGCCGGTCGGCGATGCGCTCAACGCACGGGTCGTCTGTCGAGGCACGGGTGGCGGCATGGCCGCGTTCAGCGCGACCGGCCGGTGGCAGTGGCTGCTCGAGCCCGAGGCAAGGTCGAGTTCGGCGCCGTAGAACCAGGGGAGGTCATCGCCATGCGCTCGATCGCTCGCTCGCTGGCCTCGCTCGCGCTGGCCGGCAGTCTGGCGGCGGCCTGCGGCGCCGCCGCGACGACGCCCGCGCCGGCGACTCCGACGCCGGTCCCGACGGAGGCTCCGACCGGGACACCGGCTCCCACGCCCGCGCCGACGGTCACGCCGGCCGCGCAGGCGACGCTGGGAGTCCCGCCCACCGCCGCCGCGGTCACGGCCGACGCCGCCGCCTTCGATGCGGTCGCCGCGCACTTCGCGGAGGCCTGGAGCGCAGGCGACTCGGAGACGATGCGCGGGCTGTACACGGACGACGTCCACCTGTCCTCCGGCTCGATGGAATGGGACGGCGTCGAGGCGATGGTCGAGCTCGCCGGTGGTCAGCTCGAGACCGCCACGGGCTTCCGCGTCGCCATCCTCGACACCTACCTCGGGAGCGCCGGGGGGCTGGTGGTCGACGAGGCGACCTACTCGGCCCTGGATCCGCTGATCGACCTGGAGCTCCACGTCTTCACGACGCGCGGCGACCGCATCGCCACCTGGGAGCTCCTGATCGACCCGACCCGCACCCACGACTACCGGTTCACCGAGGTCGATGCCGCCCTGCTCGACGCGTACGCGACCGCGTGGTCGTCGGGTGACCCGGAGGCCGTCGCCGCGCTCTACGCCGGGTCGGCGACGCGCGAGGACGGCCTGTTCGTCGACAACGCCGTCGGACGCGCCGCGATCGGCGAGGCGGCCGCGCGGCTCTTCGGTCGGTCAGGTTCGCCGGCGGCACGGTGGGAACTGCTCCAGGGCTTCGCCGAGCCGGGCTCGGGTGACACAGCCGGGCTCTTCGCGATCCGTGCGGCAGGACCGGACGGTGGGGCGTGCGACGTGAGGGTGGGTGTCGTGCTCGAGGCCGAGAACGGGGAGATCGCCCGCGAGCGCATCTGGTACGAGCCGGCATCGCTCGCTGCCTGCGGGTGGGTCAACTGACGCGCCTCCAACCGGACCGCCTCCCTGGCTCGTGAACCCGTGAGGGACCACGCGTCTCGCGGGTTCGAGAATGCTCGACGGCCGCCGGCCGGTCCGCGAAGCCATGGGCCGTTCGCCTCTCGCCAGGCGCGCGAGCTGCCCCCAACGTGACCGGTGCGGAGAGTCTCGACGCGGCCCACGTTCCGGCCACCGGGACCGCGCCGAGCCACTGGCGAGACCGACCCGCACAGCCGATCGCGGAGGGCTTGGAGATGCGACGCTACCTTCTCGTGGCGGGGGTGATCGTGCTCGCGATCGGCGTCGCCATCGCCGCGGTCGCCGCGTTGGCAGCGGCAGAGACCGGCCGGTTCCCTCGGCTCGGAGCCGGCAGCCGCCCGTCAGGATGGTGATGGAGGACTCCGGCCGGGAGCCGGCGCGTCGATCTCGGCCGCAGCGGACCTCGTGACCGCAGGCCCAACGGAACGAGGCCATCGGCACCTCTCCGATGGGTGACGCTGGCCTACCCTGAGCCGGCTGGGCCTCCCGCGGTGGCAGCCGCCGCCCGACGGAGCAAGGTCGCATGAGGTTCCTCGATGGATCGTGAGCTGCAGCACGACGTCGTGATCCTGGGAGCAGGGCTGGCCGGGCTGCGTGCTGCCGTGGAGATCTCCCGGCGCCTCGAGGGCAAGGTCGACATCGGGATCGTGTCGAAGGTCCAGCTCATGCGGGCGCACTCGGTCTGCGCCGAGGGCGGCACGGCGGCCGTCCTGCGCGAGGACCTGGGCGATTCCCGCGAGCTGCACGCCTGGGACACGGTCAAGGGCTCGGACTTCCTGGCCGACCAGGACGTGGTGCGGACCTTCGTCGACACGATCCCCAAGGAGATCGACCAGCTCGACCATTGGGGCATCCCCTGGACGCGCGACCCCGACGGCTACATCTCCCAGCGCCCGTTCGGCGGGCACAGCTACCCGCGGGCGACGCTGGCGGCCGACAAGACCGGCTTCTTCGAGATGCAGACGCTGTACGACCAGCTGCAGCGCTACCGCACGTTCACCCGCTACGACGAGCTCTTCGTCACCGACATCCTGGTGAACGACGGTGCGTTCGCCGGCCTGGTCGGCCTGGACACGGGCACCGGCGAGACCGTCGCGATCCGCGGCAGGGCGCTGCTGATCGCGTCGGGCGGCGGCGGCTGCCTGTACGGCTTCACGACGTACTCCCAGACGGTGACGGGCGATGGCATGGCGATGGCCTACCGGGCCGGCCTGCCGCTGGAGGACATGGAGTTCCTGCAGTTCCACCCGACCGGCCTGGTGCCGAACGGCATCCTCATGACCGAGGCCTGCCGCGGCGAGGGCGGCTACCTGAGGAACAACACGGGCGAACGGTTCATGGCGGGCTACGCGCCCAAGCTCATGGAGCTGGCACCGCGCGACATGGTCTCGCGCGCCGAGACCGAGGAGATCCTCGCCGGGCGCGGCTTCAAGACCCCCGACGGGCAGGACTACCTGGAGCTCGACCTCACCCACCTCGGCGCCGACCGCATCAACACGCGGCTGCCGCTGATCCGCGAGGTGACCATCAAGTTCCTGGGGCTCGACCCGATCGAGAAGCCCATCCCGATCCGCCCCGTGGCGCACTACTCGATGGGCGGCATCGAGACCGACATCACGGGCCAGACGCGGGTGGCCGGCATCTGGGCCGCCGGCGAGGCAGCCTGCGTCTCGCTGCACGGCGCGAACCGGCTGGGCTCGAACTCGACGGCCGAGTGCCTGGTCTGGGGCGGCATCGCCGGGCGCGAGATCGCCGCGGCGCTGCCCGGGCTGGCGGCCGCCGCGCCACTGCCCGTGGACCAGGTGGGGCGGGCCGAGGACCGCGTCCGGCAGGTGCTGGCACGAACCGGCGACGAGAACCTCTACGCGCTGCGCCGCGAGCTGCGCGAGACGATGGACACGTGCGTCGGCGTCTTCCGCAACGGCCAGGACCTGGCGACGGCGCTGCAGCAGGTCCGCGAGGTCCGCGGCCGCGCGCAGCGGGCGCCGGTCGCCGACACGTCGCGGGTCTACAACTCCAACCTCATCCACGCCCTCGAGCTGGAGAACCTCGTGGACCTGGCCGAGGTGACCGTGGCCGGGGCGCTGGCCCGCGAGGAGTCCCGCGGCGCCCACGCCCGGCGGGACTTCCCCACCCGCGACGACGAGAGCTGGCTCAAGCACACGCTCGCCTTCCACGCGCCCGACGGTCCCCGGTTCGAGCACAAGCCGGTGACGATCGACATGTGGAAGCCGGTCGAGCGCAAGTACTAGGCCCGGAGGACACCATGGCATCCCGCGGACATCCGAATCGGCTGGGCATCCGGGGCTGGGTCGGCGGCGGCCGGTGGGGCTTCGAGCGCTACCTCTACACGCTCCACCGGCTCACCGGCCTCGGCCTGCTGGCGTACTTCGTCATGCACATCTTCGTCACCTCGTCGCGGGCGCTTGGACCGGAGGCCTGGGACCAGGCGATGGGAGTGGTCTCCGGACCGCTGTTCATGATCGGGGAGTACCTGGTCTTCGCGGCCTTCGCCTTCCACGCCGTCAACGGGGTCCGGCTCGCGATCATCGAGCTCGGCTACGCCGTCGGGCGCCCGATCGAGCCCGTCTACCCCTACGCGACCTCGGTGGGCCGGCAGCGGAGGCTGGCGCGGGCCGTGCTGATGATCGCCGCCGTGATCGCCCTCTGGGGCGGCCTCGACTTCTTCGTGCTGGCGTAGGGGGGCGGAACGATGCGCGACCGGACCCTCTGGACCTGGCACATCGGCGCAGGCGTGGTGATCCTCGTCCTCCTCGGCCTGCACATGGCGATCATGCATCTCGACCAGACGCTCGGGATCTTCGGCACGGCCGGCGCGGAGCCGGTCGAGTGGGAGAGCGTCGCCGCCCGGGCGGGGAGCGTCTTCTTCACGGTGACGTACGTGCTCCTGCTGGGGGCGGCGCTGTACCACGGGTTCTACGGGTTTCGCAACATCCTGATGGAGCTCAACCCCGGCGCCGGCCTGCGGAGGACGATCAACGTCGGGCTCACGGTGCTCGGCCTTGCCCTGTTCGCCTTCGGGACCTGGGCGGCCCTCGCCGCGCCGGGCGCGGCGCCGATGGTGGGGGGCTGACGTGGCCGACGCGAGCGTGAGATCCGTCACCTTCCACGTCCGTCGGTTCGAGCCCGGGAAGGACCGCGAGCCCCACTGGGAGGACTACCGGATCGAGGTCCTGCCCGGGATGACCGTGCTGGACGGCCTCTGGAAGGTGAAGGAGCAGTCCGCCCCGAGCCTCGCCTGGCGCTCCTCGTGCCGGATGGGCATCTGCGGCTCGTGCGGGATGCTCATCAACGGCCGGCCGCGGCTGGCCTGCAACACGCAGATCGGCGAGCTGAACAGCGACGTCGTGGCCGTGGGGCCGCTGCCCAACTTCGCGATCATCAAGGACCTGGTCCCCGACCTTTCCCCGATGTTCGAGACCCACCGCGAGCTCCTGCCGTACCTGCTCCGCGACGACACGGGTGAGCAGGACGACCCGAGTGGGGAGTACTGGCAGACGCCGCACGAGCTGGAGCAGTACCTGCAGTTCAGCTACTGCATCAAGTGCGGCTGCTGCATGGCGGCCTGTCCCACCGTGGCCACGGACCCCCAGTACGCCGGGCCGATGCCCCTGGGCCAGGCCCACCGCTACAACAGCGACACGCGCGACGGCGGCTTCGGCGCCCGGCGCGAGGTGCTCTCCGGCGGGAGCGGCCCGTGGCGCTGCCACTTCGCCGGCGAGTGCTCCCAGGTCTGCCCCAAGGGCGTGGACCCGGCCAAGGCGATCCAGCTGATGAAGCGGGAGCTGGTGTCCGACCTGCTGCGGCTGCGCAGGCGGAGGCAGCCGGCCGCGGTTGCCGAGGCGCCCCACGGCGCGCGGCGCGAGGAGATCCCGGCAGCCCCGCCGCGAACGGTTACGGCGGACTGAGGGCACCCCGCGGGGGGAGCACCGGGGCGTCCGGGGCCGGGCGCCTAGCGCTGGGCCACGAGGATCGTCAGCGCGTCGCCGAGGCGCCCGCGACAGGGCCGACGCGAAGGGCGGCGCGAGGTGGTGCTCGTCGCGGAACACCATGAAGTTGCCGATGACCGCCGGGCAGGGGCCGGACGGGCAGACCCAGCGGGTCGGATCGACGAAGCCGACCCCGGCGCTCGCGGCGGCCGCCTGCTCCTCCGCCAGCCACGCCGGGCTCATCGCCCGCTCGACCGGGGTCGCACAGGCGAGGGTGTCGTCGGGATGCTCGGACAGGCAGACCGGCACGTCGACGATGGAGCGCGGGGTGTCGGCGATGAGGACCACCTGGTCGGCGGCCGCCTCCAGCCGCCCCAGCGTGCGGGCGATGCCCGCGCGCCAGGCCGCCGTCCGCTCGGGGCCCTCGAGGAGCGTGCCGTCCGGTCCGACGGCGGAGAACGACCGGCTGTTCGTCACGAGGACCAGCGCCGGACGTTCCGCCTCGATGCGCCGCAGGGCGCTCTCGCGCCAGGCGTCGCACTCCGTGTAGACCCGCTTGAGGTTCCCGTTCCACTGGCCGATGTCGACCGACGAGCAGGCCGACTTCGTCAGGTTCACGAAGCGCCAGCCCTGCTCCCCCGCCAGGCGGTCGACGGCCGGGAACCAGCTGAGCGCGTGGCTGTCGCCGAACATCACGACGGTCCGCGTCGCCGCCGGGTCGCCGTAGGTGCACGCCGCGGATTCGGTCCCCTCCGCGGAAACGTGGCAGCCGTCCACGTAGGGCGCGGGCAGGTCGTCGCGCGCCTCGGCAAGCGACGGGCGCAGGCCCGGCGGGAGCGGGCCCCCGGTCGTGGCGGGCAACGCGGGCGTGGCCGGCGCGGACGAGGGGGCGGGCGTGGAGGACGGCTGGGCTGTGGCACCAGGTTCCTCGGTTGGGCCCGGCGGCGACGAGGCGAGGCCGCCCAGGATTTCGTCGAGGGCCTGCTCGTCGGCGGTGGCGTCGGACGAGGCGGACCCGGCCAGCGCGTTCGTGGCCCGGGCGCCCACCCCGAGCGAGGTGACGGCAACGACGAGCGTCAGGGCCCCCGCCATCGCGAGGTTGCGTCGCGGGATGGTCCCGATGCCGCGGCCGTGGCGCAGGGGATCCTCCACCCAGCGCTGAGTGGCCGCGGCCAGGCCGATCGCGACGGCGACGAGAGCGCCGCGGGCCCACCACGGCAGCTCGGCGCCGAGCGCCGCGGCGGGCAGGACGAGCAGCGGCCAGTGCCACAGGTAGAGGGAGTACGAGATGCGGCCCAGGAACCGGGGGATCGCCATCGAGAGCCAGCGGCCCGGCGCGAGCGGGCTCTGGGTGAAGCCGCCCGCGATCACGAGGGCGCTGCCGACGGTCGGGAGGAGCGCCGCGACCCCGGGGAAGGGCGTGCCGGTGTCCAGGACGATGCCGGACAGCGCCACCATGCCGAGGCCGGCCCAGGCCGCGATCGCGGCGGGCCGCGCGGGGATCCGGGCGAGCTGGGTCGCCCCGATCGCGAGGAACGCCCCCAGGCTCAGCTCCCAGGCGCGCGTCGGCAGCGAGAAGAACGCCCACGGCTGGTTGGCGGTGGTGAGCCAGAGCGCCAGCCCGAAGGAGACGACGGCGATGAACCCGGTGGCGACGGCGATCCGCCGGCCGACGTCGCCGCCGGCGCGGGCGAGGAGGAGGACGATCGCCGGCCAGAAGACGTAGAACTGCTCCTCCACGCTCAGCGACCAGAAGTGCAGGATCGGCGACGGGGCGAGCTCCGCCTGCAGGTAGTCGGTGGCCTGGAGGGCGAAGCGCATGTTCGAGACGTAGAGCGATGCCGAGGCCGCGTCGCGCGCGACGTCCGGGACGCTCAGCGGCGGCAGCATGACGGCCGAGGCGACGACCGTGACGAGGAGCACGAGGGCCGACGCCGGGAGGAGGCGCCGGGCCCGCCGGGCGTAGAACCTCGGCAGCGAGATCGTCCCCGTGCGGCGCACCTCCCGCAGGAGGAGCCCGGTGATCAGGAAGCCGGAGAGGACGAAGAAGACGTCGACGCCGACGTACCCGCCGGCGAAGCCGGGGACGGACGCGTGGTAGAGGAGGACGAGGACGATCGCAACGGCGCGGAGGCCCTCGATGTCCGGCCGGAAGCCGTCGGGCGCATCCGCGGCGGGCCGGACGTGGGAGGAGGTCACGAGCTGGGCGAGACTCCGGTGTGCGGCACTCGGGCCGCCGTCGCACGCGGCGGCACGGCCGGTGTGGAGTGTAGCCCGATCGCCGTCAGAAGCCCTCGCGCGCGAGGTGGGGCGCCATCCGGCGGGCCGCGCGGGCGCGGTGCGAGACGGCCTGCTTGCGCTCCGCCGGCCACTCCCCGACCGTCGCGCCGCCCGGCGGCTCCGTGGCCGGCTCGAAGATCGGGTCGTAGCCGAAGCCGTTCGTGCCGCGCGGGTGCGTGCCGATCCGCCCTTCGAACGTGCCGCGCGCCAGCGTCACCGGCAGCCCACCCCGCGGGCCCGCGCCGTCAGGCAGGGCGAGCGCCAGGACGCAGCGGTAGCGTGCGCCGCGCCGCTCCGGCGGCAGGCCCCGGAGCGCGGCCAGGAGCTTCACGTTGTTGTCCCGGTCGGTCGCGTCCTCGCCGGCGTAGCGCCGCGTGCGAACGCCCGGCCCGCCGCCGAGCGCGTCCACCTCCAGGCCGGAGTCGTCGGCGAGCGTCGGCAGCCCCGACCGGCGGGCGTAGAAGCGCGCCTTGAGGGCGGCGTTCGCGGCGAACGTGGCCCCGGTCTCCTCCACCTCGTCGGGGATCCCGACGTCGTCGAGGTCGACCAGCTCGGCGTGCTGCAGGTGGAGGAGGTCGCGCAGCTCGGCGAGCTTGTGGCGCGACCGCGTCGCGACGAGCAGCCGGGGTCGCGGCCCGGGATCGGGCGCCGGGGCGGAGCGGGCGGCGGTCACCGCGCCACGGTGGCGAGGGCGGCGGCCTGGGCCTCGAAGAGCCGCGCGAGCCCGGTGCCGGCGAGGTCCAGGAGCAGGCCCAGGTCGTCCCGCGAGAAGGCCTTGCCCTCGGCCGTGCCCTGCAGCTCGACGTAGCGCCCGGCGTCCGTGCCGACGACGTTGAAGTCGACCTCGGCGACCTTGTCCTCCGCGTAGTCGAGGTCGAGCAGCGCGACGCCCTCGTGGATGCCGACCGAGACGGCGGCCACCTTCCCGACCAGCAGCCGCTCCATGCCGTACGTGGTCAGGGCCACCGCCAGCGCCACGTAGCCGCCGGTGATGCTGGCGGTGCGCGTGCCGCCGTCGGCCTGGAGGACGTCGCAGTCCACCGTGACGGTCCGCTCGCCGAGGCGGCCCAGGTCGACCACCCCGCGCAGGGAGCGCCCGATGAGGCGCTGGATCTCGTGGGTCCGCCCGCCCACCTTGCCGGCCGTCGCCTCGCGCTGGGTCCGCTCCGCGGTGGAGCGCGGCAGCATGGAGTACTCGGCGGTGACCCAGCCACTCCCCTTGCCGCGCAGGTGGGGCGGGACCCGGTCCTCGATCGTGGCCGCGCACAGGACCTCGGTGTCGCCGACGCGGATGCGGCAGGACCCCTCGGCCCACTTCTGCACGCCGAGCGTCATCGTCACGGGCCGCAGCTCGTCCGGCCGGCGGCCCGACGGGCGCAGCTGCGCCCGGTTGCCGATCGTCATCGCGGCACCTCCTGGGGTCCATTGTCGCGTGCCGGCGCGGCGGCCGGCGGCTCCGCCTGCGCCGCGGCGGAGATCTCGGCCTTCGCCGCGTCCCACAGCTCGTCCAGCTCGCCGAACGAGAGGTCGCGCAGGGCGACGCCGCGCTCCGCCGCCAGCCTCTCGACGATGCCGAAACGCTGCCGGAACTTGTCGTTGGCCGCGCGCAGCGCCGCCTCCGCCTCGACGTCGTGATGGCGCGCCAGGTTGACGACGACCATCAGCAGGTCGCCGAGCTCCTCCGCCCGGGCGGCCGAGCCCTCGGCCGCGGCCAGCTCGCCGAGCTCCTCCGCCACCTTCTCGAGGATCCCGTCGATCGACGGCCAGTCGTAGCCGAGGTGCGCCGCGCGCTCCTGCATCTCCTGGCTGGCGGCGAGCGCCGGCATCGCGCGGCTCACGCCGTCGAGGGCGCTCTTGGGCCGCGGCGCGGACCCGTCGCCCGAGGCGGCCGCCGACGCGGCGGCCGCCTCGGCCCGCTCCGCCTGCTTGATCCGCTCCCACTGGCGGTTGACGTCGGTCGCCGTGCGGACCTGCGCGTCGCCGAAGACGTGCGGGTGGCGCCGGACGATCTTGCCGGCGATCGCCGCCTGGACGTCGGCCAGGTCGAAGACGCCCGCCTCGGCGGCCAGCTGCGCGTGGAGCACGACCTGCAGCCAGAGATCGCCGAGCTCCGCGGCGAGCTCCGGCGTGGCGCCGCCCGCCAGCGCGTCGTAGACCTCGTAGGCCTCCTCGAGGAGGTGGTTGCGGAGCGACTCGTGGGTCTGCTCGCGATCCCACGGGCAGCCGTCCGGGGCCCGGAGCCGGTCCGAGATCCAGGGCATTCCCCAGGGCGAGGCGGCGGCGAGCTCCGGAGCGACGGGCGCCAGGTAGAGAGGCGCCGCCAGATCCTCCGCCGCCAGGTCGCCGATCGTCGTCCCCTCCGCCGCGCCGAGACGCCCGACCGGGTGGTCGGGCGGATAGAGGCGCTGCAGCACCGCGAGGGGGTCGCGGCCGGCCGGGCCGTGGCGACCCGGGAGCGGCACCGGCGGATCGGCCGGGATCGGCGTCCGCAGCATCGCCAGCGGGACGACGAGCACCGGCCGGGAGGGCTCCAGGGGCGTCGCGATCAGCCGTTCGGCGGGCACGATCGCCAGGCCGTCCGCCGGGTCGAGCCCCCAGCGACGCCGCGCCTCGGCAAGCAGGTCATCGAGCACGCCCTGCTCCGCTCAGGCGGCCGAGAGGAGCCGCTCGATGGTCGTCTGGTCGGGATCGTTCTTGATCCCCTGGTACCAGTTGCTGAACGCGCTGGCTTCCAGGGTCGTGACCTGCTCCGGGTCGGGCAGCCGGGTGGCGATCTCGCTCACCGTGTAGAAGACCAGGCCCTCGCTGCCGGCGACGGCCTCGGTGAAGCCCTTCGCCTGGGTCGCGAAGATCGGCTCTTCCACCTCGCGGGCGAGCTGGTAGCGCGCGATCCAGCCCAGGTCGCCGCCGTCGACGGCCGACGCCGCGATGGAATGCTCCGCGGCGAGCGCCGCGAAGTCGGCGCCCGGCTGCGAGGCCTCGGCGAGGACGGCCTGCGACCGGACGGCCGGGCCGTCCGTGGTGACGAACTGGATCACGTGCCAGCCGAAGGCGGTCTTGACCGGCTCGAGGAGCTGGCCGGGCTCGAGGCCCTCGGCGAAGATCGCGGCGGAGAAGGCAGGGTCGAGCTGCGCGGTTGGGTCGTCCTTGGCGAAGTACGGCAGGAACCCGTTCGCCGCCGCCGACGTGGCGTCGTCGCTGCCGGGCGCGAGATCCACGAAGCGCTGGTTGCCGGCCTTCAGGTCGTCGAAGGCCTTCCGGGCCTCCTCCTCCGCCGCCTTCCACGCCGGGTCGTCGGCGGCGAGCTCGGCGGCTCCGCCGGGGTCGTCGGCGGGCGAGTAGAGCAGGTGCTTCACGAGGACCGCTCCGGGCGCGATCGGGTCGCCGCCGTTGTTCTCGAGGGCGATCTCGCCGGCTCGCCGCTGCTCGGACGGCTTCTCGACGACCTCGGCGAGGAGGTCGGCCTCGATCTTGTCGACCGCGACGATCGCCTCCGCGGAGCGGCGGTAGGTGGCCTCGTCGACGCCGGCGTCCTCGGCATCCTGGAGGTAGTTCGGGTCGACGACGGCGGGTGCGATCTCGGTCATCCGGCCGATGCGGAAGACGCCGTCGGCGCCCTCGACGACGTCGGTGTAGCCGGGCGCCGCGAGGGCGAAGATCGCCTCGACGAATGCCTTGTCGGGCGAGGTCGAGCGCTCGTCGATGAAGTAGAGGTCGCCGTCCGTCTCGGCCGCATCCGCGTCGCCGGACGCCGCGACGACGTCCTCCCACGCCTTGCCGCCCTCGAGGTCGGCGCGGAGCCCTTCGGCCTTCTTGCGCGCCGCCTCGATCTGCTCGGCGGTCGGGTCGGTGGCGCCGGTGCTGACCTCCGGGACCACCTGGACCTGGTAGGTGTGGCGGCTCTCCGGTGTCGTGGCGTCCTCGGTGATCTGGGCGTCGATCTCGGCGTCCGACACCTCGACGCCCTGCTTGGGCGCCAGCTGCAGGAGGAGCGTCGTGTCGATCTCGCGCTCGTAGGCCACGCTCGCGACCTGCTGCTGCTGCTCGGCGATGTAGTTGAGCAGCTGCTGGCCCTGGGCGGCGGACATGCGGCCGGCGGTGGCCTTCTCGCGCGTCCGGGACTCCAGGGTGTCGAGCCGGAACGTCTCGAGGGCGATCGCCGCGCGCAGGCCGTCCTTCGTGATCGTCTCCCCGTTGACCCGGGCCACCGGGGCCAGGTGCTCGTCGTACCAGCTGGCCGCGGCCGCGCCGACCAGCAGCAGGACGGCGAGGACGACGACGGCGCCGAATCCGATGTTGAAGTAGAGGTTCCGCCGGGACTCGGACTCGTAGCCGCTGCGGCGGCCGGTCCGCGTCGTCGGGCGAGCGCGGAAGGTCATGGTGCCTCTTGTCGGTTGGTGGTCGGGTGCTCCGGGGCGCGGCGCCACGGTGGCGGGCCCGGCGCATCGTACCGCACCCCGGGCGCGTGGCCGGGTGGCCGGGCGATGTGGTCCCGGTGAAGAAGCGGCAACGCGGGCGGGCCGGGCTCAGGCGAGCGCGACGCGCAGCGCCTCCACCACGCGGTCCTGGTCGGCAGGGGCGAGCGACGAGGACGAGGGCAGGCTGAGCGCCGCGGCGAAGATCCGCTCGGCGACCGCGCCGCCGAGGCGCGGCGCATCCGCGTACGGCGCCAGGGCGTGGATCGGCGTCCAGATCGGCCGGGCGTCGATGGCGCGGGCCGCGAGGGCATCCAGCACCCGGTCGCGCACCGCGGCGTCGGGTGCCGCCAGCCGGGCGGTGTAGAGCCAGAAGCTGGGATCGGCCCACGGCGCCCGCGGAGCGGGGCGCAGGAGGGGCGCCGCCGCGAGCGCCGTGTCGTAGCGGGAGGCCACGGCCCGCCGGGCGGCGAGGAGGTCGGGGAGCAGCTCGAGCTGCGCCACCCCGAGGGCCGCGGCGAGGTTGGTGAGCCGGTAGTTGTACCCGACCTCGTCGTGGTCGTACGCCCGGCCGGGAAGCCGGGCCTGCGTCGAGAGGTGGCGCGCGCGCCGGGCGAGGGCCTCGTCGTCGGTCGTCACCATCCCCCCGCCGCCGGTGGTGATGATCTTGTTGCCGTTGAAGCTGAAACAGCCGACGCGCCCCAGCGTGCCCACGGAGCGCCCGTCGAGGCTCCCGCCCCGGTACGTCGCCCCGAGCGCCTCGGAGGCGTCCTCGATGACCGGCACCCCGTGGCGCGCGGCGGCATCGAGGAGCGGGACGATGTCCGCGGGGTGGCCCACGAGGTGGACGACCTCGATCGCCCTGGGCTGCCGCAGGCCCAGGCGAGCCCGGCGGGCGAGCTCGTCGGCGACGATGCCGGGGTCCAGGTTGAGGGTCTCCTCCTCGACGTCGACGAGGACCGGGGTCGCGCGTTCGTAGCGGATCGGGTTGGCGGAGGCGACGAAGGTCAGGGTCGGGACGAAGACCTCGTCGCCGGGCCCGACGTCGAGGACCCGCATCGCCAGGTGGAGGGCGGCCGTGCCCGAGGAGCACGCGACGGCGTGGCGGCTGCCGACGGCGGCGGCGAACTCGCGCTCGAAACGCTCGACGAACGGCCCCACCGAAGAGACGAAGTTCGTGGCGAGGCACTCGCGCAGGTAGCGCTCGGCGTTGCCCCCCAGCGTCGGCTCCGCGAGCGGGATCCGCCGGCGAGCGTCAGAGCTGGACACGGTCGACGTCGCCGGGCTCGGGGTGGGCGCGGAGCCAGGCGATGGTCTCCCGGAGGCCCGCGTCCAGGCTGGTCGTCGCCGTCCAGCCGAGCAGCTCCCGGGCCCGGGACGGGTCCGACTTGCAGGGCCAGGACCTCGCTGGCGTCGGGCCGCAGGCGCCCGGCATCCTCGACCGCGACCGCGTCGACGCCGAGCAGGCGGCAGGCACGCGCGAACAGCTCCGCGATCGACTCGGTGCCGCCCGTCCCGAGCTGGATCGTCGCGCCGTCGATCCCTGCCGCCGTCGCCGCGCGGACGAACCCGTCCACGGTGTCGGCGACGTACGTGAGGTCGCGGCGCGGATCCAGGCGGCCCAGGCGCACCTGGGTCCGGCCGGCGAGCAGCTGGCGGAGCATCGTGGGCAGGACGGCCCGCGCGGACTGGCGCGGGCCGTACGTGTTGAACGGCCGGAGGATGACGGCCGGCACCCCGTAGCTGCGGTGGTAGGCAAGCGCCAGCTGGTCGGCCGCCACCTTGGTCGCCGCGTACGGGGACTGCGCGTTGAGCGGGTGGGCCTCGGTGATCGGGAGGATCTCCGGCGTGCCGTAGACCTCGCTGGTGCTCGTGACGATCACGCGCCGGACCGCCGTCCTTCGGGCCGCCTCGAGGACGTTGAGGGTGCCGCGAACGTTCGTGTCGACGAACGATTCGGGCGCCGTGTACGAGTACGGGATCGCGATGAGCGCCGCGAGGTGGAAGACCACCTCGACGCCGTCCGTCGCCTCGGCGACGAAGCGGGCGTCGCGGACGTCCCCGAGCCGCACGTCGAGCGCGGCGCGCACGTCCGGCGGGGCCTCGTCGAGCCAGCCCCAGCTCCCGCGGGACGTGTAGAGGCAGAACGCCCGCACGCGGGCGCCCTCCGCGACAAGGCGCTCCACGAGGTGGCTGCCGATGAAGCCGTCCGCGCCGGTGACGAGCACGGGCACGTCGCGCAGGGTCATGCGTCGCCACCTCCGCGGGCGCGGTCGAGCTGCTCGCGCTGCCCGACGTCGATCCAGTCGTCCTCGATCTCGAAGGCGCCCACGGGCTCGCCGCGCGCGAGGGCATCGCCGATGAGGTCGGGCATCCCGACCGGCCGCCCGCGCTCGACCCGCGCGACGAGCCCGGGCGCCAGGGCGTAGATGCCGGTGTTCACGTCGCGCGTGAGCGTCGGCTTCTCCTCGAGCCCGACGATGCGGTCCCCGGCGCGCTCGACGCAGCCGAACGGGACGGCGTGGACGTAGCGCCGGACGCCGATCGTCGCGACGTCTCCCCGCGCGGCGTGGACGTCGAGCAGGGCGCCCAGGTCGGCCTGGGTGACGAGGTCGCCGTTCATCACGAGGAGCGGCTCGCGGGGCAGCTCGGGCAGGAGGCCGAGGGCGCCGCCGGTGCCCAGCGGCTCGTCCTCGCGGAGGTACGAGATCCGGGCCCCGAAGCGGCTGCCGTCCGCGAAGTGCTCCTCGATCCTGTCCCCGAGGTAGCCGATGGCGAGGTGGATCCGGGTGATGCCGTGACCGACGAGGTGCAGGACGATCCGCTCGAGGATCGGCCGCCCGGCGACGCGCAGCATCGGCTTGGGGACGTTCTCGGTGAGGGGACGGAGGCGGACGCCCCGGCCGCCGGCCATCACCACCGCCCAGGTCGTGCGCTCCGCCGGGGCCAGGGCCTCGTCCAGGAGGTGGAGCGCCACCGGCCGGCCGGCGTCGTCGAGGACCGGGACGGCCCCGATGTGCCGGGCCCGCATCAGGTCGATCACGTCGGCCCGGCCGTCGCGCGGCGTGACGGCCGTGAACGCGCGCGTCACGTGCGGGCCGAGGGGATCGTCGAGGCGGACGCCGGAGAGGAGCGCGCGGCGGACGTCGCCGTCGGTGGTCACGCCGACGAGCCGCCCCTCCCCGTCGACGACGAGGGCGATGCGCAGGGCGCCCACGTCGAGCGCCCGCATGGCATCGCGGAGTGAGCCCTCGACGGGCACGAGGGCCGGGCTGATCCGGTCGCTCACCGGGACGCCTCTCGGCGCCGGGCCGGGACGCCGACGACGACCGCATCCTCCGGCACGTCGGCCACGACGGCCGCGCCCATTCCCACCACCGCGCCGCGGCCCACGGTCACGTGGTCGCGCACGAGCGCGCCGATCGCGACGTAGGCGTCCGCCTCGACGACCGCGGCGCCGCCGACGACCGCGCCCGGCGCCAGCTGGGCGAACGCGCCGAGGACCGCGTCGTGCTCGAGGATCGCGCCGCTGTTGACGACAGCGTGGTCGCCGACGTCGGCGCCCGCGTTGACCACGGCACCCGCGAGGATGACGGCGCCCGGCCCGAGGGTGGCCGACGGGGCGACCCAGGCGGCCCCGTGGACGAGCGTGGCCCACGGCGCGCGGCCCTCGTAGCGGGCGACCAGGGCACGGCGCGCCGCGGGATCGCCCATCGCGCCCAGCCCCAGCACGAGGTGCGGTCGCTCGGCCGGCCGCATCCCGTCCAGCGCGGCGGCGAACGCCGCGTCGTCGCCCAGGTGCTCGACCGCGAGGAGCGTCCGCGTGCGCTCCGCGGCTCCCGGATCGACGATCCCGACGACATCCCAGCCGGGGACGGCGGACCGCGCCGCGTCGACGACGACCCGGGCGTGCTCGCCCCCGCCCAGGACCACCAGCCGCCGCGGCATCACCCGTCCACCGGGATGGGCGCCTTGCGCGGCGGTCGGGAGGGCTGCCATGCCGCGATGATACGGGCGGCACGCTCGCCGGCCCGGCCGTCGGCGAGGGGCGGGCGGGCAGCGCGGACGGCCGCCCGGTACCCGGGCTCGAGCGCCCGGCGAAGGGCGCGCTCCACGGCGTCCGGGTCGGACAGGGCGTGGATGACGTTGGCCTCCCGGCGGCGGCCCTCCTGGCGGTCCCCGACGTCGACCGCGGGGAGGTCGACCGCCGGCGCCTCGACGATCGCGCTCGAGCTGTTGCCGAGCATCGCGTCGGCGAGGCGCAGGAGGCCCCAGTAGCGACGCTCGCCGAGCGCCGGGACGACGGCGACCGTGCCGGGGCGCCCGGCGGCGTGCGCCAGGAGCGCAGCCCGGATCGCGTCGCCGCCGGGATCGCTGTTGGGCAGGGTGACGACATAGGTCGCCGCGACGGCGCCCATCGCCGCCACGACCGGGGCAGCGACCGCGGCGGGGTCCGCGTCGAGCGTCGCCGGGTGCACGGTGACGACGACCAGCGGGGGCGCGAGGGCGATCCCGAGGTCGGCCTCCAGCTCCGCTCGGCCGGGGAGGTCCGGGCGCGCCAGGGCGTCGACCCCGGGGGGTCCGATCACGTGCACCGTCGCGGGATCCTCGCCCAGGGCGATCACGCGGCGGGCGTGCTCGGCGTGGCTGACGAGGTGGAGGTGGGCCAGCTTCGTGATCGCGTGGCGCAGGGCGTCGTCGAAGGCGCCGCCCGTCTGCTCGCCGCCGTGGAGATGGACGAGGGGGACGCGTCCCACGGTCGCGGCCAGCGCGGCGGCGGCCGTCTCGAGGCGATCCCCGGCGACGACGAGCGCATCGGGGTCCAGGCGGGCGAGCGCGTCGCCCACGGCCACCAGCGCCGCGCCCGCCTGGCGGTGGGCCGGGGGGTCCGCGGCGGCGTCGACGCCCAGCCAGGGCATCTCCGCCGCCGGCTCGAAGCCGTCCTCGCGCACCGCCGCGATCGGCCTGCCGTGGCGCCCGCTCAGGTGCATCCCCCCGGCCAGCACCAGGACCTCGGCGCCGTGCGCGTCGCGGAGCGCCACGCACGTGGAGCGCAGGAGGCCCCAGTCCTGGCGGCCGGTCGTGAGAACGGCGACCCGGCGCGTCATGCGGGCGGCTCCCCGCCGGCCCCGACGCCGGCCCCGACGTCGCCCTCGACGTCGGCGAGCGTCACGAGGCTGCCGGCCGGCACGGGCCGCCTCGTGCGGCGCCCGATCACGAGGTCGCGCTCGCCGGGCGGCAGCCCCGTCCCGGGTCGCTGGGCGACGAGGTCGGCCGGCGTGACCGCGGCCCCGGCCGCGAGGGCCCGGGCCCAGTGGAGGCTCTTGCGGGCCACCGCCGCCACGGCCAGCTCCGCCGCGGACGGCGCCTTCTCGCCGTCGCCCCGGGCCACCTCGACGGTGCGCACGGCCCGGACGAGGGCCGTCATCTCGGCCGGCTCGAGCGACGCCCGGTGGTCCGGACCCGGCAGCGACCGATCGAGCGTCAGGTGCTTCTCGAGGAGGTCGGCGCCCAGGGCCGCCGCCGCCGTGGGCAGCTCGATCCCTGGGGTGTGGTCGGACCAGCCGGACGGGCGGCCGAAGGCGGCGCGCAACGTGGCGATCGCGCGGAGGTTCGCCTCCGCCGGGTCGGCCGGGTAGGCGGAGACGCAGTGGAGAAGCGCCACCGGCGGGTCGCCGCTGCCCGCGATCGCGTCGAGGGCATCGGCCACCTCGACCAGCGTGGCCATCCCCGTGGAGACGAGGAGCGGCCGCCCGACGCCCGCCAGCCGCTCGAGGAACGGGAGGTTCGTGAGCTCGCCCGAGCCAACCTTGAACGCCGGGATCCCGAGCGCCTCCAGGAGGTCCGCCGACGGCTCGTCGAAGGGGCTCGCCAGGAAGACGAGGCCGCGGTCGTGGGCGTGGTCGCGGAGGCCGGGCCACGCCCCGGCGGGAAGCGCGAGCCGGGCCAGCATCGCCCGCTGGTCGGCCCCGGTCTCGCCCGCCGCCCGCTGGTAGTCGGCCAGCGGGGCGCCGGCCGCGGCGAGGAGCGCCGGGTCGAACGCCTGGAACTTCACGGCGTCGGCCGCCGCGTCGGCCGCCGCGTCGACGAGCCGGTGGGCGCGCGCCGGGTCGCCGTCGTGGTTGACGCCGCCCTCGGCGATCACGAAGCAGGGGCCATCCCCGATCGAGCGGCCCGCCAGTGCGACGGGCGGCACGGGGCGCGAGGCCGCGAGCGCCCGGGCGACGGCGAGGTCGTTCTCCGTGTCGATGTCGACCGCCGTCGCGGCCGCCACCTCCAGCCCGCGCGTCCGGCCGGGAACGACGAAGGCCCGGGCCGTCGCCAGCTCCCCGGGCGTGATGGCGTAGAAGGCCCCCGCCAGGAGGTGGCGGGCATCTCCGTCGACCGGGCGCAGGCGCCGGTCCGCGTCGAGCGCGACGTGCCAGGCCACCGGGTGAGCGGCGACGACGCTCGTGACGGGCGCCCCGTCGGCGTCGAGCGCGGCGACCGCCGCGGCGATATCGCCGGGATCGGCGAGGGGTGAGGTCGGCTGGACGAGCACGATGGCGCGGAACCGGCGCCCGCGGGCCGCGAGGGTCTCCAGGGCGTGGAGGGCCACGTCGACCGACGACGCGTCGGGCCCGGCGAGCGCGGCCGGGCGCTCGAAGGGGATCTCCGCATGCCACGCGCGGGCGACGGCCGCGATGGCGGGGTCGTCCGTGCTGCAGGCCACCGCGTGGGGACCGCCCGGGGTTCGGGCCGCTGCCGCCCGCGCGATCCGCACGCCGTGCGCCACGAGGGGGATGCCCGCCACCGATCGCAGGTTCTTCCCCGGGACGCGGACACTGCCGCCGCGCGCCGGGACCAGGAAGAGCACCGGCAGGGTCATCCGCGGACCTCCAGCTCCGTTACGGCGAGCACCGCGTCGGCGATCCGGGCCGTCCCATCGCCGGGCAGGAAGTGGTCGTCGAGGAACGCCCGGCGCGCGGCCGGATCGGGCACCGGGGGCGCCTCCAGCGCGGCCCGCAGATCGGCGTGCGTCCGAACCGGCGCGGCGACGCCTGCCGCGACGTAGCCGAGGAGGTCGGCCCGGGCCTGGGTGATCGCCACGAGGTTCGGGGTTCCCGCCACGACGGCGTCGGTGAGGACGGTGGAGTAGAGGCCGAGGTGGGCGTCGGCCGCCCGGAGGAGGCGGTAGAGGTCGACGTCGCGGACGACGGAGACGGGCGGGGGCGGATAGCCGCCGGCGCGGGCCAGGCCCGCCACCAGGCGCTCGTAGTCGCCGCGGTCGGGCTCGGCGGGGTGCTGCTTGAAGACGAGGTGCACGCCGGGCAGCGGACCGTCCAGGAGGCGGGCGAACGCATGGTCCTGGTGGAACCGTCGCAGGTCCGGGTCGCGGGTCGTGGAGATCACGAGCAGGCGATCCCCGTCGGCGACGCCGAGCTCGCGCCGGACGTCGTCGCGCTCGCGCGCCCGCCCGGCATCGTCAGCGGGCACGCCTGCCGGAGCGGGCGCGCCCGCCGGCAGGCCGGCCCGCGGCCCGGCCGAGGCCGCATCGACCCCGGCCGCCGGCCGCGGCGAGCCGGTGACGACGACCTCCCCGGGTGCGTAGCCGCCGTGGTCGCGGAGGACGCCCGCCTCGTACGGCCCGAACACGCAGGTGCGGGCGGGGAGGACGAGGCCGGGATGGCGGGCGTGGCGGTAGCCGACGTGGCCCGGGATGATGATGCCGTGCTGGACGGCGACGACCGGCACCCCGGCCCAGCGCGCTCCCGCCAGCCAGTCGAGCCGCCCGTACTCGTTGTAGAGGAGGAGCCCGGCCGGCCGGAGCTCGCGCAGGAACCGCTCGAACCGGAGCGCCTTCCGCAGCCGGGCGGCCAGGAGGGTCCGGGCGTCGCGGCGCACCTCCTCGAGCAGGCCCGCGCCGAGATGGCCGAGGTCTCCCCCTTCCGCGTCGGCGGGCGTCACCTCGTCGAGCGCTCGGCCGATCGCCGCCGCGGCCGCCGCCGCGGCCGTGTCGTCCTCGAGGGTGGACCAGCGGGCCGGGAGGAACGCCTCCGCGAGCAGCCGCTCGTCGGCCTCGATCGCCGGCCATGCCGCGTCGTCGCCGCGGTCGAGCCCGAGGGCGATCGTGATCGGGTCGAGCCGTGTCCCCCGGAGGCGATCGACCACCGGGCCGAGGAACGGGTCGACGAGCGGCGCGTCGCCACCGCCGATCCGCTGGTGGACCCGCGGCACGGTGATGACGAGCAGGCGCCCCCCGCCCGCCGCCGCGAGGCGCTCGGCACGGGCGGCCAGGAACGCGGCGCGGCGGTCGAGCTCGCGCTTGCGGACCTGGCGCGGATGCCGGCCCAGGCGCCAGAGGACCCGGTCGCCCAGGCCGGACGCGGCGGCAGCGGCGACCCCGGGCGGGTCGCCCCCCGGGTCGTCGGCGGCGCTCCCGGCCGGGCCCTCCCCGGCATCCCGGGTCGCCTGCAGGCCATGCTCCGCGGCGAGGGCGGCGGCGGCGCGCGCGAGCGCCTCGTCGCCGGGCGGCACGACCAGCTCGTCGATCGCGACGCCGATGGCCGCCGCGTCGCGGAGCACCTCGTCGAGGATCGAGCGCCACTGCAGGCTCCCGACGAGCCACTTCCAGGCCTCGCGGCGAGGCCACCAGCTGACGCCCCGGAACGTGGACCGCTCGGCGAGGGCGAGGCGCGCGGCCCAGGCGTCCACGAGGTCGATGGCCCGGTCGATCAGGTCCTCCCGCTCCAGGGCGGCGGCCACCGCCGGGCGCAGCGGGACCAGGTCCGCGCGGTCGCCCGGTCCCGGCGTCCAGGCGGTGTCGAGGACCACGACGCGCGCGTCCGGCGCCGGGCGCGGTGCCGCCTCGGCGGCGGCGACCAGCACCAGTCGCGAGGCCACCGTCAGGTGCTCCACCCCGCACCCAGGCGGAGGACCTGGCGGGGGCGGACCGGGTGGCCGCGCGAGGAGTTGACGGTGTCGAGGACGAGGTCGGCCCGCCCGTAGACGGCCTCCCAGTCCACGGCGGCGTGGGGGGTCACGACGATGACGATCTCGGCCCAGCCGAGCAGGTCCGCGAGGGGCACCGACGTGCTCTCGGTGCCGGCGCCGTCGCGGAAGCGCTCCACGTGCGGATCGTGGTAGCGGACGTCGGCGCCGCGCTCGCGCAGCCCGGCCAGGACGTCGGCAGCCGGCGACTCGCGGGCGTCGCCGACGTTGGGCTTGAAGGCCACGCCGACGACCCCCACCCGGGCGCCACGCAGCGCGCGTGCCCGGTCGTTGAGCGCCTCGGCGGCAAGGTCGACCACGTGGCGCGGCATGCCGACGTTGACGTCGGCGGCGAGCTCGACGAAGCGGTCGTTGAAGTCGAACTCGCGGGCACGCCACGCGAGGTAGTACGGGTCCACGGGGATGCAGTGGCCGCCGACGCCGGGGCCGGGCGTGAACTTCATGAACCCGAACGGCTTCGTGGCCGCCGCGTCGATGATCTCCCAGACGTCGAGGCCCATCCGCTCGCACAGGAGGGCGAGCTCGTTGACGAGGGCGATGTTGACGTTCCGGAACACGTTCTCGTGGAGCTTCGCGAGCTCCGCGGCGTCCGGCGACGAGAGCTCGACCACGGTGTCGTTGATGCGGCGCAGCAGGGCGGCCGCGCGGGTCGTGGCGGGCGGCGTGAGGCCGCCGACCAGCCGTGGCACGGCCTTGCCGGAGCTGGCCGGGTCGCCCGGGTTGACGCGCTCGGGGGCGAAGGCGAGGTCGAAGTCGACGCCCGCGACGAGCCCGCTCTCGCGCTCGAGGGCGGCGCGGAAGGCGCCCGTGGTCGTGCCCGGGAAGGTCGTGGACTGGAGGACCACCAGCTGCCCCGCCCGGAGCCCCGCCCGCACGAGCTCCGCCGCCGCCAGCACGGGCCCGAGGTCGGGGTCCTTGGTGGCCGTGACGGGCGTCGGGACGCAGACGAAGACCGCGTCCGCCGCGGCGATCTCGGAGGGCTCGGGCCCGACCGGCCGGAAGCCGGCCGCGAGGGCCGCCGCCAGCCGCGCGTCGGGGACGTCCTCGATCGGCGAGTGCCCGGCGGCCAGCTCGGCCACGCGGCTCGGGCTGGCGTCGAGCCCGGCCACGGTGGTGCCCGATTCGACGAACGCCAGGGCAAGCGGCAGACCGACATACCCGAGCCCGACGACGGCGATGCGCCGATCCGCGGGCGATGCTTCCTGGATCACCTGACCTCCCGTGGCATGCCGCCCGAACCCGGGCGCTCGGCCGGTGCTGTCCCGCGCGGCGCCGCGGCCGACGCGTCGGGGGACGACGTCGCGCCGGCCGGCCGGCGACCGGTTGCCGGTCGAGCCCGCATTCTGCCGCCTCGCGCGCCTTCCCGGGAGGCCGGGCGGTCGCGACCCACCCCGGGACCGGTCACCGGCGCGTCCCCCGGCCGGCACAGAGACGCTCGACGAGCGCAAGGTAGCGCGCCGCCTGCCCGTCCCACGAGAGCTCCGCGGCCCGCCGACCCGTCGCCGCCCGGCCGGCCTCGCGGGCGATCGGATCGTCGACCAGCGCCAGGATGGCCCGCGCCAGGTCCTCGGGGTCCCCCGGAGCGTAGTGAGCCACGGTCCCCTGCGGGAAGTACCGGTCCACGGTCGGCAGGGAGCTGGCGATGACCGGCTTGCCCATCGCCGCGTACTCGAAGAGCTTCGTGGAGAGCGACATGTCCGTGAAGGGGGTGCGCGCGGTGGGCGCCAGCCCGATGTCGGCGGCCGCGATGGCGGCCGGCACGTCCTCCAGCGGGATGCGGCCGTGGAGCCGGATGCGATCCGCGAGCCCGTGGGCGCGCACCCGCTCGCCGAGGGCGGTCTCACTGTCGCCCCGCCCGTAGAGGTCGAGCGTGACCCGAAGCTCCGGGCGCAGGCGCCCGAGCAGCTCGACGGCGTCGACGACCACGTCGAGCTCGTACGTGGGAGTGAGCGCACCGGCGTACACGAGGCGCAGCACGCCATCCTCCGCGAAGGTGCGCGTGGCGTGCGCCGCAGGGTCGAACCGGCGGAGGTCGGGGGCGTTGAGGATCACGGTGACCTTCGCCGGCTGCACGCCCTGCTCCACCAGGCGCTCGACGAGCGCGTCGTTGACCGTCACGACCGCGGCGGCGATGGCGATCGAGGCGCGCTCCTGGAGCAGCAGCGCCTCGTGGGCAAGCCGCGAGGCACGCGCCGGGAAGCGCGCCCGGAAGAACTCGGGCATCGCCTCGTGGAGGTCCAGGAGGATCGGGACGCCGGCAGCCAGGCGCAGCGGCAGGCCGGCGAACGCGAGGAAGTCCGGCAGCGTGTTCACGTGGACGAGCCCATACCGCCGCCGGCGGTGGCTGGCCGTGACCGCGAACGTGGCCCGCACCAGGAACGCGAGGTACTCCGCCATGTAGGTCGCGATGCCGGCGCCCTGGTGGCGCCGCACGTCGAGCCGGTGGAGCCGGACACCCTCGAGCATCGCCTCGGGCGAGTCGCCCGGACGCCGCAGCGCGAAGACGTCCACGGGGTGGCCGGCCAGGACCAGGGTCTCGGCGGCCCGCCGCACGCGGGCATCCTCCTCGTAGTAGGAGTGGGTGATCATGCAGACCGGCCGGGCGCCGCCGGCGCCACGTGAACGCATCGATCGAATGCTACCCCGGCGGCCCCCTCGTGACGCTCCGTGACTCTGTCACCGCGTCGGCTCCGTGATCCTGGCGGTCGGCACCGGTGGAGCCTGCTGCTGGTGGCGCCCGGTGGCGACGCGCGTGCGTCGCCCGGGGTGCTCGGCGGCGGCGCGGCGTGGCCGTGGAGTGCCGTGAGTCGTGGGCGGCGGCTGGCTCCCCGGTGCGCGGCGCTCGGGTGCGGCCGTGGGCCGTCCGCGTTGGCGCGGTGTGGCCGCCGGCGGAGCAGCGGGCCGGTGGGTCGTCGACTGCGGCGGCGCCCGGCTTCGCGTGGCAGTTCGTGGCGGTCTGAACAGATAGTCTCGTCAGGATCGCCAGTCCTGAACGTGCGACTCAACGCGAACCCGCACTTCAGCGTGACCTCCGTGCTGGAGGATGGCGCTGGTGAGTAGATAGTCTGGTCAAAGGCGAGGATGGCCGGTGCGCGGGGCACGGGGCCGGGACGGCCACCCAGGCGGCCGGCCCGGCGCGCCCGGGATCCTGTGCTACCCTTCCGCCGCCCATGTCCGCTCCCGCCGCGCAGCCCGTCACCGTCCAGAACTCGGCGATCCGGCCCGGCATCCCCGGACTCGTCGTCGAAGGGATCCGCGAGGCCCTCTCGCGCCGGCAGCTGATCCGCTACCTCGTCCAGGCGGACCTCCGCAAGAAGGGCGCCGACACGGTGCTCGGCAACGTCTGGTGGGTGCTGGATCCCCTCCTGCAGATGGCCGTCTACGTGATCCTCGTCTCGGTGATCTTCGCCCGTCCGCAGCCGGACTACCCGCTCTTCATCTTCGCCGCGATCCTCCCCTGGAAGTGGTTCACCAGCAGCGTCGGCGACTCGATCACCTCGGTCGTGAGCCAGGGCAGCCTGATCCGCCAGCTCCAGTTCCCGAAGATCGTGCTGCCCGTGGCGGGCATCTTCGCCGGCGTCGTCAACTTCGCCTTCGGGATGATCCCGCTCATGGGCCTCCTGCTCCTGCTCTACCGCGACCGCCTCAGCCTCACGCTCCTCCTGATCCCGGTCATCGCGGTCGTCCAGCTGGTGTTCACCCTGGCCCTGGGGCTCGTGCTGGCCGCCCTCAACGTGTTCGTGCGCGACGTGGGGAACATCGCCCGGCATGCGCTGCGCCTCTGGTTCTACCTCTCTCCCGGCCTCTACTCCATCGCGCTGCTCGAGGAGAGCGACCTGCTCCAGCAGTACCCGGTGATCCTCACGCTGCTGAGGATCAACCCGTTCGCGATCCTGTTCGAGGCCTATCGCGCCGTGATCTACGGGACGCCGGAGGGTGGGCCGCTCCTCCCGGACTGGGCCGCGCTCGGCGCCCTGCTCGTGGTGTCGCTCGGGCTGGTGCTCGTGGCCATCGCCACCTTCAAGCGCCTCGAGCCGTCGTTCGCGAAGGTGCTGTGATGGCGCAGCCGGCACCCCCGCGCGTCGGACCGGCGGACGCGCGGGATCTCGGGGAGATCACCCGCCACGACCACGACGCGGCTCCGCCGTGGACGGCCGGCGGATCGCCGGCGATCGACGTCGGCGGGCTCGGGATCCGCTACAACCTCCGCTTCACCCGCAAGACGACCCTCCGCGAGACCTTCGCCCACTTCGCCCGGCGCGACCGCTCGCGGGCCCGCGAGTTCTGGGCGCTCCGGGACGTCTCGTTCCGCCTCACCAACGGCGAGTCGCTCGCGGTCATCGGGCCCAACGGTGCGGGGAAGAGCACCCTCCTGCAGGCGCTCGCGGGCATCCTGATGCCGTCCGAGGGCTCGATCCTCGTCCACGGCCGCATCTCGAGCCTCCTGACCCTGGGGGCTGGCTTCGACCAGGACCTGACCGGGCGCGAGAACGTCCGGCTCGCCGGAGCCTTCCTGGGCATGACGAAGGCCGAGGTCGAGGAGCGCCTCGAGCCGATCGTCGCCTTCGCCGACCTCGGCGAGTTCATCGACGCCCCCATCAAGACGTACTCGTCGGGGATGCGGGCGAGGCTCGGCTTCTCGATCGCGACCTCGGTCGACCCGGACGTGCTGCTGCTCGACGAGGTCCTCGCGACGGGCGACCAGGTCTTCCGCGCGAAGTCGAAGGCCCGGGTGCTGGAGCTGGTCCGGTCGGCGAAGGCGATCGTGCTCGTCACCCACGACATGCAGTGGGTCACCGAGTACTGCAACCGGGCGATCATGCTGGAGCACGGGCGGATCGCCGCCGAGGGCGATCCCGCCGACGTCGTCGCGATCCACCAGGAGCACTCGGCGCGGGAGCGCGCCGAGAAGGCCGCCCAGATCGCGCGCTACGGCGGGACGATCAAGCGCTGAGACGCGGACCCGGGGCGGCCGGGAGCTCGTCCCGCCGGGGGCCGCCGTCCGGGCGGCCGACGAGATCGAGGTACGGGATGACCGCGGTCTCCCAGTTGTAGCGCTCCCGGCTGACGCGGAGACAGCGTCCTCGCATCGCCGCGCGGGCCTCCGGCTCGCGGTCCAGGATCTCCCGCACGGCCCGGGCGAGGTCGTCCGGGTCCCCGGGGTCCGCGGTGCGCCCGAGGTCGTCCGCCTCGAGGATCGCGCGCATCACCTCCAGGTCGCGCCCCAGCACGATCGGGGTGCCGGCGGTCAGCGACTCCCAGAACTTGTTCGGCGTCGAGAGGCGCTGGTTCAGCGAGTTGGCGGGGACGGCGATCACCGAGACGTCGGCCGACGCGGTCCAGGCCGGGACCTCGTCGGGATGGACGGGCGGCAGCGTGAAGTGGTGCCCGGCGAAGCGCGGGTCATGGTCGCGCTCGCGCAGCTGGTCGGCCCAGGGGCCCCAGCCGAGCATGACGAGCGCGGCGTCGTCCAGCCGCAGGACCGCCTCCGCCGCCTCGTCCAGGCCGCGCTCGCGGCCCAGCCGGCCGAGCCACAGGACGATCCGCCGCTCCGGCGGGATCCCGGTCGCGGCGCGGATGTGGTCGGGACGCGGCTCCGGCGGCGTCCAGCGGGGCTGGCAGTTGAGGAGCACCGTCGGCGGCGTGCGCAGCGACCAGGCCCGCTCGAGGTGCTGGGCGATCGGCTCGTTCACCGTGACGATCGCGTCGGCCCGGCCGACCCAGCGCCGCTCGCGCCGGCGGTACCAGGCGAGGATGGGGGCCGGCACGCTGCTGTAGTTGTTGGAGTCGAGGATCACGTCGATGACGTCGTACACCACCCGGCCGGCGAACCCCTCGGCGCGAGCGCGGGCGGCGAGGCGGTTCGCGACGTCGATCGTCAGGATCCCGAAGGCGTGGTACAGGTCGGCCGGCGGCAGGTCGGCATCGAGCGCCGCCCACCAGCCGCGCACGTGGACCGGCCACCAGGCGATCTTGGCGATCGCCTCGGGCGTCGGCGCAGGGAACCGGCGGAGCGGCGGGACGACCCGCCCCAGCGCCCGGTGGGCCCGGATGATCCAGCGGCGGAGGCCGTGTGCCGGACCCGGCGGGGGAGTGGCCCGGCGCACCCACGGCCCGCGAGGCCGGTAGCGCCTCACCACCACCGCCCCGTCGCGCTCCTCCAGCGGGTGGTCTCCCTCGGCGACCGCCGCGATCTCGACGTCGTAGCCGGCCGCGGCCAGGCTTCGCGCGACCCGCAGGCCGCGGGAGTACGGGGCGGCCGCGTTGGCCACGAGGAGCACGGCGCGGGGACGGGCGCGGGCCGTCACCACGGCCTTCCCGTCAGGCGGCCGTACTCCTCGAAGAGGAGCGCGACCTGCGTCTCCCAGCTGTAGGAGCCGTGCGCAGCCGCGAGCGCCCGGCGGCGATAGGCGTCGAGGTCGGCCGGCGACGCGGAGAGGATCTCGCGGAGGGCCGCCGCGATCGCGGCCGGGTCGGTCGGGTCGCACACGACCCCGCATCCCGTCTCGCGCACGATCGGCGCCATCCCGGGCAGGTCCGAGGCGACGACCGGCACGCCGGCGGCCATGGCCTCGAAGAGCTTGTTCGGCGTGGTCAGGCGATGGTTGAGCGTCGTGGGCTGGATGGGCATGGCGACGACGTCGGCGGAGGCGACCCAGGCGAGGAGCTCGGTGGGGGCGACCGCCGGCAGGACGTGGATGCGGCCGAGGGAGGCCGCCGCAGCGGCCCGCAGCTGCTCCTCGAGCACGCCGTAGCCCAGCAGCACGAGGATTGCCCCGGGGACGGAGGGGATCGCCGCGATGAGCTCCTCGATGCCGCGATCGCGACTGAAGCCCCCCTGGTAGAGGACGACTCGCGTGGCCGCCTCGAGGCCGAGCGCCTCGTGGAGGCGTCTCGGCCGAGGCTCCGGCGGGTCGAAGCGATAGCTGCAGTTGAGCACGATGAGCGGGAGCGGCACGCCGAAGCGGTCGGCCATCACCTCCGCGTACGGCCGGTTGACGGTGACGACGCGATCGGCGTCGCGTGCCCAGCCGCGCTCGGCGCGGGCGAGGAGGGTCCGCATCGGGCCCGTCATCCGGGCGAGGTTCGCGGCGTCCAGGTAGATGTCGCGCGCGTCGTAGACGACCCGCGCGCGGTCACGCTTCGCGAGCCCGAGGGCGATCGGGATCCCCATGTACGCCATGCCGTGGTACAGGTCGGCGGGCGGGGCCACGGCGCGCGACCAGCGGCCCTGGGAGCGGATCGTGAGCGGGATCGCGAGGCGCCGCACGAGACCCGCGGCGGCCCGCCGAGGCAGCGAGGCGCGGCGTCCGGGCACGCCGGGCGTGGTTGCCGGCGGGGCCGCGGCCACCGCGGTCACCGCGACCACCCCGGGTGACCCGGGGGCGGCGATCTGCCCGGGCGCCGTCGGAGGTCGGTACGGGGAGCCCGTCCGCCACGCGTGGAGCCGCCGGACGCCGACCCGCGCCCCGTAGACCAGGCGCGGCATCGGCAGCCCGTCGATCGCGGCGAAGGGCACGCGGAGGATCGTGTACCCGGCCGGGTGCCGCTCCTCGGCCGGGAGCCCGGGCTTGCGGCGGGCGAGCACCATGACGGCGTGGCCACGGGCGGCCGCGGCGCTGGCGATCCGGTAGGTGCGGGAGTCGAACTCCGCCGTGGACGGCAGCACGAGCGTGAGGCGCTGCGGCACCGGCGCAGCACCCGTCGCCGGCGCGCCCGCCGCCGAGGGGCCGGCAGACGAGGGGGGCGCCGACGCGGGGCCCGCCGACGCGGACGTGCCCGCGGACCCGGCCGCGGCGCCCGTCACGCCGCCGGCTCCGCCAGCGCCCGGGTGATCGCCAAGGCGGCGCCGGACGGGGCCAGGTCGAGCCCCCGGGCCCGCTCGCGCGCCAGCCCCGGGGCCCGGTCCACCGGCGCGAGGCGCGCGAGCTCGGCCGCCGCCCGCGCGCGGTCGAGGCCGACCACGACCATCCGGCCCCCCGACCCGGCGACCGCCTCGACCCACTCGGTGGTCCCGCGGAGGACGAGGCAGGGCACGCCGAGCCACGCGGCCTCGCGCTGGACCCCTCCCGAATCGGTGAGGACGGCCGCCGCGTGAAGCTGGAGAGCCAGGGTCGTCCGGTAGCCCTGGGGAGCGACCACCCGCACGTCGGGCGGCAGGTCCACGCCGGCGGCGTCGAGGGCCGCCGCCGTCCCCGGGTGGAGCGCCAGGACGACGGGTCGGTCGGGTCGGGCGGCGTCACCGAGGAGGGCCGCCCAGGCCGCCAGGGCCGCCGGCTCGCGGTTCTCGGCCCGGTGGACCGTGGCGAAGAGGTACGCGCCCGGAGCCAGGTCCAGGCCGAGCGCCTCCCCGATCGCTGCCGCGACGGCCGCCTCGCGGACCTCCGCGCTCACCCGGGCGGCAAGATCCTGCATCAGGTCGCCGACCTCGATGACACCCTCGCGGATCCCCTCGGCGGCGAGGTTGGCCACGGCCGCCGGCGTCGGGGCGAAGCACCAGCGCGCGAGATGGTCGGCGACGACCCGGTTGATCTCCTCCGGCATGCGGCGGTCGAAGCTGCGCAGGCCGGCTTCCACGTGAGCGACGGGGATCCCGAGCTTGGCCCCCGCGAGCGCGCCGGCCAGGGTGGAGTTCGTGTCGCCGTAGACGAGCACCGCGTCCGGTCGCTCCGCCAGCAGGACCGGCTCGAGGGCGACCAGCATGCGGGCCGTCTGCTCCGCGTGCCCGCCCCCGCCGACGCCCAGGGTGTGGTCCGGCCGCGGGAGGCCGAGCTCGGCGAAGAACGTGCCGGCCATGGCCTCGTCCCAGTGCTGTCCCGTGTCGACGAAGACCTCCGCGTGGCGCTCCCGGAGCACGGGCCCCAGCGCCGCCGCCTTGATGAGCTGCGGGCGGGTGCCGACGACGCTGACGATGCGCATGGAGGGCAGGCCCGGCCGCAACGCCGCGCTCAGGCGGCGCCGGACCCGCCTCGCGTCCCGGCCTGGACTCCGACGCCGACGTAGGCCACGTGGTCGGGGAGCGCCAGGGAGCGGAGGCTGTTGCGCCCGTCGAACACGACCCGCAGGTCGGGGAACCAGGCCGGGTCGAGGTCCAGGAACCGGCGGTCGCCCGTCTGGGTGACGATCGCGCGGAACGGGCCGGGCTCGCCCCAGCGCCAGGGGCGCGCGCCGAGGCCCGCGATCTCCTCCGCGGAGAGCAGCGGATCGTGGGCGTGGACCTCGGCGCCGGCAGCGGCCAGGGCCGGGATCACCCGCAGGGCCACGGAGTAGGCCAGCTCCTTGACGCCCTCGCGGTAGGTCAGGCCGAGGACCAGGACCGGCGCGCCGGAGAGGCCGCCGAGCGCGTCGGCGATGGCCGCGACGGCGGCGTCGACCTGGGCGTCGTTGACGCGCCGCGACGTCTCGATCAGCTCGAGGCCCGGTGCGCGCGCCAGCAGGAGGTGCGGGTAGACCGGGATGCAGTGTCCGCCGACGCCGATCCCCGGCTGGTGGATGTGGCTGTACGGCTGGCTGTTCGCGGCCGCGATGACCTCCTGCACGTCGATCCCGTGCAGGTCGGCAGCCCGGGCGAACTCGTTGGCCAGCGCGATGTTCACGTCCCGGTAGGTCGTGTCGGCGAGCTTGCTGAACTCCGCCGCCTCGGCGCTGCTCATCGCCACGACCTCGGCGTCGAGAACCGACGCGTAGAAGCGGGCGGCCCGGTCGGTGGACGCGGCGCCGATCCCCCCGACGAGCTTGGGGTACGAGGCCAGGTTCTCCAGCACGGCGCCGGTGAAGAGCCGCTCGGGTGAGAAGGCGACGAAGAAGTCGCGGTCGGCGACGAGGCCCGAGGCCGCCTCGAGCGCCGGCGCGAACCGCGTGCGGGTGTCGCCGATGGGGAGCGTCGTCTCGAAGATGACCGTGCTGCCGGCGTGGACGCCCGGCGCGATCGACGCCACCGCCGGGTCCATGTACCGGTAGTCGGGGCGGTGCCCGGCGTCGAGCATCACCGGCACGATGAGGACCACGACGTCCGACTCTCGCGCGGCCTGCGCCGCGTCGAGCGTCGCCCGCAGGCGGCCCTCGCCGTGGACCCGGGCGACCAGCTCGGCCAGGCCGGGCTCCTCGTCCACGTGGGAGCGTCCCGCGTTGATGGCATCGACGACGGCCGGGTTGATGTCGACCGCGACGACGTTCCAGCCGTGGCCGGCGAACTGGGCGGCGAGGGGGAGGCCCATCTTGCCGGCGCCCACCACGGCCACGCTGCCGGCCGTGCCGTCTTCGCCGGTCCACGGCGAGGTCGCCCGCGCCGGCGGGTGAGCGCACGGACGGGGGGCGAGGCGGATCGAGCCGCCGAGCATCGAGGCGCCGACCGAGGGGCGGCGGACGATCGTCATGGGCGGGCGGGCTCCACCGGCAGGCCATCGAGGACGATCGGCCGGCCCTCCGCGGCGGCCTGCAGGAGCGACGTGGCGATCATGACCGCCCACGCCCCGTCCTCGCCGTCGACGTAGGGACGTTCGCCCGTCCGGACCGCGTGCACGAAGGCGTCCAGCTGAGCCTTGAGCGGCTCGTGCGTCTCGACGGGCATCTCGGCGACGTCGCCGGCGAACGTCGGCGCGTACCCGCCGATGAGCTCCGGGTGGGCGAGGTCCGACTTCGTGAACGTCAGGCGCTGGGTCAGGTAGTCGAGCTCGAACATCCCCTCCTCGCCGATGACGACGAGCTGGCGCCGCTTGGCCGGGGTCAGCCAGTTGACGTCGAGCATCCCGGTGGCGCCCGACGGGAAGTGGAGAAGGCCGAAGAGGAGGTCCTCGTGGCTGGCGTGGATCCGCTGGGCCAGCTCGGCGTAGACGCGCGCGGGCCGCTCGCCGGCGATCCAGCTCAGCATGTCCGCGTCGTGGGTGGCGAGGTCGACGGTCACACCGACGTCGCGGATGCGCGCCGGGAACGGTCCGGCGCGGCGCGAGACGATCGCGTAGACGGTGGTCAGCCAGCG
This sequence comes from uncultured Chloroflexia bacterium, assembly GCA_963713285.1. GTDB lineage: Bacteria > Chloroflexota > Limnocylindria > Limnocylindrales > CSP1-4 > CTSoil-043. The sequence goes on along the minus strand of CAVQLA010000014.1, from coordinate 138,410 downwards.
GTCGCGCAGGAGGCGACCGAGCTCCAGGACCGCCGGGTTGTAGCGCTCGACGTGGCCCACCTGCACGGGCACGCCGCGGGCCCGGCCGGCGGCGACGATCGCGACGGCCTCCTCGGGCGTCGCCGCGAGCGGCTTCTCGACGAGGACGGGGATCCCACGCTCGATCACGAGGTGCGCCAGGTCGGGATGAGCCGTCGTGGGCGCGGCGATCACGACCGCATCGACGTCCGCGGCGGCCGCCATCTCCAGCGCGTCGGCGTACCCCGCCGCGCCCGTCTGGGCGACGGCCGCGGCAAGCGCCTCGGGATCCGGGTCGGCAACCGCGGAGAGGGTGGTGTCCGGGTGGCCGGAGATGACCCGGAGATGGTTCCGGCCCATGGAGCCCAGGCCGGCGAGGCCGATCCGCAGCGGGGCCGGCATCAGGCGCGCCCCGGGGCCACGGCGGCTGCCGCGGCCGCGTCGGCCGGCGCGGCCACCTCGCGGATCGCGGCAACGATCGTGGCCAGGTCCTCCTGCGAGAGCTTCGGATGGACCGGGATCGCCAGGACCTCGTCGGAGAGCCGGTTCGTGACGGGCAGGTCGAGCTCAGCCGCGCCCGGAAGGTAGGCCTGCAGGTACGCCTGCCTGTGGATCGGCACCGGGTAGTAGATCAGGGTGCCCACGCCGCGGGCCGTCAGCCCGTCGATGACCTGCTGCCGCTCCCCGGGGAAGCGCATCACGTACTGGTGCCAGACGTGGCCTCGGCCCTCCGGCACGCTCGGCGTCAGGTAGCCCGCGAGGTGCTCGGTCAGGTAGGCGGCGTTCCGGCGCCGGGTCTCGGTGCGCTCGTCGAGGCGCTGCAGCTGCGCCAGCCCGATGGCGGCCGCCATGTCGCTCGGCTTGTAGTTGGTCCCGAGCTCGTCGTGGTGGTAGCGCACGCGCATCCCGTGGTTGCGGAAGAGGCGCAGCCGGTCGGCCACGCCGTCGTCGTCGGTGGTGGCGAAGCCGCCCTCGCCGGTCATCAGGTTCTTCGTCGCGTAGAGGCTGAACATCGAGGGCCCGAACTGGCCGGCCCTGCGTCCGCGATACGTCGCGCCGTGGGCCTGCGCCGCGTCCTCGATGATCACGAGGCCGTGCCGCCGGGCGATGTCGACGAGGGGATCCATGTCGGCCATGAGCCCATACAGGTGGACCGGCATGATCGCCTTCGTCCGGGGCGTGATCGCCGCCTCGACCAGGTCCGGGTCCATGCAGAAGTCGTCGGCCCGGATGTCGACCAGGACCGGCGTGGCCCCCGCCCGGAGGATGACGCTCACCGTCGCGTTGAAGCTGAACGAGACCGTGATCACCTCGTCGCCCGGCCCGATCCCCAGCGCGTGCAGGACCGCCTCCTGGGCGACCGTGCCGTTGCTCATCAGGACCGCGTGCCGGACGCCGCAGTAGGCGGCCCAGGCCTCCTCGAAGGCGGCCGTCTGCTTGCCCATCGCGAGCATGCCGGAGCGCAGGACCTCGAGGACGGCGGCCTCCTCGGCCGGGCCGATGTCGGGCTTGGAGATCGGGATCACGCAGGGGCCTCCGTGGTGCGGGCGACGCAGCGGTCGCCGTCGATGTCGTAGTGGGCGCCGCACGCGGCACAGCCGGCCGGGCCCCGGTGCGTCCCCGGGACGGGGGTCCCGGCGTCGTCGTGCAGGCGGCGGCCGCAGAAGCAGACCCAGCCCAGCCGGCGGGCCGGGTTTCCGACGACCAGGGCGTGGTCCGGCACGTCGCGGGTCACGACGGCGCCGGCGCCCACGGTCGCGAACCGCCCGACGTTCCGCCCGGCGACCACGACGGCCCCGGCCCCGATCGAGCTGCCGGTTCGCAGCAGGATCGGGCTCACGACCCAGTCGTCGGCGCGGGCGAGCTCGCCCGTGGCGGTGATGGCGCGCGGGAAGCGGTCGTTGGTGAGGATGGCGTTCGGGCCGATGAACACGCCGTCCTCCACGGTGACGCCGTGGTAGACGAGGGCGGCGTTCTGGATCTTGACCCGGTTGCCGATCGCGACGTCGGTGTCGATGAAGGCGTCCCGGCCGATCACGCACTCCGCGCCGATGGAGGCGCCGGAGCGGACCTGGGCGCGCTGCCAGATGCTCGTCCCCGGACCGACGGAGACACCGGCCTCGAGGTCCGCAGAGGGATGCACGCGGGCGCGGGGATCGATCACGGTGGGGTCGGCAGCTCCTGGATGGCCGCGCCGGGCACGATCCGAACGCGGAGCTCGCGCGGCCCGAGGGGCGATTATAGGTGCAGGAGCCTCAGCTCCGTCGCCGGCCCAGCCAGATCAGCGCGAGGAACGCTCCGAGCGAGGCGCCGAAGGCCAGCCCGCCCCGCCAGTCGAGCAGCACCTTCGCCTGGCCGTCGATCTGGCGGGCCAGCGCGATGAAGATCGCGGTCGAAGGCCCCGCCTCGACGCGGTTGGCGACCACCGACCGGACGAGCGCCTGCTCGACGTGGACCTGCTGGGCGACGACGCCGCGGACCAGGCCCTGCTGGACCGTGACGTCGCGGGCGAGAACCCCGCTGACGATCCCCATCTCGACCGATGCATCGTTGGCCGCGATCCCGCCGACGACGGCCAACCGGGCCGACACGTCCGTGGCGCGCACGCCGCCGATCGCCCCACGCTCGAACTGCAGGGCCCCGACCTCGACACCGTCGACGGAACCCGTGGTGGCCGCGGACGGCGCATCGGCGAGAGCCGCGGGGATCGCGACGGCGGCCGGCACGCTGGTCGCCTCCCGGGGGAGGCTCGCCTCGGCGGGGGCCGGAGCCTCGGCCGGGGCGGGCTTCTCGGTGGCCGGCTCCGCGCGACGCGGACGCGGGCGGCGCGGGCGCGGGGCGGGGGCGGGAGCGGGCTCGGGAGCGGGCTCGGGAGCGGTCGGGTCGGTCATCGCGTTCCCCCTTCGGGGTCGACGCGGAGGCGGCCGGGAGATGGTGGTCGGGACGCTGATGCCGCACGCGCGATCCACGGGCTTCGTCGTCGTCCAGCCTAGCGCGCCGGCGGCGCGGCCGCCGTCCTCCTCGCGCCCCGCGCCGGCGCCACGCCCGTTCCGGGCGCCCGGAGTATTCTCCGCGCGGCATGCATCCAAGGAAACCCGGGCCGTGAGGCCCGGCGCTCGTTCCCGCGCCAACCGGCCGCCGCTCCTCGCGGCGGCGCTGGGTGCTGCCATCCTCGTCGCAGCCTGCGGTCCCGGCACTGCCCCGGCAGCGTCGCCGCCGGGCAGCGCCGCCGCCATCGGCCCGGCGGCCGCCTCGGCCGCTCCGTCGCCGTCGCTGGGCCCCACGCCCACCCCCCCGCCGACCGCGTCCCCGACGCCGGTCCCGACGCCGACGCCGGTCCCGACGCCGGTCGTCGTCGCGGCACCGCTCACCGGGCGCCTCGTCGCGCCGGAGCTCGCCGCGCGCCACCCGATCGCGGTGATGGTCGACGACCACTGGGACGCGCGGCCGCAGAGCGGCTTCACGGAAGCGTCGGTGGTCTGGCAGGCACCGGCAGAGGGGGGCATCCCGCGCTACATGATGATCTTCGGGGAGGGCAACCCGACGTCGGTCGGCCCCGTCCGCAGCGCACGGGTCTACTTCGTCGAGTGGGCGTCCGAGTGGAACGCCGTCTACGTCCACGTCGGCGGCAGCCCCCAGGCCATGCGGCTCCTGCGGGCGAAAGGACGCGGCCAGCTCGTCCACGACGCCGACGAGTTCCGCTGGGGTCGCATCTACCTCTGGCGCACCACCGACCGGTTCGCGCCGCACAACGTCTATACCGACGGCAAGCACCTGCGGGCGATGGGCACCCGCGTCGGCGCCGAGCCCGTCGAGCCCCAGGCCGCGTGGAGCTTCGCGGCGGACGCCCCCCTCGACCTCCGGCCGAAGGGATCCCGGATCGACGTCTCGTACCTGTACGGCAAGATCGGCTATCGGTACGACCGGCGCTCGAACACCTGGCGCCGGTATGTCGAGGGCAAGGTCCAGCGCGACCGGGCCAACAACAAGGTGGTTGCGCCGAAGAACGTCGTGATCATGGAGGTCGCCTTCGGGGACCTCGGGCCGGGCCAGAAGGGCCGCCTGGAGGCCGCCAACGTGGGGAGCGGCCGCGCCTGGATCGCCACCAACGGGACGACCTTCCGGGGCACCTGGCGGAAGGACGCCGTCGAGAGCCCGACACGCTTCTTCGACGAGACGGGGCGCCCGGTGACCCTGACCCGGGGCCAGACGTTCGTCCAGGTGGTCCCGCCCCGGACCCCCCTCAAGGTGGTCAACGGCACGCGGATCTTCGACCCGGCGAAGGCCGCCGAGCGCGGCGTCCGCTAGTCCCGGGGCGGCGCCGGCTCGTCCGGGGGCGGCGTCCGCTCGTCCGGGGGCGGCGCCGGCACGTCCCGGCGCGCCACCGCCGCGTAGACGTCGCGCGTGTCGCGGGCCACGTCGGCCCACCGTCGCCGATCGGCGCCCGTCCGCGCGGCCGCCGCCTGCGCGATCCCGCGGTGGACGCGGTCGTCCGCCCACGCCGCGCGCAGGGCCTGCGCGAGGCGGTCCGGGTCCCGCGGCTCGACCAGCAGGCCGGCGGGCCCGACGATCTCCGGCAGGGCACCGACCGCGCTCGCCACCACCGGCGTGCCGGCCGCCAGCGCGTCGAGCACGGCCAGCCCCGCCGCGTCGCTGACGGCCGGGTGGACGACGGCGCGCGCGCCGGCGACCAGGCCCGCCAGCTGCGCCGGCGGCAGCGAGGGAGCGTAGTGGATCAGCTCGCCGACACCCGTGCCGGCGGCCGCGAGGGCCACGGCCGCCCGGTCGTCCGGGGTCGTGTCGACCAGCAGGATGCGTGGTGGCCACGCGACCGGTTTCGCGAGCCGCGGTGGCCGTCCGGCGGCGGCCAGCAGCGCCAGGCCGTCGAGGAGCGTGCCGAGGTCGTGCCGCGCATCGTGACGCCCCGTGTAGACGAAGTACCGGTCCGGGACGCCGAACCGCTCGCGGTCGGCGGCGAGCGCGGCACGCTGGGCATCCCCGACCTCGGTCCCCTCCATCGAGAATGGGGCGAACGCGTCGCCGCCGGCGAAGGGCACCACCCGCAGCCGCGCCGGACGGATGCGCAGCAGCGCCGCGGCCGCCCGCGCGACCGCGGCGCTGCCGACGATCACGGCATCGGCATCTCGCAGCAGCTGGGCCCGAAGGCGCTGGCCGAACCGCGCCGCCGGGGTGCGCTGGTACGTCTCCGGCAGCTCCCAGGGCGCGAGGTCGAGGAGGGTCGCCACGACCGGCAGGCCGGGCCCGATGGGCAGGGCACCCCCGGCGGCGTGCGCCACGACCGGTGCGCTCCCGGGTGTCCGCCCCGCACCGCGCGCGCTGCCCAGGGCGGCGCCCCGCACGAGGAACGGATCGAGCGTCAGCGCACCTGAACGGAACACGCGCGTAATCGGCAGTCTCCGCTTACCGACAATGGAGAGACCCGGAAACGCGTCGGCCGGGTCGTCGGCTCCGAGGTCGAGCAGCAGGACGAACAATTCGCCAGGCAGCGGATCCGCCGCGAAGGCGCCGAGGAGGCCCCGCAGGTAGGCCGCGGTGACCGGGCCGCGTGCATCCTGCAGCGAACGCACGTCGACGAGGACGCGGACGCCCGTCGGCGCGGACAGCGCGGCGGTCGCCTCGCCGAGTCTCACGCCGGGCGCCGCGGGCCGCGGCCGCGCAGCTCCTCCCAGCGGAGCTGGAGGACCACCACGAGGGCCTCGACGATGATGCGGCGGCTCATCTTGCTCTGGCCGACCCGCCGGTCGCGGAAGGTGATGGGCACCTCGCGGATGCGGGCGCCGGCGCGCTGGGCGCGGTAGGTCATCTCCACCTGGAAGACGTAGCCCCCGGCGTGGACGCCCGCGAAGTCGAGATCGGCCAGGGTCGATGCCCGCCATGCCTTGAATCCGCCCGTGAGGTCGTTCGCGGGCAGCCCCAGCACGGTCCGCGCGAACAGGCTGCCGCCCCGGCTGACGAAGCGGCGCAGGATCCCCCACTCCACCACGCGCCCACCCCGCGTGTAGCGCGAGCCGATGACCAGGTCCGCGGTGCCGGCGTCGACCGGCGCCAGCAGGGCGGGGGTCGCGCCCGGGTCGTGGGACCAGTCGGCGTCCATCTGGAGGACCCGGGTCGCCCCGCCGGCGAGGGCCACCTCGAAGCCCGCGAGATAGGCCCGGCCGAGGCCGGCCTTGGCGCGTCGGTGGAGGACGCGGACGCGTGGATCGGCGGTGGCCAGCCGGTCGGCGATCTCGCCCGTCCCGTCCGGAGAGCCGTCGTCCACGACGAGCAGCGTGGCGGCCGGGAGGCGGGCCAGGATCGCGGCCGCGATCGCCTCCAGGTTCTCGGCCTCGTTGTAGGTCGGGAGGACCACCCAGGCATCGGTGCCGGCGGGCGTGACGCCGGAAGAAGCTGCGGTCATGCCGGCGAGTGTAGCCGGACGCCGCCTATGGGACGGCGACTGCCAGCGTGGACCGGTTCGTCCCGCCCCTCGTGTCGCGGCCCCGGAGCACGATCGTCGCCGCGCCGGGGGCCCCGGCCGCAACGACGACGCTCGCCCGGTACGACCCGTTGGCGAGCCGCGCAACCGCCATCGGCACCGCGGCACGGCCCGCCTGGCGGAAGGACGCCGAGGGCCTCGCCGCGAGCGGCTCCACGCTCCAGAAGGTGACGCTCAGGCGGCTCCCTGCGCGGGGAGCCGTCGTCGACGGCGTGGCGCGGAACGCGTCGGCCACGATGGCGCTGCGCAGGACCGTCGTCCCGTACGGCCCGACGGCCGTCAGCTCGGCGACGTACCGGCCCGGCGGCGCCCAGGCCCGGGCGCCGGTGCGCCCGTCCCACCGCCACGTTGCCGTGCCGGAGGCGACCTTCCGGCCCGTCCAGGCGCGACGGACCTCCACGCCGGCCGCGTCCACGATCCGGAGGGTGAGCGTCGCGGCCCGTGCGACGCGGATCGAGACGGTGGCCGAGGGGGCCAGCCGGTCGCCGTCCTGGGGGTGGAAGCCGGTCGTGCTCCAGCGGAGCCAGCCGACCGTCCGGTCGACCACGAGCGGGGCGGTGGCGGCCCGGGCGTTGGCGAGCGCATCGGCGGCGCCCAGCCGGAGCGTGAGGCGCCCATCCGCCACGAGCCGTCCGGCCGCGTCCCGGCCGTTCCAGGTGATGCTTCCGCCGACGCCTGAGACGGCCCAGCTCCTGACGACCTTCGTGCCGCGCAGGATGCGCAGCGTGCCGGTCGCGGCCTCGCCGCTCGACCAGCGGATCCGCGTGGTCTCGGCGACGCCGTCGCCGTTGGGCGAGAAGGCGGCCGGTGTCGCCGCCGCGGCGAGCACGGGCGGCGTCGCGTCGACGGTCACCTGCCACGCCCGGACGGCCGCATTGCCGGCCGCGTCGAAGAAGCGGACCTCGAGACGGTAGGCACCGTCGGCGACCCGCGAGCCGTCGTCCGTCGTCCCGTTCCAGGTGGTCGTCGCCGAGCGGCCGGTCCCCTCGATCCGGCGCACCGGCCCCCCGCCGCTGCCCGTCGCTCCGGGCCGCACGAGGAGCTCCCAGCGGACGGCGTCGGCGCCGGCCGTGGCGGTGATCGTGGACGCGTCGTACCGGCCGTCCCCGTTCGGCGAGATGCGGGAGCCGGCGAGCGAGCCCCCCGCGAGGAGCGGCGCGACCCGGTCGATCGTCACGCCGACGGCAGCCGGGAGGCCGTTCGCGGTCGGCGACGCGGCGGGCCACGTCGAGACGGCGTCGCCGGCGGAGCCGACCAGCTGGAGCACGTAGCGGCCGTCGGGCAGGGGCGACCCACCGACCGTGCCGTCCCACGCCGTCGCCTGGGGGCCGGCGGCCGTCGTGGCCAGGGCCTGCGTGCCGACCGGCGTGCCGTCCTCCCGCAGCACCTGCATCGCGAACGCGCCGAACGCGAACCGGTTGTCCCAGCGAACGGCCAGCGTGTCCCGTGATCCGTCGCCGTTGGGGGAGAAGCTGCGGGCCCCGTTCGCGGCGGGGGCCGTGCCGAGGCTGGCAGCACCGGCACCCGAGAACTCGACGCGGCGGATCCCGGCGGCAACCGCGGTGGCGTTGGGAGCGGACGCGGCCACGGCGTTGGTCGTGCCCGCGCCGGCCACCGCGATCCAGGCGTTCGCCTGGACGAAGTCGACCGGGGCCCAGGTCGTGAGCGGGCCGCTGACCTCGTACCACGTGTAGCCGTCGGCCGCGACCGGCCCGCCGGTGACGGCGAACAGGTTCCCGCTCGACGCCGTCGCCAGGCGCGTCGCCGAGACCGAGGGGGCCGAGCGGACGTTCAGCGTCTCGGCCACGACCCGGGCGAACCCCCCCGGTCCCAGCGCGGGCGTCGCGACGTGGACGCTGGTGACGTTCCACGCCGAGAGGTTGCCCTTGCCGTCGCGGGCACGGACACGGAACGCGTAGCCCGTGTCGTCGGCACCGAAGTACACGGCGCTCGTCGCGGTCGTCCCGGCCAGCCAGGTCGCCCACGCGCCGCCGGCGGTGGAGACCTGCACGTCGTAGCTGCCGATGCCGCTCCAGTCGTCGGCGGCCGTCCAGCGCACCACGAACCCCTCGTCGCGCTGGCTCGTCGCGGGGAACGCCACGATCCCGGCGAGCGGTGGTGTCGTGTCGTTGAGGAACTTGTCGGCGAGCGCCTGGTAGAGCTCGCGGCGCGTGCCGTCGTAGCCGAGGGCCCAGATGCCGGCACCCCGGAGGCCCGCCCGGTTGACGAGGTCATAGCGCGCCTTGAGGGTCGCGGCATCGTCGTAGTAGATCTGGCGCCATGTCGTCACGCAGCCGTACGTCGTCGTGCAGTTCTGCTTCCGGTAGGCGACCCACGCCGCGACCTCCCGGCTGTCATAGCGGCGCCCGTGCTGGGCGGCGTAGTCCACCGCGATCGAGTAGTTGACCGCGCTCGAGGCGCCGTACTTCGTGCCCGTCTGGGTCCGCGCGTTGACCGCGTCGGAGACCGTCGACCACGCGCGCCCGTAGTAGGGGATGCCGAGGATCACGCGGGACGCGGACACGCGCGCCGTGTAGGCGCGGACCGTGTCGGTCAGGTCGTAGGCCGGGCCGCTCAGCGGGTCGATCGAGCCGGCGTAGCCCGAGCTGGCCGTTCGGTAGTCGTAGCCCATCACGAAGACGGCGTCCGCGCCGCCGGACGCGAGGGCCTGCTCCAGCGGGTAGTTGCCGGGGTAGCCCAGCGTGTCGAACGAGAGATGGTAGCCGGGCGCCACCCGGTTGAGCTCGCTGCGCATCGTGCGGACGAGGGCGACGAACTCGTCCTCGTACCCGGAGACGAGCGGCTCGAAGTCGAGGTTGATGCCGTCGGCCCCCCGGTCGCGGACTGCGGCCGCGGCCTGCCGGGCCAGGTTGAGGCGGGCGGCCGGGCTGCCGAGGAGCGCCTTCTGGACCGTGACCTGGCTTGACGTCCAGGCGAAGACGGAGAGCGTCAGCGTCACGCGGCTGCGCTTCTCGTGCGCCGCGTTGATGATCGAGGTCATCCGCGCGCTGGTCCAGCCCGCCCACCCGGTCGTGAGCGTGCCGTCGCTGTTGCTCTTCCGGAGGTTGCCCGCGGAATCTGCCCCCACCGAGAAGTAGGCGAGGTGCGTGATGATGCTGAAGTCGAGCCGCGTGTCCGCGTCGGAGACCTGCCAGTACGGCAGGAAGCCGTAGACCTCGCGGCGCATGCCGACGGCCGCCGGCGCCAGCCCGGTGGTCGTGACGGGGGCGACGAACGCGGCATCCTCGGCGGGGATCGGCGAGGGATCCGGCTGGGGCGTGGGGGCGGGATCGAGCCCGGGGTCCGGCGTCGGGGCGGGCGTCGGGGCGGGGGCGGAGGTCGCCGGCGGCGCGGGATCCTCGGGAGCCCCCGCCGTCGGCACGGGCGTCGGGGTGGGATCGGCGGGATCCTGCGGGACGGGCGCCGGGGCGGGGCTCGCCGCAGGATTCGGCAGGGCGCTCGGCGTTGGCGACTCGGCCATCGCGGAGCCGGAGGCGCGACCGGCCGGAAGCTCGCGCGGGGCCCGGCCGTCGACGGGCCACCGGTCGTCGGCGCGTGGGCGGAAGCCGACCGTGACGCGCCCGCCGGGGGCGAACGCGAACGCCCGCTGCTCGTTGGCGACCGTGTCGAGGTACATCTGGCTCGGGGCGTCGCCGGGCCGCACGCGGTAGGCCCGCAGGTCGGGCGCCGGCCCGCCGGCCGGCGGGCGATCGTCGTCGGGAGCCGGCGTGACCGGGTCGGGCGGGATCGCCGGATCTGGGGCCGGCGTGGCTTCCGGGTCGGGCGGGATCGCCGGATCGGGGGCCGGCGTGGCTGCCGGGTCGGGCGGGATCGCCGGATCGGGGGCCGGCGTGGCCGGATCGGGGGCCGGCGTGGCTGCTGGGTCGGGCGTGGTCACCGGGTCGGGCGTGGTCACCGGGTCGGGCGTGGTCACCGGGGGCGGCGCCTCGCGGGCCGGGTCCTGCGCGGAGGCCCCGCCGGGCAGCCCGGCCAGAACGGCGATCGCCAGGGCGGCGGCGAGGGCGCGACGGGCCCGTCCGGGGCCGCCGACGGATCGGCTGGTCATGGGCGCTCACCGTACGCCACTCCGGGCGCCGGGGCACCCGCCTGATGGTCCTGTCGGTGGATGGTACGGATCGGTGCGGTGCGGTCTGGTGGGGTCGCGGATGTCCGCCGGCGGGTTCGCGTGCCCGGGCGTCCCGGGCCCTACTCCATCGCGAACGTCAGCCGCGACGCGTTGTAGCCACGGTCGACGTCGTAGCCGGAGATCCGGACGACCAGCGGCCCGACCGGGCCGCCGGTGCGCAGGCGGAAGGTCACGCGGTAGCCGTAGGTGGAGGTCCGCACGGTCGCACGCGTCACGGGCGCCCGCCCCGGCTGCGTCCAGGTCAGGCGGGGGTTCGCGCGGAGCGGCTCCGTCGAGACGATGGTGGCGGTGACGAGCTGGCCCCGGGAGGGCGTCGCGTCCGAGAGCGTGACCCGGAACGCGTCGACCCGGACGGACGCCAGCTGGGCCATCGTCGTGACGCCGTCGGTCGCAACGACCCGGCTGCGATAGACGCCGGGCGGCGCCCACGCGCCGGACGGCAGCCTGCCGTTCCACGCCCACGAGTACGAGCCGGCAGCCAGCGCCGAGCCGGCGAGCCGGGTCGCCACCGGGACGCCCGCGGCGTTCTCCAGGGTCCACGTCACGGTCGCCGGCGCCCGCAGGCGGAACGAGAGCCTCGTGCTCTTCGCGAAACGGTCGCCGTCGCGGGCGTGGATGGCCGCGGGCGACGACGCGACGAAGCCGAGCGCTCCGTAGACGACCACGGTGGTGGCCATGGCGCCGCCGCGGTTGCCCGCCGGATCGACCGGCTCGAGCGACACCTCGTAGGCCCCGTCCGCGGCGAACGCACCGGACGTCGTGCGGCCGTCCCAGGCGGCGCTGCCGGGGCCGGCCACCATCGGCGTGTCGAACGTCGAGACCACCGCGCCCGTGGCGTCGCGGACCGTGCCGACGAGGGTTCCGGGCTCGCTCGACGCGTACGCCAGCCGGATGCTGTCCCGGAACCCGTCACCGTTCGGCGCGAAGACCGGCGTCGCGGCGGCCTGGACCTGCACCTGCTCCAGCACAGGCGCGATCGTGTCCACGACCAGGCCCGTCGTCGCCGAGGCGAGGGCGTTGCCCCATCCGTCGGCAGCCGTGACCGAGAGCGTGTAGGTCGCGTCGGCGACCGGCAGGCCGTCCAGCAGGCCGTCCCACGCGGTCGCGAGACGTTCGCCCGTCGCCTGCGCGGTCGCGAGGCGAGCCCCGGCGCCGTCGAGAATCTCGACCTGCCAGGCCACCGCCTCGGAGGCCCGGGCCGCGAACGGGATCGTGTCCGCGCCGCCGTCGCCGTTGGGGCTGAAGGCGCCGGTGCCGGCATCGAGCTCCCAGACCTGGGGCGCGGCGCTGTCGCGCGGGGCGATTCCCGTGGCGGCGACGAACCCGCTCACGGCACCGTCGAGGGTCGTGACATCGTAGATCGCGACGCCCTCCGCGGTGGCGCCGGCGGCGGCGCGCACGCGGAGCCGCGTCCCGGACGGGAGGGAGGCCGGGGCAAGCCCGGTCGCGGCGTCCGGCGCGAGCGTCGCGTCGGGGTAGAGGCCGGCGCCCTCGGCGGCCACCACCTCGGCGGCGCCCGGGACGACGAAGAAGCCGGGGGTCACGTCGGTGCGCGCGTAACGGGCGCCCGTCACCTGGTCGGACGTGAGCGCCGGCTTCGCGACGAGCGAGCGGTAGAACCCGGCGTAGGTCGAGCCCGACCGGCTGTCCGGGTCCGAGAAGGCCGTGTAGCCGGGGCTGCGCACGCTCGGGAAGCTGAACGCGTTGCCGTTCGGGCGCGGACCCCCGAGCCAGATCTGCTCGATCGTCTGGTGGGTCGTGAACAGCTGCTCGACATAGTACGAGGGGTCGCCGTGGCCATCGGCGATCACGGCCCGTGCGCCCGCCGCGAGGAAGCCGGCCGCGAAGTTGTCGAGCCGAGCCTTCGCCACGCCGAGGGTGGGCGCCGTCCTCCCGGGCTCCGAGTTGCCCGACGCATAGCACAGGTGGCTCAGGACGACGACCGCGTTGGGCGCCAGGTCCACCTCGCGGGCGACGTAGTGCTCGCCGTAGTACTTCGTGTTGGAGTCCCCGCCACCCGCGGCCAGGTTGAGGCCGAGGCCGTTCTGCGTGGACGGGTTGAGCGTCGACGAGTACGGGCTGGGGAACCCGTTCCCGTGGCCCATGTAGACCAGGATGCTCGCGCCCTTCACCGCGGCCCTCACGGCCGCCCAGGTGGCGTTCGGGCTGTAGACCTTCACGACGTTCCGGGTGTAGCGCGCCGCCGTGGCGGCCACGCCCTCCATCCACGAGCGATACGCCGCGGTCGCCCCATGGGTCGCGCCGACGACGAGGACGACCTTCGGGTCGTCGGGGACGGCCGCGGCAGCAGGCGAGGGCACGCTCGTCCAGGCGAGCGCGAGGACGAGCAGGCCGGCCAGGACGCCGGCGAGGGCGCGACGCACGATGCGGGGCCTCCGGAACGGAGCGCGGATGAGTGCCGGATCACCGTGGCGGCACGGCGGGCGCGGCTCAATCGCGCCTTCGGCGGCAGGCCGATGGCTCCGAAGGGCTATGCGGACGGCTGGACCGGGGCGGTCCGGGGCGGTCGCGAGCGCTTGGGGGGCCGGCGGCGGCGGCGACGACGGTGCGTCGCGACACCGGCGTCGTGGTGCAGACCGGCACCCGGCCGGTCAGGCGACCCCTCGCCGGTGGTCAGGTCGCCCGCAGGCGCGCCACCAGCTCCGGCAGCGAGGGGTTCGAGCGGTCGCGGTCGGACAGGATCGGCCGGCCGTCGGGCGTCCCGGCGACGGCCGGCCACGGCACCGCCGCGAGCGGGTCGTCCCAGGCGAACCCGAGCTCGTCGCTGCCGTCGAACTCGTTCGTCACGAGGTAGACGAGCTCGAGCGGCTCGAGGGCAAGGAAGCCGTGGGCGACGCCGGTGGGGATCGTGACCGTCCCGTCGGCGGCCAGCTCGCGGAGCTCGACGAGCGGCCGGCCGGCCGTGCCGGCCACGAGGGGCCGGACGTCGACGAGCGCGACCAGGGCCCGGCCCGAGGCCACGATCCAGTGGTCGAGCTGGCGCCGGTGGAAGTGGAGGCCTCGCAGGACGCCCGGCGCCGACGTCGAGAGGTTCGCCTGGACGAACGCCGCGTCGGAGAGACCCGTGTGCTCGACGTCGAGCGCGCCGAACGCGCTGGCCCGCCACAGCTCGCGGAAGCTGCCGCGCACGTCACCGTGGCGCACCACGGCGCCCCACGCGACCCCGGGGAGCGGCGAGGGTGCGCCCGGCGAGGGACGATCGCTCATCGGCGGCTCCCACCGGCCCGGCCCCGCAGGAGGTACGGGACGTAGTCCGCGAACGCGGCCTCCCAGGGGCGCATCGCCTCGCCCGACGGGAGCGGCGTCGGGGCGAGGACCGCCCAGGGCGGGACGGCGGACGGTCGAACCCAGGTGCTGAGCGGCACGTTCGTCACCTCCACGGGCAGGCCGGCCGCCGCGACGACGGCCCGGGCCCAATCGGCGCGCGACACGACGCCCGCGTTGACGACGTGGTGAACGCCGGCGAACGAGCCGGCCCCCAGGAGCTCCACGATCGCGTCGGCGAGGTCGCCGGCGTACGTGGGCGACCCGATCTCGTCGCCGACGACCCGGAGCGGCTCGCCGGCGGCGACCGCGCGATCGGCCGCCGCGAGGATCTTGGCCGGGAAGTCGTTGCCGGGAGGGCCGTAGAGCCACGCCGTCCGGACGATGGCGAGCTGGGGCCCGCCCGGCGCCGCCGTGCCCGCCTCGGCCGCGACCACGCCGCCGTGGCCCAGGAACGCCTCCTGCGCGGCGACCTCGCCGGCGCGCTTGCTCGCGCCGTACGGGTTGATCGGGCGAGGCTCGTCTTCCGGCCCGTACCCGCGACCATCCGTCCTGCGCCCGTCGAAGACCTCGTTCGTCGAGATGCAGACGAGGTCGACACCGGCCCGCAGGCAGGCCGCGGCGAGATCGCCGACGGCGGCGCCGTTCCGGCGGAGGGCGAGCTCGGGATCCCCGGCGCAGCCGTCCACGTCGGTCCACGCCGCCGTGTGCACGACGGCGTCGGGGCGATCGCGTCGAACGAGGCGCTCCGGGCTCGCCGGGTCGTCGAGATCGTGATCCGGAAGATCCCAGGTGATCGGGCCGAGCGGCCCGGTGAAGGGCGCGTCCTCGAGGGCCGCCACGAGCGCCCGGCCGAGGCGGCCGCCCGCGCCGGTGACCGCGACGCGCATCAGGAGGCCGCCGACGACTCGGCCGGCGCCGCCGGCGAGGACGTCGCGATCCGCTCGGCGTACTGGCGCGCGTAGTACGCGTCCCAGTCACCGCTCCGGGCGGACCTCCACCAGTCCTGGTGCTCGCGGAACCAGGCCACCGTGGTGGCGAGGCCCTCGTCGAAGCCGACCCGGTTGGTCCATCCGAGCGCCCGGAGCCGCTCGCCGTCCATCGCGTAGCGGCGGTCGTGGCCGGGCCGGTCCACCACCGACCGGACGAGCGACCAGGGCTTCCCGAGGAGTGCCAGCAGCCGGGCGGCCACCTCCCGGTTCGTCAGCTCCGCCTCGCCGGGGATGTTGTAGACCTCGCCTGGGGCGCCGTGCTCCAGCACGTGGGCGATCGCTCCCGCGTGGTCGCTCACGTAGAGCCAGTCGCGGCGCTGGAGCCCGTCGCCGTAGAGCGGAAGCGGCTGGTCGTCGAGCGCGTTCGTCACGAAGAGCGGGATCAGCTTCTCGGGGTGATGGAAGGGGCCGTACGTGTTCGAGCCGCGGGTGACGACGACGTCCACGCCGTAGGTCACGTGGTAGGCCCGAGCCAGCAGCTCGCCGGAAGCCTTGACGGCCGCGTACGGCGAGCGGGGCGCCAGGGAGTCCGTCTCCGCGGAGCTGCCCATCTCGACGGAGCCGTACACCTCGTCGGTGGAGACCTGGAGCATGCGCGGCGCCGTCCGCTCCCCGGCACGGGCACGCTCGGTCTCGGTGCGCACGGCCTCCAGGAGGACGTACACGCCGTCGACGCCGGTCCGCAGGAACGCCGCGGGCTCGAGGATCGAGCGGTCGACGTGGCTCTCCGCGGCGAAGTTGACCACGGCGTCGGCCTCCGCGACGAGTGGGCCCACGACGGCCGCATCGGCGATGTCGCCGTGGACGAAGCGTGTACCGCGGCGCCATCTCGGGGTCGGCCTCGACGTCCGCGAGGTTCGCCCGGTTGCCCGCGTAGGTGAGCTTGTCGAGCACCGTGATCCGCGTCCCGTCGCGCCGGCCCAGGACGTCGCGGACGAAGCAGCTCCCGATGAAGCCGGCCCCGCCGGCGACGAGGAGGCGGGCGGGGCGCCCGGTGCCGGTCACGCGGTCGGACGCTGGGGCGGCGGCGCCAGGCGGCCCTCGGCCTCCGAGGCAGCCGCGAGCTCGGCCGCCCGCAGCAGCGACGGCACGGTGCCGGCATCGGTCCAGTGCCCCTCGTAGCGGGGGGCGTAGAGGCCGCCACCGGGCACGTAGTGGTTCAGGACGTCGGTGATCTCGAGCTCGCCGCGGCCCGAGGGCGCCAGCGCGTCGATGACGTCGAAGGCATCCGGGCGCAGGAAGTAGACGCCGATCGGGATCAGGTTGCTCTTCGGGTGGACCGGCTTCTCCTCGAACCCGACGACCCGGCCGGCCGCGTCCAGCTCGGCCACGCCGAAGCGCTCCGGGTCGGGCACCTCGTAGAGCAGCGTGCCGCCGCCCCACGCGCCGTCCTCGAACGCGCGGGCCTCCGGCGCGAGCGACGGCCCGCGCAGGATGTTGTCCCCGAGCACGACGCAGAACGCGTCCGCGCCCACGAACTCGCGCGCGAGGCCGATCGCGTGGGCGATCCCGAGGGCGCCGCGCTGGTAGCGGTACGTCAGGCTGAGGCCGAAGTGCTCGCCGTCGCCGAGGAGCTCGACGACGTCCCCGACGCTCTTCCCGCCGACGATCACGAGGACCTCCCGGATCCCCATGCCCGCGAGGGTCTCCAGCGGGTAGTAGATCATCGGCCGGTCGTAGATCGGCAGCAGGTGCTTGTTCGTGACGATCGTGAGCGGGAACAGCCGCGTTGCCGTCCCGCCGGCGAGGATCAGGCCCTTCATCGTGACGCGATCGTACCAAGAGGCCGGGGCCCGCCGGCACCGGTCGTCACGGGCGCGGCGTCGGGCGCGGCGTCGGGCGCGGCGACGGGGCCTGCGTCGCGAAGGGCTGCTCCGAATCGGGAAGCGTGCCGTCCGGGTTAACCTCGTCGGTCGGCAGGAGGTCCGTGCCGGGGATGCCGCCCTCGTAGTCGGTGATGACGAGGACGGCCTCGATCCGGCCGAGGTCGACGGCAGGCTCCACGAACGCCGTCTGGACGATGGCGTTCGGATCGCGGGTGACGTCGACGATGCGGCCGATCACCAGGCCCTTGGGATACGGGGACCGGACGGCGTCGCCGAGGCTGATCCCGGCCGTCACGACCTCGTCGCCGAGCGTGATCTGGAGGGTCGCGTCGATCTTGCCCATGACCAGCGTGCCGCCGAGATCGCCGACGACCTCGCCCGTGGCCCGGCTGGAGACGATCTCGCCGATCACCGTGGACGCGGGGTCGTTGATGAGGGTCACGCGCGAGGCGCCCGCGCCGAGCTCGGTCACCCGGCCGACGAGGGCGCCGCCGGCGCCGATCGCCACGTCGCCGATCTCGAGGCCGTCCTCGCTCCCGGCGTCGATCATCACGACGCGGTTGACGTCGACGATCTCGCGAACGATGACTCGTGCCGCCACGGTGGAGTACTCGAGCGAGTTGCGGATCGCGAGCAGGCCCGTCAGCTGGTCGTTCTCGATCGCCACCGCCTCCAGGGCCCGGTTCCGCTGCTCGAGGCGCTCGTTGTCCGAGCGGAGCGTCGCGTTCTCACGGCGCAGCCGGTCGATCTCGGCCGCGGCGTCGACGACCGATCGCGCCTGGGCGCCGATCCCGTTCACCGTCTCGGCGAAGGGCGCCAGGGCGAAGGCAAGGCCGCGCTGCAGCTCGGCGACCGGGGCCGTCGCGCTCGCGATCATCAGCACCATCGAGATCCCGAGGAGGACCGAGAAGACGATCGCGCGGCGGCGGGCGATCCGCGGAGCGCGGTGCCCGTAGCCGGCGAGGCGGCCGGTGATCATGCCCGGCCTACCGGAGCGGCCGCGCGTACGTGTCGGCCACCAGCACGCGGTTCATCCGGTCGAGCTCCTGGAGGACGATGCCGGTACCCCGCGCGACGCAGGTCAGCGGCTCGTCGGCGATGTGGACCGGCATCTGCGTCGCCTCGGCGACGCGGCGGTCGAGGCCCAGCAGGAGCGCCCCGCCGCCGGCGAGGACGATGCCCTGGTCCATGATGTCGGCGACGAGCTCCGGGGGGGTCTCCTCGATCGTGTCCTTGATCGTGTCGACGATCTGCTGCACGGACGGCTCGATCGCCTCGCGCACCTGGTCGGCGCCGACCTCGACGCTGCGCGGCAGGCCCGTCAGCAGGTCGCGGCCGCGCAGCAGCACGCGCTGCGCGTCCCAGTCGCCTGGGTACGCCGAACCGATCGCGATCTTGATGTCCTCGGCGGTGCGCTCACCGAGCAGGAGGTTGTACTCGCGGCGGGAGAACGAGACGATGTCCATGTCCATCTCGTCGCCGCCGATCCGGATGCTCCGGCTCACGACGATGCCGCCGAGGCTGATGACGGCGACTTCGGTCGTCCCGCCGCCGATGTCGACGATGAGGGACCCGGTCGGCTCGGAGACGGGGAGCCCGGCCCCGATCGCGGCGGCCATCGGCTCCTCGATGAGGCGGGCCCAGCGTGCGCCGGCGTTGAGGGCGGCGTCGCGGACGGCGCGCTTCTCCACCTCGGTCACCCCCGACGGGATCCCGAGCACCATCCGCGGCCGTGGGATGAGCCCGATCCGATCGTGGACCCGGTGCACGAAGTACTTGATCATCTGCTCGGTGACGTCGAAGTCGCTGATCACGCCGTCGCGCAGGGGGCGGATCGCGATGATGTTCGCGGGCGTCCGGCCGACCATCCGCTTCGCCTCGGCGCCGATCGCCAGCACCTTCTTCGTCTTGGCGTCGATCGCCACGACGCTCGGCTCGCTGATCACGATCCCGCGGTCGCGAACGTGGACCAGCGTGTTGGCCGTGCCGAGGTCGATGCCGATGTCACGGGAGAAGAGGCCGAGGAGCGCGTCGAACATGGTGCGGGCGGGGTGTCCTTGATGTGGATCGCTCGGGGCCGCCCGCGGCGGACGCCCCGTCGTCTCGGGGGCGCGCGGCGGCGCGTGCGGCCGTTCCCGGTCGCCGCCGGAGTATACCCCGGGGACGCCGGATGGCCGACCGGCGCCCGTCCGGGACCGAGGGCACGTCCCGCCCGACCCGGGGACGCGTCGAGCCGTTCAGTCCTCGGCCGCCGCGGGCCGGGCGCGCCACCCGGGGCCACCCCGGTCGAAGGCGACGCCGCGGTCCCGCAGGGACACGAAGGCGTCGTGGCCGATGACGACGTGGTCGAGCAGCTCGATGTCGAGGAGCCGACCGGCCGCCAGCGCCTCCGCCGTCAGGTGCAGGTCGTCGGGCGAGGGCGTGGGATCGCCCGAAGGGTGGTTGTGGACGAGGATCGCCCCCGCGGCGTTGATCCGGACTGCGTCGCGGAAGAGCTCTCCCACGCGCACGAGGCTGGCGCTGACGTTCCCCTGGTACACCGTCACCACCTTGAGGACGGCGTTCTTCGCGTTGAGCAGCACGATGCGCAGCTCCTCGCGCTCGAGATGGCCCATCTGTGGCGCCAGCCGGTCCGCGACGTCCCGCGGGCTCCGCACGGTCCAGCGTCCCGCGGGCCAGTCGGCGAGCAGACGCCGTCCCAGCTCGAAGCTCGCCGTGAGCTGGGCCGCCTTCGCCGTGCCCACGCCGGGCAGGTCGAGGAGCTCCAGGTCGCTCGCCCGGGCAAGCCCGGCGAGGCCGTCATGGCGGGCGAGCGCCTCCTCCGCCAGGTCGACCGCGCCGAGGCCGCGCGCCCCCGAGCCCCAGACGAGGGCGATCAGCTCCGCCGTCGTCAGGCCGGCGGCGCCGCGGGCCGCCAGGCGCTCGCGGGGCCGCTCCGCCGCCGGGATCTCACGGACGCGGCGGGCCGGGCGGCGCCGCTCGCCGACGCCGGCGACCGCGGACGGGGGCTCCGGGACGGCCGGAGGCGGTGTCGCACCGCGCAGGGCGACGGCATCCGCGCGGTGGTCGGGGTGCGTGCCAGGACCGGGCAGTGTCACGGCTGAACCTCAAGGACGTCGGCGCGACGATGATGGGTCCCCGGGCCCGGACGACGGAGCCCGCCGATTCCCCCGCCATCCGAACCCGAGGACGCCTCGCATCCTAGGGAGGGGCGCTCACCGGGGACTCACCCGCCGCTTGGCCGGGACTTCACGTGGCCGGGAGCCCCGCCGGGCCCCGCGAGGTCAGGGAGTCGCCGCCCCCGCCCCGATGGCAACCAGCAGCACGGGGATCGCGTTGTACGTGGCGTGGAGCGCGATCGGAGCGACCAGCGAGCGCCGCCGGAGGAAGACCCACCCCAGGACGAGCCCGACCGGGATCCGGACGGCGAAGGCGATGAGCGCGGTGCGGACAGCCGTTCCGAAGTCAACGCCGACGAGCGTGACCACGTGGATGAGGGCGAAGAAGATCGCGCCCCGGATGATCGCCGCCCGGGGGCCGGCGGAGCGCGCCCACGCGGTCGTCGCGAAGCCGCGGAAGAACGCCTCCTCCCAGAGCGGCGCGATGATCGCGGCCGCCAGCAGGTTGACCAGGACGCCGGCCGGGTCCTGCGCGGGCGGCAGGGGCGAGTCCGGGGCGACGCCCAGGATCGCCACGAGGGCGGCGGCGAGCAGGCCGGCGCCGAAGAGCGTCGGCACTGCGAGCGCGATCCCCCAGGCGACGTCGGCGAGGGCGGAGCCCTCGCCCGGGCCGGGGAGCCGGAAGCCCATCTCGCGCCAGCTGAGCGAGCCCGGCGAGACGACGACGAGCCCGACGAGTCCGAACGAGACGATGGCCGAGATCAGCACGGAGGCGAGCACGGCGGCAGGACCCTCGGGCACGACGCCGAGGACGTTGAGGGCGAAGCCCGCGACCAGCGTGAGCGCGAACGCCGCCCCGAAGAGCAGGACGGGCGACGGCCCGCCGTAGGCTGCGCCGTCGGCGCGCCGCTGGAGGGCCTGCGAGCCGGCGCCCGCCGTCATGCCGACGCCGAGGGACGCGATCCCGATGACGAAGGCAACGCCGGCCCCGCCCCCCCCGCCGCTCGCGACGGCGATGAAGATCGCCCCGAACCCGAGGACGGTGAGCGCCCACGCGACGAGATAGAGGCCGGGCGCGGCCCGGCCACCGAGCTCGAAGGTCGCGCGCCGACGGGTGGGCACCACGTCGGCCGCACCCCCGTCGCGCGTCGCGGCCGCCTCCTCGGCGACGGGTGCCGGGGGGATGTCGGCTGGCACACCGGGCATGCCGGATGCCCCGTGTGGCGCCGCGCCCGGGCCGTCCTGCGTCGTGGTTCAGCCCTGCGTCGTGGGGCGCGTCGCCGATCCGCCGGCCGGGCGCGGTGCGGGCGCGGAGGTGCTGGCGGCGGACGCCCGGGCGGTCCGGGACGCCCGGGTGGTCGTGACGGCGGCGGCGACGGGCTCTGCGACGGGGACCAGGTCGGGCTCGGGCGCCATCTCGCGCAGCGGTCGCACGGGCGCGGCTCCCACCGAGGCCAGCGCCTCGCGCCGCTCGAAGTCCCGTCCGCACCACGCGCAGAGCGACCAGTCGAGCCCGACGAGCTTGCTGCAGTGCGGGCACACCCGCTTGAGACGGGTCCGGCACGTGGGGCAGATGATCCAGTCCTCGTCGACCTTCCGGCCGCAGGTCGCGCAGTGCTCGATCTGCTCGATCTCGGCGATCAGCGCCTCCTCGGCAAGCCCGCGCTCGTAGGCCTCCCCGAGGCGCTCCTGCGGCCGGATGATCCGGTAGACCAGGACGCCGAACAGGAAGAAGACGGGCGTAAAGCCGATCACGAGCGCGGCGGCCAGGTACGGCACGACGGGATTCGCCGTGCGCCCCTGCATGTCGCGGAAGGCCCAGTAGGCCGAGGCGAGCCAGATCACGACGATGTAGACGCCGATCGCCTGGATGCCCGTCTGGACGAGCGGGCTTTCGAAGAAGGCCGCGATCGCGTCGCCGATCCCCGAGAGGAAGCTCAGATCCATGCGGTGGGCTCACCCACCTCCGTGCGGGAGACTCCGTCACGCTCCGGCGGCCGGCGGCCGGCGGAGCACGCCGCGCAGTGTAGCAGGGCCTCGGCGACACCCCGTCGCCGGGTGCTCATCGGACGCCTGGCCCCGTGGCCGCGTGACGCGTGGGCCCGGCCAGATACGCCGAACCCGGCGCGCCGCCGATCCCGCGGGCCGGCGCGCGGCGAAGGAGCTCGGCCGTCGCGAGGGTCGCCCGGGCGGCCGCCGCGATCCCGGCGAGCAGGAGCGCCGCGGTCCACGCCGCCGCGAGGGCCAGCGCGACGAGGAGCGCCGCGATCGGGTCGACCTCGCCGACCAGCGCTCGCCGCGCCGCGTCCCACGCGGCCCCCACCGCCCACACGGCCGGGAGCAGGAGCCCAACGCTCAGCACGAGGGCGACGGCGACCGTGAGGACGGTCCCCACCGGGGCGCGCAGCGGGTCGCCGGCTCCGCCGGCAAGGGCGCGCGGCACGGAGGCGCCGAAGAGGACCGCCCGTCGCGTCGCGAAGCCGCCCACGACCTCGGCGGCGAGCCAGGCCAGGAGCACGGCGACGCTCGCGGCCGGAGCGCCGGCAACGATTCGCAGCACGAGCGGCGCCGCGACGTCGCTCGGCAGCGTCAGCTCGCGGTACGCGACGCCGATCCATGCGGGGACGGCGACCACGGTCACGGCCGCGACCGGCACCAGGAGCAGCAGGCGCAGGGCGGCGACCCGGGCGACCGCGCGGCGCGCCCCGCCCCGGGGTGCCGGGGCCACGAACGACGGATCCGGGCCACCCGGGGTCGGCACGCCGTCGAGCGTCGGGACGCCGTCCGCGTCGGGCGCCACGGTCGCCCGGTGGAGCGCGGTCTCGGCGGCGGCCGCGACGAGCGTGCCGACGACGACCAGCGTCGCGACGGCGGCGGCGCCGGCGACGATCAACCCGACCAGGCGCGGGCTGGGGCCGGCCGCCGAGACCGACGCGGGGCCGACGATGTTGGCGATGCCGATGAAGGTGGGCAGCACCACGATGGGCAGGGCCAGCACCACGACGCCGCCGCGCGCGAGGAACGCCACGAGCGCGTACGCCCACAGCCGCGGGTGTCCGACGGCCGCCGCGGCCGCCCGGGGTGCCACTCGGTGCCACGGGACCGCGGCGAACGAAGGGCGGGTCGTCGGAGGCCGGATGGGCGTGCCGTCCAGCTCCTCGAGCGTGCCTTCGGGCGGGCTCTCGACCGTCGTCGATCCCGACGGGCCCTCCGACCGGCTCACGGCGCGGGCGACGGGCTCCCGGCGAGGATCTCCAGCTGGCGCAGGGTCCTCTCGACCTCGTCCATCTCGGCGCCGTAGGTCGCGAAGTCGCCCTCGGCGAGCGCCCGCTGGGCCGCCTCGAACCGCTCGTTCGCGTAGCGGATCAGCGCCTGCACGTCGTCCGGCTGCGGGGTGCCGCCGGGTCCGGGCGTGGCGGACGGTGCCGGAGAGCTGCCCGGCGAGGGACTCGGCCCCGGCGTCGGATTCGGCGTGGGCGTCGGCTCCGGGCCGCCGGCGAGGAGCTGCGTGAGCGCCTCCTCCAGCGTGTCGCCCCAGGCGACCTTCGTCGGGCTCGCGACCACGATCTTGGTGAACTCGGGGATCGCCGAGCCGGTCGACTGCAGGTAGATCGGCTCGAGGTAGATGATCGAATCCTGGACGGGGACGACGATCAGGTTGCCGCGCACGACCTCGCTCCCGGCCTGGCTCCAGAGCGTGAGCTGCGAGCTGATCACGGGATCCTGGTCGATGCGGGCCTCGATCTGGACCGGCCCGAAGATGGACGTGTCGCGCGGGAACCGGTAGACGCGGACGTTGCCATAGTTCGCCCCGTCGTTGCGCGCCGCCACCCACGAGATCATGTTCGGCCGCTCCTTGGGAACCATCGGCTGCAGGAGCAGGAACTCGGGCTCCGCCTCGCCCGGCATCCGCATGTAGACGTAGTACGCCTCCAGCGGCAGCTGGCCCGACTGCACGGTCGGGTTCTGCGGCACGGTCCACAGGTCGTCGCCCTGGAAGAACGTGAGCGGATCCGTGACGTGGTAGCTGGCGAAGACCCGGGTCTGGACGTTGAACAGCTCCTCGGGCACGCGCAGGTGGGCTCGAAGGTCGTCCGGCAGCTCGGTCAGCGGACGGAACAGCGTCGGGAAGACGCCCTGCCAGGCCCGGATGAGCGGGTCGCTCGGGTCCGCGACGTAGAACGTCATGCTGCCGTCGTACACGTCCATGACGATCTTCACGCTGTTCCGCAGGTAGTTGAAGGTCGTTCCGGCAAGGCCGCTGCCCTCGCCCAGGGACGAGCCGCTGAACTCCTGGGCATTCGGGTACCGGTTGGTCAGCGTGTAGGCGTCCTGGATCCAGACCATCTCGCCCGAGCCGTCGACGACGATGTACGGGTCCTTGTCGTAGGCCAGGAAGGGGGCGATGCGGCCGAGCCGGTCGCCGAGGCTGCGGTGCATGAGCAGCTGGCTCGACGAGGTGACCTGGTCGGAGATGAGCAGGTTGAGGTCGCGGAACCGGGCGGCGAAGAGGAGGCGGCTCAGGATGCTGTCGAGCTTGATCCCCGTCGTGCCCGTCCAGCGTGTCTCCACCTGGTTGCCGCTGCCGTCCGTGCCGTCGCCCTGTCCCAGCGGATAGTCGAACTCGGCCTGCCGGGCGCCGACGACGACCCAGTCGCTCGGCCGCTCGCCGAAGTAGATGCGCGGCTGGCTGACCGTCGGCGCGCCCGCGGTCGAGCGGGGCGGCATGTCGCGGACCCACAGTCGCGGCAGGCCCTGGTCGTCCACCTCGTTGACGGGGACCATGGCCATCCCGAAGCCGTGGGTGAAGACGATGCGCTGGTTGACCCACGACCCGCCCTGCGGGTTCCGCTCCGGCGCCAGCTCGCGCGCCGACAGCATCACCTGGCGGGTCTCGCCGTCGACCTCGTAGCGGTCCACGTCGACGTCGACGAAGTCGTAGTACTGGCGCAGGGTCTGGATCTGGTCGAGCGTCGTCTGCAGCGGCCGGTAGTCCCACAGGCGCGCGTTCTTGAAGGTCGGCGCCTCGTCGACGAGGTCCTTGGCCGTCAGCGGCGCATCGCCTGCGTAGCTGCGGTCCTCCCACCGGTCGACGGCGAAGCTGCTGCGCGTCGTCTCGAGGTTGTTGACGATGTAGGGCTGCTCCTGGGCGAACTGGTTCGGCTCCACGGTGAACCGCTGGATGATCTCCGGGTAGACATTGCCGAGCAGGATCGAGAGGCCGAACCAGACGGCAACGGCGGCGCCCAGCGGCCAGACCCAGCGGGTGAAGGCGCCCCCGACGAGGAGCGCCGCCACGATGCCGGCCACGATGGTGAGCGCGTCGAACGCGAAGAAGCGGGCAGCCTGGTCGGTGTAGCCGACGCCGGTGAAGATCCCGCTGGAGGTGCTGTACACGAGCTCCAGCTTGTCGAGCTGGTAGCCGGCGGCGACGGTCAGAAGGTAGAGGCCACCCAGGACTCCGAGGTGGACCCGCACCGGCGTCGGGAAGCCGCCGCCCCGCGCCACAGCGAGGAGATACCGCCCACCGGCCACGACAAGGGCCGCGATCAGGAGCCCACCCAGGGCAGCCTGGACCAGGCGCAGGAACGGGAGCTCGAAGAGGTAGTACGAGACGTCGCGACTGAAGACAGGGTCGACCACGGCGACTGCCCCGGCCGCCGCGAAGGGCACGCGGTTCTGCCAGAGCAGCACCGTGTCCCAGCTGGCGGCGATGGCGCCGGCCGTGCCGAGCGCAGCCAGGATCGCGACGACGACGAGCCCGGCGATCGCGAGGGGCGAGAGGTCGGGGATCTCCTCGGCCTCGAAGGCGATCGTCGGCCGCGGGGGTCCGTCGTCGGACCGGCGGGCATCGCCGCGGCGCGGCCCACCGAACGGATCGTTGCGCCCGAACTGCCCCTCGGTGGTCGACCGGGCAGCGTCACCCAGGCGGCCGACGAGGCCGCGCATCCGCTCCCCCGCCGCGTCGCTCGGCGGCGGGGCAAGCCGTCCGGCCAGCCACAGGTTGCCGAGGAGGAAGATGAGCGCCACGACGAGCGCGCCGACGAACAGGGCCACCTGCGCTCCGAGGCGGGTCCAGAAGACCGGGTCGAAGCCAACGCTCTCGTACCAGATCGCGTCGGTGACCAGGTCCAGGCCGGCGCCGACGAGGAAGAGGGCGGCGAAGAGGACGAGACCGACGACGACGAGCAGGACCTGCGGCCCCAGCGGGCCCACGCGCCGGCGCAGGGAGCCGCCGTCGTTCGGACCGCCGACGGGACGCCGGGGTGGACGACCGCCGCCCCGGCCTCCGCGGCCTCCCGCCCCGCGCCGCGTGGACGAGATCACGATGGGCTCCTCGACGGGGCGCTCGTCCCCGGGCTCGCCGAGCTCCTCGGAGGCGCCGGGCTCCTCGGCCGCCGGCGTCTCGGTGCCGGTGTCGTCGCCGTCCGTGGTGGAGGCGTCGGCCTTCGAGTCGTCCGTGGTCGAGGCGTCCGCGTCGGCGTCTTCCGGCGCTTCGCCCTCGGTGGCGCGTGGGTCGCCGCGGTTGGGATCGCGGCCGCCCTTCGCCTGGGCCTGGCGCTCGCTGAGCTCGCGGAGGAAGTCGTCGAAAAGATCGCGCATCAAGCGTTACTGTACCCGCCGCCTTCGCAGAGCGCCCGCGGGGCATCCGGGGGGCCGTGACGGTGGCGCGGCTCAGGGGCGGTGGACCGCCTCGACCGCTCGCCGGAAGGCCGCCAGCGCCACGTCCGCCAGCTTGCTCGGCGTGAGTGAAGCGGCGCGCGCCGGCTCCCAGCGGACCGCCAGCTGGACCACGAGCGGGGCGCTCCACGGGTGCCTCTCGTCGACGGGCGGCACGGGGAGCCGGAGCCGGAGCTGCTGGCGCCCCCCATCCTCGAGGACGAACCCCGACAGCCCGCCCGAGAGGAGCGGGCCCAGGCGCACGTGCGGCGGGTCCGGGGGAGGCCCGGCCGCCGGCGCCACCTCCCGGCACAGGACGATCCCCTCCTCGTCGGCAACCCAGAGGACGGCCAGCCACCAGCCCTCGATCTCCGTTGGCCGATCGATGCCGGCCCGGAGCCGGCGGTCGCCCAGGTCGACCTCGTGCTCGCGGATGAACGAGGCGGCAGGGGGCGGGAGGCGGTCGGACATCGACATCAGGGTACGGGCGGGCGCGGAACCCGGACCGACGGCTTCAAGGCCCCCGGCGCGGCGCTACTCCGCGCCCGGGCTCCCGGACGCTGGATCCGTGGGCGCCGGGCCGGGCGGCTCTTCTGCCGCGGCCGGGATGATCCCGTCCTCAGCCTCGATCGCCTTCACCTCGGCCTGGAGCGAGGCGAGGCGGGCGTCAAGCTCGAGGCGGAGCATCTCCCGTCGCACTTCGACGTCCGGCGGCGCGAGGGCGGGCATCTCGGCCTCGGTCGGCGGCGGGATCTCGTCGTCGTCGCCGACGAGGAGCGAGCCGAACGTGCGCTTGATCTTGCGCGGCGCGGCCGCCGACGCCAGGAGCCCAGGGTAGACCGTGGTCACGCCCGGGATCTCGACGCCCTGCTCGTCGATCAGGTGGGCCTCGCAGGACGGACACACGGATGCGTCCGGAACGGGGAGCGCAGCCGAGCACCACGGACAGATCGCCGGGCCCGGGGTCGCCTCGGGCGGACTCTGGCGCGGGGCTTCGTCGGCCATGTGCGCATGCTACCCGCGACGACCTGTCGCGTCACCTTGCAGCGCGCAGGCCGGCGGTGCGTCCCCGCACCCGGGGCTCACTCCCACTCGATCGTGGCGGGCGGCTTGCTGCTGATGTCGTAGACGACGCGGTTGACCCCCGGCACCTCGTTGACGATCCGCGCCGAGATCTTGCCCAGCACGTCGTACGGGAGCTTCGCCCAGTCGGCGGTCATCCCGTCCTCCGAGGTCACGGCGCGGATGGCGCACACGTTCGCGTAGGTCCGACCGTCGCCCATGACTCCCACGCTGCGGAGCGGCGTGAGGATCGCGAACGACTGCCAGAGCGTCCGGTAGAGGCCGGCCGCCTTGATCTCGTCGATGACGATCCAGTCGGCGTCGCGGAGCGTGTCGAGGCGCTCGGCGGTCACCTCGCCGATGATCCGGATCGCCAGGCCGGGGCCCGGGAACGGCTGGCGGAGGACCATCGCCTCGGGGAGCCCCAGCTCCTGGCCCACGAGCCGCACCTCGTCCTTGAAGAGGTAGCGCAGCGGCTCGATCAGGGTGAACCGCAGGTCCTCGGGCAGGCCGCCGACGTTGTGGTGGGTCTTGATCTTCTGGGCCGCCTTCGTCTCGGGCGCGGTCGACTCGATGACGTCCGGGTAGAGGGTCCCCTGCGTCAGGAAGTCGATCCGGCCGATCCTGGCCGCCTCCTCCTCGAACACCCGGATGAACTCGTCGCCGATGATCCGCCGCTTCTCCTCGGGGTCGGTGACGCCGGCCAGGCGGGCGAGGAAGCGCTCGCGGGCGTCGACCATGACGAGATTCATGCCCAAGCTCTGCTCGAAGGTGACCCGCAGGAGCTCGGACTCCCTCTTGCGCATGAGCCCGTGGTCGACGTAGATGCAGGTCAGGCGGTCTCCCACCGCACGGTGCACGAGGGCCGCGGCGACGGCGGAGTCCACCCCGCCCGACAGCGCGCAGATCACCTTGCCGTCGCCGCCGGTCTCGTGCGCGTGCGCGTCCACGCGCGAACGAATCTCGTTGACGGTGGACTCGACGAAGTTCGCCGGGGTCCAGGTCGGACGGGCGCCCGCGATCCCGACCACGAAGTTGCGGAGCACATCGCGTCCGTGGGGCGTGTGGACCACCTCGGGGTGGAACTGGATGCCGTAGAGGTGGCGATCCCGGTCGACGAGGCCGGCGTAGGGCGTCGACGGCGTCTGGGCGGTCGCCGCGAAGCCGGCCGGCAGCCGGGTGATCGAATCGCCGTGGCTCATCCAGACCGGCTGGTCGCGCTCCAGGCCGGCGAAGAGCTGGTCGTCGGCGGTGATCGTCACCGTCGCGGGGCCGTATTCCCGGTGCGCCGCCGGCAGGACGTCGCCGCCCAGCTCGACCGCCATCAGCTGGGCGCCGTAGCAGATGCCGAGGACCGGGATCCGGCCGTTCCAGATCGCCGGATCGGGACGGGGGGCACCCTCGTCGTAGACCGAGTTGGGGCCGCCGGACAGGATGATGGCGCGCGGGCGCCGGCGCTCGAGCTCGGCGTACGGCGTGTCGTGGGGGAGCAGCTCCGAGTAGACGTGGAGCTCGCGGACGCGGCGCGCGATCAGCTGGGCGAACTGGCTGCCGAAGTCGAGCACCACGACGGTGTCGGGCTCGGCGCCGCTCGCCTCGCCGCGGGCGACGGCGCCGCCGGGGACGTCGAGGCCGGGCCTGTCGGGCGGCGGGGCGTCGAGGGCGACCTCCAGGTACGCCTCCACCTCGGCATCGTCGGGCGCGAAGACGCGGTGGCCCGCGTTCGCGAGCTCACCGTGGACGGTCCTGCCGCGCTGGGCGGCCGGGTGGTCGTGGTCATTCGACCCGCCAGGGCGGCTGGTCGGCAGTGGATCGCCCGGCGACCTCTCGCCGCCCGGCGTCCCCGTATCGCCCGTGCTCGCCGGAACCTGGTCGTCCGCCTCGCTCAATGCCCGCCCTCCCTGCACGCCCCGATCCGGGAAGTCTACCGGCGCGGTCGCGACGGCGAGGCTGGCCGAGCGACGGCGACACTGCGGTCGACCGAAGCCGAGGGAGGGGCCTCGCCGCGCGTTGCGGGGCACCGCCCCGGGGGTGGCTCGCCGGCCGACTATGGCACCCAGGTCCTTGGCCCAGCCGGTACCGCCGTGCGGTGCACCGGCGCGCCGTTGGAGCCGATCGTCCCTGCCGTCCCCGGTGCGTGCCGCGCTAGACTCCAGCGGCCGGGGGCTCAACAAGGTTGCCTACGACCCGAGGGACTCTTCGCCGTGAACGCGCGTCGTCGCACTTCCGTCTTCGTGAGCGTGCTTGTCGCCCTGCTCGCGATCCCTCTCGTCCCCGCCGCGCCGGTCGCGGCCGTGGAAACGACCACGGCGCTCTCGGCCTCGCCGAACCCGGCGGCGTACCTCCAGGACGTGACCTTGACGGCGACCGTCACGCCGACCGACACCGGCACGCCGACGGGATCGGTCGCGTTCATCGAGGGTGCGACCACGCTCGGGATCGCGGTTCTGGATGGATCGGGTGTCGCCACCTTCACCACGGCCTTGCTCGGCGTCGGCAGCCATTCGATCATCGCGCGCTATGTCGGTGAGCTGCCATACGACCCGAGCGATTCCAGCCCGCTGCTGCTGGAGATCGCCAGGGCCGCCCAGGCGACGCTGTCGATCACCGGCCCGGCGAGCGCCACCTACGACGCCGCCGACGCGACGATCACCACCTCCGGCGGCAGCGGGACCGGCGCCGTCACCTTCGACGCCGGCGCCTCGACCGGCTGCTCGATCGTCGCCGGCAAGCTCCGCGTCACCTCGGGCACCGGCACCTGCACGATCACCGCGACGAAGGCCGGCGATGCCGACTTCGAGCCGACGACCTCCGCCCCCTTCGCGGTCGCCATCACCAGGGCCACGCAGGCGACGCTGTCGATCACCGGCCCGGCGAGCGCCACCTACGACGCCGCCGACGCGACGATCACCACCTCCGGCGGCAGCGGGACCGGCGCCGTCACCTTCGACGCCGGCGCCTCGACCGGCTGCTCGATCGTCGCCGGCAAGCTCCGCGTCACCTCGGGCACCGGCACCTGCACGATCACCGCGACGAAGGCCGGCGATGCCGACTTCGAGCCGACGACCTCCGCCCCCTTCGCGGTCGCCATCACCAGGGCCACGCAGGCGACGCTGTCGATCACCGGCCCGGCGAGCGCCACCTACGACGCCGCCGACGCGACGATCACCACCTCCGGCGGCAGCGGGACCGGCGCCGTCACCTTCGACGCCGGCGCCTCGACCGGCTGCTCGATCGTCGCCGGCAAGCTCCGCGTCACCTCGGGCACCGGCACCTGCACGATCACCGCGACGAAGGCCGGCGATGCCGACTTCGAGCCGACGACCTCCGCCCCCTTCGCGGTCGCCATCACCAGGGCCACGCAGGCGACGCTGTCGATCACCGGCCCGGCGAGCGCCACCTACGACGCCGCCGACGCGACGATCACCACCTCCGGCGGCAGCGGGACCGGCGCCGTCACCTTCGACGCCGGCGCCTCGACCGGCTGCTCGATCGTCGCCGGCAAGCTCCGCGTCACCTCGGGCACCGGCACCTGCACGATCACCGCGACGAAGGCCGGCGATGCCGACTTCGAGCCGACGACCTCCGCCCCCTTCGCGGTCGCCATCACCAGGGCCGCCCAGGCGACGCTGTCGATCACCGGCCCGGCGAGCGCCACCTACGACGCCGCCGACGCGACGATCACCACCTCCGGCGGCAGCGGGACCGGCGCCGTCACCTTCGACGCCGGCGCCTCGACCGGCTGCTCGATCGTCGCCGGCAAGCTCCGCGTCACCTCGGGCACCGGCACCTGCACGATCACCGCGACGAAGGCCGGCGATGCCGACTTCGAGCCGACGACCTCCGCCCCCTTCGCGGTCGCCATCACCAGGGCCACGCAGGCGACGCTGTCGATCACCAGCCCGGCGACGAAGACGTACGGCGAGGCGCCATTCGCCCCGTCGACGAGCGGCGGCTCCGGGACCGGCGCCATCACGTTCACCTCGAGGACGCCCGCCGTCTGCGCGGCGAGCGCGAGCGCCCTGGTCACGATCGTCGCCGCCGGCACCTGCTCGATCACCGCCACCAGGGCCGGCGATGCGAACTACGAGCCGACGACCCCGTCGGCCGCCTTCGACATCGCAGTGTCACCGCGCCTGCTCACCGTCACCGCCACGGGCGTCGCGAAGGTCTACGACGGGAGTGCCGTGGCCACGGTCACCCTCGGCGACGACCGGATCGCGGGCGATGCGCTCGTCCTGGCGTACGCGGGCGCGTCCTTCGACAACCCGAGCGCGGGGAGCAGCAAACCCGTCACGGTCGTCGGGATCTCGGTCGCGGGGGGAGCCGCCGCGGGCAACTACACCCTCGCGAACACCACGGCCGCCGCAACGGCCGTCATCTCCGCGGCGCCGACGGCGGCAAGCGTCGGCACGAGCGTCAATCCCGTGCCGGTGGCCACGCCCGTGACGCTGACGGCGCGGGTCACCTGGCCCGGCGGGACGCCGTCAGGGTCGGTCGTGTTCAGGGATGGGTCGACACCGATCGGAGGCCCGGTCGCCCTGGCGAGCGGGACCGCCACGCTGATCACGTCGTTTGCCACGGCGGGCAGCCGGGACATCACGGCCGCCTACGTGCCCGACACCGCCAACTTCGCGGCATCCACGTCGGCCGTGTTCACGCAGACCGTCGGGCGATCCGGCGTCACGCTGGACCTTGCCGCGGACCGGGCCACCTGGGAGACCGGCGTCCCGCTCACGCTGACGGCCCGGCTCACGCCCGCCGCCACCGGCGTCACCGTCGCCCTCACCGGCAGCGTCGCCTTCCGGATCGACGGCGCGCTCGTGGCGACGGTCCCCGTCGCCGGAGGCGCGGCTGCCCACCAGGCCACCCTGGCCGCCGGCCCTCACGCGATCGTCGCCACCTTCGTCCCCGACGCGGCCGCCGCGATCGCCTTCGACGGCAGCGAGTCGGCGCCGCTCGTCGGGTCCGTCGTCGCAAACGCCGTTGCTGCCTCCGGCATCGGGCTGAGCGGCTCCACGGTCTATCCCTACCGCGACTCGTGGCGCGACACCGTCACCGTCCAGGGCAGCCGCACGGAGCCGCTCTCGGTGACGATCCGGATCTACCGGCCGACCGGCTCGCTCCTGACGACCAGGACGATCGCCGCGGGGTCCGGCGCGTATGCGTCCGCGTGGAACGGGCGCACGAGCGGCGGGGCGATCCTCCCCGCCG
Source organism: uncultured Chloroflexia bacterium (assembly GCA_963713285.1). Lineage (GTDB taxonomy): Bacteria > Chloroflexota > Limnocylindria > Limnocylindrales > CSP1-4 > CTSoil-043. The sequence continues at coordinate 105,591 of CAVQLA010000014.1, read as the reverse complement.
GGAGGTACCGCGTCGTCCAGACGCTCACCGATCCGTCGAGCATGCCGCCCCTCGTGAAGTCCTGGACCTCCTACGTCTCGCTGTCGACCAGGCGCATGGCATGGACCACGGTCTCGCTCTCCCGGGACGCGAACGCGCCGTCGAGGTGGTCGGGCGCACCGTCCCGCCTCAGCTCCAGCCGCTACCGCACGGGCGCCCGCCTGATCACGCCATCATCGATCCCGGGCGGCTGGGCCGCCTTCGGGTACCAGTTCACGCTGCCGAGCGCCACGACCATCAGGTCGGTGACGTTCTCCGTCCAGGGCGGGCCCTGGTCCGGGCCGACCGCCCCGAAGATCGGGCTCCACGACTGGCGGACCGGTGGCGACTGGGCGGCGATGTACGACGGGGCGCGGACGCGGAGGCCGGTCGGGACCTCGACGTCGTCCTGGTACGGCATCTCCGGTGATCCCGCGGTCGTCGTGAAGAGCACCGCGGGCAGGCGCTACGTGCGGGCGTTCGTCGACACGGGCGGCTACGTGGCCGGCTTCCGCTACGAGCTCGGCAGGGTCCGGCTCGTTGTCACGTACGGCGTCCTGAGGTAGGGCCGGCGTCGCTCAGGCGGTCGGGCGCAGCCGGAAGGCAGGGCCCGCGCCCAGGCGCTCGGCCGGCGTGCCGTACTTGAGGATCAGGTCGGAGATCGCTCGCGCCCGCTCCGCTCCCTCGATCTCCTCGGCGCGGTAGGCCCGGCGCGCGTCGCCGATCGTCCCGTGGCAGGCGGGGTCCGCCAGCAGGTTGGCGGCCCACGACGCCTGCGCGCTGCCGGCTGCGACCAGCAGGCTGCCGTCCGCCTCCTCCACGAACCCGACCGCGGTGCGGATCGGGCGCCCGGTGACCCGTCCCGTCACCTCCAGCAGGACGACCCTGCCCCAGGCGGCCAGCTGCTCCCCGTAGGCGTCGGGCATCAGGCACGACCGGCGGGGCGACCGGCACCGGCGGCGCGACCGCACCGGCGGCGCGGCGTCGCCCGGCGGCGGGAGGCGAGGTGGCGCGCGTGGTCAGCGGCCGCGGAGCTGCCAGGACTTCCCCTCGGTCGCGACAGACGGCGCGTACACGATCTCGACGCCCTGCATCTCCCGGATCGAGCGAGCGCCGAGCGCGGCCATCGACTGGCGGAGCGCGCCCATCAGGTTCTCCGTCCCGTCGGTGACGTGCGACGGGCCGAAGAGGATCTGCTCCAGCGTTCCCGTCGTGCCGACCCTGATCCGGGTGCCCCGCGGGAGAACCGGCGACGGCGCCGCCATCCCCCAGTTCGTGCCGCGGCCGGGCGCCTCTTCGGCGCGCGCGAGCGGGCTGCCCAGCATCACGGCGTCGGCGCCGGCCGCGATCGCCTTGGCGATGTCGCCGCCCTTCTTCATCCCTCCGTCGGCGACGACCGGGATCCAGCGCCCGGTCTCGGCGAAGAAGGCGTCGCGCGCGGCGGCGACGTCGCTGATCGCGGTCACCTGGGGCACGCCGATACCGAGGACCTCGCGCGTCGTGCAGGCCGCGCCGGGCCCGACGCCGACGAAGACGGCGGCGGCCCCCTGCTCCATGAGGGCGTGGGCGGCCTCGGCGTGGGTCGTGTTGCCGACGGCGACCGGGATCGGCAGGGAGCGAGCAAAGTCGGCGAGGCTGAGCGGCTCGTACTCCGACGCGAGATGGCGGGCGCTGCTCACCTGGCTCTGGACGAGGAAGAGGTCGGCCCCGTGCTCGGCGCAGTAGGCACCGAATCGGCGGGCTGCGCCCGGAGTCGCGGCGACGGCGGCCTTCGAGCCGGCGGCGTGGATCTCCTCGATCCGGCGCGCGATCAGCTCCTCCCGGATCGGGGCGGCGTACGCCTCGGCCAGGATCGCCTGGATCTCCGCATCGGGGGCGGTGGCGATCCGCTCCAGGACCGGCGCGGGGTCGTCGTAGCGAGCCTGGACGCCCTCGAGGTTGAGGACGGCGAGCCCGCCGAGGCCGGCCAGCACGCCCGCGCTGCGGGCGTCGACGACGGCGTCCATCGCGGCCGCCAGGACGGGGATCCGGAGGGGGATGCCGGCGACGTCCACCTCGAGCGAGACGTCCACGGGCTCGACCGTCTCGGTGCCGGGGGCGAGCGACACGTCGTCGAAGCCGTAGGTCGGGCGGATGGAGTCCACCTTGGAGCGGAAGTGGCGCCGCGCCGCGGCCTCGGTCGTCTGCATCGTCGATCCGGATCCTCCTGCGCCGCCCGTGGGTTCCGGGATTGTACGGCGGCGGGGGATCCGGGCAATCCCGGGCAGCCCCGGGCCGGCGGCGTCGCGGGCAGCGGCCGCGGCCGGCCGACGAACCGCGCCCTTCAGCGCGCGAGGCGCCGCCCGTCGAGGTCCAGGCGGAACCAGCGCTCGGCCACGGGATCCAGCAGCTTGCCGAGGATCCGGTCGATGGTGTCGCGGTAGGTCGGCCAGACCACCAGGCGGAGCGCCTCCTCACGGCTGGCCCAGCGGGCGCCATCGTGCTCGTGCGAGAGCGTCGGCTCGACGCCGGGACGGACCCGCACGGCGAAGATCGCGCCGGCCACGATCGCGTCCGGACCCTCGTCGTAGAAGTGGGTGACCTGGTCGAGGTCGTAGAACGCCTCGATCTCGGCGGGGCCGAACCCGATCTCCTCGCGTACTTCGCGCAGGGCGGTCATCGGCACCCGCTCGCCCGGCTCCAGGCCGCCCGTCACGCATTGCCAGAGGCCCGGGAAGATGCGCCCCGGTGCCCGGCGGATCAGGAGGAACTCCGGCCCGCCGGAGGGCGGGACGCGGAAGACCCAGCACTCGACGAGGTCGGGACGGGAGGGGCTCATGGGCGTGCGACCCGATCGGCGGCGAGTCGGCGTTCTGCGGCAGGTTCGGGCGGCATGGCGCCGATCGTACGGGAAAACGGCGACCGCCCCGGCGGCGGACCGGGGCGGTCTGGCGGGGGAGGGAGGTCGCCCCGCGAGGAGAGGAGGTCAGGGAACGGTCTCGACGTTCCAGCCACCTCTTCGCGGCCACCGCGCGGGCGGATTGCCCGAAGGGCGCGACGGCCCCGTCCGGAGGCCCGGCCCGGGCTATCGTGGAAGCCGCAAAGGAGGCGCCCGTGTCGTTCGCCCAGCTGATCCGCGCCCGGTACGCCGTGCGCGCCTATCGCCCCGATCCCGTGCCGGACGAGCTGCTGGCCGGGGTGCTGGAGGCCGGCCGCCTGGCCCCGACCGCCGCGAACCGCCAGCCGATCCGGATCCTCGTCGTCCACACGGCCGGCCGCCAGCCGGAGCTCGCCAGGATCTACAACCGCGAGTGGTTCGCGGCCGCGCCGATCATCCTCGGTGTCTGCACGGTCCCCGGCGAAGCGTGGACCCGCCAGCGCTTCGATGGGCGGAGCTACGCCGACGTGGACGCGGCCATCGTGATGGACCATCTCGTCCTGGCGGCCACGGACCTCGGCCTGGGCACCTGCTGGGTCGCGGCGTTCGACCCGGCCGTCGCGCGCGAGGTCCTGGGCCTGCCGGACGACGTCGAGCCGCTGCTCTTCACGCCGCTCGGCTTCCCGGCCGACGAGCCGCACGCGAAGGAGCGCCGGCCGCTGGCGGAGCTGGTTCACCTCGAGCGCTGGTGACCTGACGTCGCCGCGCGCGGACGCAGCGCCCTCTCGGGCTCCGGTGCGCGGCGGGCTACAGGCGCTCGAGGCGCTCCACCGGCAGGACGAAGACCGTGGCGCCGCCGACCTCCACCTCGAGCGGGTACGGCAGGAAGAACTCGCCCGGCTCCAGGATCGGCGGCATCGGGTTCACGAGCTGCGTCCGCGAGTGGCACGTGTCGCGGATGATCCCGAGGACCTCCTCGATCGCGTCGTCGTCGACGCCCAGCATCACGGTGGCGTTCGACTGCTTGAGGAAGCCGCCCGAGCTGTGCAGGCGCGTCGCGCGGAACTCGTGCTCCAGGAGCCCGTCGACGAGCTGGCCGGCATCCTCGGGGTTGACGATCGCGACGACGAGCTTCACGGGGGCGAGTATAGGGCGCCGCGAGCCGCGATCCGCATCCCCGTGCGTCGCCGGTGTCCCGCTGCGCCGACCCTCTCCGTGCAGGCGCGCGTCCCCCGCGTATGATCCCGGCAACCCGGCCCCGGACACCTGTCGTAGGGCCACGTCGGGGAGGGACTCGTGTCCGACCATTCCGAGCCCGCGGACCTGGCGGAGCTGCTCGCCCGGGCCACGGCCGCCATCGCCGGCGGGAGCGATCTCGATTCCGCCGTTCAGCAGCTCCTCGAGGGAGCGGCAAGCCTGACGGGGGCGCATCTCGCGGCCCTCTTCACGCGTGAGCCCGACGGCGTGGACCTTCGCCTCGGCACGACGGTCGGGTTCGATCCGGGGGCACGCGACGCCTTCGCGGCCGAGGTCATCGGGAATCCGGCCCACCCGATCGCGGTCGCGGCGCGCGAAGGCCGCCCGGCATTCGGGCGCGTCGGCAGCCGGCCGGACGGCACCTCGATGACCGGCGTGGACCTGCCGCTCGTCGTCAGGCGGGACGGCATCGCCCTCGGCCTCGGCGTGGCCTCGTTCGGCTGGCCGGGCGAGCGCGAGCTCGACGAGCGGACCCTGGCGACCCTCCGCGTGGCCGCCGACCTGGCCGCGATCGCCATCGATCGGGATCGCCTCGCCTCGCTGCGCGAGGAGCGTTCCGAGTGGCAGGACCGGCTCGCCGGCCTGGATCTCCTCACCGGGCTCGCGAACCGGCGCACGCTGGACCGCGTCCTCGAGCTCGAGATCGAGCGGGCAAAGCGACAGCAGAGCGACGTCTCGGTGGCCGTGTTCGACGTCGACGGCTTCCGCGCCCTCAACGAGCGCGGCGGCACGCACGTCGGGGACGACGTCCTGCGCAGCGTCGCGGCGGTGCTGGCCGAGCAGGTGCGCCTCGTGGACACCGTCGCCCGCGTCGGCGGCGACGAGTTCGTCGTCGTCGCCCCGGGGAGCGGCGGAGTCGTCGTGGCGGACCGGATCCTCCGGTCGATCGACGCGCTCGCGCCCGTCCACGACATCTCCGTGACCGTGTCGGCGGGTGTGGCCCGCTTCCCGGGCGACGGCACCACCGCCGACGAGCTGCTCACGGCGGCGCTCTCGGCGCTCGAGGGCGCCCGGGACTCCGGCGCCGGGGCCATCGCAGAGGTTCGTGCCGACTGACGGTCAGCAGAGACTGACGCACCGCGGGTGACGGCGACGGCACCGCGCAGGGGCACGCGAAGGCGGGACGCTGGGCGCGGACGGATCAGCGGGCGGTGGCGGCGCGCTCCACGAAGTCGAGGATCAGCGCGCGGGCGGCATCCAGGACGTCCTGCTCCGGCGCGGACGCGTCGACGACGACCCAGCGGTCGGGCTCGCCGGCCGCAAGTGCCAGGTAGCCGGCCCGCACACGCTCGTGGTAGGCGCGGTCGAAATGGGCCTCGAAGCGGGTCGTCTCGGCGACGCTCTTCCGGCCGAGACCGACCTCCACCGGGACGTCGAAGAGGACCGTGAGATCGGGTCGCAGGCTGCCGGTCGCGAAGCGCCCGACCGGGAGCAGCTCGTCGACGCCCAGCTCGCCCCCGAACCCCTGGTAGGCGAGGGTGGAGTCGAGATACCGATCGGACAGCACCACCGTTCCTCGCTCCAGGGCGGGGCGGATCACCGTCTCCACGAGCTGGGCCCGGGCGGCCATGAACAGGAGCGCGTCGGCCCGCTGGGTGAGCCGGATCGATAATTCGTCACGGTCCATGAGGATGGCCCGGATCCGCTCCCCCGCCGGCGTGCCCCCGGGCTCGCGCACGAGGATCGTGGCGTGACCGGACTCCACCAGGGCGGCCCGCAGCCGCTCTGCCTGGACGGTCTTGCCGCTGCCGTCCGGGCCCTCGAGCGTGATGAAGACCCCGCGCCGGGGCGGTGCCGCCGTCATGCCCCCAGAGTAGCGAGACACGGGTGCACCCGCCCGACCGTCGGCGACGACCGCCGGCGGGCCCGGTCAGCCGGCGAGGGGCACCCCGTCCTCCACCTGCCAGGCGGCGAGGTGGCCGGCGATCGTCGCGAGGAGCCCGGGCACGGCGGCGGCGACCGCCGGCGAGAGCTCCGTCCCCAGCGTGATCGCGGCGGGCTGGATGCCGACGACGCGCACGCGCCGCGGGACGGCGTCCATGAACAGGAGTGCCCCGAGCAGCTCCTCGGCCCCCAGGTCGTGAACGCCCATCACCGGCTCGTGCGCCATGACGGACGCGCCGTCGAGGTCGACGACGGTGCCGGGCTCGAGGCCCGCCTCGACGATGTCGACGACGAGCAGGCCGTCGAGACCCACCAGGTACGGCACGAGCCCCAGGCCCACGGTGCCGCCGTCGATGAGCTCGACGGCGTCGGGCATCGGCAGCGGGCCCAGCGCATCGGGCCGCTCCGCCAGCATCGCCACGACGCGCCCCCCCAGGGCCTCGTCGCCCTGGATGAGGTTGCCGAGGCCGAGCACGGCGTAGCGGCGCGACACGGCGGCCGCCGGGAGGGGGGGATCCCGGCGGCCGCCGCTGCGCCCGTCACCATGTGGCGGAAACCTCCACCTCCGGGCCGGTGGCCCGGGGCAGCGGCCAGCCGCACGCATCGCAGAACGGATGCCGCGGCTCGGGGCGGTTCCTCGCGCCGCAGCTGGTGCAGGCGACGTCGACGGACGTGATCTCGAGCGGGACGTCGCCGAGATCCTGGGCGCGGAGCACGACCTCGGCGTAGAGCCGCGCCGCATCCGCGGAGACGTGGACCGGATCGGTGACGACGACCCGGATGGCCCGGGGGCGCGCGAACGCCCCCGGGATGGCGCCGGGCGGCCCGTCGCGCAGGACGGCATCGACGGCGTCGGCGATGAGCCCGGCCTCGTGCATCAGCGGGGCGTCTCGGTCGTCTCGGCCGCCCGCTTCTCGTCCTCGATTCGCTCGTACTCCTCCGGGGCGCCGCGCCCGGCGAACCCGAGCGCCTCGAGGGTGCGTCCCGGCTTGATGTTCTTCCAGCCGGAGAAGATCGACGACATCGTCCCGCTGCGCTCCTCGTAGTCGACGAGGATCGCGGAGTAGACGTGGTGGATCGCGAACGCCACGAACAGGAAGGTCAGGAGGTAGTGGAGCATCCGGACGGTCTGGATGCCGCCCGGCACCATGCTCCCCCAGCCGAAGAAGGTCGTGGCCGGCGGGATCCCGAGGACCCACGCCGTGAGGAGCAGGCCCGTCAGGACCTGGGCCACCATCCCGATCGAGACGATCGTGTAGGTGGCGCCCGCGAGGAAGTTGTGGCCGGTGACCGGGACCGGGTCGCGGCGCAGGAACAGGTAGTACTTGGCCATCTCGCGGCCCCAGTAGAACTGCTCCCGGGTGTGCGGGATGATCGCCCGCCAGCTCGAGAAGCTGTTCCCCACGAAGCCCCAGTAGAAGCGGACCGCGAAGGAGCACATGAAGACGATCGCGGCCAGCGCGTGGATGAAGCGGACCGTCGCCATCTGGGCGGCCGCGTCCGGGCTGGTCGGCGCCGTGAGGAACGGTCCGTGGATGTAGAGGCCCGTGATCGAGAGGATCACGATCGACGTGACGATGAGCCAGTGCGTGACCCGGACCGGGACCTCCCAGACGTAGATGGCCCCGGACCCGATGGCCCCGAACTCGCGCTCGAACGATTCGTGGGTCACCTTCACGACGGGCGTCGAGCCGGCGTCGGTCGCGTCCGGCGCGGCCGGGGTGGTCGGCGTGGCCGGGGCGGACCCGATCGCCGGGGTCTGGGCGGCCATGTCAGCGCACCTCCACCCGCACCCGCTCGCGGCCGGTCGCATCGACGACGTGGACCGCGCAGGCGAGGCACGGATCGAAGGAGTGGATCGTCCGCAGGAGCTCGAGCGGTTGCTCGGGGTCGGCGACCGGGGTGTCGACGAGCGACGCCTCGTAGGGGCCGGGGACGCCCTGCTCGTCGCGCGGCCCGGCGTTCCAGGTCGACGGGACGACGGCCTGGTAGTTCTCGATCTTGCCGTCCTTGATCTTCACCCAGTGCCCGAGCGACCCGCGGGGCGCCTCGTGGAAGCCCCAGCCCTGGGCCTCGGCCGGCCACGACGCGGGGTCCCACTTGGAGCCGTCGTGGATCCGCAGGTCGCCGTTGGAGGCGTTCTCGGCCAGCTCGGCGAGCCACCGGTCCATGAGGTCGAGCAGATAGACCGACTCGAGCGCCCGTGCCGCGACCCGGCCGAGCGTCGAGAAGAGGGCCGCCGGCTCGAGCTTGAGCTCCGTGAGCGCGCCGTTGACGAGCTCCTGGACCCTCTCGTTCCCGGCGCCGTAGGCGACGAGCATCCGGGCCAACGGCCCGACCTCCATCGGCTGGCCCTCGTAGCGCGGCGACTTGAGCCAGCTGTACTTGTTGTCGACGTCGAGCTCGAGGTAGGGCGGCGTCGGGCCCGTGTACTTCGGGCTCGTCTCGCCGTCCCACGGGTGAAGGGTCGCCTGGTCGCCACCGGCGTACTCGTAGTAGCTGCGGGCGATGGACTCGGTGATCTTCGCCTGGTCGACGGAGTGCACCGTGCCGAGGTCGCCGCCGAGGATGATCCCGCGCGGGAAGGTGAAGCGCGACTCGTCGGTCCGGTTCCCCTGCTGCAGGGCGCCGTACGAGAGGTAGTTCTTGTGGCCGGCCCCGATCTCCCACCACTCAGGGTAGAAGCTGGCGACCGCCTTGACGTCGGGCACGTACACCTGCTCGACGAACGTGCGCATCGTCCGGATGCGCTCGGCCATGAAGGCGATCCGCTCGAGGTTGATGACGTTCGGCGAGTTGAGGTCGACGGCGCTCGCCATGCCGCCGACGAGGTACGTCTGCGGGTGCGGGTTCTTGCCGCCGAGGACCGCGTGGACGCGGATCACGTCGCGCTGCCACTCGAGCGCCTCGAGGTAGTGGGCGACGGCAAGCAGGTTGGCCTCCGGCGGGAGCCGGTACGCGGGGTGGCCCCAGTAGCCGCTCGCGAAGAGGCTCAGCTGGCCCGAGTCGACCAGCTTCTTGACCCGGTCCTTGATCCCCTGGAAGTAGGTGGCGGAGGACTTCGGCCAGGGGGAGATCCCCTGGGCGAGGGCAGCCGTGCCGGCGGGGCTCGCGTTGAGCGCGTCGGCGACGTCGACCCAGTCGAGGGCGTGCAGGTGGTAGAAGTGGATGACGTGGTCCTGGATGTGCTGGGCGCCGGCGATGAGGTTGCGCACGAGGCGCGCGTTGGGCGGGATCTCGATCCCGAGGGCGTCCTCCACGGCGTACACGGAGGCGTGCGCGTGGACGGTGGTGCAGACGCCGCAGATCCGCTGGGCCCAGAGCCACGCCTCGCGGGGATCCTTCCCCTTGAGGATCAGCTCCATGCCCCGGAACATGGTTCCGGACGACCAGGCCTCGGTGACCTTGCCGCCGTCGACCTGGGCCTCGATGCGCAGGTGACCCTCGATCCGGGTGACCGGATCGATGACGATGTTCGGCATCGCTCGCTCCCTCAGGCCTGGCCGGCCGGGGTGGACCCGGGCTCGTCAGTCGCGCCGGCGGTGGCTGCCGGCGGTGGCAGGTCGCCGGGTGGCTCCGGCGGGGCGTCCTCCATCACGACGGTGCCGTCGGCCTTCACGGCGGCGTTCTTGCGGACGTTGCGGGCGACGGCGCCGACGCCGTGGATCGCGGTGGCGACCGCCACGCCGCCGATCGCGACCAGGCCGATGGTCTGGGCGGTCGTGTCGACGCCGAGCATCTGCACGTCGGGGAGCCGGTCGTAGAACGGGCTCATCGCATCCCAGAACGTCGGCGAGGCGCAGGCGACGCAGCCGTGGCCGGCGCCGATCGGCCAGCCCGTGCCGGCGTTCCAGCGGACGATCGGGCAGTTGTAGGTCGCAGCCGGGCCCTTGCAGCCCATCTTGTAGAGGCACCAGCCCTGGCGGTGACCGCTGTCGCCCCACTGCTCGACGTAGCGGCCCGCATCGAAGTGGGCGCGCCGCTCGCACTGGTCATGGATCAGGTGTCCGTAGGCGAAGAGCGGCCGGTTGAACTGGTCGAGGGCCGGCGCCACTCCGAACGTGAGGTAGTGCACGAGGACGGCCGCGGTGTTGGCGCTGTTGTGAGGACAGCCGCCGAGGTTGATCAGGACCTTCGGGTTGACGGCGGCCTGGACGCCCTTGGCGCCGGTCGGGCCCTGGGTGATGAAGCCCCCGTCCCACGCGCAGGCGCCGACCGCGATCACGAGGGCCGCGTCGGCCGTCATCTCCTGGGCGATCTGGAGCGCCGTGCGGCCGCCGATGGTGCAGTAGACCCCGCCCTCGGCGGTCGGGATCGCGCCCTCGATCACGCAGATGTACTCGCCCTTGTGCTCCGTCCGCACCCGCTCGAGGACGGCCTCGGCACGTGCGCCGGACCCGGCCATGAGCGTCTCGTGGTACTCCAGCGACAGGATGTCGAGGACGACATCCTCGATGGAGGGGTGCGTGGTGCGGATCATCGATTCCGTGTTGCCGGCGCAGTCCTGGAACTCGAGCCAGACCATGACCGGCTTCTTGCCGGTCTCGAGGGCCTGCGCGACGCGAGGGGCATAGGCGGCCGGGAGCGCCATGGCGGCCGTCATCGCCGAGCACCACTGCAGGAAGCGGCGCCGCGAGATGCCCTTGGCGGCCAGCGCCTTGATCAGCCAGCCGGGCGAGCCGTCGTCCGGGGGGAGGACGGCGAGGGGATCCGGCACCAGGTCGGGAATCGGGGCGTGACCCATCATGCTCCTCCACGCTGGCCGGCGGATGCGTGCATGGGCGACCGCCGGACGGACCAGCGGCCCGGTCCCGGGGACGCTGCGCCGTCGTGCTCACGTGCGCGACTGCGCATGGGACGATGGGTCGTTGTTGGCGCGAGTCTCCCCGCCACACGGACCGACCAGACAGGGCCGGACGGCAGGACGGCCCGGGCCAAATGGCAGGGGTATGGCCCGCGGCGGGTGCCGGTCGCCCGGCTCGGCAGCAGGTCGCGGCTCCGCCGGTGCGCTAGCGACGAATCTCGTTGCGATACGGGGTGAACTGCGCGGATCTCGCAGGGCCCGTCGGCGCCGGCAGGTGGCAGGCGCGCCACGCGCACGGTAACTGTCGGCGCCGGCAGGTGACAGGCGCGCCACGCGCACGGTAACTTCGTCATTCGTGCACCCGGGGACCGTTGGGCGGATGGCCCGGGAGGGAGGGCCGGGCCGGGCGTCCGCGCCTGCGTCCGCGTCCGCGCCCCCTGGCACATGCCACGCTCGATCCTGCCGGAATCCCGCACCGCCTCCGCGCCAGATCGGGGCCGACCGGCCGGCGGGCCCGCGGCGTCGACCCGGCGACCCGGCTAACGGTCCCCGGGCGCAAACTCGGCGGAATCTGCGGGCTGACGGATCCGCCGCGACCCGGGGCGTCCCGGCGCGGCGAGGCGCGTGATCCGGCGCGTCCCGGCGCGCCGAGCGAGCGCATGAGTCGCGCGCGTAGGCTGGCGCCATGCACGAGATCACCGACCGGGCCCTCGACACCGCACGGATTCGCGGCGCGTCCTACGCGGACGTGCGCGTCGTCCGACGGCAGCAGGAATTGATCGACGTCAAGAGCGGCCACCTTGCCGGGGTGCTGTCCCACGAGACCGAGGGCTTCGGCGTCCGCGTCCTCGTCGACGGCGCCTGGGGGTTCGCCTCGTCGCACCGCCTGACGTCAGCGGAGGCGGACCGGGTCGCGGCCGAGGCCGTCCGGATCGCCCGGGCCAGCGCGACCGCGCTCCGTCGCCGCGTCGTCCTCGACGATCGTCCCCCCGCCCGCGGACGCTTCGAGACGCCGATCGCCGAGGATCCCTTCGCGATCCCCCTGGAGCAGAAGATCGGCGACCTGCTGGCCGCCGACCAGGCGATGAACCGGATCCGGGGCGTCGCGTTCTCGGATTCCACCTACGGCGCCCTGCGTGAGTGGAAGACGTTCGCGGCCAGCGACGGCAGCCATACCGAGCAGGTCATCACCCACTGCGGCGCCGCGATCGAGGCGAACGCCGTCGACGGCGACGAGCACCAGCGCCGCAGCTACCCCGATGCCGGCGGTGCCTGGCAGGGCGCGGGCTACGAGCACGTCCGCTCGCTGGACCTGGCCGGCACGGCCGAGCGTGTCGCGAGCGAGGCCGTGCAGCTGCTGACGGCGCCCCAGCTGCCGCCGGGCCGCCGGACGATCGTCCTGCACCCCTCGCAGCTCTACCTGCAGATCCACGAGAGCTGCGGGCACCCGACCGAGCTGGACCGGGTCTTCGGGACGGAAGCCAGCTACGCCGGGACGAGCTTCCTGACGACCGACAAGCTGGATACCGGGTTCCGCTACGGCTCGGAGATCGTGGACATCGTGGCCGACGCCACGGCGCCCGGTGGGATGGGCACCTTCGGCTGGGACGACGAGGGCGTCGCCGCCCAGGCCGTGCCGCTCGTGCGGGCCGGGGTCTTCGTCGGATACCTCTCCAGCCGCGAGACGGCCCCGCGCATCGGCCGCCGCTCCGGCGGCGCCATGCGCGCCGACGGGTGGAACAGGATCCCGCTCATCCGGATGACCAACGTCAACCTGCTGCCGAAGCCGGGCATGAGCCTCGACGACATCGTCGCCGACACCGACGACGGGCTCTTCCTCGCCTACAACCGGAGCTGGTCGATCGACGACCGGCGGCTCAACTTCCAGTTCGCGACGGAGCTCGCCTACGAGATCAAGGGCGGCAAGCTCGGGCAGCTCTACCGGAACGCGACGTACACCGGGATCACCCCGGAGTTCTGGGGAGGCTGCGACGCGATCGGCGACGCGTCGAGCTACGTGATGCTCGGCACCGCGAACTGCGGCAAAGGCGAGCCCGGCCAGGGCGGCCACGTGGGCCATGGCTGCTCGGGGGCGCGGTTCAGGAACGTCCAGGTCGGGGTGATGTCGTGAGCGGGAACACGGGCGCCCGGCCCACAGCGCACGAGGAGGGGCTCGCCCTGGCGGAGGCCGTGCTGCGGCTGGCCGAGGCGGAAGGCGCAACCGAGGCCGAGGTCATGGTGGCGGCCGGCAACGAGGCGCTCACCCGCTTCGCCAACTCCGAGATCCACCAGAACGTCGCGGAGTCCGACGTGCGGATCAACCTGCGCTTCGTCCGCGGCCGGCGGATCGGCGTCGCGTCCTCCGGCAGGACCGACCCGGAGGCGCTGCGCCGCCTGGCGGAGACGGCGGGCCGGATCGCCGCGGTTGCCGAGGAGACGCCCGACTGGGCCGGCCTGCCCGTCGCCCGGCCGGCCGAGCCGGTGCCGGGCGCGTTCGCCGCCGGCACGGCCGACGCGTCGCCGGAGATGCGGGCCGCCGGTGTGCGCGCCGTCATCGAGGCCGCCGACCGCGCGGGCGTGACCGCCTTCGGCTCGTTCTCCACGGGCGAGGAGTCGGTGGCGATCGCGACGACGACGGGCATCCGGGCAGCCGAAGCCCGCACGAGCGCCCGGCTCCTCGCGGTGACGATGGGCCCCGAGGACGGGACGGGGTACGGGGAGGCGGCCGCCGTCGACGCCACGCAGATCGACGCGGCCGCCGTGGGCGGCGAGGCGGCGGACAAGGCGCGTCGGTCGGCACGGCCGATTGACCTGCCGCCCGGCGAGTACCCCGTCGTGCTGGAGGAGTACGCCGTCGCGGACCTGCTCGACAACCTCGGGTTCACCGGCTTCTCGGGCCTGGCGGTGCAGGAGGAGCGCTCGTTCTTCGAGCCGGGGAGGCGGATCGGCAGCGACCTCGTGACGATCCTCGACGATGCGCGCGACCCGGAGGGGATGCCGGCCGGCTTCGACTACGAGGGCGTGCCGACGCGCCGGGTCGTCATGGTGGAGGCGGGGGTCTGCCGCGAGATCGTTCACGACGCGGCGACCGCCGCCCGCGCCGGCGTCGCGTCCACCGGCCACGGCCTCCCGGCACCGAACCCGTGGGGCCCGTTCCCGCTCCACGCCGCGATGGCCGCGGGGTCGACGCCGCGGGCGGCGGTGGTCGCCGGCCTCCGGGACGGCCTCCTGGTCACGCGCTTCCACTACACGAACGTCGTCCACGCCAAGCTGGCCGTCGTCACGGGGATGACCCGCGACGGGACGTTCCTCGTGCGGGACGGCGAGATCGTCGGGCCGGTGCGGAACCTGCGCTTCACGCAGTCCTACCTCGACGCGCTGGCGGCGGTCGAGGCGGTGTCGGCGGAGCGGCGCCTGCTACGCGGCGAGCTGGGGGCCGTGCTGGTCCCGGCGGTCCGGATCGCCTCGTGGCGCTTCACGGGCGCGACCGCGTCGGAGCGCTGATCACCGAGGGCTGACGGTGACCCGGGATCCCCCGGGCGCCGCCGCTCGCGCCTCCGCCGGGGCCGCGCGACGAGCCGGGGCGGGCGGCGGACGCGCCGCGGGTCAGCGGCGAGAATGGCGCCGTGACCACCATCCCAGACAGCGCGCTCGACGCGATCGTCGTCGGCTCGGGCCCGAACGGGCTCGCGGCCGCGATCACCCTCGCTCGCGCCGGCCTGGCCGTGCGCGTGTACGAAGGCGCGCCGACGGCGGGCGGCGGCCTGCGGTCCGCGGAGCTGACGCTCCCGGGGTTCGTCCACGACCCGTGCGCGACGGTGGTGACGACGGCCCTCGTCTCGCCGTTCTTCCGCATGCTGGACCTGCCCGCCCTCGGCGTGGAGCTGGCGCACCCCGACGTGCCCGCAGCTCATGCTTTGGCTCCTGACCACGCCGTCCTCCTGCACCGCTCGGTCGATGAGACGGCCGCCGGCCTGGGGCGCGACGGGGCGGCGTGGCGGCGCCTGGTCGGCGCGCTCGCGCGGGACGCCGACCGGCTCATGCCGTGGATCCTCGGCCCGGTCCCCCGGCCCACCCGTCACGTCGTCGCGGCCGCCCGATTCGGCCCGGCGGCTTTGCTCCCGGCGGTGGGGCTGGCCAGACTGGCGTTCCGCGAAGAACCGGCGCGGGCGCTCCTCGGTGCGCTCGCCGCCCACGCCATGGTCCCCCTCGAATCACCGGGGAGTGCCGCGTTCGGCCTCGTGCTGGCGACCGCCGCCCACGCCGTCGGGTGGCCCGTGGTGGTGGGCGGGTCGCAGCGGCTCGCCGAGGCGCTCGTGGGTGAGATCCGCCGCCTGGGCGGCGAGGTGATCACGGACGCCCCGGTGCGCAGCCTTGCCGACCTGCCGCCCTCGCGCGCGGTCCTCCTCGACGTCACCCCGCGCCAGCTGGTCGAGCTGGCCGGCGAGCGCGCACCGGCAGCGTACATCCGGCGCCTGCGGCGGTTTCGCTACGGACCGGGTGTCAGCAAGGTGGACTGGGCGCTCGACGGGCCGATCCCCTGGCAGAACCGGGACCTCGCACGCGCCGGCACGATCCATCTCGGCGGGACGCTCGGCCAGCTCGCCAGCGCGGAGCGCGCCGTCGCGGCAGGACGGATTCCGCGCCGGCCCTTCGTCATCCTCGTCCAGGCCACCGTCATGGACCCGACTCGGGCGCCGGCCGGGCGCCAGACCGCCTGGGCCTACGCCCATGTGCCGCACGGCTCGGCTCACGACGTCGCCCACCTGATCGAGGCCGAGGTCGAGCGGGCGGCACCGGGCTTCCGCGACCTCCTGCTCGGGCGCCACACGCGCACGGCCGCCGGACACGAGGTGTACAACCCGAACTACGTCGGCGGCGACATCGGCGGCGGCCTCGCCACGCTCCGCCAGGTGGTTGCCCGGCCGACGCTGGCCCGCGATCCGTACCGGACGCCGCTCGCCGGCGTGTACCTGTGCTCCTCCTCAACGCCGCCGGGCGGAGGCGTCCACGGGATGTCGGGCCACCGGGCGGCCCGCAGCGCGCTGCGCCGCGAATTCGGCATCCGCGCCTGACGCTCCGCGAGGCAGCGCCGGGACGCCCGCAGAACCGCGTGGCAGAAGGCGCCGGGCGCGCGCTCGCGAGATCACACCTAGCGGTTGGCGCGTCGCTGGCGTCCCCGGTACCAGGGCACCAGGAGCCCGACGGCGGCCCCGCCGATGACGGCGACCGTCCCCTCGATCAGGAAGCTCCCGAGGTTGACGACCTCCATCACGAGCATCAGGCCCCACGTTGTGAGTGCGGTCACCAGGACAGCGAACATGCCATTCCCTCCTTCGGGTTCCCGCTCCGACCGGCGGGCGTCCGGCTGGCGGATCGGTGAGGCGACGCGCGCTGCGGGTCGGACCTCGCGGCACAGGGTAGCGGCGCCAGCGCGCGGCGTGGGCGGCAGGCTGTCGGGGCACGATCGAGGCCGCGTACACTCGCGCGGATGCGCATCGCCGGTCGTCCGTTCGGGATCCTCGCGCTCGCCGTGCTGGCCGTGACCGGCAGCCTGTGGGCGCTCGCGGGGGTTGCCGGCCTGCGGGCCGTGCCCGAGTTCTCGCTCAGGGGGATCGAGCTCGCCCCCGAGCTCGTGCGGGCCATCATCGCCGGCTGGGCCGTGATGCTGCTGGTGGGCGCCGTGCTCCTCGTGGCCCTGCACCGCTGGGGCTGGGTGCTGCTGATGCTGGCGACCGGGCTCGGGCTCCTGGCCTCGCTGTGGCAGTGGCAGCTGGGCAGCTCGGAGCCGATCCGCCTCGCGCTCCTGGTCGTCACCGCCTTCTACCTGAACGGGCACTCGGTGCGCGACCTCCTCCTGCGGCAGGTCGATCGGGCAGGCGTGGTGCCGCTGGCTCCACCTGAAGGCGGCCGCCGGTGAACGGGCACGAGCTCCTCACCCCCGATGACCTCGCCCTCCTGCGAGCCTACGAACCGATCCTGCGCTACAACCGCGGGGAGCTGTTCTACCCGATGGCCGTGGAAGGCTACCTCGCCGAGTGCGACGTCCTGGCGGGCACCGGCGAGAAGGATCGCCGGGTGCTCGTCCCGCGCGGCGAGGTGACGCCCGAGCTCCTGGCGGCCGCGACCGCCGGCCCCGGTGAATCGCTCTACCTCCGCTTCGTCCAGGAGCCGCTCGGCCGGCTGGAGCTGACCCGCTGGCAGCTCCGCCCAAACCGCATCGTCTTCCGGACCCCCGGCCGCCTGGCCCGCGTCGGGCTCTTCGCCCGCCTCGTCGACGCCGGCTTCACGGCCTCACTGCTTGCCCGCGGCACCGTTCCCGGTGGCACGGCGGCCGCCGCCTCGGTCAAGTACGAGGCGATCCGCGCCCGGGACGCGCGGTACGTCTACCACGCGCGCGTCCTGCGCCGGGACGGCTGGATCGTCCTCCACTACGTCTTCTTCTACGCCATGAACGACTGGCGCTCCACGTTCCTGGGCGCCAACGACCACGAGGCGGACTGGGAGCAGCTGTTCGTCTTCCTCGACGACGCTCCGGGCGTTCCGGTCCCGGCCTGGGTCGCCTGCGCCGCCCACGACTACACGGGCGACGACCTGCGCCGGCGCTGGGACGACCCGACCCTCGCCAAGGAAGGCACGCACCCGCTCATCAACCCGGGTGGCGGCTCGCACGCGGCGTACTTCGAGCAGGGCGACTACCTCACGGCGGCGCCGGTCCCGGGGCTCACGCGACTCCGGGGGCCGCTCGCGCTCCTGCGCAGCTTCTGGCACAACACGCTCCGCCAGCCCGATCCCGGCGACCTCGCGGCGAAGCTGGAGGGCTCGCTCAACGTCGGGTTCATCGACTACGGGCGGGGCAACGGGCTGGTCGTCGGGCCGGGAGGGGAAGCCGAATGGACGCCCATCCCGATCGACGATTCCGTCGCCTGGGTCGACGGGTACCGCGGGCTCTTCGGCCTGGACACGTACGACCGCTTCGCCGGCGAACGGGCCCCGGCGGGCCCGAAGTACAACCGCACGGGCACGGTGCGGCAGACCTGGTACGACCCGTTGGGCTGGGCCGGGCTGGACAAGGTCGTCCCACCCAGCCGCGCCCCGGGGGCGCTCGAGGCGCGGATCGCGGAGCTCGAGGCGGCGGCCGAGACGCTCGATGTCGAGATCGAGGCAGCCGGCATCGCCCTGCGCACGCAGGCGCTGGAGGTCCGCGCCCTGGCCGACGAGCCGTCGCTGGCCGGGCTGCATGCCCGGGGGACGGCAGCACTCGGGGAGGCCGAGGCGGCCCAGGCCGCACGCCGGCGGCGGAAGGTGGACCTCGGCGAGACCGCCAGGGCCGCCAGGGAGGAGCTCGCGAAGATCGGCGCCGGAAAATGGGGCGACCCACGGTCGCACCTGCACCATGAGCATCATCCGATCCCGGCCGAGGAGACGCGCTACGGCATCCTCGTCGAGGTCTGGTCGGCGATCAGCGTCAGCCTCCTGCTGATCGCGACCGTCGTCCTCATCTACCTCGGCATCCTGTCGGTGTGGATCGCCATTCTCGTCGTGATCGCCGCCTACGCCTTCGTCGAGGCGGCGTTCCAGCGTCGCCTGACGACGCTCCTTCTCCGGCTGACGCTGATCCTCGCGGTCATCGGGGCGATCGTCCTGGGGGTCACGTACGCGGTGGAGCTGGTCGTGGTGCTGCTCGTCGGGCTCGCCGCGATCATCCTTCTCGACAACGTCCGGGAGCTGCGCGGTCGCTGACGGCCCGCGGCGCGTGCCTGCGACCGTCGCCGGCGTCAGGCCAGGGGCTCGGCGTTGCTCGCGTCGGCCAGGACACCCGCCGTCAGGGCGGCCCGGTACGCCGCCAGCCGCGCTGCAAGCGCGTCGTCGCCGAGCGCGAGGATCGCGGCCGCGAGGAGCGCGGCGTTCTCCGCGTTGCCGATCGCGACCGTCGCCACGGGGATCCCACGCGGCATCTGCACGATCGAGAGGAGCGAGTCGAGGCCGCCCAGGTGCTGGGTCGGGATCGGCACGCCGATGACGGGCAGCTGGGTCTTCGCCGCCAGCATGCCCGGGAGGTGCGCAGCGCCGCCCGCCCCGGCCACGATGACCCGGATCCCGCGCCCGGCCGCCGTCTCGGCATAGCGGAACAGGTGGTCGGGCGTCCGGTGGGCCGAGACGACCCGCACCTCGCAGGGGACCCCGAGCTCGTCGAGGAGCGCCTTCGCCTTCTCGAGGACCGGGAAGTCGCTGCGGCTGCCGCCGACGATCCCGACGACGGGTGCCGGGGGCGCTGCGACACCCCCGCGATCGAGCTGGCCCGCCCCGTCACCCATGGCTCACTGGCCCTGCGCCTTCGTGAAGCCGTCCTCGCCGGCGAAGACGTGGAGCTTCTCGAGGTGCGTCCAGGTGTAGCGCTGGCCGACCCGCGCGACGAGGGCGGTGATGTCAGCGTCGCTCGCCTCGGCGCCCTCGTCCCGGGCGACGAACCGGCAGCGCAGCAGGCCAACGCTGTCGGGCTTGAGCCCGGTGCTGGGCCAGACCATCGTCCCGCGGCTGGAGATCATCTGGAGCCGGAGCGCGTCACCGGCGAGCGCCTCCAGCGCAGCCCCGGCGGCGTCCGCCGGCTCCCACGTCTCGAGGAAGACGTCGACCCCCACCGTGGTTCGCGGGACGCCGGCGGACACCTCGGCGCCGTACGACCAGCGCGGCCGCGCGGGCGCCTCGCCGGGCGCTGCCGCGCGATCGGCGGCGGCCCGCGCCGGCACCGTCGTGGGCTGCTTCCCGAGGTTCGCGATGATCGAGTCGGTGAAGCCCGTCGTCGACGCCGCGTGCTCGACATCGCCGCCGGTCTGGCGCGCCAGGTCCTGCGTGACCGCCTTGCCCTCCTCGAGGGTCACAAGCACGGCGTCCTCGATCGCGTCGGCCGCCGCCGACTCGCCGACGTGCCGCAGCATCATCAGCGAGGAGAGGATGAGCGCGGTCGGGTTGATGACGTCCTTGCCGGCGTACTTCGGCGCCGAGCCGTGGACCGCCTCGAAGATCGCCACATCGTCGCCGTAGTTCCCGGAGGGCGCGAAGCCCAGCCCGCCGACGAGGCCAGAAGCGAGGTCGCTGATGATGTCGCCGTTGAGGTTGGTGGTGACGACGACGTCGAACTGGGCCGGGTTCTTGGCCATCTGGTGGGCGACGTTGTCGATGATCAGGTGCTCGGGTGCGATCTCGGGGTAGTCTCCGGCGAGCTCCTCGAAGGTGCGCTTGAAGAGACCCTCGGTGAGCTTCATGATGTTGGCCTTGGTCGCGCACGTCACCTTCCGGCGCCCTTCGCGGCTGGCCAGCTCGAAGGCGTAGCGGATGATCTTCTCGCTGCCCTTGCGGGTGATGATCTTCAGGCACTGCGCGACGTCCTGCGTCTGCATGTGCTCGATGCCGGCGTACAGGTCCTCGATGTTCTCGCGGACGATGATCATGTCCACGCCCTCGCCCGCGTAGCGGGTGGGCACGCCGGGGAGCTCGCGCGCCGGGCGGACGTTCGCGTAGGTCTCGAAGAGCTTGCGCAGCGTGACGTTGGCACTCTTCTCCCCGAATCCGACCGGCGTCTCGAGAGGGCCCTTGAGGACGACCCGCGTCCGCTCGATCGACGCGCGGGTGGCCTTCGGGACGCCCGACGTGTCACCTCGCTTGAAGACCTCGGCGCCGGCCTCGGCCTCCTCCCAGTCGATGGCGATGCCGGCCGCGGCGATGATCCGCTGCGCGGACCGGACGACCTCCGGGCCCACCCCGTCGCCGGGGATGACGGTGATCCGGTGCGGCTGGGCGGTCATGGGCGGGTCTCCTGGGGCTGGGCGGGCTCCGGCGGCGGCCGGCGCGGAGGGCGGCGGACGAGGGGCCGGGTCGAGGTGATTCTGCCCCATCCGGGCGGCGCGGCGGCGCCCCTCTCCGCCGGCGGGATGCGAGCCCCGTGCCGGACCGGTGCCGGCCGCAGCGGCGCTCAGTACGGCACGCGATCCGGCATCGCCAGCCACTCCTCGAAGACCGCGGCCGCCTCGGCGCGCAGGAGGTGGTCGGTGTGCAGCGAGCGGGCTTCCGGCACCAGCGGGACCTCGTCGTAGATGAAGGCGTCGTCGAAGCCGGCGACCGCGGCATCCTCGCGCGTGGCCGCGTACACGAGGCGGTCGACGCGGGCCCAGTACGCGGCCGCCAGGCACATCGGGCACGGCTCACAGCTCGCGAAGAGGACGCAGCCGGCCAGGCTGAAGCTCGCCAGCTTCCGACAGGCCCGGCGGATGGCGACGACCTCGGCATGGGCGGTGGGATCGAGGCTGGAGGTGACGACATTCCAGCCGCGGGCCACGATCACGCCATCGCGGGCGACGACCGCCCCGAACGGCCCGCCGCGGCCCTCGCGCATCCGGGTCCGTGACAGGCGGATCGCCTCGCGGAGGAGTGGCGTGTCGAGCTCGGCGCTCTCGTGGACGTGGGGCATGGCGCTCACCTCGCGCCGACGCTAGCGCGCCGCTCGCGCCCCGGTGTAGGGCCGAAGCGCCGGTTCGCACGCGCCGCGCGGCCCGGTGCCTACCGCTGCCCGAGCTCCGCCCGCAGTGCGGCTCGGCCGCGGGAGATCCAGCTCGCCACGGTGCCCTCGGGGACCCCGAACATCGCCGCGATCTCGCGGTGCGTGTAGCCGTCGAGCGCGTTGAGCAGGAGCGCCGCACGCGTGCGGCCATCGAGCGCGCGGAGCGCGTTCCAGAGGTCCGGGTCGGAGCGATCCGTCCACGGGGCGGGTTCCGTGCGATCCAGGATCGCCAGCCAGCGCCGGCGCCGACGCACCTGGTTGAAGGCCAGCCGCAGGGCGATGGTGTAGAGCCAGGCACGGACGTCGGCGCCGTCGAACCGGTCCCAGGAGCGGAAGGCCCGCAGGTACGCGTCCTGGGCGATGTCCTCCGCGTCGTGCTCGTTGCCAAGGACCACGGTGAGCCGGCGCATCAGCGGCGCAAAGTGCGGCCGGACGGCGGCCTCGAAAGCATCGGGATCGTTGCGGGAGCCGGCGGCGACGGATCGGACCCCGGTGTCCTCGGCGGTGGCCGTGGGAAGCGCAAGGCGCCCGGTCGTCTCCACGTCAGGGCATCGGCAGGTCGGGGCAGGCCCCGCCGCCGGTCGCACCGGTCCGCTGGTCCACGATCATGTAGAGCTTCCCGTCGCTCAGGATCGCGCCCGGCACCACGTAGCCGTGGTCGGGCGGCGTCGCCACCTGGACCGTGCTCCCCGACTTCCCCCCGATGTCGCCCGTCTCCACCTGCCAGACGACGTCGGTCAAGGCGTGGGCAGCAAGGTAGGCCGCCGCCTCGGGCGGGCTCAGGCACTCCAGGTTCGCGCCCTCCAGGGGCTCGCCGGGGTTCTGGACGCCGGGGAACGACTGAACGAGGGTCGCCACGACCGCCCCGCCGGCCGCCGCCGAGGCAACCAGGGCGAGGAGCAGGACGGGCGCGAGCACCAGGGGGGTGGCGAGCCGGCCACGTCGCCGCGAGCGCGGCAGCTCGGGCGGATCGTCGCGGCCCGGCGCGCGGGCTTCGAGGGCCGTGAGGCGGGAGTCGAGATCGCTGGGGTCCACGACGGCTCCTTCGGAGACGATGGTCGCCGATCGGGGGATCGGCTGCTGTTCGCCTCCTACAACACCGCCGAGCTGCGGATCCATGCACCGGGTCGACGCCCGGACGTTGCGCCCGGAGCCATCCGCCCGGTCACGCCCATCGGAGCTTCGCCAGCGCCGCCAGTCCGCGGGCCAGGCCCTCCTCCACGTCGGAGGTCCCGACCACCGTCAGGTGCCCCATCTTCCGGCGCTCGAAGACGCGCCGCTTGTCGTAGACATGGAGGTGGACGAGCGGGTCGGCGAGGGCCGCCTCGGTCCCCTCCAGGCGTGCCTCCCGCGGCTCGCCGGCGCCGAGGAGGTTGACCATCGCCGCGGGGCCGTGCGCGGCGGGGTCGCCCAGCGGCAGTCCGCAGATGGCCCGGACATGCTGCTCGAACTGGCTGGTCCGGGCACCCTCCATGGTCCAGTGGCCGGAGTTGTGGACGCGCGGCGCCAGCTCGTTGACGGCGAGCGTCCCGTCGTGCAGGAGGAACAGCTCCGCGGTCACGACGCCGACCGCGTCGAGCGCCTCCGCGATCCGGGCGCCGATGGCCCAGGCCGCCTCCGCCGCGGCCTCCGGGACCGGCGCCGGCGCCACCGACTCCACGAGGATCCCGGCATCGTGGCGGTTGCGGGCGATCGAAAATGCAGCCAGCGTGCCATCGAGAGCGCGCGCGGTGACGATCGAGAGCTCGGCGGCGAAGTCGAGCTCGCGCTCGACGAGGAGCGCCGTGCCGGTGGGCCTGCCGAGCCGCTCCAGGGCCCCGGTGACGTCGTTCGGCGTCGCGATCCGGACCTGGCTCCGGCCGTCGTAGCCGCCGATCGGCGCCTTCAGCCGGAGCGGCGTGCCCAGCTCCGCGGCTGCCCTCCGCACGCCCGCCTCGTCGGCCACCGCGCGCCATGGAGCGGTCGCGATCCCCAGCGACCTCACGAAGCGCCGCTCCGCCAGCCGGTCCTGGGTCATCCGCAGCGCGTGGACACCGGGGCGGACGGGCACGCCGGCGGCCTCCACGGCGTCGACGAGCGCGGCGTCGACGTGCTCCAGCTCGTAGGTCACGACCGCGCAGCCACGGGCCAGCGCGACGGCGCCCTCCACGGAGTCGTAGGGAGCCGCGACGACGCGGTCGGCGATCGACGCGGCCGGGCAGTCGGGATCGGGATCGAGGATCGCGATCCGGTAGCCCATCGTCCGCGCCGCGAACCCCAGCATCCGGCCGAGCTGGCCGCCGCCCAGGATGCCGATCGTGGCGCCGGGCGGGATGGGGGCCGGAGAACGCGTGCTCGACATGGCGACGGGAGTGTACGAGTGGGCTGGACAGGCCGCTGCCGCGGCGCGGCGTTCGTCGTCATGTTCGCGCCGCGTCACCGTCGGCGTGGTCGCGCGGCGTTCGTCGTCAGTTCGCGCCGCGTCACCGTCGGTGTCTTCGGCGCCCCGACCGCCGGCACGCCCAGTCGTGTCCGCGGGCGCCGCGCAGGTGGGGCGATCGACCTGGCCAGATTCTCACCGGGGGGCCGTTAGGCACGTTCGTCGGACCCCAGGAAGCCACACCAACGCCGCATGCCGGCTCGCGCACGCTCGGCAGGCCGCCGCGGACGCTCGGCAGGTCTCCCCGCAATGCGCGCTCGCTGACTAACAGCCCCCGGGCGCACATCCGACCGGATCGGGGACGCGGAGACGCGGAGACGCGGGGGCGGGGACACGGGAGGCGGGGACACGGGAGGCGCACCGATCCTGACGGCCGACATCCGGCGACCGCTCCGGCAGGCGTCTGCCCGATCGGAGCGCATTCCAGGACATCCGTCGCCGATACTGTCTCCGAAGTCATAGGTACAGCATCCGGGAGGCACGTTGCGTCTCCCGACCCGGGAGGTTGCGCACCTCCCCCGACCTGGAGGCGCGTGTCGCCTCCGCCAC
The DNA here is from genome assembly GCA_963713285.1 of uncultured Chloroflexia bacterium. Classification (GTDB taxonomy): domain Bacteria; phylum Chloroflexota; class Limnocylindria; order Limnocylindrales; family CSP1-4; genus CTSoil-043. Next base: position 81,245 of record CAVQLA010000014.1, on the reverse strand, counting down.
GGAGAGCCCCGAGCCACCACATGACAACGACGATCGAGCCGGTCTACTGGATCGCGTTCCTCGCCTTCATCGGCTTCCTGCTGTTCCTGGACCTGTTCGTCTTCCACCGGAACGCGCACGTCGTGAAGGTCCGCGAGGCGGCGATCTTCAGCGCCTTCTGGATCTCGCTCGGCGTCGCCTTCGGCGTCCTCGTCTTCTTCTGGCTCGGCTCGGACAAGGGCGTCGAGTACTTCACCGGCTACCTGATCGAGAAGAGCCTCTCGGTCGACAACGTCTTCGTCTTCGCCCTGATCTTCGGCGCCTTTGCTGTGCCCGCCCAGTACCAGCACCGGGTGCTCTTCTGGGGCGTCGTCGGCGCGCTGGCCATGCGCCTGGTGATGATCGTGGCCGGGGCGGCGCTGATCGAGGCCTACCAGTGGATCCTGTACGTCTTCGGCGCCTTCCTCATCCTGACCGGCATCCGGATGGGGCTGTCCCACGGCAAGCCCGAGAAGGACCCGAGCCAGAACCCCGTCGTGCGGTTCGCCCGGCGCCGCCTGCCCTTCAGCGACACCTACGACGGCCAGCGCTTCTTCACCCGGGTCAACGCGAAGCGGGTCGCGACGCCGCTCCTCCTCGTCCTCATCTCCGTCGAGATCACCGACCTGATCTTCGCGGTCGACTCGATCCCGGCGATCTTCGCCGTCACCCGCGACCCGTTCATCGTCTATACCTCCAACGCGTTCGCGATCCTGGGCCTGCGGGCGCTCTACTTCCTCCTCGCCGACCTGAAGAACCGCTTCCGTTACCTGAAGCTGGGCCTGGCGGTGATCCTGGTGTTCGTCGGCGTGAAGCTGACCGTGGTGAACCTCGGGATCAAGATCGACCCGATCGTCTCGCTGATCGTGGTCGGCACCATCCTGGGAACCGCGATCGTGGCCTCCTGGCGGCGACCCGAGACGCCCGAGGTGGAGGGGCATCCGGACCTGCCCTGGCCGACGGACGAGCCAGGTGACGGGCCGGCCGGCGGCGACGCGGCGCCCACCGGGGCGGCGGCACCGGACGCGGCGGCTCGCCCCGGCTGACGCGGACGGACCCATCCGGTTCCCAGCCCCTAGACTTGGGGGCTCATGACGAACACCATCTCGCCGGTCTTCTGGGTCGGCTTCCTCGTCTTCATCGGCGCCATGCTGGCCCTCGACCTGTTCGTCTTCCACCGAAAGCCGGGCCAGGTCACGATGCGCTCGGCCGCCCTCACGTCGGCCTTCTGGATCAGCCTCGGCCTGAGCTTCGGCGTGATCGTGTGGATGTGGCTGGGCCCCGAGAAGGCGGTCGAGTACTTCAGCGGCTACCTCATCGAGGAGTCGCTGTCGGTCGACAACGTCTTCGTCTTCAGCCTGGTCTTCACCGCCTTCGCGATCCCGGGCCATCTCCAGTACCGGGTGCTCTTCTGGGGCGTCATCGGGGCGCTCGCGATGCGCCTGGTGATGATCCTCATCGGCGCGGCGCTCATCGAGCAGTTCGAGTGGATCCTCCTCGTCTTCGGCGGGTTCCTGGTGTTCACGGGCGTCCGGATGTGGCTCTCGACGCGGAAGGAGGAGGAGCCCGATCCGGCGGACAACCCGATCGTCAAGTTCGCCCGGCGGCGCTTCCCGTTCACTGACCGCCTGGACGGGCAGAAGTTCTTCACCACGGTCGGCGCGAAGCGCGTGGCGACGCCGCTGCTGCTGGCGCTCGTCGTGATCGAGATCAGCGACCTCGTGTTCGCGGTCGACTCGATCCCGGCCGTCTTCGCGATCACGACCGACCCCTTCATCGTCTACACGTCGAACGCCTTCGCGATCCTGGGCCTCCGTTCGCTCTACTTCTTCCTGGCCGACCTCAAGGACCGCTTCCGATACCTCACCCACGGGCTCTCGATCGTGCTGATCTTCGTCGGCGTCAAGCTGCTGGTGAACCCGTGGATCCACCTGGCCCCGTGGGTCTCCCTCGTGGTGATCGCGGTCGTCCTGGGCGGCGCGGTCGCCTTCTCGCTGGCCCACGCACGACGCGAGGAGCGACTCGCCGCCGCGGCGGCCGGCCTCCGGGGGCCCGGCACGGATCCCGTCCGGCCCGAAGCCGCCGGGGACTGAGAGGCGCGCAGGTCGTGCTCCGCCACCTCGTCCTGGTCGGGCTCATGGGCACCGGCAAATCGACGGTCGGCGTCCGGGTGGCGGCACGCCTCGGGTGGCCGTACCGCGACGGGGACGCGATGCTGGAGGACGCCACCGGGCACACCGCGGCCACGATCGTCGACGCTGAGGGCGCCGACGCGCTCCATCGCGCCGAGTCCCGCGTCCTGCGGGAGGCCCTCGCGGCGGAGGTGACCTCGGTGATCGGAGCCGCGGCGGCCGTCGTCGACGACCCGGCCTGCCGTGCCGCCCTCCGGGCCCCCGGCGTGGCCGTGGCCTGGCTGCGCGCCGACCCCGCAGTCCTCGGCCGTCGCTTCGAGGCGGGGGCCGGTGGCGCGGGAGCCCACCGACCCGCGTACGGCGCCGACGCCGAGAGGTTCCTCTCGGCGCAGGGCCGCCGCCGCGCCGCTGGTTTCGCGGCGTGCCGGCCGTTCGTCGTCGTGGACACCGGGCGGTTGGACCCGACGGCCGCGGTCGAGCGGATCGTCGTCGCCCTCGCCGCGCTGAAGGGTGAGGGCGCGGGAGCATCGCGGTCATGACCGAGCCCAGCAGCCAGCCGGCCGGCGCCCGCATCCCGCTTCTTCTCGACGTCGACACGGGGATCGACGACAGCCTGGCCCTGCTGTACGCCTGCGGATCACCGGAGGCGGAGCTGGTGGCCGTCACCTGCGTTGCAGGCAACGTGGACGCACGACAGGTGGCCGAGAACACCAGGGCGCTCCTGGAGCTGGCCGGCCGCGGCGACGTCGAGGTGGCCCTCGGGCGCGAGACGCCGCTGGTGAGGCCGCTGCGCACGACCCCGGAGACGCACGGCCCGCGCGGGATCGGATACGCCGAGCTGCCACCGGCGCGCGGGGTCCTCTCGGACCGCCACGCCGCGGACCTGATCATCGAGGAGGCGCGCTGGCGCCCCGGCGAGATCACGCTCGTGACGCTGGGGCCGGCCACCAACCTGGCGGTCGCCGTGCTCCGCGAGCCCCAGCTGCCGCTGATGCTCCGTCGCTGGGTCCTGATGGGCGGCAGCTACCGCTCCCCGGGGAACACGGCGCCCACGACGGAATGGAACGTGGCGGTCGACCCCGAGGCGATGCAGGTGGCGATCGCCGCGTTCTCCGACCCGTCGATCGTGGAGCGCCGGGTTGCCGTGGGCCTGCCGGCGCTCCCGCTGGCCCTGGGCCTTGACGTGACGGAGCGGGCGAAGCTGCTGCCGGATCACGTGGCGGCCATCGCGCAACGCGCCGGGCCGGCGCCGGGGCCGGAGCCGGAGCCGAACGCGATCATCCGCTACGTCGAGGATGCCCTCCGCTTCTACATGGAGTTCCACTCCCGGTACGACGGCTTCTACGGCGCTTTCATCCACGACCCGCTGGCCGTGGCCGCCGCGCTGGATCCGGGCCTGGTGTGCAGCGAGGAGCTCGCCGTCGCCGTGGAGCTCGGCGGCACGCTCACGACCGGCGAGACGGTGACGGACTGGCGTCGTGCCTGGGGCCGGCCGCCGACCCTCGCGATCGCGGTCGAGGCCGACGTCGCCGCATTCTTCGAGCGCTTCGTCGAGCGCGTCGGCGGCCTGGCGGCGCGGACGCTGGCGAAGCACGGGCCGCGCGGGCGATACTGACGCTCGCGTCCCTCGGGCGGGTCGTTCGCCGCCGACGGATCGGCGAACGTCGCGGGACGCGCTCGCGCAACGAGGGAGGCACCGCTCCATGGACCTGTCCTGGCTCCGGGTCTGCGCCGAGGGCCAGGCCCAGGGCTGCATCCCGGCGGTCCAGCTGCTCTACCTCGCGGCACTCCTCGTCGGGGTCGTCCTGCTCGCGGTCATCGCCGTCCGTTCACGCGACCTGTCCACGGCCACGCTGGCGCTCATGCCGGTCGCCATCGCGATCAACATCGCGGTCGGTGCGATCGTCGTCGTGCTGCGCCTGCCGATCTACCTCGACTCGATCGGCACGGTGCTCGTCGGCGTCGTGGCGGGCCCCTGGGCCGGAGCGCTGACGGGCCTGCTCGCGAACCTGATCTGGGCAATCCTCCCGGTCCCGGGCGGCGCCGGGCCGACCGTCGCCTTCTTCGCTCCGGTCGCGGCGGTGATCGGCCTGATGGCCGGCTTCTGGGCCGGCCGCGGCGCGTTCCAGCTGCGCGCCGACGACGAGCGGGTCGGGGGGTTCCTGGCCCTCGCGGCAGGGGTGGCAGCCTCGGCGGTGGCGGTGATCGTGGCCCAGCAGACGGTGGGCCTGGCGTTCGACTGGGAGAACCCCGACTCGCAGATGCGCTTCGTGATCGTCGGCCTCGTCATCGTCGGGATCGGCGTGGCGGTCGCCTGGGCAAGCGGGCAGACGGTCTTCCGCCTTCCGGCAGGCGACCCGCGGATCTCCAGCTACCTCTCCGTCGCCACCGGCATCTCGGCTGCCGCGCTCGTCTTCTTCGTGCTGCGCCTGCTCTTCGCGCCGGAGGGCTACTTCTCGCTCATCGACGGGCTGAACGACGACGGGACGCCAGACGGCTTCCTGGGCGGCGCGAACCTCACCGGGCTCGCCTTGCCCGACCCGGCCGGCCTCGCGCTCGTGCTGGCCGTCGCCGCCGGCATCGGGCTCCTCCTCTGGAGCTGGGCGCGCCAGGGCGACCGGGCCCGGATGTTCCCGGTCTGGGTGGGAGGGCTCACCACCGGCCTCGTGGCGGCGGCGATCTCCGCGCCGATCGCGGCCGGCGTCTTCGGCGGCGTCACGGGCTCCGGCACCGATGCCCTCGTGGCCCTCTTCCGGACGCTCGGCCTGAACGTGTTCCAGTCGGCCTTCGCCCAGGGCCTCACCAGCGATCCGCTCGACAAGACGATCTCGTACACCGTCGTCTTCCTGGTCCTCGTCGCCCTCCCGCTGAGCGTCCGCACGATGTTCAGCCGGGGGGAGTCGACGATCGTCGACTGATCGACCGCGGGCGACGGGATCCCGTGCAGGCGGCGAGCGGGTACTACCGCCCCGGCGACAGCTGGCTCCACCGGCGCAACCCGGTGACGAAGCTGCTTGGCCTGGCCTGGGCCATCCTGGCGGCCTTCCTCCTGCCGCCGGTGACGCTCCCGCTCCTCGTCATCGGCTGCCTCCTGCTGGCGGCCGCGAGCGGGCTCGGCGGCTCGGTGGTTCGCGCCCTCCGGATCCCGGCGGTCCTCATCGCCTCGATCCTGCTCGTCAACGCGCTCTTCTTCCCGGGGGCGGTCGACGTCATCGCCCGGCTCGGTCCGATCTCGCTGGCGTGGGACGGGATCGCCTTCGGCCTGGTCACCGCGGGACGCGTGCTGGTGGCCTTCATCGCCTCGATCGCCTTCCTCCAGGCGACCCTCCCCGACGACCTCCTGGAGGCGCTCGTGGCCCGCGGCGCGAGCCACCGGTTCGCCTGGGTGATCCTCTCCGCGGTCCAGATGGTGCCGCGGCTCCAGGAGAGCGCGGCGACGATCCTCGTGGCGCAGCAGGCGCGCGGCCTGGAGATCGGCGGCTCGCTGGGCCGGCGGCTGCGGGCCCTGGTCCCGCTCATCGGCCCGGTGCTGCTCGGCTCGCTGATCGACGTCCGCGAGCGCACCCTCGCGCTGGAGGCGCGCGGCTTCGGCGCCGGCGGGACCCGCACCGCCTACCGGGTCGTCGCCGATCCGCCGATCGACCGCTGGCTGCGCCTCGCCACGCTGCTGGCGATCGTCGCCGTCGTGCTCTGGCCGTTCCTCACGCCCGCCCTGGGGATCCGGTGAGCGAGCGAACGCGCGAGGCCCCGGCCCTCGCGCTCGAGGCGCTCGAGGTCCGCTACCACGGCCGGCGGACCCCCGCGCTCGCCGGGATCGATCTCCAGGTCGACCCGGGGGAGATGGTGGGCGTCGCCGGCCGGAACGGCGCCGGCAAGTCGACGCTGGCGCTCGCCGCGGCCGCGTTCATCCCGCGCGTCGTGAAGGCCCGCATCGGCGGCCGCGTCGTCGTCGCCGGCCGCCCCGTGGCCGAGACGACCGCCCGCGACCTCCTCGACGAGGTCGGCATCGTCTTCTCCACGCCGTCGAACCAGCTCTCCGGCTCGAAGCTGACCGTCCGCGAGGAGCTGGCCTTCGGGCTGGAGAACCTCGGCGTCGCCCGCGCGGAGATGGACGGACGGATCGATGCGACCCTCGACGCGCTGGGCATCGGCCATCTCGCGGAGCGGCTGCCGATGGCGCTCTCCGGCGGGGAGCAGCAGCGGGTGGCCATCGCGGCGATCCTGTGCATGGGCCCGCGCCTGCTCGTCCTCGACGAGCCGACGGCGCAGCTGGACCCCGGCGGGACGCGCGCCGTGGCGGACCTGCTGGCCGGGCGCGCCGCGGCCGGCACCGCCGTCGTGGTGACCGAGCACAAGGCGGCCGTGCTGGCGTCCGCCGCGCGGTGCCTCGTCCTCGACGGCGGGCAGGCGGCGGGGATCGCCACGCCGGGGGTGGCGCTCGGGCCGACGCTCGGCGGGCGGGCCGGCGTCGCGGTCCCGGTCGTGGCGGCGCTCGCGGCGGCGCTCGGGCTCCCCCCCGCGGAGGCGCTGGACCTCGATGCGGTCGCGACGGCCATCCGGGCGGGCGGGCAGGAGCGGCTGGCCGGCGCGCGGACGGCCATGTCGGAGCGTCCGGCGGCCGCGCGGACGGGCCTGGCGGCGCCTCCACTCGACGAGAGCGTGGCGCCCTGGGAGCCCGTCCGCGACCAGCCGGCGGCGGGCATCGAGATCGTCGGCCTCTGCCACGCCTACCCCGGCGGCACCGAGGCCCTCCGGGGCGTCGACCTCGCGATCGCGCCCGGTGAGGCGGTCGCCGTCGTCGGCCAGAACGGCTCGGGCAAGACGACGCTGGCCAAGCACCTGGTCCGGATCCTCGAGCCGGCCTCGGGGTCCGTGCGCGTCGCGGGCCGCGACCTGGCCGGGAGGACGATCGCCGACGTCGCCCGCACCGTCGGCTTCGTCTTCCAGGACCCGGATCGCCAGCTCTTCAGCCGCTCGGTCGAGCGCGAGGTGGCCTTCGGTCCGCGCAACCTGGGCATCGGCGACGCCGACGCCGCGCGGCTGGTCGCCCAGGCGCTCGCCGCGGCCGGCCTGGCCGATCGCGCGTCCGAGAACCCCTTCGACCTCGGGCTCTCGGACCGCAAGCTCGTGGCCCTCGCGAGCGTGCTGGCGATGGACCCGGCGATCCTCGTCCTCGACGAGCCGACGACCGGCCAGGACGGGCCGGGGATCGCGCGGATCGGCGCGCTGGTCGACGCCTGGACGGCGACGGGCCGGACGGTCGTCGCGATCACCCACGACATGGAGTTCGCGGCGCGGCACTTCGGCCGGATCGTCGTCATGCGGGGCGGGCTCGTGGTCGCGGAGGGCCCGCCGGGGACGGTGCTGGCTGCCGCGAACGCGAGCCTCCTGGCCTCGACGGGCCTCGAGCCGCCGCCCCTGGCCCGGCTGGCCGCTCGTCTCGGGATGGCGGGCGTGCCGCTGGACGCGGCGGAGCTCCTGGCCGCGGGTCGCTGACGGCGGCGCCAGACCCGGGGGTGGCGGGGCCGCCGGGCGCCGCCCTCGACCGTTCAGGCGGGGAGCGAGGCCCGGTCGAGGCGGTCGGCCGCGACGGCGCAGTTGCGGCCCAGGCGCTTGGCCCGGTAGAGCGCCTCGTCGGCCGCCGCAAGCGAGGACGCGGCCGAGACTGCGCCCCCGTGATGGTGGAGGACCCAGCCGGCGCTCGCCGTGACGACCTGCCAGGGCCGGTTCTCCGGGTGAGGGATCGCGAGCGCATGGACGTTCATGAGGATCCGCCCCACGATGCCGTCGGCCGCCGCCTCGTCGACGCCGGCGAGGATCACCAGGAGCTCCTCGCCGCCATACCGGTAGACGCGATCGCCGGACCGGATCGACTCGCCCAGCGTGTCGGCGACACGCCGCAGGACCCAGTCGCCGGCCGGGTGGCCGTGGCGGTCGTTGTAGGGCTTGAACCGGTCCAGGTCGATCAGGACGAAGGCGACGCCGTCCGGCGCGAGCCCGCCTCCGGCCTCCAGCACCACGAGGTCCTCCTCGAGCGCCAGGCGGTTCCCGATCCCCGTCAGAGGATCCAGCCGCGCGCTCGAGGCGAGCTCCCGGTTCGTCTCCCGCAGGCGGCGCCCGGTGTCGCGGGCATGGACGTGCAGCGCGCGGATCTGGACAAGCTGGCGGAAGGCGTCGATCCGCTCGGCGCGGCGGTGCACCTGGCCGGCCACGCTGATCGCGCCGGTGACGATCGCCGTCAGGACGATGGGGCTGATCGGGTCGACGCCCGAACGGTGGAGCGCGAAGCTGAGCAGCAGCGCGGCGACGGTGGTCCAGCCGACGGCGATCACCTGGGCCCTGGTCGTCCACGGCATGAACAGGGCGTAGATCAGGGGGATCGCCGGCATGATCATGGCGGCGTTGCGGAGCTGCAGCGGCGACGTGAGCCCGGCCGCCAGCAGGTCGGCCGCCATCAGCATCCCCCACAGGTAGGCGATCCCCGCGACCTGGCGCCGAGCGCGCCCCTGGACCAGCCAGGCAAGGACGAGCGAGACGGCGGCGGCGGCGCTGTTGAGCACCAGGAGCTCCCAGCCGAGCAGGGGGTCGATCGCGGTCGAGACGGCCGCCCCGACGACGAGCACGATGGCGACGAAGACGGACGCACGAGCGATCGCCCGGCGCATGGCGGTGCGCTCGGCGACGCGGTAGCGCGGCGAGCGGGCCAGCGTCTCGCGGGCGCGCCACGACGCGAGACGCGCGCGCAGGTGGGTGCGGAGACGAGTCCGGACGTCCATCCCGGGTGATCCTCGCTCCGGGCACGGCTCGGCGCGATGACCCGAAGGTGCCGGGGCGCACCATCCATCCGGCGGACGCTCAGTCGCGGCTGCCCGCCCGGCGCGTGCCCAGGACCAGCAGGAGGAACGTCGTCTCGAGGACGTCGATGGCGGCGATGACGAGCGCCACGATCAGGGGCAGCGGGTGGCCGAGCAGCCAGCCGGCGGCAGCCGAGAGCCCGGCGACCCCGAGGAACACGAACCGGACGCCGCGGATCAGCGCGGCGGGACCACCCGTGTCCGGGTCGCGCCCCTCGGAGATGCGCACGATCCCGCGCCGGAACGCCCAGAGGGAGAAGAGGAAGGCGGTGGCGACCAGGGCGGCCCGGATCGGGGCCGGGGGCGTCACGATCGTGTCGACGAGGGTCGCATCCCACCCCATGGCCGTGCCGAGCACGAGGGCGAGCACTCCGCCCGCGAGCGCCAGCGCGGGGCCGGCGAACGACGGGCCGGGGGTGCCGGCCGAGGCAGGCAGGGGGTCGCGTGAGTCCATCCGCGCATGATCGCGCGGATGCTCGGTGCGGGTGACCCGCGGGGCGCGCCCGCGGCCGGCGGGGCGGTGGCGATCGGTGGCGGGCGCGGCCGCCGGCGGCCACATGGCGGGCCGGACGCCGGATGGCTGCCGGACCCTCGGTCAGCCGTCGACGACGGTGAGCGCCACCTCGAAGACCGCGCCCTCGACGATCCTCCAGGCCCGGACGCTCTCCGCGCCGGTCGCGGGATCGGCCTCGCTCTCCGCGAGGGATACGAGAAGGTAGAGGGCGTCCGGGTAGAAGGCGCGGCCCACGTCCGTCGGCGACGGCCGCGCCGGGGAGCGCACGTGGCTGTGCACGATGCCCCAGATCACCTCGTCCGCGTCGTCGATCCCGAGCGAGATCCGGAGGAGGTCCTCCGAGTCGATCTCGTACCGGAGCGGCGACGCGGCCCGGTTCCGCGTGGCGTGCCAGGTCGTGGCGATGCCGCCGTCGGCAGCCGGGGCGCTGCCGGCGATCAGCCCACACGCCTCGTTGGGGTGCTCGGCCCGGGCATGAGCAACCATCGCGTCGCGGATCACGGCGGGGAGGGCCACACCTGGAGGCCCCGGGTGGGTGGGTGCCGTGGTACCCGCGGGAGGACCGCTGGAGCGGGCCTGGCGGACGCCGGGGCCGCGTGCGGGCCGGCTCGACATGCGGGACGCGCTCACGCCGGGACGTCGCGCTCCGGCAGTGGGAACGGGAAGCGAAGCGCCTCGGTGGCAGGCTGGGTCGCGGGCGCGGCCCCTGACGGCGCCCCCGGCGGCGTCCCGGACGGCGCGGCCCCGGGGATCTCCAGGGGAGTCCCGGCGGACCGGGCGGCCACCGCGGCGTCCGAGCAGACCGGGCAGGCCGGGTCGCGACGCAGCTTCAGCTCGGTGAAGGACGCCTCGAGGGCGTCGAACAGGAGCAGCCGGCCAGCGAGCGTGTCGCCGATCCCGAGCAGGACCTTGAGCGCCTCGTTCGCCTGGAGGAGGCCCATGATCCCGGGGACCACGCCCAGCACCCCGACGACCGAGCAGCCCGGGGCCAGCTCCGGCGGCGGCGGCGTCGGGTAGAGGCAGCGGTAGCAGGGCCCAGCGTAGGGGATGAACGTCGTCAGCTGGCCCTCGAACCGGAAGACGGACGCGTGGATCACGGGGATCCCGGCCGCCACGGCCGCGTCGTTGAGCGTGTAGCGGGTCTCGAACGTGTCGGTCCCGTCGAGGATGACGTCGTAGCCGGCGATGAGCGCTCCCACGTTCGACGGGCCCAGGACCTCGTCATGGGCGACCACGTCGACGTCGGGGTTCAGCGCCTTGATCGCGACGGCGGCCGAGACCACCTTCTTCTCCCCCACCCGCGCCGTGGTGTGGAGAACCTGGCGCTGGAGATTGGAGACATCGACGACGTCGAAGTCGACGATGCCGAGCGTGCCCACTCCCGCCGCGGCGAGGTAGAGGGCGGACGGCGAGCCCAGGCCTCCGGCGCCGACGAGGAGCGCCTTCGAGCCCAGGAGCTTCGCCTGCCCCTCCGCCCCGACCTCGGGGATGAGGAGGTGACGCGAGTACCGGCGCCGCTGCTCGTCGGTGAGGCCCGCCGGCCTGGCCCGCGGGAGGCCCAGGGACGTCCACTGGTCGAAGCCACCCGACATCGAGACGACGTCCCGGTAGCCCATCGTCCGCAGAGCCTGGGCGGCGAACAGGGAGCGGATGCCGGCGGCGCAGTAGAGGATGAGCGGGGTGGCCCGGTCCGCGACGGCTGCCTCGATCTGCTGCTCGAGGCTGCTCTTGGCCACGTGGCGGGCGCCGGGGATGTGCCCCTGCTCCCACTCGCCGTCCTCGCGCACGTCGACGAGCGCCGTGCGGGGATCGGCCAGGAGCTGGCTGGCCTCCTGCGGGGTCACCTCGCGGATCTCCGCGCGGGCCTCGCGCATCAGGTCGGCGAAGGTCCTCGTCATCGGTAGATCGAATCACTCCGCTGGTCTGCGCGCGACCAGCGGTCAGGGACCAGGACCGAACGGCCTGGCATGTGCCAGAGCACGGGCGTCAGGCCTCAGCCGTCGTCGGCGCTGCCTCCGGCGCACCCTGCGACTTCGCCCGCTCCTCGAGCGCATGGGCGACGGTGTCGAGGGACAGGAGGGCGCACTTGAGGCGGGCCGGGCTGATCTCGATGCCCAGGAGGTCCAGGACGTCGTCGGGGGTCATCGTCGCGACCTCCTCGACCGGCTTGCCCTTGATCTCGTCGGTGAGGAGGCTGGCCGACGCCTGGCTGATCGCGCAGCCGCGCCCGGTGAAGGCGACCTCGGCGACGACCCCGTCGCGGATGCCCAGCATCATCGTGATCCGGTCGCCGCACAGCGGGTTCGCGCCCTCGAAGCGGGCGTCGGGATCCTCCAGGATCCCGAAGTTGTGGGGCCGCCGGTAGTGCTCGAGGATGTAGTCGCGGTAGAGGTCGTCCATCGGGCGTGAAGTGTAGCGCGGAGCCGCAATCGCAGCCGAAATCCGAGTGACGGAATTGGAATTGGGAGGATCGCGAGGCCGACCCGGATCGACGTGGTCGCCGAGGGGGAGCGTCCTCTGCGCCGAAGACGATGTTCCCCGGCTTGACGTCGCGGTGGAGGATCCCCCGGCGATGCGCGGCGTCGAGGGCCGCGGCGACCCCGGCGAGGATGGCGATCGACCGCTCCGGCGCCAGCGGGCCCTCGCGCCGGAGGAGCTCGCGCAGGTCGCGCCCCTCGGCCAGGCGCATCGCGATCCAGAGCGTCCCCTCCTGCTCGCCGGCGTCATACACCGGCAGGACGTTCGGGTGGTCGAGGGAGGCCGCCGCCCGGGCCTCGGCGAGGAAGCGGTCCCGTGCCCGCTCGTCCTCCTCCAGCCAGGCCGGCAGCACCTTGAGGGCCGCGCTCCGGCCGAGGCGCTCGTCGGTCGCCCGGTAGACCTCGCCGGTGGAACCGCGCGCGAGGAACGCCTCGACCCGGTACGGGCCGAGGCGCGTCCCCGGTGCAAGCAGCCGAACCCCACCCACGAGCGCGTCAGCGTGGCTCGTGGCGGCCCGCCGCACGAGACGATCAGCGATTCCAGCTGCCGTACTGCGGGTTGTAGCGGGACCAGTCGGTCCCGGCGGTCGTCCGGCCAGCGGCATCCGGGCGAGCCGCCACAGGCGGAAGGCGGCAGGGCGAAGGATCCGTACAGCGGGTTGTAGTGCGACCAGGCCGTGGTCGCGCCGCTTCGGCCGCCGGCGTCCCGCGACCGCGCCTCGACCGGCGGCGTGGCGACGAACCCGCCGTACGTCGGGTCGTAGCGACTCCAGTCCGTCGCCGCGCTGCTCCATCCGAGAGCATCCGGGGCGATGAGCCGGAAGGTGCCGTACGCCGGGTCGTAGCGGCGCCAGTCGGTCGCCGACGTGCTGCGGCCCGCGGCGTCGGCGGCCGACCCGGCCGGGGCCGCCGGCGCGGCGACGCCGGCCCCGAAGGACAGCTCGAGCGGCAGGCGGCCGACCACCACCCCGCCGATGAACGACCCTGCCACGGCCAGCGCCACCGCGGCTGCCGCCAGCAGGTTCCGTCGCGGGTCGCGGCCCGCCAGGCTCTGCATCTGTTCCATGTCATCCCCCTCCCGGTTGCAGTCGGGCCGCTCGTCGGCGCCCGTCCTGACACCATGGCGCGCCCCGGATGCCGATCGGTTCCGAAAGAGACGGCCATCACGAAGATGGAACCGAACGGCCCGCGGCGAGCGCCAGAGAGGTACGCGCAGCCGGAGGCGCGTGGTCATCGCACCGGCCCGGAGGCTCATGGACCAGGTCGCAGCTGCAGCCGCCGCGAGTCCCCGCTGGACAGGCATGCGAGGCTCTGCACCTGCGGACGGGGACCGCAGCGGAGGGAGGGGGATCCGCACCTTGGGAGCCCAACTCGTGGAACGCGCGATGCGGGGGGACGCCGAGGCGTTCGGCGCCCTCATCCGCGGCGCGTCCGGGAGGATGTACGCCATCGCCTCGCTCATGCTCCGCGACGGTGATCGAGCCGAGGACGCGGTCCAGGAGGCGACCATCCGGGCCTGGCGCGACCTGCCCCGGCTGCGCGACCCTGACCGCTTCGACGCGTGGCTCCATCGCCTGGTCGTCAACGCGACGTACGACGAGGCGCGCCGCCACAAGCGGCGGGCCCAGGTGTCGCTCGACGCGGCGGTCGAGGTCGTTCATGCCGACGAGACGCGCCACGTCGTGGAGCGCCAGCGGATCGAGCACGCGTTCCGCCGCCTGCCGATGGACCAGCGGGCGGTGCTCGTGCTCCACAACCACCTCCAGATGACCCACAGCGAGATCGCCGAGGCGCTCGACCTGCCGATCGGCACGGTCAAGTCGCGGATCGGCCGCGGCCTCGATGCCCTGCGGGCGTCGCTCGCCGCCGACGACCGGGTCGAGATCGCGACCCAGAGGAGGACGGCATGAACGGCCCGGAGATGCGCCCCGGCGGCGCGACGTTCGGCCGGGATGACGCCGAGCAGCGCCTCACCGCGTGGATGGCCGACGTCGCTCCCGGTCGGGCGCCCGACCACGCGATCGAGGCCGGCCTCGCCAGGGCGGTCGCCGGCCGCCAGGCACCGGCATGGCTCCCGAAGGTGGGCCCGAAGGCCGCCCGCCGCGACGGGCCGCCGACCCGGCTCTTCATGGCCGTTGGGGCCGTCGGGCTGCTGGCGCTGGCCGGGGGGCTCCTCGCTGCGGGCGGTCTCATCCGCCCGGCACCGACGACGGACGACCCTCGGCTCCCGACCGAGGCGCCCGCCGTCGTCAACCCGGCGCCGTCCGCCACGCCACGGTCGTTCGGCGCGCCCGTCGAGCAGGCGCTGGCGGCGACGTGGATCGGGGGGACGCGCGACATCCCGGCGATCGGCCCGAGCCCGTTCAGGGCCGTGGTCGACCTGACCGGCTCCGTGTTCGCGCTCTTCTACGACAGCACGCCGGGGATCATGTACAGCGCGGCAAGCACCGGCAACCCCGGGGAGTTCCGCCTCCTCAGCGCGAAGGACGAGGCCGGCTGTCGGGTGGGGGACAGCGGCGTCTACCGGTACGCCTTCGACGCGGAGGCCACGCAGGTCACGTTCGAGCCGGTCGACGACGACTGCGCGGCCCGGGCGGCGCTGCTGACCGGCCGGTGGCAGAAGATGGCCGGGCCCGACACGCGCCTCGGCCCCCTGGCCCCGGGCACGTACGCGACCACCTGGTTCCGCGCCCGCGCGGATGCCGTAGGCCCGAGCCCGGACTGGAACCCCGCCTACCCGTCGATCACCTACACCGTCCCCGAGGGCTGGACGAACACGGTCGACTCCACCTCGATGTACGAGCTGGTGCCGGCCGATTTCTACGCCGAGTACGGAGGGTCTCCGGCCTCTGATATGCCTTGGCACGGCATCTACCTGCTGGCCCGGCCGGTGCCGGCGACGACGGAGGAGGGGTGCGCGCCGTCGGTCCCCGTCGAGGGAGTGGGCAGCTCGATCGATGCGATCGCGGCCTGGCTGGCCGGGCATCCCGCGCTGCGCACCACGGAGCCGGTGGCCCGCGAGCTCGGCGGGCGTCCCGCGATCCTCGTCGACGTGTGGCTCGACCCGGCATGGACGGGCATTGGCACGTGCCCGAACGACGGCGGCGTGCCCATGGCCGGCCTGTTCGTGTCCGGGGTGGGCGGCGCGAGCGACTACGAGTGGAACATCTACGCCGGCGAGCGGATGCGGCTGATCCTCGTCGACCTCGGGACCGGTGGCGCGCTGGCCGTCGTCTTGGACGCCTCGCGACCGGGCGAGTTCGATGCGCTGGTCGCCGAGGCGATGCCGATCGTGGAGACCTTCCGCTTCTCGGACCGGTAGCACGGCGCGGCCGGTGAGGCCGCGGCCGCCGAGGCCGCGGCCGCAGGCGCCCTGGCCGCGGGCGCCGGAGGTCGAGCGGTCACGATTCCGTCGGATCGACGAGCGTGAGCCCGACGAACGCGGCGCGCTGGAGCCCGCGGTCCCGGGTGAGCAGGCGGTCGGCCTGCTCGAGGGCGTGGGCGCCGACGAGGAAGTCAGCGATGACGCGGTCACGGCGACCGCCGCGCCGGCGGTGCGAGCTCCAGAGGTCGAGAGAGCCTGGCGATTCGGGCCGGGGCTCACCAGGCGCGGCGCCGCCGGCAGCGGTGTCGTCCAGCCGACGCCAGAGCCCCGTTCAGCCGGTCGCGACGGGCGTGTCGGCGGGCGTCGCCGACGATTCAGCCGGCGACGACCTCCACGGCGACCCCCAGTGCAGGCCACCGCGCGTCGGTCGTGAGCAGCCGGTCCGCCCGCAGGTCCAGGGCCGTCGCGACGACGAGCGCGTCCGGCAGCCGCAGGACGCGGCCGTCGCGGGCACGGAGCTCGGCCGCGGCCCGCGCTGTCGCCCGGGTGATCGGGGCGACCCGCGCCGCGAGCGCGTCGAGCAGATCGTCGACGATCGTCGCAGCCTCCGGTCCTCGTCGCAGCGGCGCGACGAGACACTCGGCGTACGCGGATGCCGGGAGGACGAGGTCGTCGCCGGCTGCATACGCCTCGCGCACGGCGTCCTCGGCGGCGGCGTGGTGGACGTCCTGCCCATCGAGGAGGGCGATGACCACGCCCGCGTCGAGGACGGTCAGCGCCATTCGTCGCGCAGCCGATCGAGCTCGCCGGGCTCGTAGACCCCGGTCAGCGCGCCGCCGTAGCGCTCGACCGGGTCGGCCACCCGCCGCAGGAGCAGCTCGCCCGGGCCCCGGACTTCGACTGCCAGCCGGTCGCCGGTTCCCAGCCCGGCGCGCGCCAGCGCGTCCACCGGCAGCGTCACCTGGTGCTTGGAGCTCACGGTGGTCTGGCCGCGGCGCCGATTCTTTACTTCCTGTCGCATGAGTAAAGCATAGCGAGCCGAGGCGGCATGTCAATGACACGGCGCGGCCGCCGGAGCCGGGGATCCAGCCACCCGCCACACCGATCGTGGGGAATGCCAGCGGTGACGTCGTTACGCACGATTGGCACGAACGCAGACCGGTGGCCGCCGATGCGAAGCGGCCGTTGGGCGCGTGCTCGAGCGTGACGGCCATGGGCCGGTCCGTCTCCGCCGGCCAGGGCGCCCGCAGAGGGGTGTCAGCGCCAGCATGGCTGGCAATCCGGACGCGGAACTGGCCGCCGACGCGATAGCGCCAGCCTGGCTGGCAGTCCGGACGGAACGTCGCCCGCGGGAGCCGGTCGCCCCGCCCCTACGCCCCGAAGACCCGCTGGACCTCCCGCAGGCCGGCGGCCAGGGCGTCGATGTCGTCGGTGGTCGTGAAGACCGAGAAGCTGGCCCGTCCGGTGGCCGCCAGGTCGAGCCGCTCGTGGAGCGGCATCGTGCAGTGGTGGCCGGCGCGGATGCAGACCCCCTCGCGGTCCAGGATCTGGGCCACGTCGTGGGGATGGATGCCGGGCAGGTTGAAGGGCACCACCCCGCCGCGGACATCGGCCGGCGGGCCGTAGAGCGCGATCCCCGGGACCTCGCGGGCGAGCGTCTCCAGGGCGTACGCGACGAGCTCGCGCTCGTGGGCTCGGACCCGGTCCATCCCCAGCTCGCGCAGGTAGTCGGCCGCGACGCCGAGGCCGATGGCCGCCGAGATGTCGGGCGTGCCGGCCTCGAACTTCCAGGGGGCCTCGTTGAACTCGGAGCGGCGCAGCTTGACCTCGCGGATCATGTCGCCGCCCGTCAGGAACGGCGGCATCGCCTCGAGCAGCTCGGGGCGCCCCCACAGGACGCCGGACCCGGTCGGGCCCAGCATCTTGTGGCCGGAGAAGACGTAGAAGTCGGCGCCGATCTCCTGGACGTCCACCGGCAGGTGGGGCACGGCCTGGGCCCCGTCCACGAGCACGAGCGCGCCGGCCGCGTGGGCCATCTCGACCATCTCGCGGACCGGGTTGATCGTCCCCAGCGTGTTCGAGACGTGGGTGAAGGCGACAATCTTCGGGTGCAGGCGCAGGAGCACCTCGAAGACGTCGAGGCGAAGGATGCCGTCGTCGGTGATCGGGATGAACTCGAGGTCGCCGTCGATCTCCTGGGCCAGGACCTGCCACGGGACGAGGTTCGCGTGGTGCTCCATCTCGGTGAGCACGATCGCGTCGCCCTGGCCGAGGTGACGACGGCCCCAGCTGTACGCGACGAGGTTGATCGCCTCGGTCGCGTTGCGGACCCACACGATCTCGCGCTCGGACGGCGCGTTGATGAACCGGGCGACCTGGGCGCGGGCACCCTCGTACGCGGCCGTCGCCTTCTCGCTGATCTCGTAGATGCCCCGGTGCACGTTGGCGTTGTAGCCGCGGTAGTAGCCGTCCATCGCCTCGATGACCGCGAGCGGCTTCTGGCTCGTGGCGGCCGAATTGAGGTAGACGAGCGGCTTGCCGTGCGGACGCTCGCCCAAGATGGGGAAGTCGGCGCGGAGCGCGCGCGGGTCGAGCGCGCGCGCGTCGGTGGCGGTCGCGGCCGTCGGGGCCGAGGTCGCCGCGGGGGCAGGCGTGGCGAGGTCGGTCATCCCATCGCTCCTGCTGGCCCGGCCGTCAGCCGGCCTCCACGGTCTCGGGGACGCGCGTGGCGTAGGCCACGTCGGACTCGTCGGCATCGAAGCCGGCCGCACGGAGGATCGGCGCGTAGCCGTGCTCCTCCAGCTCGAGGGCCAGCTCGCGCCCGCCCGACGTGATGATCCGGCCGCGCGCCAGGACGTGGACCCGGTCCGGCTTGATGTAGTTGAGCAGGCGCTGGTAGTGGGTGATGAGCAGCACGCCGAGGTTCGGGCTGAGCATGGCGTTGACACCCTCGGCGACGATCCGCAGGGCGTCGATGTCGAGGCCGGAGTCGGTCTCGTCGAGAATCGCCATCTCGGGCTCGAGAACGGCCATCTGGAGCATCTCGAGGCGCTTCTTCTCGCCCCCCGAGAAGCCCTCGTTGACGTACCGGGCCGCGAAGCTCTCGTCCATCTTCAGGAGCGCCATCTTCGCCCGCATGAGCCGGCGGAAGTCGCCCATCGAGATCCCGCCCCGCGTGGGATCGCTCGGATCGATGTTCGGGTCCTTCTCCAGGCCCTGGCGGCGCGCGTTGAGCGCCGTCCGCAGAAAGGACGCCACCGAGAGCCCGGGGATGGCGGTCGGGTACTGGAACGCGAGGAACATCCCCAGGCGCGCCCGCTTGTCTGGCGAGAGCTCCAGGATGTTCATGTCCTTCCAGATCACCTCGCCCTGGGTGATCAGGTAGGCCGGGTGGCCCATCAGCGCGTAGGCGAGCGTGGTCTTGCCGGAGCCGTTGGGACCCATGATCGCGTGCACCTCGCCCTTGCCGACGACGAGGTCGATCCCCTGCAGGATGTGGCGCTCGGGGTCCGCGACGGGCGCGACGTGGAGGTTCCGGATCTCGAGATGCTGGTCGCTCACGGGGTGGCTTGGCTCCTGTGGGTGGGTCGGGCCGGCGAACCGGCGCGACGGTCGGAGGACGGGCGAACGGCGGTCAGACGGACACGACCTCGCGTGGGCGCGGGTCGAGCTCGACGAGCGACGGGCGAGGGACGAGGTCGGCGAGGGTGGTGGCGTCGAGGACGCCGCTGATGGCGTCGCGGACCTTGACCCACAGGCCGTTGACCGAGCATGCCCCGAGGCGCAGGCAGGCATGGGACTCGGCCGGGTCCTCGCTGGCGCAGATCATCGGCGCGAGCGGGCCCTCCAGGGCGCGCAGCGCCTCGGCGAGGGTGATCTCGGCGGGTGGGCGGGCCAGGGCGTAGCCGCCCCGGGCGCCGCGCGTGGAGTGCACGATCCCGGCCTCGCGGAGGGGGATGGCCAGCTGCTCGAGGTAGGCGCGCGGCAGATCCTCGTCGGCGGCGACGTCGGCGAGGCTCACCGGGACGGTCCCGTCGCCGGTCCAGCGGCGGGCCAGCTGCACGAGCATCCGCACGCCGTACTCGCCCTTCGTGCTGAAGGAGATGGCGCCGGTGGCGTGGAAGGTTCGGACGCTCAGGGCGTGGTCCTCTGGTAGCGGGGCGGCGGGACTGCCTGACGGCGGAGCACGGTGTGGCGAGGCGGAAGGGACGCGCCGAAGCGGTAACAGGTCGCCGTAATTCCGACCTTTCCGCTCGGAAATACTACACCGGCGACGGCGAGCGGTCAACGCACGCGACCGATGCTCGCGTGCGACGAGGGTCGGTCACGAGGCCCTCAGCCGTCGCGCCTGCGGAGCCCGAGCTGCTCCGCGACCTCGCGGGCCCGGAGCAGCTCGGCGGCGGTCGGGCGGCGGTCGAGCGGCGGGTCCTCCTCCGCCCGGTGGCACGGCCGGTACTGGGCCATGAGGTTCAGGTACGTGTCCGGCGAGAGCTCGGTGGCGACGAAGCCGAGGACCTCCTCGGTCCCGGCCAGGTCTCCGGGCAGGACGAGGTGCCGGACGAGGAGCCCGCGGACCGCGACGCCGCGCTCGTCGAGGACCAGGTGGCCGACCTGGCGATGCATCTCGCGCACGGCGCGGTGGTTGACCTCGACGTAGTCGGGGACGTGGGAGTAGCGCCGCGCGACCTCGCTCGAGCCGTACTTCAGGTCCGGCATGTAGACGTCGACGACGCCGTCGAGGAGCGCCAGCGCCTCGGGACTGTCGTAGCCGCCGGTGTTGTAGACGAGCGGGATCCGGAGGCCCGCCTCGGCCGCGATCGCGACCGCCTCCAGGACCTGGGCCACGACGTGGCTCGGCGTCACGAGGTTGACGTTGTGACAGCCGGCCGCCTGGAGCTCCAGCATCATCGCGGCGAGGTCCTCGGCCCCCACCTCGAGCCCCTCGCCGGCCTGGCTGATCTCCCAGTTCTGGCAGAAGACGCAGCGCAGGCTGCACCAGGCGAAGAAGATCGTCCCCGAGCCGCGCCAGCCGCTGAGCGGCCGCTCCTCGCCGTGGTGCGGCCCGTAGCTGGCGACCCGCGCCCATCGGCCCGTCCGGCACACGGCGCCTCTCGTGCCGGCGAGCCGGTCGACGCGGCAGTACCGGGCGCAGAGGTCGCAGCTCGCCAGGCGGTCCAGCGCCAGCCGGGCACGCACGGCCAGCTCGCCGCTCCGGTGGAGGGCCAGGTAGGCGGGCTCCCGGGTCGTCGTCGTCACCGCCGACCCCCATCCGCGGGCGGGTCGCCGACCGCCGCGGCCCGCACCCGCTCGACGAGGCGCTGCATGCGCGCGTGGTGGGAGCCCTTCCAGTAGACCGCGTCGCAGCCGGGGCAGCGGCGGAATTCGTCGTGGTAGATGCGGGTGAGCGGCAGGAGGCGGTCGAGGACCTCTTCGCGGGCGGCGGCGACCAGCTCAGCGTTGCAGCGCAGGCAGCGACCGAACGGCTGCCAGCGGTCGACCAGGCCGAAGCGTCGGGTGACCTCGACCAGCTGCTCGACCGGGCGGTCCGATCGGACGTAGGCCCCGCGCCGCACGATGCTCCGCTTGAGGAGGCCAAGGTCGCGGGTCAGGAGGATCCGGCGTTCCGTCGCGGCGACGGCCGCGAGCCGGTCGTCGTCGACATCGGTGCCGTACCAGGTGTCGAATCCGAGCATCCGGAGGTAGGCGGCCAGCCGCCCGAGGTGACCGTCGACGACGAAGCGCGGCTCGGCCGTGTCCTCTGGCGCCGGTGGAAGGACGGGGGCCAGGGCGAGCGCTGCGGCGTCCTTCGCCGCCCATGCCTCGACCCGGTCACCGTCGTTCAGCCGCTGGCGGAGGCTGGCCGGCGCCCCGTTCACGGTGAGCGCCGCGATCTCCGGGTGGGGCACGCCGAGCGCCTCCAGGACGTCCTTGACCGCGGGGCGCCCGTCGAACGTGCGCTCCAGGCGAACCTGGTCATTGCCCTGCTGCCGGGCTGGGAGGAAGTCGAGGAGGTCCCGGTGGAGCGTCACGGTCGCGCGCCCCGTTGTCGCTCACGGGTCGGGGGCATGGGCGGCGACCGGAGCCGCGCGGTTCGTGTTGAGGGCGACATCCGTTGCGCCGGCCATCACCGCGTCCAGCCGATCCAGGTACACCTCCGCTCGGACCCGCTCGAAGACGGCGCGGGCCTCATCGGCGGCCAATCGCACCTGGGGGACCTCGGGGCTGACTGCCCAAGCGAAGTCGAGGGCCGCCGAGGCCGCTTCGAACTCGTAGCCGCCCTTGCGCCAGCTCCGGTTCGCCTCGCCGTGCTCGATCGCGGCGTCTCCGGAGCGACCCTCGAGCGCCGCGACCCCGCCCCGGGTTGCGGCATGCACCGCCTTCCAGACGGGGGTGCTGTCGGCGTGCGCGGCCAGGCCCTCAGCCAGCTCTCGCACCGCGGAGAAGTGAACTTCTCCACCGTCCCGCCGTGGCGGGCGATCACGCCGGCCGCCAGCTCGAAGTACCGCGAGAGGGTCTCGCGCACCTCCTCGGCGTCACGCTCCTCCGCGAACGGCGTGAACCCGACGAGGTCGGCGAAGAGGACGGTCACGAGGCGGCGCTCGGCGACGGGGGCGGGTGCCGTGCCGGCGCTGGCCGCCTCGAACGCCTGGCCCTCGGCTGGCGGTTGCCCGCCCGGGGCGCGTTCTCCGGTTCCCAGGCGCGCCCCGCACTCGCCGCAGAAGCCGGCCTCCGGCTCGTTGACGACACCGCATGCGGGGCACGTCGCCGCCAGGGCGCCGCCGCAGCGCAGGCAGAACTTCCGGTTCGGCCGGTTCTCGGTTCCGCAGTCCGGACAGATCATGGGCCCCGCCCTCGAGCTTCCGCGGGCGCAGCCTACGCCGGTGTCCGCGTCCGCGACAGAGCGCAATGGCATGCCGCGGGCGTCCGAGCACACCCAGGGCGGCGAGCGGACGCTCACGGGCGGGGCAGGGGCGTGATCGCTCCATGAGCATGTCCAGGGCACCGGCGAACTCAACCTCGGTTCCGCCGGCCCGAGAGGTCGTTCGCCGGCGCTGCCGGCTCACCTCTTCCTCGGCTCCCGGGCGTTCGCTCGGCTCGCCCTTGTTTCTCGGCTCCCCGGCGTTCCTCAGCTCCCCGGCGTTCCTCAGCGCGCCGGCGTTCCTCAGCCCGCCAGGTGCCGGAGCGCCACGGCCGCGTAGACCGCCGCGCCGACGGCCATCGCCGGCTCGTGGTGCTTCACGCGGTTCGAGTGGTTCTGGGGGGCCGTGGCCGGGTCCTCCTCCGGGTCGAGCGCGCCGAGGAAGAACATCGCTCCCGGCACGCGCTGCAGGACGTAGCTGAAGTCCTCGGCGCCCATGATCGGGTCGGCCATCTCCACGACCGCCGCGCTGCCCACCACCTCCCCGGCGACGTCGGCGGCGAACGCCGTGAACCCGGGGTCGTTGACGGTGACTGGGAAGCCGCCCGTGATCGCCAGCTCGGCCGTCGCGCCATGCGCGGCACAGACTCCCTCCACGACGCGCCGGATCCCCGCGTGGACGGCAGCCCGATTCGACTCCGAGACCGTCCGGATGGTGCCCTGAAGGGTCGCCGTCTCCGGGATGATGTTGTAGGTCGTGCCGGCGTCGACGTGGGCGATCGTGACAACGGTCGGGTCGAAGACGTCGTGGCGGCGGGTGACCATCGCCTGGAGCGCCAGGATCACCTCGGCGGCGACCGGGATCGGGTCGACCGTCTTGAAGGGCTCCGAGGCGTGGCCGCCGCGCCCGCGGATCGTCAGGTCGATGAAGTCGGCGGCCGCCAGGAGTGGGCCCGGGCGGAACCAGACGGTCCCGGTTGCGTAGCGCGTCCAGATGTGGAACGCGAAGGCGCCGGTGACCTCCTCGCCGGCCGGCCGGTCCAGGAGCCCCTCGTCGAGCATGTAGCGGGCGCCGTGGTAGCCCTCCTCGCCCGGCTGGAACATGAGCAGGACGCGGCCGGCGATCGCGGCCCGGCGGGCGACCAGCAGCCGGGCGGCGCCGAGCAGCATCGTCATGTGCGTGTCATGGCCGCAGGCGTGCATCGTGCCGGGTGTCTCCGACGCGAACTCCAGGCCGGTTTCCTCGAGGAGCGGCAGCCCGTCCATGTCGGCGCGGAGGAGGATCGTCGGACCCGGCCGGGCGCCCTCGACGACCGCCGTGACGGAGGTGGTCGTGGTGCCGAGGCGGGGCTCGAGCCCGAGGGCCCGGAGCTCTTCGATGACCACCGCCTGCGTCGCCGGAAGCTGGAGACCGACCTCCGGGATCCGGTGCAGGCGCCGCCGGAGGGCGATCAGGTCGGGAAGAGCGGCGCGCGCGTCGGCCAGGAGGTCCGCGACGGGCGCGGCTGGCGTCGTGGGATCGGCGGTCGTGGGATCGGCGGTCGTGGAGTCCATGGCCGAAGTATCGCCCGACCGGCAGACCCGATGGGTGCCCGGGGGGCACAATGGAGCCATGCCCGCCCTCCCCGATCCCATCTCGGCCCTTCCGGGCGCCGCGTGGCGCCCGCTCACCCTCGACGATGTCGAGGCCTTCATCCGCCTGCAGGAGGCCGCGCGGGTGGCCGACGGCGGCGAGGAGGTGATGACCGAGGAGGTCGCCCGCCACGAGCTGACCGACCCGAACTGCCCGGTCGCGACGAGCACGCTGACGCTGGCCCTGCCGGACGGCTCGCTGGCGGCCTCGATCATGGTCCACGAGCGCCTGCAGGGCCTGGACTCGCGGCGCGTCTTCCTGTGGGGAACCACCCATCCGGACCACCGCCGGAAGGGGATTGGGCGGGCCGTCCTCGGCTGGGGGGTCGCCCGCGCCGACGAGATCCTGGCAGGGCAGCCGGCCCACCTGCTGCGGGTCGTGGAGGCCTTCAAGGAGGAGCGCCTGGCCGACGCGGTCGCGCTCCACGAGGCGGCCGGGTTCGAGGCGGCCCGCTGGTACTTCGACATGCGCCGCGACCTGCACGAGCCGATCCCGCACGAGCCGGACCCCCGGGGCATCCGCATCGAGGGGTACGCGGCGGCCCTCGGCGAGCGCCTGCGCATCGCCCACAACGAGGCGTTCGCCGACCACTGGGGCTCGGAGCCGCTGACGGCCGAGATCTGGAACCGCGAGTTCATCGGCGACCCGTACTTCCGCCCCGACCTCTCCTTCGTCGCCTTCGAGGGGGACGAGATCGCCGGGTACACGGTCAACTACGTCGCCGAGGCGGACTGGGAGGCGACCGGCATCCGCGAGGGCTGGATCGGGCAGCTGGGCGTGCGCCGGCCATGGCGCAGGCGCGGGCTGGCCACCGCGCTCCTGGTTCGCTCGATGCGGGCGTTCCGTGACACCGGCTTCGACGCCGCGATCCTCGGCGTCGATGCGGAGAACCCCACCGGTGCCCTCGGCGTCTACGAGCGCGTCGGATTCGGCCCGGTCCGGCGGAGCGTGCGGATGCAGCGGCCGTACGGCGGGCGGTAGCGGGTTCGCCTGCGGCCGGCATCTCGGAACCTGGCCAGGTCGACGCACGCGGACGCGCGCCGGTCCGGCTCACCGCGCGGGGGCCCCCGACGCATCGGCCTCATGCCAGGTCCAGGACGAACCCCATGAGCAGGAAGTCGGGGAAGACCCAGTCGCGATCGGGGACACGCCGGAAGCCGAACCGGGCGTAGAGCCGCTGGGCGCCCGCCATGACCGGCAGCGAGTGGAGGAAGACCGCCCGCCTCCCCTCGGCGCGCGCGCGGTCCAGGCACGCCTCGATGAGCGCGGTGCCCACGCCCCTGCCCTGGCCCGCCGGATCGACCGCGAGCATCCGGATCCCGGCTTCGCCCTCGCGGAGGTGCTCGGCCCACGGGCTGGACGCATCCGGGACGTACGTGACGCACCCGAGCAGCCGGCGCGTCTCGATGTCGACGGCCGCCAGGACGACGGCCTCCCGTGCGCGCCGGGCCACGTCGCGCAGCTCCGGGACGTACGCGTCGTCGCCCTCGAGCGCGCCGACGGCGTCGTAGGCGGCGACGACGATCTCGCCGAGACGTCCGAGCTCTGCCGGGGAGAATCTCCCGGGCTGGGCCTCGCTGATCTCGATTGCCATGCACGGATTCTGGGGCTTGCGGCGAAGGCGCGGGCGGCGGCAGATGCGGGCGCGGCGCAGACGCGGGGGCCGCTCGGACGCGGGGGCCGCTCAGACGGCGGCGGGTGGCCACCCGCGGGCCGGACCCGCGTAGTACGCACGGGCTATCGTCCGGCGAGGCCGCGCCCGGTACGTTCCGGGTGCGCCGGGGCACCGTCCCGGCGCGGCCGTCGGGGGGGGGCCGGACCCGAGCACCGTGGAGCACGATGGCGGTCGCTTCGCTCGAACCAGGCGAACCCAGCGGTTTCGCAACCGGCGATCGCCCGCGACCGCCGCCGGTGCTCCCGGCCGGCGATCTCCGCCCGCGCCGGGACCTCGACCGCATCTTCGACGACGTCCTCGGCCACGCCATGGCCCTCTTCGGGGCCGACAAGGCCGGCCTCTGGGTCCTCGAGGAGGGGGACCGCCCGTTCCACCTGGCGGCGCACCGAGGCCTCGGTGACGAGTTCCTCGGCACCGTCGCCGAGGTCCGGAGGGGCGACCCGGCGGCAGGCTGGCGGGCCATCGAGCAGCGCCGCACCGTGGTCCTTCAGCTGCCCTGGGGGCAGGCGACGAGCCCGGGACTGGCCGCCGCCTACGAGCACGAGGGCTTCCGGACGAGCTGCCTCGTCCCGCTCGTCTACGCAGGCGAGCCGCTCGGCCTCCTCGGCCTGTACCACCTCGCGGCCCGCCCATGGGCCGAGGACGACCTCGACCTCGTCGAAAGCTACGCCGACCAGGTGGCGATCGCCGTCCAGAACGCCCGCCTCTACGCCAGCGTCCACGACTTCGCCGCGCGGCTCGACGCCATCCAGGACCTTGCCGGGCGGCTGAACCGCCTCCACGACCCGGTCGAGATCGGCCAGGCGATCGTGGCCGAGGTCCGCGGCCTCTTCGCCTCCGACACCGCCCGCGTCTACCGCGTGGACCATGCCACCGGGATGTGCGAGCCGATCGCGTTCGGCGGCATCTTCCTCGGCGTCAGCGACCCGGCGGCCGAGGTGCTCCGGGTCCCGATCGGCACCGGCCTCACCGGCTGGGTGGCGGCCAACAACGCGGCCGTGCGCGTCGCCGACACGAGGACCGACCCACGGCGGCTCGTGGTCGGGCCCGACGAAGAATCCGAATCGATGCTCGTCGCGCCGATGTCCTTCGACGACGTCGTGCGTGGCGTGGTCGTCGTCAGCAAGAAGGGCGCCGACCGCTACGTCGAGGACGACCTCTCGACGCTGCGCGTCTTCGCGGGGTTCGCGGCCCAGGCCCTGGTCAACGCCGAGAGCATCGGGCGGCTGCACGAGCAGCAGGGCGAGCTGGAGCACCGGCTGGCAAGCCAGCGGGCGCTCCTCGACGTCAACGAGACGCTCCTCGGCGCCGGCGATCCGACCGCCGTCCTGGAGCGGATCGCCGATGGGCTCCGCAGCGTGGTCCGCTACGACAACCTGACGATCTACCGGATCGACCGCGAGCGGGGCCTGCGAACCGCGGTCCTGGCGCGTGACCGGTACGCCGAGGTCATCCTCGCCGAGGAGATCCCGACGGGCAGCGGGCTGACGGGGTGGGCGACGGAGCACGGCGAGCCGCTCCTCGCCAACGATGCCCATCTCGACCCGCGCGCGATGAACATCCCCGGGACTCCCGTCGAGCCGGAGTCGCTCATCGTGGTCCCGCTGCGTGTCGGCGGCGAGGTCATCGGGACGCTGAACGTGGGGCGCATGGGCGAGGCCGAGGCCCACTTCTCGGCCGACGAGTTCGAGCTCGTCAAGCTCTTCGCGGGCCAGGCGTCGATCGCCTTGCAGACCGCGGAGGCCCTCCAGGCGGCCGCTCGGCGCGCCGAGCGCGACGCCCTGACCGGGCTCCGCAACCACGGGGCCTTCCAGGCCGACCTCGAGACGCTCCTGGCAGGCGGAACGGGCGGCGGCGGCGAGGGCGGCGGCGGCGAGGGCGGAGCCGGCACGGGGCCCGCGGTGTTCGCGCTCCTGATGCTCGACCTCGACGGCTTCAAGGCCTTCAACGACGGCCGCGGACATCCCGCGGGTGATCGGCTGCTGCGCCGCGTCGCGGACACGCTGCCGGGCCACGTCCGGGCCCAGGATCTCGTCTTCCGGTACGGCGGCGACGAGTTCGTCGTCCTCCTCCCGGGCGTCGCGCGTCACGAGGCCCGGGTGATCGCCGACCGCCTGGCGTCGGCCGTCGATGCCCTGGGCGCCGAGGAGGACGGCCCGCACGTCACCGTGAGCATCGGCGTCGCCGCCTGCCCCGCCGACGGGACCACGAAGGACGAGCTCGTGATGCTCGCCGACGCCGAGCTGTACCTGGAGAAGGCGGCGCGCCGCAAGGCCCGGGTCGGGACCGGCGGGCCGAGCGCCGGCCAGGGGGCGGAGTATCTCGCGGCGATCCAGGAGACGACCTCGGCGCTCATGGGCCGCCACGACCCCAACGAGCTCCTGGAGACGATCGTGGCCCGGGCCGCGTCGCTCGCCGGGACGCCGAACGGCTATCTCTACCTGGTCGACCCGGAGGCCGACGTGCTCCGTCTCGCGGTCGGCCTGGGGATCTTCCGCGGCCTCGACGGGCTGGAGATCGCCCGCGGAGAGGGCGTGGGCGGGCACGTCTGGGCAACCGGCACGGCGATGTGCGTCGAGGACTACGACGCGTGGTCGAGCCGAGCCCCCGGCCTCGACCAGGTGGGTCGGATCGGGTCGGTCGTCGGGATCCCGCTGACCGCCGGCCCCGAGATCATCGGGGTGATCGGCCTCGCGGCGGGCGATTCCGGGCGCCTCTACGACGCCGCCGACCTCGCCGGCCTGAGCCGCTTCGCGCAGCTCGCCTCCGTCGCCCTCGAGAATGCGCGCCTCCACGCGGCCGCTCGTGCCGAGCTCGCCGCCCGGACGCAGTCGGAGGAGGAGCTACGGGCCAGCACGGAGCGGCTGCGCCGCCTCGCCGACGCGTCCTTCGAGGCCCTGGTCATCCACCGTGGCGGGCGCGTGCTCGAGGTCAACGCGGCGTTCGTCGGCCTGTTCGGCCGGGCGCCCGACGAGGTCCTCGGGGCACCCGTGCTCGACCTGTTCCCCGAGGCAGTCCGGACGGCCCTCGCCCTGCAGCTCGAGGTTGACAACGAGACACCCTACGAGACGGTCGCCCTCCTCGCGGACGGCTCGCAGGCTGCGGTCGAGCTGATCGGCCGCACGATCCCGTACGCCGACGAGGTGCCGGCACGCGCGACCGCCATCCGCGACATCCGGGAGCGTCGGGCGATCCAGGAGCGCCTCGCCCGCCAGTCCTTCTATGACACCCTCACCGGCCTGCCGAATCGCTCGCTGTTCGTGGATCGTGTCACCCACGCGCTCGGCTGGGCCCGTCCCGACGACGCCACGCCGCTCGCCGTCCTCATCCTCGACCTGGACCGCTTCAAGGTCATCAACGAGAGCCTGGGCCACGCGGTCGGCGACCAGCTGCTCGCTGCCGTGGGCCGCCGCCTGGCCGAGGCCCTGCGACCGGCCGACACGCTGGCCCGCCTCGGCGGCGACGAGTTCGCGGTGCTGGTGGACGGCCTCGCCGGCGACGCCGCCGCCGAGGGGCTCGCCCGGCGGATGCTGGAGGCCCTGGCAGCGCCGTTCCTCGTGGAGGGGCGCGAGACGTACGTCGGGGCCAGCGTGGGCGTCGCCCTGTCGCGGGCCGGCGGCCAGGGCGCCGCCGACCTCCTCCGGGAGGCGGAGATCGCGCTCTACCGGGCGAAGGCAGACGCGAGCGACCGCGTCTCGGTCTTCCACCCGCGGATGAGCGCCTCGTCGATGGACCGCCTGGAGCTGGAGCTGGACCTGCGGCGTGCCGTGGAACGCAACGAGCTGCGCGTCCACTACCAGCCGCTCGTCGAGCTGCGTACCGGCCGCACGATGGGCCACGAGGCGCTGGTCCGCTGGCAGCACCCGACGCGGGGCCTCCTGGGGCCCCTCTCCTTCATCCCGCTCGCCGAGGAGACGGGTCTCATCCTCGCCATCGGGGACGTGGTCCTCGGGGAGGCCTGCGGCCAGGCGCGCGCCTGGCAGCTCTCCGACCCGTCGCTCGCCGGCCTGGTGGTGAGCGTGAACCTGTCCGCGCGCCAGTTCGCCCGGCCCGACCTCGCCGCGCGGATCGCCGCGGTCGTGGCAGAGACGGGCCTGCCGCCCGAGACCCTGGAGCTCGAGATCACCGAATCGCTCGCCATGAGCGACGCCCAGGCCACCGGGGTGACCCTGCGGGCGCTCCACGAGCTCGGCGTCCGGGTCGCCCTCGACGACTTCGGGACCGGGTACTCGTCCCTCGCCTACCTGTCGCAGCTGCCGCTCGACGTGATCAAGGTGGACCGCTCGTTCATCGCCAGCCTCCACGAGTCACCCGCGAACCTGGCGATCGTGCGCGCGGTCGTCGGCCTGGCCCAGGGCCTGGGGATCTCCGTGACGGCGGAGGGGATCGAGCGCGAGGATCAGCTGGCCGCGCTGCGCGAGCTGGGCTGCGACCGCGGCCAGGGCTTCCTCTTCGCCCGTCCTCAGCCGGCCGGGGAGACCGGCCGCGCGCTCCTGGCCGGGGGCGCGGCCTTCCCGCCCGACGCGAGCGCCGCCGCCTGACCCCCCGGGCACAGGGTGCGGCCGGTCGCCGCCCCGCGACTACCCCCGGTTGCCGAACAGGCGCAGGAGCATGAAGAACAGGTTGATGAAGTCGAGGTAGAGCATGAAGGCGCCCATGACGGCGCCCTTCTCCATCGACTGCGTCCACGCGGCGACGTCGCCCCGCTGGATCTTCTGGACGTCGTAGGCGGTCAGGGCCGTGAAGATCACGACGCCCGCGACCGAGATGACGAACGAGAGCGTGTCCCACCCGATGAAGATGTTGACGACGCTCGCCACGATGATCCCGATGAGGCCCATGAAGAGATAGGGGCCAAGGCCGGTCAGGTTCCGCTTGGTGACCGCGCCGTAGATCGCCGCGGCACCGAAGACGGCGGCCGCCGACGAGCCGGCCGCCAGGACGCTGCCCAGCTCGTACGTGATCAGCACGATCCCCAGCGTCACGCCGGTGATCGCCGCGTAGACGAAGAAGAGGAGCAGACCGACCGTCGCCGAGATCTTCTTGATCGCGAGGGTCAGGGTGAAGGCCAGGCCGAGCTGGACGAAGATCATCGGGATCGCCAGCCAGGCGTACTCGATGAGTGTCTCCTGCGGCAGGGCCGCGATGAGGACCCCGACCGCGGTCGTCACCAGCAGACCGAGGAACATCCAGAAGAACGACTGGGTGAGGAAGGCCGCGGCCAGCCTGGCGTCGGGGCGGACCCCGACCTGGCTCGGGGCGGCGTACTGTCCGTACGGGTTTGGCGTCATCGTGTGGTGGTCTCCATCGTGAGGCTGGGGGGCGCGACCCCCGGTGTCGAAGAGTATGCCGAACCTGCGCAAGACGGGCCGGCGAGCCCGGGGACGCCCCCTGTCATCTTGTTCGATCAGCCGGTCCCGCTGGATCGCGGCGCCCGGGTCCGGGCGGCGGTCGACGTGCGAGATTCGGCCTGCTCGGCTGCCCGCGCGAGAACCCACAGCAGGTCGGCCAGGCGGTTGAGATACGGGAGGAGATGCTCCCCGGGGACGAGACCGGCGCGCTCCAGGGTCACCGCGCGGCGCTCGGCGCGGCGCAGGATCGTGCGGGCCAGCTCAAGCGCGGCGCTGGTCCGCGTCTCCCCCGGCACCACGAACTCGCTCGGGAACTCGATGCGGGACTCGAAGTCGGCCAGGAGCGCGTCGATGCCCTCGACCATCTCGGCGGAGACGCGGGTCACGCCGTCGCGGAGGCGGTCCCAGGCGGCGGGGTTCGCGGCGAGCTCGGCGCCGGCCACGAACAGCTCGCGCTGGATGCGCAGCACGAGCGGCTCGATGTCGGCGAGGGCCGGCGGGAGGACGTCGAGGCGGCGCCGGACGTCGAGCTCCGCGCGGGCGAGGCCGAGGGCCGCGACCGCCTCGTCGAGGGTGCCGTAGGCCTCCGTCCGAAGGTCGTCCTTGGGAATCCGGTCCCCGCCGAAGAGGAGGCCGGTCGTGCCGTCGTCGCCCCGGCCGGTCGCGACCGCAGAGGTGCGGGCGGGATCCTCGGTCACCACATGAGGCCCGCGTCACGCGGGTCCCACCGCTCGGCAAGGAGGGTGACCTTGACCGGGTGATCGAGGACCGATTCGGCCTGCTCGCGAACCTGCTGGATCATCGATCCGGCGTACGGACAGAAGGGCGTCGTGAGGATCATCTTGACCTCCGACTCCGTCTCGCCGAGCAGGATCTGCTTGATGAGCGCCAGCTCCACGACGTTCATCCCGATCTCGGGATCCACGACGTTGCGGAGCGCGTCCAGGACCGCCAGCTCCGTGGCCCGGCGCTCGGGATCGAACGCGGGGGAGGCGGGGGGGGCGGTGGTGGTGGTCGGCTGATCGGTCATGCGAGAGGGCTTCCGTGTGCGGGTTCGTCCTGGGCGAAGGGTACCAGAGATGCCCGGAAAGTCGAGCGCGTTACTCGGAATTACGCCTCGAGCTCAGGTCGAGGTCCGCTCGCCGGCGCCGAGCACCACGCCGGGGCGACGCAGTGGCTCCGGGAGCGTCGCTGCCTCCTCGTCCGTGTAGCCGGGCCCCACGAGGGTGCCGTCGGCCGCGAAGAACTCCGCGTAGCGCTCCCGATGATCGGCCGCATAGCAGAAGGCGGCGGCCACGCCGAGCCGGCGCAGCTCGGGGTGGTCGGTCAGGATCCGGGTCAGGTCATAGCCGCCGGCGCGCATCTCGAGCAGCTGCCGGACCGTGACCCGGCTGCCGTAGCAGAACGGCTCGCCGTTCATCACGAGAGGGTCGACCTGGACCCACTTGATCGTCATCGCCCCGACCTCGCTCAGCCGCCCTTGTAGAGCGCGGCAAGGATGCGGTTCCGCTTCCGCGCGTCGCCGGCGAGGCCACGGTACCGGCGGAACGTCGCGATCGCCTGGTCCAGGGCGGCGTCCGCGGGAACCTGCTCCTCGGGCGAGAGGATGGTCGCCAGCGAGCTGCGCAGGCCCTCGCTGAGGGTCACCAGGTCGTCCATCGGGACCTTCCGGCGGCGATAGACGGGGGCGACCCAGTCGGCCCACTCGCGCACCTGGCCGGGGTCGGCCGAGGCGACGGCGCGGGCGATCCGCTCGAGGTAGACCTCCGTGTCGCGGAGGAGCGCGCGCAGGCCGGTCTCGCCGAGCCGCTCACGCAGGGTCGGGTCGCGCTGCACGGCGACCTCGAGAGCCCGGGCGCCAAGCCGCGGCCGGGCGGCGCGGATGCGCGCCGCGGCGTCGGGGAACCCTGCCTGCATGTCGGTCGGGGGCAGACCGAGGGCGTAGTGACTCACGAGGAGAGAGTCTACCCGCTCCGTCAGT
This sequence comes from uncultured Chloroflexia bacterium, assembly GCA_963713285.1. Taxonomy (GTDB): domain Bacteria; phylum Chloroflexota; class Limnocylindria; order Limnocylindrales; family CSP1-4; genus CTSoil-043. Next base: position 48,426 of record CAVQLA010000014.1, on the reverse strand, counting down.
CGGGATGGGCGAGATCGTGGGGCCCGGCGGCGTCGCCGGTCGCCGCGGGGCTGCCGGTCGCGGCCATGTCGCGGGTCTCCGCGAACCGCGGGCGCACCACGCGATTGCGCAGGTCGCGGGCACTCGCGGCCCCGCGCAGGGCCAGCATAAGCTCGAAGTCGGCGTCGGGACGGACGCGCGTGGCGCCGCGCCGGCGCGGCGTGGCGGCGTCCGTCGGATCGTGCCCGCCGGCAGGGCCGGAAGCGTCGTGGGGCGGAGTCGTGGAGGCGCTCATGTCACCCTCTGTCTTCGCCGCCCGCGGGCCGCGGGATTGCCCCGGCGGCGCAGCCCATGGTCACCCCGGCCCGACTACGATGCTCTGCATGACGGACCCCGTCGACCTGCCCGATCCCGCCACGCTCCCCGGTGATCGGCCGCCGAGACGGCTGCTGAGCAGGCCCCCTCCGAGCGGCTGGCGGCACGGGGAGGTGCCGGCGAGCGAGGACCGGGCGCCCGCGTCGACGCGGACGACGGGTCGCCGGGCCGGGCCGTCGTCTACGGCGTCGTCGCCGCGGCTGCCGGGACGCTGGCTCACCTCGTCGCTGCCACGTACCTCCTCTGGACGGGAGCGCTGCTGATCGTTGCCGTGACGATGGGGATCCTTGTCGGCCTCGCCGTTGCCGTCGGGGCCGGGGGCGCGGTCCGCGCGCGAGCGCGCCGGGCGCTGGCGCTCGGGCTCGCGCTGGGTGCAGTGGGGCTGGCCGTCGGCATCAACTGGGTGCTCTCGGGGATGTACCTCGGTCCCCTCGACTACCTCGTGCAGGTGTACGGCATCCTCGTGCCGCTGCAGCTCGCGCTGGCGGCGGCCGGCGCCATCGCCGGGTCGCGCTGAGGATCGACATGCCCGAGTTCCCCGACCTCGACCACTGGCTGCCGCAGGTCCCGCCCACCCCGCGGAAGCCGGCGCCGCCCTTCGAGCTCCGCCACCCGACCGAGGCCGACCTGGCCGCCCTCGACGCCCGCCTCCGCGACTGGGTCGAGGACCGTGGTGGGCGCCGCGGCCCGGGTCGGACCTGGTTCCGCCACTCCGGCGGGACCGGATGGCTGGCGGAGGCCGCCCGCGACCGCCGGCCGCTCGGGACTCTCCTCGGCTTCCGCTCCGCCGACCGGCCGGCCGAGGCCGTCGTCCACCTCGTCGCCGTCGACCCCGAGTTCCGCCGCCGGGGGATCGGCCGCGAGCTCGTCGAGCGTTTCGCCGAGCAGCTCGCCGCCGCCGGGGCGACCCGCCTGGTCGCCACCTGTCGCCCGGACGACCGGATCGCCCTCGCGTTCTTCGCCGCCCTCGGCTTCTTGCCCGACGAAGGCCCCGGCAGCACCCGCCTCTATGGCATCCCCGCCTACGAGGACTGGGACGGCGCCGGGGAGGATCGCGTCCTCCTCGAGCGCCCGATCGCGCCGCGCTGAGGCACCCGATGGACGACCTCCCGGAACTCGATGACGGACCGGAGCGTGCCGCTCGCGTGTCGGGCGGCCTCTTCATTGTGCTCGGGGCGGTGCTGCTGCTCGGCGGCGCGATCGCACCCGGCCTCGTCGGAGAGGTCGTCCTCTTGATGGCCGTCCTCGCCGTGCTGGCGTTCGGGCTGGGCGTGGCGATGCTGCTGCTCGGCGCGGAGCAGGCGGTGCTGCTGGCCCCCGTCGTGACCGGCCTGGTGTCGCTGGGGCTGTGGTCGCTCCACCTTGTCCAAGGGTTGCGTCCGATTGGCCCGCTGCTGAGCTGGTCTTCTTTGCGGTACCCGCGCTCCTCTCGCTCGCCGCGACGGTCGCTGCGGTGATCGCGCTCGCCCGCCGGGCCCGCTAGCTCGGCCCTGCTGCGAGGGGCGGGGGAGACGAGCCGGCCAGCCAGCCAGCGCGGACGCGCGGCGCCACGCTCACCTCGCGGGCGTCACGGGCGGCGCGGGGAGCCAGCCTCCGCGGAACCGCCGGTCGGCCGCGTGAACCGGGCGGCGCGGGGAGCCAGCCTCCGCGGAACCGCCGGTCGGCCGCGTGAACCGGGCGGCGCGGGGAGCCAGCCTCCGCGGAACCGCCGGTCGGCCGCGTGAACCGGGCGGCGCGGGGAGCCAGCCTCCGCGGAACCGCCGGTCGGCCGCGTGAACCGGGCGGCGCGGGGAGCCAGCCTCCGCGGAACCGCCGGTCGGCCGCGTGAACCGGGCGGCGCGGGGAGCCAGCCTCCGCGGAACCGCCCACGAGACCGAAGTCGGGGACTGCCAGTCCGCAGCGGCGCACGCGATGCCCGGACCGACCGTCGAGGTGGGCGCCTTCGCGGAGTCACGGTCCTCGGAGCCGCGGCGCCGCTGCACCGCTCCCCCGGGCCCGCTGATCCCCTCGCGGCCTCAGCGCCGCTCCTTGCGGGCTCGCTCAGCCCGCCTCGGCCGCCGCGATCTCCTCGACGATCGCCGACGGCGTCAGCTGCTCCATGAGCAGGCGTCGGAAGCGGGCCGGCTGCCCCGCCGGCGGCTCCAGCTCGAGCCAGCGGCGCAGGAGACGCTCGCCCTCGAAGTAGACGAAGACGTAGGTCCGCCAGAGCGGGTGGGTGATGAACTCGAGCCGCTTGGCCGCCCGCTCGGGCGTCGTCAGCAGCCGCCGCTCGAGGTAGGCGAGGACCTCGTCCCTCGGCGCGCCCTCGGCGTGGAGCAGCAGGGCGGCGTTGCCCGCCACGCCCCGGACAGATGCCAGCGCCCGCGTGATCTCGACCTGGCGGGCGGCGGCGTCGCGCGCGGCAGCCGGATCGTCGGCGATGGGGAGGCCGGCAAGGCGATACACCTCGGCCAGGTGCTCGGCCTCCTCGTCGGGAGGGACCGCGAACCGCCTGCCCAGGTCGGCCAGGCCCTCCGAGAGCAGGCACTCCGGCGCGTTGATGCAGAGGACGCTGGCCTCCATCCGGCCGAAACCGTCGACCAGGTGCGCCTCGTGCCAGGCGTGCTCCAGGTGGTGCCCGGGGTATGTCTCGTGGGGCAGCACGGTCAACAGGTCGGCGGCGCGGATCGGGAGGTCGGTGTTGAGGTCGACCCGGCTCCGCCGCCCGCCGTCGTACCAGTTGTAGCCGCTCCAGGGCTGGTCACGGACGAGGGTGACGGCCAGGCCCTCGCCATCCGGCAGGCCGAAGAGCGCCTCGGCACGGCGCCGGAATCCCGGCAGGAGGGCGTCGACGATGCCCCGAACGCGGTCGACCGGGACGGTGAAGCGCTCGTCCCAGGCGGCGATCCGTACGGGAAGCGGCCCCTCCCCGGGGAGCAGCCGGTCCAGGGCCGCGGCGGCGCCGTCGAAGACCCCCTCCGGCGTCCGCTCCGGGCGGAAATCGAAGCAGGCCGTCACGTGATCGAGGTACGGGCGGCCCTGGACGGCGAGCGCGCGGGCCTGCGCCTCGAGCGCGACGAGCTGCGCGTCGAGCCAGCGGCGCCGGTCGGGCTCGGCGACCTCGGCAGCGAGGCGGTCCCGGAGGGCGGCGGCGTCCTCGGCGAGGCGCGCCGCGGGGCGCAGCCGCTCGAGGTCGACCTGCGCCCGGAGGTCCGCCGGGCCGAAGTAGCCGTCCACGAGCCCTGGGATCTGGCGGTCGAGCCGGAGTGCGAGGAGCAGGTAGTCGCGGGCGATCGGGTCCGGGGCCGGGACGTCCCGTTCGCCGCCGACGGCGGGCGTGCGCGGTGCGGTCACGACCCGCCTTCCGGCATCACGCCTGGCGGACGGGGCCTCGTCATCGCTGCATCTTCTCCGGCCGCGGCGCCCGCAGGCGATGCGCGTCGGCATCGTGCCGGGCGGCCTCCTCGCGGGCCCGACGGACGGCGGCTGCCAGCTCGTCGGCCTCCGGCGGGACGTCGAAGCGGGGGCGACCGCCCGACGCCGCCCCGCGGGCCGCTGCGGCACCGGCCGGCACCTCGCCCATCCCCTGCCCTGGGCCGACACCCCCGGTCTCGCCGCGGAACGGCATCCCCTGCCGCTCCACCGCGTCGAGGCTCATCCGGAGCGCGGCCGTCTTCTGGCTGGCCACCTCCCGGACGTAGGCCGCCTCCTCGTCCTCGGTCATCGGTCGGCCGCGGACGATCTCCTTCGGCTTGCCCACCGATAGCCAGGCGAGGTGGTACCGATCCATGCTCCCCCAGGCCGTCGAGAGGGTGTCGTCGGAGAGCTGGAGCCACAGGCGCAGCCCCCCCATCGACGGCGCCGCCTGGAGGCGCTCGCCCTCGGCGATCAGGTCCTTCGTCGCGCGGATCAACTCGTCCCGGGTCACGCGTGGAGTGTACGGGCGTTGGCCGGGCGCGGCGGCGGCCAGGCGCGGACCTGGGGAGCCCGCACCGACCCTTTGCGCCTGCCCCGACCTACCCGCCGGACGCCGCGACGATCCAGGCCTCTCGCGCGCCGCGCAGGCGCGCGGCCCACGGGCCGGGGACGCCGCCGGCGATCGGGGCGCCGTCGAGCGAGACGAGCGGCTGGAAGCCCGCGACCGAGGAGCAGAGGAGAGCCTCGTCGGCCGCCAGAAGATCCCCCGGCGTGAACCAGGCCTCGGCGGCGACGAGCCCCACGGAGGCGGCGCCCTCCGCGCGAAGAAGCCAGTCCCGCGTGGTTCCCGGCCAGGATCCCGGCCCCAAGCGGAGGCGTAAGCACACGCTCACCAATGATGATGGCGACGTTCGCCGTCGTCGCCTCGGCGACGTGGCCGTTCAGGGTCAGCGTGATCGCGTCGTCCGCACCGGCCAGCTCCGCCTCGAGCTTGGCGTGCACGTGATCGGCCCGCGACGTTGTCTTCACCGACGCGAGCGGGAACGCCGGGTCGCGTCGTCCGGACGCGATCACGGCCCGTGCGCCGCGCGCCAGCACCTCCGCGGCGAGCGGCACGTGCGGCCATGCCTGAAGGACGACCGTCGGTCGCAGCTGACGCCACCCCGCCGGGAGCAGACCGCGGCCAAGTGGTGCGCCACGGCTTACCGTAATCCGGACGGCCGCGTCGTCCGGCGCATTGGCCCGCACCACTTCCGTGATCGCGGCGGCTAGGTCGGCGTCGCTCCACGGCATCGGGATTGCCAGGACCCCCATCCCCTCGCGCAGGCGCGCGAGGTGGAGATCGCGCTCGATGGCAACCCCGCGCCGCACGCGGAGTGTCTCGAAGAGGCCGTCGCCGAGCTGGAAGGCCCGATCCCCCACGACGAGCGCCGGCTGGTCGGCCGCCACGAGCCGCCCGTCGACCCAGGCCGTCGGGCGGGCTCCGGCGCCCAGCGCCTCGACCTCGCTCATGTGTCCTCCTCGCCCTCGACCGTCGCGCCGATCGCCCGCAATGGGCCGCGCGCCTTCGCCCGCGTCTCCTCCCACTCGGCCGCCGGGTCGCTGCGCCAGGTGATGCCGCCGCCCACGTGGAGCGTCAGGCGCCGGCCGTCGGCCACGAACGTCCGGATGAGGATGGAGGATCCCATCGCGCCCCCGGCGTCGACCCAGAGCGCCGCCCCGCAGTATGGCCCGCGCCGGACCGGCTCGAGCGACTCGAGCAGCTCCATCGCGCGTATCTTCGGCGCGCCGGTGATCGAGCCGCCCGGGAACGAGGCTGCCAGCAGGTCGAAGGCGTCGCGGCCGGGCGCGAGCCGGCCGGTCACCGTCGAGACGAGGTGCTGCACCGACGGGGTTCGCTCGAGGCGCCAGAGGCGCGGCACGCGCACGCTCCCCGGGCGGCAGACGCGCCCGAGGTCGTTGCGCAGGACGTCCACGATCATCGTGTTCTCGGCGCGGTCCTTCTCCGAGACGAGCAGCTCGGCGGCCAGGGCCCGGTCCTCTGCCCGCGTCCGGCCGCGAGGCCGCGTGCCCTTGATGGGGTCGGTCCGGACGATCCCGTCCGCGCCGAGCGCCAGGTACGGCTCCGGCGAGGCGGACACGATCGCGCGCGACGACGCGGGCTCGTCACGGCCTCGCGCGCCGGGCGCGCGCCCGAGGTCCACGTACGCCGTGAACGCCGCCGGCTCACCCGCACGCAGCAGGCGAAAGACCGCCCACGGCTCGCCGTCGAACGGCGCGACGAGCCGGCGGGTCAGGTTCGCCTGGTAGAGCTCGCCGGCCGCGATCGCATCCCGGACGGTCTCGACGCGCGCCAGCCAGGCGTCCCGCGTCGTCTCCGAGCGGAACACCAGGCGCGGGAGTGCCGGCTCCCCGCGGAGGGGCACGCGCACAGCCGCCTCCGCGCGCGCCCGGACGCCCACGAGGTCCCGGGCGAGCCCGTCGACGTCGCCGTCGACGGCCCGAGCCGCCAGCCACGCCCGCCCATCGCGCCCGTCCCAGGCGATCACCCAGGGGTGGAGCCCGAGACGAAGGTCGGGCAACGCCTGGTCGTCGATGGCCCGCGCCGGCAGGCGCTCCAGGCGCCGGCCCAGGTCGTACGCGAGGTGGCCGACGAGCCCGCCGGCGAACGGTGGAGCCCCCCGGCGGACGTGGGGTGCGATCGAGCCGGGCCAGCGTCGACCGGGCGGCCGCGAACGGGTCCGGGCCGGGCGCCGATCCCTCCAGGACCGCCACCGGCGCAGCCACGAGGAACGACCAGCGGCCCGACCTCCCCGGCCGCGCGCTCTCGAGCAGCGCGAGGCCCGGCAGGTCGCGGAACGCGTCGGCTGCGTCGGCGGGCTCCACGCCGTCGAGCTCGGGCAGCCGCTCGAGGACGAGGCCGACGCGGAGGGTCATGGTGGGATTATCGATGGTCCTCTCCCGCATCGACCGGACCGGCGATACCCGCGACGCGCGCGCGCCATAGACTCCGACGTAGACGTCGGGAGGAACGCATGCGCGCACGCGATCACGGGATCGTCCTCGGCCGGCTGGAGCCGGGCCCCCTCAACGCGATCACGGACGTGGCCGGCGTGCGCGTCGGACACACGACGCTGATCCGTGGCGAGGGGCCGCGCGTCGTCGGGGAGGGGCCCGTCCGCACGGGCGTCACGGTGGTGATCCCCCACGACGGCGAGCCGTTCCTGGAGCCGCTCTTCGCCGGCTGTCACCGCCTCAACGGCAACGGCGAGCTGACCGGCCTCGAGTGGGTCCGCGAATCGGGCCTCCTGACCTCCCCGATCGCGATCACGAACACCCACTCGGTCGGCGTCGTCCACGACGCGCTCCTCGCCCACGCGGTGCGCGTGCACGGGCCGCACGCCGACTTCTGGTCGCTCCCCGTCGTCGGCGAGACCCACGACGGGGTCCTCAGCGACATGAACGGGTTCCATGTGAGGCCCGAGCACGTCGATGCGGCGCTCGCCGCGGCCGTGGGCGGACCGGTCGCCGAGGGTGCCGTCGGCGGCGGGACGGGGATGATCTGCCACGAGTTCAAGGGCGGGATCGGCACAGCGTCGCGCGTCGTCCCGGCCGGGTCCGGCGGGTTCACCGTCGGCGCCCTCGTCCAGGCGAACTACGGCGCGCGGCCGCTCCTGCGGGTCGACGGCGTGCCGGTCGGCGAGGCGATCCCGACGAGCGAGGTCCCGAGCCCGTGGGATGCCGCCGAGGCGCTGGCGAGGGCTCGAACCGGCGGCGTGCGCGGGACGCTGGAGCCGGGCTCCGGCTCGATCATCGTCGTCCTGGCCACGGACGCCCCGCTCCTCCCCCACCAGTGCGAGCGGCTCGCCCAGCGGGCCGGCCTCGGGATCGCCCGGATGGGCGGCATCGCGTCGACCGGGTCGGGCGACATCTTCATCGCCTTCGCGACCGGCAATCGCGGCCTCCCCGGTCCCGAGACGGTGCCGGCGCCGGGCGCCCCGGTCGTCCTCGACGTCCGCATGCTCGACGACACCCGGATCACCCCTCTCTTCCAGGCGGCGGTCGAGGCGGTCGAGGAGGCGGTCGTCAACGCTCTCCTCGTGGCCGACACCATGACCGGGGCGGACGGCATCACGGCGCACGGCCTCGACGGAGAGCGCGTCGTCGAGATCATGGCCCGCTTCGGGCGCGGCCCGCAGGCCCGCAACGGGTAACGACGCCGCGGCCATGCCGCACGTCCGAGGCGTGGATGAGGCGTAGAGTCGGCCTCCACGGAGGTGCCCGATGGCCGAGATGTCCCCGCCGTTCGCCGGTTTCACGCCGGCGGCGATCCAGTTCCTGGCTGACCTCGCGCAGAACAACGACCGGGACTGGTTCCAGCCCCGGAAGGCTGAGTACGAGCGCCTGCTGAAGGAGCCGCTCGAGCAGCTCTGCGTCGCCCTCGCCGGGGAGTTCGCGGCGCGGGGGCTCCCGCTGCGAGCGGACCCGAAGCGCTCACCGTTCCGCATCTACCGCGACACGCGGTTCAGCAATGACAAGTCGCCGTACAAGACGAACGTCGCGGCGTCGTTCCCGTGGGTCGGCGCCGGCGCGGGCGCGGCGACGACGGCGGGCGACGCGGCGATCGGCGCCGAGGAGCGCCACGGCGTCGGCGGCTACGTCAACTTCCGGCCCGGCGAGATGTACGTCGGCGGCGGCATGTACCTGCCGCCGAAGCCCCGGCTCGAGGCCTTCCGGCGGGCGGTGCTCGACGACCCGGAGCGCGTCCGGGCGGCCCTCGAGGATCCCGGGTTCGTGGGCTGGTTCGGCGGCGCCCACCCGCACGAGGCGCTGAAGCGTGTGCCGCCGGGCTACCCGGCCGACCACCCGCAGGCGGACCTCCTCCGCTGGAAGGACGTGATCTTCATGCGTCGGCTCGCGGACGAGGACGTCTGCTCGCCCGACCTGCCGGTGCGGCTCGCGGATGGCTTCTCGGCGGCAACCCCGGTCTTCCGGTTCCTCGCCACGCTGGCGTGACCCCGCGCGGGCGTGACCCCGCGCGGGCGAGACCCCCGCCGGAGCGACGGCCCGCCCCTGCCTCAGCCCAGGCGGTTCGTGCCGTCGCGGCGGGCGAACTCGTCGAGCGCATCCCGGCAGGCCGCGGCCGTGCGCTGGGCCTGGCCGACGATCCAGGGATCGACCCGGGGCGAGTCCTCCAGCGTGACCGTCGGGCCGAGCGCTCCCTCGTCGAGCACGAGCCCGGAGGCGTTGCGGTAGTCGGCCATCCAGTTGGCCTGGAGCGCGATGAGCGTGTCCGCCACGACGGCCCGGTCGAAGAGCCAGCCCAGGTGGCGGGCATTCAGCGCGTCGACCAGGTCGTCGAGCCGGATGGGGCGCCCGCGCTCCATCCGCGCGAGGAGGTCGATGACGCGCAACGCCGCGAACGGATCACCACTCTCCGCGACGACCGGCGGCACGAGGTCCGCATCGGGCAGGCCGTCGGGGGCGGGAGCCAGCCGGAGAGCTCCGGGGGTCGCACCCCGGCCGGCGGCCGGGGTGTGGGGGTGATCGGTCACGCGGGTCAATTCCTACCATCTGGCTCGGGATTGAGACAGGACGATAGCACAGGGTCCGCGGCGCGCCGCGGGCTGTGTCCTGCTCGGTGACCCTGTCGGCGCCGGCGGCTGGGTGGGCGTGGCCAGCTCCAGCGGCCTCGCGGTCCGCATCCCGCACGCCGGCCCCACGTCGGCCCCGCCTCCGCCGCACGCCTGCCGCGCGTCCGCTGTGCGCCAGCCCCGCGCCGGCCGCGCCTCGCTTTGACCAGACTATCTACTCACCAGCGCGATCCTCGCGCACGGAAGTCACGCCGACGTTGCGATCCACGGTGAGTCGCACGCTCAGGTCCGCCGATCCTGACCAGACTATCTGTTCAGACCGCCAGGATCGCCGCGCGAGGCCGGCCCGCGCACGGAGCCGGCCCGCGCCCGTGGCCATCGCCGCGCGAAGCCGGCCGCCGCGCGTGGCCGACGCTGGCCGAGAGGATCGCGGAGCAGACGACCGGGCTGGATCGCCGAGCCGCGCCACTCCCGGGGAGGCGCCGCACGGCTCGCAGGCCACGACATCACGCCGTCCGAACGGCCCCTCGCGACGAAGGCGCGAGGGGCCGTTCGGTCCCATCCGGTCGCGGACCTCCGGCACTCGCCTGCAGCCGGGGCCTGACCCAGAATGTCCGGGGGCGACGGCGTCGCGTGACGCGGCCGCACGTGCGCCGGCGAGTCCGGCGGGAGGTGCTGCGATGTCGGACGAGGTCCTCGTCGCCTACGCGACGCGACACGAATCGACGCGCGGGATCGCCGCCGCGATCACCGAGGTCATGGCCGCCGCGGGGATCCGGGCCCGCCTCGAGACGATCGAGTCCGTGGGCGACCTTCGGGCGTTCCGCGCGGCCGTCATCGGCTGCACGGTCTACGCCGAGGAGTGGATGCCGGGCGCACACGCCTTCCTGGTGGCGCACGAGCGCCAGCTCGAGACGATGCCCGTCTGGCTCTTCGCCTCGGGCCCGGCGGAGCCGCTCCCCGCGGGCGTCACGGTCGACGTGCCGGCCGACCTGGTGGCCGTGATCGAGCGCATCGCGCCGCGCGACGTGGCCCTGTTCGCGGGGGCGCTGCAGCCGCACCACATCGGGGCCGGCCTGCGGATCCTGGCCAGGCTCTCTCGCTCGAGCTTCACGGAGCATCGCGACTGGGCGGCCGTCGAGCGCTGGGCCGAGCACATCGCGACGGATCTTCGGGAGACATCGACCGGGGCGCAGGTGAAGGAATCCTGATCGCGTCCTGACCGGGTCGCCACCCGCCCAGCGGGTGGATGGTGCATGGTTCGTGCACCATGGATGACGATCGACTTCGCGCGCCCGGCGCGCCCGACCCCACGCCTCCGGGGACCCAGCCCGCCTGGAACCCCGCCTCCGCATCTCCGCCGGCCGGCTGGACGCCGCCTCCCCCGCAGCCGGCGCGGGCCCGCCGCGTCCTCGCGATCGCCGCCGTCGTCCTCGCGACGGTCGTCGTCTTCTCGCTCGGCGTCTCCCTCGGCCGGGCCGGCAGCGCGCTCGCTCCGGGCGCCACGCCGACCTACTCGCCGGCGGTGGAGCGGCCCGACTGGCGGCTCCTCGACGAGGCCTTCGACCTCCTCGAGAAGAACTACGTCGACCCGGAGGCGCTCGATCCCCTGGCCCTGGAGCGGGGCGCCATCGTCGGGATGACGGAGAGCCTCGACGACCGTGGCCACACCGGGTACCTCACCCCCGACGAGGTGAAGGCCCGCGACGACTCCCTGTCGGGGACCTTCGTCGGGGTCGGCGCCGTGCTGGACCAGCAGGACAACTCCATGTTCATCGTGCGCGTCCTGACCGACAGCCCGGCGGAGCGCGCGGGGATGGAGGCAGGTGACGAGCTCATCTCCGTCGACGGGGTCGGGATCGCCGGCCTCACCGTCAACGAGGTGGTCAGCCGCGTTCGGGGTCCCGAGGGGAGCGAGGTCACCCTCGAGCTCCGGAACCCGGCCGGCGTGACGCGCACGGTGACGATCACCCGGGCCAAGCTGGACCTGCCCCTCGTGTCGTGGGCGTTCGCCCCCGGGACCAAGGACGCCGTGATCCGCCTGGAGTCGTTCTCGGCCGGCGCGGCCAAGGCCGTCCGGGCCGCCCTCGAGGAGGCTCTCGACCAGGGCGCCGAGGGCGCGGTCCTCGACCTGCGGGGCAATCCCGGCGGCTACGTCAACGAGCCCGTCGAGACGGCCAGCCTCTTCCTCGAGGAAGGGGTCGTCTACCGTTCGATCGATCGAAGCGGGAAGGAGAAGGCCAACGAGGTGCTGGGCGACCCGCTGGCACCGGACCTCCCGCTCGTGGTCCTCGTCAACGACCAGACCGCCAGCTCCGCCGAGATCCTGACCGGCGCGCTCCAGGATTCCGGGCGGGCGCGGGCCGTCGGCACGAAGACCTACGGGACGGGAACAGTGGTCAACACGTTCCCGCTCAAGGACGGGGGCGCGCTCACGATCGGCACCGAGCGCTGGCTCACGCCGAACGGCCGCGCGATCTGGCGCGAGGGCCTGGAGCCCGACGAGGTCGTGGAGCTGCCGCAGGGCGTGGGGATCGTCGTCCCGGACGACTTCGCCACCCTCGGCGCGGCGGGGATCGCCGGGACCGACGACGCGCAGCTCAAGGCCGCGCTCGCCGCGCTCGACCGCGCGGGCGCGGACGTGCGCGAGGTGCTGGACCGGGCGGCCTGAGGCCGCTACGCTCATCGCCGACAGGCAGCCCCCGGAGGAGAACGATGAGCACGCGCGCCGACTACACGGTCGAAGAGTGGGAGGCGATCCGCCGGACCCCGGCGGAGGCGGTGGTCGCCGTCGAGCAGGCCTCCAAGAGCAGCTTCCTGGGCCGGCGGCGCGAGCGGAAGGCGACCGAGAAGGGCTTCAAGCAGGCGATCGAGCAGTTCTCCGGGCTCGAGCTGCTCGAAGCGATCGTCGCCGCGAGCGAGGAGGAGGGCCGCCTCATCGACGCCCTGCGCGCCGGCGATGAGCCGATGATCGACACGGCGATCGAGTCTGCCCGCGCCGCCCGCCGCGCGATCAACGCGAAGGGCTCTCGTGAGGAGGCCGAGGCGTTTGCCAACGCCGTGATCCAGACCTGCGAGCGGGTCGCCGAGGCGAGTGGCGAGCGCGGCGAGGATCGCACGATCAGCCACGCCGAGGGCCTCCTGCTCAAGCGCATCGGCGAGGCGCTCGGGATCGCGGGCTACGAGCCGCCGAACGTCAACTGGGTGGGGCTGGCACCGGTTCGCAAGGACCTGTAGAGACGTTGCGACCCCCGGTGCGGGAGGTGCTGGACCGGGCGGCCCGAGGCCGCTACGCTCATCGCCGACAGGCAGCCCCCGGAGGAGAACGATGAGCACGCGCGCCGACTACACGGTCGAAGAGTGGGAGGCGATCCGCCGGACCCCGGCGGAGGCGGTGGTCGCCGTCGAGCAGGCCTCGCACGCCGGCTTCATGGGCCGGCGGCGCGAGCGGAAGGCCACGGAGAAGTCCTTCAAGGAGGCGATCGCCCAGTTCTCCGGTCTCGGCCTCATCGACGCCATCGTTGCCGCGAAGGACGAGGAGGGCCGCCTCATCGACGCCCTCCGGGCCACCGGCGAGCCGTTGCTCGACACCGTCGTCGAGACGGCGACGAAGGCCCGGCGCGCCATGGAGGCCAAGGCGTCCCGCGAGGAGCGGGAAGCCTTCGTCAACACGGTGCTCGAGGCGGCCGAGGCCGTCGCCCTTGCGACCGGAGAGCGCAGCGATTCCTCGAAGGTCAGCAAGGCCGAGGCGCTCCTCCTGAGTCGCATCGCCGCCGCCCTCGGGAAGCCCGGCTACGAGCCGCCCCAGGATCGCTGGACGGCCTTCGACCCGGCCCACCGGGACCAGTAGCCGGGACCTCTGGGCCGCCCGCCACGCTGGAGCGGTACGCGCCGGCGGCCGCCTACAGCAGCTCGTGGTTGGCCGTGGCGTTCGGCTCTCCCTCGGCCGGGCGCGGCTCCTCGCCGGGGCCGTACGGGGCGGCGGCGCCGTCGCCGGCGTGGAGGACGGCCAGCGGCTGGCCGGCCTGGCCCTCCAGGGCCCCGACACCGTACGGGACCCACTTCGACGGGTCCTGCAGGCGGTGCGCCTCCTCGTTGCCGCGGGCGTGCGTCTCGAGGAACCCGGCCGGCTCGATCCACATCTTCTTCCCATCGAGGAGCCCGGTGATCCCCTCCTGGCCGGGCTCGGGCCGCGGGTTCTGGCACCAGCGGCAGCCCGCCCGGTCGTGGGGCGTGTAGGACATCGGCTCCTCGTAGGTCGTGATGTAGCCCTCGTAGTTGCGGAGCACGACCTTGTGATCCGAGTACGAGACCAGGTAGTTCGGCATCACCGGGATCTTGCCGCCGCCGCCGGGCGCGTCGACGATGTACTGCGGGACCGCGTACCCGGAGGTGTGGCCGCGCAGGCCCTCGATGATCTCGAGGCCCTTGCCGACCGGCGTCCGGAAGTGGCCGGCGCCCTCGACGAGGTCGCACTGGTAGATGTAGTAGGGCCGGACCCGGATCTCGACGAGCCGCTGCACCAGGTCGCGCTGGATGTGGACGCAGTCGTTCACGCCGGCCAGCAGGACGGACTGGTTGCCGAGGGGGATCCCTGCCCGGCTCAGCTTGTCGCAGGCGCGGGCGAGCTCGGGTGTCATCTCGTTGGGGTGGTTGACGTGGATGTTCAGCCACATCGGGTGGTACTTCGCCAGCATCTCGCAGAGCTCGTCGTCGACGCGCTGCGGCATGAAGACCGGGACCCGGGAGCCGATCCGGATGATCTCGACGTGAGGGATCTCGCGCAGGCCGCGGAGGGCGGACTCCAGGAGCTTCGGCGCCAGGGTGAGGCCGTCGCCGCCGGAGATCAGGACGTCGCGGATCTGCGGCGTGCGGCGGATGTAGTCGAGCTGGGCCTCGAGCTCGCGGCGGTTGAAGTTCTGGGTGGGGTCGCCGACGATCCGGCTGCGCGTGCAGTAGCGGCAGTAGCTGGCGCACTGGGTCGTGATGAGCAGGAGGACCCGGTCGGGGTAGCGATGGACCAGGCCCGGCACCGGGGAGTGGCGATCCTCGGCGAGGCTGTCCTCCATCATCCCGGTGAACGCCCGCAGCTCCGAGCCGACCGGGATCACCTGGCGCCGGATCGGGTCGTCGGGGTCGTCCGGGTCGATGAGCGAGACGAAGTAGGGCGTGATGTCGACCCGGAACTTGTCCGGCGCCGAGAGGCCCTCTCGCTCGTCGTCGGTCAGGTTGAGGACCTCCTCGAGCTCCTCGAGGGTGTTGAGGCGCTTCGAGAGCTGCCAGCGCCAGTCGTTCCACTTCTCGTCCGGAACATCCTCCCAGATCGCGGCGCGCCGGCTCACGGCGGGCTTCCCGTCGGGCCCGAGCTGGCGGGCCGGGTCGCGCCGGTTCACGAACGGGGCCTCGTCGGCCGCCCGCGCGGCGACCGCCGCCTTGATCTCCGTCGCGTCCATCGTGCCGTGGTCCCCTTCCGCGCTCGTCGCCTGGTCCAGCCGCCGGCCGCGCTCCGCGCCGTGCATGCATAGATCCTATGCAGAGTGCATGGAACGAGATGATAGCGGTCCGCGTCGCGGGGGTCCATAGCGGGTCTGCGGTCCGGGCGCCCATGGCCCGATCGGGGGATGGGGTCCGGGAGGGGGATCGGGTCTACAATCCCGCTCGTGCCGATCGGCACGGCAATCGTCACGGGGGTCTCCCAGATGACCATCGATCGCAGGGCGCTCGCCACCGCCCTCGCCGCCCTCCTCCTGGTCGCCGCCTGCGGCGGGTCGGCCAGCACCGCACCCAGCGGCGCCCCGGATGCGACCGCGACGCCGGCACCGGCCTCGCAGGAGCCGGGCCAGACGGCCGAGCCCACCGAGGCTGCCGTGCCGTCGCTGGATCCCGGCGCGGCCGGCGACCTCGAGGCGATGCTGCCGTCCGAGGCCAACGGGGTCGCGTTCGAGAAGGCGAGCTTCGACGGCTCGACCGTCCCCGGCGGCATCCCGCTCGGTGACGACGAAGACGACTTCACCAAGTTCCTGGCGGACAACGGCAAGTCCGCCAGCGACGTCAAGATCGCGGTGGCGAGCCCGACGGACGCGGCGGCCGGCAGCACGCTCGTGATGGCGATCCAGGTGGAGGGCGTCTCCTCCGACGCGCTGCTCGGCTTCGTGGCCACGGAATTGAGCGACCTCGAGAAGACCACGGTCGGCGGCAAGGAAGTCTACGGGGCCGGGGCCGCCGGCTTCGGCGCCTACTTCTACGTGAAGGGCGACACCGTCTTCTACGTGCTCTCGATGGGCGGTGACGCCGCGACCACCGAGGACATCCTCCGGCAGCTGCCCTGACCGCTCGGGCCGCTCGGCCCGCCGCTCGATCCAGTGCGCACGGGCCCGGCCGACCGCCGGGCCCGTCACGTCTCGGCATCCGGTACCGTGACCCCATGACCGACCACGACCTCCCGGACCACGTCATCGCCAACCGCGCCTTCTGGACGACCGAGGCCGCCGACTACGTGGATGCGGGCCGGCGCAGCTGGAACGCCGCCGAGCCGAGCTGGGGCATCTGGGGCGTCCCCGAGTCCGAGCTGCAGATCCTCCCCGACGTGCGCGACCTCGACACGATTGAGCTCGGCTGCGGCACCGCCTACGTCTCGGCCTGGCTCGCCCGGCGCGGCGCGCGACCGGTGGGGATCGACATCACGCCCGCCCAGCTCGAGACCGCGCGGGCGCTGCAGCGGGAGCACGGTCTCGAGTTCCCCCTCATCGAGGCGAGCGCCGAAGCGGTCCCCCTGCCGGACGCCTCGTTCGACCTCGCGATCAGCGAGTACGGCGCCGCCATCTGGTGCGATCCGTACCGCTGGATTCCCGAGGCGGCCCGCCTGCTGCGACCCGGCGGCCGGCTGGTCTTCCTGGGGAATTCGACGGTGTCGATGCTGTGCTCGACCAACGACGACGCGGACGACGAGCCGCTGCGCGAGCAGCTCGTGCGCCCGTTCTTCGGCGGCCTCGGCCGGATCGCCTGGTCGGACGGCAGCTCGGTGGAGTTTCACATCGGGCACGGCGACATGATCCGGCTCCTCCGTTCGAGCGGCTTCGAGGTGGAGAGCCTCGTCGAGCTCCGGGCGCCGGAGGGCGCGACGACCCGCTACGCGTACGTCACGCCCGAGTGGGCCCGCCGCTGGCCGTGCGAGGAGGTCTGGATCGCCCGGAAGCGGGGCTGACCCGGCGGCGTGGGCGGGCCGGCGAGCCCGCCAGCCGCGGCGCCGCCGCCGATTCCCCTACCATCGTCGTCGAATCCCGCCCTCGTGCGTCCCGCAAGGAGACTCTCGACTCATGACCGCAAACAACGCCGCCCAGTGGACCGTCCGCACCGCCGGGCTCATCGCCCTCGTGCTCGGGCTCGTGATCTGGGTCGGGGCCCCCGGCGCCATCTACCCGCTCCACATGCTGATCGGCGTGATCCTCGTCGCCGGGCTGTGGGTCCTCGCGGTCCTCGGGCTGCGTGCCGGCACCGGGCCTGTGCTTCCCGCGCTGGCCGTCGCGTGGGGCGTCTTCACGGTCTTCTTCGGGCTCAACCAGGTCTCGATCCTCCCCGCCAACCAGGTCGTCGTCGAGGTCGCGCACCTGCTCGTCGGGATCGTCGCGATCGGGATCGGCGAGGCCCTCGGGGCGCGCATCCGCCGGGTCGGCGCCACGGCCTGACGTCGCCCCGCGGCAGCCGCGGCGTCGCGCGACCACGTCCGGGAATCGCAACGCCCCGGCGACAGCCGGGGCGTTCGTGCGGGTGCCGGTGCGGGGCTCGGCGCGCGAGCGCCGCCGCGGATCTCCCGCGGGCGTGGGCTACTCCCCGATCACGCTCCAGAGCAGCCCCATCATGATGAAGAAGCCGGCGAACAGGGCGATCAGCGCGACGGCCCCGTACGGCGACTCGGCCGTGTTCGGGAACTGCGGGATCAGCAGCCCGAACCCCACGACCCACGTCACCGCGAGGGCGGCGAAGAGGTAGCGCGTGCTCGGGCCGGTGATGGCCCTGACCCAGCCGATCGACCCGGCCTTGCGCTCCGGCGACATCGCGGCGCGCAGGAAGATGACGACGAAGAGCCCGGCGATGAGGATCGAGATCCCGAACTCGATCGGGTGCTGGATCGCCGTGACGAAGAGCTGCACCGGGTCGGCCTCCTCACCGGGGGGCTGGTCGGCCCGCGGCGCCGCCCGAGGGCGCGCTGCGGATGAACGGGCGGATGATAGCAGCGACGTCCGCGGCGTGGCCATCGGATCGCGTCGCGCGACGCAGGCAGCGCCGGCGGCCCAGCCTGCCGGCCCTGCAGGAGACCCCCGTCCCGCCCGTGCAGGAGGCCAGGGGGTGGCGCTCAGCCGGCGATCACGCGGACCTCGTGCCAGCCGGCTGCTCCGCGCGGGAGCGGCGGCTCCGGGGCCTCCGGCTGAAGGGCTCCCGTGCCATCCGTGGCCCGCGCCCGAAGCACGACCGCCCCGGCGACGGGCGCCGGGAGGGTCACGCGCCAGCGCACCCAGGTGAGCGCCGAGCCCGGGGCTTCCAGCTCGGCGCCGGCCCACGAGGACCCGCCGTCCGCGCTCACCTCGACGCCGCGGATCCCACGCTCGCCGGCGAAGGCGACACCGTAGACCGCCAGCGGCTTCCCGGCGGCGACGACGTCGCCCGCCAGCGGGTCGTCGATCCGCGACCAGGTCCGCACGACGGCCTCGCGATCCCAGCCGCGCTGCTGCCAGAAGCCGTCGGTGTCGTCCGCAGCGAGCGTCATCCGGGTGATCCACTTCGGCTGCTTCATGCCGTAGCGGCCGGGCAGGAACACGCGCAGCGGGAAGCCGTGCTCCTGCGGCAGCGGCGCCCCGTCGGGGCCCATCCCCCACGCGAGCAGGCTGCGCGGGTCGAGCGCCACGTCGAGCGGGATCGACTCCGTGTAGTCGTCGGCCGACGTCCACAGCACGTGCCGGGCATCGGCCAGCGGCCCGCCCGCGAGGTCGAGCACGGTCGCGAGGGGCGCCCCCGTCCAGATCTGCGTTCCCGCGTAGGCGCCGTAGGTCACCACCGGGTTGCTGATGCAGATCAGCGTGCGGGCATCCGTCGTCGGCCCGAGGGCCCGGAGCTGCTCCAGCGACAGCTCCAGGGGGCGCTCGACCAGGCCGTCGACCGCGAGGCGCCAGGTGCTGGCGTCGATGGCCGGCGGCGTCAGCCCCTTGGCGACGACGTAGTGCTCCTCGAGCGGCGTGATCGCCGACGTCGGCCCGAAGCCGCCCGCGGCGACCGGCCGCCGCGCGGGCACGCGGCCGGTCGCCGCGGCGGTGGTGACGCGGGCCGCTCCCACGATCCCGGAGATCCCGAGCGCGGCCAGCGCGAGGCCTCCGGCGAGGACGGAGCGCCGGGGGACCACGACGCGGCCGAGGGACGGCGAGGACGTCGGGCCCGGCGAGGGCTCGGCCGAGGACGCCGGCTGCCCCGACTCCTGGGCCGAGGACACCCCCAGCGGCTCCACGAGGGCGAACGTCGCGCCGAACAGCACGCAGGCGACCACGAGCGGGACCTGCAGGGCGACGACCGAGGCGCCGTACTCCGACCCGAGGAGGCCGGCCCCGGCGAGCGGCAGGACGAGGAGCTCCGCGATGGCCAGCGCGAGTCCGCCGGCAAGCACCGCGCGGCCGGGCGACGGGCGGGCCTCGGCCGGGCCGGCGACGCGCTGGACGATCGCCCCCAGCAGGCCGCCCGCGGCGACCACGCCGGCTCCGACCACGAGGAAGAGGATCCCCTTCGCGAGCGGTCCCAGCGCCGTCAGCACGGCCTCGAAGACGGGCAGCGGCACCACCCGCAGGATCCCGTCGACGACCACCTCGAGGATCCCGGGGCCGCCCAGGACCAGCGGCCCCAGGAGCAGCGCCAGGAGCGCGGGGCCGGCCGCGAGGACGCCGGGCGGCAGGACACGGACGATGCGGTGCATCATGGAAGGGTATTCGCGCGCCGGTGACGGTCGGATGACGACAGGGGGGGCCCGGGCGGCGGACGGTCCACGCACCCGGGAGTCCCCATGGCATCGATCGACCTGCGCTGGCGACCCGGAACAGCCCGCTTCGAGGCACGCGGGCGCTCCGGGACCTGGATCACCCTCGCGGCCCCGGACGAGCCGGAGGGCACGCCGCTCGACGACGGGCCGCACGGCGGCGAGGCCGGGCCGGGGCCCGCGGAGCTCCTCCTGGTGGCCGGCGCCGGCTGCGCGGCGTGGGACGTCGTCGAGATCCTGCGCAAGCAGCGCCAGGATGTGACGGCCATCGAGTCCCACGTCGACGGGGAGCAGCAGGCCGACGCCCCGTGGACCTTCCGCCACGTCGTCCTCGCCTTCACCGTGCACGGCCGCGGCCTGGACCACGGGCGCGTCGACCGGGCCGTGGCGCTGGCCGTCGAGAAGTACTGCTCGGTCCTCTCGACGGTGGCCCACGCGGCGACGATCGAGCACACGACCACGGTCGTCGAGGAGACGGCCGCGGTCTGACGGGCCGCGGCGGACCCGGCTGCCAGAGCCGCCGGGCGGGACGTCGGGCTAGGGGGTCGGGGTCCCGCCCGGGAGCGCGATCCCTGCCGCCTCGGCAGCCGCGAGCGTCGCCGCATCGACGGCCCCGAGGGGCGCCAGCGCCTTCAGCATGCGTCGGCCGGCGGTGCGATACGCGGCGTCGTCGGAGAGCGGCGCGGCAAGCGAGGCGGTGGCGACCGACGCCACCGACCGGTAGAGCGTCGTGGCTTCCGCCACGAGGACGCCGGCCGGGCTCCACGACGCCAGGCGGCGCGCTGCCTGGTCACCCGGCCGGACGTCGGCGGCGACCTTGCGGAGGACGAGGGCGATCTCCCCGGCACCCGACCCGCGGCGGGCCAGCAGAGTGGTCAGCGTCGCCCGCGACCGGGCGAGGCGGTCGTTGACGGCCGCGACCTGCAGGATGCCCGCCCTGACGCCCGGTGGGAGGGCGACGCCGGCCCCGGTGCCGACGCTCGTGGAGGCGACGGGCACCGGTGCCGGGGTCGCGGGGATGGGGGCGGTGGCCACGCGTGGCCCCATCGCGACGCCGGCGATCGCGGCGCCGCCGATCATCCCGACGACGCTGCCCACGAGCACTAGGAAGAGCGCCGTGCGCACGAGGACGCCGGCCACGAGCAGCGAGCCGCAGCCCGGGCAGCGCCCCTGGCCGATGACCAGCGGACGAGCGCATCCCGGGCAGGCGAAGGTCCGATCGGCGGCGCCGATCAGCGGCTCTTCATCCGGTCGCGAACGGCCGGCTGGGCCGCGAAGGCGACGGGTCAGGCCCGTGAACGACATCGTCGCGCGACGCTCCGAGCAGCCAGGCGGCAGGCCGCCGGCGGCCACCCGACCGCCACGCCTATTGTGCGAACGACAGCCGCGCCGGGGGAACGGGACGATGGTCCCGGTCGGCAGGTGACCCGTTCAGTCGCGGTGCGGTCTCACGGCAGCACCCGGGTACCCCGGGCTGCAGGGGCCGGCACCCGGGCGCGCGACCCCGGCTTAGGGTGCCGGTGTCGCGGAGGCTCCCGGCGAGGCCGAGGCCCCCGGCGCCGGCGACACCTTCGCGAGCTCGGCGTCGATGATCGGTCGCAGCTTGTCCATCGTCAGAGCGCCCGGCGCCTGCAGCACGCCGTTCACGGCAAGCCACGGCGTCTGGTTGACCCCGGCTGCACGCCCGGCATCCGTCTCCGCCTTCACGGCATCGAACGGGGCATCGCTGCCCATGCACGACTCGTAGGCCGGCATGTCGAGGCCGATCGCCTGGGCGATCTCGTCGAGCCGCTCGCGCCGGAAGGCGCCCTCGTTCTCGCCGTCCTGGTTCTCGAACAGGTAATCGTGGAACGGCCAGAACTTGTCCTGCTCGCCTCCGCACCGCGCGGCGGCCGCCGACTGCTGGGACTCGCCGTTGCGGGCGCCCCGGTCGATGAACGCCATGTCGCGGTACACGAGGCGCACCTCGCCGGTCGTGACGTACTCGTCGACGAGGTCGGGCTCGATCAACCTCGCGAAGATCCCGCACGCCGGGCACTGGAAGTCGGACCAGACGTCGATGGTGACCGGCGCGGCGGCCGTCCCGAGCGCCCGGGAATTGGTCGGGTCGATGAGCTCCGTCGGCGTGGGCCGGATCGGCACGAGCAGGTCGCCCGTGGTGTCGCCGCCCCTGCCCCCGAGCACGCCCGACGCCAGGAGGATGACGGCGAGGCCGACGGCGACGGCACCGACGGAGATCAGGACCATGGGCGACTGCCAGGCCGGCTTTGGGGCCGCGGTGCTGGCGGCCGCCAGGCGGCGGTCGCGACGGGCCGCCTCGCGGCGATCGCGACGGGACGAGGGAGTGTCGCCGGGGCGCTGGGTGTTCGACATCGGTGATCTCGATTGTGGGTTGGGAAGCCGCGCGGGAGCGGGGGGCGCGACGGGAAGCGTACCCGTCCTTACGCCGACGCGCCGGATCCGGATCGGGAGGGCCGAGCCGCCTACTCCCCGAGCGCAGTGCGGATCGCCGTCCGGATCTCGTCGGTCCCCACGATCAGCTCGAAGCTGGCCACGATCGTCCCGCTCGCGTCGACCACGAAGACGAACGGCTCGACGGGGATCCCGTACGCCTCGCTCCAGGAGGCCCATGCCCACAGGCCGCCGTTGAGCTCCGGCTGGATGCGGCCGCCGAGGTCGCGCATGACGTAGGGCTCGGCATGGACGAACGACATGTCCGGGAACTCGTCCGCGACGGTCTTCATGTAGCTCAGCAGCGGCCCGCAGGCCGTCGTGGGGCAGAACGCCGGCGAGTAGATCGTGAAGACGAACGGGCGTCCGGCCGCCAGCAGGGCATCCACCGACTGCTCGTAGAAGCGGGGGTCCGGGAACACGTCGCTGGAGATGAGCATCAGGTCCCCGTCGACGTCGGCCGCGATGGGCGTGCGCACGCTCGGGGCCTGCGACCCGATCGGGGGTGTCGGGCTCTGCTCCCCGGCGAGGACCGGGAAGTCGTCCGACCCGATGCGCCCGCCGGGTCCGTCGAGCGTGATGGTCGCGGTGTAGGGCCCGGCGCGCGGCAGGGTCATCTCGGCCACGTACGCGGCCTTGCCTCCCCGGACGATCCAGATGAACGTGCCGGGCACCTCGATGGGTGCCAGCGACGGGTCGTCGGTCGAGCGGAACGTGAAGCTCGCCACCACGTCGGGGAGCGCCAGCTCGCGGTTGGCGGGGTCGCTGACGGTCACGACCAGCCGGTTCGTCCCGGCCCTGATGACGGACGACTGGAGCCGGGCGAGGACCGTGGTGGCGGGTGTGGGGCTCGCGGCGGGTGCCTCGCTCGGGGCGGCGCTCGCCGTCGGAGTCGGAGCAGCGGTCGGGAGTGCCGTTGCGGCAGGGGTGGGAGCCGGCGTCTCCAGCTCCTCGGTGGCCAGGCCGTTGATGCGGTCCGCGATGATCTCCGGCCCGGCGCCGAACCAGATCCGGTGCCGCAGCCGGCCGTCCGCGTCCACGAGCCACGTGTCGGCCGTGTGGGCCATGGCATAGCCCGACGCGGAGTCGGACTCGACCTTCGCGTAGGAGACGCCCCACGCCCCGGCGACCTGCCGGATCTCGTCGTCGGTGCCGGTCAGGCCGATGTACCCGGCCTGGTAGTAGTCGACGTACTGCTTCATGGCCGCGGCGTCGTCCCGCGCCGGGTCGATCGTGACGAAGACGACGCCGACCTTGCCGTCGACGAGCTTGAGGGCGTCGCGGACGTCGGCCAGGTTCGACGGGCAGACGTCGGGGCAGTGCGTGTATCCGAAGAAGACGAGCACCGGCTCGCCGCGCAGCTGCGCCAGGTCGAACGGGTTCCCGTCCTGGTCGGTGAGCTGCAGGGGCGGCGCGGCCACGGCCGGGCGGATCGCCGTGTCGCGGTCGAGCCCCTCGGGTGTCGGGGAGACCGGCCAGATGTAGGCGCCGTCGCCGGTGGCGGTGGGGGGCTGCGTGGCCATGGAGAGCCACGCCACCGCGCCGACCGCGATCCCGGCCAGCGCGGCGAAGCCCAGCACCAGCGCGGTGAGCAGGGCGAGGCGAGTCGGCGCCACGGGTCGAGGGGACGCGGCCATGGTCGCAGGAGTGTCGGATCGTGGACGCACCCCCGGGGAGGGCTGTTGGGCCGGCCCGGGGGTGCCGTCCGTCATCGAAGTCGTGGTGTCAGCTCTCCCTGACCTCGGCGGTGACCTTGATCTCCCCGGCCTTCTCGAACTTCAGGGTGACCTCGATCTTGTCGCCGACCTTCAGCTCCTGGTTGAGGTCGATGAGCATGATGTGATAGCTGCCGGGCTTGAGCTCGACGGTGCCGCCGGCCGGGATCTCGAGACGGTCGATCGGGCGCATGCCCATCATCCCCTCGCCCATCCCGTCGGAGGGCATCGGGCTCTCCATGCCCATCCCGTCGGAGGGCATCGGGCTCTCCATGCTCATGTCGTACGTCTCGTGGACCTCGACGGTCTTCGCTGCCGGGCTGGCAGCGCCAACGAGAGCGTCGGCGGCGGAGCCGCTGTTCTCGATGACCATGTAGGCCGCGCCGGCCGACGCCATCATCGACGACGTCCGGGCCCACGGCTCGCTGACCTTGATCGAGCCGCCGGCGCCGGAGCATCCGGACGCGACGGCGGCCACGAGCAGCGCTGCGGCGAGGAGCCCGGCGACCCGGGCGAAGCGACGTGCGGGGTTCATCTGCGGTCCCTCCTGGGTGTGCGTGGTCATCATGCGCCGCCGGCGGGCGGCACGGGGCGGGGCGCACCGGTCACCCGGCGACCTCGCGGATCTTCTCGGCGAACAGCTCCGGGCCGGCGCCGAAGAACAAATGGTGGCGGAGCATCCCGTCGCCATCGACGAGGTAGGTCTCGGCGGAGTGGGCCATGGCGTACCCGGCCGCCGCGCTCGACTCGAGCTTTCGATAGGAGGCGCCCCACGCGTCGGCAGCCGCCGCGATCTCGGCCTCGCTGCCGGTGAGACCGATGAAGCCGGACGCGTAGAAGTCCACGTACTGCTTCATGGCGGCCGCGTCGTCGCGCGCGGGGTCGACCGTGACGAAGACGACCCCGACGGGACCGTCGACCAGGCGCAGGGCATCCCGGATGTCCGAGAGCGTGGTCGGGCAGACGTCGGGGCAATGCGTGTAGCCGAAGTAGACAAGGACCGGCTGGCCACGGAGCGAGGCCAGGTCGAATGGCCGGCCGTCCTGGTCGGTGAGACGCAGGGCCGGCGCCGGCCGCGCCGGGTCGTAGGCCGTCTCGCGCACCCCCAGGGGTGGCGGCGTGGTGGCCGGCAGGATGGTCGGCGACGCGATCCCGGCCCCGCCGCAGGCCGCGACGAGCGCGGTGACCGCGAGGACGAACGCGAACACGCGGGCGAGCCGGAGGCGCGGCGCACCGACCGGGACAGAGGACAGGGGCATGCGGTGCTCACGGGGCAGGGTGCGGGCGGGTCGGCGGCGCCGAGGCCGGCGGCCGCACCGGGAATCGCGGCCGCGCGTCGCGGCCGATCGACGTCAGGCGCCGGCGCAGGCCGGCGGGGCCCGCCCGGCATCGAGCCGGGCCAGCATGCGAGCATGGGCGATCATGGCCGCGACGAGGCGCCAGCGACGCGCGGGGACCAGGGCGAAGGTCGCCCGGCGGCGGGCGGCCACCCGGGCCGCCGCGAGGCGGCCGGCCAGGACGTCGGTGCGCCAGCGGAGCCAGGCCCCGGCCGCGGCCAGCAGCAGGGTGACCGCGGCCAAGACCGGCAGCGCCAACGGATAGGCCGGCCACGACAGGACCCACAGGCCGGGCAGGCCGAGGCCGGCGACGAGGTGCTCGACGTTCTCCTGGAGCGTGAAGACGAGCGTGACCGCGAGGAAGAGGCGCGGCCACAGGCGCAGCACCTCTCCCGCGTATCCCGGCGTGCCCGCAGGCGGGGGCACGGCCGGGAGGCCGTGCAGAGCCCGGTGAAGGCGGAGGAGAGCCACGGCCGCTGCGGCGAGGCCCAGCCCGCCGACGATGATGGCCAACGCGGCGAAGACGGGCCAGTAGTCGTGGGCGGTCGCGGCAAGGGCGGCGTCGCGCTGGTCACCGAAGCCGTACTGGGCGGCGAACACCGCATCGTGGGCGACGAGCGCCCCCATCGCGACGAGCGCGACGAACCGCAGGCGCCGGAGCTGGCGCGCGACGTGGGTGCTTGCAGCGGTCAGGACCACGGGCGGGATGGTACGCGATCGGCGCACGGAACCCTCCGCGTGGGGTCCGCAGGGTCCGGTGCGGTCGCGCGCGACCGGGCGCTATACGGTGATGACGACCGCCGCCGCCGTCTGGACGACGTGCAGGTCGGGGCGATCCAGGAGGCACTCCTCGCTGGTCGGATCGAAGAGCCGCCGGCAGGCATCCCAGGACGGCCCAAGCAGGCGCCGCGCGCTGCCGTCGGCCAGCCAGGCGAACGTCCGGTGAAGGTATCGCCGCTCGACGTCCGACAGCGGCGCCGTGCGCTCCCACGTCACGGTAACCGGCTCCACGGCGGCGACCGGCAGTGACCGGGCGATGGCGTACAGCCGGCGGCCCAGGTGCAGGTCGACCGCACTCCCCCAGGCGCCGCCGCGCGCGGCACGGGCCTCCGCCGACCGCAGGCGCTCCTCCAGCTCCGGGGCGATCGGGAGGAACGTCGCCCGCGCCGCGTCCCCGGTGACGACGACGATCCGCCCGCCCGGCCGGACCGCCCGGACCAGCTCGGCCACGACGACCTCGGGCTCTGGCACGTACCCCAGGACGCTCGAGCACCACGCGGCGTCGAGCACTCCGTCGGCGAAGGGCAGATCGGCCACATCGCTCAGGCCGAGCTCGATCGTCGCGCCGGCGACCGGTGCGCTGCCGAGCGCCCAGGCGGCGTACTCGAGGACCCCGAACTCGTGGTCCACGGCCTGGACCGTGCCGCCGGGTGCGATCCGCTCCGCTAGCGAGCGGGTGATGCGGCCGGGTCCGCACCCCGCGTCGAGGACGCGGTGGCCGGGCTCGAGCTGGAGGCGGTCGATGAGGCGCCCGAGCTCTGGCGCCCAGGCGTCGGCCGCGAGGTCGATCGCCCGCGCCCACTCGCGCAGGGCCCGGTCGGGCGGCGGGGTCGTGGGGATCGGGCGGCTGGGATGGTCCTCGCCGGCCACCTCGGGAGGGGGTGCGACGGGCTCGTACCGCGGAGCGTGGAGGATGTCGTCCACGTTCATCCCTTGCGCTTGAGCAGCGGCAGCCCGGTCCTCGGCGACTCGACGACGAGGTAGCCGGCGGGCAGGGCATCGATCGCGTCCGGTCCGGCCGTGAGGCTGAAGTAGTGCAGCGTCCGCTCGGAGCCCTGGACCTTCACGGCCCGGCGGTGGAGCGTGTAGACCTGGCCGCGGCTGTTCGTGTGCTGGTATGCCATCGGAGTGACCTCCCGCCTGCCACTGGGCGTCGCTACATGCGACACAGTCTCATCAGTGACTGAACGAGAAGGAGCCTATCGGTGAGACTGAATCTCGTCAAGACCGTCCGACGTGGTATGCTCCCGGCCATGGCAGACCCACAGCCGATCGTGACAGCCCTCGAGAACGCCGGGTACCGACTGACCGGGCCGCGCCGCGCCCTCGCCGACCTGATCGTCGCGCGCCAGGGCAGCACGTTCACGGCCGCGGACCTGGTGGCCGACGTGCGGGTCCGGCGGCTGGGGATCGGACGGGCGACCGTCTTCCGCTCCATCGAACTGCTCGAGTCCGTGGGCGTGGTGGAGCGCCTCGAGCTCCAGAACGGCAACCACGCGTACGTGTCCTGCGTTCCGACGCACCATCACCACGTGGTCTGCGCGCGCTGTGCCCGCGCGACCGAGATCGGGGACCTGGGGCTAGGCGCGCTCGCCCGCGAGGTTGCCCGCCGGACCGGCTACCGGATCGACGAGCACCGGCTGGAGCTCTTCGGGCTCTGCCCCGCCTGCCAGCGCTCGACCACCCAGGCCTGACGGCCTGGCCCACCCAGGAGGACCACCCGGATGAACCGCCCCACTCAGTTGAGACTCGGTATGAGACTTCGTATCGCTTCCATCGTCGCTGCCGGCGCCCTCGCCGTGGCCGGCTGCGCGGGGGCCGACGCGTCGTCGGCGCCCGTCGGGAAGACGATCGTCGTCACCTACTCCGTCCTTGGCGCGGTCGTGAAGGACCTGGTCGGGGACGCCGCAACCGTGCAGGTTCTCATGCCCAACGGCGCCGATCCCCACGAGTGGGAGCCCTCGGCGAAGGACATCGAGACGCTCACGAAGGCCGACCTCCTCGTCGAGAACGGCCTGGGGCTCGAAGGCGGATTGGCCAACGCGTTCGCCCAGGCCGAGGCGGCGGGCGTGAAGCGTTTCGTGGCCAGCGACCACGTGACGATCCGACGGGTCGGGTCGGGCGAGGGCGCGGACCCCGAGGACCCGGACCAGGCGCCGGGCGCCGAGGATCCCCACCTGTGGATGGATCCCCTCACGGTTCGCGACGCGATGAACGCCCTCGCCGGTCAGCTCAAGACGGACCTGGGGATCGACGTGAGCGCACGGGCGAGAGACCTGGACGCTCGGCTGGCGACGCTGAACGACGAGGTGGCGGCAGTCGTGGAGGTGATCCCCGACGCCCGGCGCACCCTGGTCACCGGCCACGAGTCGTTGGGCTACTTCGCCCAGCGCTATGACCTCCGCCTCATCGGCGCCATCATTCCCAGCCTCTCTTCTTCCGCCGAGCCGTCGGCGGCCGATCTGGCCGCCCTGGCCGAGAAGATCCGGGCCGCGAAGGTGCCGGCGATCTTCACCGAGCTGGGGACGTCGCCGGCGGTGGCCGAGGCGGTCGGCGAAGAGACCGGGGCGAAGGTCGTTGAGCTCACCACCCACGCCGTCCCCGCCGACGGGTCGTACGCCACGTTCATGAAGGACATCGCGACCCTGGTCGCCGACAACCTGCGCTGAGCTCGCCTCCTCCTCCCCTCGCGCCGGCCGTCCCGCGACCCGTCCGCGGGCGGCCGGCGCGATGCTATCCTCGGCCGGCTCCCGCCCGGCCGCCAGCCCGAGAGAAGTGGTGATGGGCCCATTCCTCGATCCCTTCCTGGAGAACGAGTTCCTCGTCCGCGCGCTCCTGGCCGGCGTGCTCGTCTCGATCTCCTGCGCGATCGTGGGGACCTTCGTCGTCCTGCGCGGCCTCGCCTTCATCGGCGACGCCCTGGCGCACGGCGTGCTGCCCGGCATCGCGGGCGCCCTCCTCCTCGGGCTCCCAGGGATCGTCGGCGCGACGGTCGGTGCCCTCGCGATGATCGCGGGAGTGAGCCTGATCACGCATCGCTCGCGCCTCTCCTCGGACACGGCGATCGGCCTGCTCTTCGTGGCGATGCTGGCGCTCGGCGTGGTGATGGTCTCGAGCTCGAGCTCGTTCGCGGGCGACCTGGTCGGGATCCTGTTCGGCCAGATCCTCGGCACCAGCGTGGAGAGCCTCGCCGTCCAGGCAGCGGCGACGGTCGTGGTGGGGGGCGTCGCCTTCGTCTGTGCCCGGCCGTTCCTGCTCCTCAGCTTCGATCCCGAGCAGGCCGACGTCGCCGGCTTCCCCTCGCGGCGCTACCACGCGATCATGCTGCTCCTGGTCGCCCTCACGGTCATCGTCTCGTTCCAGACGGTCGGCACCCTCCTCGTCTTCGGGATGCTCCTCGCACCGGCGGGAGCCGCGGCCCTGCTGGCCCACCGGGTCGGGGCGATGATGGCGATCGGGGCGACGATCGGGGCGATCTCTTCCTACGTCGGGCTCCTGATCAGCTACCACTTCGACGTCGCGGCGGGAGCCACCATGGTCCTCGTCGCCTCCGCGATCTTCTTCGCCGTCCTGGCCGCGACCAACATCCGCGAGCGCCTGACCGCGAACGGTCGCGGGCCCGACGCCCCGGCGACGGGCCCGCTGTGAGCGCCCCGCGACCGGTCGGCGAGGCTCCGGCCATCGCCGCCCGCGACCTCTCGGTCGGGTACGGTGGCGTCCCGCTCGTGGCGGGGATCTACCTCGTCGTGCCGTCGCACAGCTCGCTCGCGCTGGTCGGCACGAACGGCTCCGGGAAGTCGACCCTGCTGCGCACGTTGGTGGGCCTGCTGCCCGCGGTGGCCGGCTCGCTCGTGGTCCTGGGGGCACGGCCGGGCGGGGCGCCGCGCCGGCTCGCGTACGGCGCCCAGTTCCACGCTTCCGGCTTCGTCCTCCCGCTCCGGGCCATCGAGGTGGTGCGCATGGCGCGCTACCCCGAGCGGGGACTGCTCGGGCGCCTCCGATCGGAGGACCACGACCTCGTGGAGTGGGCCATGGAGACGATGGGCGTCCGGGACCTGGCCCGCTCGCCGCTCCGGAGCCTGTCCGGGGGCCAGCAGCAGCGCGTCTACCTGGCCCAGGCGCTGGCGCGACAGGCCGACCTCATCGTCCTCGACGAGCCGACGGCGGGGCTCGACGCCGGCGGGCGGGAGCTCTACCTGCAAGCGTTCGCCGCCGAGCTCGCGCGCGGCGCGTCGATCGTCACGGCCACCCACGACATCGCGGAGGCCGCCGAGTACGACCAGGTGCTCCTCCTCGCGCGGCGGGTCGTCGCGCTCGGCCCCGGCGCCGAGGTCCTGACGGCCGATCGCCTGCTCGAGACGTTCGGGATCCTCGTCCGGGATCGCCACGCGGAGCACCGCGGACGCTTCGTCGTCGCCGAGCGGGAACGGGGCGCACCCCAGGTCGTCGACGTCGGACGGGACGAGCAGCCGTAGGTCTCCGCCCGCGGCCGCGCCCGGGCTCGGTCAGTGCTCGTCGTAGTGGACGTGGTGCCCCGCGTGGCGATGGTCGCCGTGGACGTAGTCGAGGTGGTCCTCGTGCGGCACCGCGACGTGCCCGCAGCCGTCCCCGTGAACGTGCATGTGGCCCGTGTGCGAGAGGTGGCGGCTCGCCAGGTCGACGATGGCGTCGACGTCGTCCACGTGATCCTCGTGGACGTGGTGACGTGCCCGTCGTGCAGGAAGTCGACGTGGTCCTCGTGCGGAACCGCGGCATGCCCGCAGTAGCGGTCGTGGACATGCGGGTGCTGCTCGAGCTGTGTTGCAGGTTGGGGTCGGCCATCGGAACCTCCAACCGTCACGGTAGCCCGAAAGGAGAGCGGCTTATTAATCGTTTTTTATCATTATTTATCTCTTATTAGATCTGTATTTCTATAGTATTTCTAATTTATCTTATTTTTTTTCTTTTTTTCTTTTTTCTTTCGGCGGCGAGGCCGACCACGAGCACTCGACTTCTTGGCGTCGATCCTCACTTCTAATCGACCCTATCTCTATGCTCAGCGTCGCCCGTAGGTAGCTCTCGAAGACCTAGGCATCGACGTCGCCCGGGCGTCGACCTCGACGCTCGCTGGCGACGCTCGACGCTGGCCGACGTGGCGGTTCCAAGCCAGCCGCAAGCTCGTGACCGGCCACGAGTCGATGGGCTACTTCGCCGACCGCTACGCGTTCGAGCTCATCGGCACGGTGATCCCCGGCCTGAGCTCTTCCAGGGCGAGGTGTCGGCGGGCGAGCTGGCGGCGCTCAAGGCCGAGATCCGAGGAGCAGGGGGTGCGGGCGATCTTCACCGAGATCGGGACGCCGGCCGCCGGTCGTCGAGGCGATCGGCCGGGAGACCGGGGCGGAGGTCGTCGAGCTGCCCAGCCACACGCCGTCCCGGACGACGGCTCGTACTTCACGTTCATCCGCCAGATCGGGACCGCCGTCGGGGACGCCCTCCGCTGAGCTCGCCTCCTCCTCCCCTCGCGCCGGCCGTCCCGCGACCCGTCCGCGGGCGGCCGGCGCGATGCTATCCTCGGCCGGCTCCCGCCCGGCCGCCAGCCCGAGAGAAGTGGTGATGGGCCCGTTCCTCGATCCCTTCCTGGAGAATGAGTTCCTCGTCCGCGCGCTCCTGGCCGGCGTGCTCGTCTCGATCTCCTGCGCGATCGTGGGGACCTTCGTCGTCCTGCGCGGCCTCGCCTTCATCGGCGACGCCCTGGCGCACGGCGTGCTGCCCGGCATCGCGGGCGCCCTCCTCCTCGGGCTCCCAGGGATCGTCGGCGCGACGGTCGGTGCCCTCGCGATGATCGCGGGAGTGAGCCTGATCACGCATCGCTCGCGCCTCTCCTCGGACACGGCGATCGGCCTGCTCTTCGTGGCGATGCTGGCGCTCGGCGTGGTGATGGTCTCGAGCTCGAGCTCGTTCGCGGGCGACCTGGTCG
Organism: uncultured Chloroflexia bacterium; assembly: GCA_963713285.1. Lineage (GTDB taxonomy): Bacteria > Chloroflexota > Limnocylindria > Limnocylindrales > CSP1-4 > CTSoil-043. Next base: position 16,828 of record CAVQLA010000014.1, on the reverse strand, counting down.
GGATCCTGTTCGGCCAGATCCTCGGCACCAGCGTGGAGAGCCTCGCCGTCCAGGCAGCGGCGACGGTCGTGGTGGGGGGCGTCGCCTTCGTCTGTGCCCGGCCGTTCCTGCTCCTCAGCTTCGATCCCGAGCAGGCCGACGTCGCCGGCTTCCCCTCGCGGCGCTACCACGCGATCATGCTGCTCCTGGTCGCCCTCACGGTCATCGTCTCGTTCCAGACGGTCGGCACCCTCCTCGTCTTCGGGATGCTCCTCGCACCGGCGGGAGCCGCGGCCCTGCTGGCCCACCGGGTCGGGGCGATGATGGCGATCGGGGCGACGATCGGGGCGATCTCTTCCTACGTCGGGCTCCTGATCAGCTACCACTTCGACGTCGCGGCGGGAGCCACCATGGTCCTCGTCGCCTCCGCGATCTTCTTCGCCGTCCTGGCCGCGACCAACATCCGCGAGCGCCTGACCGCGAACGGTCGCGGGCCCGACGCCCCGGCGACGGGCCCGCTGTGAGCGCCCCGCGACCGGTCGGCGAGGCTCCGGCCATCGCCGCCCGCGACCTCTCGGTCGGGTACGGTGGCGTCCCGCTCGTGGCGGGGATCTACCTCGTCGTGCCGTCGCACAGCTCGCTCGCGCTGGTCGGCACGAACGGCTCCGGGAAGTCGACCCTGCTGCGCACGTTGGTGGGCCTGCTGCCCGCGGTGGCCGGCTCGCTCGTGGTCCTGGGGGCACGGCCGGGCGGGGCGCCGCGCCGGCTCGCGTACGGCGCCCAGTTCCACGCTTCCGGCTTCGTCCTCCCGCTCCGGGCCATCGAGGTGGTGCGCATGGCGCGCTACCCCGAGCGGGGACTGCTCGGGCGCCTCCGATCGGAGGACCACGACCTCGTGGAGTGGGCCATGGAGACGATGGGCGTCCGGGACCTGGCCCGCTCGCCGCTCCGGAGCCTGTCCGGGGGCCAGCAGCAGCGCGTCTACCTGGCCCAGGCGCTGGCGCGACAGGCCGACCTCATCGTCCTCGACGAGCCGACGGCGGGGCTCGACGCCGGCGGGCGGGAGCTCTACCTGCAGGCATTCGCCGCCGAGCTCGCGCGCGGCGCGTCGATCGTCACCGCCACCCACGACATCGCGGAGGCCGCCGAGTACGACCAGGTGCTCCTCCTCGCGCGGCGGGTCGTCGCGCTCGGCCCCGGCGCCGAGGTCCTGACGGCCGATCGCCTGCTCGAGACGTTCGGGATCCTCGTCCGGGATCGCCACGCGGAGCACCGCGGACGCTTCGTCGTCGCCGAGCGGGAACGGGGCGCACCCCAGGTCGTCGACGTCGGACGGGACGAGCAGCCGTAGGTCTCCGCCCGCGGCCGCGCCCGGGCTCGGTCAGTGCTCGTCGTAGTGGACGTGGTGCCCCGCGTGGCGATGGTCGCCGTGGACGTAGTCGAGGTGGTCCTCGTGCGGCACCGCGACGTGCCCGCAGCCGTCCCCGTGAACGTGCATGTGGCCCGTGTGCGAGAGGTGGCGGCTCGCCAGGTCGACGATGGCGTCGACGTCGTCCACGTGATCCTCGTGGACGTGGTGGACGTGCCCGTCGTGCAGGAAGTCGACGTGGTCCTCGTGCGGAACCGCGGCATGCCCGCAGTAGCGGTCGTGGACATGCGGGTGCTGCTCGAGCGGGTGATGCAGGTTGGGGTCGGCCATCGGAACCTCCGGCCGTCACGGTAGCCCGAATGGGGAGCGGCCGCAAACGAAGGTCCCGGGGCTGAAACCTCCGGGGCGCCGGGAGCCTCTGACCGAGTACGACGACTCCGCACCGATCACACCGCCGGGGAGCAGCGCCATGACCGCTACACCGCGCCACCGGGCCGCGACGTGCCGCCCGTGCGCCTGAGCGCCCGCGCCTGGGTCGTCCTGGGGGCGACGCTGGGCATCCTCATCGTCCTCTCGACCGACCAGGTCGTCCCGGCGACGTCGGCCTACCAGGCCCAGATGCGCGTCTGGCTGGTCGGGCGGGCGACCGGCATCACCGCCTACCTGCTGCTGACCGTCCTCGTCTGCCTCGGGCTGCTCCTCTCCCACCCGACGAACCAGTCCACGTGGAGGCTCTCGAAGCGCCTCTTCCCGTGGCACGAGAACCTGTTCGTGTTCGTGGTGGCGTTCCTCTTCGCCCACGTGGCCAGCATCATCCTCGACCCGTGGGCCGGGGTCGGCGTCGCGGGCTCCTTCGTCCCCGGCCTCTCGGCCTACCGGTCCGCCCCTGTTGCGCTCGGGACGCTGGGCCTGTACGCGGCCCTGATCTCGGGGGTCACGGGGCGCTGGACGAAGCTGCTGCCGCCCGGACTCTGGCTCAGGATCCACCGCTTCGCGCTCGTCGCCTGGATCCTGGCGTGGATGCACGGGCTGCTGGCCGGGACCGACAGCGCGGCGCTTCTCCCGATGTACGTCGCGACCGGCATCGTCGTGCTCGGGGCCGGTGCCTATCGCTACTGGGTCGCGAAGAAGGCGCGCCCGACGTTCGCAACCAGCCTCCCGGGGGCGACCCGACCGGGACCGGCGACCCGACCCACCCTCGTTCCCGCCCAGACCCTGGAGGATGCGACCAGATGAAGATCAACGCCCGGCTGCTTCTCCGACGGGCAGTCGTCACCGTGGCCGTCGCCGGGAGCCTGGTCGTCGGCGCCGCCACGATCCGCGCGGCCGGCCAATGGACGGCCTCCGAGGCCCCGCTCGCCGCGCCGCCGGTGACGGTCGAGAGCCTCTCGGCGCAGCTGGCCACGGAACGCGAGCGGACCGCCGGGATCACCGCCCGCCTCGAGGCGATGACGAGCCAGACGGCCGAGCTCCAGGCGGCGCTCCAGGCGGCCAACGGCCGGCTCCAGGAGGACACCGCAACGGCAGAGGCCCTCAGGGCCAGGATCGCCGCCGCGACGAAGAGGCTCGCAGCTCTCAACCGCCAGATCGCGGCGACGGCACGCCAGGCATCCGCCGCGCGGACGGTCGTGATCACGCGCCCGGCCGTCACCGCGGCGCCGCGACCCACCCAGGAGCCGGAAGACGATGACTGAGCGGGCCCTTCGGCTGCCTCCCGCGACGGCGCCCGGCCCGACGCCGCGAGCCGTCCCGGATGCCCGGGCCATCACCCGACCGACCTTCTCTGCGAAGCTGCCCGTCCACGTCGCGGTCACCGTCGGGGTGACGGCGGGCCTGTACGCCGTCTCCCTCGCGGGGGTCACCGCCCTCCAGGCGGGCACCGATGCGCGGCTGACCGCGGACCGGGCGCCGGCCGCGGCCGCCGTCGCCACGCTGCGCGAGGCCCACGACCTCGCGGAGGCCCAGCTGGCGCAGATGGAATCGGCGTATGCCGCTGCGGCGGCAACCTATGGCGAGATCGCGGGCGGGATCGGCGCCCACGAGAAGGTCCTCGTCGGCCTGGGCGAGCAGGTCGCCGCCGTCGAGGGTTCGGCCTCGGCGCTCCGCGTGCCGACCTTCGCCAGCCTCCCATCGGTGTCGTCGAGGACCGTGTACGTCTCCCGGCCGGCCAGCAACGCGTGCACCACGGGATCGGGCAAGCCCTGCTGACCCCGCCGGTCCTCCGCTTCGAGCGACGGGCGATGGGCTCGCCGCTCCGGCTCTCGCTGGTCGGGGTCGCCGAGCCGCACGCGGCTGCTGCCTGGGAGCGGGTCTCGCACGCGATCGAGGACCTCGAGCAGGTCCTTTCCCGCTTCCGGCCCTCGGCCGACCTGGTGACCCTCAACGGCCGGGCGGGCGATCCCGCGTGCGCGCCGGTGCACCCTCGCCTGTACAACGCCCTGGCGGCGGCGGAGCGGGCGTGGCGCCGGACGGACGGCGCGTTCGACCCGCGCGTCCTCGGCGACCTCGAGCGGCTCGGCTACCGGGGCGCCGAGTCGCCGGCGTCGGCCGGCGCCGCGCACGGGGAGGCCGGCGATGCCCGCGTGCACGCTCCCGGGGCCGCGGTCCAGGCGGCCGCCTTCCCCGACGGCCGCTGGCTCCACCGCGACCCGGCCGCCCGTTCCGTCGCAGTCGCCGCGCCGGTCGACCTCGGCGGGATCGGGAAGGGGCTGGCACTCCGCTGGGCGTTCGCCATCGTGGGGGCAGCCGTTCCCGGGCTCGCGAGCGGCGCCGCAGGCGCGCTCCTGGAGGCCGGCGGCGACCTCGTCGCCCGCGGGGCGGCGCCCCAGCCGGGTCCCTGGCTGATCGGGATCGAGAGCCCCCTGGTCGACGCCGAGATCGCCGTCGTGGAGCTGGCGGCCGGCGCGGCGTGCACCTCGTCGATCGGCGTCCACGCCTGGACGACCGCCGATGGACGGTCCGTCCACCACCTCCTCGACCCGCGCACCGGCGAGCCGGGCGGAGAGGGCCTGGTCTCCGTGACCGTCGCCGGGCCCGACCCGGCCTGGGCCGAGGTCTGGTCGAAGACGCTCTTCCTGGAGGGCCGGCGTGGGATCGGGCCGCGCGCCCGCGGGCTGGGCCTGGCCGCGTGGTGGATCCGCGATGACGGCGCCCTGGAGATGACGCCGGCCGCCCGCGTCCGCACCGCCTGGAGCGCCGCCGGCGCCTGACCCGGGCTACCCGGTGTGGAACTCCCCGCCGTCGACGTTGATGACATTGCCGCTGATCCAGTCCGAGTCCGTGGATGCCAGCGTGACGATCGCGTCGGCGACGTCCTCGACGGTCGTGAGCCGGCCGTGCGGGTTGCGGACGAGCGTGTGCTCGATGACGCGCGCCGCCTCGGGGATCTTGCGGAGCGCCGGGGTCTCGGTGACGCCGGCCCGGATCGCGTTGACGGCCACGCCGGAGTCGAGCCGCGCGAGCTCCATCGCGAGCTGGCGGCAATGCGACTCGAGGGCTGCCTTCGCCGCGGAGACGGCGCCGTACGACGGGATCGTCCGGGCCGAGCCCTCGGAGGTCATCGCGTAGACCTTCGACCCCCGCTCGAGCATCCCCGCCAGCCACAGGTCGCGAACCCAGTAGACGAGCGAGTTGGCCATGACGTCGAGCGTCATGTCCATCTGCTTCCGGCTGATCGCGCCCTTGGGGTCCTCGGCGAGGAACGGCAGGAGCGAGCCGAAGGCCAGCGAATGCATCACGACCCGCAGGTGGGGGCGCCTTCCGGCCGCCCGAGAGGCCTCGAACCGCTCGAGCACCCGGGCGATCGCGTCGGCCCGCTTGTGGTCGTCGGCGGCGTTCATGTTGATGAAGAGGGCCTCGGACCCGGAGGCCTTGATGGCGTGCTTGAGCTCCGTGACGTGGTGGAGGCCGGCCCGGAAGTCGAGGTGGACCCCGACGATCCGGTAGCCCGCCCGTGCCAGCGCCAGCCCGGCCGCCTCACCCATCCCGCTCGATGCGCCCAGGATCAGCGCCCAGCGCTCGCGGTCGTCCGCCATCAGTTCCTCCCTCGTGCCCCGGCCGCGAGCCCCCGTCGCGGGGGCGCGTGGGGCGCTCGTCGTGGCGGGGAGTCTAGCAGCGGCCCCCGCCGCCCCGGCCCATCCCGTGCAACCCTGCATGGGATGGCCGCCCCGGCGCGCCGCGCCGCCCGGCCTCCCGGTCGCATACTCGGGTCGTGCGAATGGAGCTGACGAAGCGGGGCGACTACGCCGTGCGGGCGATCCTGGCGCTTGCCCGCACGCCGGACGGGAGGCTGCTCTCGGTGCGCCGGATCGCCGAGGAGATGGCGATCCCCGTCCGGTTCCTCCCGCAGGTGATGGCCGACCTCGCGGCCGCCGGCCTCGTGGAGGCCACGACCGGTCGCGCCGGCGGCTACCGGCTGGCCCGGCCGGCCGACACCATCTCGCTCCTCGACGTCGTCGAGGCGGTCGAGGGCGACAGCCGGCGCCGGACCTGCGTCCTGCGCGGCGGCCCGTGCGGCCTCGACGGCCATTGCGACGTCCACGACGTCTTCTTCGCGGCCCAGGACGCGATGCTGAACACGCTCGGAGCGGTCCGCCTCGCCGACCTGCCGACGCGGCGCGGCGGCCACCTCCGGGACGAGGGCGCCGGCCCCGGCCACCCGGCCGACTGACACCGCTCCCGGCCGGCCCCGGGGGACGAGCGGGCGGGCCGGATGGCCCCAGCAACTCCTGCCGCCGTGCGCTTGACAATACCAACTAACTTGGTGATAAATTACCCGCGACACGGCGACGGGCGGTTGCGCCCGGAAAGGACCGAACGATGAAGCGAACCCAGGTATGGGCCGGGCTCGCCATCGTGCTGGCCGTCAGCCTCGCGGGCTGCGGTGGCGCGGCGGCACCCTCGTGGACGTACGCACCCGTCCCCGGCGGCGGCGGAACCGCGGTCGCGGGTGGCGGCGGCGGCGGCGGCGCGGCGGCAACGGCCGCACCCCCGGCCGCCAGCCAGGCCCCGGCCAGCGAGGTGCTCGGCACGCTCGAGGTGACGGGCGTCGACATCGGCTTCACGCCGTCCGAGCTGCTCGTCGACGCGGTCGGCGACTACGAGGTCAAGCTCGTCAACACGGGCACCATCGTCCACGACATCACGTTCCCGGACGGGACGAAGATCGTGGCCCAGGCCGGCCAGACGGCATCGGCCGTGGTCGCCGTCCCGGCCGAGGGACTCTCGTTCATCTGCTCGATCCCCGGCCATGCGGACGCCGGCATGAAGGGCACGATCTCCGTCAAGGGAGCCGCCGCGGGCGGCGACAGCCACGGCGGGCCGGCCCCCGCGACCGACGTGCAGCCGGATCCCAACGCCCCGAAGTACGTGCCGCGCGACGCGACGGCGCCGGAGCTCCTGCCGGGCGACACGCACGACATCGACCTCGTCGTCGAGGAGAAGCTCATGACCGTCGCGGACGGCTTCAGCCAGGCCGTGTGGACCTTCGGCGGGTCGATCCCGGGCCCGGTCATCCGCGTCACGCAGGGTGACCTGGTCCGGATCCACCTCAAGAACCCGGCAACCAGCAAGCTCCCCCACAGCGTCGACTTCCACAGCTCGCTGGTGGCCTGGAACGACGAGATGACCTCCATCAACCCGGGCGAGGAGAAGCTCTACGAGTTCACGGCCGAGTTCGCCGGCGTCTGGATGTACCACTGCGGCACGGCCCCGGCGCTGCACCACATCGCCAACGGGATGTACGGGATGATGATCGTGGAGCCGAAGGGCGGCCTCGAGAAGGTCGACCAGGAGTTCGCGCTCGTCCAGAGCGAGTGGTACCTCGGCCCGCAGGGCGAGCCGGCTTCCCTGACCAAGGCCGCGGCGGCCGCGCCCGCCCCCGACTTCGTGATGTTCAACGGCGTCGCCAACCAGTACAAGGACAGCCCGATCCAGATCGCGACGGGGAAGCGCGTGCGGGTCTTCATCCTGGATGCCGGCCCGAGCATCGACAGCTCGTTCCACATCGTGGGCACGATCTTCGACCGGGTGGTCAAGGAGGGTGTCGAGCTGAAGGTCGGCAACCCCGGCGGCTACGGCTCGCAGGCCGTCGACCTCGCGCCGGCCCAAGGAGCGATCGTCGAGTTCACGATGGCCGAGGACGGCCTCTACCCGATCGTCACGCACGCCTTCAACTTCGTCGGACGGGGCGCCCTCGGGCTCTTCCAGGCCGGCGACGGCGACCCGAAGAACTAGTCCGCCTCTCCCCACCGCCGGTCCCCCCGCCGGCGAACGCGAGACGGGCGCCGCCGCTCGGCGGCGCTGCCGGGGCAGCGCGCGGCGCCAGCCTCCGCGAATCCGCCCATCGGCGACGCGGACCGGCGGTGGCGTGGAGCGGTGGTCCGCGAGACCTCCCATGTGTGCAGAACCGGGGACTGGCCGTCCGCAGAAGCACGTGCGACGACCGGGCCGGCCGTCGCCACGGGCGCCTTCGTGGAGTCACCGTCAACAGGGCGGCAGGGCGGCTCCCCGCCGGCCCCGGCGCCGCTCCCGACGCTCCTTACCGGCCTCGGCGCCGCGGGAGTCGCCGAGCCGGGGGTCTAGACGACGCCGGCCTCGCGCAGGGCGCGGATCGCGGCGGCATCGTGGCCGAGCTCGGCGAGGATCTCGTCCGCCTGCTCCCCGAGGAGGGGCGGGGGCGTGCGGACCGCTGCCGGCGTCGCCGCGAGGGCGAACGGCGGGCCGACCTGGCGGATGGTTCCCAACACCGGGTGCTCGACGTCGACGACGAGGCCGCGCGCCTCGACCTGCGGGGACGTGAAGGCCTCGGCGAGGTCGTTGATTGGGCCGGCCGGCACGTCGGCGGCGGCCAGGCGGGCGAGCCAGCGCGCCGACGGCTGCGTCGCCAGGCGGGCCGCGACGATGCGCCGGAGCTCGACCCGGTTGGCCACCCGGTCGCCGTTCGTGGCGAAGCGGAGATCATCGGTCAACTCCGGCGCACCGATCACCGTGGCGAACCGACGCCACTGGCGCTCGCTCCCGACCGCGACCGCAATCTCCCCGGCCGCGGTCGCGAACGTCTCGTACGGGACGATGTTCGGGTGGGCGTTGCCGAGCCGGCCGGGCGACTCGCCCGTCACGAAGTAGTTCTGGGCCTGGTTCGCCAGCCAGGCCAGCGTCGACTCGAGGAGGGAGATGTCGATCCGCTGCCCCCGGCCGGCGGTCGGCGAGCCGGGCCGATTGCGCCCGGCGATCGCCGCCAGGACGGCGACCGCCCCGAGCATTCCGGTGGTCAGGTCGCTGACCGCCACACCCACCTTCGTCGGCCCGCCGCCATCGTCCGGGAACCCCGTGATCGACATGAGGCCGGAGACGGCCTGGACGATGAAGTCGTAGCCCGGGGTCGCCGACTCCGGTCCGCTCGCGCCATAGCCCGAGATCGCGAGGTGGACCAGCCGTGGGTTGAGCGCCTCGAGCGTCGCGTCGTCGAAGCCGAGGCGGGCGAAGCCGCCGCTGCGCTGGTTCTCGACGAGGACGTCGGCCCGTGCCAGGAGGCGCCAGAGCACGTCGCGGCCGGCCTCCTGCTTGAGGTCGAGGCGGATCGAGCGCTTGTTGCGGTTGACGGCGAGGAAGTACGCGGCCGTCCGCGCCTCGCCCTCGCCCACCCAGGGCGGACCCCAGCCACGGGTCGCGTCGCCGTCGGGCGGCTCGACCTTGACCACGTCGGCGCCGAGGTCCGCCAGGAGCATCGTCGCGTACGGGCCGGCGAGGACCGTGCTGCAGTCGGCGACAAGGATCCCGGCGAGCGGGCCGGGTGGGGTGCCTGGGACGGTGGCGCGCGACATGCGATGCATCGTAGCGAGCGGCCGCCCCGCCGGACGCTCAGAACCCGAACGTCAGCCGCAGGTTGTCCCACTGGTTGACGAGCTCGAACCCGGCCGCCAGGAGCAGGACGACGCCGGCCACGATCTCGATCGCCCGGTGGTGCCGGGCAACGAAGCGCGCCACCTCCTGGGCCCGGGCCCCGGCCAGGAGCGAGAGGAGGACGAGCGGCAGCCCGAAGCCGAGGCCGTAGGCGATGAAGGACACGAGGCGCTGGGACGCGTCGGCGGCCCCGAGCGAGGTCGCGAAGATGGCCACGAGGAAGGCGCCGGCGCAGGGGACGGCGAGCGGCCCGAGGAGCAGGCCGTACACCTACGCCTGGGCGAAGGGGTTCGTCACGACCGGGATCCGGACCGTCGCGAGGCGGGCGAGTTATCCCCGGCCCCGTGACGGAACCGTGACGGTGGTTGACTCCGTGCGCGCGTGCCCCGGACCGCGGGGAGGGTCGTCAGCCGGCGGTGATTCGCCGAACCCGCCCGGACCCGTAGTCGAGGACGTAGAGCTCCCGGTTCTCGCCCTCGCCGAACGCGCTGATGTTCATCGTGGTGTCGCGCAGGAGGGTGGGCTTCTGGCGAGACGAGCCGGCGGCGGTGACGGACCAGATCCGGCCACTGCAGTAGTCGCCGAACAGGTAGCGGCCGGCCAGGGCGGGAGAGCGGGTGCCGCGGTAGACGTAGCCGCCGGTCACCGAGCACCCGTTCGTGCCGTGGCGGTAGGCGGCGAGCGGGAAGGTCTTCCCGGTCGACGTGCAGGGGCCCTCGTAGCACGTGTAGGCCTCGTACTGGTCCCAGCCGAAGTTCGCTCCCCGGCCGCCCCCTGCCGACCGCGACGCCCGGTTGACCTCCTCGTACTCGGCCTGGCCGACGTCGGCGATCCAGAGCGAGCCCGTGGACCGGTCGAAGCTGAAGCGCCACGGGTTGCGCAGGCCGTACGCCCAGATCTCGCGGCGGATCGTCGTGCTCTTCGCCCAGGGGTTGGTCGACGGGATCCGGTACGCGGGCGTGGCGCTCTTCACGTTGGGGGCGATCCGCAGGATCTTGCCGAGGAGCGTCCGACGGCTCTGCCCGTTCTCGTTCGGGTCGCCGCCGCCGCCGCCGTCGCCCGTGCCGATGTAGAGGTGCCCGTCCGGCCCGAACGCGATCTGGCCGCCGTTGTGGTTGCCGAATCCCGGGTGCGGGATCCGGATGATCCGGCGCTCCGTGGTCGAGGCGCGGTTCGCGTTCGTGCTCGTGCGCCGGTGCTCGCCGACGACCAGCGCCCCGTCGGCGTCCGTGTACGCGACGTAGAAGCGCCCGTTCGACGTGTACGAGGGGTGGAACGCGAGCCCCAGGAGTCCCTGCTCGCCGCAGCAGGAGACGCGCCCGCGGATGTCCAGGAAGGGGGCGCTCAGGAGCGTGCCCGAGCGGGTGATGACCCGGATCCGCCCCTCCTGCTCCACGACGAAGAGGCGCCCGCTGCCATCCCCGGCGTTCGCCAGCGCAACGGGCTTGTCGAGCCCGCTCGCGACGGTGACCAGGCCCAGCGTGATCGCCGCCCGCGAGGGTGCGGGGGCAAGGCCTCCCAGCAGGGCCGCGACCGCGACGAGCGCCACGGCGGAGGTGAGAGCCCGGCGGTGGCGAGTTCCTGACGGTGCCTGCGCGGCGAGCATGGCGCTCCCTCCCTGGGATGGCTGCCGAAGGGGACGAGATCTTCGGCGGAGCGCCCATGATGCCCCAGCCGCCCGGATCGGGCCAAGGCCTGCGCCGGTCGGGGTACGATCCCTGCCATGACTGCGTCCACGCTTCCTCGCGTCCGCCGCACCCTCATGACGATCCACGCGCACCCCGACGACGAGACGATCGGGACCGGCGGCGTGATGGCGAAGGCGGTCGCGGCCGGTCACCGCGTCGTCCTCGTGACGTGCACGCGCGGCGAGCTCGGCGAGATCGTCGTCCCCGAGCTCGCCACGCCGGACAACCAGCGCCGCCTGGCCGAGATCCGCGCCGGCGAACTCGAGGCCGCGATGGCCGCGCTCGGCGTCGACACCTGGGAGAACCTCGGCTACCGCGACTCCGGGATGATGGGGACACCCGGCAACCTGGATCCGCGGAGCTTCTGGCAGGCGGACCTCGACGAGGCGATCCGGCGCCTCGCCTGGCTTGTCCGGGTCCACCGGCCGGACGTGATGACCCACTACAACGACTTCGGAGGCTACGGCCACCCCGACCACATCCGGGCCCACCAGGTGGCGATCGGCGCGTTCTACCGGGCCGGCGACCCGGAGTGGTACGCGGAGCAGGTTGCGCCCGAGCACGGGGGCTCCGGCCCCGCGGCCGCGGACGGCGGCCTCGAGCCGTGGGCGCCAGCGAAGCTCTATGAGCAGGCGATCTCGCGGTCGCGCCGCGAGGCGATGGCCGACCGCGCCGAGGCGGCCGGGATGACCTCCTGGTGGTCGCGACCTACCGAGGCGAGCCCCGAGGAGCTGGCGCGCTGGGACGAGTTCATGCGCCGATCCACGGTCGACGACGCGCAGATCACGACCCGCGTCGACGTCCGGGCGCATGCCGATCAGCGCTGGGCGGCACTCCTCGCCCACCGCACCCAGATCTCCCTCACGGAGAGCCCGCTCATGGCCCTCGGCAAGGAGGCGCTCGCCGAGCTGTGGGGCGAGGAGACGTTCATCCTGCGCGCCTCACGCGTGCCGCTGGGCGAGATCCGCCCGGAGACGGACCTCTTCGCCGGCCTCGGCTGACCTGGGTCGGCGCGGGGCACCGGCGCGGGGCGTGAGCTCCCGCTGCCCGCGCGGGGGGAAGGCCTGCCTGCCAGCGGGGGGCAAGACCGCCTGCCCTGGGGAGGGGCCGCCGGCGTCCGGGGGAAGGCCCGGAAGGCCCGCTCGCGTCGGGCAGGGCCGCCCGCGTCGGGGTGGGGCGCCCGCGTCGGGGAGGCCCGCCCGCGTCGGGGACCCCAGTCTGAGCAGATTATCTGTTCGCTGGCGGGTTCCCTGAGCACGGAAGTCACGCCGAACCACGGGTGAGGCGTGAGCTGCACGATCGCATCCCCGGATCCTGACCAGACTATCTACTCAGACCGGCCGACCCTGACTGGCCACGCCGCGGACCGCAGGTCGCGCGGCCGCCGCCCTGCTGGGCCCTCGCGCTGCGTGTCTCGTCGCCCGCGGCGTGGTGTCTCATCGCCCGCGGCGTGCGGCGGCGGCGCGGCGTGCAGGATCGCGGCGGGCGGCGGCGGCGGCGTGCGGCGGCGGCGCGGCGTGCAGCTCAGCGTCCTCGGCGCCCCCAGCGCGCGGTCTCGGAATCCAGACGCCCCGTCGGCGGAGACGGGGCGTCGGTGGTGCAGGCTCGATGGCGGACCCGACCGGATTCGAACCGGCGATCTCCAGCGTGACAGGCTGGCATGTTGGGCCGCTACACCACGGGTCCGCGGCCGGCGGAATTTAGCACGAACAGGGCAGGGGCGCAGCGCGACGCGAGGGGCAGGCGGCCTGCGGCACCCGGCCGCGGCACCCGGCCGGCGGCCTTCTCGGGCGCGCCGCGCTATCCTGCCCCGCATGCCCCGGATCGACCTCCGCTCCGACACCGTCACGCACCCGACGCCGGCGATGCGCCGCGCCATGGCCGCGGCCGAGCTCGGCGACGACGTCTTCGGCGACGATCCGACCGTCAACGCCCTGGAGGAGCGCGCCGCGGAGCTGCTCGGCAAGGAAGCCGGCCTGTTCGTGGCGTCCGGGACGATGGGCAACCTCGTCACGCAGATGGCCCACCTGGCCCGCGGCTCGGAGGTGATCGCCGCGGCCACGAGCCACCTCGTGATGGACGAGGCCGCGGGTCACGCGGTGGTCGTCGGCGCGTCCGTGCGCACGCTCGCGGAGGAAGCCGATGGGACCATCGACCCCGCGACGATCGACGCCGCCTTCCGCGATCCCGACGACCCGCACGAGCCGCTGACCGGTCTCGTCGCCCTCGAGAACACGCACGCCCACTCCATGGGCCGCCCCCTGCCGATCGCCTACGAGGTGGCCGTCGCCGACGTCGCGCGGCGGCGCGGCGTGCCCCTCCACCTCGATGGGGCACGCTTCTTCAACGCCGTCGTTGCCCTCGGCGTGACCCCCGCCGAGCTGGCAGCCCCGGCGGACTCCGTCACCTTCTGTCTCAGCAAGGGCCTGGCCTGCCCGGTCGGCTCGGTGGTCGTCGGCAGTAGCGACTTCATTCGCCGCGCGCGCCGCGCCCGGAAGCTCCTCGGTGGCGGGATGCGGCAAGCCGGTGTCCTTGCCGCACCCGGGCTGCTGGCACTCTCGGACGGGCCTGACGGCACGATCGCCCGTCTCGCGGACGACCACGCCAATGCGCGCGACCTGGCGGGGCGCCTCTCCGAGCTCGACGGCATCGAATTGCCCGGCGGCATCGCCCAGCCGACGCCGGGCCGCCTCGACCCCGAGCGCGCCGTGACCGACTTCGTGATCTTCCGCGTCGCCCGCGACCGCAACGCGTTCCTGGCCGCGCTGGAGGCGCGCGGCGTCCTGATGGCCTCGTACCCGCACGACACCGTGCGGGCCGTGACGCACTACGGGATCGACGCCGCCGACGTCGACGCGACGGTCGCGGCCGTCCGCGCGGCGCTTGCCGACACGGCGGGCACCCGCTCGCGGGAGGGAGCCGAGGCCGTTGCCGCGACGGGCGCGTGGTCAACCGGCCGCGCCGGCGTCCCGCACGGCTGACCGTCCGAGATCGCGTGCTCGTCATCCCCTCCCTCGACCTGTCCGCCGGCCGCTCGCGGATCGTCTTCTGGCCCGGCGCCGCGACCGGCGTCGGCAGCCCGACCGATCGGCCCGAGATGATCGCGGCGCGCTTCGTCGAGCAGGGGGCGCACGTGGTCCACCTCGTCGATCTCGACGGCGCCCAGCAGGGCCGGCCGGCGAACCTCGACGCGATCGGCCGGATCGCCGCCCGCGTCGCCGTCCCGCTCCAGCTTGCCGGCGGCCTGGATGGCCCGGAGCAGATCCGGCTGGCGTTCGCCGCCGGCGCGACCCGGGCGGTCGTCCCGATGGCGATGGCCGACGACCCGGAGACCCTGCGGGCGTGCCTCGCCGTCGCCGGCGACTGGCTTGCCGTGGGCCTCGACCCGCGCCCGGACCGCCTGGCCGCGTTCCCCTGGCGCGGCGGACACCGCCCCACGGTCGACGAGGTCGCGTCGGAGCTCGTGGGGCTCGGCGTGCGCCGCCTCGTCCTGTCCCACGGCGGCGCCGAGCCGGACGCCGCCCTGATCGGCCGCCTCGTGCAGGACCTCGATCTCGAGGTGCTCGTCGCGGGCGGCGTCGTCGACCTCGCCGGGATCCGGCGCCTCCGCGATGCCGGCGCCGCCGGCATCGTCCTCGGGGAGGCGCTCCTCACCGGCCGCATCGAGTACCCCGCCGCCATGGAGGCCGCCGCATGACCCAGGCACCCTTCCGTCGTCTTGCCGCCCTCGCCGCCGTCGTCGCCATCGCTACGGCGGCCTGCTCCGGCGGCTCGTCCGCCGCCCCGATCCTGCCCAGCGGGGTCCCGACCCAGGCACCCACCGACGCGCCCTCCACGGCGCCGACCGACGGGGGCACCGGCCAGGCCGCCGACTGGATGCCGGACGGCTGCCCCGCGGGCGCGCCCACACCACTCGCGGCCGACGCAACGGCCACGGTGACCCTGGCTACGGAGAAGGGCGACATCACCATCGAGGTCAAGGGCTCGCTCGGTCCGCTCGCCGCAGCCAACTTCCTGGCGCTCGTCGAGTGCGGCGCCTACGACAACGTCATCTTCCACCGCGTGATCCCCGGGTTCATGGTCCAGGCTGGCGACGTCCAGTTCGGCCGCCAGCCCAATGTCGACGCGACCCAGGTCGGCCTGGGCGGTCCCGGCTATGAGTTCGCGAACGATCCGGTCACGACTCCCTACCAGCGCGGCACGGTCGCCATGGCCAACGCGGGCGGGGGCACGAACGGCAGCCAGTTCTTCATCTGTGTGGCGGACGTCGCCCTGGACCCCAACTACTCGATCTTCGGCACGGTCCTCTCGGGGATGGAGGTCGCCGACACGATCTCCACCGGGCCGAGCACCGGTGGCCAGGAGAGCCAGGCCCTGGACCCCGTGGCCATCACCAAGGCGACCGTCGGCCGTCGCTGAGCACACGCAGGGCGCACAAGGCCCGGCCCATCCGCAGGAGGCTCCCATGACCAAGGCCACCATCGCGACCACCGCCGGCGACATCGTCGTCGAGCTCGCCGATGCCGACGCCCCGAAGGCGTCGTCCAACTTCGTCAAGCTGGCGAAGGAGGGGTTCTACGACGGCGTCATCTTCCACCGCGTGATCCCGGACTTCGTCGTCCAGGGCGGCGACGGGGAGTTCGGCCGCGTCGACGAGCGCGGCGAGGTCCGCAGCCGCGGCCGGGTGGGCCAGGGCGGCCCGGGCTACAAGTTCGCCGACGAGCCGTTCAAGGGCGACTACGAGCGGGGCGCCCTCGCGATGGCGAACGCCGGCCCGAACACCAACGGCTCGCAGTTCTTCATCTGCCACGCGGACCTGCGCGGCAAGCTCCCGAAGAACTACACGGTCTTCGGCAAGGTCCTGTCGGGCATGGAGGTCGTCGACGCCATCGCGACCGCGCCGCGCGACAGCGGCGACTATCCGCACGCTCCCGTGGCGATGACGAAGGTCACCGTCGACGAGGGCTGACCCGACGGTTCGTGCTCCGCAGGCGCTCAATTCGTGCTCCGCGGACGAAAGGTTGCGGATTATTAACCACGAATTGCGCGGAAACCCTTGAGTCGGCAGCCGTGGTCGTATACACTCCGCACCAGTCGCGCAAGCGACCGCTGCCCTAGTTACAAGGTCATGGGTAGGTCGGGTCAGGGTAGCCGGTGCAGCCGGCGTGATAGATGCCCTTGCAACGTGGCAGAAGTGGTCCGGCAACGGGCCCGCTTCACCGGGACAGCATCGAAGCGGCTCCTTCGGGGGCCGCTTCGACGTTTTCCGGCACGCCGCCCGTCGTGGCGACCTCGCGGGACGGCTACCCACGTCGGGTTCGTCGCCCGTCGCGGTATGATGCCGGCTGCGCTGCGCCTGTAGCTCAGTGGATAGAGCGTCGGCCTCCGGAGCCGAAGGTCGCAGGTTCGAATCCTGTCGGGCGCGCCATTTCAACCTTTTCGGGCAGCGCCAGCGCCAATCCGTGCGCGTAGGCCGCCTGGGTCAGCCGGATACCCACGATCACGGGGCCGGCGACCGTGATCCGCTCGTAGATGGCGTGCATCAGGTCTGCCTTCTCCTTCGGTACGTCGGCGGCTTGGAAGGACTCGCCAAGGGCGCGCAGCCACTCGACTGCGCGATGGCCGGGTAGGCCTGGGCTGTGCGCTCCACCATGGCGTCCCGCTGCTCGCGGAGTGCCTTGAGGCGGGCCAGGTAGGTGTCGTCACCGAGCCGGCCGCCGGCGTGCTCCAGCGCGAGCTCGCGGATCTGCCGCTCGATCCGTGCGCGGTCGATCGCGACCGGCTGTTGGCTCGACCCGAGGGCCGCGACGACCGATGCCATGGTGGCGTCGTCGAGCGCGATGGCGGCGACCTGGGCCAGCATCGGCGCCTCCCAGGTCGCGTCGCCGAG